>NZ_OZ026541.1 GCF_964020175.1 Candidatus Mesenet endosymbiont of Phosphuga atrata | reverse complement strand
TACACTTAATTAAATAAATTATATAATATAATACTATATTATAAATATTGTGTTGTTGATAATTTTGATTTTTCTTTATTTTTTGGTAAAAATAGTTATTCATAAAGCTGTGGATAAAACTGTGGATAAAATCTGTAACATATGGAATATCGCATGTAATTGTTGTGAATAATATCACTGCTTATGCTGTGGATAACTATAGTTAATGTTTAATTTTGCTTATTTAATAACCTGTTGATAACCTGTGGATAAATTATGAATATTTTTTTCTTTTTTGATTTATCCACAGGTTATACAGACTTTATTAACAATAGAAGTTTTTATGGATTATTGGTTTGTTATAGAATATAAACACAAGGTTTGATCTATTGAAATTAGAAATGACCCGTGATCAGGAAAAGATCTCATCTTTAGAAAAGATAAAACGTAAGTTACTTTTATTGCTGTTTAAAAATAGCTCTACCTTTAGGAAATGTGCAACCGAACTTGTGATAAAAAATAATTTGCTATATAGCTTGAATATATCCAATAATGTACTAGAGATCTGTAATAACAGCGTAAGGGATATAATGACTCCACGTGCAGAAGTCTATGCAATTGATATAGATAAAAATGATGCAATTGATAAGTTAAAGAATAGTAACCATATAGAAGTACCGGTCTATAAGAGTAATCTTGATAATATAATTGGGTTCATACGTGTAAAAGATATACTGTTTAACTATGATAGAAATATTAATTTAAAAAGTGTGATGCACAGTGTGTTCTACGTACCACCATCAATGAAGATAGTGAACTTATTTGTAAAAATGCAATCTTCGCAAAGATATCTAGCGATTGTTCTTGATGAGTATGGTTGTACTGAGGGTTTAGTATCTATGGTTGGTATTATAAAAAGTATGATTGGAGGTATGGCTAAGAATGAGTATGATGAAAGTCTTGGTTTTTCTTTTACTAAAATAGCAGAAAACAAGTTTGAAGTATCAGCAAGAACTTTAATCAAAGAAATTGAAGATAAGTTGCATATAGAGCTTAAAAACTCTGAAGATGAGGATTATGTTACAATTAGTGGTTTAGTTTTTGCAACTGCAGGTAAGGTACCGCTGATCAATGAAGTGGTCAAGCATAAAAGTGGAGTAAAATTTATAATAAAAGAAGCAAATGAACGTTACATACAAAAATTGGTACTTGATTTAAGTGAGTATAGTAAGAATGATAAGGTTTAAAGGGATTTTATGTTCAGCTTCTGCTTCAACGGCATGGTAATGAAGAAGGGAATAAGAGGGAAGGAGATTACATGTCTGCAAAAAAGTACAGTAAAATATACAATATTAGTAGAGAAGTGCTGATGAGGTGGATAGTGTAAAGCCAAATGAGGGAGATATTTTGTATTAAGCACGTAGACTGGTGCGAAAATTTGGTTTTCCTTTATAACATTAATATAGTAAATAGGATAAAGGAAAAAATCTTAATAAAATTGTAAAAAAAATATCAGAATATATTTCTTTGATAAAGAGATTTGTGCTGTTCATGAAAAAAAAGAGAATATATAGAAATAAACACAAGTGGTGATGTTAAAGTAAGTGATAAGTACTTAAAAGCTTATCAAAAAGGAAAATAGCTAATGGTAGAAGTAGTGTCTTTATAGATGATATTCATTTTTACAGTTGTGGAAAAATAATGTTATTATACACATGACATTAATATATCATTTTTATCAGGCTGGAAATCATTAAATGCAGATAATATCATTGCAATACAATCGTATCCGTTCAGGAGAATGGTTTAAGAAACGATAGATAGGAGATTGTGAAAAGCTCTTTGTTTCCATGTTAAGTATAACGAAATTATCCGTTCAAGGGAGTGTTCAACAAACTGTGTCAAACAAGAAAAATATTAATATAAAACATGGAATGAACGAAAAAACATCGAATAAAAACAGTGGATTAGTAGACTATAAAGAGTTAGAAAACAACATATTATCGTCCATCCGAGAAACTAACTGGAAAAGGAGGAACTGCTAATCAAAAAGTTACTAGAGGCTAGTTTAGAAGGTGAAATACCTATCAAATGAAGATGAAGAAAATAATCATAGGAATGGCAAAAGTTCAAAGACTATATATACAGATGCAGACTCATTTGAGCTTTCGAGATAGGGATGGAAGTTTTGAGCCACAAAAAAAAGACAGACATCCTGAACTTGAAGCAAAAATTCTTAGTATGTTTGCCAGCGGTATGAGTTACAAAGATCGCATATTGAAGAAATTTATGACCACAAGATATCGGCAGCAGAAATATCAATGACAAATTACTACCAACGAATGGCGTAACTGCAATCTGTATATCCAATAGTATTCATATGTTTTTTAAAGTCAAAGAGGATGCGTAAGTAAATGTATGTATAACATACTAGGTATAGATCAAAATGGCAGAAAAGAAGTATTGGGCTTTTATCTGGCTGATAGTGAGTTCTGGCTTAGTGTATTAAATGATCTCAAAGTGTGGAATCGTTGCCTGTGTAGATGGACTAAAAAGCTTTCCATAAACAACGTATTTCCCAACGCAGAAGTGCAATTGTGTATAATGCATCAGATAAACTAAAATATGTATCCAGCAAAATGAATGATTTGAAGAAAAGCTTCAAATAGAGAAATAGCTGAAAATTTGAGCTGGAAGAAAAATGGGAATTTCCATGGTAGTGAAATCATGGCAAAATAATTGGGAAACTGGCTATTTTAAGTACTCAGATCCTGTTAGGAGGCTACTACCAATCCAATTGAAATAGGCAAATCAGGAAATTCACTAAAACCAAGGGCTCTTTTACCAGTACAAATGCTTTGTACAAGCAGGTATATTGTGCTATAAAAAAGGTAGAGCAAAATTGGACTATACCAAATTGGGCTTTAACTATCTCTCAACTTGATATTTTCTTTCCTAATAGATTGAAAATTCAGTTGAATTAAAATATGGTTTGACACAGTTTGTTGAACACTCCCCCGTTCAAGGAATGTATTTCCCCGCCTCGATTGTGTAAAATACGAATTTTTGCGATAAACGACATAATGACGAATTTGCCGTTCAGCGTGGTTATTTGTCAGTGGAATATTTTCTGGGTCATCCTTTCAGATTTTAAAATATTTTTTGTAACTCGAGAAGCTCCAATTGCTTCAGGTAAGTAGGATATCTCCTTCAACTTGTACGTTTTCGCAACTTCCTTGCACGTCTGGTAAATCTTAAAACTTCACTTTTTAATAAATTAGTGCAAATAATTCAGTGACTACGTTTTTTAAGTAGCAGCCCAGAATTTTGACTTCAATGTTCCAACTATGCGCTAATCTTTCAAAGTCCCTTGCTGACTTGCCTATTTTTATCAGTAAAATAATTATATGCTGCATACCTGTCGGTTACCACTAAGCTAGTATGACTGTAGCATACGTTATTTTTTAACACTTTCATTCCTCTTGATTCTGCCAATTTTATAAAACTTGCTTTGCAAATATCCAGCACCAGCCAATTTATTATAATGGCTTGCTTCATCAATATTTCACTTCTGCTTGTTTCTTGTTTTCATATGTTTTTCCACATTTTGATGCAACTCTATGTTCACTGTTTGATATGCTGCCAACACTTATACTCAAATTGAAAATGTCATTTATGATGTTTTGAATTCTTGTAATTAACGCTGCAACTACTGATTTAACTCTTGGACCAAATTATCTAGTGTAACACCTTCTGGTAATTTGCTACTTCTTCTTTTTCCGCATTTTCGACAACGGCCATGCTCTAATTGATATTCTACTACATAATTTCGGAATTCTGATGAATATATGGTTTGTCACGCATTGCAATTTCTCCTCCGAAGTATTAAGCAACCCTATCTTTACTACTTTATGTAGTTAGGTGCTCGCCTTCAGCTTTAGTATAATATACTTCAGTAGATCCCCTGAGAAACGGTATACTAGTAACGAGGTATGAGTTAGGCCAAAGCAAAAAAACCATGCTTCAAGTTCCAGAAATAATATTAAACCTCATATTTTCTGAAAATTACATGTGACATAATTTTAAATATCTTTGAATCTTATTTTCCACTCTCATCCTAAACGACGCAAGCTATGATCCTTTTGCTCCGGGGTTTTTTACGGTATTTTTTATACTTTCTGCAATTTTTGCCAACCCTAGAATCAGCATATTTTATGCTATCTACTGGCAGAACTGTTTTCGTATCTTAAACACGATGAGATTTTGAAACCTTGTCCGTTTTCTTCATTTCGGTTTTTATGTTTTCTTTTTTCCAATTCCTTCTCTTTTTGCTATCTTTTGGCTGCTGTGTCTGTCACATCTACCAAAATATTTTTTCTGGTTTTGTGATCTTGATTTTTTTCGCTAACCCATTTTTTTTAGCAAATATTTGAATTGTGTAAATTAAACAAATAGCCCAAAAATGGATGCATTATATACGTTCGGTAGTATATTAACACACATAAAATTTTGTCTTCTAGCGTTTTAATGTGATTCCGTCGCCTGTTTTTTAACTTTTTCCCACTAACTATTTCGACTATTTTTTCGCATTCTGCTATTAGTAGACCTGTTAGTTGACGGAAAATGTATTTGCCACTTTTTCATAACTTCTGCCAAAACTGCTATTTTATATCTTTCTCTCTCTTTTCATACCTGTTTCCTCACTTTCTCAGGGGGTCTCTAGTCAAACAATGTTGAATTTCTTATATCGAAGTCATGAATTTTGTCTTTAGGAGCTTTTTTAAGCAAAGAATAGGAGAATTGAATACAGTTATGAATCTTATAAGGCACAGCAAATTTCAAGAAAATAACAGCCTGTGCGAGAATCCCAGATATTTACAATATTCCTACATAAATATAAACTTTTTGTTCGCGCTTCACAAATATCAACATGAAAATATCGTATTTTTTGAAGTTTTGGCTTAATATTCTTTTTAGGTAAAGATTATGTCTTTTTAAGCAACGATGCTGCAAGATAAGGTAGTTGTTTAAAAAACAATCATCTAAAAGTTTTTGACGGTAATTCCTCTCTCTCAGATAATTAGGGCCTATAGTTCTATAGAAGTTTCCATTTTAAGACCGTTTTAGGATTCAGGTTATATTGTTTACTTAACTGCGTGATTGTAAGCGCTGTAATTCTGTTCGCACAGCGTACGTTGTCTTGTGTGTAATATCTGTCCCACAATATCTCCTTTTCTACTAAGGAATAACTTACACCATTACTTGTTGGGACTATAACAGCTAGCCAATCTATTATCTAGAGTTTATATTCCCATGTACTAAATCAGTACCTTAAAACTCATGGAAGCAAAAACTTTCTCAACTTTTTAAATCCTCCACAAAAATCGCCTTTAATCCAATAAAATTTTTATATAAGTTTCTCATATTTGTTACTTTAAAAACTTTATATTTCGCACTACAACAGGTTACTACTTTTTTATACTAGAGTAAGGATTTTTGCTTTTTTTAAAAATTAGTTTAATTGGTATTCCTTCCATATAAAATGTTTCTCTTAAGTTATTGAGCAAGTAACGCTTGTAGCTTTCTTCAAGGTTTTCTGGTGTATTGCACATTATAACAAAGGCTGGTGGTCTTATGCTAATTTGAGTTATATATTTTAATTTTACCGATCTTCCTTTAGCTAAAGGAGGACTGTGTTTTTGGATAGCAGCTGCAAACCATCTATTGAGCATTGCAGTACTAATCCTTTGGTCAAAGAAGGTATAAAGCTTAAGGCATTTATCTATTACTTCTGTGCAGCGAACATTTTTAAGTGCCGAGGTTGTAATGATTGGAGCGCTGAGGCTAAGCTCATATTGTTTTATGAACTTAAGTAATTCTTTGCGATCGTTGCTATTAATTAAATCCCACTTGTTTAAAACTATAATCAGCCCTCTACCTTCATTCATCGCTTGCGCTCCTATGTGAAGATCTTGGCGTTCAATGCCAAATACCGAATCTAAAAGTAAAATCACTATATGTGAGCGCCTTATGATATCCAAGCTATTTTTTACAGAAATGGCCTCTAAATCATCTATAACTTGTGTTTTTTTACGAATTCCTGCGGTATCGATAAGAGTAATTGAACGACCATTATGGTCATAAATTGTGTCTATTGGATCACGTGTTGTTCCTGATTTTTCATCAGTAATAACTCTATTGCTGCCAAGTATACTATTTAAAAATGTAGATTTACCCACGTTTGGGCGACCAACAATTGCAATTCTAATATTAGTACTGCTGCTATTTTCTAGTTTATTTTCTTTGTAGAACTGAGATATAATTGGGCTCAATACTTCATATAAATCTGCCATACCTAAGTTATGCTCAGCGGAAATATATACAGGACCTAAGAAATCAAAATGCTGCAGATAATTGGCATCACAAGATTTTTTACTTTCACACTTATTTACTATAAGTATTATGGGTTTTTTGGTGCGTTTTTTTAGCCATTTAGCGAGCTCTTTATTCTGCTCACTCAAACTAGCATCGATTAAGAAAAATGTTAAATTGGCTTCATCAATTGCTAGTTCTAATTGTTCCATTACTTGTTGCGAGAAGGTAATTTTTTCATCCCAACCGCCTGTATCAACCAGCTTAAATGAGAGATCACTAATTCTCCCCATGCCTTCACGCCTATCTCTAGTGACACCAGCGATACTACTTACTATAGCTGATTTGCGACCAATGAGCCTATTGAATAAGGTTGATTTGCCAGCGTTTGGTAATCCAATTATTGCAATTTTAAAAAACATAATTTATAGTGGTGCTAAATATGATTTTATTGTGCCATTACCAAGAGTTGAACTTGGGACCTCGTCATTACCAATGACGCGCTCTGCCACCTGAGCTATAACGGCTATAATACTTTAGGTTATTTGTAGTTATGGAAAAGTCAAAAAGAAATAAGACTGAGGAAAATAAAAAACGCCTAGCTGTAGCTTTAAAACGCAATATAATCAGAAGGAAGCAAAAAGAGCATAATACAAAATACAACAAAAATTTAGTGAAGTAATGTAATTAAAAATTACATTACTAATTATTCACTACATAATTCTTACTACTTTCTTCTACTTTTGCAGCATTAAAGGAAGTACTGGGATTATTATCTACATTAGATGTTTTAGCTCTTTTAGTGAGGTTGCTATTATCACGCACGTATTCATCCATCAAGTGTTAGATAAATGTATGTTCTCATACTCAGTACTATTATTACCATAACAAATACCCTTCTAAAGTATCCTATTTAAAATTGAACTGAGAAATTTTAACATTCACATATATCTAAATTGTTAACTATTTTAACATATTTTATTTAAAAATAAAATCTTTTATCCATTAGACTTCTTTCGAAAGAAGTCTAAAATAAGAAAAGAGGAGATTTCAAAATGGAGATAAAATATAAAATAGTAAAAGAGTTAGAGGATGAGAAATTTCGCAAGGAGTAAAAAGGTCAACATTTGATAAAATAGTAGAGAGAAGCAAATAAGAGAAAAAAGGCTAAAGGTGGTAGGAAAAATAAATTAAGTGAAGAGGATATGCTGCTTATGGTATTGGAATATCTCCGTGAATATCGAACATATTTTCATATTACGCAAAGCTATGGGAGAGTGCAGCTTATAAAACGGTAAAGTGGGTAGAATAATAAAGCACCAAGATTTTGTGTTACCGAATCGAAAAGAATTGTTAAAAAATGATATGGAATATGAAGTTTTAGTAATAGATAGTACAGAAACACCTATAGAAAGACCCAAAAAAAGCAACGAATTCAGGTAAGAAGAAAAAACATACACTCAAAACTCAGTTAATTATAGGAAAACAGAACAAAAAGATTATATGTACATCTTTTTCGAACGGTATGATTTTAGGATGTTTAAGGAATCAAAACTACATATATTACCAGACGTTAAAGTTCTGGCAGATAGTGCCTACAGAGGAATGCAGAAGCTGCATAAAAACGCGTATTTGCCTCACAGAAAGACGAAAAAGAAGCCATTGAATAGGGAACAAAAGAAAAGGAACTTATGAGTGAAAGAGTAATAGTAGAAAACATAATTGGCTTGTTGAAAAGATTTAATCGGATAGATATAGAAACAGACGTAAACGTTTTGCTCTGAGGTTCAATTTAATCGCTGGTATTTACAATTTTGAACTTTCTATTTGAGTTTCGAAAGAGGTCTATTGATTGGTAGTAAAAAATACCTATTTTAAAACATATAATAAGAAAAAAACAACATATGCCAGAGTTGCCCGAAGTTGAAACAATTTGTAGGTTCCTGCACGCTAAGCTTTTAAAAAAGAAAATAATTGATATTAAAGTTAATCAAGCAAATTTACGTATGCCTATAACGCAAAACATCAATGAGATGATAAAGAGTGGTGTAGTAACTAATATCAGGCGTAGAGGGAAGTATATAATTTGGGAAATGAGTAACTCTGCATTGGTTATAATCCATCTTGGCATGAGTGGTAAATTATTATACTTTGATAGACAAACGCCAATAAGCAAGCATGATCACGTTATATTTCTTTTAGAGGATAGCAGTAGTATAATTTATAATGACCCTAGAAGATTTGGTCTGGTTGTAGCGATAAACTCTAAAGAGGAAGGGAAGTTTTTTCAGCATTTAGGGATAGAACCGTTAACCGATGGTTTTAGCGGCAGTACGCTTAAGCAAGTACTAACTGATAAAACAGCAAGTATTAAATCAATATTAATGAACAGCAAGATAATAGTTGGCATAGGTAACATATACGCTGCTGAAAACTTATTTCTTGCTGGAATTTCGCCATTTAAATTAGCCAAGGATTTAAGTCAAGAAGAATGTGATAAACTTGTAATAGCGGTAAAAAATACTCTAACTTGTGCAATAAATGCAGGCGGATCAACACTTAAAGATTATGCCAAGCCTTCAGGTTCACCTGGATATTTTCAACACCATTTTAAAGTGTATGGCAGAGCTGGCAAGCCTTGCATAATTTGCCACAATACTATTCTATCAGTGCGGCAAAGTGGTAGGAGTACTTTTTATTGTAGTAAATGCCAAAATTTTTAAGTGCTGCTGCTAAATTTAGATTAACCAAATTTATATCATTAGTTAGTATATTAATATATGGGATTGATTTTTATTAAAATTTTAATATAATAGCTCTTATGTGGAAAAGATTTAAAAATTTTATATTTAGCCTAGTTCGTTTACTCTTATTTAAAGATGTTTTGATATGTGGTGAAATTATTAATGAGTTACAAGTTCAAAACAGTGTAGCAAAAGAGGATGAGTCTCACAGTATTACTTTAAATGAAGGATATGGATTATCTCAGGCAACTGTTTCTTGTAGAGATTCTAAAGGAGCTGAACTACAAAGCAACTTGTAGCTCTGCTGGAGTTACATCTGGACTTTCAATTTGGGTGGAGCTTTTCTTTTCAATAGTTAATTGTAGGGTATACCCAGCTATCATCATAAACATACATATCAATCTTATCGTGTTGCTGAAGTTAAATGTATATGTAATGCTATTGCCGCAATCTATTATTTTATTCTCTATAATAAAGTATCCATATTTTTCTGTAACATTGATTACCTTACCTATAAGGTCAACTATTGTAAGAGATAGCATTGCAAATGAAATAGCAAGCAAGAATTTCTCTCTCTTTCCTCTTTTGCTACTTTGATAATCTTTACATTTACAATATCTTTCTATGGAAGAAGACATAAATAACTTTAGAAACTTCGTTGTAAAGCTGACGATAACATATCCACTCAGTGGATTTACATAATCAATAAGCTTAAGGCCAATATCTAGGGTATCAATCAAACCTACAAGTTGCCTGATTGCATCAACAGAGTAACATGTGATGGCGATAGAATAACGTACTTTCTTTAATTTTTTTATATCTTCCGAACATTTGTGTTTTAATTCTCTTAAACTATCTGTTGAAAACTTCAGCCATACTAAATTACTGATTAATTTAAGACAGAACAATGCTATCCAAAATCTGACTTTATTTTGGCTACTGAAATTGAATGGTAACAATATGGTAATAAGAAACATCGATACGAATGCGATGGTATCAATTTTGCTAAGTATAGTTTTGAAATTGCATTGCGTGCTTATACTTTTAGCAACCGTCATGTTTGTTTTGGGGTCTTAAAGTAATTTAATTATATAGTTTAAAATGAAATAGAATAAAATGTTTCTTTTTGATTGAGAAATATTAATTAATGCAATTATTTTCCTAAAATAAACGCTCATTAAAGTTAAAAAATTGACTTTAAGCATAAAAATATATATACTTTTATATATAACAGTAGGTTAATAATATGAAAGCAGAACTAACTCTCAATAAAAAATCACTTCTTTATGGTGCATTAACAACATTAGCTTTCTTAGGCATAGCAGCTACATTGTATTTTTCTTCTCCTAAGCAGTCTGCACAAACGTTTGCCATAATTTTAACGGCATTATTGATTCCTGGAGCACTAATAGCGGGACTTATGCCATATTGGTGTGCTGAACCGAGCCATGATTTGTCTGGTGTGGGAGTTGCCACTACAGGATCAAGAGATAAAAGTGAGTGACAATATTCCCGATTTAAAATTGATTTTTTGCTGATTGTTAACTACATTATATTCTTTTAGTTAAGAAATTTATGAACAACACTGCATATAAAATCACAGAACATGAATATGATGTAATAGTTGTTGGAGCTGGTGGTGCAGGGCTACGTGCAACTTTAGGCATGACTGCTGAAGGTCTTTCAGTTGCTTGTATATCTAAGATATTTCCAACACGTAGTCATACTGTTGCTGCTCAAGGTGGAATTAGCGCTGCACTTGGTAACATGTCAGAAGATGATTGGCGCTGGCATATGTATGATACAGTGAAAGGATCAGATTGGCTTGGTGATCAGGATTCTATAGAGTATATGTGTAAAAACGCCATGCAAGCAGTAGTTGAACTTGAGCATTATGGAGTGCCGTTTTCACGCACAGACGACGGCAGAATATACCAAAGGCCATTTGGTGGCATGACAACTGAATTTGGTAAGGGAAAACCTGCAGTTCGTACTTGCGCTGCTGCAGATAAAACCGGTCATGCAATTCTTCATACCTTATATCAACAATCTTTACGCTTTGGAGCTGAGTTTTTTGTTGAATATTTTGCTATTGATCTGCTTATGGATGAGGATGGAAAATGCCTTGGTGTTCTTGCTTGGTCTTTATGCGATGGCACGCTTCATAGATTTCGTGCCCATATTGTAGTGCTGGCAACAGGTGGTTACGGACGGGTTTATTTTTCTGCAACTAGTGCGCACACCTGCACTGGTGATGGCAATGGTATGGCCCTTAGAGCAAAACTACCGCTTGAAGATATGGAGTTTGTACAATTTCACCCAACTGGTATTTATGGTTCTGGTTGCCTTATGACTGAAGGATGCCGAGGAGAAGGTGGATACTTAATTAACGCTAATGGCGAGAGGTTTATGGAGCGTTATGCTCCCAAGGCAAAAGATTTAGCTTCGCGTGATGTTGTAAGCAGAGCTATGACAATGGAGATAAGGGAAGGTAGGGGAGTTGGCCCAAAAAAGGATCATATATATTTAACCATAGCACACCTTGATCCTGAAGTGATAAAACTTAGACTGCCTGGGATCAGTGAAACTGCAAAAACTTTTGCTGGTGTTGATGTAACACGTGATCCAATCCCAGTTATTCCAACAGTACATTATAACATGGGTGGAGTTCCAACCAATTATCATGGTGAAGTGTTAACAGTAAGAAAAGGCAAAACCACAGTTGTACCTGGTTTATTTGCAATTGGTGAAGCTGCGTGTGTTTCAGTGCATGGTGCTAACAGGCTCGGCTCTAATTCATTACTTGATTTGGTTGTGTTTGGTCGCAGTGCAGCAATGAGAGCAAAAGAATTACTAAAATCCAGCAATGCAAATAAACCCTTAAATAAAGAAAGTGAAGAACAGATTATAGACAGATTTGATAAGATGCGTTTTGCTAGTGGTAAAACCCGCGCATCTAGCATTCGCAGCAAGATGCAAGAGACTATGCAAGAATATGCGTCGGTTTTTCGCATAGCTGAGTCTTTAGAGGAGGGCAAAAAGAAAATAAGGGAAGTTGCAACTGCTATGTCTGATGTAGCCATAAGTGATCGTAGCATGGTTTGGAATAGTGATTTAGTTGAGGCATTAGAATTGGCCAATATGATACCACAAGCAGTTATCACCATGGAATGCGCAGCAAATCGCAAGGAAAGTAGGGGTGCTCATGCGCGTGAAGATTTCCCAGAACGCAATGACAAAGATTGGATGAAACACAGCTTAGCTTGGCTTGATGATGATTACAATATAAAAGTTGATTACAAAGAAGTATCTACAAAAACCCTAAGTAGTGAGATTGATTACTTTCCACCAGAGAAAAGAACGTATTAATATTTCGCCATAGATATAAAGTTTTAATTGTGCTTTAGAAGGTGTCTGCAAACTCAAGGATGTGCTAGTTTACGTAACATAACGGTCGTCATATTAAAGAAGATATTGGTTTTAGAAGTGGTAGAAGAATGTTCATAATCCTTACTCATGCATCTAAAATTCGAAAGCCAGGGAGTGTTCAACAAACTGTGTCAAAAACTCAACTGAATTTTTAATCTATTAGGAAAGAAAATATCAAAAAGCCCAATTTGGTATAGTCCAATTTTGCTCTATCTTTTTTATAGCACAGTATAATTGCTTGTACAAGGCACTTGTACTGATATAGTAAATTCACTTTAAATCAGGACTATTGGAAAGCGCGATAGATAGCTAAATTTATGTTTTGTGCATCAGTTTTCTAATTCTAGACTTTAAAAAAATGCTCAATTGGATTCAGATCTGGTGGATATGGTGGCAAAAATATCAATTTGAATTTTTAATCAAATTTTTCGTTTTTACGGATTTGTGAAATGAAGCATTATCACAGACTATAACTTCGTTTTTTCGAAGCATAAAAACTTCTCTATATATATATTTCAAATACGTTGCTGTCCCACTAAAAAACATCGGAACCTCTTTTTCCAGCAATTATACTAGTGATGTTTTCCTGAAATTTTTGCAATAACTTTTTCTCCTTTAGAACTCTATAAAGTCCCTTATCTATCCCGCATTCGTCAATATATATAATGTTTTCTTTATCTATTTTATTTTATAAATTCTTGACGTCTTTGCTCATCTTTGCTTTGTTTACTCTTTTTTACGCTCAAGTTTCTTAGCTTCTTTAACCACTCGAAAATAGTGCTTCTTCCAATTTTAAAAACCCTACAAGCTTCAGCTTTCGAATATCCAGAGTTTATAAATTCTATTACTTTTTTTCTTAAGTCTAACGAATGTCATATCTTTTATTCTCACAAATCTATTATTTTTAATAATAGTCCTTTTGTATAGTGAATTCACTATAGATGCTGGCTGTGTAGAAGGAGCTTTTCACAATGCTGCCTGCATTAATCATAAAGAAATTGTAGAGTTGCTTTCAAAGCACGAAGTTGTTGATACTAAAGATAGTGATAAAGTATTAGCATCTCAACTAAATGAAGTTAGTACAGAATCTGTAAACCAATCTCAGCACATTGTATAAAAATTTGATGTAGGGGGTTCTCTCACCTTATATACTCAAGTAAGAATGAATTTTAAAAGGATTAAAAATATTTGTAAATTTTTTGCTTCTATAGATTTTCAGGTATTGCTTATAATGGGGATACCAATCTGGAGAGATAGGTAGTAGAGGCTATTCTTAGGTGATAGAGTACTGATAGTGAATATACTGAATAAGATCTATCCGTGACCTAACCTAGCCGTTTTAGGATTTTTTCTTAAAATAAGGTTTTTGTAGCTTTTAAACACAAAAGCTATGGCGCTCCCAGCATCAGCTGGTAGCTTCCTGTGGTGGGAATCCGCAGATCAAAGCTATTTCCTCTCTCTGATGTTATCACTCGCTTCTCTCCAGATTGGTGATAAAAAGGTCGAGAAATGAAAATCTAAAATAACTCAGAGAGCTTTACTCATTTTTAAATAATTTAAAATCTTTCTTAGTAAATTCAACCACTATGGATTTCTAATCCATAGTGGTTGAATAAAGAATAAATAAAATTAATCTTATCAATAGTCTTTCATCCCTACTAATATATAGTTAATGGAAATATCATCTACCAATTGCTACTGATTATTTGTTACGCTGTATTTTATTCCTTTCATATCTTTTAATGCTACATTATTTTCACGTAGATACCTTATAACTTCTGCTGGTTAGGATAAACTTACTCCAGCAATGAGTGCCAATTGGCAGCCATTTCAGCTGCCCCCTAATAGCAAACATACACAGTTAGCCCTTAATACTATTTAAAAGCTTATCAAGTACCATTTCTATTCTAGTCATTTGTGTTTGAATAGCCTTATAATTTTCACCAATTATTTCTTTATATTCTCGTTTAGCTTTTTCAAGATGTTGATCAATCTCTTTTAAATGTGCTTCTCTTAAACCATCTTCTATTTTTATAAGGTGTAAAAATGACTCCATCTGTGCAATGTTCATTTGCTTTAAATTTTCTATTTGTTCTAGAATATCACTTCTAATATCTTCTGATCTTTCTGCTATTCTCTCTTCAATTAAACCTTTATCCTTTAAATTAATTTCTGCTAATATAATTTTTGACTTTTCTTCCATATTTTGAGGACTTAAGATATACTTATAGTCTGAAAATATCTTATTACGTTCAGCTTTG
Organism: Candidatus Mesenet endosymbiont of Phosphuga atrata; assembly: GCF_964020175.1. Classification (NCBI taxonomy): domain Bacteria; kingdom Pseudomonadati; phylum Pseudomonadota; class Alphaproteobacteria; order Rickettsiales; family Anaplasmataceae; genus Candidatus Mesenet; species Candidatus Mesenet endosymbiont of Phosphuga atrata. The sequence continues at coordinate 1,295,580 of NZ_OZ026541.1, read as the reverse complement.
CCATCAATATCACGCTGATACTGCTCTTTCAGTTCATTCCAGTTTTCTGATATGAGAAGACGACGATAACCGTAATGAAAACTTCCACTATTTGGATCATCAGATTCATCTTTATGAGAGTAAAAAATATTCTTCCCACCTTCCGATAAAACTATTCCAACTGTTTCGTATAATGCACTTGTATTACATCTCTGTGTATACATAGTACCATTATAATCTATGTGGAATTTTATATTAAACCCTGAATCAAGATAAGGAATTTTATCTTTTATTTTTTGTTTTTTAGACTTACCTAAAATAACACCTTGAGTTATAAACTTTTCTTCAAATTCACTTTTGTTCTTCATATAGTTAATCGCTCTATCCACAGCATCTTTCGCTAATTGACGTAACTCGGTCCTTGAGGTAACCATCATAAATTGTGCCTCAAAACTTTGAAAGAGATCAAATCCTGCGTTTACTAACATTCTTCTAAAATCAGCAGAGCCTTCTTGGGAAAAGTCTACCAATTTTGACAATTCAGTTACTTTTCCTAAATGGTAATTTTCACCTATTTTATTTATTTCATCTGCTATTAAATTAGTTGATACGGATTTTACTACGCCCCCAACCATAGGAATTTTTCCAGCTGCAAAACCAATCAACCCTCCTAGAGCGTCATTTGTAAGTTTTGCAGATTTTCCTGCTTTTTTAATCTTTCCATCTAGCTCTAAACTGTATAATGTTAACTTCTCTTCAAATTCTTCAACAAAATATCTAACAAAATGCTCTAATTTATTAGACACTTCATTAATTTCAACATCATTAACTATTTGCTGATTTTGCCCAGATTCTGATATAACATCATTCATTTTTTCAACTTCCATTTTATCTTTAGCTATAGCATCAGATATACTTATATTAATAAGCAAACATAAACTTAATAATAGCGTTCTATGAAATTTCATTTATGATCCCTCATATAATAATACACTTAAATAACATTAGTATGTTTAATATACAATTAAAAATTAAGAATCTACAAATCTTATGATTAAATTTTAATTTTTAAGCTGTTTTCACTCCAGTCAATATATAATTGACAGAAAGATTATCCGTTAATTGCCACTGATTATTGACTATATTATATTTTATTCCTTTCACATCTTCTACAGTTATACTATTCTCACGTAAATACTTTGCAACCTCTGATGGCTTAACAAATTTATTCCAACTATGAGTACCTTTTGGCAACCATTTCAATATATATTCTGCTCCAATTATAGCAAATACAAATGATTTTATAGTTCTATTTAGAGTTGATATAAAGATTAGGCCTCCAGGCTTCAATAGATGGACAGATTTTTCCATAAAAAAAGCAAGGTTATCTACATGCTCTATTACTTCCATACATAATATCACATCATATTTATTTTTTTTCTCTAATTCTTCAATGCTTGTACATTTATATTCTATTTGTGCTAGCCCTACCTTTTTAGCATGCAGCTGTGCAGCAAGGATGTTTTCTTCACATACATCTATTCCTAAAACTTTTGCCCCAATGCGAGCTATTGATTCTGATAAAATACCACCACCACAACCTATATCTAGTACCGACATTGAGCTTAAATCTTTGTTTACTTTTGCTTTTATTTGCTTAGTAATATACGAAACACGCACAGGGTTGATTATATGTAAGGGTTTAAATTTCCCATCTTCATCCCACCATTGATCCGCATATTGAGAAAATTTTGATATTTCTTGATAGTTAATAGTTTTCATATTCCCATTCAGTAAGCTTGTTAATACGTAGCATATGCCTACCTCCTGCAAATTCTGTAATCAAAAATTGTTCTATAATTTTTTTTGCCATTTTATTAGCTATATATTTAGCACCAAGACAAAGAATATTTGCATCATTATGTTCGCGTGCTAGTCGTGCGGTCTCAACGTCATGACATAAAGCAGCCCTTATTTTTCGATGCCTATTAGCTATAATACTCATTCCTATTCCAGTATTACAAATTAATATGCCATATATTGATTCACCATTTATTATGCTGCTAACAACAGCATCAGCATAATCTGGATAATCAACTGACTCTGTTTTAGAGTAGCAACCAAAATCATAAACTTTATGACCCAGATTTTCCAGGTATAACTTGATTACTGACTTTAAACTTACACCATTATGATCAGAAGAAATAGATATAGATTCTGACATACGTTTTTCTATATTGAAAAATAATATTTATAACTAATGCTCCAGTCAAATACAATTGATCTGCACTTGCTGTTTCAAATATTTATTTATAGCTAACTAAAATAAGCTTGCCCTAGATTGGATTTTATGATAATAGAGGCATATTGAATAAAAAGCATAGATTAAAAATGCCAAGATGAAGATTTGCGTGAGCGTGTTTTAAAAGTGGTAGACGAGAAAAAATGACAATGAAAGCTATGAATGGGATGTTCAGTATTGACAGAAAAACACTGTATTGGTGGAGAAAAAGAAGAGAAGAAACTGGAAGTATAAAGCTAGCCTATAGCTACCAAATAGGTCATAGGAGCAAGATTAAAGACATGGATAGCTTTTTCAAATTTTTGCAAGATAATCAAGGCTGATATAAGTAATTGAAAGATTTGGCAATATGTGCAAAGAGACAGCATATAATTATCTAAAAAAAGCTGGCTATACATATAAAAAAACCTTTCTTTATCAAATAAAGTAAAGAATTCAAAGCAAAAGTAGCTAAAATAAACGAATGGTATTTATAGATGAATTGATGACAACGAATTTTATACATATCCAAAAGGTAAGAGATTGTTTACTGAAAAACCTGCATTTAAGAAGAAAAGGATCAGTATTATTGGAGCTTTAAATCATGGAAAAGTTGGCACGCCATGTGCATTTGAGGGATATTGCAACAGTGAACTTTTTGAGGTTTATATTAAAAATATACTAGTTCCTGAATTGAAAACTGGACAATCCTTGATAATGCAAGCTTTTATAAGTCCGTAAAAATTAGAAAACTGATTGAAAATGTAGGGTGTTGTTTTTGCCGCCATATTCACCGGATTTGAATCCAATTGAGCATTTTTGGTTTGCAATTAAACATGCTGTGAGAAAAATGCTACCAATTTTCTTGCCAGATATTAATGTTGCTGTTAATTTTATTTTTCAAAAATCGGAGAAAGCTTATCTGTGTTAGCTATAGAAGTAGTAAGTGAGAAAGTGTGTCACTAGAACAACTAGGAAATAGTAAAGAAAAAGGCAGGTAATTTTATCTATGTTTTATAGAAGATGCTGCTAATATTAAATTGACTGTATATACTTATCAGTCTGGCATTCTATTTAGTTATAAAAATTTGACAAATTTAATAATATAAATACACAATAGTAGCAATGATACTATACTTTAATAATCTCTCAATATGCGTGTTTTCTCTATATTATGTTTGATTTTACTGCTCGGTTTTAAGCCAGTTATTTATGAACACGGCTATTCTTCTTTGGACATGGAATTGCGGGATAGAATAAAGTTGGGAGATAGTAAGGAAGCAGTAGCAGATTTGCTTGGTAGCCCCACTTTTTCATCAAAGCATGATGATAAAATCTGGTATTATGTATCAAGTAAAATAAAGCAATATCGTTTTTTTCAGAAAAGAAAATGCAGCAGTAAGTCTTTGCAAATTACCTTTAATGATAACAACATAGTGGATTATATTAATTATATAATTATTCCTGAGAAAAAATGTGGTGAATAAATATAATATTTATTTAAATTTGAAAATGCATATTTTCAATGATACGGCCCTTATGGGTTTACAGTAATACTGGTATATAACATCACTTTTTTAAATTAAATAATTATGATTTTTCCTCCAATCTTAAAAATTATACTGTAGAATGAAATATTAACGAATTATTGTTAATGACAGAGATTAACCATTTATTACAAACTTCGAATCTAGAAAAAGAAATATGCAAACTGCCACGTAATATAGAAGCAGAGCAGATATTAATTGGCGCAATGATACGCAATAACGGAATTTGTGATGCTGTGGAAGACATAATCAAGGCAGAAGCGTTATATGAGCCACTGCATCAGCGTATTTTTGAGCAGATCATTAAAGTCAGAAAACGTAGTATTGTTGCAAATGAGATGAGTTTGGAGATGTTTCTTAAAGAAGACTCAGGATTTGTTGAATGTGGAGGAGTGCAGTATTTGGCAAGGCTTGTAGCTAAAGCAAGTATAGCGCTTGACATTCACAGTATTGCAAAAATTATATGGGATACTTACCTAAGAAGATGCTTAATTGAAATTGGGCAAGGTATTATAAATGATAGCTATAGCTATGATATTGAAAGCCCTGCACAAATACAAATAGAGCAAGCCATGACAAAGCTATTTAGCCTAGCAATTACAGGACAAGCTGAAAGAACTTATGCAAAATTATCTAGCTCAATAGCAGAGGTCATAGAAAAAGTAAATTTGGTAAAACACAACCCAGAGCTACTTGGCATAACGACAGGATTTCATGATTTAAATCAACTTTTGGGAGGTTTGCAAAAGTCTGATTTATTAATTCTGGCTGCAAGGCCCTCAATGGGTAAAACGGCATTTGCGCTTAATATGGCACTAAATGCTTGCAAAGCTCTACAAAAAAACACTGAAGAACAACACGTAGGTTTTTTCTCACTTGAAATGTCGGCAGAACAGTTAACTGCAAGGCTTATGACCATAGAGTCTGGAATAAGTTATTATAAAGCTTTAACAGGAAAGATTAGCGATTTTGAGCTACGTAAATTTTTAACTACCAGTAGTAAACTATCGGATCTTCCGCTAATAATAGATGATACTCCAGCACTGTCTATCAGCACTCTGCGCACAAAAATAAGGCTTTTATATCAATTATATAACTTACGGGTAGTATTTATAGATTATTTGCAACTGCTAAGAGGAACCACAAAAAGAAGTAGTGAGAACAGAGTACAAGAAATATCAGAAATTACCCAAGGGTTAAAAGCAATTGCCAAAGAACTTAATATTCCAATTATTGCGCTGTCACAACTTTCTCGTTTGGTAGAACAAAGAGATGATAAAAAACCACAGCTTTCTGATTTGCGTGAGTCGGGAAGTATAGAGCAAGATGCCGACATAGTAATGTTCTTATATAGAGAAGAATATTATGAGTTAAGAAAGCAACCAGATGAAGGCAGTAGCAAACATAGGGATTGGCAAGAGAAAATGGAAAAAATTAGAAATATTGCAGACCTCATCGTTGCGAAACAACGAAACGGCCCCATAGGTAACATAAAATTATACTTTAGCTCAAGCGAAGGGGTATTTAAAGATTATACAGGAAGATATGATATTTAAGTTATAAAATTGTTGTACCTAATACCATTTCTCATATAATCATCTGTTCTTTTTGTGAATTTATCAAATGGTTCCAATGTTATTTTTTTATTTGGTTCATTAGATTTAAGTAATTTATCACGTTCTTTCATCTCTTTTAATTTACTATTCATTTCATAACCCAGTTTAGGCCATAAATTTGTATATGTTTCTCCATTTGAATATGAATTATCTACAAGTTCTGAACTCGGAGTATCAACTTGTAACTGTGGTGATGGCATAGGATTAAAATAACTAGAGCGAAGATAATCATATGGAATATGTTGGATATCAATGTTATGACATTCTTGATTCATTTGACCTATAGCTTTTTTAGTATCTTGAGTAACACTCTTATCATCTAATTGTTGACTGCTTACAGTAGATTTTATAGATGAATTAGGTTGTAATAGGGGATTAGTATCATCAGCAGTCTTACTTTTTTGTTGCAGATTGTCCGTAACAGGATCAATGCTAACACACTTTAAGTCAGATTTTTTAGTTGTTGTAAGTACGCAGAACATAGTGAATGCACTGAGTGTTATATATGCTAAAGAAACTGCTGCTGCAATAAAAACCCAATTTCTAGCATCAAGGTTTTTATCAAACAAATTTATTTTAGATGGAGTAGCTCCTATAAATAAAGTAAACCCTACTACTGCCGTGGCAGCTAGTGTTGTTGAGCAATATAATGCTACTCCAAATTTCCCCCAACCTGACACTTATCCCCCTAAATAGTCAGTTTCAGTATAATATATAAATTCTTTTATATCAACTGCGTAAAAAAAGCAACTTACTGTAGGTGAGTAGCTTTACTAATGATTAACTATAAGTTCATTTATAATTATAATCCCTTCATTAATTAACTTACTTCTACAAGATAAGAAGGATTTTAAATCATACCTAAGTTATAGAGATATACACGTTGAATATTTTTATCATTACATTGATAAGTAACTAGATTTATGAGCATTAACAACTGCATCTTTTATTTTAGAACCCACTCTGCAAAGTTGAGAAAAGCTAGAAATAGCAAAAATTATTCCAGCTGCAATAACGATCCCATTATTGATGCTACGATTTCTATCAAATAGTGCAACTCCTAATATTGCAATCCCTGCTACTGCTGCTGCAAACCCTAATATACTTGATACTACTGATATTTTTGCTCTATTATTATTTAACATTTTATCCCCCATTAATTATTATATTAAAAGTATAATATGTAATCTCTTAATATCAAATATTAAAAATAATAAGATTTATCTATTATATTTTCCTTATATTTCAAAAACATCATAAGTATTGCTGCAGTATTAATTATTATCATAAAGGCAATGGTAATATCTGCTGCATCCCATAAAACTTGAGCTCTGCATATTGAACCTATAGGTATAACCAAAGCAAATATTACGCCCCATACCTTAAGGCAGTTTTTATTTCCTGCAGAAACATAGCTTATAGTTGACTTAGAACAGAGAAACCAATTGATAATAGTTGTAAAGGAAAAGCAAAACATGATGGCGATTATAATGTAATTTGTGTAATTTGAATTAATCGCAGCTTTAAAAGCTAATATACACATGTTTGTGCTTTCCGCATCAGCTATCCATGCATCTGTGACTAAAAGTACTAATGTTGTGATAAAAACTACCGTTGCAACAAGCAGCGGTGATATAATTGCAATTAAGCTTTGCTTAATTTTAAATTGCTCGAAGTCTCCATCGCTCTTTATCGATGAGTGTATAGTTCCCTCAAGCCCCAATCCTATATCAGTTGCAAAAATACCGCGCAGTGTTCCTACTTGAATGATACTGAAAGTCTCCAATATAAAACTGCCAATTAAGCCAGATTTTAAACTTTCGATCGCTAAAAAGTTGCTAAAGATTAATTTTATTGATGGTAAAATATTATAACTAAATTTATATAAAACTACCACAGCAAGGAAAAAGTAGCTTATAGTCATAAGTGGCACTACAGTTGACATTAAAATCGTAATTTTGCGTGCACCAACTGTGATAGAAAAAAGAAAGGCAATCATCATAACAAGCCCGCCTACAACTGTGGGAACATTGACGAGACTGAGCGGTATTGACAACGAATTAACTTGCACCAAATTACCAACAGTTATAGAGGCTAAAATCATAGCTATGAGAAATAAAATTGTAACTTTATTGCTGCCTAGTGCATCACCAACATAAGTTATTGGCCCTCCTATATATTTTCCATTATGTTTGATTCTTTTTTCCAAACTAAAATAGCAGGTAACGTATTTAATTATGGAGGTGATTGTAATTATTATGATCATCCACAGCACAAATCCTGGTCCTCCTGTCTTTAATGCTACAGCTGTGCCTGAAATATTGCCTACGCCTAAGTTTCCTCCAAATACTATAAACAATGCTGCAATAGATGATAACCTGCTGCTTCCATTATTACTTTTGCCCAGCAGCGATATTGCAAAAGGTAATTTTAATATCTGTATCCATTTTAGTTTTATTGAAAGGTAAATACTGGTTGTAAGCAGTAGTAGTATTGCAGGTAAAAAGAGTATTACTTTCATTAAAACTTTAAATCTTAAAGTATAAAATATATAAAATATGAGTCAATGATCTCTTCTGCCTGCTTACTTACATTTCATCTTATCTAGTTTTTTGCATATCATTCTCAATGGAATTAATGCGAGGATTTTCAATTGTTTTACTATGTTCTGAATTTTGAGCCAAATTAGCTTCTACTGAATCTGTAATTTTTTTTATTATGCTTTTTGTTTTAGCGATTTTTAATTTTTGAACAAGTTCATTATGAGTTTGAAAGTCGTCTAAATTTTCAATTACATGCTCTGTTAACCAGTCTTTTACAGATATATGATTTCTATTTTCCTTTATCCAATCTAAAGGTTCTTTATCTTGAATCTGTTCTTGACGCTCTAGTGCATAGGTTATAGGGTGTTTACCAAAAATTTCTTCATTGCTTTCCAGTGCATAGAATATTCTATTTTCAATGTAATCATCATAATCACATTCAACTATATCTTCTTTCAAAATTTTAAATTCTTGACTGCTTGCAAATTCTTTTAATAGTTTTGCCTGTATTTTTATTTTTTCTGCTAGATTTTCAACTAAATTTAATTCTTCTTGAGTTTTTAATAATGGTTTTGTATAAAATAACGCTTTATGTATCAATGATATAGTGTGCTGAGGATTGTTAATAAAGAAATTGCAAGCTTTATCTATTTCCTCCTTTAATTTATCATAGTCAATATCATGTATTACGTTACAATACATCAAGCTTGATTTTATAATATGTTTAAGATCGTTTATGTATCGAGAATGATCTTTATATTGCAAGTTATGAAATGAATCACTCATATCAACTTTTGCATATACATTCTCTGTTATTTCATCACCATCCCTATTGTTATATATTAGTTTCATAATGCCCATGTTAGTACCAGATATATCCTTATATCCTAATAACAGCATAGCAGTAATTAATTTTTCTATCCCTTGTACCTCTCTGTTAACTGTTTGACTTACATAGTTTACTAATTGTTTTTCTACATACTTTCTACTTTGAATCTCTTCTATTATTTCAGCAATAAGTTCCTTGCTTAATTCCTTTTCATCAAGCCTCTTAGTGATATTTTTAAATGATGTCTCAGATTTAACCATAGTTTTTATTATTGGCCCCATCATCTTTACTAATGTTTCATTCTGTTCATTATATAACTTATTTAGTTTACTTAATAACATATCATACTTATATTTCGCACTAAAAGTTATTTCTGGAGAATAGAATAGCTTACCTATCAACTCCTTTCTATCTTTAAATTTTTCAAACATTTGAATTAGTATGTCACCAAAAATTGGTAGATCTTTTAAAAGAATGTTCTTTTCTATGCCACTTAATTGTTTGGTTATAATATCAAAAAACTCTTCTTGTTTTTTTACTTCTTCTTTAAAAGACTCTATTGATTTTTTAAATTGCTCCACATTGTAAAAGTAATAAGTTGAGTGCTTTATTAATTCTTTTTTCCCATCCTCGCTAGCAAATTTTTCATACACTAAATCCATAAACCTTTCTTGCCTTACATTGCTTACAAACTCATCTAATGTAACAAAATTATTTAAAAGTTTCGATTTTAGCTTCAGCTCATTACTACCATCGAATTCTTCCACTAGAGTAAAATTAGGAGATCTATTGTAAAGTAATGCTTTATATAAACTGCCTGCATAACTTCTGTAATTGTACTTTTTAAACCTTCATATTTTATTATAAAATGAGAGTCATTATTTGTATTATCACTATAAGTTACAGTTTTAGCTGATTTCGTTCTAGGACCAGAAGCTTCTATAAATTCATCATCTGAATGGATTATAACGTTATCCATTAAGTGTTTACTCAAAATTTCTATTGCTTTAGTTTTTTGTTCTTTTTGCATATATCCGCCTTTTACGTTTATTATATCTTGTTTTATTAAAATAATCAATTTTTAAATTACTTCTTTAATAAAATTAATATAAAATAAAAACAACTTGCTTTAAATATGTTAATTGATATATTAACATGTAGTGTATTGTTTAGCAGAGTTAATGCGTAACTTAAATAATAGTTTTTTCTTAATTATTTGTTTCTTTTTTATATTTTGCGGTAGCAATAAAAAAATTCAATTTAGTAAAAAATACATTCCTATTTATAATCCAGGGGGAGAATATTTTTTTTACGATCAAAAGTTTTCAAAGTCGTATGAACTATACCAAAAACGTCAAAAAGAGAAAACTACTTTGGGGTATAATTATGTTCCAAAAACAGATAAGCCAGAAAAAATGGTTAGTCAATCTGTCGAGTTAAATACTCAATTTACTGACGATAATGCATTTATTAACGATGGCAGTGCTATGGTTAACAGTTATGGTATAGATCTTACGCGTCTTAAAGGTGCAAAGTTTATAGAGATTATAGATGATAGCAGTGATTATGAGTATAATCACAAAGAAAAGAAACCATCTTTTGTGGCCTTGCTGCAAAAAATAGAAGATGGGTTTGAAGAAATTGGTCATGATGTCAGTCTAAAGATGAAAAATCTGAATAAGAAAAAATCAATGAATCCTAGTAATCAAGAAACCATAGTGAACTTTAATAACCATAGCAAAATTGAATGTAGCTGTTGTGATGATTCTACTGATATCCAAGAGGAAGATAACGAGATAAGTAACATTGAAGTTGAGGCATCTGAAGATGAGCTTATAAAGGATGAATTTACAGAAGAAGAAGCTGAAATAGATACGGAGTAATTTTATGAATAGTAATTTATCTTTTAAAGAGGACGATAATACTCTCTGTTACAGTGATGAGTTATATAAAATAATACCTACAGTTAAGCATAGAACTCATGAAGTTAAAGTTGGCAAAGTAAAAATTGGAGGAGGCAGTCCAGTAGTAGTGCAATCTATGGCACTTGGTCCAGTTAAGCAACCTGATAAACATGAAGGTACGGAATTTCAGCAGTATGTACAGGAAGCTGCACAAGAGGTAGTAGAACTTGCACATGCTGGTTCTGAGCTTGTTCGCATCGCACTAAATTCAGATATAGCTACTAAGTCTGTTCCTTATATCAGGGACGCACTAGTGAAAGAGGGATTTGATGAGAAAATGATAGTAGGGTGTGGTCAATACGAGCTGGATAGGCTTTTGGTCCAATATCCCGAAGAATCAAAAGCATTAGGGAAAATTCGTATTAACCCAGGTAATGTTGGCTTTGGTGATAAGCGTGATGAAAAATTTGAAAGAATAATAGAATATGCAATCAAATATGACATTCCTGTTAGGATTGGAGTAAATTGGGGTAGTCTTGATAAATACTTAGCTTCAAAGCTTATGGATGAAAATGCTGCAAGCGAGAATCCTCAATCTTCTGATGTAGTTTTAAGGAAGGCACTGGTTATGTCTGCTCTAAATAGTGCAAAACAAGCAGAAAAGATCGGGCTCAGTCCTGATAAAATCATTATTTCTTGCAAAGTAAGCAAAGTGCAAGATTTAATTTTAGTCTATACTGCACTGGCAAAGTTATCCAACTATGCTTTGCATTTAGGCTTAACTGAAGCAGGTGGTGGTAGCAAAGCAGTGATAGGTACAGCATCTGGTCTGTCGTATTTATTGCAAAATGGAATAGGTGATACTATACGTGCTTCATTAACTCAACGTGCTGGTGAATCTCGCACCAATGAAGTTAAAGTATGTCAAGAAATACTACAAGCTATAGGTTTGCGTCACTTTGAGCCACAACTTACTTCTTGTCCAGGATGTGGGCGCACCAACGGTAGTTACTTTCGCGAATTAGCTGAAAAAGTCGACAATTACATGAAAGAGCGTATGCTTGTATGGAAAGAGAAAAATCCTGGCGTTGAATATATGAACGTTGCAGTAATGGGCTGCGTGGTTAATGGTCCAGGTGAAAGTAGACATGCAAACCTAGGAATAAGCCTGCCAGGATATGGTGAAAAGCCAATCACTGCTGTATACGCAGATGGCAAATATTTCTGCTCTTTAAAAGGAGATGATGTTTTTAAGCAGTTTACAGTAATTATAGAGGATTATGTAGCAGAACATTACGTTTGCAGTAATTAAATTTTATTAATATATTTAATATATATGTTGACTTTTTAAGAAAAGAATGTTATATTTTTTTTTATGTCCTTATTAAAATATAATATATGCTTACTGCCTCTCAAACAGATAAACTTTTGCAACTTGCATTAAAAGATAGTTCTTTTTTCTATCAAATGATGGAAGATGGTGATTTAGATGATGCATGTGTCCTTGCCTATAAAACATAATCCCGATCTTCTTTTGGATCGCCGATCAGCGGCTGATGGAATTGATGGATGCTTTATAGTGGATGTGGGGATCATTAATCACACGCTTATCTCTAAACCAAATCTAATACCAAAGTTATTAAAACTAATGTCAGACTCAGCTGTGGATACACTTCCTGATATAGAGATGCAAAAATTGAGGGACCTAGAACCAGAGGCTCTCAGTAACGCGGAAAAAATCATCGCTGAATATTGTACAAAAATTAATAATGAAAGATATCATGTTGAACCACACTATCTTTTACCTATTAAAGATCATGCTAATTTTAAAGAGCTCAAGCAATGCTTTAAAGATACTTATAACGCTATAGAGTCTAGTGACTCCAATAAAGTGGAAAATAGTTTAAAACAGATTGAAAGTAACATTAACAAATACAATATTGATACTATCAATAAAGTATTAGTTGGGTTAAAAAAGGAAGCAGCTGGACCAGATAAAAAAATTGTAAAAAATGAAGAAATTGTGAATTCTATTGTCGCTTTTTAAGCAAGTATTACCGCCCCTGAACCACATCTTCAAAATGCAAGTATATCCAATGGAGAAGTAGAAAAGAAGGGTGGAGTGCAGCATATTTAAGAAGGAATAGAGTTATAGATATTACTGATTTAGTAATTTATTTGATATATAATTGTCTTTCTAAGTTATGTCATTTCTATGATTTATATTTTATGTCTACTATTGAGTTTATTCTGTCATACCAGTTACGCAGATTTTTCAGAAGAGACTAAAGATGTAAAATATGTATCTTATGATAAAAAAGTCTTTTTGAATTTTGTCATAAAATGCCACGAAAAAAAAATGCCTCTTAATTTCAAAACAGGGTTTGGTGAAAACTTATCTGGTGCGGATTTTAATGGCTTATATATAAGAGGTGCAATTTTTGATGGCATGACTTTAGTTGGTGCAAATTTTGCCAATGCAGATATAACAGATTCTTCCTTTGTTGGTGCAGACTTACAAGGTGCAAATTTTTCAAATTCTAATTTGCATGGTTCTAATATGAGCAGTACAAACTTAAGTTTCGCTAACTTAGTTTCCGCCGATTTAAGTAAAACAACTTTTAGTAATTCTAATATTAGTAGTGCTAATGTTAGTAACGCTGATTTACGTAATGTAAATATGCACAACGTCAAAGGCATATACACTGATTTTTCAAACTCTGATCTTACTTACTCCTACCTATCTCAGTCAGATTTTAGCTATGCAAATTTTGAGAATATTCAAGCGGAAAATATTGCTATACAGGCAAGTAATTTATCTAAAGCAAATATTTTTGGTGCGAATTTATATAGCTCAAAAGTACAGTTTTCTTCTTTGGAAGATACTATAATGTATGGAGTGAATTTGGACAATTCTGATCTAACAGGTACAAGTATGCAAGGAGCATATTTGGATACATCATACATAAACGGTGCCAATTTATATATGGTAAATCTAAAAGGTGCAAGCATGTATGCTACTGATTTGAACTATTCTAATTTCTTTAAAGCAGATTTAAGTAACGCAAACTTAAAAAATACTTCTTTTTTAGGATCAAGCTTAAAAGATGCTGCTTTGGTAGGCAGTGATATGAGCTTTAGTAATTTTCAAAATGTTCTTGCTGTTTATGCTGATATTCGTCATGGAAAATTTTACTCCAGTAACATACTCAATACCAATTTCAGTGGTACATTCTTTGATGATACAACATTTGACTATGTGAAGTTTGATAAAACTAACTTAAGTGAAACATTCATGACCAACGTAAAATGGAAAAATTCATTTATATATAATAGTCTTTTGTCTCATGCTACAGTTGTAAATAATCAAATAGATAACTCATTGTACTTGAATGTAAATTTAAGCCATGCAAATTGGGTAGACTCAAAAATACAAAATACTAGTTTTGTAGGAAACAATTTTAGCTATTCTGTATTTCACAATAATACATTTGATAAAACTAGTTTTTCTAACAATGATTTTAACTCATCAATAATTAGCAATTCATTATTTAATTCTTCAAGCGTATATAAAAATTCATTAACAGACCTTCAATTAGAGAATTGTCAGTTTAATACTACAGTTATCATTGAAAATGAAGGACAACATCAGTTTAACGACTATCTGCTTGCAAACCAAGTTATTATTTCAACTGAAGATTTACAACATTTCATACTAAGTAGCAAGAGACTTGAAGTTAATTATTCCGATCTTGATTTTTCAAATATGGATTTAAGTAATACTGATTTTACCGATTCTATATTAAATAGAGCAAATTTTTCTAATGCTAATTTAAAAGGTGCAAATTTATCTAATGCACAACTTCGTTCAGCTATTTTTCACAGATCCATACTAAATAACGCTAATATGTCTGGTTGCAACTTAGAAGGTGCAGATTTTTCTTGGTCAAATCTGCAAGGTACGATATTTAAAAGTGCAAATTTACTTAATACTAGATTTTTTGAAGCAATTGGTTTAGAATCTACTATTAAGTAAGGATTTTATACATATAATTAATATATAAATAAGGTAAATTTAGTGGATGAGCTGCAGAGTGAAGATATTATGCTTATTTTATCTTCTCCATCTGGTGCTGGTAAAACCACAATCTCAAATGAGTTAATCAACAAAGAAAGTAATTTAGTTAAATCTATTTCTGTTACTACTCGTAAGCCTCGTCCAGGAGAGATAGATGGGAAAGATTATCATTTTATTAGTGAGAAGGAGTTTTTTAGTCTTTGTAATGCTGGGCAAATGTTAGAGCACGCCATAGTATTCAATAATCATTATGGTATACCAAGAGAACTAGTAGAAAATAATCTCAAGAATGGAGTAAATGTATTATTTAGTATAGATTGGCAGGGTGCTGCTAGCTTAACTAGAGTTATGAAAGAAAAAGTTGTTAGTATTTTTATATTACCTCCATCAATTAAGGAGCTTCAATTTCGGCTAAAAAAACGTAACTGCAAAACACCAGATGATGAAATTAAAAATAGACTAGATCAAGCATGCTTTGAAATGGAACGATGTCTTTATTATGATTATGTTATAATAAACCATAGTGTTGATGACAGTGTGCAGAAAATTAGACAGATACTGTATTCAGAAAAAATGAAAGTAAAAAGAAAAATGAATTTGAGGAGTTTTTTGCAGAATATGTCTCATTAGATGTGTAATTCATAAAGGTTATTACAACTGACTTGTCAGATTGAGTCTGAATTAGCAGGCTTTGTTAAGTGATTTACATTTTTAAAGTGATTTTAATCTCTGATCGTGTTTATAATTTTGCATGACAAACGGCTCTTTTGACAAGACATAATTTCTTTGTACTTCACTTAAACAAGGAATTGTATTTTTCAGTTCCTTATATTTTTCCCAAGGAGTTTTTCCTTGAAGAGCACTATGAGAACGCTGTTTATTATAATATTCCTCCCAATCTCTAAGTTTAATTTGTAGTTCAGGATCCTTGATCTACTATAAAATTCATCTAGGTCTGTACGTTGCGCTCTTTCCACTTTACCATTTATAGTCTTTCCTAAACTGAATGATAAACCTAAATAATAGAGTTACCAACAAGAAGAAGAAATGTTGATGCATTAGAGGTAACTTTTGATGGTATGCGAGCAATGTTCAATGGGGTTCAAGTCAGGAGAATATGGAGGAAGATAGAGTTTTCTATTTTGTTTTAGCGGTTTTATTGCATTATCGATAACTATCGCACTGTAATTGTGGTAATAATATTTGTTCTAACCACAGATTAAGCACCTCTTTGTCACAACCTCCAGTAAACAGTCATTGAAATCTTCCTCCATCCTATTATGTTCTCGTCTTTTGCCAGTGCATGTATTTTCTCTCCTCTTGTCCATATTCTCTATATAATCTTTCATCTCTTGATAAATTTTTTTTAATGTAATTTTCAGCTGTTGTACCAAATTGCGCTTATTCCGAAACCAATTTCATCTCTGCCAGCTGGATGCTTTTTTACATATTCTTCTAGGGGTCTATTTTTCGGATAAAATTACCATTTTTTGCTGGTTTTAACCATCTGCTTTCTTTTTTAGCCATCGTCGCTATTCTTATCTCTAAAAGCTCCGCAACCTCAGCCTTTCTTTTTCAACTAAAGATAATCTCTTAAATCTACACTGTATGCCATTTTCCCTCTTCTAAAATTGTTCATTATACCTTTATCATTTACTTTGGAAAGTACTATAGTAACGAGGTATGAGTTAGGCCAAAGCAAAAAAAACCATGCTTCAAGTTCCAGAAATAATATTAAACCTCATATTTTCTGAAAATTACATGTGACATAATTTTAAATATCTTTGAATCTTATTTTCCACTCTCATCCTAAACGACGCAAGCTATGATCCTTTTGCTCCGGGGTTTTTTACGGTATTTTTTATACTTTCTGCAATTTTTGCCAACCCTAGAATCAGCATATTTTATGCTATCTACTGGCAGAACTGTTTTCGTATCTTAAACACGATGAGATTTTGAAACCTTGTCCGTTTTCTTCATTTCGGTTTTTATGTTTTCTTTTTTCCAATTCCTTCTCTTTTTGCTATCTTTTGGCTGCTGTGTCTGTCACATCTACCAAAATATTTTTTCTGGTTTTGTGATCTTGATTTTTTTCGCTAACCCATTTTTTTTAGCAAATATTTGAATTGTGTAAATTAAACAAATAGCCCAAAAATGGATGCATTATATACGTTCGGTAGTATATTAACACACATAAAATTTTGTCTTCTAGCGTTTTAATGTGATTCCGTCGCCTGTTTTTTAACTTTTTCCCACTAACTATTTCGACTATTTTTTCGCATTCTGCTATTAGTAGACCTGTTAGTTGACGGAAAATGTATTTGCCACTTTTTCATAACTTCTGCCAAAACTGCTATTTTATATCTTTCTCTCTCTTTTCATACCTGTTTCCTCACTTTCTCAGGGGGTCTCTAGTTGTCTTGCTAAAATCCTAGTTTTAGTATTTTTTTGTATTGTATTCATTTCTCTTATTTTTTGTTCTAAGTGTCAGTTCAAATCTTATTTAATACAACTAATACGAAGTCTTAGCTTCATCCTCTGTTCTTGCTTATCGCTTCCATCGGCATTACTATCTTTACTTTCAATAAAATTATACCTATATTCCTTTAGTGTTTATTGATAACAAAATTCTTTTCTATCAATTAGCATCCTATGCATAATTACTGACAACTTCCGCGCTACAGCAACAATTGCTTTCTTCATACCTTTCTTTTTTGCTAATCCCCAGCTTTTTAACTTAAATTTTCTCTTACATCTTGTCAGCAAGGATTGCGCAGCCTCATATAGCATACTTCTGCACTCCATTGTTTGATATACTTCCATGTCGATCAATCTCCCCAGAAGCATACTGTCTTGGGCTCAATCCCATATATGCTCCAACTGTATAAGATGTTTCAAACCTATGTGTATTGCAGCTTTGTATGTCATTGCTACTATAATACCAACCCCTGGGCTAATAATTTTCATCTTTTTTGCACTTTTCTGAAAGTAATTTATCAAATTGATTCTTCTATTGTTTCTAAGCTATGTACTAATGCTTCAATTGAGTTTTTGCTAACTTCATCTAGATCATTTCTTCTATTTTTAAAGAAAAGCTTTCAAATTTTAATCCTCGACCAACCGTATATCTTCAATTTATTGTTCCAATAATCTGCTGTTTGCTACATGTTAACTGTCTTCTGCTTCCAAGTTGATTTGGCAAGATTTATCTGATTTTACTAATACTTCTCTGTACAACCCAATCCTCATCATTTGAGCTATACCCCTTGCATCTACACAAATCACTGGTAATCCAAAATCCCTTAACTCTTTACACATTGATATTGACAACTTTCTATCCCTATGGATTCTTATTTTTTGCCTTGACTTAGCAAGTTCTCTGCTATTGCTTTACTTTTTCTTGCAACAACTTCTTCCTTAACAACTTTTCCTTTCTCATCAACGATACTGATAAAAGTTTCTTTGAGTGAGACATCTAACTCGATATAATATTTTATGAGACTACTCCTACTTTAAAAGTTTAAATTATTTTTGAAGAACTAATTCTATCGAATTTCTTACTTCTCTCTAAAATATTCTATCTCCTTTTTTCAATAGCTATTACAGTATGTCTAATATTTGCATCTCATCTCTTTAAATTAGAATTTATATCTTGTCTATTTTATATTAGTAATCCCTTTTTTTTAACTGTTCAAATTCTTGGAATAGCTTTTTGATATACTGTTGGATAGTGGGCGGCATAGAATATGTAAGGTACCACTGACAATATCTACGTAATTTGTAACACATATTTCTCTGACAATCTCTCTACAGCTATTTCACCTGTAAATATCTGTATTTAGTACAAAATACTACATGAAATCAAACGTATTGTGAGAGCTGTGTTTATAAATAAACTAAAGTAGATCTAATACTGAAATACTAAAGCTGAAGGCGAGCACCTAACTACATAAAGAAAGCGATGAGCAAAGACGTTAAGAATTTATAAAATAAAATAGATAAAGAAAACATTATATATATTGACGAATGCGGGATAGATAAGGGACTTTATAGAGTTCTAAAGGAGAAAAAGTTATTGCAAAAATTTCAGGAAAACATCACTAGTATAATTGCTGGAAAAAGAGGTTCCGATGTTTTTTAGTGGGACAGCAACGTATTTGAAATATATAGTACTTTCCAAAGTAAAGGATAAAGGTATAATGAACAATTTTAGAAGAGGGAAAATGGCATACAGTGTAGATTTAAGAGATTATCTTTAGTTGAAAAAGAAAGGCTGAGGTTGTGGAGCTTTTAGAGATAGGAATAGCGACGATGGCTAAAAAAGAAAGCAGATGGTTAAAACCAGCAAAAAATGGTAATTTTATCCGAAAAATAGATCCCTAGAAGAATATGTAAAAAAGCATCCAGCTGGCAGAGATGAAATTGGTTTCGGAATAAGCGCAATTTGGTACAACAGCTGAAAATTACATTAAAAAAAAGTCACATTTTATCAAGAGCGAAGTCATGAGAGAATTTTATCGAGAAGATCGCTAAATTAGACCAGTCATATATATAGATGAAGCTGGAATTGATAATAGATTATATAGAGAGTATGGGCGGGCGCCAAGAGGTGAGAAGATACATGCACTGGTAAAAGACGAGAACATAATAGGATGGAGGAAGATTTCAATGACTGTTTACTGGAGGTTGTGACAAAGAGGTGCTTAATCTGTGGTTAGAAGAAATATTATTACCACAATTACAGTGCGATAGTTATCGATAATGCAATAAAACCGCTAAAACAAAAGAATTAATTGAAAAGGCAATTTACTCCATCTTCCTCCATATTCTCCTGATTTGAACCCCATTGAACATTGCTCGCATACCATCAAAAGTTACCTCAAATGCATCAACATTTCTTCTTGTTGTTGGTAACGCTATTATTGAGGCTTATCGTTTATTTTAGTATATACTATACATAAAGAGTTAACATATTATCGTCAATATCATTTGCTTTAATGGCGCTGTGAAGCTCTGGTGATAAATTCTTATGATTTAATATTTTAATCTTTTATTTTAATAATCTTACCTATTTTACATTAAATTTACAAAAAAGTAAATTAAAATTTTAATAAATAGCTTTTTACTTTATCATCTCAATTAATGGACCGTTTTATAAATTATTATTGATAAACATTGATAAGCTCTCTAGCGAGTATTACATTAATAGAAAATAAACTAGTGTTTAATTTATGGACTTAAATAAATTTACTGAGAAGGCAAGAAATCTAATACAAGAAGCACAGCTTAAGGTGCTAGCTGGGGGACATCAGGTTTTTATGCCTGAACATCTGCTGAAAGTAATGATAGATGATGAAAGTGGTATGACAAAAGACCTAATAGCTGCTTGCGATGGAAATATAGAGGCCATACGAGAAGGTGTTGATAGATTATTGCAAAAATTACCAGTAGTTGAAGGCCCAGGAAGTGGCCATATCCAACTTTCACGAGAGATGGCAAAAGTTTTAGAAGACTCTTCAAACATAGCACAAAGGAATAAAGATTCTTTTGTTACGGTTGAGCGGCTTCTGCAGGCACTTTCTGCACAAAAAGAAAATGGTGTAAGTAAAATATTGGTAGAAAATGGTGTAACACCACAGAAGTTGAATGCTGTGATTGCTGACCTAAGAAAGGGGAAAAAGGCAGATTCAGCAAACGCAGAAGATAAGCTTAATGCCTTAAGGAAATATGCAAAAGATATAACGCAACTTGGGGCAGAAGGAAAACTCGATCCAGTAATCGGTCGCGATGATGAAATAAGAAGAACAATGCAGGTTCTACTTAGACGTACTAAAAACAACCCAATACTTATTGGTGAACCTGGAGTTGGAAAAACTGCAATTATTGAAGGTTTGGCATTGCGTATTGTGTCAGATGATGTGCCACTTGGTCTGCGTGGTGCCAAAATAATGGCCTTGGATCTTGGCGCTTTAATTGCTGGCACTAAGTTTAGAGGGGAATTTGAGGAGAGGCTCAAAGCTGTAATTAATGAGGTAGTTGCAGCAAGTGGCAGTACGATACTATTTATAGATGAGCTCCACACTTTAGTTGGAGCAGGAGCAACAGATGGAGCAATGGATGCTTCTAACTTGCTTAAACCTGCCTTAGCACGCGGTGAAATACACTGCATTGGTGCTACAACTTTGGATGAATATCGAGAGCACATAGAAAAAGATGCAGCGCTTGCTAGGCGTTTTCAGCCTATTTTTATCTCACAGCCTACTGAGGAAGACACCATTTCCATCCTAAGAGGACTTAAAGAGAAATATGAGGTTCATCATGGAATTAGAATTACAGATAGTGCTATAATTGCAGCTGCAACTTTATCAAATCGCTATATTACTGATAGATTTCTGCCTGATAAAGCTATTGATTTAATGGATGAAGCAGCGAGCAAAGTCAGAATGGAAATGGATAGTAAACCTGAGGCAGTTGATGAGCTTGAACGAAAAATAATGCAATTAAAAATTGAATCAGAAGCTCTTAAAAAAGAAGATAATGAGTCATCTAAGCAACGTCTGGATAAATTAAACAAAGAAATAGAAAATTTAGAAAGCAAGTACACTGACCTGAACAGTAAATGGCAAATAGAAAAATCAAAAATTACAAAAATACAAGATTGTGCGGAAAAATTGGATAACGCGAGAAAAGAACTTGAAATAGTACAGAGAACTGGCAACTTAGCAAGAGCTGGTGAGCTTATGTACGGTATTATTCCTACACTTGAAAAAGAATTGAAAGAGCAAGAGAAAGTAGTAGGTAGTTTTTTAAAGAAAGAAGTTACAGAAGATGATATTGCCAATATAGTTGCACGTTGGACTGGAATTCCAATTGAAAATATGATGCGTAATGAAAAAGAGAAGCTTCTTAAGATGGAAGAGAAAATAAAACAAAGGGTAATTGGACAAAATGAAGCAATTGAAGCAATTAGCAACGCAGTAAGGCGCTCACGCTCTGGCGTGCAAGATGCATGTAGACCTTTTGGCTCTTTTTTATTTTTAGGTCCAACTGGAGTTGGCAAGACTGAGCTTGTTAAAGCTTTAGCTGAGTTTATATTTGATGACAAATCTGCACTGCTGCGTTTTGATATGTCTGAGTATATGGAGAAGCACACTGTTTCAAAATTAATTGGAGCTCCCCCTGGATACGTTGGCTATGAGCAAGGTGGAACACTTACTGAAGCTGTAAGAAGAAGACCTTATCAGGTAATTTTATTTGATGAAATAGAGAAAGCTCACAGCGATATTTTTAATATATTGTTGCAAGTGTTAGATGAAGGAAGACTTACTGATAGCCACGGTAAGTTAATAGATTTTCGTAATACTATACTTATTCTAACTTCAAATTTAGGTGCAGAAATTTTAATAAAAGAAAATATTAGTTTAAGCCAAACTGCAAAGGAAGAAGTAATGCAAATAGTACGCTCATATTTTCGTCCTGAATTTTTAAATCGACTCGATGAGATAATCATTTTCCACCGTTTAAATAAAGATGATATATATAAAATAGTTGATATACAGTTTTCTTACTTGCAAGAACGCTTGCTTAGTCAGAAGTTAAGCATTGAATTATCACAAAAGGCAAGAGAATGGCTTGCTGAACGTGGTTATGATCCTTTGTATGGAGCAAGGCCACTTAAAAGAGTAATACAGCAACATATTCAAAATAATTTAGCAAGATTAATACTTTCAGGTGAGGTAAATGAAAATGATAAATTAGAGGTAAAATTAAATAATGATAAAATAGTAATAAAAAAACTATTATTTTAGTTTAATTTAATAGATATATATTATTTTAGACTATAACTTAGTTAATAAAACATTATGTATCATAATTACAGTATAAGTAATCAAGTTATTGACTCTGTACTAAAGCTACTGGATTCAGAGGATAACAATGATCAATTGCGAGAATTTATTAAGCATTTTTATAACCTGTTTTACAACAGTGATCTGAAGATTAATGACGAGTTCTTGCTATACCTTGCACAAGATGTATACCAGTTTATCCTCAGTCGCAATATCCATGAAAGTAAAGTACATATATTTAATCTTGATAATATTCCTAAAATAGAAGGAAAGTTCACAATCATTAAATTAGTCAATGATAATATGCCTTTTCTTGTTGATTCGGTTACAAGTACAGTTAAAGCAAATGGTTTATCTATATGTTATTACATTAATTCAATACTTAATATTAGTAGGAAAAACGGAACAATACAAAAAATATATCCTCTTAAGAATGAAGGGGATGATAGAGTAAAAGAAGCTGTTATGTATATTATGCTAAAGCGTATAGATGACAGCCTTATTGCTAAACTAGAAAACGATATAAAAAAGACTCTTACAGCGGTGGAATGTTGCGTTAATGATTGGCCAGCAATACTAAATGAGTTAGATGCAGCAATACAAAATATGCATCTAGTAAACACAGCAGAAGCAGAAGAAATCTGCGTGTTTTTAAATTGGCTTAAAGATAATAATTTTGTTTTTTTAGGGTATAAGGAATATTTCTATTCCCAAAATCAATTAGTACATGATGATAAAAAAGATCTTGGATTACATAAAATTGATCATGGTAATGGTCATGTAAAATCTTACTATCAAGAGCTTGGTTATTTATATATTGCACATCCCAATCTGATATCTATTGTGCACCGTCGTGCATATTTAGACTGCATTGGAGTTAGGAATTTTGATCAAGATGGTAACATAACTGGTGAACAATGCTTTTTTGGTTTTTTTGCATCGGTTGTTTCGTTCCAAGATATAAGGCTCATTCCGATCATTAGAAAGAAAGTAAAAGCTATTGAGGAAAGAGCAGGATTTTTAGTGGGTAGCCATAACAATAAAGCTTTGATTTCAATATTGCAGAAATTTCCGCGTGATGAGCTTTTTCACTCTTCTGAAGATGAATTGCTTGACATTTCAATGGCAGTTTTAACCCTTACTATTAAACCTGGAGTGAAGTTATTTCTCGCCAAGAGAGTTATAGGGAGCTTTATTAATACTATAGTGTTCATTCCAACCGCTAATGCTAATGTTAGACTTATACTGAAGATACAGAAAACTCTGGAAAATGAATTAAATGGTACAGTTGTTAGCGCTTACAATAGCATAATTGACGAATACAATTTGGTTATGCTTAAAACTGTGCTTAAGATTGATGCTACTCACTCTGAAATTCCTCATGAGCATATTAGCACAATAGAGAACAAGCTAATACATGCAGCACAAAAATGGCAAGATCGCTTTCTAGCTGGGCTGTACAACACCTTTGGTATTGTATCCAGTGTATTTTTACAATATCAGGAAGCGTTTCCTGTAAGTTATCAAGAAAGTTTTGAACCTAATGAAGCATACTTTGATATCAAAAAACTAGCGATTGTAAGAGAAAAAAAGAGCAACGAGGTAAACTTTAAATCGTATGATGATCACTATGAAATCAAATTATACACTCTGAAAGATAAAGGACTCCAATTATCAGAGATATTGCATGTAATTAAAAATATAGGAACGCAGTTGTTATCTCATAATAGTTATTATATCAACATAGGAAACGGTATATGGATACATCATTTTGTATTATCTAAAGCTGAAAAGCCTGTAAGTGATATCAGTTTAAAAGAGCAACTTGAAGCTACGTTAACTAAAGTCTTCATGAAAGAAGTAAAAAATGACTATTTTAACAGCCTTGTTATCTTAGCTAGTTTGACATGGAGGGAAGTTTTATTAATTAGAGCCTTAAGTAGCTATCTTAAGCAGATTTGCTTTAACTATAGTCAAGCTTATGTACAAAAAGTTATGGCAAAGTACCCTAAAATAGCAAAGTGCTTAGTACAACTATTTCATGCACGATTTGACCCTAGCATAGATGTTGATAGAGAAGGAGCTACTTCTATTATTAAACAAAACATTTATGATCTTTTAGAAAATGTAAGTGATATTGCATGTGATTATGTATTACGCTCTATATTATCTTTGATCTTGGCTATTCTACGTACTAATTACTATCAAGATAAATCTTACATATCAGTTAAGTTTGATTCAAGTGTAGTACCTGAATTGCCATTACCCCACCCATTTCGAGAGTTATATGTATATTCATATAATTTTGAAGGGATACATTTAAGAGGGGGAAAATTAGCAAGGGGGGGAATCAGATGGTCAGATAGAGTGGAGGATTTTCGCACAGAGGTGCTTGGTCTTATGAAAGCACAAATGACAAAAAATGCTGCTATTGTTCCAGTCGGGGCAAAGGGTGGCTTTATTTTAAAACATTCTCCAAAAGATAAAAGTTTAGTGCAAAATTATGCTGTTGAATGCTATAAGAGCTTCATCAGAGGAATGCTAGATATAACGGATAATATAGTTCAAGAAAAAGTAATTATACCAAATAAAGTGGTAAGACACGACGAAGATGATCCTTATTTAGTAGTTGCAGCAGATAAAGGCACAGCATCTTTTTCTGATTATGCAAATCAGGTATCTTCTGAATACAGTTTCTGGCTTGGTGACGCATTTGCCTCTGGAGGATCAGCAGGATATGATCATAAAAAAATGGCCATTACAGCAAGAGGAGCATGGGTTGCTGCTCAAAGGCATTTTTGGAGAATGAATAAAGACATTGAAAAAGAGGTGTTTACTGTAGTGGGAATAGGTGACATGTCTGGTGATTTATTTGGTAATGGAATGCTGCTTTCTAAAAATATCAGTTTAGTTGGTGCATTTAACCATAGTCACATGTTCATTGATCCAAACCCTGATCCTAAAACAAGTTTTGCTGAGCGTAAACGTTTGTTTGATCTTCCTCGCTCAACTTGGGCAGATTATGACAAAAATATTATATCTGTAGGTGGAGGAGTTTTTGAACGCAGCGCTAAATCTATACAGATTTCTGAAGAAGCAAAGGAGCGTTTTAACATTAAAGAAGATAGATTATTCCCTAATCAGCTGATAAAATATCTGCTTAAAGCTAATGTTGATATGATTTGGAATGGTGGTATTGGCACATATTTTAAAGCATCAAGTGAAAACAATAGCATGGTTAGAGATAAAGCAAATGACCTCTTAAGAGTAGATGGTAAAGATATCAGAGCTTCCATGGTTATAGAAGGCGGTAATTTAGGTTCTACTCAACTTGCAAGAGTAGAATATGCAAAAAATGGGGGTTACATTAATACTGATTTTGTAGATAACGCAGGTGGGGTCACATGCTCAGATTTGGAGGTTAACATTAAGATTGTTTTAGCTTCAGCTATTAAGGATGGTTCAATTTCCTTGAAAGAGCGCAACCAATTGCTAAGTAGTATGACAAATGATGTGGCTTTTCAAGTATTAGAAAATCACAGCAAAATAAATACAAAGGCGTTAATGTTAGAGTCTCTGCAAGCAAAAGAAAAAATAGAGCATCATCACAGGTTATTACTTAATCTGGAAAGATTACAATATTTAAATCGCAATATAGAATTTTTGCCAAATGATGAAGAAATTACGAGAATGTTAAATGAATCTTCGGGATTTAGTGCTCCTCAGCTTGCAATACTAATTTCTTATTGTAAAACAGTTATAAAAAATGAAATAATACATTCTGATATTCCTGATAACGAGTTTCTGTCTCAAAGCTATCTACTAAGTTATTTTCCTGAAATTATGGTGAGTAAATTTAAAAATTATATACTAAAGCATCAGTTATATAAGGAAATTATTTCAACTTATATTACAAATGAAATAATAAGTAGAATGGGGTGTACATATATCAATCACTTAATTGAAAATTCTAATGTAACTATCTGTGAAGCCGTAAGTATCTATATTACTATAATTTACCTGCATGATTTAAAGGAACTATGGAAAAGCATTGATGCGTTAGATAGCGCAATAGATGTTAACTCGTATTTAATTTTAGTGAAGGAAATAAGGAATTTTGTTGAACAAATGTCGTTTTGGTTTGCTAAAAATATCAATAAACTAACACTTACAGCACCGATTACACTTGCAGAACTGAAATATAAAGTCCAGATTTTAGATGACAATATAGTTGATCTTTTAAGCCAAAATTTTTTAGTATCATATAATGAAAAATTTAGTAATTTGTTACAACTTGATATAGAGCAAAATTTAGCGAGTAGAATTGTTGGTTTAAAATTTTTAACTTCTGGATTAGATATAATATCTATTTCTGATCAAACGAAAGTACCTCTACTAGAAGTAGGAAAGTTGTATTTTGAATTAAAATCTTGTTTGCATTTCGATCGTATTAAAGATATGGCAAAGCAATCGGAGGTCAATCCTTCATATTGGCAACATATTTCAATCAATAGCCTTCTTGATGATTTGAATATCTATTATCATAAACTAACACTAGAAATAATAAATAATGCAACAAATGTGATAGATAATCACAAAAGATTAGTTGAAGAGTGGTTTAATGAGAATAAAGCTGCTGTGGATTGTTATACAGCTTTCCTGAACAATATAAGTGCTTATAAACTTGATTTAGGTAAATTAGTCCTTATAATTAAACGCTTTGAAGCGCTATTTTGTTGTGGGGAGGTGTAGATGTTTGGCATTGGGCTTTCAGAAGTTTTAACAGTACTCTTAGTTGGATTAATTCTCTGTAAACCTAAAAACTTTCCTCTTGTAATAAAGTATATTAGGTTGTACTATGCTAGTTTTGTAAAAATAAGATATAAAATTACACAGTTATTGGAAGATATCAATATTAATGAAATTTGCAGCAATTCACCTGAAAAAAAACCAACTTATATAATTGGTAATGATGGTAATTTACATGAATCTTATGATACAAAAGATGTAATTAAAGAAAAGAATGGAAACTATGACAGCAAGAGTTCTAGTGGTAGATGATATAGAAGCTAATGTTAATCTTCTAAAAGCCAAGCTTATGGTAGAATATTACGATGTTATTACAGCAAGTAATGGTAAAACAGCAATTGAATTAACAAAAAAAAAAAGCCTGATATAATACTGCTTGATGTTATGATGCCAGTAATGGATGGTTTTCAAGTCTGTAGAGCATTAAAGAATGATCCGACAACTACTTATATTCCTGTAGTTATGATTACAGCACTTCATGATACTTACGATAAGGTTCAAGGTATAAATTCTGGTGCTGATGATTTTTTAAGTAAGCCTATAAATGATATCGCATTATTTGCTAGGATTAGATCGCTTGTGCGTCTTAAAATGTTAATAGATGAACTGCGTTTAAGAGGACAAACAAATTCAGAAATTAGTGGAGTAATTGAGAACCAGGTAATGGATTATTCTAATCAGATTTCTGATGCTTCAATACTAATTATAGATCAAGATGTAACGCAATCTGAAGAAGTATGTACTATTTTAAAAAAATGTTTTAAAAATGTAATTGCATCTTATGATATAAACCATGCTTTAAAAATTGGTATCGAGAATAATTATGATTTAATTATCATAAATGTGCATCTTGCAGGAGAAGAGGGGCTTAAGCTTTGTTCCCAATTCCGTAGTAATGTCGATACCCGTTATACTCCGATTTTGATTTTACTTGATGAGCAAGATGATAATAATAATCTAATAAAAGCCTTTGATATGGGAGTAAATGACTACTTAGTTGTGCCGTTGGATAAAAATGAGTTGAAAGCTAGAGCTAACTTGCAAGTAAAGCGTAAGAGATATCAAGATGCTTTAAGAGCAAATTTATATCATAACATGAAAATGGCAATAAAAGATCCATTAACAAATTGTTACAATAGGTATTATTTTGATATGCATTTAAAAAATATTATGAAGGAATGTTCAGCAAAAGGTAAAGAACTATCGCTCATGATGATAGATGTTGACCATTTTAAAAAGGTAAATGATAGTTTTGGTCATCATGTAGGAGATGAATGTTTAAAGCAGATTCAAAGAAGAATTGGGGAAAATATAAGAGCAGTAGATCTACTTGCCAGATTTGGTGGTGAAGAATTTGTTGTGTTGTTACCAGAGACTAAAATCAATGAAGCACAAGTTATAGCGGAAAGGATAAGATCTATTATTGCTGAGAAATCGTTTGACTTCTTAGATTCTTGTAAAGTAAACCAAACTATTAGTATTGGAGTTGCTCAAATGTCTTGTGGTGACAGCACAAATCAACTTATAGAGAATGCTGATAAGTGTTTATATAGGGCAAAAAATAGTGGTAGAAATAAAGTAGTTGCTCAACCTAACTAAAAAGAAAAGCTGTTGCTAAACCGAGAAACGTTAAGAATGATAAAGTATCAGTAGTAGCACATATTAATATGGATGAAGACACAGCAGGATCAATCCTTAAGCTATTCAATATAATTGGTATCATTGCTCCTGCAGATGTTGCAATAGTGAAGGTTATAATTATTGAAATACCAAATAAAATTTCAAGTTTGATGTTATGAAATCTAAGAATTATAAACATCACTGATATTACAGCTAAGATAATTCCACTAATCAGTCCTGTAAGTAATTCTTTCACTAATAACCTTGCTGTATTTTGTTTTGTAAGCTGCTTAGTAGTTATAGCACGAATGGTAACTGTTACCGCTTGCAATCCTGCATTACCGCCAATAGAAGCTATCATTGGCATTATTATTGATAACTCAATCAGCTGTTTGAGCGTATTGCCGAACAATCCTATAACTAAAGAGCTAAGTGTTGCTGTACATAAATTTATTAATAACCATGGTAAGCGTTTTACAACAGTTCTGTATAAAGAAGAACTAACATCTGTTTTAGATACTCTACTAAGTTTAAATATATCTTCTTCTGTTTCTTGTTGAATGACATTTACCACATCTTCAATTAAAATTGCCCCTATTATACGTCCTTCTTTGTTAACTACAGGAGCAGAAAGCAAAGAGTATTTTTGAAATATGCTTGCGACTTCTTCCTGATCTATTCCGGTTTTGATTACTTTAACATCAGTTTTCATTATATTTTTTATTGATTTATCAACCTGTGCACACAGTATATCACTTAGCTCTACTACTCCCACTGGTTCCAATTTTGGATTAACAACAAAAATTTGATAAAATTTCTTTGGTGCCTTCCTATGATGATGTAAAAACTTCAGTAACTGTTCAACATTCCAATATTCAGGAGCTATTACAATGTCCTTATGTATTAACCTACCAGCACTTTCTTCTGGATATGATAATAGCTCATCTACTGATTTTTTTATAGCTTGTGGTAAAAGCTTGATAATGCTTGTCTTGTCTTTGTTATCTAAGTCTTTCACAATTGCTACTATATCTTCTGCATTAAATGCAGCTAATATCTTAGCAATTCTTCTCATTCCTAATATATTAATAATTTCTACTCTTAGTTCAGGTACTATGTGAATAAAGGCTCTCTCTAATAGATTCTGATCTATTATCTTTATCAATTGACTCCTATGTTCTGCAGTTGAAATTAGTAAAAAATAAGCCAGCTGCACTTCATCTATTTTTTGCGTAATTTGAAGGATAGTGTCTCTATCTTCCTGATCTATAGATTTTGTTAAAAGATCAATTGTTTTTTCATCTAGTTCATAGCTTAAATAATCTGCCATAATGTCTGATATTTTAAGGTTAGCAACTATAGTATATCAACTTTTTAAATGACATTATAGAAGCTTGACTTTTTTTTTTGTTTGAATACTATCAAACGTATCAGTTCATGTTTTTATGATCAAATTTTTGTTTTGTCTATTGTTATTTTTAATAGTATTAAACATGTTAAATTCTAAAGTTTAAATATTATGAAGGAGAGATTAGAGGTTTTTGAGCATTTTAAAAATCTAAGTAGTAACATTTCCATGATTAAGAGGTGTCTTTGACGTAGAGAGTTTAAGTCTCTCTCTTAAGGAATTAGAATCTAAATGTGCAGATGATTCATTATGGCAAGATGTACAGAGGGCACATGAGCTTTTGAGTAAGAAAGCTAAAATTCAGGAGAGCTTAGGTTCATTCCTGAATTTGGAAAGTGAGTATACCAATAATGTTAATCTTTTGGAATTAGCATTAAATGAAAATGATGATAGTTTCTTTTTTGAAATTAAAGATAATTTATTAAAGCTAGAAAAAAGGATTAAAGATAAAGAAATAGAATGCTTATTTACGGAAACAGTAGATAGCAATAATTGTTACATTGAGATTCATTCAGGTGCTGGAGGGACAGAAAGTAATGATTGGGCTAATATGCTCATGCGCATGTATATTAGATGGGCAGAGAATTATCATAACTTTAAAGTTGAAATTGTAGATAAGCTAGATGGTGATGAAGTGGGAATAAGGTCAGTAACTATAAAGGTTGTTGGTGAAAAAGCCTATGGATGGGCAAAGAGCGAGAGTGGTATACATAGATTAGTAAGAATTTCACCTTTTGATGCAAATGCTAAGCGCCATACTAGTTTTGCAAGCATAGGAGTGTCACCGATCATAGATGCAACAATTGAGGTGCAAATAGATGAAAAAGATTTGCGTGTAGATACTTATAAATCTTCTGGTGCTGGTGGTCAACATGTCAATAAGACAGAAAGTGCTATACGAATTACTCATATCCCTACAGGAATTGTAGTGCAGTGTCAAAATGATCGTTCTCAACACAGAAATCGGGATGAGGCGTTTAAGCTACTTAAAGGTCGTCTTTATCAATTGGAGCTGCAGAAGAGAGAACAAAAAATAGCACAGGAGCATGGTAAAAAATCCACTATTGGTTGGGGAAGTCAGATTAGGTCATATGTAATGAGCCCATATCAAATGGTTAAGGACTTAAGAACCGGATATGAGATAGGTAATATTAATGCAGTTTTGGATGGTAATATTGATCCATTTATTATTGCCTTCTTAACAAATAAAGCTTGAAATTGGGTATGTTGTTTTAGAGAACAACCTAAATTTATTTGTTGTTAGGTCTTATACAATAATTGGTTTTATTGAAATATATAAAATACTTTACAGACAAAAACTTACACTATAATTTTAAACAAGAGTAAGTTTAAGTTTATGTCAAGTATCATTGCAGAAAGGATGTTAAATATAAAATCATCACCAATTCTTAGCATTACCGATAAAGCAAATCAATTGAAAGCTAAGGGCTTAAAGTGTTGTGTAATGAGTGCTGGAGAGCCTGATTTTGATATTCCTGAGCATATAAAACAAGCAGCTATTGCAGCAATTAATAATGGAAAAAATAAATATACATCTGTCAGTGGCACTCAAGAATTAAAAGAGGCAATAATAAATAAGTTTGAGAAAGATAATGGCCTTACTTACAAAGCAAGTCAGATTTGTGTTACTGTAGGAGCTAAGCAAGCGCTCTATAATTTGTTTATGTCAACAATAAATAATGGTGATGAAGTTATAATTCCTGCTCCATATTGGGCTTCTTACGTTGATATGGTAGCTATTTCTGGAGGCAAGTCAGTAATTATTGAATGTAAGCAAGAGAATAATTTTAAATTACTTCCTGCTCTATTGGAAGAAAAGATTACCAGTAAGACAAAATGGCTTATGATTAACTCACCAAGTAACCCAACAGGCACTGTATATACATATGACGACTTAAAAGATATTGCACAAGTTTTATTAAAATATCCACACGTAAACATAGTCACAGATGATATATATGAGCATATTATATATAATAATCAAAAGTTCTTTAACATTGCACAAGTGGAGCCAAAATTATACGAGAGGGTTTTTATAATTAATGGCGCTTCAAAAGCCTATTCTATGACTGGATGGCGTATTGGCTATATTGCAGGGAAGAGTGATGTAATTGATGCAGTCTCTACTATACAATCTCAAAGTACTTCTAATCCAAATTCAATTGCTCAAGCAGCTACTGTAGCTGCACTTAATGGTAGTCATGACTTCTTGAAGGAAAGAGTGGAAGTCTTTAGAAGGCGTAGAGATATGGTAATAGGTAAGCTCCGGGAAATTCCCGGATTATCAGTATTTGTTCCAAATGGTGCATTTTATTTATTTATTTCATGTAATGATTTAATGGGTAGGTGTACAAAGAAAGGTAAATTGATAGAAAATGACTTAAATTTTGCAGAATATCTTTTAGATGATTACTTAGTTGCAGTAGTGCCAGGAGTTGCTTTTGGTATGCAGAACTTCATTAGAATTTCTTATGCAGCCTCTGAAGAGCAATTATCTTACGGCTGCGATCAAATAACTAAAGCATGTAAGAGCTTATACAGGTAGTTTAAATATCCATTAGATTAAGAATAGAGAAGCTGGAAGGAGAAATTGCCTAATAGAATAGCAAAATAAATGGCAATAAAGATAGATTGCACCAAAATGTCTTATTACCACTATCAATCTAAAATCTCTAACTTGATATAAAGGGCTATATACAAGGAAATAGGTATTTGTGTATTTTTAGTATACGAAAAATAATTGAAATTTATCATCTTCTTGTGAAGAAGTGAAAAATTTGAAAAATGTAGGATAAATGTTTATATATAGAAAGTAGAATAGGGATAATAAAAGAGAATTGGAATTGTTGATTTTTATAAACCTTCATTAGACCTGCTGCAAAACAATTACAGTAAAAAATGAAAAGAAAGGAAAGAAGATTTGATAAAATCAAAAAAACCATACCTCAAATTGGGAATGTTCTCTGGATTTTCTCACAATCTTTTAACTTGACGCGTATAGTTTGTTGAATATTTCCCACCTTCTCTTAATTTGAGCGAATATCACTCCAGAAACTTTTAACTTTCTTGAAGAAACTTTCACATTGTGGGCTAGAGTTATTGTTACATTCATCTTCA
The DNA here is from genome assembly GCF_964020175.1 of Candidatus Mesenet endosymbiont of Phosphuga atrata. Classification (NCBI taxonomy): domain Bacteria; kingdom Pseudomonadati; phylum Pseudomonadota; class Alphaproteobacteria; order Rickettsiales; family Anaplasmataceae; genus Candidatus Mesenet; species Candidatus Mesenet endosymbiont of Phosphuga atrata. The sequence continues at coordinate 1,261,981 of NZ_OZ026541.1, read as the reverse complement.
AATTTTTTCAATAGCTCTTTCTGCTTGTCCGTCAAATTTACTGGTGTTTCTACATTAACTTGAATATACATATCCCCAGTTCTGTTGGTTGAGTTCATATGAGGCATACCCTTTTCTTTAAGACGAAGTTTATCCCCTGTTTGGGTTCCAGCAGGTACTTTTACTTTTGCATGTGTTCCATTAATTGTTGGAACTTCGATCTCTCCACCAAGGGTTGCAAGAGTCATTCTTACCGGAACTTTGCAATATATATCAGCACTCTTTCTTGTAAAGAACTTGTGAGAGGCTATACTGATATAAACATATAAATCACCATTGCCTCCTCCTCTAACGCCAGCTTCACCTTTACCATTTACTCTAATACTATAGCCATCTTCTATACCTTTTGGCACTGTCACTGAAATGTTAACTTCTTCTCTAGTTCGCCCATGACCACCACATTTTTTACATTTATTTTGGATTAATTCGCCTTCACCATTACATATATGGCAAGTTCTTTCAATTGTAAAAAAGCCCTGTTGAGACCTCACTCTACCAACACCACCACATGTATTGCACTGTACTGGTTTTGTTGCTCCTTCACTGCCATTACCGTTACAACCTTTGCATTTAACGTTTGTTGAATAGCGTATAGGTGCATTAATTCCTTTAAAAGCCTCTTCTAACGTTACCTTAAGATCATAACGCAAATCTGAGCCACGAACACCGCTTGCGCGTGCTTTTGAGCCACGTTTTCCTTGCCCAAAACCACCACCAAATATGTCATTGAAGATGTCAGTAAAATCTGCTGCTGAACTAAATCCTTGATTAAAGCCAAATCCTCCATTTCCTCCACCACTAAATGCATCATGACCATATTGATCATAAGCTGCTTTTTTTTCTTTATTAGATAAAACTTCGTATGCTTGACTTATCTCTTTAAATTTCTCTTCTGCAGCTTTATCATCTGGATTTCTATCAGGGTGATACTTCATAGCCATCTTACGATATGCCTTCTTTATTTCATCTTCTGCAGCACCCTTACTGATACCTAGTAACTCATAATAGTCTTTTTTACTCATCTTAAACCTGTATGTGCACAATAATTAAAGGTATATACTCAATCCTAAAATTTCAAGTAACCTTATTAACTATATTACTGTAAATTTAAAATCTTTTTATATTGTTTTTGTTTGATGGCTAAAGATATCAACATTCTCCCATCCAAGAAGATCTAGTTCAATACGAGTTTTGAGAAACTCAAAGCAATCAAGTGCAAGTTTTTTCCTGTTTTCACGTTCCAGCATTGCATCCAGTCTATCCTTTATCTTGTGTAGATACAAAACATCGTTAGCAGCATAATTTAACTGATCTTCAGTTAACTCATCTTTTCCCCAATCAGAAGATTGCTGTTGTTTATTTAGTCTAACGCCAAGCAATTCATTACACAGCTCTTTAAGCCCATGATTATCTGTATATGTGCGTACTAAACGCGAAGCGATTTTTGTACAATAACATGGAAAGGCCCAAACCTTTAAGTAATACCTAAGTATTGCTATGTCAAAACGTGCAAAGTGAAATATTTTTACTATATTTTGATCTTCCAGTAACCTCTTTAAATTAGGAGCACTATAGTCATCCTTAAATTTTACCAAATGCACATTACCTTTCTTATCACAAAGCTGCACAACACATAACCTATCTCGATGATTAATCAGCCCCATAGCCTCCGTGTCAATAGCTACAGATTCTTTAAAAAGAACATCATCTGGCAAATCATCATTGTATACAGATATTCTCGTCATCTATTCTTAAAAATTATTACTATATAATTAAATTGTATTAAAGTAAAGATACTAAAATCTTAAAATATTCTTTCAACAATACCATCATTAATCTGGCATGAAACTTTGATTATCCTTACCTGCTCCACTTTCTATACTAAGTGTACTAACAGATGGTGAAGGCGATGTTTCCCTGCTTTCTTTACTGCTATCATTCTTAGTGAATTTACTTTTTATCTTTTTAAATGAAAATGTCTTTTTTTGCTTCTCATCGCCATCTATCAATCCTTCACTTTTTTCTTTTTCAGAAAATGCATCTACCACCTTCTTACCAAAACTTGTTATTTTTTCCTTGAATTTTTTCTTTGGCTTACCAATACTATCTATTGATCCTTGTGACCTCAAAGAGTTTTTACTACTTGATCTGCTAACCGATTGCTTTTGAGCACTTTTCTCTTTTGATTCTGTAGTTACAATATCATCAGTAAAAGTTTCTTCACTAGCTATACCACTACTAGTTGATGGGCTAGGTGAGACTAAAACTTCACTATGTTCGTTTTGAGGTTGAGATGCATTAGAAGTTTCTTTATCAGTAGTAACGTTCTGATTAGTAGGTCCATCTACTTGTATATCTTGGTCGACACTATTTTGATATTCTTGTTTAACCTCTTGTTCTTTATGTATAAGCTGGTCACTAATTAATATGTCTTTTATGGGGAATTTTTTGTTTACAGAGAATCTAATACCTAAGATATAACATTTCTTGATATTAATACATTGTTCCTCCTGCAGTAGCCCTACTCCAAAGTGTTCATATACCATTTTTCCTTCAACAGAAGATAATCCCTGATCATTAGCTGGACAAAATTTTTGTAAAAATCCCAGTACCTTTTTTAAAGATTCTGATAAAATTTCTTTTACATCTAAAAAAATTAAAAAATCATCATTGGCCTTTAGGTTCTTAAAATATTGAGCAACTGGTTTTTCTTCATTTTTTTCCCACCCACTATAGACGTTTAATGTGCTGCAACTTATCTCAATAAATACATCATTTTTTTGCACGCTTTGAAATTTAAAAATGAATTGATAAGAATCTTCTTTCTTACCTTTATCATTAATTTTTTCAACTTTATTAACACTAAAATCTATTGGCTTATATTTATCACCATCATCTATAATGCCATCCTTTGTGCTTTGTATTATTTCTTCTCTATTAGCATCTATCTTCTTATATTTTTTAATTGAGTAACTTTCAGGAAGAGTAATTGCGATAATATTTTCATTTTTACCAAAGTTTTCAACACTTGGTTGTTGACCAGCAAGATTGTGATAGTTATTGGTTTCACTTTCACCATCTTTAACCATTGTACTTTTGATTTTTTCTACTTCATCTCTAACTCCTTCTACTGGAACTATTTCATTGGTTAATCCGTCTGGGCAAGAAACACTAGAACTTAACGGCTGCTGTTTTTCTTCGTTTGTTTCTTCTTTTTTTACTTCTTCATCAAAATTATTTAAACTAATACTAGAACCAGAACGCTCTACCTTATTATGTTCTTTCTTTTCTCTTATGAGAAGCACAGTAGCTACTAGACAAAGCAGTAATACACCTATTGTACAAGCTAATTCTAGATATATTTCCTCTACTTTTTTCTTTTTATTAACTAACTCTACAGTCAACTTAGCTAATAGTATTGTAGAAAGTAGAACAGTACTGGCATTGACACTTAAAGTCTTTCTTCTCATTCACTATCCCCCCAGTTATTACATTCTCTAGTATAGCAAACAATACTATTTTATGCAATATTTTTAATATATTAACCAAATAAAAACTAGTAGTTACACAAAAAAGTTGTTATTAAGTATAATCTTTCCTTGTTAAGTTTATGCTTACAATAATACTGTTTCTTACAAACATCCTGTCCTTAGCTGGATTAGTTCTAATCTATCTGATAAAGAACAAAATGCTAAATGTCGAGAAGGTGAAGAATGCTCATCTTGAAGGTGAGATAATGCTAATGACAAAAATAGAGCAAGAGCTCTTTGAATTAAAACAGAAATTACTAAACAAAGAAGATGAAATATCTAAGCTCATTATCATAAAAACAGAATTAGAAGTAACTTTAAATAAAGAGCGTAGTGAAAAAGAAAGGGAAATAGAATTGCTTAAAAAAGCAGAGGAAAGACTGACAAACTCTTTTAAAGCATTATCATCTGAAGCTCTACAAGTAAACAACAATACTTTTTTAAGCCTAGCTAAGGAAGTAATCGATAGTAGATTAAAGGAGACAGAAAATGATTTAAATAAAAGGCAAGCAAAAATTAACGATATAGTTATTCCTATAAAAGAAAAGCTAGAAAAATTTGACAGTGAAATCAAGGAGTTAGAAAAAGTAAGAGCTGGGGCATATGAGGGGTTAAAAGAGCAAGTATCAGCTTTGATGCAGCAAACGTCAAGTTTAGCTAATGCTCTTAAAAAACCGCATGTTAGAGGCAGGTGGGGAGAAATGCAGTTAAAAAGAGTAGTAGAAATGGCGGGCATGGTTGAACACTGTGACTTTTTAACTCAGCATTCAGTTATTGGTAAAGATGATAATTTACTACGTCCTGATCTAATAATAAATATGCCATCTGGTAGGAAAATCATAGTAGATGCTAAAGTGCCACTAGATTTTTATCTTGATGCAGTAGAGCAGAATGAATTTGAAGCACAAAAAAATAAGTTGAAAGATCACGCGCAATCAGTAAAGAAGCATTTGTTTGATTTAAGTAAAAAAGAATATTGGAACCAGTTTGAGAACACTCCAGAGTTTGTTGTCTTGTTTTTAACAGGGGAAGGAGTTTTTAGCGCTGCTTTAGAATATGAACCATCATTGATAGAAATGGGTGTTGAGAAAAAAGTTCTAATTGCAACACCAATTACGCTTATTGCTCTGCTTAGAGCTGTAGCTTATGGTTGGAAGCAGGAGGTCATTGCCGAGAATGCAAAAAAGATTAGTGAGCTGGGCCATACACTATATGAACGCTTATGTACTATGAGCGAGAATTTTGATCATTTACGCAAAAGTTTAAAAAGCACTGTTGATAATTATAACAAAACTGTAGGTTCACTTGAAGGGCGAGTATTCCCTGCTGCTCGTGAATTTAACAAACTTGGAATATCTTATAAAGAAAAAAGCATAAAACCAGCAGAAGAATTGGATAACCTACCACGTAACCTCTATTCTTCTGAGTTGCAAGAGGAAAATATTTGATTTTTTTCACTCTATATGCTATATTAAATACATAATCATATAGTAAAAACATGTCTGAGTTTGATCATGCAATGCAGGGGCAAAATATAGCAGCTTTGCAATCAATGCGCCATCATCAGGATGCATCCAGTGAAGGTCCAGGAAGTGGCTTTGGGTTTGATAGTAGTTTTGCATGGTTTTTAAAAAGTGGGCTTTATGATTATTCTGCAGCTATAACAGGAAATATTGATAGTGTAATGCAATCATTACTTAACTCCATATTTCCAGAGCAGTGGTTATCAATTTTTAGTCAAGGAAATCCAAATATCACTCTTCTTGGTTTTCCAGTACTAATAAAACCTTCAGAACAAGGTGGTGATGATGGATTTGGCGCAGAAGCTGGTCAAATGCAAGAATCAGATGGTGAGTCTGGCTACGGTTCTGATGATGATGTACGTAGTTTTATGGATGATTATCCAAATGTTAATCACAATATTATGGATACTTTAGGCGGAGATGGTCACGATTTTAGTCATATGCAGTATAGTCCAATGCAGGATTATGATCATGCGCCAATTATGCCGCAGCAAGAGGAAGATAGAGGATATAGTATAAGTTAATCAGAATTTAAGAATATACAGATCAATATCAGACTGTATAAGCGTAAAAATTAACTGTGTTAAAGTCAGGCTTATGATTAAAAAGTCAGTTAAGATAACTAAAACAGCACTTGTTATAAACACATGTAAGCGCTTTTTCAATCTACTTTAACTCTTAAAACCAAAATCTTCTGTTAGATTTGCAAAGTAAGTTTCATTATTATTTTCATCATAAAAAGATATCTTATGTTCATCTAAATCAAGTATAGCAAAACCAAAGCCATGTAAAGTCCTTATCTCTTGAGCCTTTGCACCTTCAAGATCAACTCCATATAAAATAGGTTTTTGGTTTTGTGAGTAGAGCAAGGAACCACCATTCCCAACCATAACCTGTGTTGGTTTTTCCTTCATGAAGATAATTTGCGCAATGTGAACATGACCTGAAATAATTGCTGAAATATTTGCAGAAAACCTACTACCAAACGCTTTCACTTGTGCTATATTGCCATCATGATAAAAAATTGCACTTTTTTTTGCATGACTCCACAAGGGTCTGTGAGTTAAAAACCATGCAGGCTTAGAGTTATTATTCTGAAGTAGAAAATCAAATTGTTCATTGAAAGTTTTTATTTGCTCTTCGGTATAATCACTATCTTTACCGTAGGAAGAGTCAAAAACATCAAGTTGTATTGGTCCAGCATCAAATACCCAACTAGGAATATAGTCTGAACACTTTGCTGATGAAAAATCATTTGGGTCAAAATACCTAAACCATCCTTCATAAGCCCTTGAGCATCCTTCATGATTGCCACGTAAAAATAAAAATGGAGACAGTACTGAGATATCCTTAGCTGGATCAAACCACTCACTGTACCATGCATCACTGCCATAATTATACGCCTGATTACATTTTTGACCACTTTTACAGGTTTTCTCTCGGTAATGATAGTCACCCACATGAACGATCAAATCGGGATTATGAGCTGAGATAGAACTTAAAATTAAGGTAAGTGGCCATTCTTTTGTAGAATTACATGCTTGCTCAACTAAGTTAGTTACTCGACACCCTGTATCACCAATAAATGCAATTTTCTTTATTTGCGCTGAAAGGGTAGGAATTTGATGATCATCGATTATGATTTCCTCTGTCTCTTTGGGTAGAGACAATTCACAAACTTTCTCAGTGAATTTCTTCTCCACAGGTAACGCACGTTCATTCATAAGTATTTCTTCACCATCAACGCATGCGATAGGGCAATCTCTATCATCAACAATAGCACGTACACTTATCATATTACCAGGTATAACCTGAGACCATGAGTAAATAACTTTTGCTTCTAGATGAAAAGGTAGAAGAAAAGCAAATAATATAAAAAAATGATTGGTTAATTTAATCACTTTAATTCCTTGCATTCAAAACAGAAATGGAATATTCATAATAATCTATATTATAGATTTTATACCTTAAGTAAAACTTATTGTTTATTTTATGGCATCATAGCTAAAATGGTAGTTGTAAAATACCTTAAATCTGAGAAATAAATAGTTCCACAGCTTTATAATTATTATTTTAATAATATTTTTAATATATCAAGATTGATTTTAGTTAAAAAATAATATATAATTGTATTATTATTAATAAATAAGCATAAAACATGATATCCCCACAATCACAAAAACTCTTTGATGCCATAAATGCTGTTGATCCCATAGAAAATACAGAAATAAAAGATCTTATAAAAATTTTTAAAGAAGCGTTAGCAGAAGGAGCTGATGTTAATGCTAAAAATGATTATGGTAATACTCCTTTGACCAACATCATAAATCTACTTCCAATTGCTGGTAATAGTGATGAAATATATTATAAGATGATAGATCTACTCTTAGGAGATGAAAGATTAGATCCAAATATTAGGAATAATGATGAAAAAAGTGCTTTAGATCTTGCAGCTATACGTTTTCTAGATAAGGCCGTTAAGAAGTTGTTAGATTGCGAAAGAATTAGTGTTTGTACTAAAGATAGAGCAGTGCAAGAAATAGAGAAGATGCAGCATGAGCAAGCCTCAGCAATAAAAGAACAAATAACAGAAAGTATAGACAAAAATCCATTAATTAGTGCTATTAAGAGCGGTTATTTGCAAAAGGTCAAAGAATTGTTAAATGGCCTTGATAAAAAGCAGAATGATGTAATTGAATATGCACTAATGCAAGCTGCTAGAAAGGGCTATAAAGATATTGTAAATGCATTGATAGAAGCTAAAGCTAATGTCGATGCTCAGAATAAATGTGGTGCAACAGTACTAATGTTTGCTGTTTTTGGTAACAATAAAGACACTGTTAATGTATTGATAAAAGCTGGTTGTGATGTTAATTCTCAGTATGAAGATGGTGCAACAGCACTAATACTTGCTGCTCAAAGTGGCTATACAGCAATTGTAAAAAGGCTAATTGCAGCCGATGCTCAGATAAATGTGCAGAGACAAGATGGTTGGACAGCGCTAATGCTTGCTGCTAAAAAGGGCTATAAAGATACTATAGAAGAGTTAATAAAAGCTGGCGCTGTTATGGATTTACAAAATCAAAGTGGTAAAACAGCGGAAGATATAGCTAATGAAAATAGCCATAAGGAAGTTGCAAAAATTCTACGAAGACAGCGTGTATCTGCTGTATTAAATGAACCAAATGTTACTTTACAACAAGGCTGTCAAGAGAGAGAAAATGCAACTTGCTGTACTATTCTATAATTTTTAATTTCCCTTTTAAAAATTAAGATTTTTACTGCTTTTGAAGGTATTTTATTTATATTTTTTACTATTAAAGGATCAGCTACTTGATTGTTATAGTTGCAGTTGTTTAGATGGTAAGGTATCATTTAATTTTTAAATAGCGGTCGTGGTGGAATTGGTAGACACGCAGCGTTGAGGTCGCTGTGGTTTATAGCCTTGGAAGTTCGAGTCTTCTCGACCGCACAAAATATACCTAAAAATTATGACATTTTACAATAAAGAGAAAAATAGTGTTGAAAGGGCATTAGGTGAAATAAGGCGCGGTATGCCAATAATTATATTTGATCATGACTCTTACATCTTACTTGCTGCTGTTGAGATATTAGAAGAGGATTTATTTGAGAAATATAAAATAATTACAAGCAACATCTATGTTGTAATTACTGCAAATAAATTACAGCATATGACAAAAGATTATGATATTGGCAAAGAAAAATTTTTTCGACTACAGATAGACAATTTTGAAGACTTAAGTGATATTTTAAATTGGCATAAGCAGAAGAATTATCAAATACAGAATATAAAAAAACATAAAGCGCTTGATGAATATGCCATTAGTCTACTGAAAATGACAGAATTACTTCCACTTGCTCTAGCAGTAGATATGGAATTTGAAAACGATATGGCAATGCAGAAATGGTGTAGTGAAAATGATGTAATATGTCTAAAAAAATCTAATATTATAAATTACAAACAAAATAATGATTTGTATGAAGTATGTAAAACACCATTATTGTTAAGTAATTGTAAAGAAGTAAGTGTTATAGTATATAGAACTGTTTGCAATAGTAAGGAACATTACGCAATTATAATTGGTAAGCTAGATTATAGTGAACCTCTAGTGAGGGTGCACTCTTCATGTTATACTGGAGATTTATTAAAAAGCCTCTCATGTGACTGTTATAATCAACTGCATGATGCTATAGCTATGATGGCAAATACGGATGGAGGGATTATATTGTATTTAAATCAAGATGGGAGAGGCATTGGTTTAATTAATAAGTTAAGAGCATATAGCTTGCAGATGAATTACAAATTTGATACTGTAGACGCAAATGCAATATTAGGATTTGATGACGATGAAAGAGATTTTGTACATGCAGCTAATATTCTTAAAAAATTAGATATAGTAAAAATTTACCTACTCACAAATAATCCCAAAAAGGTAATAGAATTGGAAAGATATGGAATTCAGATAATAAAAAGAGTAGAACTTATCACACAGTATAACCAATATAATGATTCGTATATACAAACAAAATTTAAACGTTTAGGTCATATTGAACCTAAGTAAGATTCTAAGTAGGATGCCATGTTCAAGTTTTTTAAAAAAAAGAACGATATAAAAAATAGTGATAACAATACTGAGCATCAGCAAAATAACTGGTATTCAAACCGCTACAATCTAATAGTAATACAGAGGAATGTTTTGCTCCTATTGTTGTTATTATTATTCGGAGTAATAACAACAAGTATTGTAATCATTTTGAAAATCAGTACAAGTAAGACTATAGAACCATTTGTTGTAGAAATAGAAAAGAAGTCCGGTATAGTGACTTTAGTAAATCCAATAACAGTGAAACAATATTCTGCTGATGAAGTTCTAAACAATCACTTTATTGTAGAATACATTAGGACACGTGAGCTTTTCGATCCTAATAATTTTCAATATAATTATCATATAAAAGTTAGGATGTTTTCTACTCAAAAAATTTACACTGAATTTAGAAATTTTATAAATCCAAACAACGCAAATAGTCCCGTTAATCTATATGCAAATGTGAGCGATAGCGAGTTGAAAATTCGTTCTATTCAGAATTTGAGTCCCGGTCAAGTACAAGTAAGATTTACTCTAGAATTTAATGAAAAAAATGGTAATATCATAAAAAAGGATAAAATTGCTATTTTAGCATTTGAATATGTATCTATGGAAATGAATGAGCAGCAAAGATATATTAATCCTTTGGGTTTTCGTATAACTTATTACAGGTCAGATAATGAGTTTTTATAAAATATTATTAAGTTTTTGTCTATTTGTTAGCACAGGTACATCAGCAGCTATAGCTTTAGATCGTGATGTGCCCATTGCAGTAGATAGTAGGGTAAAAACTTTTGTATATAGCCCAAATGAGGTTTTTACAGTAGTTTTAAGTTACGGTTATCACTCTTATATTGAATTTGATGAAGGAGAGTTAGTCCAAACAATTGCTATGGGTGATTCGGTAAGTTGGAAAGTGAGAAATATCGGTAACAGACTTTTTATAATGCCAGTTGAACCAAATGGTAAAACAAACATGATTGTAATTACCAGCAAAAGAAGGAGCTATGTATTTGATATCATATGCAAGGCTGACTTTACTAAGCAGGTAAGTCAAAATTATGATTTTTCTGCAGAAAGGGACTTATCATATATAGTACGCTTTTATTATCCAAAAAATGAAAATGAATTTGATTATGATAAGCCTACAGCTACTACACCAGTGGAGATGCACTACAGTGAAGAAAAATTAGACAAAATAATAGAAATAAACAACACAAAATATAACTACATTTATAATGCAGGAGAAAATAGTGATGATATAGTACCGAATGAATTGTTTGATGATGGGTCTTTAACATATTTTAAATTTAAAGATGATAACATACCAAAAATTTTTATAAAAGATAAAAAGGGTAATGAAGTGCCATGCAAAATGTTATCATTTAATGATTACATTGTAATAAAAGGAGTGCATAAAAGATTACTTATGCGTTATAAAAGTAAATACGTTGAAGTTGTAAATAATAGCTAAAGTGGTTAAGTTATGGTAGATGATAATGATACTAAAAGAGATAGTGAATTACAACAATCAGAAATTGAAAGCAGTGTTAATATTGTTGGTGTAAGTAGGAAAAAAAGAATAGTAATACTAGCCATTATGTTGTTAGCTGGTGGTTTGATATATCATTTGTACTCTGATACTGATAAAGTTCAAGAGGAGCAAAAACAAGATATTAATAAATTAATTGAAGAATCTGAACAAGTTCCACAAGAAATTTTCCCTCCTGTAGTAGTTCCAAATCAGCTACCGGAATTACCACCAATAGTTATGCCTTCAGTAATACCTTCGTTGCCTTCTCCTGTTTTAGAAAAACCTAAAATTCCTAATTTATCTAAAATGTCTGAATCTGCTGGTCAAATTCCTACTCCACCTAAGTCAACAATCACACCTCAAATTTCACATTTACCTCTTGGAACTAGCAGTTATTCACGAGAGAGAAGAGGTACACAAATGCTAGTAATGAGCAATGATAGGTCATTATCGTCAAATAGCAATGAAGATAGCGGTAACAAAAAGAAAGGCACTATTTCACATACTATGCAAAAAACTGCAGCAACACAATCAAGCGCAACAAGTATGGGGCTATTGAATTTTATTATTGCTCAGGGAAAAATAATTGATGCAGTACTAGAAACGTCAGTTAACACCGATTTAACTGGAATGATACGTGCTATAATTAGTCGAGATGTTTATGCTGAAGCAGGAGATATAGTGCTAATTCCTAAGGGATCAAGATTAATAGGGCAGTACTCATTTGACAATCAGCCTGGGCAAAGGCGCATTGATATTATATGGAATAGAATAATGCTGCCTCATGGAGTAGACATTGCAGTGAATTCTCCTGGTATAGATGAACTTGGTAGACAAGGATTATCAGCTATTGTCGATGATAAGATATATGATGCACTAATTTCTACAATACTTTTAGCTGGAGTTTCATTTGGCACAGCTTATTCAGCTTCACAAATAGGGGAAGCAAATCAGGCTATTACAATTGTAACTGACCCTGATGGTAAGCAGAAAACTACTGCTCCTCTTTTAACTCAAACAATATCGCAAGCCATTAATGATGTTTCTAATTCTATAAAAAATATTATTAACAGATATACAAATACAAAGCCAACAGCGTATATTGATCAAGGTACTTTAGTTAAAATATTTGTAAATCAAGATATCTTTTTCCCTCCTGAAGCAATAAAATTAACAAAAATTATACAATGAGTCAAAGTGAAGAAGCATTAAACACATATCTCAAACCGTTAGAGGCAATTTTTAAAGAAGAAGGGGTTAATGAGATCTCAATTAATAAGCCAGGCGAAGTATGGATAGAAAAATATGGTGAGGTAAGATGTGATGCAGTACCAAGCATTGATTTTAATCATCTAAGGCAATTAGGGCAGTTAATAGCACAAAATACTTCTCAGGAAATCAGTGCAGAAAGACCACTTCTTTCTGCAACTTTACCTAATGGTTATCGTATACAAGTGGTATTTCCACCAGCTTGTGAGACAAGTACAATAGTTATGTCTATTAGAGAACCTTCAGCAATGCAGTTAACTCTTGATGAGTATGAAAAAAAAGGAGCATTTTCAAATACTATTACTGAAAATATAGAAGATGGCACTGAAACTGTTTTAAGTTCTTTATTGCAACAGAAGAAAGTAAAAGATTTTTTGCAGTATGCAATAAAGAGTAAAAAAAACATTATAATTAGTGGTGGTACTTCAACTGGTAAAACTACTTTTACTAATGCTGCTTTGCGTACTATTCCACAAAATGAAAGATTAATTACTGTTGAAGATGCAAGAGAAGTTGTACTTAATGATCACCCAAATAGAGTGCATCTTATTGCTTCAAAAGGAGGGCAAGGCAGAGCAAAAGTAACTACACAAGATTTAATAGAAGCATGCTTACGTTTAAGGCCTGATAGGATTATAGTTGGAGAGTTACGTGGGGTTGAAGCGTTTAGTTTTCTACGTGCCATTAATACAGGTCATCCAGGTTCCATATCTACTTTACATGCAGATACCCCAAGAATGGCACTTGAACAATTAAAGCTAATGGTTATGCAAGCAAATATTGGTATTCCACCAGAACAAATAATGGAATATATTATAAATGTAGTTAATATAGTAATTCAATTAAAACGAGCAATCAATGGTATAAGATATGTATCCGAAATATTGTTTACTAGTACTTTACGTCAAAATATTTATAAATAGCTAAGTCAGGATTATACTTATGAGTCAGAAAGGTCAAGGGACAAATCATGTACGTAATATTTTAGCAGCAAGTATAATACTTATTACTGTACTGGAATTTTGTTTTTATATTTCTGGTATATTATTTGTTCTTTTTGTATGGGGTCCCGATTATGTGGATTTTAAAGCTATAAATCCAAGTTTAACTCAATTTCCAGATCGGTTGTGGCCAACAATCCTTGTTTATATTGCGGATGCTTGGAACAATCCAAGCAACTACAGTTTCATGATAAAAGTTAAATTGCTTATATCTGCTACAATTCCATTTTTAATTTTGACCGTAATATTGTGGAACATGAGGGAAACAATAATTGAGTGGAGGTTGTTTAAGAAAAAGGAATCCTTACATGGAGATTCAAAATGGGCATTAGAGAAGGATATACGTAAAGCTGGTTTAAGAAGCAAAAAGGGGATACTTCTTGGTAAAGATAAAAAAGGTTATTTTATTGCAAGTGGGTATCAACATGCACTACTATTTGCGCCAACAGGATCTGGTAAAGGTGTAGGGTTTGTAATTCCAAATTTACTATTTTGGACTGATTCTGTGATTGTACATGATATAAAACTGGAAAACTATGAATTGACAAGTGGATGGAGAAAGCAACAAAAACAAGAAGTTTTTGTCTGGAATCCAGCCCAACCCGATGGGGTTAGCCACTGTTATAATCCCCTAGATTGGATTAGCAGTAAACCAGGACAAATGGTAGATGATGTGCAAAAAATAGCCAATCTTATAATGCCTGAACAAGATTTTTGGCAAAACGAAGCACGTAGTTTATTTGTAGGTGTAGTGCTTTATCTACTTGCTGCTCCAGAAAAAGTTAAATCTTTTGGAGAAGTAGTACGTACAATGCGTAGTGATGATGTTGTGTATAATCTTGCTGTTGTTTTAGACACTATAGGAAAAATAATACACCCTGTAGCATATATGAATATTGCAGCTTTTTTGCAAAAAGCCGATAAAGAAAGATCTGGTGTTGTATCCACTATGAACTCTTCTTTGGAACTTTGGGCAAACCCTTTAATAGATACTGCAACTGCATCAAGTGACTTTAATATTCAAGATTTTAAAAGAAAAAAGGTTTCAGTATATGTTGGCTTAACACCTGATAACTTAAATAGGTTGCGACCGCTAATGCAGGTTTTTTACCAACAAGCAACAGAGTTCTTATGTAGGCGTTTACCTACAGAAGATGAGCCGTATGGAGTATTGTTCTTAATGGATGAGTTCCCAACTCTTGGAAAGATGGAACAATTCCAAACAGGAATAGCATATTTTCGTGGTTATAATGTAAGGTTGTTTTTAATAATTCAAGATACAGAGCAATTAAAAGGGATATATGAAGAAGCAGGAATGAATTCTTTTTTGTCAAATTCTACCTATAGAATAACTTTTGCTGCAAATAATATTGAAACAGCTAATTTAATATCACAATTGATAGGTAATAAGACTGTACAACAGGAATCACTTAATAGACCTAAATTCTTAGACTTAAATCCAGCCTCAAGATCGCTACATATTTCAGACACACAAAGGGCTCTTTTATTACCACAAGAGATTATTATGTTGCCGCGTGATGAGCAGATAGTGCTAGTAGAATCAGCATATCCAATTAAATCTAAGAAAATTCAATACTATTCTGATAAAATGTTCACGCGAAGGTTGTTTAAGAAAACCTTTATCCCTGTGCAAGAGCCTTATGATCCAAATAATTCTTCTTTGAGAGTTAAAGAAAACAAAAAAGATGATGATTCTTTAGTAAAAGATGTTGATGAATTACCACCTTTAGATGAAAAGCAAGAGCAAAATTCTATAGATGAAGATGATCAACTTGAAGATATATATGATGAAGAAAATAGTAATTATGAAGAAGAAGATTATGAAGGTAATATAGAAGAGAGATATGAAAGCGATGATTATATAGAAAATAATGTAGAAGAAGATCACGAATATAGTGAAAAGCCTAAAGAATAGTAAAATACTATGTTGGGTGAGCTTTTAGAGTATATAAATAAAAGGTTAGGGTTATTTCCTGTATTTGGTATTGAACTTGAATTTTATGTAGAAGAAGTAGACCAGAGAAAGATAGATCTTCTCTTTACAAAAGTAAGTGAAAACATGAATGTATCTTTCAACAAAGAGATTTTTGAGCATCAATATGAACTAAAAACTTCTTCCTATACAAAATTAAAAGTTCTAGTACAGCATTTAAATTTAGTAAAAGAAATCATTTTTGAACGAATTGGTAGTTTAAAAGGTAAAGTTAGTTTTGAGGCAAAACCTTATATAAATAAAGCAGGCAGCGCACTAAATGTACATATAAATCTACTAGACTTTAATAATCGTAATGTGTTCGCTGATCCCAATTTGCAGCAAAAGAGTTGCTTCCTATATAGCATTGGTGGACTGTGTGCCTTGATGAAAAAACACATGCTTTGTTTTGCTCCAAATGATAGTTCATATCTTAGATACAAATACCCTGATATCAACACACCCACTACTGTCAGTTGGGGAGGAAACAATAGAACTACTGCAATTAGATTACCATATACTGCAGGTGATAAACAAAAATGTAGATTAGAGCATAGAGTCCCTGGAGCAGATAGTGATGGTGAAACGGTATTTACTGCATTACTTAAAGGTATCATTTATGGAATTGAAGAAAAAGTTAGCCCTCCTTCTAAAGTTTATGGTATTGCTTCTGATCCTCAATATAGTATGGATAAATTACCACTTAGCATAAATGAAGCCATGCTAGATATGTAATAAAAATACTTATTGGTCATGGTAACAACAGTAGTATCAAAAATATGGATTTAGGTTCACAAACAATGTCATCTGTAAAAACATTGATAAAGCAGCAAAAAAATCATCTTAAAGTATTTTTCAAATTAGCTATACATTTAATTCTTAACATACTAAACTTTCAGTAGTTAATTTTATAAAAACATGAGCTTCTGTGCTTTAGATGATAAAAGGTGTGAATCACAAAAAGGTGGTGGTGATTTAAAAATTGAAGCACAACATAAAAAAGGAAAACTCACAGCAAGAGAAAGAATAGATATCTTATTTGATAAAAATTCTTTTCAAGAATACGACGCATTTGCTGAGCATAGGTCAGAAAATTTTGGCATGGCTAAAATCCCAGGAGATGGAGTCATAACTGGTTGTGGTAAAATAAATGGCAGAATTGTTTTTGCTTATGCCCAAGATTTTACAGTGTTTGGCGGTTCTTTAGGTCAAACACACGCAAATAAAATATGTAAAATAATGGACAAGGCACTAAGTGTACGTGCTCCAATTATTGGTTTAAATGATTCAGGTGGTGCTCGTATCCAAGAGGGAATAGATTCTTTATCGGGGTACGGAGAAATTTTTCAAAGAAATGTAGATGCATCGGGAATAATACCTCAAATATCTTTAATTATGGGCCCATGTGCAGGTGGTGCAGTTTACTCCCCAGCTCTAACTGACTTTGTCTTTATGGTAAAGGATACTTCGTACATGTTTGTTACTGGACCTGACGTTGTAAAAAAGGTCACATATGAAGATGTAAGTTATAAAGATCTAGGTGGGGCAAAAGTTCATGAAAATAAAACGGGAATTGCTGACCTTGTGTTTACAAATGATATTGAAGCTTTAATACAAGTACGTCAGTTTTTAAGTTTTTTACCGGACAACAATAGTAAATCCCCAATTTTTAGACCAACCTCAGATCCAGTAGATTATATAGACGACTCCTTAAACACTTTAATCCCATCTAATTGCAATGTACCATATGATATGTACGAACTTATCGAAAAGATTTGTGATGAGAGAGTATTTTGCGAAATAAAACCTAATTTTGCTCGTAACATTATTATTGGGTTTGGTAGAATAGGAGGCAATACTGTAGGAATAGTTGCCAACCAACCCATGCAGCTTGCAGGTTGCTTAGATGTAAATGCATCATGTAAAGCAGCAAGATTTATACGTTTTTGTGATGCATTTAACATTCCAATTATAACCTTAATTGATGTGCCAGGCTTCTTACCGGGAACAAATCAGGAACATAATGGCATAATAAAACATGGCGCTAAATTGCTTTACGCATATGCAGAAGCAACAGTACCAAAGATTAGCGTGATAACACGCAAAGCATATGGTGGCGCTTATATTGTAATGAATTCAAAGCATTTAAGAGGTGATATCAACTACGCTTGGCCTAGTACAGAGATAGCTGTTATGGGATCTGAAGGAGCAGTAGAAATAATCTTTAGGCAAGAAAAAGATCCTGAGAAGATAAAATCACTAGTACAAGAATATCGTACAAAATTTGCCAACCCTTTTCTTGCTGCATCACGTGGGTTTATTGATGATATAATCTACCCAAGTCATACCAGAAACTGTCTATACAATTCCTTAGAGATGCTCAAAAATAAAAAAACTAGCAAGCCTTGGCGCAAGCACGATAATTTACCAATTTAGTCCATAACTTCTAGTTACTTTGGTTGTATGAATCTAACCAGCTTTAAATTAAAGTCTTCACAAAATTTCCATCTCTTGTATGGAGTGACCACGAGTAAAATCATCAACTGTACATGCTTTTTTTCCTTCTATTTGTAAAATTTTAGGAACTAGTATGCTATTACCACTCAACTTTATGTGCATGTTACAGTTTATAATTGTACCTGGTTTTATATCTTGTTTATTATCATCTTCATAATAGCTAGCATCTAATATCTTTACCCGCTTATCACCTAAATAAAAAAAAGCCTTTGGATATAGAGCTTTAATTTTTCGACATGCAACTTCAGCACTATCATACAGATAGATTTTATAATCTTCTATTTTATTTGCATATGATACTCCATTTGTACACTGCTTTTTAGGAATTAATTTATTAATATTACTCAGCACTTGTAAAAGTAACTCACTTCCCAATATCGATAGCTTATTATGTAAAGTTTGGTAATTATCTATTGTATTTATATTAATACTACGCTGCATGAATATTGGACCTGCATCTAGGTGTTCGTCCACCTGCATTATTGTTACTCCAGTTTCTTTATCTCCTGTTAAAATTGCATATTGAATTGGAGCAGCACCACGCCACCTTGGCAATAAAGATGGATGTATATTAATACATCCATACTTTGGAATATTAAAAAGTAATTTAGGCAAAATCAAACCATAAGCAACCACTATGGCTATATCAGAATGTAAATTGCGAAATATTTCTATTTCATCACTTGTTTTAAAAGAAGATGGGATACAAACGTTAATGTTATTTTGATCTGCAATTGTGTGTACAGGAGTTTTAGTAATTTTTTGCCCGCGACCTGCAGATTTAGGAGATTTAGTATAAACGGCAACTATATTATATTTCGCCTCAATTAATGATAATAGCGGAGTAATAGCAAAGTTTGGTGACCCCATGAAAACTATTCTCAATTTATGCTCCAGTATATCAACTAATTAATCCCATTGTTCACAAGTAATAACAACCTTGCCATTTGCACCTTCTTGATATGATAACTTATCACTATTTATACACCCACCTGAACCTGGTATTTTATTGTCATTTGCGATTTTTTTTACCTCGTTACTTTTTATTGAGTTGCTACAGGTTAACGATTCTTTAAAAACATTCATAATATATGGAATTTCGTCTTTCTCTTCCCCACTTTTATATGGCAGCGCTATTTTATCTGACTCATTTGTACCTTTTATTCTCCCTATGAATCTAGTGTATACCAACTTTTCATTAGTTATCGCCGCATTTTGTTTTCTTACACTATTATCTCCCCCACCTGCTATGATTAATTTACTGCAATTTTTTTTATCTTTATTACACATATATACTTCACTGGCATTACCATTATTTTGCTCCAGCTTGCCACCACTACCAACTTTAATTTTAAATATCGGCTGCTCATCACTTACTTTTATTGTTGCTTTTGTATAATCTCCGGCAGCCCCTGAAGTTGATTTAGCTGGTTTTTTTTCATCAATAAAACCAGCACCTCCCCCCCCCCAAGCTTCCATTGTTACAAACTGACACTGCTTTTCTTTTGCATCAAAATAGTGATATTGATCTTCTAAATTATGATCTTTCTTAAGATTAGGATCTTTTTTCAAATCAGAACTAAAGTCTTCTTTAGGGTCGGTATAAGAAATACGCTCAAAATTATCTATACATAAGCCATCAACATATGGATCTTTAGGTCTAAAAAATTCACCTTCTTCATCATTAAGTTCTTCTTTTGTAAGGAAAAAAGGTTTCTCTGTATCTTCATCAATATATTTTGTTGAATATTCTGGATTTGATGGATCATCATTGAAAGACTCACTCTTATGTGCAACATCTTCGTATTTATATACAACCTTATAATTAGCATTACACACTTTACCATCTGTACATCTTTCTCCTTTGCCCACTACGCTTAACGTATTACCATCCTTACACAAACAGCCTTTACAACATATGCTTTTGTCACTGCATATAGGATTATTACTACCGATAGAATAATAACTACCACCAAACCGTTTAATACTATCTAACTCATCTTGCCCCATAGTATTTAAATCTTTTGGGTTTTTACCACATGGTACATATTGATCTTTATCACCAATAGGAACAATTCGATAATCATTAAACTGTTTTCCCAATGATTTTAAATATTTAAATATTCTTCTATTTTCCTTTCTTTTGAGCACATATTCATCGGAACTCCATGATGGTAATGAAAAAAGACATGTAACTTTACCATTATCATTGTTTGCACCAATTATCAAACTTCTATCATCACTAACTTTTGGTTTTCCTAGACTTAATCTTAAACCATTAATATTATATTCCTGACCATAAGCAAGCGTAATTGGATTATGATTATAACCTGGTATTTTTACTTTAACTTTATCTAAATTAATGAGCCTTGGATTTTTAGTTACATCTAACTTTATCTCATTACCTTCTTCATCTAGTGGTATTAACTCAGGTTTGCCTATTTTAGGCATTGGAAAACATTGACTACCAAGCATGATATCTGAACTATTATCATAAAAATCTGCACAAAGTTGATCTTCTTCTTTGTAGGTTTTAAAAGTATATCTTTCTCCATCATATTCAATTGGATAACTATGTTTTCTGCCATCTGTGCTCACATCTAGATTTTGTGTTTGAGATCCGATAATAACTCTAATCTTAGGTTGAAAAAAAGATTGATTACTAGCTGTTACAGGAACTATCCTAATTTCAGGTGATGCCTTAAACTGATCACAAAATGGAGGAGGCCCAGGTGCTAGTGGTATCGGTATGCATTGCGGATCTGCAGTACATTCTTTACTGTAATCTTTATCTAAAGTAGCTAAAACTGCAATTCCCCCTACAAAAAGGGTAGTTGCTGATATTAAACCTTTTGCTAAAGCATCATAACATGTAAAAACCTGACAAGCACATATCTTAGGTTCTTCTGCTTCCCAATCTACATATGCTCTTGCATATGTCATTCCCACTCCTTCGCAATCACCATCAGCCATGTCATCACAATAAGTATAATTACCACGACATACTTTTATTTTGGGATTAAAAAAGCCATCACTAGTATTCATACTACTAGGTGTTTTTGTCCTTATTTTGAACAGATCGCCACTGAAGAAGGCCCCAATATCATCCCAAAATGAAGCATATACATCAAATGGAGTTATAAGGATAATAAATATACAAAGTAATTTTATAACAATCCTAAATTTGACATTTTTCATAAAATTCTGGTAGCCATTTATTAGCCTCATCTCCCTTATTTTGAATTGCATCATACATAAACTCTATAGTTTTGCTATTTGCAGATAATACATGAACCTCTCGCATTTGACTAAGATTAAGTGTAAGGACTATTGATCTATTTCCTTGTTTTAGCAAGAAATGCCTATTATAGGCTGGTATTTGCAATAGCATATCAAATTCTTCTTTAGATAAAGAAAATATTTCTTTATAAAGTTTACTTGCATAAGGATTAGGCATTAAAATTTTTGTATCAACATGTTTTTCAACATAACGTGAAAAAGGACTAATCAAAGCTTCTGATAAATTTTCAGTACTAAATATTACAATTACATTTAGCTCTTTCATCCTATTCATCCAATCATCAAATTCTTCTTCTGTTCTAAAAATACTGCTAATTTTCCAGGCTTCATCTAATAATAATATCGTTGGTGAACCATCAAACTCAATCTCAAGACGGTGTAAAAAGTAATACAATACAACATACATGCATTCTTTTGTTAATTTTCCTATATTAATTCCTAATATTTTCTCCTTCCAATCAAAATTTTCTGAATCGCAGTCAGCAAATATATTTGCAAATTCCCCATCTCCATACCATTTTTTTATGTTGCCACCTAATTGTTCAAGAATCTTAGAGATTTTAGAGATTGATCTATATTCAACCGGTATACTAAATACATAATCGACTATCTTCTTTACTGCGGTATCTATAGGACCTTCTCCTGTAGTTCCTACCATTCTCTTAAATAATTCACATAACATATAACGGTTATTTACGTTATTATCTATTTTTAATGGATTGAATTGTAAACCATCCTTAGGATTTATAGTGTAATATTTACCATTCATGGCTTTTACAAATATAATTGACTTACCACTATTATCAAACAATATTGTCCTTGCATTTAAGTGCCTTGATTCTGATAGTAAGAAATTAATAAGCAAGGTTCTACCTGAGCTTGGTAGCCCTAAGACTATTGTATGTCCACTATTTTTAATGCTATGAAAATTAAAAAAGTAAATATTATCCTTATTTGACAAAAACGTTGTTATTGCCTCTCCCCAACGTCCTCCCTTCATCGTACCAGATATAAAGCTATGTACAGAGCTAAAGCCACATGAATATTTAACAGGTATACTATTTTGCTGTGTAAAAAATACAAAATTTCCAGGAAGCCGTAGCCAAAAATTGTCTTCTAGATGTAGATCATTTCGTATTGTCATAAGCCCAATTGAAGATAAAGCAGACACTGCACTAGATACATTTTTGTTCAATTCTTGTGTACTATCTGCAATAATTGTAAAATTAATTTTATGTTTACAAAACTCCATAGAAAGTGAATTGTTTTCAATTATTTCTTCAAGCCCTGAAGCTCTTCTTAACTCTTCGTCCTCACTAATTCTCAATATGTCATATTTCTCTTGAAATGTTGCTATTGCCTCTTTGTATTTTACAAACCTTATCATTTCTGATATAATAAATTTACAATTCAATTGTAAGCATAGGTCTATGTTATTTAGAGGAATTTCCCTGTATTCCTTAATGCTTAGGATGGCACCAAACCTTTTTTGATTGTTACTTATTACTTGGAATGAGTTATATCCGAAAGCTATTTTTACATCTTTTATACTTTCAAATAAATCTTGTTCAGATATATAGCATTTATTATGAGATAGTGTAATAATGAAGTTAAAAAATTCTAAAATTTCCGAGCGTATTTTACAATCTTGACAAAAAACAAGCCGTAACTTTTTAGCTTGAAAAGGCTCTAAATCCGCAAGAACTAAACTTACTACTTTTTGCAATTCCCTAAATTTATTCTGTAGATATAGCTTATGTTTATCTTTTACATAATTAAATGACAATGCATTAACTATACCATTTAAGTTTTCATTTAAAGAGTCTATTAATATAACAATATACAATGTATTAGCGTACTTTGGTATGCTTTTATCTAATTTATGCCATGAATTATGCAATTCGTCAGAAAAATCACCTGTATTTTCCCAGCTTAAATCAAAATTATTGCACTTTCGTACAGTATGTATCCAAACAGCAAATTCAGAAGTAGCAATATTTCTACTAATAGCGTTTCTAACTTCAGATCTTAAATCCTTCTTTCCTTGTGTTATATCAGCATTATAATCCTCAACTTTTATTACCTGTAGTAAGTTTCCATTTTTTGTTAGTATAGTTGAATCATCATAATGACAAGCATAAGATATAAAATCATTATCTATGGTTTTGATAGATGCAAAATTACCTTTTTGCCTATTTAATTGCTCATGTTTCTTTTCAGTTTTTAGCCCAAACGCATTCTCTAATTTCATACATAAAAATTGTTATTTTGATTATTATTACTTATACTTTCACTTAAATAACTTACTTTCTTTTAGTTAGTAAAACAGTAAGAGACAAGAATTCAACTAAAGTATAACATATATATTATATTTATTTACTAATAGATATAATCTGATTTTAGATTTCTTACTTTAAAACTCATCTTTTATTAAAAATGAACCATAATAATTGACAATTTATTAAATAATTAGTAAACTAATTTAGTATTAGAGGAAATAGATTCTATGGTAGGGGAAAACAATAAGAACATTAATCCAGTTGCTGAATTAAATATTCCCTTAAGTTTATTCAGTTATAAAGATTACAACTCTGACTTCATCATTTCTTGGTACAATGTAGCGAGTAAAATATATAAGCAAATTAATTATTCTAGTGCAGAAAAGCAAAGGTTAAATTTAGCTCTATCAGTTTTAATGTTTCCTTATATAGCTCTTACTGCATTAGGGGTTGTATCATATAAACAAGCTACAAAAAAGAACGGGAAAGATTCTATTCTAAAAGAGAAGAAGACAAATCAAGCAAAAAAACTAGTTTATAATATTCTTACCCTTGCAGTTGTTTGTATTAATGTAGTTATACTAACGGCTTTGCTAATCCCAGCAACAGTGGCACTAGCTATTTTTTATGCTTTGAATAAAGAATTGTCAAAAGACTTAATTACGGTTTTGAAGATTAGTAAAGAAAACAGATATGAGGATCAAAATATCACAGTATCTATTCATGATGAGGAAATAG
This sequence comes from Candidatus Mesenet endosymbiont of Phosphuga atrata, assembly GCF_964020175.1. NCBI lineage: Bacteria > Pseudomonadati > Pseudomonadota > Alphaproteobacteria > Rickettsiales > Anaplasmataceae > Candidatus Mesenet > Candidatus Mesenet endosymbiont of Phosphuga atrata. Next base: position 1,237,651 of record NZ_OZ026541.1, on the reverse strand, counting down.
AAACTTCAAACATTGAGTTTAATATAAAAATTGAGTTCCCTAAGCAATTTCATAGATTAATTCGTGATTTAACTAAAGATAATAATCGGGTCGAAATTATATCTAATAAAAAAGGGAATATAACGCTTAAGCTATCAGCTGGCATTACTTTAAAAGATGGACTTACACCCTTGCGTGGTGAGATCAAAAAATTACTTGAGACTTCCCTTAAGGAATTTACTGCAACTATAGGTAAGCTTATAGCTTTAGAAAAGAAAGATATTACATATGACAAATTAAAAGAGCTGTTAAACGAATTTAGGCTTAAGGTAGTCGATAACATAGACTCCAAAATAATAAGCTATTTAATAGAAGATGCTTACAAAGTTGCGTTTATACAGGCAATCAAAGCTGGAAAGGAAAGAAGAAAAGAAGAATTTATATCAGAGGACAGGTTAAAAGAGGTACTTATAAAGCAAGAATTAAAAAATCAGGGTGAAAAGTTACCAACTGAAAAAGAATTCATAATAAAGGAATTAAATAAACTAAAGGGGAAAAAAATAAATGCGAATGATGTAGATGACAAAATTTATCAAATATTAAAATTAGAATATGAAGATCTTTTATATAAATCAGAGTATGAAGCATTGCCAGGAGAAGAGAGGTTAGAAAAAAAAACAAACATTGATATTTATAGGGAGTATTTTCCTCAAAAGATAGATAGTGCTATATCTAAAGCTGAGAAAAAGATTAGAGAGCTGAAGCAAGAGGGAGAAAAAAGGCATATTGAGACAGAAAATGAGTTGAAAGAAATACATGAAGCTTTAAAAAGAGAAGAAATACCAGATGATGATTTAAGACAAAAATTAAAGGATCTATTTAAACCTAATACTGACAAAAATACTCTTCATAAGAATTTGAGAAGATCACAATTAGATAAAGCTGTAAATTTATTAAAGCACATACCTTGGGATGAAGTTGAAAGTTTAACGAAACATATAGATGATAAAATATATCAAGGCCTGGTCAATAACCATAGAGAATTACATGAGCTAATAGTAGACTACAATGAACGAGTAACTGATGAAGAAATAAATAACCTCATAAATAAGATTGTTGAAGTAATCGCAAAACATAAACTGCAAAGTTTATATGAGCAGCAAAAAGAAAATGGTTTAGAGCTTCTTTCAGAAGATGATAGGAGGTTTTCTAATTCAAAAAAAATTATCGAACCAGAATTGTTTAAAAAAGAAAACGTGTCATTAAATCAGCTAGAAGAGAAAATAGAAGCTAAGTACAAGAATCTCAAAAATGAATATGATAGCATAAAAACAAATTATGATTTGGTAAAAGATCTGATAGATGAGTCTCTAAAAAGTTTAGACTTAGAATTGAAGTCACTATCTCGAGGACAAAACAATAAAAGCATTTGTAAGAAAATAGAAGAGCTCAATAAAATAAGGTACGAGATAAATGATGAAATACAAGAGGAGGAAATAAAGAAAAAAATCGGTATAATTAAGGAAGACATGGATGCATTAGTTAAGCTCTATAAGGAAAAAGTTAGAGTAATTAATACCAATATCCAAAGTGACAAAATCAGATTATTAGATTCAGGTGATAATATATCTATTGCTTCAATTAATAAATTAATTAATCAATGCAAAATTGTTAATAATGAAGTCAACATACAAAACAGACTAAAAAAACAAATGATAGAAACACATTTAAAAAATAGTGAAAAATTTCTAGAATTACTAAAACAATTGAAATTGGAGCAAGAAGAATTAACTATAAATAAAGAAACAGAGAATGCTTATAAAGCAAGATTATTTTCCAATGAAAAAATAAAATTTTCGATAATAGAAGACAAGCTAATTGAATTATTAAAGAAAGAAAATTTTGATAAGATTAAAACTGAAATAAAAACATTGCTGGAGGCAGTAGAGTTAGAATATTGTTTAGCTGACGAATGTATAAAAAATCCTACTGTAGCAATAAAAGATAATGTAAAACACTTTTGTCAGAGTTTACTATCTCCTTTAATAGGTGAGCTCACAATCAATTTTATAAATAATCTGCAAAATGATAAGGATGATGGCTTAGGAAATTGTATTATGAAAAGCTGTAGAATTGTTACAAATTTGGTTCAACTAGGAGCAGGTGCTAATAAATATAAAAACACTAATAATGCAGTAGATCTAGCAAATAAAACTATTAAGGAAGTAGATAAAATTGTTCAATATTTTGAAACAACTTATGAAGAAATGGGAGGACTTATAGGTAACACGTTTTCTGATGAAGGAGAAACGTTTAGAGATGTTGTATGGCCTAGAATAAAAGATAACTTATATGAAATATGGAATAGATTCTTGCAAGATATTGAAATTAAAGTAATACCACCAACTGGAAAAACATTACTTAACCCTAAAGTGAAAGCTAATACAATCCAGAAAATACTTTAAGCTTTGTAACAACTGAAAACTATATTAATAGTAATTATACTAATTGAGTTTATCATTTTATTTATTCTAAAAAGAGAAATATACGCTAGTCAACCAACAATTAATTATTAAGAAGGTAAATGCAATGTTAAACAAGCTGAAATTTATAATATCGTTATTCATTTTAAGCATATTTTCTATTCCGGCTATTTGTATTGCTGGTCAGAATACAATATTTCAGGCATTTCGCAATTTAAATATGGTTGATTCAGACGGCTCTTCTAGTACCGATATAGATACTCCCTCTACTGCTGGTTCGGATATTTTTATCAGTGCTGAAAATCCTTTTTCTTTTTATAATGCTGAATCAGAGGCATTTGACAAAAAAATATTAAGGCTTTGTGGCGCTTTTGGAAGCAAGAAACCTACAAAAGAGCGATTTATAGCAATGCTTAAAGATCCAGAAAATGAAATAATTACTAGAACTATTTATGATGCACTTAACCATGAAGTAATTACTCCAAATGCAAACCTTGATCAATTCGTAGAAGAGTTATCACAGGTTTGGTTTAATAGCAATGGGTTCACACATATTTTTTGTGGTCAACCAAGAAATATAACGCTCGGTGGATTGCATTTTAATCCGAGGTTAGTTGAAGTTTCACAAACTAAACGGGCAAGGATTGTGGAGAAAAAATTAGAACCCGTATATGGTACAGCATATACAGTGAGGGTTGAATTTCTCAATCGCAAAAAAGAAATTCAGCAAAAGGACAAATTAACTCTTGATAAAACTTTGCATGCTAATGATATATTAGCCTATGCAACTCAGGCATTTAAGATGATAGAGGGAAGAGAAGGAGAGCTTTATTATGGTCTAAATGGTTATACAGGAGTATTTATTAAAAGAGATAATGCAATCATAACTTTCTACCCTAAACTTTCGATTCCAGTTGATTCAGATTTCTTAGATTCAGATGATGATATTGAAACTGATTCAGGTCAAATAGCTGGTGCTGAGGTCGATGAATTACCTGGTGATGATTTCTATGAAAAGCTAAAAATACTTATAGAGCAGGTAGAAAAGAAACAGTAATTAAAGAACTAAAAGCAGAGGCGTATTTGCTATTGCCTTTGCTTTCCTGTATATTGAGATGAAATCTCAACTTTACTCTATATTATGAAACTTTCACTATCTTGGCTTTTTGAATTTTTAGAAACTGATTCAACTGCAACAGAGATATCTAATAAGCTAACTAATATAGGGTTGGAAGTAGAAGAAATAACTGACAACACACATCTTAGTAGTTTTGTAGTAGCGCAGGTAAATGAAGTACTAGATCATCCAAATGCTGATAGATTAAAAATTTGTAAAGTCAGCAATGGTAAAGAAATTTTGCAAATAGTCTGTGGTGCAGATAATGTAAAAGTCGGTATGAAAACAGTTCTAGCACAAGTAGGCAGTATTTTACCAATAAGCAATATAACAATTGCCTCTACTAAAATTCGTGGTGTTGCAAGCGATGGCATGCTTTGCTCTGAAGATGAACTTGGACTCTCCAGTAAAAAAAATGCAGGAATAATAGAATTATCAGATGATTATCAAATTGGAGAGAGCTTTTTTCCTTGCAACATAGTAATAGATATAAATGTTACTCCCAACCGTGGAGACTGTTTAAGTGTATATGGGATTGCTCGCGATCTAGCTGCAACTGGTATCGGTAAATTGAAAGTGATAGATGTTCCTAAAATAGAAAGTTCTGCGCTATCTCCTATTACTCTACAGGTTGCAGATGGTGAGAGCTTCATTACTGGTAGGTACATAAATGGTATAAAAAACATAGAAAGTCCCAAGTGGCTTAAAGATAGACTTAAGTCTATAGGACTACGTTCTATTTCTGCTGTAGTTGATATCACTAATTATATAATGATTTCATTTGGCAAGCCACTACATGCGTATGATGCAGATAAGATAAACAGCAAACTTGTTGTGCAAAAGGTTAATGAACAAAGAGAATTTGTTGGTTTAGATGGTAAAAATTATCTACTTGCAGATGGTATAAATATTATTGCTGATGATAAAAATATTCATGGGACAGCTGGTATTATAGGCGCTCAGTGTAGCCAATGTTTACTTGACACTAAAAATATTTTCTTAGAATCAGCGTGGTTTGATCCTATTTCAATAGCTACAACATCTCGCAGCATTGGTTTATCTACTGAAGCTAGTTATCGCTTTGAAAGATTTGTTGATCCTGAATTTGTTATCAACGGTTTAAACATAGCAACAGAGATGATTTTAAGTATATGTGGTGGTATTGCATCTGATGTAGTATCCGCAGGTGAATATGTTGAGCACAAAAATACAATAAATTTTAATTATAGAGAAGTAAGTAAACTAGGCAGTATAGATATATCGCAAGAGGAGATATTTGATATATTAACAGGATTAGGTTTTATAGTTAACAAAAATGATCATGACCTTTGGAGTGTAAACACTCCACCATGGAGATCTGATATTAAGTTACCTATCGACCTGGTTGAAGAAGTAGTGCGGATATATGGTTATGAAAAAATAAAAGAAGAGGAATTACATATACGAGATGTCCAAACACCTGGCACATTGCAGGACAAATTACGTGTATTAATGTCAAGTCGTGGTATGAATGAGGTACTAACTTGGTCATTTATGGATGAAAAAATAGCAGAAAAATTTGGCTATTTCAATAAACAATTTCTAATTGCAAATCCACTGAACAATAATCTAAATATTATGCGGCCAAGTATTATTCCGAATTTATTACAAATAGCTGAAAGTAATATTGCTCGTGGTATATTTGATTTAGCAATTTTTGAGATTGGACCAGTATATAATGATGACTTGGTTTTAGATCAGCAAAAATTCGTTTTAAGTGGGCTGCGTTCTGGACATAATTTACCACGTAATTTATACAAAACTGATCGTGAAATTGATACCTTTGATGTCAAAGCAGATTTTATGTCAGTGCTGCATTTTTTAAATATTGATGATAGTAGTATTTCTATTTCTGAATGTAATATGCCATACTATCACCCAGGAAAATCAGCTACTGTTTATTTCAATAATATAATACTTGGCTACTTTGGTGAGCTGCATCCAAGTATTAAAAATTCATATGAATTTAAACAAGATATTATGTGCTTTGAAATTATATTAAACAGCATTGATAAACTACCAATCCATAGTAAAAAATATATTGATTATCAATACCAAAGTGCAAAACGTGATTTCGCTTTTTTAGTTGATAAAAACGTAGCTATAGGATCTATAATTAATTCTATTAAAAATAGTAATTTAAATATTGTAACTGAAATTTTAGTATTTGATGTATATGATAAGATAGACGATTATCCTAATAAAAAATCCGTTGCTTTATCTGTAACGTTCCATTCTCCTGACCATACTTTGATCGAAGATGAAATCAAAAAAGCATCAGAGATAATAACAGATGCGGTTTATAAAAGCACTGGCGGTGAATTAAGATCAGTTTAATTATAGTGGCAATTTTTTGCAAAAATCTTGCAATTTTCTGCTTCCATAGATTTTAAAGTACTGCTTATAATGGGAATGCCAATCTGGAGAGATTGAGGCTGTAGAGGCGGCCTTTAAAGTGGCAGATGTATAGGAAAAAAAGATCTGAATATATTGAATAAGATCTTTGGCGACCTACTAAATAGTTTTAGCTATTTTAGGCTTTTTTGCTTAAAGTAAGGGTGATATCCTTATAGTTATATGCCTTAAAACGTATAACCATAGCGCTTCCAATTATCAATTGGTAGTCCTTTCATGGTGGGAATCCGTGAAAAGGGCTAAAAACGCTCCTCTCTCTGATGTTGTACACCTCTCCAGATTGGCACTAAATCAACAATAGGTCGGAAAATGAAGTCAAAAATAAATAATTCAGAGAACTATATCACAACTACTTATAAAGATAGAAAGTTTATTTTATATCCGCCACAGCAAGATTCAATATTTCTGATACTGATGATGTCATTTGTACAATCTGTACTGATTTTTCCATACCTATTAAAATAGGTCCTACTGTAGATCCTCCACCTACTTCCTGTAGTAGCTTTGATGATATACTTGCACTGTGCAGTCCAGGCATAATTAAAACATTTGCTGGCCCACTTAACCTACAAAATGGATATAAAGATAACGTATCTTGATTTAGTGCTGCATCAATTGATAGTTCTCCATCATACTCAAAATCTACATTTGAATTATCTAATATTTCAATTGCCTTATGAATTTTTTCTACTCCATTTTTTATTCCATGACTACCAAATGCTGAAAAAGAAATAAATGCTACTTTTGGCTTATGGCCCATTTGTTTTGCTTTAGCAGCAGATTTTATTGCTACTTCAGCTAATTCCCTTTCTGTTAAGGTTTCGTTTATTGCAGTATCAGCAATAAAAAGGGTACTATCTTTTGTAATAACTATAGATAAACCAAAAACTACATTGCTACCAAAGCCAATAATTTTTTGAACATCACTTAAAGAAGAAGCGTAGTCCCTAGTTAGCCCAGTAATTAAGATATCACCTTCTCCACAAGCTAACATGCAAGCTGCAAATACATTGCGATCAGTTTTTACTGCACGAATACAACTTCTGTGCAAGTAACCAAAGCGTTGCAATTTTTTATACATATAGTCTATATATACATCATTGCATTCTGAAACTGCAGCATTTGTAATTTTAATGCCAGATGTATTTTTAATACCAAGTCTTTTCATGTTCTCTATGACTTTATCACTACGTCCAACAAGTATTGGTTCACCATAGTCATTATCACGCCACTCAATAGCTGCTCTTATTGCTCTTTCTTCTTCTCCTTCTGAGAAAATAACTTTCTTAGGGCTAAGTTTAACATGCTCGTAAAGTAAATTTAGTGTATTAAAAGTTGGAGATAAGCGTGACCGTAATTGTTTTTTATATTCATCCCAATCTTTAATTTCTTTCCTTGCAACCCCTGAATCCATAGCAGCTTTCGCTACAGCAGGAGATACAACTGAAATCAACCTAGAATCAAAAGGAGTTGGTACGATATAATCCGGCCCATAACTCATTTTTTTACCACCATAAGCAACAGAAACTTCATAAAGCACTGGTTCCTTAGCTAGTTTAGCAATAGCATATGCTGCAGCTATTTTCATTTCATTATTTATTGCTTTTGCTTGCACATCCAGCGCTCCCCTGAATATATACGGAAAACCCATAACATTATTAATTTGGTTAGGGTAATCGGATCTTCCAGTAGCAATTATCGCATCAGGACGAGCTTTTCTTGCAAGTTCAGGTTTTATTTCTGGATCAGGGTTAGCAAGAGCAAAAATTATAGGATTTTTGTTCATACCAGCAAGCATCTCTTCTGTAAGAACATTTGCTACAGATAAACCTAAGAATACATCTGCACCATTTAATGCATCTTGCAAAGAACGACAAGAAGTATCAGCAGCATACTTTTCCTTCCATTCATTCATTTCAGACCGGCCTTTATATATTACTCCATGTTGATCACATAAGATAATGTTATCACCTTTTACTCCTATAAGTTTCAACATCTCTGTACAAGCAATCCCAGCTGCTCCGGCACCATTTATAACAACTTTAATATCTTTTAATTCTCTTTTAGTAATATCAGCAGCATTAATTATGCCAGCTGCAGTTACTATAGCAGTTCCATGTTGATCATCATGAAAAACTGGTATATCCATTAGCTCGTTTAGACGCTTTTCTATTAAAAAGCACTCTGGAGATTTTATATCCTCTAAGTTTATCCCTCCCCAGCTTGGACCTAAATACCTAACAGCATTTACAAAATCCTCAACATCGCCTGTATCAACTTCTATATCAACTGCATCTATATCAGCAAAGCGTTTAAATAAAACAGCCTTTCCTTCCATAACAGGTTTTGAAGCTAAAGGACCTATATTACCAAGACCTAAAACTGCAGTACCATTTGAAATAACTGCAACATAATTACCTTTTGCTGTATAATCATAAACCTTATCAGGATCGTTTTCTATTTCACGGCATGGCTCTGCAACGCCAGGAGAATAAGCTAAAGACAAATCACTCTGAGTTAATAGGGGCTTTGTAGGTAAAAGAGAAACCTTACCAGGCTTATTATTTTTTTTGTGAAAATCAAGTGCTTCTTGCTTCTTGGTACTTAAATCAATATTGTTCATTTCAATACTACAAACTTACAGTATATTACATCTTACTTACAAGTCAATTTTCTATATTTATGTTAAAGAGCTTATCATAGTATGATAAGCTCTTTAAAAAACTTAACTCTTTATGTAATTAGGTGCTCGCCTTCAGCTTTAGTATTGGACTATTTTAGTATGGATTACAAACACAGCTCTCACAGTACGTTTGATTTAAATTGTACTAAATACAGATATTTACAGGTGAAATAGCAGTAGAGAGATTATCAGAGAAACATGTGCTACAAATTACGTAGATATTGTAACTTACATATTCTATGCCGCCCACTATCCAAGTTAGTACAATATATCAAACCAAGAATTTGAACACTTAAGAAAAAGATATTGGGGCCAGCACCTTTGGGCAATTTGCTGTTACTGTTGGTAATGTAAATTCTACAGACGTACAGAAATATATTGAAAGTTCATAATAAACATTTAACATTTCTGAATTTTTAATCTGCTTTATAAGCGTTACCACCAGCTCTAGCTGGTTGTTATTGATGAATGATTTGAAGAAAAGCTTCAAATAGGGAAATCGCTAAAAATTTGAGCTGGAAGAAAAGTGGGAATTCCCATGGTAGTGAAATCATGGCAAAATAATTGAGAAACTGGCTATTTAAAGTATTCAGATCCGATTAGGCGGATAGTTTATACTACCAATCCAATTGAGGGGTTACACCGACCAAATCAGGAAAAAACCAATTTACCAGTACAAATGCCTTCTGTGCTATAAAAAAGATAGAGCAAAATTGGACTATACCAAATTTGGCTTTTTGATGTTTTCTTTCCTAATAGATTAAAAATTCAGTTGAGTTTTTGACACAGTTTGTTGAATACTCCCAAACGTTTTGATTCAATTTAATAGCGGGAATTTATAATTGGGAACTTTCTATATGAATTTTGAAAGGGGTCTATTCTTAACTTTTCCTCACTTTTGCTGTGGATTCCCTTTATGCTTCTCAAGAATGCAAAAATTTGCTTCCAATTATTTTCTTTTATATATGGTAGTTTTCTTTTGGCTAATTACAGTAAACTACCGCTTTTTTCTACCCCAACAAATTTTGTTCACAGAGTCTAGAACCAAATTCCACAGATTAATGGCATATGTTTCATAAAACCATGCAAATCATCTTTAGAAATATAGTTCTTTGGAAGACATGCAGATTGATGTTGGTTGTGTTCTTACAACGACACAATCAGACAAATATTGCTATGATAAAACGCCAATGCAAACTTTTCTTGATATATTGCTTTTTAGAAAAATATTAGTAGCATAAAAAAAAGATACTGATAGTAGTTTAAATTATTTAAATTCTTCTAATTCTCATTTTTAGATTATGTTCTGTCTAGTACATTTTACGTCAATTTTTAATCCTATTAGCAAATCTATTTCAAATTTTTAATTTCCTATATAGAGCTGACGTGGCCTCCATATTTTGTTTTCTTTGCTATTTTTCATTTCATACCACTGAGCAACCCAACCTGCTGTTCTTGCCAATGCAAAAATCGGTGTAAACATGTTCGTTGGTATTCCCATTGCTCTAAGTATTATGCCGGAATAGAAATCAACATTTGGATATAATTTTCTCTCTATAAAATACTCATCACTTAATGCTATTTTTTCTAACTCCATGGCAACTTCAAACAAATGATTATCATGAGTACCAAGATCGTTTAATACTTTAGTGCAAACCTTTTTTAGCTCACTAGCACGTGGATCATAGTTTTTATAAACGCGATGTCCAAATCCCATGAGTTTAAATTCGCCATCTTTTACTTTTTCGATAAATTGTCCTATATTGCCTGGGTGTTTAATCTCCTCAAGCATGCCAATTACTGCTTCATTTGCCCCACCATGTGCTGATCCCCATAGAGCTGTAATACCAGCTGCAATGCATGCAAATAAATTAGCATTTGTAGATCCAGAAAGCCTAACAGCTGCTGTTGAGGCATTTTGCTCGTGGTCTGCATGCAAGATAAATATTTTATCTAAAGCCTCTACTGAAGTAGCATCACTCCTTGCAGAGATCATCTTAAGGAAGTTCCTGCCGTAGCTAAGCTCATCACTGACTTCAGCAAATTCCTGCTCAGAGATGTGGTTATAAATCATTGCAATGATAATCGGCACCTGTGCTATTGCTGCTATACCAAAACTTAAATCTTCAATGTTATTTCCATGTTGTGCATGATAAGAGGCAGCTAGGCCTGAGAAACAGGCCATCAAAATAGGCATAGGATGAGAGCTTATAGGAAAAGCCTGTATTATATGCTTTATTTCCTTTGGCACTTGCCTAGATAGCACCTGAATTTGTGATGCAAAACTTTTATATTGCTCTTCAGTAGCAAGCTTTCCATAAAGTAGTAGATATACTACTGACAAAAAATCATGCTCTATGAGCTGAGAAATTTCATATCCACGATGCAAAAGCTTTCCTTCCTCACCATCAATGAAAGTAATGGAAGAAGAGCATGCTGCAGTTGAAACAAACCCCGGATCATAAGTAAACAGCCCAGTGTTTTTATATAAGTCTTTTATATCCAGCGCACTTGGGCCACACTTACCCTCAAGTATAGCTAGCTCTACCTCTTTACCATTTTCTAATTTCAATAACGCTTTCTTATTCATGAGGCCATATTATAGCAAAACACCAGAAATGTAAATAAAGTTAGATATAAGAGAAAAAGTAGGATTTTAGCCTTTACTTAAACCGTTGTTGCTTTCTTTCCTTCCTGTTTCTACATTTTCTGTGTATGATGAACTTTGCTTAGAAAATGAAAACTTGCTTGCAAAAGAACCCTTTTTCTCTGCTGCCTTTTCTTCTTTTGCTTGTTTTACTTCAGCTAATTTAGCTTCAAACTTGCCTTCAATTAGATGATCTTTAGCCATCACTGCAGTTGCAATTTTATCAATAGTTGTAATAAATTGTGTATCAATTCCATCCTTATTGATATAATCGCTTTTAAATGTACTATTGCCTTTTTCTACCATTCGATCTAAATCTAAACCTACTTCTTTTGCTGCATACTTTAATGCTGCTATCTTATCGGGATCAAATTTAACCTCAGCTTTCTTACCTGGTTCTTGATCTGGAAAACAATATTTTGTTAAAAACTCCTCTAAGTTTGGGTTTTCAGATGTGACACCAGGTTTATGAGTTGATTTCCACAATTTCTCTAAGTTTGTCTTACCTGGAAATACATCTGCAGCATTTTTAGCACTATGCATAATTCCCTGCCCAGTTTTTTTAAACTCTGCTTTACTTGGAGTAGCAAGTTTAAGCCCACCGATAATAGCGATGGCAAACCCTGCCACGGCAGCAACTGTTGCTAATATTGGCAAGGCTACAATTGCAAGAGGTGCACCTATTGCTATGCCAAACGTACCTAATCCAAACAGTGATTTATCTTTATTACTGAGTTTGTTGAATTTTGTTAATTGTTCTTTGACAAATGATGGGTCATTTTCAATCTTACTCTTTAATTTCTTTTGTCCTTCTGGGCTGAATACTGTTTCTGCAGCTCGATCCACAGCATCTGATATTTTATTTTTGTTTGCACTATTTGAATTTAATATTTCTAATCCACTATTAAAATGCTGTTGAAAATCACTTCCTGTTTCTGAAGATATACCACTATCACTGCTATGCCTTCTTCTCATGTACATATACTCGCCTTCACTATTTAGTGTTAGTGGCGGTTGTGATGATGGCGGTGGAGGTGGTGTGTCATCTCTACTCATACTGCTGTTTCTATTTCGTGGAACATCATATATAGGCTGATTTGACGGCGTTTGATATATGCCAGTATCACCAAATACATCTGCTGCAAAATCTCCAATAATATTTCTACCTTCTGGTGATAATTCACTTGACCTACTCATTAGGTTTTTAGCAGCTTCTTCAATTCCCACTTGATTTGCTAAATCTGATTCATACCCAGACTCATATCCATCTTTTTTATTCCCACTATTACCTTCCATACCATCTCCATTGATAAATATAATATACTAGATTATACATAGAGATAGTTAATTTATTTATAATATGAGTTAATAATAGTACAATATTTATTGATTAAAAAATACTCCTCAGTTTATTTTCAATTTCTAAAGTAGCAGCCTCATCACTACTGCAACCAACTTGTGCTAACGTTTTGCTGCCACCACCATTACTATTTATAACTTTTATTAGCTCAGCCGCGCTTATTCTTTCAGTTAAGTTATCACTTACGCTGACAATTAAAACTGCTTTTTTCCCCTCTACAGCGGCAATTGTAATTATAGTGTTAGTTTTGTGATATTTTTGCTGCTCTATAACAAATTTTCTTACAACGTTTGTAGGAATATCAGTAAAAACGTGACTGAGAAAATTTACGCTGCCAATACTGCTTACTTTTATATTTTCTGACTTTAAAAGCTTTAGATAGAGATTTTCTATCTTTTGTTTTAGCTCCTTATTTTCTTTCTGCAGATTTTGTATGCTTTCAGCTATACTACCCACCGGTACTTTAAGCAGATCCGCAGTTTTTTGCAGAATAATCTCTTTACTATGCACATAGTCAATTGCTGCTTTTTTCGTCACAGCTTCAATTCTACGGATACCAAAAGCTACTGCACTTTCAGAAATGATTTTAAAAAACCCTATCTCTCCACTATATTCGACATGAGTTCCACCACATAACTCTTTTGAGCCACCAATAGTTACAACTCTTACTTCATCTTCATATTTCTCACCAAATAGCGCTGTAGCCCCTTCTCTTATTGCTTCGTCTGTGTTTTGGATTTTAGTTGCAACGGGGTAATTATCTCTAATTATAGAGTTTACTTTATTCTCAATTACAAATATCTCCTCTTCACTGAGCGGGCTGTTATGGCTAAAGTCAAAACGCAGTTTATCTTGTGCAACTAAAGATCCTTTCTGCGCAACATGACCTCCTAAAACTTCCTTCAGCACCTGATGCAACAGGTGAGTTGCTGAATGATTTGCTTTCAAGTTAGATCTTCTTTCCTCATCAATCTTAGCTTTTACTATATCTCCAGCAGCGATCATGCCAGTTTTAACTACACATCTGTGAACGTAGATACTATTTAACATCTTTTGAGTATCCAGCACCTTCACTACGCCACTTTGAGATCCCAATTTGTTTTCTTCTCCTAAAATAACCTCAAGCTCTCCTGTATCACCTTGCTGTCCACCCGATTCTGCATAAAAAGGAGTTTTATTTAAAATAATACTTATTTCCTCACCTTCATTTGCACAATCAATGATTTTTTCTTCTTTTGAGACAATGCATAAAACTTTTGCATCACTTATTTGACTTAACTTATAACCGATAAATTCTGTTCTGCCATGAAGATGAGCAATATTAAACCACACCTTGCTTATTGATTCTTTATCGCCAGTCCAATGGCTTTTTGCTTTTTGCTGTTGCATTGCAGCATCAAAGCCTTCTTGATCGAGTTTCAGTTTTTTCTCTTTTAAAATATCTAAAGTGATATCTAGTGGGAAACCATACGTGTCATAAAGTTTAAACACAACCTCTCCAGATACAACATCACCCTCACTTAAACCAGCTGCGGCTTTCTCAAGAAGATTTACTCCCCTGAGCAAGGTTTCATGGAAATTCTCCTCTTCTGATTTTAAAGTCATTTCTATTAACTCTTTTGCTCTTATTAGCTCTGGGTAGCTATCTGCCATATATGCGCTGCTACTACTATCTATCAGTACGGGAAAAATCTGGTGCAGCAGCGGTTCATTACAGCCCATTTGATGAATGTAACGTGCAGCTCTTCTTATTATTCTACGTAAAACATAACTAGCTCCTTCGTTAGCAGGAGTTACACCTTCTGCTATTAAAAACGCTGCGGCACGCACGTGATCAGCAACAATCCTATGTGCTAATTTATTTACTCTATCTCCAGATTTTTTCTGCGATCTATTAATCAAAGCTAGAAAAATATCAGTTTCATAATTATCACACACACCTTTCATCACTGAAGCTATGCGCTCTAAACCCATACCAGTGTCAATGCATTGTTTTGGCAGTTTATGTAAATCACCTTTTTCATCTTTGTCATACTGCATAAATACTAAATTCCAAATTTCAACGAACCTTTCGCCATCTGCATCTTTGCTACCTGGCAGCCCACCTTCTATTTCTTCACCGTAATCATAAAAAATCTCCGAGCATGGCCCGCATGGCCCAGTGTTACCCATACTCCAAAAATTGTCAGCGGTTGCAATTCTTATAATTTTATCATCGGAAAAACCACTAATTTTCCGCCAAAGTTCGTATGCTTCATCATCGTTATGATAGACTGTTACATATATTCTATTTTTATCTAGCTGTAACTCTTGTGTTATAAACTTCCAAGCTAGCTCTATAGCGTGCTCCTTAAAGTAATCACCAAAGCTGAAGTTACCAAGCATTTCAAAAAACGTATGATGCCGGTTTGTATAGCCAACATTTTCTAGATCATTATGTTTACCACCAGCTCTTAAACATTTTTGACTAGTTGCTACAGTTTTGAGACTACTACTTTCTTTACCGGTAAAAATCTGTTTAAATTGCACCATTCCTGAGTTTGTAAACATAAGTGTTGCATCATTTTGTGGTACAAGCGATGAAGATGGAAGTATTGTATGGTGGTTCTTTGCAAAAAAATCCAAAAATAACTTCCTTATATCGCCAGTGGATAAACCTAGTTTCATTTTTTTAAAATTAAATGCTGACTATATTCTAACCGGTGATTAATCAAAGAAAAGTGAATTATTATCCATAAGATTATCAATAACAACAAGCTAAAGCAGGTGGTAACGTTTATAAAGCAAGTTTTAAAACTCAGAGATGTTTATTATGAAACTTTCAATATACTTCTGTACATCTGAAGAATTTACATTACCAACAGTGACAGCAAATTGCCCATAGATCCAATATCTTTTTTTTAATTGTTCGGATTCTTGTTTTTGATATACTGTTGGATAGTGGGCGGCATAGAATATGTAAGTTACAATATCTACGTAATTTGTAACACATGTTTCTCTGATAGTCTTCCTACTGCTATTTCACCTGTAAATATCTATAAAATAGATCTAATACTAAAGCTCAAGGCGAGCACCTAACTACATAAAAATTAAATTTACATTACTCTGCATCTGATTCCTTTGGAGAAACCAAGTTGTAAAAACTAGAAAGAAGTAAAAAAATATATGGTAAAAAAATTTACTGTAGAATTGTTAATAGAAGAAGAACAAAATATTTTAAAAGAAATGTTGTTGTATGCAATAGAGCAAAAACAAAGTGATGTAGCATTATTGCTTATATGTAATGACGCTGATTATGAAGGATGTAAGGTAAACTCACCAAAAGTGTACTAGACATCACTTAATCTGACAGTGACGAATTAACTGACAGAAGAATTTAAATATACTATCAGAATCCTGATTTAATGTTTTTCGGGAGTATTCAACAAACTGTGTCAAAAACTCAACTGAATTTTTAATCTATTAGGAAAGAAAATATCAAGTTGAGAGATGGTTAAAGCCCAATTTGGTATAGTCCAATTTTGCTCTATCTTTTTTATAGCACAGTATAATTGCTTGTACAAGGCATTTGTACTGGTAAATTGGTTTTTTCCTGATTTGCCTGTGCAGTCCCTCTATGGGATTGGTAGTGTAAACTATCCGCCTAACAGGATCTGAGTACTTAAAATAGCCAGTTTCCCAATTATTTTGCCACTACATTCCCATTTTTCTTCCAGCTCAAATTTTTAGCGATTTCTCTATTTGAAGCTTTTCTTCAAATCATTCATTTTGCTGGATACATATTTTAGTTTATCTGATGCATTATACACAATTGCACTTCTGCGTTGGGAAATACGTTGTTTATGGAAAGCTTTTTAGTCCATCTACACAGGCAACGATTCCACACTTTGAGATCATTTAATACACTAAGCCAGAACTCACTATCAGCCAGATAAAAGCCCAATACTTCTTTTCTGCCATTTTGATCTATACCTAGTATGTTATACATACATTTACTTACGCATCCTCTTTGACTTTAAAAAACATATGAATACTATTGGATATACAGATTGCAGTTACGCCATTCGTTGGTAATAATTTATCGGTAATATTGCTGCTGCTTATGGTCGTTTCGATATTTATAACTTTGCAAACATTTCAAGTTCAGGGTGTAAATTAATTTGTCTTTTTTTTGTGGCTCAAGTCTCTATCTTCAAATGAGTCTGTATCTGTATTTTGAACTTTTCTACGATTCCATTCTCATTTATTTTCTTTCTAAACTTGCTTCTATTGATCAGACTTTGCCATTCTCGGATGGACGATAATATGTTGTTTTCTAACTCTTTATAGTCTACTAATCCACTGGTTTTATTCGATGTTTTTTCGTTCATTCCATGTTTTATATTAATATTTTTCTTGTTTGACATGGTTTGTTGAACGTTCTCTAAGTTTTAAAATTGAACTTTAAGGAAAAATACCCCTTCTATCACTTTAAGTCTTGTATTAATTGGGCTTTGATACCTTCCAGAGTGAAACACACACATTAAAAGTTTGCCATTAATTTTGAATTTTTATTTCTATACCATCAATAAATAGTATATTTGTATTACTTACATCTTCTACATTAAGTAGCGCTATTCCTATATTGTTTATGCTAGAGCATAGCTCACCTATCTCTTGCTGCTTATCATTTGTTACTTTTGTACCAGCAGTTGGTAGCTTATGCTTGCTGGCTACTAAATATATTTTTTTCTTAAGAGGCATTCTATGCATTCTTGCTACAACTTCCTGTCCTATATAACAACCTTTGTTAAAGTCAATACCACTTATCTTATCTATCATAAACTGCAGAGGAAATGACTTATTTTGTATCATATCTTGTGCACCACTTGCGACTAAATTTTGTATACGAACTTGTTCATATTTTTCAAAATTTCCCACTTCTATATTTTCTATTTCATTTTCAACAAGTGATATGATTCTAACTCCAAGCAGTTTATGACGCGGGTCAGCAAAGGTAATAGCGTTTTCAACTTCTTTACTATTATCTAACATCACTCCCACCTTATATTTTTCACTTATATCCCGAATTTTTACTTTTAAGTACGTTTTAAGCAAATTGAGCTTTTCGATTATTTCTAACAAATATTCCTTTTCACATTCTAGCAAAATATTTTTACCTTTTTGAACAAGAAAAAAATCATAAAGGTATCTACCTTGTGAGCTGAGCAGTAGAGAGTAAATAGCCTGTTTATCTTGTAGTTTTGTTATATCATTGGTGATAATACCTTGTAAGAAATCTCTAACATCTGGGCCTTGCAGTAGAATAACACCACGATTCGGTAAAGGTGCGTAAGACATAATTTTTATTTCATGTATATTCATTTTATATGTATACATTATAGTTTTAGGATTATTTCATGCAATATAGGACTCACACTTGCGGAGAATTAAGAGAAAGTCATGTGGAAAATGTTGTTACTTTATCAGGATGGGTGTACCGCAAGCGTGATCATGGTGGAATTATTTTTGTTGATCTAGGTGATTTTTATGGGGTCACACAGCTGGTTTTTAACGAACTTGAAAATATTGAAAATCTAAAATTAGAAAGTGTTATTACTGTCAAAGGCAAGGTAAAACTAAGAACGGAAGATACTATCAACGCCTCGTTAGATACAGGTAGCATAGAAGTTATAGTTGAAAGCATAACTATACTTTCAGAAGCAGATTCATTGCCTATGAACATTTCTGGGGAGCAAGACTATCCTGAAGACATTCGCTTTAAATATAGATTCTTAGATTTAAGACGAGAGAAAGTTCGCAAAAATATAATTTTGCGGTCACAAGTTATTGCAGAACTCAGAAAGCTTATGACTGAGAGTGGATTTATTGAAATTCAAACTCCAATACTTACAGCCTCATCACCTGAAGGTGCACGTGACTATTTAGTACCTAGCAGACTGCACCCTGGAAAGTTTTACGCATTGCCACAAGCACCCCAGCAGTTTAAACAAATCCTAATGGTTTCTGGCTTCGATAAATACTTTCAAATTGCACCTTGTTTTCGTGATGAAGATGCTCGTAGCGATCGCTCCCCTGGAGAATTTTATCAACTTGATCTTGAGATGTCTTTTGTTTCTCAAGAAGATGTATTCAATGTTATTGAACCTGTTTTATATAGTGTGTTTTCTCAATTCTCCAATAAAAAAGTTGATAGAGAGTTCAAACGCATAACATATAGAGAAGCGATGCTAAAATATGGTTCTGACAAACCAGACTTGCGTAATCCACTGTTAATTACTGATGTCACTGAAGTTTTTCGTAATTCAGATTTTAATATTTTCAAAAGAAATATTGACTCAGGTATGGTAGTAAGGGCAATTCCAGCTCCAGGTACTGCAAGTTATCCACGCAGTTTTTTTGATAGTAAAATAGAGTATGCTACCAAAGAACTTGGTGCTCAAGGTTTAGGATATATTATTTTTGATGAATTTTCTGCAAAGGGACCTATAGCAAAATTCCTTGATGAAGATAGACTTGAGCAAATTAGGAATTTAATAAAGCCAGGGGATAGCGTTTTCTTTGCTTCAGATAAAGAGGAAAAAGCTGCAAAAATTGCTGGAGGAATGCGTGAGCTTCTTGGTGAGGAGCTCAATCTAATTGAGCAGGATGTGTTTAAATTTTGCTGGGTTATAGATTTTCCATATTTTACCTATGATGAAAAAGAAAAGAAAATAGACTTTTTTCATAATCCTTTTTCTATGCCTCAAGGAAGTTTATCAGATTTAGAAAAAAAAGACCCTTTAAACATAATTGCTTATCAGTATGATATTGTCTGTAATGGTGTTGAGCTTTCAAGTGGTGCAATTCGCAATAGTAGCTTAGAGATAATGTATAAAGCTTTTGCCATTGCAGGTTATAGCAAAGAAGATGTAGATAGTAAATTTAGTGCACTTGTACGTGCGTTTAAATTTGGTGTGCCACCGCATGGTGGTATAGCTCCTGGAATTGATAGGATAGTTATGCTACTTGCTGATGAACCCAATATTCGAGAAATTATCTGTTTCCCTATGAATCAAAAAGGAGAGGATTTGCTTATGGGTGCACCATCTAAGGTAGAAGAGAGAAATTTACGTGAATTGTCTATCGCTGTAAAGGAAATGAAAAAAGATATTTAAGCTCATAAATATTTAAGTTGACACTAATGTTAAATTAATTAATAATTATATTATTATTTTAAGAGTGATATATGTTAAATAATGAAACTACATCTGTTGAAGAAGGAATGAGGAGTAGTCAAGGATGCAAAATGATAGAAGAACAACCTCAAGAAGCAAAAAGTTTTACATATAATGTAATTAATAAAGGAGTTCTTGGTTTAAAGTATAGTATGAGTGGTGTTTCGTACCTTTCATTTGCTGCCTCATATGCAACTTATTTTGCTTCATATGTACCGTATGGAATATCATATGCCACTGATTTTGCCACAAGTATATCATCCTGTGCATCTTCTTGCTTAGATAAGGGTGAGAAAGGTTATGAGCAAAACATAACTGACCAAGCTATCCTTGGCTTAAAGTATGGTATGGACGGTGTAACTTATACTATGCGTGGTGTTTCATATGTTTTACGTGGTGTTTCACATACTATGTGTAGCGCTTCTTATATTTTAGATAGCACATCAAAGGCTTTGTACAGTAAATCATCCGCTTTAAATAAAGAGAATATAGATTATGCCTGTACTACTGCTGATGAATATGTAGGTAGTTTCAGTAATAAAATTGGTACTATACTAAACTTGGCAAATAATAGTGTACAGAACATCCTGCCATCTATACCAATGATTGTTTAACACTTTACTCTTCTACTACAGTTTACTATAGTATATACTAAAATAAATGATAAACTTCAATAATAGTGTTACCAACAAGAAGAAGAAAGTTGTCATGTTGCTGTATTTTAGATCTGAGCCAGCTTTTAATAGTATGCGAGCAATGCTCAATTGGATTCAAATATGGAGGAAGATGGAGTAAATTGCCTTTTCAATTAATTCTTTTGTTTTAGCAATTTTATTGCATTATCCATAACTACAGTTGTATTAACAGGCAGCTTCGGTAGTGTTCTAACCATGTATTAAATACTTCTTTATCACACCCTCCAGTAAAAGTCATTGGTGCAATAAATTTCCTTCCAATCCAGCCACCTATTATGTTCTCGTCTTTTACCAGTGCATGTATCTTCTCACCTCTTGGCGCCCGCCCATACTCTCTATATAATCTATTATCAATTCCAGCTTCATCTATATATATGACTGGTCTAATTTAGCGATCTTCTCGATAAAATTCTGTCTATCCTCATGATTTCGCTCTCGATACAGTGTGACTTTTTAACGTAATTTTCAGCTGCTATACCAGATTGAGTTTATTCCGAATCCGAGGTTTTGTTTCATCTCTACTAGCTGGATGCTTTTTAACTCAAGCATTTTAGGATTTATTTTTCGGATGAAATTACCATTTTTTGCTGGTTTTAACCAACAGCTTTCTTTTTTAGCCATCTGTACAATTCCTATTTCTAAAAGCTCCACAACTTCAGCCTTTGATTTCCCTTTTTTAACTAAAGATAATCTCTTAAATCTACACTGTATGCCATTTTCCCTCTTCTAAAATTGCTTATTATACCTTTATCATTTACTTTGGGAAGTACTATATCCTATTTCCTTATAAATATCATCAATAGACTTCTTTCGAAACTCGCTTATGGAAGGCAAGTGGTAGGAGCATACGGAGCGGAGAACCGGAGTGTATTGATGAGGATTCGAGCACCGGAGTAACGACACAATTGTTCGCAGAAGTAGAGTTTCAAAAGAATTCTAATCTTCTTTAGAAAGGATACAGCAAAGAGATTTTAAGATCCATTGCTTGTTTATATGACTTTGAAAAGCATCTAAATCTTACGTGCTTCATCTACGAGCATAATGGGTATGCCATCACGAATTGGAAAGGCTAGCCCTGCCTCATCGCTAATTAGTTCGTTACTATTTGCATCATATCGCAAGGGAGTTCTCGTGAGAGGACATACCAATATATTGAGCAATGTTTCTTCAAACACATCTATTTCCATATTCTTCCAATATAGAATAATACTTTGCCTCAGAAATTAAAATGAAATTTTTGTTAGTGACACAAAAAATTTAAAAGCCTTGCTGGATTATAATGGATATGTAGAATGTAAATTATTTTAATAATTTATATCCAATGAAAAGTGGAGATATGAAGTCGAAAGTTTTTGCTGCTTTAGATATCGGTACAACAAAAGTTGTATGCTTGATAGTAAAAACTAATGGTAGTAAAAAAGTAGTTGGTGTTGGATATAATGCCGCGGAAGGTATAAATGGTGGGGTTATTACAAATATTAAACATGCAAGCCGTTCCATACTTTCTGCTATTACAATGGCAAAGCAAGCATCCAAGATAGAAATTGTAGATCAAGCATATGTTAATATATCAGGATGTAACATTTCATCTTTTGAGCTAACTAATGAAATCATTTCAGATCGTCATAAAATTTCCGGTGCAGATATAGCAAATATCGTATCCCAAACCTATGAAAAGTATGACGAAGATGATGTTGTCATTCACAACATACCAATTAGATACAGCCTTGATGATATGCATAACATAAATGAATTACATGGGTTATATGGGGGCAAATTGCGTGCTGACATGCATGTTGTGACAGCATCTCGTCCTGCTTTACTTAACATCGAAAATTGTCTTGTAAATTGTGGAGTAAAAATTGCAGGCTATACTGCATCATCATACGCGTCAGGGTTATCATGCCTTAATAGAGAAGAGAAAGAATTAGGAGCAGCAATTATCGATATTGGCGGAGGATATACTTCCATTGGTTTTTTTGAAAAGGGAAAGTTTGTTCATGCTGATTTTATACCAATAGGTGGTATTCATATAACTCGAGACATTGCCTATGGTCTATGCGTGAGCATAAATGAAGCTGAGCGCATTAAGTTGCTCAGTGACAAGGCAATCTCATCTAATGATATTGACATTTTAGATGATGGAAATCCAAGCATGCAAATAGCCAAGTCAGAAATTACAACGATAATAAAATCAAGATTGGAAGAGATATTAGAGATTTTAGATGATAAGCTTGGCAAGAAAAATAACCTAATAAGAAAAGTAGTTATTACTGGTGGCAGTAGCCAATTATCAAATATAGCAGAAGCTGCAAATTATATATTGAATAGACCAATTCGCATTGCTATGCCTTTCTCTATAGATGGAATTAGTGATAGCCCAGCATTCTCTGCTGCAATAGGTATGGTATCGTTAATTTCTGAAAGTAACAAAAGTGATGTGCAAGATAATGGAATTGATAAGTTATTTGATTGGATTAAAGAAAAAGTTAAAATATGAGTAAATACGTAATAGAAATTTAAAAAACTTTAAATATGTCAATTAAAATTGCAACTTTAACGTCTTATTAAAGCTCATGTTGTACTCATATTGCATGTAATTTATAATTACTTAGTGTGTTAAGCTGATATGATAAAGCAAGTCATAATATTTGGTGGTAGTGGTTTCTTAGGAAAATACATAGTAAAGCACCTAGCAGATTTAGGATATGCGATAAAGATATTCAATAGGAACCAACAAAAGGCACAGAAGCTTAAATTATGTGGCCATCCTGGACAAATAGTGGTGGTTGGTGATTATATCTTAGATGAGTTAGTTATATCAAAGCACATAAAGGGATGTGATATTGTTATAAACTTAATAGGAATCTTAAATGAGTCAAAAACACAGAAGTTTTATACAGTGCATGTGGACATTGCAGAGAAAATCGCAAGAGTAGCAAAAGCAAATAACATATCACTTATGATACATTTTTCTGCCATGGAAGCGGAAGGTAATTGTTCTTCTAAGTACACTCAAAGCAAGCTTCTTGGTG
This sequence comes from Candidatus Mesenet endosymbiont of Phosphuga atrata, assembly GCF_964020175.1. Taxonomy (NCBI): domain Bacteria; kingdom Pseudomonadati; phylum Pseudomonadota; class Alphaproteobacteria; order Rickettsiales; family Anaplasmataceae; genus Candidatus Mesenet; species Candidatus Mesenet endosymbiont of Phosphuga atrata. The sequence goes on along the minus strand of NZ_OZ026541.1, from coordinate 1,213,981 downwards.
AAGAAGCTGTAACCTCTGCCTTTCCAGAAGCAATAATAATTAGACCTAATTTAGTATTTGGAGAGGAAGATAATTTTTTCAATAAGTTTGCAAAATTAGCTTCTATACTGCCTTTTCTACCGCTAATTAACAATGGCAAAATGAAGCTTCAACCTGTCTATGTAGATGATCTAGCCAAGTTTGTGTGCTATGTGATAAAACTTAAGATTCATGATCAGAAATTGTACCACATTGGTGGTCCTAAGGTGTATTCTATAAAAAACCTTTTGAAATTTATTATAACTATTACAAACAGGAAATGTTTGCTAATTAATATACCCTTGCCAATTGCTAAGTTTATTGCGTTCATTTGTGAGTTTAAAGTCATTTCTGCCTTGCTTAAACCCATTACAGGAAATATTGAACCTTTAATAACTAGAGATCAAATAAAGTTCTTGTGTAATAGTAATAGTCTTGAGCAATCGCATGATTTAGAAAAAGCTAAAATAAGAGCAACACCAATAGAAAGCATTGTTCCAAAGTATTTAAAGATTTATAAAAAAGTTTGAATATATTTTATGAAAACTATAGGTGCTTTACTCAAAAAGAGTATAAACAATCTCTCACTTTGCGGCATTTACACTCCTAGACTTGATAGTGAAATACTAATTAGTCATGTGTTAGGTTTAGAGAGATCCTTTGTTATCGCTAATTATGACTATGAAGTTGAAGAAGAACATGAAAAGTTATTTCTAGAGCTCATCAGTAGAAGATGCAAGAGATATCCTGTAGCACAAATAATAGGCAAACGGGAATTTTGGGGTCTAGATTTTTTAGTAAATCAGCATGTACTAGATCCAAGACCAGACAGTGAAACAATTATTCTGGCAGTGCTTAGGTATTATAGAAATAAAAACAAAAGACTAAGGATTGTTGATTTTGGTACAGGTACAGGTTGTCTTCTAATATCCATATTGCATGAATATAAGTATTCTATCGGTATTGGATTTGAAAGAAATGTCAACTCCCACAGAGTAGCGCTAAATAATGTTAAAAGACATAATTTACTAGGTAGGGTAAAAATTGTTCTTGGTTCTTGGAAAAATAGCAATGGTTTATTTGATTTAATAATCAGCAATCCTCCATACATAAAAAAAAGTATGTTAAAAAAACTACAACCTGAAGTGCAAAATGAACCGAGTATTGCTCTTGATGGCGGCAGCAATGGTTTAAAATGCTATCTCAGCATCTTCCCTGTTTTAAAAAGGAGCCTAAAGAAAGGAGGTTTTGCTATACTAGAGATAGGAGAATCACAGAACAATATCAAAAAAATCATACCTTTTTATGGTTTAATTTTTGTCTCATATGCATATGATTTATCTGGAAATAAACGCTGTATCGTAATAAGACAGCCATAACTTTGTAAATTATGCAAATTACTTCTATATCTATAATTTAACATTCATAACGATATTTTGCGCTACAACCTCAACTGCATGTTTTTATTGTAGAGGTTATGAAATCTATATAACTGCTATTTAGTTACCTGACTCTCAAGTGAGTCTGTATCAAATGATTTTTGATATGAGTTAAAGGGGGAATGCACTACAACATCTGCTGAGACGTTTATGTTATGACCTTCTAACACTGTATTTTCCAAAACCATTGATTTAGAAGCGCTAGGGCCAATTCGTTCTAATAAATCTTCGGAAGACAGGCTTGTAAAACCTGTTATACCAGTATCTGTGCTAACAACGCTTTTTGATTTTCTATGCTTGCCATTTTCTGATGCTATAGAGTTTAGATCATTTATTGATGCTCGTACAGAATTATACATTTCTATCTCTTCTGATGCCAAATCTCGTATAGCCCATACTCCTCGAGGAATATCATAATCTCTTATATCTTCTATTGTAACACTTTCTGTTACAAATTTTTGCATGGTCATATTTGTTTGTACAGATTTTTCTGAACTCCTTGTATCATGACGTATCAATTCCTCTAATACATCTTTATCTTCTATAGAATTATCTACCTGTACAGGTGCGCTTTTTGATTTTGTACAACATTTTATACTACACGATAGGTAATAACATGTAAATCTAAGAAGAAGAGCTATAAATACGGTATAGATGCCCAGAATAGCTGCACTTGTTGTCATTACAGCAGTTACTTTATCAAATGATGCAATTATCATAATTATAATTGCAAATGGTATAATAACAAAAACTAATAACCCGCCAATTATAGGGTAAATATCGATCTTGTGAAAAGATTTTTTCCCATTTTTTTTATCTTCTAGACATAAAAACAAGCTATATCTTTTTATTCCTATGTTTAACATGTTTACTATTTCCCCATTCAATAATTTGGATTATGCTATATCTATAATAATATTTTGTAAAATGTAAATTACCTATAATTTTTTAGTTAATTGTTAGACCTATCATCATGCATTTTATGAATATAAGATGTTGCTTATATGATAGAACTAGCCTAACATCAAGTAACTTAAATATAATTCAGAATAAATATGGGGAAATATAGTGAATTTGTTGGTGGAAGTAGAAGTGTTATGACACCAACAGTAGCTGTACTGGTAGGGCTAGCTTTATTTGGATCATTCAGTAATCAAAATAAATTTATTATTGGCGTTACAGGTTACTTATTGTTTTTTCCTTATGACTATAAACACACCTACAGTTATGATAGTAAGTTAGTTGCGATGCAGTGCTCCTATAATAACTGCTACTATATTAATTGGTATTGGCTTCTTCAGTACAAGTGGTAGTCAAATATTAGAAGCAATAGGTTTTGGTATGGTCTCTGCTACTGCCTTTTTTTGTTGTTACAGTATCATTGATGATATTGTTCTATATACTAAAAACGAATTTGAACAAACTCTTATATCTGATATAACGGATGAAGTATGCGAAGTTAGTAGCCTACTTTAATTATTTTATTTGAATTCATTTAAACATGAGCATTAATTATAAATATGATTTATTACGTATTGAAGATGTAAGCTTACTAGATATAGCTGTAGAAGTTGGAACACCTTTTTACTGCTATTCATTTGATGCTATCTGTAAAAATTATAGAGAGTTTGCAGATAATATTCCAGATAGCATGATCTGCTATGCAGTTAAAGCAAATCCTAATATCGCAATTATTAAAGCTATTGCTAGTATGGGTGGTGGAGCTGATGTTGTCTCTGGTGGAGAGATAAGACGCGCCATGGCTGCTGGAGTTCCAGTAGATAAAATAGTCTTTTCCGGAATTGGTAAAACGAGAGAAGAAATAGAATTTGCTTTAGAAAATAATATTTATCAAATTAACGTTGAATCCAAAGAAGAGTTAGAACTAATAAATCAAGTAGCATCTAGCAAGGGAATTAAAGCTTCGGTTGCAATTAGGGTTAATCCTAATATTGATGCTAAAACCAATGATAAGATCACTACAGGGCTAAAAACAAATAAATTTGGTATACCTGAAGAATATATTGATGAGATTTTTGCCAAAGATTTTTCTAATATCAATTTACTCGGTATCTCTGTTCATATTGGTTCTCAGATTTCTAATTTAAACATATTTCTAGACGTAATTAAGAAGATTAAAGTGATCATATCTAGAATTGAAAAACTTGAGCATAAAATCTTAAGAATTGATTTAGGTGGAGGGCTAGGTATTACATACGCTAATGATGATAATATTCCAAGTATTACTGAATATACTAGATTACTGAGGGAAAATATTTGCAATTTAGATTATAAAATAATATGTGAACCAGGTAGAGCTATTGTTGGTAATGCCGGGGTTTTAGTAACTAAAGTTCTATATACAAAAAGCAATGATGTTGTAAAACATGTAGTAGTGGATGCAGGCATGAACGATTTGATTCGTCCAGCGCTATATGGTAGCAAGCATCGAATAGTTCCAGTTAAAAAGAACGAGGACTTACCAGAAGAGGAAGTTGATGTAGTTGGTCCTATATGTGAGTCTGACGATGTTTTTGCTTATAAATACAAAATGCAGCAAGTAACCTCAGGTGATATGTTGGCTATATGCGATGTAGGTGCATATGGAGCTTCTATGTCTTCAACTTATAACTCTAGGCTACTTATTCCTGAAGTGCTAGTAAACGGTGACCAATTTGCCATAATTAGAAAACGTGGATCATACGAGGAAATGTTAAGTCAGGATATAATGCCTAACTGGAAAAATTTTGAATAACTTAATTTTGCTTTCAAAATAAGTGAGCTTGATGAGTAGTTGTTTATTGATTATACACATAATTTCCTAAAACATTTCCTGGTACATGAGGTTCGCCACGAAAGTTTTTTACGTTATTAAATTTATTTTTGCACGTAAGAAATTTCTTATCACAGCCAGCAGTGATGAAATATTGGTCTTTTTCCATAATTTTATGTGGCACCTGCATAAAAAGAGTAACGCTTCCTTTCCGATATTCTCGAATGGTAAAAGTTAAGCCGCTATTTGCTCCACTGGCAAATTTAACTATTCCATATTTGTAATAATTGTCATCTTCTGTTAAATTTTCATCTTGGAAATTATGATTATTTACCACTGATGTTACTGCACCAGATTTAGTGAATTCATTGCTGTCTAACTTGCACTTATTATCACAAAACTCCGCTCTACATAAGGTTGAATACAACTTTCCTATATTTTGCGTAAGTTTAGTTGATAGCCCATGAATTTGAGCTACGAACCTACCGTTGCTAAGTATTATTCTTCCTAAAGTACCATAGTGCATGCTTAGGCTTCCTTGGCTTAAATCATTATAATTAACTAAAAATATCTCAATTCGCGCAAAGTCATATTTTCCTGCTAAGATATCTTCTTCTTTTATACTACTGCTACTTAGCACTCCTTCTATTTCTAAGTTATCGATTGCTAGATCAGAGTTATTTACAATAGCACTTGCAGTAAAACCCGTATGTGATTGATAAACTATATTATCTATTGTTAAGTCTTTATCATAGTCAGTAAAACCCATAACTTCATTATTAGTTAGTGTTAATTTCCAACATGTTGCAATGCTTAGCACTGAGCTAGATAAATGTTCTTTTAATTCTTTGGTAATGTTTTTCATATGGTTAGAAATGTAATGCTAAATTGTGATTGTAATAGTGAAACAGCCTCTCATGCCATCACTTTTAAAACTAAAATTAAACACAGTGCAAATTGACAAATATTATGCTATAAAGAGCATAAATTATCCTTATAAGGGGGGATATGTCACTTGATGAACAACTAGTAGGTGCAATTAAAAGTGAGGATATAAAGAAAGTAGAATCTTTATTAAATGAGGGAGTAAATCCTAATGCTTATCTTCCACCAGAAAATGCAGCTGTATTCCTTACTGATACATATGGCAAAGAGTTAGCAGAAACACTTTTACGTAAGACGGATGGAAATGCAGTAACAGTGTGGCACATTGCTGCCTCATCTGAAAGCGAGAAAATAATAAAGTTGTTTTTAGAAAAGGGGATAGATGTTAACGCTCGGGATAATTATAATACACCTTTAAGCAAATTTATATTGAAAGATATTTTTGAATTAAAAGAATCTCTAGAGAGCTTTTTCCTATTCCTCATTTTCGGTGCTGATGTAAATAAAGAGCCTAAGTCTGTAAGGGGAAAAATAAACAATACATCTAAACTTAAAGAATGCCTTCAAGCATTTGAACAAATCAAAGCAATGCCGCACTTAGGTAAATTAATAGAAGCAAACATAAAAAAAGAAAATGCAGAAGCTATCGCTAGTTATAGCCATTCCTTTAAAGATCCGAATGAGATAAGATAAAGATTTAGGACCGTACATTTAAGAAAAAAGGCAATTGGATGAAGGAGAAAGTAGGTTGGTCAGAGGTTTAAGATAGAACTTTGTATGAATGGCAGCAAAGACGCAAGGAAACATCAGTCAAAAAAACTTGGAACTGGAATCATAAAATGGTTGCTGAGTTTGCGAAGGTTCTATCGGAAATCTGGGGTAATATTAATTTTCGCACAATACATAGAGCATTAAAGAAAATTGGATTTACACGCAAAAAAAGACCTATGGATATAAAGAAAGAGATGAAATTTAAAGAAATTATAGCAACCTAAAAGTCTGGTATTTTTAGATGAATCTGGCATCAATAATACAGAACTTATGGATATTGCCAGAAAGGGCAAAGATTTTATGCTTTAAAATCTGGAAAAAAGAGTCAAGTATGATTGCAGCTTTGAATAATGGGAAAATCTATGACCTTCGAAGGCCATTGTGATACAGAGGTTTTTAACACTTGGTTTGAACAATTTTTAACACCAATTTTGCAGAAACTTTGACATTTCCATAAATCTAAAAAAATTAGTGAATTTGCTAAGGCACTGAAGTTCTTTATCTTCCACCATATTCTCCTGACTTTAATAAAATTGAACCTCATTGGTTTATTATCAAAAACATGGCCCTGTTCAAGTCTTTTCGTCATGCTGTTGATTTTGCTTTCTTATGAATCCTTCAAATTATTGTGGGATATGCTATACTTCTCTGTACAACCCAACCCTCATCATTTGAGCTATACCCCTTGCATCTACACAAATCACTGGTAATCCAAAATCCCTTAACTCTTTACACATTGATATTGACAACTTTCTATCCCTATGGATTCTTATTTTTTGCCTTGACTTAGCAAGTTCTCTGCTATTGCTTTACTTTTTCTTGCAACAACTTCTTCCTTAACAACTTTTCCTTTCTCATCAACGATACTTATAAAAGTTTCTTTGAGTGAGACATCTAACCCAATATAATATTTTATGAGACTACTCCTACTTTAAAAGTTTAAATTATTTTTGCAGAACTAATTCTATCGAATTTCTTACTTCTCTCTAAAATATTCTATCTCCTTTTTTCAATAGCTATTACAGTATGTCTAATCTCTTAACTTGGCTAGTTTTGAACGCATAGCGTAATTTTATCCACCACAGAAACTTCAAGATGATGACTATCTTTGTTATATGACAGCTTTGTTCCATCTTGAAACGCTAAGCTACTGATCATTTTATCACTCTCCGCTGCTGGATATTTCTGCTGATAAATACTACCTACCAAGAGATAACTCTCCTGAGGGTGAAAACTTGTTCATCAATACTTGGTAACTCCTCTCTTCTCCAGCTCTGAAAGTTATCCACGGCAGCCATCCAGTTAAAATCTCATCTACTTTGACCACAACTCTTGCTTGTGAATAATCTACTTCTTTTACAACTCCAACACGGATGATGTTAGCTAGTTTCCTCTGCAGTTGCGAGATGGCAAAATTATGCTCCAGCACTTATACCTCCTATACTTATGGAATGTGATTCAATATCACTATCTACCCAGATTGAATGCCCCACATGCGCCTCATGCACCCATTCGACTAACCAAACAAGATAAGCATCCAATTCCGGTTTAAACCCATCTCCTGCTGCTGATATAAATTCAGCGGGTGAAATATTCTCCATATTCCAAGTATTCTTATTTACAACTCTTGCAACTTCAGCTGCCAGTGATCTTACAACTAGAAAAGTATACTACTATCAATTTGCTTCAAACCTAGCTCTAAGGGCAAGTTCCTGGATCTTTTCCTGGCTCCAAACTTGTAAGCTCAATAAATACTGCTGGAGCTTTTACGTACTACTGGATAGTGTTCACAGTGCTGGTATTTTATTTTTGACAAATTTTATCCAGTCCATTATACCTTTTACAAAATAAAATTAAGCTCATGCCCAAAATACTTTTCGAATACCTTCTCTACTTCATTACTCACGAGTCCCTTAATGATCTTTGATGCTTCTGGCTCTAGTGGTAATCTTGTATTGGTAGTGCCGTTTTACCTTTACGCTTAAAACTACTTGTATAACCTCTAGGCATAGTGGCAACAAATTCACTTTGAAACATATATTTTCCAACTTTTGCCCCAGTTTTTATCTGTCTCATACTCCCAAGTTTTGCTGCTTTGATTCCATAAAGACTTGCCATAACTAATGCTTTTAAAGAGTTTCTATTGGCTTTGTAGCCTATTTCTAATTAGCTTTAATTTTATTTCGTACTTATTTCCCTACTAGCTTGAGCTTTTACCCAAAGCACTGTTTTATTTAGTGCTCTAACTATTGCTAACTCTATCCATGGCTTAGTTGCATTTATTTTATCAGTTAATTTAGCGATATTACTGCTAACTTCTATACTAAACATTTGAGTTATCTGTTTTCATACATTCTATTCTCCACAGCATTTCTGAATTATCCTTAAGTGGTGATGAGTGGACCTTATACTTTTGCTCATTGATAACAAAGATATCTCCTACTATAGGCTGCAATATATCAAATACGCTAACCTCAAGTATTAACATCTCGCCAATGCTCACCAATCTCATAAGTGGTTGTTGCTTTAATATTGTGACCGTATATGACTTATTTTTTGACTTGTATAATGCCTTATCTCCTAAGTATAAAAAACAATCTGCAAATAACCTTTTTTAACATTTAAACGTTAGGAAGCTGTAAGTTTTATTAGTACTGCTGGTCTGTGACACATAGGAAAGACTGAGTATGCAGTCCGATCAAATCTTCTTGTTTTGCATAAAGTTAAAGTACTTACAATTTCATTAAAGTCTGCTGTAAATAGTAAATGTGTTTGCATGGGAAAACAATGTCCAGTATCTTTTTCATTCTCACATTGCCATCAGGATCAGTTTCGATACTCTTCAAAAGTAATACCACATCATATCATTTCTTTACCATCTTTCATAGTTTACAAAAAAGTTGAAAAAAACTAAAAAAAATGCAATTTTCTGCTTCCATGGTTGTGAATGTATATGATATAAAGAGAGAGCCAATCTGGAGAGATCGAGGCTGTAGAGGCGGCCTTTAAAATGGCAGATGTATAGGAAAAAAAATCTGAATATATTGAATAGGATCTTTGGCGACCTACTGAATAGTTTTAGCTATTTTAAGATTTTTTCTTAAAACAAGATTGATACCTTTGTGGTCATATGCTTTAAAACATACGACTATAGCGCTTCCAATTATCAATTCTCTCATGGTGGGAATCCGTGAAAAGGGCTAAAAACGCTCCTCTCTCTGATGTTGTACACCTCTCCAGATTGGCACTAAATCAACAATAGGTCGATTAAAAAATCAACACAATATATCCAAAATAAACAATAACTCAGTAAAAATTCTATTTAATATTTAAATTTTTCCTTTTTAATTATATGGTTTTGATATGAAATAAATTTCTTGGTTATAAATATTGAAATTTTCCTTTTATTAATCTTATATTTAAAGATTTTTCTAATATAATTAATATTATAGGTTTATATTGCATCAGTTATTACCTCTAAATCTTCAACTGCAGGAGATTCAGCATCAACAACCTTGGCAACTGATACTACTTTTTCATTAGGTTCAGTTTTAAATAAAATCACTCCTTGAGTACTGCGCCCTGCAACTCTTATATCATTTACTTCTATACGGATTAATTTACCTTGATCTGTAATTAACATTATATTATCTGTATATTCTACAGAAAAACTAGCTATTACCTTACCATTTCTTTTGGTTGTTAGTATATTGGTAATACCAACACCACCTCGTCTTGTAACTCTATATTCATAAGCGGAAGTTCTTTTACCAAAGCCATTTTCAGTTACGCTTAAAATAAGCTGCTCATTTATTGCCATATTGACAAATGTTTCTTGTTTTAAACCCAGTTCATCTATTAACTTTTTTGTACTACCTGCAGCTTCCATATTTTTTGCTGCTTCTATACGTTTTGTCAGTGGCACCTTTAGATACATATTTCTTATTTCTGATGTCATTCCTACTTCATCTGAAGATTCTGTAATATCTTGTATATCATCTTCTACGTCTGAGCCTATAACACTATTATTAGTATCTTCTATATCTGAATCTATACCGTTGTCATTACTATCTTTCATGTCTGATACTTCAGCATAGCCATTTAGCACTGACATTGAAATAACGCTATCTCCCTGTTGCAGCTTTATTGCTCTTACTCCATCAGATGTTCTACTTTTAAATTGACGTACACCACTTGCAGGAAATCTAATACTTTTACCAGTCTTAGTGGATAAGAAAACATGATCATCTTCTTTACACACTTCTACAGATATCAATTTATCACCTTCAGATAAAAGTATTGCTGTTTTACCATTACTTTGGACATACTCAAAATCAGATAAAGCATTGCGTCTTATATTACCATAAGCGGTTGCAAAAATTATGTTTAGATTTTGATTGTCATTTTCTTGCGGCAAAGGCATAACGTTTGTTATAGTCTCACCTTCAGAAAGTGGAAATATGTTCACAAGAGATCTACCACGTGCAGTTGGTTCAGCTAGCGGTAGTTTGTAAACCTTGAGCTTATATACCCTACCGATATTAGAAAAAAATAGAACACTAGTATGGGTGTTTACAACAAATAACTTTGTGGTGACATCCTCTTCCTTAACTGCTTGTCCTAATTTGCCTTTACCACCTCGTCTTTGAGTTCTATAGTGTGAAAGTTTTACTCGTTTTATGTAGCCGTTCATTGTAACAGTAACCACCATATCTTCTTGTGGTATTAAGTCTTCAGCCTCATATTCAACATTACCTTCTTCTATTACAGTCCTTCTTGGTTGAGCAAATTTTGTTTTAATCTCTTGTAAATTTAATTTTATTGCCTCCATCAACTTCTCTTCTGAGCCTAAAAAGTCAATATATTCTTTAATAAGATCAAGCATGAGCTTAAGTTCATGTTCTAACTTTTCTTTTTCAAGCCCAGTTAAACGTTGTAGCTTCATATCTAAGATAGCTTTAGCTTGAGCTTCAGTTAATTGATAATATGAATCTTTTTGAAAAGGGTCAGAATCAGTAATGAGTTTTATCATCTCCCTTATCTCAGCAGAGGTATTCCATTTCTTTTCTAACAGCTGCTTACACGCTTCTGCTGGATCTTTAGCGCCACGAATTATTGATATGACCTCATCAATATTTAAAACCGCAACGTAAAGCCCTATGAAAATATGAGCTTTTTCTCTTGTCTTTTTTAGTCTAAATCTAGTTCTTCTAATTAATACTTCTTTTCTAAATTCAATAAAAGCTGCTATCATTTCCTTTATTGACGCCTGTATTGGTGCATTACCATGAAGTACGTTCATGTTTATACTGAACCTACTACGCAGGTCAGTTAGAACAAATATTTGGTTTAATATAAATTCAGTAGAAGCATTTCTTTTTAGTTCTATTACGACTCTAATTCCTGATTTATCAGACTCATCTCTAATATCTACAATATCTTCAACTTTCTTTTCTTTTACTAGTTCAACAACTTTCGTAACTAATTTTGCTTTATTTACCTGATAAGGAATCTCATCGATAACAATCGCCTGTTTTTCCTGAGGCAAGTCTTCAATATGAGTTTTTCCCTGTACAGTAATTATTCCCCTGCCAGTGGTGAACGCTGATCTTATAGCAGTTTTACCCAAAATAACCCCACCAGTAGGGAAATCTGGTCCAGGCATAACAGCCAGTATATCCTCAACGGCAATTTCAGGATTTTCTATATATAGCAAGCAGGCATCAATAACCTCCCCTAAGTTATGGGTAGGTATATTGGTTGCTATACCAACAGCAATACCTTCTGTGCCATTTACAAGTAAATTTGGAAACTCAGCAGGTAAGACTATAGGCTCAGATTCATTACCATCATAATTAGGACGAAAATCAACTGTATCTTCATTTATATCATTTACTAAATAATGAGTTATCTTTTGAAAACGAGCTTCAGTATATCTCATCGCTGCTGGAGGATCATCATCAATTGAGCCCCAGTTACCTTGTCCATCAACTAAAGGATGCAGAATAGAGAAATCTTGCGCCATTCTAGCCATAGCATCATAAATTGCTGCGTCCCCATGTGGATGATATTTACCCATCACATCACCTACAATTCTTGCTGACTTGCGATAAGGCTTACCATAATCAAAACCAGCTTTATGCATTGCATATAATATTCTTCTGTGTACTGGTTTTAAACCATCGCGAATATCAGGTAGTGCACGCCCCATAATTACGCTCATGGCGTAAGAGAGATAAGATTCTTCTAATTCTTTCTCTATTGAAATTGTGATGATATTATCAGCCATCTTCCTTAACTATTTAAAGATTAAATTTAAACGTTAAAACCCATAAGGTCAAGCTAATGATGAAGAGGCTATATTCAAATTAAGCAGAAGAAATTAAATTTAAATATAAGGATTTGGAATATCACTTTATAAGTTGACACATAGTATTTTATGCTAATATTTTAATTATTATCATAAAATTTGGGGGATTTATGTCACTTGATAAAATACTAATTGATGCAGTAACAGAGGGTAATATAAAGGTAGTACGTGAGCTCGTGGAAAAAGGAATAAGCGCTAATACCGTAGATAGCTCACAGAGCAACAAACCAACAATTTTATATATTGCCGCTCAGAGAGGCAACATAAAAATTATGAAACTACTTCTAAAGTATCGTGCAAATATTAATAATGGCGATACTCATGGAGAAGTATCAAACTTCACACCTTTACATGCAGCTATTGAAGAAGAGCATGAGAAAGCGGCAAGATTTCTTATAGAAAATGGTGCAGATGTTCATGCTAGAGACATCCAAGGCAATACCCCCTTACATGAAGCAATTCTTTCTGGGCAAGATCCAAAAACAATAGGATTACTTTTAGAGCGTGGGTCAGACGTTCATGCTAGAGGTCGGCAGGATGACACCCCCCTACATCTTGCTGCTCTGAAAAAATCACAAGAATTAGTAGAATTACTTCTTAGTAGAGGTGCAGATATAGATACTCATGCTCGAAATGAATGGGGCTGTATCCCCTTACATTACGCGTTTGGTTATTGGCAAGATTCACAAGTAGTAAAATTGCTTTTAGAGCATGGGTCAGACGTTCATGCTAAAGGCATCTGCGGTTTAACCCCCCTATATAGAGCAATTAGTTGTTTTGAGAAAGATCCACAAATAATAAGATTGCTTTTAGAGTATGGGTCAGACGTTCATGCTAAAGATGATTATAATAATACACCTTTAAGCAAATTTATATTGCAAGATATTTTTGAATTAAAAGAATCTCTAGAGAGCTTTTTCCTATTCCTCATTTTCGGTGCTGATGTAAGTAAAGAGCCTGAGTCTGTAAGGGAAAAAATAAACAATACATCCAAACTTAAAGAATGTCTTAAAGCATTTGAAAAAATAAAAGCAATGCCGCACTTAGGTAAATTAATAGAAGCAAATATAAAAAAAGAAAGTGCAAAAACTATTGCTAGTTACATAAACAATGAAGCAGAAGGACAAAAGTTAATTGAAGAGTTCAAAACAATTAAAGAAAAATATGGCTCTAATGAACGATTATCTTTTATACTTAAGTGTTTATTGGATTTTATTCAGCATCTAAGTAAGCAATATTTGTCAGAGCACAAGAAAGATGCATTTAAAACTGGAGCTCTTGCTGAGTTTTTAAGGCTGGTATTACAAAAAGAAGGAAATTTTGACTTTAATAAAAAAATGGCAATACAAGATTATGGCCTTATTGAGGGAAATAATGATGCATTAAATCTGAGCGTAGCATGCAAATCTATCAATATAGAGGCTAGGCAGCATGCAGAGATCAGTTTGCAAAAACGAGAAAAGAAGATCAGCGAACTATCTCATGAAATGCAAAGGTTACTAACTGAAATTGAAGTTGAAGAACCCCCAAGAAAACGTCAACGCATAGAATAGAGATAATGAAAAATTTCCTAATTATTCAAATCATAAAACAGTTGCTGTGGGTAGGATTTAAAAATTTTTGAAAAAATAACAAAATTCCGCTAAAATTCTGCTTCCATAGATTTTCAAGTATTGCATATAATGGGGATGCCAATCTGGAGAGATTGAGGCTGTAGAGGCGGCCTTTAAAGTGGCAGATGTATAGGAAAAAAAGATCTGAATATACTGAATAGGATCTTTGGCGACCTACTGAATAGTTTTAGCTATTTTAGGCTCTTTTGCTTAAAGTAAGGGTTGATATCCTTATAGTTATATGCCTTAAAACATATAACCATAGCGCTTCCAATTATCAACTGGTAGTCCTCTCATGGTGGGAATCCGTGAAAAGGGCCAAAAACGCTCCTCTCTCTGATGTTGTACACCTCTCCAGATTGGCACTAAATCAACAATAGGTCGAAAAAGGTTGAAAGATAAGATCAAAATAAATAATGATTCAGAGAATTATATAACAATTACTTATGAATATTTTAAATTCTTTCTTTTTTATTATAGGAGTATGAGATGGAATAGCTTTGTTTGGTTTACTACGCTTCTATTATTTCTCTAAGCAGTTCGTTTATCGAAGTTTTAGAGCGCGTTTTCTCATCTACTTTTTTGACAATTACAGCACAGTAAAGAGAAACGTTGTTTTCAGAAGAAATAGAACCAGGAACAACTACAGAGTATGGAGGTATTTCCCCATAATGTATCTTACCGGTTTTGCGGTCTATTATTTTGGTCGATGCTCCAATACATATGCCCATAGCTAAGACTGAACCTTCTCTAACAATCACACCTTCAGTTACTCCGCTCATTGCTCCAATAAAGCAATTGTCTTCTATAATAACAGGAGTCGCCTGCAGAGGTTCAAGCACACCACCTATAACTACATTACTTGAAATGTGGCAATTTTTCCCTATTTGTGCGCAACTGCCAATAGTTACGCCACTATCTATCATAGTGCCAAAGTCAATATATGCTCCCACATTAACAAAGCTTGGCATCAGCACAACGTTTTCACCAACATAAGCAGAATAACGAACAAAAGAGTTAGGTGCGGATCTAATTTTAGACTTTAAAAATTTCTCTTGATCCCAGTTATCAAATTTACTGCTAACCTTATCAAACCACCATGTTTTCTCGTTCTTCGCTGCTGAATTACCAAAATTTATGAGTGATGAATCTACAGTACGAAAATGAAGTAGTATGGCTTTCTTAGTCCAGTCATTTACTTTCCATAATCCAGACTTATCTCTTGCCGCTACTCTAATTTTACCTGCATCTAATAAACTCAGTGTTTCTCGGATAGCTTCTTTAAGTTCTGCATTATTTGATATATGGTTTTTATTTTCCCATGCATTTTCTATGACTAATTTTATTTGATCCATTATTTTTTAAGTTACCTAAGGTATAATAACGTTAGTTACTCACTGCGTAAATTAATTGTTGGATGCACATCACGCTCTGAAACTAACGTCACTAACAAGTTATTAATTAGTTGAGCCTTTTCTTTACTATCTAATTGTATCCCATTATTCTTTTCAAAATGTTCAATTACTTCCTCAGTGATGCTTATAGCATTTTGTACTATATGCCTTCTTGCAGATGTGATAGCATGTGCTTGCTGACGCCTAAGCATTGCTTGTGCAATTTCTGGTGAATATGCAAGGTGTGATATACGAGCTTCTATAATTTCCACTCCTGCAATACTTAACCTCTTTTGCAACATTGACTTCAGCTCATCAGAAATAGTATCTGAGTTCTTGCGCAAAGACTCCTCATCATTTTCACTATCGTATGGGTAGTTACTTGCTAACTCTCTTATTACTGATTCGCTTTGCACCGAAACAAACTGCATATAATCATTAACGTTGTAGTATGCCTTAGCTGGGCTATCTACCCTCCATACAATCACTGCTGAAATTTCAATTGGGCTGCCATTTGCATCATTAACTTTAATTTTGTCTGTATTAATACTATTAAATCTTAGAGAAACAGGATATTTAGAAGAAAGTGGTACTGTAACGAAAATCCCAGGGTTAAAATAAGTTCCAATATAA
This sequence comes from Candidatus Mesenet endosymbiont of Phosphuga atrata, assembly GCF_964020175.1. NCBI lineage: Bacteria > Pseudomonadati > Pseudomonadota > Alphaproteobacteria > Rickettsiales > Anaplasmataceae > Candidatus Mesenet > Candidatus Mesenet endosymbiont of Phosphuga atrata. The sequence continues at coordinate 1,198,085 of NZ_OZ026541.1, read as the reverse complement.
TGGCCAAAAAGCTCAACTATCGTTGCTTCATTAGGATTATTGATAAAATACCCAGTCAGCATTAAAAACAGTGTTCCTGCTCCAGTTATAAGAAATAAAGATTGCACAATTCCACTATTTATTTTTATGCCTGCAAAAAAAAGTATCGCTGCTAAAGTTACTATGAAAATCAATGTTGATATTAAATCTAACTTATTTAATTTTTTATCTTGTATCATATCCCATTCCCTTTACTATTTTTATATGTATAGATAATGCATTTTAGTATGGCATTTTAAGTTATATAAGCAATAAGAATGAAAGAAAGGATTAACAGTATATTTGCACGCGAAATATTAGATAGTAGAGGATACCCAACAATTGAAGTAGAGGTACTTTTATGCGATGGCTCAGTTGGCAGGGCATCTGTTCCTTCTGGGGCTTCAGTTGGAAAAATGGAGGCGCTGGAACTGCGGGATAATGATCCTCATCGTTACTGTGGCAAAGGAGTACTTAAAGCAGTACAAGCAGTAAACACAGAAATTGCAAAACGCTTAAGTAGTATGAATGCAACAGAGCAAAAAAAAGTAGATGAAGCTTTAATTGACCTAGATGGTACGGAAAATAAATCAAGAATTGGCGCAAATGCTATTTTAGGGGCATCTTTAGCAGTAGCTAAAGCTGCTGCTTGTTCTTTAAATATACCACTGTTTAAATACTTAGGCGGTATACATATAATGCCAGTACCATTCATCAATATCATCAATGGTGGTGCACATGCTGATAACATGCTAGATTTTCAGGAATTTATGATAATACCTGTAGGAGCTAGCACTTTTGAAGAGGCCATCAGAAAATCTTCAGAGGTTTTTCATAGCTTAAAAGAAATACTCAAAAGAAAAAACTACAGTACAAGTGTTGGTGATGAAGGAGGGTTTGCTCCAAATCTGAGCAAAACTGAAGAGGCTTTGGATTTAATATTGGAAGCTATAGAAAAATCTGAACATTCTCAAGATTTCTCTTTAGGGCTGGATGTTGCAGCATCAACTTTTTATAAAAATAATCTATATAAATTTGCAAATAAGGAGCTGAGTTCAGAAGAATTAATAGCTTACTACCAAAAGCTGGTGGATAAGTACCCGATTGTATCAATAGAAGATGGGCTTAGTGAGGATGATTACCAAGGTTGGCAGCTGTTAACCGCAAAACTTGGCAAAAAAGTACAACTTGTTGGGGATGATTTATTTGTCACAAACTGTAATTTAATTCAAAAAGGAATAGAGATGAATATGGCAAATTCAGTGCTAATTAAGCCCAACCAAATAGGTACATTAACTGAAACTTTAGATGCCATAGAACTGGCACATTCTCATTCTTATAAGACTATTATTTCTCACCGTTCAGGTGAAACGGAAGACGTGACAATTGCCCATTTAGCTGTGGGATTTGGTTGCGGACAGATAAAGACAGGGTCACTTTCTCGCTCAGAAAGATTGGCAAAATATAATGAATTAATTAGAATTGAAGAGCAACTTGAAGTATAGGTTTTCATGAGCTTTATTGATGAAGTTAAGGTGTACTTAAAAGCTGGCAATGGTGGTAGTGGTGCTGCAAGTTTTCGTCGTGAAAAATATGTTGAATTTGGTGGTCCAGATGGTGGCAATGGCGGTAAGGGGGGAGATATTATTTTTGTTGCAGATCAAGGCTTAAATACCTTACTTAACTTCCGTTATAATCAACATATTAAAGCTCCAAATGGGAAAAATGGTGCAGGAAGAGATAGGTCTGGTCCATCTGGAGAAGATATAATAATTAAAGTGCCAGTCGGTACGCAAGTTATAGAAGAAGATACTATCATTGCTGACGTTGATGAGATAAATAAGCAATTTTTGATAGCAAAGGGTGGTTCAGGGGGAATAGGCAACTCTCATTTTAAAACTTCAACTAATAGGGCACCAAGACATTTTACTTGCGGCCAAAAAGGAGAAGAAAAATATGTAGTATTAAAACTAAAAATACTATCCGATGTTGGTATTATTGGGTTGCCAAACGCTGGAAAATCAACTTTTCTAACGCGTTGTTCTCATGCCAGGCCAAAAGTTGATAACTATCCTTTTACTACCTTAAGACCATATCTTGGGGTAGCTAGTATAGATGATGAAGAAATAGTCATTGCAGATATTCCCGGTCTTATTGCTAATGCTCATTTAGGAGTGGGGCTTGGTCATAAATTTTTAAAACATATAGAAAGGTGCCAGGTTTTGCTGCATTTAATTGATTGCACAAGTGATGATGTACTTGCAGATTATAAATGCATACGCAATGAACTAATGCTCTATAATGAAAGTTTAATGGGTAAGAAGGAAGTTGTAGTTTTAAATAAATGTGATCTTCTAGATGCACAAGCAGTTAAAGCTAAAAAAAGCATCCTAAACAATTGTGTTAAAGAGGTATATGCTTTATCACTCAACGATGACCTTAAACCAGTTTTAAGATTATTAAATGAGAATCTAAAAAATAGTAAGGTAGAAATTACAAATCAAGTGTTTGATCCTTATAAATATAGCTAATAAAGCAAAAAATTTGCTTATTTAGTGATTGCATTTATATCCATATTAGAATAGATTCAGCTCAAAAAGGGGGATAGATAAATGACTAACTATGTTGAGGGAAAAGAATATGACATACTCTATACAATAGGGAAAAAAGTATATAAGGAGAAAAACTTTATTGTTCTGACAAGTCGACTTGAATCCGATCTTTACCAAAACCATGTTGTTGATTTTTGCTTTGGAGAGAGAGGAACAAGGGCAAGTAAGACTGCAATAAGTCTTATTATTGTACCTATAGCACTTTTTAGCGCTGTTATTTTTGGATTAGCTACAGGCATATCGCAAATTGCTATTGCTGGTGCAACTTGTGGAACTGCGAGCTGTTGTTTGCCACCATGTGTTGCTCATTGTGGCCGTGCTCACCACGTTCTTAATAATGAGGAGGTCTATGCATATCCAGTTACAGTTGAAATTGTTACTACCTTACCACAACTACAACAGCATTTATTTGTAGGTAATACTATTGAGACAGAGTTAGCATATGATGGAAAAAAATCGTTTATGAAATTTCTCAAATCTTTAGAAAAGTCAAAAACATTAAAAATTAACGACATTACGCAACATTCAAGACTAATTATAAAAGTACCTAAGGTAATAATAGGAGTAGGGCAAAAGTTGAGTTTTGATAAATTATATGATAAATACCAAGTATATAAATTATTTAATAAATATTACAACACTGAAAAGCAGCTAATCTTAAAAATACCATTTGACATTCAACATAAAGGGGAGGAGAAAAGCGGAAGCGGATATATAGAATATATTGGTATTAATCATTCAATAGAAAAAACTACTACTGATGATAGAGGTAGAGAATACCAAGTAGGAAAGACTATAGAGCAATTAAAGATAAAGAGAAATTATGTTGTAACTGAAGGTCATATGTTTTTGATAAGTAGGTGGACATCTTATACTATTCATGAAAGAAAAAGAGAGAAAATAATATATAAGGATGAAGAAATAGAGACAAGAATAGATGCAAATGGTGATGTCAAGGTAAGTGATAAGTACTTAGAAGCTTATCAACAAGGAAAGATTAATATAGCTAATGGTAGCGGTAGTATTTTCATAGGTGATATTCCTTTTGCAGATGTTGTTGCTTGTGGAAGGTGGAAAGATAATGCTATTAGGCATAATTTTGCTGTAGCATCAACGTATCAAGCTCCTTTTTTATCAGGCTGGAAACCATTAAGTACAAGTAATGTTATCACAACAGAGCCAAGTTCCAGTATAGAGCTGGCTAATGTTAGAACTACAGCAATGTGCAAAGATTATAAGTAGCTTCAAGATTGATATTGTCTAAAATTAAATATTATGATAAGAAAAGAAGTGGACGGATGGCCGAGCGGTTTAAGGCACCAGTCTTGAAAACTGACGCATGTGTGAGCATGCCGTGGGTTCGAATCCTACTCCGTCCGTGTAAGGGCTATATATATTTATTAATATATATAAAATTTTTCTACTTACTTAAATAAGTTTATACCCTATAATGTTTTAGTTACTGAGATAAAGTTTCTTACCTAGACCAGCTATCTTATAACAATAATTAAAATGGCCTGACAACAACCATTATCACTATTATTATTATAAGCACCGTTACTATTTCATTTAAAACTCGAAAATAAATGTGAGACTTCTTGTTAATATTTCTTTCGAAGTCTTTTCTATGTTTAGCGAACAACATATGAATTATTGACATTATAATTATAGCAAAGGCTTTAATGTGAAACCATGTCTCAAAGTATACTTTTTTAATACTGATCAGCATTATACCTAAGAGAAAAGTAGAAATCATAGCTGGGTTTATAATATATCGCAGCAGTCTTCTTTCCATTACCTTCAACATATTATCACTTTCAGAACCGGGCTTGACTTCTGTGTGATACACGTAAAGCCGTGGCAGGTATAACATACCAGCCATCCACATTATTACTGAAATGATATGAAACGCTTCAATCCAATGATAATAACTCATAAATATTTCCTGAACTTTTTTATAACTTTAGTTATACTAAATTATTAGCGAATATAAAACTTGATTTTTTTTATTATGCTACAGAAGTAAGCAAATAATATTTAGGGAATATATCGATGAAAAAACACAACAATTTGGGGAAAGAACAAATAGTAAAAGCTTATACTGATATGCTCTTTATACGTCGTTTTGAAGAAAAAGCTGGTCAATTATATGGAATGGGTCTCATAGGGGGTTTCTGTCATTTATATATAGGACAAGAGGCAGTGGCTATAGGTATGCGGCAGGCAGTAAAAACTGGAGATTCATCTATCACAAGTTATAGGGACCATGGACTTATGCTTGCATGTGGTGCAGATGCAAAAGCCGTGATGGCAGAGCTACTTGGTAAGAAGTCTGGTTGTTCTCAAGGCAAAGGAGGATCTATGCACATGTTCGATGTTGAAAAAAACTTTTTCGGTGGGCATGGAATAGTTGGAGCACAAGTCCCTATTGGCACTGGCATAGCCTTTGCCAATAAATATAAGAGAGATAATAATATAAACAAAAATGACAATATAGTCTTCACTTATCTTGGTGACGGTGCAGTAAATCAAGGACAAGTATATGAAGCGTTCAATATGGCATCTCTGTGGAAATTACCCATAGTTTACATTATAGAAAATAACGAATATGCCATGGGAACTTCAGTTGAGCGCTCTGCTGCAGTTACTGATTTATATAAAAGAGGAGAAAGTTGCGGCATTTTGGGACATAAAGTAGACGGTATGGATTTTTTTGCGGTAGCTGCAGCTGCAGCAGAAGCTGCTGAGCATTGTCGCTCAGGCAAGGGCCCTATTATTTTAGAAGCAAAAACTTACCGTTATCGCGGTCATTCTATGTCAGATCCAGCAAAATATCGTTCAAAAGAAGAAGTTGAATATATTAAGGAAAATAAAGATCCTATAGAAAGTTTAAAACAATATATTATAGGCAATAAAATTGCTTCCGAAGAAGAATGTAATAAGTATGATAGAGAAATACGAAACACTGTACAAGAAATTGCAAATTTTGCTCAAAACAGTGAAGAACCAGTTCTTGATGAGCTTTGGACTGATGTTTATAAATCTTGAAATAGCTTCTATATAAAAACATCAAATTTATAGAACTTCACCAATAAAAATAGGCTTATTCCCTGCTATTGCTGGAATAAATGCAATTTTTGATTTCTCAAGTGCAGGAGCTGGCATAGTACTTATACTAGCATTTATATACTCACATAACTCCATATCCGCTGCTGGCTCTTCTTTTAACTTAAGCTTAACTTCTGTAGATGAGCAGTCTGCATAATGGAATTTAATAGAGTTTATGTTGTATAATTTAGTGAATTTGAAAATTTTATCAGCTGATTTTTGGGTTTTCTCATCTGATAAATATGCTGTATCATACTGATATCTCACATTATAAGAATCACTATTGTGGTATTTGTCATGATCTGTTTTCTTAAAGAAAAATATTTTCGATCCATTAATTTCGTTTATAATATTATATGCTCTCTGAGAACCTATTACCTCAGGGTATATACTTTTATTTTTACTTGACCCAAAAAATGGCTGAGTAATAGTAAAAGTTACTCCTTCAAATAGTTTATTATCTATCTCTGTTAACCCTTTATTTTCTGTATTGTCCTGTACAACTGGTATCTCTATTTCATTTTTACTTGGCCTTATCACAAGGCCATTATGACCTAAGCTTATAGTTACTTTTTCTATTTTATCTTTCTTACTATCACTTAATAACAGCTCTTTAGTTTTATTAAGAAGATCACTATTACAGTTTAAACGTTTTGCCTTAACTTTATGAAATATAAAACTAGAAATCAAAACCGCTAAGATAACTGATGAAGCTATAATATAAAAGCAGGTCATTGAACCTATTGCATCTTTCAAAAAGTTCAAATCTACTTTTCTACGATTACCAGCTTGTATTGCTCCTAATAGTAAAATTGATGAAATAAAATATGCAAGACTGAATAGCGCAAGTGTTGCACCTGCAACTTTAGATACTGTTCCATCTGCTGTTTTTTTCTTAAGATATTTTTGAATAGATTTCATGTATCCCCCATTACTACATAAAAACTTAATACTTAAGTATAAATCTTAACTTAAGAATTGTCAAATTACCTCATTTCCTCCAGTGGTTCTATGTTAAAAACTGACAAACCTGAAGCAATCACGCTGGCGACTGCTTGTGCCAGAAAAATTCGCGCAGATGTAAGTGCTATATTATCATCGATTATAAATTTCATATTTAAATTCTTACTGCCGTATCCCCATAAAACATGAAATTTTTCTGCTACTTCAGTTAAGTAAAAACTAATTTTGTGTGGCTCATATGCTTTTGCAGCTGATTTTACTACCTGTGGCCATTTTGCTAGTGTCTTTATCAATAACAACTCCTCATGAGAAGAAAGAAGTGATAGATCTATCTCGCTCTTAGGTAGTAACTTTGGAGCTCTACGCATCAGTGAATGGGCTCTTGCATGTGCATATTGTACGTAAAATATTGGATTGTCTTTCGATTGCTCTTTAACTTTAATAAAATCAAAATCTAAAGGCACATCGTTCTTGCGAGTTAGCATTATAAACCTAGTTATATCTTTCCCTACCTCCTCTACTACGTCTTTAACTGTCAGGAAATTTCCTTTTCTTTTTGACATTTTAACTGGCTTTCCATCGTCTAAAAATTTCACTAAATTATAAAGTTTTGTTTCTACTTTTGCTTTACTTTCACTGAGTGCCGCAACTATTGCCTTAAGCCTTCCAGTGTATCCTGCATGGTCGGTTCCAAGTACGACTATCATTTGATTGAACCTGCGAGAGATCTTATGAAAATGATAAGCAATGTCTGTAGCAAAATATGTCCAGCTACCATCTTCCTTTTGTAGTGGCCTATCAACGTCATCACCAAAATTAGTAGAGCTAAATAGCATCTGCTTTCTTGGTTTCCAGTTTGGATCTTCTTTCCCTTTTGGTTTATCCAGGCACCCGTGATATATTAAACCCTTATCAGATAATATCTTTATACTTTTTTCAACAATACCACTTTTTTGCAGTTCATATTCTGACGTAAAAACATCATGTTCTACCCCCAGTAAATTTAAATCATCTTTAATTAATCTAATGATATAATCTAAAGCGTAAGTTTTAATTTTTTCAAAGTCTTGCTCTACCGATAACTCCTTACCATACTTTGCTGCAAGCCCTTCACCCACTGGCTTTAAATATTCCCCGGGATACTGGATATCATCAAAATTTACAGATTCCTTGAGTGCTTCTTTATACCTTAAGTAAACCGACTGCACCAGCTGATTTATCTGCACGCCAGCGTCATTGATATAATATTCTTTAGTTACATCATAACCTGATTTTTTGAGCAACCTTGCCAAAACATCGCCAAATACTGCTCCCCTTGCATGCCCAATATGCAGTGGACCTGTTGGATTTGCAGATACAAACTCAATATTAATTTTCTGATTATTACCAATATTTGAGCTGCCAAAATCTGTTTTGAGCGTATTAACCTCCCTTAAAACATTAAGCCATACGTCTTGCTTTAAGTGCATATTAATAAATCCAGGTGGTGCTATGTCAATGCTTGCAATCACGTCAGAAGGTTTAAGAACATCTACTAAAACCTTAGCAACTTCCATAGGATTTTTTTTCTCTATTTTCCCTAAAATCAACGCTGCATTGGTGTATACATCACCATGGCCTTCATTATTTGGTGGCTCAACTACTATGCTTTGAGCATCATAGCTGTAATCTTTTAGTTCACCTATCTTTTTTAGGATAAAATCTCTAATTCTGCTAAATATATCCATGTGCAAAATTTACACTATAATGTTCTTATGACATAAAAAAAAGCTTTAAGTTGTTTTTAATAATAAATCCAACCGTTAACTAAAAATATAATAAATCAAAATCAGGAAAATTTGCGTTTTGCTATACTTTGCATGGTTTTAAACATATCCTTAATACAGTTTAGGTTATGATTCTGAGTTAGATTTTCAAAGAAACTTTAGAAACAAAGAGAGAGGAATATGATAAGTAATAACTTAGTTACTCGGGTATTATCATCTATAGTTATGTTGGTGATAGTGTTGCTTGCCTTATATTTTGGAAATTTGTCATTCTATTTGCTTATTTTATCTATAGCTGTTTTATCTGCTTTTGAATGGCATGAAGTTACAAAAGGCAAAAAAAGACTATATCCTTTAGGGTTGATTGCAATTGCACTGCCAAATGCGTCTTTGATATACTTGTACAACTTACAGAACGGAATTATTCTATTGCTTTGGCTTGTTTTTAGCATTTGGAGCATTGATACTGGAGCTTATTTTGTTGGTAAAAGCTTAGGAGGGTGGAAAATTTGTCCAATGATAAGTCCAAATAAAACTTGGTCTGGGCTTGCTGGAGCTATTCTAGCTAGCATTGCTGTAAGTTGCTTAACATCAATATTCTTTAGATTATTTACAATACCTCACTCTCTCATTATAGGTTTTGTCATTGCAATAGTTGCACAGCTTGGAGATTTTACTGAATCCGCAATTAAAAGGATTTGTGGAGTAAAAGATACTAGCAACATTATACCTGGACATGGAGGGCTGCTTGATCGTGTTGACGGTTTTATATTTACTGCACCTCTTGTCGCTATTTATCTTAAAAATTTCTCTAGCTTATTATGAACGATCAAAAAGAAGTCACAATATATACTGATGGTGCCTGTTCTGGCAACCCAGGACCAGGTGGATGGGCAGCTATAATATTGTTTAATGATAAAAGAAAAGATATTTGCGGAGGAGAGGAAAATACAACAAATAATAAAATGGAATTAAAAGCAGTAATCAGTGGCATAAAGGCTCTAAAGACTCCTTGTAGAGTGAACATATATACTGATAGTACTTATGTTAAAAATGGAATAACGGAATGGATAAAAAAATGGAAGATAAACAATTGGAGGACATCTAAAAATCTCAAAGTAAAAAATTTAGAGCTGTGGATGGAATTAGATGAAGTAACTACAAAACATAGTATTAATTGGTATTGGATTAAATCTCACGCCGGTCATAAGTATAACGAGGAAGCTGATTGCTTAGCACGCAAGGAAATTTATAACCTTCAAATAACTTAAAAAGTTTTATGAAGAAAGTTTTTGCATTATTGCTATCTATAATAATCATATCACTTCTGAGTTGGTGTACATACTTATATATCAAAGACAAGAATGACATAGCTATTAATATAAATTACGTCAACTTTCACATAAAGAACAAGTTGCTAAAAATATTCCCTGATTCACAAATAAACATTCACAATACAAAGTTAATATGGCAAAAAAGTGATGAAAAATTGTACCTATTGCTTGAAGGAATAGCAATAAATAACCAAGATACAACTATCGAAATACCTAAGGTGTTTTTATTTTCAAAAGCGGGTTTGGCATTTTTGTTTGATAGCTCTAACATTGCTTTGGTGTCAGTGATTGATCCCTATATACTCTTGGGTAAAAAGCACAGCAATCAGAAACATGATATTGTAGCGCAAGCTAGAACATTTTTTAATAATATGCCGCTTTGGATGGAAATTAAAGTAAATGGGCTTATCATAGAGAGAGAATTAGCAGGTAAATTAAATATAAATGAACTTATAATAGATAAACAAAAAGAACGTAATATAAGCACCATCAGTGTAGTTGTAGATAATAGATCTGAAGATGACATGCTGATTAACTTGCGTGCTTCTGAAGACAATAATCACTCTATAACTACTTTGGTAGAATTTTCAAATTTAAATATAGGATTGCTACTAGATAGTGTTGTTCCTACTCTTAGCGGTAAATTCTCTGTCAATATCGACAAGAAAGATAAAATTACAGATGGTCAACTCAGTATTTGGAAAGCAAAAGGAGCAGTAAAACTCCATTCAGATTTAGAGCCTATAAACTTAAATAGCGCAAACCTTAAGCTAAGATATAGCCAAAATGTTGCCGATATACAGAGTTTGCGTGCACAGATAGATCAAACAAATCTATTATTAAGTGGTGAAGTTAATACTGAAACTGAGCAAATTTCACTTAAAGCACAAATTGATAAGGTGCCTGCAAAGAGTTTATGTTCTTACTTTCCCACATCAATGAATTTTAAGGATTGGTATTGCAATCATATAACGGCAGGTGATGTTTTAAGCGCAGCTGTAAATCTAGAAACCACAATTTCAGATATCATATCAGGCCAAAGTCTAAAGAATATTGATTTGAAAGCTAATATAAAAGATGTAACTGCAAAATTCCATGAAGATTTTGAGTCAATAAATCATTTAGATGGTAACATATCAATACAGAATAACAATTTAAAGGTTGCTGCAGATAAAGCTCAGTTTCAAGGTTTTACCATTAGCAGTGGAAATATGGAGGTCAGTAATTTAGGTAAAAACGATCAGAGGATAAACATTCATGGAAATGCAAGCAGTGATGCCTATGAATTATTTGAGTTATTTAAGATAAAAGAGATTGCTAAAGTTGATAGAGGGCATGTACTAGGAGAAGCAAAGTCAGAGTTTAACTTTAATATCAATGATGCAGATGGACTTGTTGCTAATTTAGCATCAAAAATAGATAATTTATCAATTTCTAACGATTTTTATGACCTATTTGTCTCTAGTTATAATTTTGATCTAAGTTTTAATGATAATCTTGATATTGATTTTAAAAGTCATGGTTTGATGTATGACAAACCAATGCAGCTGAATGTAAATGGTAATTATGAAGCAAGCAATAAATTAAGTTATGAATTTTTAGGCAATATCTCTCCTAGAAACGCTAAAAAGTTTACCAAGTGGGCAGAGATGGATGGCTATGTGAATCTTAATTTAAAATCTCGGTATGACGAGCATTTAGTTATAGAGGGTAAAGCAGATCTGTCAGAACTTGAGCTTAGTATAAGTAGCTTGGGCTGGAACAATGAATCAGAAGATCATAACATAATTGATTTTACAGCAGAAATAAAAGATAAAGATGATATTTTTCTAAAGCATGTTCATGCTTATGGTGAAGATTTAGATATTGAATTAAACGGGAGAATCAATAACGGTTTATATCTTGATTTTGAAAATTTTAAATTGCTAAATAATAATCTTAAATTGCAAATACAGCTTAATAATGATCAGAGTACATTCAACATTAGCGGTGAAAGTATAGATTTAAGTAATCTTCGTGCTTCACTTGGAGGTGGTAGTAAATTACGCAACACGAAAGTTACTATGAATGTTGATAAAATGATTATGAAAAATGATGTAGTAATAAATGATGCAGATCTAGATTTTAATTGCATTAACGATAATTATTGTAATGGTAAATTTTCAGGTCTACTACCAGATGGCAGCGATGTAGTAGCAGAATATAGCAAAATAGGCCTTGAACTTTATGCAGACAATGCTGGCTTATTTTTAAAAGCTCTAAATATTGCTAATACGGTAAATGGTGGTAAGTTATCGTTTTATCTTTCTTCAAAGTCAGAAAATAAAACAGCATACGGCATGGCATCTCTGAGTGATTTTTACATTGTGCGTACACCAATACTGGCAAAAATATTGGCACTATCTTCATTACAAGGAATAGTTAATACCCTTAATAATGATGGGATATACTTTCACGAATTTGATATACCGTTTTCATATGAAGGTGGCATCATTAATATTGAGGAGTCATGGCTCGAAGGTTCAGAGCTTGGTATTAGTGCAATTGGTAAAGCAAATCTTACAGATCAAACATTTAACATAAAAGGACAGATAATTCCAGCATATGCACTAAATAAATCGATATGGAAAATACCACTGCTAGGCAAACTTCTAACAGGTGGTAAAAGCAGAGGGGTGATAGCAGTTGACTATAAGATTAAGGGTAATGAGCAAAAAAATGATGTGTCAGTTAATCTAATATCTGCTTTAGCTCCTAACATACTTAAAAGAGTATTAGAAGCATTTAATCATTCTCGTAAATAAAAAACAGATTAAAAAAATTGATGCTTTCGGTCTGCATTTTATAATCTTATAAAAGTTTTTAAATGCTAATGGATAAGAAAAGCTACATTTTTTCTGACATTATAAATTTACCAGGAATAAGTAAAATAACGCAAAAGATATTAGGTAAACTATGTGGTGCGAGGATAATAGATGTACTTTTTTTCCGCCCTTGTCGTTATATAGATAGGAGGAATCATCCACTGACTGCAAAATCAGGTGAATATGTTACTTTTACTGCTAAAATTAACATGCATAAGCTTCCCACTGTGAAGAATAAACCTTATAGAATAATCTTAGAACTGGAAGGACAGCAGGTAACATTAATTTTTTTTCATTATTCGGTTAAATATTTAAAACAAGCTTTACCTACTGGTAAGGCATGTGTAATTAGCGGCAAGCTTGAGACTTTTTTAGGGCAACTACAAATCACACATCCAGATTACATATCGCTTGACATTTCCAGCTTTGATGAGGTTTGCTGTATAGAATCAATATATCGCTTAAGTCGTGGCATTACCAGTAGAAAGATCTCAAAGATTGTTGCATCAGCACTTAAGATTATGCCTGAGTTTCCTGAGTGGATAGACGGTAATTTTATCGAAGAAAAAGGATGGTTAAGTTTTAAAACCAGTTTGAGCAAATTGCATAACTTAGATTCACTAGAAGAGATGGAGATGTGTCGCTTAAGGCTTGCATATGATGAATTTACAATTCAGCAAATAGCATTAAGAGTTGCAAGATATAAACAAATGAAAGAAAAAGGACGAAAGTTTTTAGTTCGAAATAAATATAAAGACCAAGTTATGAGAAGACTGGAATTTGAACTTACGCAAGATCAAATCAGAGCAATAAATGATATATCAAATGAGCAACAGTCTCAGCATCGTATGATAAGGCTTTTGCAGGGTGACGTTGGTAGTGGTAAAACGGTAGTTGCTTTATTTGCTATACTAAATGCTGTTGAGAATAATTGTCAGGCGGCACTTATGGCACCAACAGCAATACTGGCAGAACAGCATTATAGTTGGTTTAAAGAAGTATTATCAGGAACTGATATAAAGATCACTTTACTTACTGGCAAAATCAAGCAAAAAGAAAGGAAAACAATAATGCCTGCTTTGCAGGACGGTAGCTTAGATATAGTTATAGGTACTCATGCTTTATTTCAAGAAAGAGTTAAATTTAAAGACTTAGCATTGGTTGTAATTGATGAACAGCAAAGATTTGGTGTAATGCAGAGAAATAGCTTAATTCAAAAAGGAAATAATGTAGATATTTTATTTATCAGTGCCACGCCAATTCCAAGAACGTTAAGGCAAGCATTGTATGGGGATATAGAGCACTGCAGCTTAAAAGAGAAACCAAAATGCAGAATGCCAATCAGTACTGTAGCAACGAATATAAAAAAGACATCTAGTATAATATCAAGTCTAAAGCGAGCAATTGATTTAGGTAAAAAAGCCTATTGGATTTGCCCATGTATAGAAGATAATGAATCCTTAAGTGTTGCAGCAGCAGAGGAGCGTTTTGCTCAGCTGCAAAAAGTATTCAAAGAAAATAATATAGGATTAATACATGGTCGCTTAGAGCAAAAACAAAAGGATGAAATAATGCTTTCTTTTCGCGTAGGTGAAACTTCCTTACTTGTTGCTACAACTGTAATAGAAGTTGGCATAGATGTACCTGATGCTACCATAATTGTCATAGAAAATGCAGAAAATTTTGGTTTATCACAGTTGCACCAGCTTCGCGGTAGAGTAGGACGCGGTGATCAACCTTCTTTTTGTATACTTTTATATGATAAACTAAATAAATCTTCATATTTAAAACTTAAAACTATGAGAGAGTCGCAAGATGGGTTTTATATAGCTCAGCAAGACATGCTGCTGCGTGGTAGTGGAGATGTTTTGGGGATCAAACAGTCCGGGAATATAGAATTTAAATTTGCTGATATCTACAAAGACAAAGAGCTACTTAACAGAGCTTACAGTAAAGCTAAAAACATTATTGACAATGATCCAACATTAACTGAGATTCAGAATCAATCACTGAAAGAACTACTTAGTATCTTTGGCTATAATGAAGAATTTGAGTTCCTTAGATAAAACTCAATTCACTCAATCATCTTTCCAATAATTGCCTTTGAAATAGTTAAGTGCTTTTACCTTTTAATAACGGAGTGTAAGATGCTATCTATGCACATTTCCTTTAAAGTGCTAACTGGGCCATCAATATTTGGCAATGTTGCATAAGTAGCAACCGGACCTATCTGTGACTCTATCTCTTGTACTTCAGATAATTTGCATATATTATAATTAAATTTTTGTACTCTAACTTTTTCGTTAATATTTGAGTCACTATGAAATAAATTTTTTACTAAAAAGCTTTCAAAAGATAGTTGATATGGAGTTTCACCATCATTATTCTTAAGGAAAAGACCTGCATCATAGCTTATTAATAACTCAATGATAGGTAAATTTTCTTTTAATACTGCTATATGTAATGGCGTATTACCGTTATGATCAGATATATTAATATATCTCTTTGTTTTGAATAGTACCTTCATTCTCTTTATATCACTATCAGTCACTGGTATTTTCGAAGCAAGCTTGTGTAATTTACTACTAAGATTTAAAATAATTTCAAACTTAACATTATTGTTTATTAACAAAGTACCAAAATGTCCATTTTGAGACTTCATGTATAATTTTCTGAAAACTTCTTTATTTAATTTTTCAAAACGTCGTCTATCGTGTACTTCTATCTTGATTGATAAATCTTGCAGATTAGGTCTAATCTCAATTGGTTCAACTTTAGGGCTTAAACTTAACTTACTCTTATTCTTTTTTTTTGCAGCAAAAAGTTCAATGATCCTATCTAACATCCATTCCCCCTTCAGCTTCTTATCTTTGCCAACGATAAGTGATAAAAACTAAATAGTAAATAAAAGATTAATATTTTATAAAAATAAACATAACATTGTAAAAAAAAGAGGTCTATGACCATAATTGATGTACTACTACCCCTGCCAGTTAATAAGGCTTTTTCATATATTACAGATCTTAAGCTTACAGTTGGCAATTATGTTACTGTACCATTTGGTAAAAGATGTTTAGTAGGTGTAGTGTGGCAGCTTAGCAGTAGTGCCACAATAGATATTGATAAGCTCAAAACTGTAATTAACAGATTAGAAATACTCCCAATCAGAAAAGAGTTAATACAATTTATAAAATGGGTATCAAACTATAACTTAATACAGGTAGGTATGCTGCTTAAAATGGTTACCAGTTGTAGCCTTAAAAAAATAAACAATTTTGAGCGTGAAGAAAAACCTATCACATATAAAATGGATTGCAATTTGACATCTGACCAGCAAGCTGCAGCAAATAGAATAATTAGCAATTTCGGCAAGTATTCGGTATCATTGCTTGATGGGGAAACTGGCTCTGGTAAAACAGAAGTATACCTGTTTGTTATTATAGAGCTACTTAAGGTTAATAAAGATGCTCAAATTCTCATTCTTTTACCTGAAATTGCTTTAACGTCACAATTAATTAAACGTGTTTACAGTTATTTTCCATGTGATCAGGTAGCTGAGTGGCACTCTGATTTAACACCTAAAAATCGCATAAGAAATTGGACCAACATAACCTATGGAAATGTACAAATTATTGTGGGTACAAGATCGGCATTATTTTTACCTTATAAAAATTTAAGATTGATTGTAGTTGATGAAGAGCATGACTCATCCTTTAAGCAAGAACAAAGAGTAATATATAATGCTAGGGATATGGCCGTGGTTTTGGCTAAAATTGAACATATCCCTATAGTACTTTGCTCTGCTACCCCTTCGCTTGAGACAATCAATAACGTTCAAGAGGGCAGCTACGAGCATCTGCAGCTTACTAAGCGTTTTGGTAAGGCGGAGCTACCTCTAGTAGAGATTGTTGATATGCGTACATGCAAAACACAAGGCAAATGGGTATCATTTCAACTCTATGAAAAAATGCAAAAGACTTTAGCAGATGGTAATCAAGTAATGCTTTTTTTAAACCGCAGAGGTTATTCTCAGCTTATGCTTTGCAAAGCATGTGGTCATAGACTGAATTGTCCGAATTGTTCCACTTGGCTTATAGAGCACAAAAAGCAAAATATTTTGCTATGCCATTATTGCTTGTATAGATTAGCTATTCCCAAAGCATGTACTAGCTGCAAAGGCCAGCTGATTTCATATGGAATAGGGATTGAAAAACTTTCTGAAGAAGTATTAAAGCTAATACCAAACGCTAAAATAGCAACTATCAGCAGTGACATCAGCAAAAAAGCAGCAGATAACATTATTGATTTGATATTAAAAAAAGAAGTCAATGTCATTATCGGTACACAGATGATTGCTAAAGGGTACAATTTTCCTAATCTAACTTTAGTGGGAATTATTGATGCCGATTTTGGGTTGGATAACGCTGATTTAAGATCAACAGAAAAAACATATCAATTGTTGCATCAAGTATCTGGTAGATCCGGAAGGTTTGAACAAAAAGGGTGGGTAGTAATGCAAACCTATAACCCAGAAAGCCCAATTATCAAAGCTATGCAGCATTACAGGCGTAACCTATTTTATAAACTAGAACTTAAATCAAGATATGATGCCAACATGCCACCATTTAGCAGGTTAATTGCACTCATTATCACTGGCAAAGAACAAATAAAAACGTTAAAGTCAGCAGAAAATATAGTAAAGCTAATCCCTCAAAATGACAATTTAGTTGTGTTTGGCCCAACTCCCAGCTTTATGAGCTTTTTAAGAGGAAGGTATAGGTATAGAATACTGCTAAAAGTGAATGACAAAAAAGATTTAAAAGTACAACAAAATCTAAGGAGGTGGATAGAAGATTGTGAATTATCATCTAGCATAAGAATTATCATCGATGTTGATCCAATCAACTTTATGTAGTTAGGTGCTCGCCTTAGCTGTACCAGACACCACTTAATCTGACAGTGACGAATTAACTGACAGAAGAATTTAAATATACTATCAGAATCCTGATTTAATATTTTTCTAAAAAGCAATATATCAAGAAAAGTTTGCATTGGCGTTTTATCATAGCAATATTTGTCTGATTGTTTCGTTGTAAGAACGCAACCAACATCAATTTGTAGGTCTTCTAAAGAACTATATTTCTAAAGATGATTTGCATAGTTTTGTGAAGCATATGCCATTAGTTTGCAGAGTTAGTTCTGGAATGATCAATGTTTTCAATTCCCAAATAAAGCATGGTTTTCCGGCTTACCGCAATATTCTGTACCTCTATCAGTCAAAATGCGCAATATCAAAGAATGGCTATCATTTAGCAAGAGGTAATTGCTGTCTTATCGACTTAGCAAACGAGAATAAGTATCGATAAAGGTCTAGCTGGTAAATTCGCCCATTATATTACCCACGTAATATGTATCCTGAGAACCCAGATAACCTGAGTATCAATTTCACTATCTTTGTTCTTTCACTTTTTCTAAAGCTGTTAGAATTATTCCATCTTTTTGCTTCAAGCGCCTTAAGCCTTTTTTTGAAAGTTTCAACTTAGCCATACATCCACCTTCAGATATTATTTTTTTCTCAGCTCATTTTTTATATGCTGGAAATTCTGTTGCTATACAGATCTTTCTATGTCTTCCGAAACTCTGTTTGCAAACTTTCTTACTTATCTCATCTCCATTTTCGTATAACTCCTTGAAGCGATAAAATTTGAATATCCCATACGCTTGTGACACATTTCCTAGTTGTTTTGCTAAAATCCTAATTTTAGTATTTTTTTTGTATTGTATTCATTTCTCTTATTTTTTGTTGTTTTTTTGTTCTAAGTGTCAGTTCAAGTTTTATTTAATACAGTTTACATGATCTTTCTTTTTCATTGGCTACCATACATAAAATTTTCAAAAAATGTGGTGTCAGTCTTTTGAATAGACCTCTTGCATAACTTATGAGATCAACTCTAAATTATAAATTCCGGAAATAAGATTGAACCTCAATCCAAAACGTTTTTGTCGATTTCGATATCTATCTGAGATGATTTTAAACCTTTTCAACAATCCAATCACATTTTCAACCACTTGCTAATAAGCTTTTGATTTTCTTCCCTTTGCTCTTTTGTTAGTTTTTCGTTTTCCTATATGGCAATTCAACGTTTTCATGAATTTTTTGCAAACCTCTATATCCTGCGTCTGCTAGCATCTTCATTTCTGGTAAAATACGCACTCTCGACTCCTTAAACATTCTAAAATCATCCATTAGAAAATTCTGTACATACTTGTTCTCTTTTCCTATTGTGTGCCGCTTTTTCTTTCCAGAATAAAATCTCTTCTGCTTTTTTTTGGCCTCTCTATTGCTGTTTCCGTGCTGTCCATAACTACAATTTCGTATTCTACATCACTTCTTTTTTTCGGCCTGGCAGTGCAAAATCCGGATTAAAATATCCTCTTAATGTTGCGGTAACTCGCTGATTTCATAACTCTTTGCAATATGAAAATATGTCCATTCTAATGACATCAGTAAGCGATCTTCCATACACTGTTTATTTGGCTTACCTCCTTTGGCTTTTTTCTTAACTTCTTCCTCTATTAAAATTTCTATCATTCTTTTGAATGTACTACACTTTACTCCTGTTAACCGACGAAACTCCTCATCTCCCAATCTGCTTATTTTTTCAAATCTTATTATACCTACTGTACCATCTTCAGCATGCTATAACCTTTTATATAGTTATGCAAGAGGTCTATTCTGATATTAACTATTTAAATTCTTCTGTCAGTTAATTCATCATTGTCAGATTAAGTCTTGTCTAGTACAGATTATGTTAAACCTCATTTTTCTAAAAATTACGGTAAACATAATTTTAAATATCTTTGAATCTTATTTTCCACTCTCATCCTAAACGACGCAAGCTATGATCCTTTTGCTCCGGGGTTTTTTACGGTATTTTTTATACTTTCTGCAATTTTTGCCAACCCTAGAATCAGCATATTTTATGCTATCTACTGGCAGAACTGTTTTCGTATCTTAAACACGATGAGATTTTGAAACCTTGTCCGTTTTCTTCATTTCGGTTTTTATGTTTTCTTTTTTCCAATTCCTTCTCTTTTTGCTATCTTTTGGCTGCTGTGTCTGTCACATCTACCAAAATATTTTTTCTGGTTTTGTGATCTTGATTTTTTTCGCTAACCCATTTTTTTTAGCAAATATTTGAATTGTGTAAATTAAACAAATAGCCCAAAAATGGATGCATTATATACGTTCGGTAGTATATTAACACACATAAAATTTTGTCTTCTAGCGTTTTAATGTGATTCCGTCGCCTGTTTTTTAACTTTTTCCCACTAACTATTTCGACTATTTTTTCGCATTCTGCTATTAGTAGACCTGTTAGTTGACGGAAAATGTATTTGCCACTTTTTCATAACTTCTGCCAAAACTGCTATTTTATATCTTTCTCTCTCTTTTCATACCTGTTTCCTCACTTTCTCAGGGGGTCTTCTGATGTTTGGGTTTAATTTCTCTAAATCTTCCATCTGTTGTTTTTGTTTTTCATTTAAGACAGAACTGACGTAAAATAAACAAATTAAACGTTCTGGCTCCCTTTTAGCCCAATTATATAACCTTTGCTGGTATGTTGGTATTAGTCAGTGGATGACGACCACCTTCTAATAATGCTAGATCTTTCACTATCCACTGCATAAATATTGGTGTGTTTTCTGGTAAATACTTATCCTTATTTTTAGCTTAGATTTTTTCTAAGAGTTTAGGTAAAATTTTATCATATTCTTGAGTATTCATTGTTTGTTTTGTGGTGTTACTTTCCATTATTTTTCCCTCTACATAATATTAATTTACAAATAATTATATTGAAATTTCCTTAATTAAATCTTTTTTCTAGCTTGCTAAGTAATGTGAATAAAGTTTAGAGAAGCCAGATAAAAGCCTCAACAAAAGCCCCTAAAACTTTAGCAGAATCTGCATGAAATCCTCCTAAAATTCTTGGTTTTGCGAAAAAATATTTAGATAAGTATCGCTAAGGATTGAATAGTATTTTATTTACTAAAATCTTAAAAAGAGTTAAACATTAAGGTTAAAATAAACAGTAACTAAGTGCAAGATTACCAAATTAAAAAAGTACTGCTATCAAGTTTGTTGTGCAAACTGATGATATGGTATGACTTTATGCTTTTTATTGATTTAATAAATTTCATTAGCAATGAATTCTTCCCTAAAGTAGGAATTTATCAGAATTTATTTAAATTATTTGGAATATTTGCACTTAGTACCATTGCAAAACCATTTGGTGCTTTTATATTTGGCTACATTGGTGATAGATATGGAAGAAGAGTTTCATTATTTATCTCTATTCTACTTATATCTATTCCTTCTAGTTTTATTTCATTCATCCCTGGATATGAAAAAATAGGTATATTTGCATCTATATCAATTATTTTAATTCGAATAATGCAAGGAATTGCGTTTGGTGCTGAACAAGGAAGTCCTATTTATTTTATAGAACACTCAGCTGATAGAAAAAACCTAGGCATGTTTTATGGAATAGTAGGCTTAGGTAAGTCTTTGGGAATTTCACTTGCTGCAATTACAATAATCCTTTGCAAAAAAAATACTGACTTTAACACTTGGGGATGGAGACTACCTTTTGTTCTTTGTTTTGTTTTGGGACTCATAAGTGCATTTAGTAGGTATAAACTCAAAGAAACTTTGGCATATCAAATTAACAAAAGTAAAGATAATCTATCTAAAACACCAATCTTTGAACTTATAAAAAATTATAAAAACACTTTGATATTAGCAATTTTTATATGTATGCCAATCAACCTTATCTCTGGTTTTATGACATTCTTTCGTGCCCTTACAAAAGAAAGAATAATGCATATATATGCTACTACATTTGTAAATGAAATCACTTTAATTATAGGTAGTATATTGATACAAATAGCTGCAATTATTTTTGGAATATTGTCTGATAAAATAGGAAGAGAAAAGGTAGCAATTTCATGTATCATAGTATCAATGCTCATGTGTTGTTCTATGCTACTTATAGCATATCATTGTAATAGCTATTTAATAATTTCATTGAGTATTATGGCTCTCTCTGTAATAGAAGCTGGCATTTCACCACTTAGTATAACTGTCTCTGAGCTATTTTCTACAAAAGTCAGATTTAGTGGTATTAACTTATCACGTAATATATCATCAGCTCTATTTGAAGGGCTGACCCCAATCATATGTACTTGGTTTACTATCAAATTTACTGGAGCTGCTGGATTTTATATGGTCTTGTGTCTTTTAATTGGTATAATAGCGATACTAAAAATAAAACCACAAGATAAAAAGTTTGATTGGTAAGATATAGCTTAATTCACAAAGGTAGAGACAAACCTAAGGAAGAAATAAACAGCATCAAAAAAATTATGTGAGATATTTTACGAATGTTGTGTTTAATCTTAAACCAAAAATTGGATTCAGATTATAGTTGATAAATACAAAACTCTACATCCAACTGACTCTTTCTCACTTTTGACGTTTTATGAAAACTTATATTGTCTAAAACAACGCTGTCCGCAAGCTTTTATAACTAACCCAAGAAAGATTTCCCTAATTCTTGAAACACAAAATTGATAGCAACGTTAATGTTTGGCCAAAAAGTTGGTAATGTTTTACTCACAGCGTGTTTTATGGCAAATCAAAAATGTTCTAAGACCCGGCGAATATGGAGGTAAAAACAGCGCTCTACATCCATCAATTAATTTTCTTGTTTTTAAGGATTTTGCATTATCAAATTTGTCCTGGTTTTAATACTGGAACAAGAATATTCTCGACTCAAAAATTTCACTGTTACAGTAACTTTCAAATATCATTGGCGCTACAATCCTTCCCTGATTCATGCCTCAATAATACTGATCCTTTTCTTCTTAAATGCAGATTTTTCAGCAAACAATCTCTTGCCTTTTGCAGCCCATCCATATGCATAAAATTCGTTATCATCAATTCATCTATGAATATCACATCTTCTTCTTTTACTTTAGCTATACAAAATTTTTACCCCATCTCTTTCCTGATACAGAAATTTATATGTTTAACCAACTTTTTTGAAGTAATTATATACTGTGCTTTTACACATGTTACCAAATTTTTCGATTATTTGGTCAACTGTAATATCCTGATTCTTATATAAAAATTTGTTAAAATTGTCTATATTTTTGATTTATTTCCTTTTTAAAAGCTAATTTCTCTCTCATCTTGCACCATCGGTATATCGTCGATATCTCTTTTGCTTGCTCATCTTTCTTTCATCTACCACTTTTAAAACTCGTTCTCTCAAATCTTCACTTTTGGCACTTTAACCCCCTTTTTTTACCTAATATACCTTTTTATCACAAAACCTAACTTGTATCATATGTTAGCTATAGTATACCATTAATCTCTGGGACTGTACATCTAAACCTTAACTTCTCTAAATTTGCTCATAATCTCTTAACTTGACGCGTATAATTTGTTGAATATTCCCACCTTTATTCTATTGAGTAATTAGAAGATGTTGTATGTAAGTTTATTTATAATGTTACGTAAAAAAGCCTTTTGCTTTTTTTATCTTCTTATTTGTAAAGTTCGGTATGAATCATTTTGGTTCTCCAGCAACTGCCATTTGATCTATAAATTCAAGACATCTTTGAATTATCAATTTTGACTTTATATTTATCATACAGATGCCTAATCAATTGTTTTTTAAGCGCATCAACACTACCGCGTACAAGCTCATCTTTCATTGTCTTTATTGTGACTTCATCAGCTTCCTCATTAGCATTTTGTACTTCCTTTAACATCCCTATAAGAACATCATTTTGATCTTTTATTGGTTTTGTTAAACTACCTTCTTTTATAGTAAATACTTCATCAATTAAATCTTTAGGTTGAGTAAGACGTTCAGCATCTATAATTTCAAAGCGACTAAATACCTGTTCTTTAGAGAATTCTATACCTTCTATATTGGAAATATCTGCTTCAGCTTGTAATTCAGACTCCAGATCACTTGCAATTTCATACATCTGTCTATTAGTAAACTCATTGTGCCATAACTCAATTAGTGAGGATTTACTCTCTTGAAAATCTTTAAGTCTTGGAGCAGTAATGTCAATAACCGTTACAAGAAAATGACTAACTTGAAAATCGTGGTCAGTAGAAAAACTGACAAAATGTGTTTTGTCATCATTTATTGAAAATACTGCTCGGATAAAAGCATCAGTTTTTGGTAAATTGTCAAATTTGTTACCATTTTGATCTCTTTCGTTGTTATCTATTGGACCGATTATATTTACACGTGAATCTATATTATACTTACTTAATACCTCTTCAATGGTAAGTGTAGCATCGCCTTCAAGATCTTTTGACTCTACTTGTGCATACTTTATTGTTCTATATTCTGGAGTGTAAAAATTTGATTTATATTTCTCATATAAATCTTGCAGTACATCCTCTTCAGGATATGGTATTTGCTTAACAGCAGATGGAGTAATTCTAATTACATCTGCTATCCTACGTTGATGGCGATTTTGGTACATTCTATTTATCAATCGAAAGGTAAATGCGATGGATTTAGATTATCAAAAAGACAGTTCATAAATATAGTTATTGGTAATGTTTTTTTTAGATCATTTATATACTCATCTTCTGTAATATTTGCATACTTTAAAACTTTTTACCCTTATTAAATTTCCCTTGCTCATCTTGGAAGTATTTTATACTTTTAAGATGTTTTTTTATGCTCTAATCTTAAGATTAAGTTCATCTACCAAGTTAAGTAATAGTTTTTTTTCTATTAACCTTTGCAGTACAATGTACTCTACATTAAAAATTTGTTCTTCCGTTAGAGGTTGATCTAAAACTTGTTTGATGTATTTAAGTTCATTCTTATAGGCTGCTTTATATTCAGAAAGCAATACTTTTTCTTACTAATCTTTGCTACAACTTTCTCATGATTATGATTTATTAATATATTCCCGTAAAAATTAAAGCTCCTACTATAAAAATAACTGCAGAAAAAGTTAATATTCTTCTTATGCTCATGCTGGAGTACTTTGCAATGTGTTAAATGCATTTTGCACAAATGCTGGATCACTTAAATATTCTGAAACCTTCGAAAAATTATACATGTCATTGTCTATTATATTTTGATTTCCTTTTGCTTCATCTAGTTTAGGATTATCTATTACACATTGTTCTCTTTGATAGTAATAAGAAAAAGTACGATATTCATTTTTTGTTTTATGGAATAAATTTCTAATAAGGTTAATGCAGAATATTGTAAATATAAGATGTACAAGACCATTAATGAATGAAGCAAGCCTTTCTTTAGCATTACCATGTTCATGATGATCACAATGTGATTTCGTTTTCTTAACTTCTTGCTTAATTTCAGACCAACGCTTTTTTAATTCACTTTCACCAATTATACCATCTTTAAATTCGTTAAACAGTACCCAAACGTCCTTTAATAGCTCACCTCTTTGGTATACCATTTCAATTAATGCTCTTCCTACGTCTGTTTCAAGAAAGTGATCATAAACCATACCCAGCCCTGCATGATCAAGCATAATTTCTGGAACATCAGTAATTGTATGAGCGACGTTCAATAAACCTGGGATTTGTACAGCAATATAATATGCAGCAAAAGCTACTGCAAACACTTTTGGATCTTGAAATTCTTCAACAAAATCTACCGTATATTCTTTTACACGAGAAACAAGTGAAACCCTGCCACGGTCTATTCCAAGGATTAAAGCGGCATTTTCAGCTCCATGAGATGGAGGTGCAAGCAGTGCGCAATTATCACTAAAGGCTGCTCTAAACTGATGTAAGCTGTTACTCTCATGGTTTTTAGCAGTAAGTTGATCGATGCTACTCAGCATATAGTGCGCATCTGCGATATACCGAGTAAAAATCATTTCGTAAGCACTGAGCTCATCTGCTGATACTTGTCTTTCACAATTACGGAGTTCTTTTAATTTTTCACTATAATCATGAAGCGCAACTTCAGCACTTATATGGGCTTTTGTGGTTCGAAAAATAGGTTCTGCTTTTTTTATAGCAAAATCTATATCAGAGTTTTCTAAAGCATTTCTTGCCCATTCTATTGCTGCAATTTTTTTATCTAATGTTTCTGGATCAACAAATTCTTTTGCTTGGTTATTTATACATTCTTTAATAATATTTCTGGCATTATCAAATTTCACTTCCTCTTGTTTTTTTGGTAACAATTTAGTTTGAAGAGAAGTTGCTACCATAAGGTCATATATTTTCATTCTGTAGTTTTCTGCTGCAATATCTTTTCTTGCATACTGTGTTTTGTCATTACTTTTAGAAATTTCTGTTAAAAGTTTTTCTGGATATTTGCTTAACAAATAATGGAACTCATACTGAAATTTGATAAAATTCCAATCTAAAGTAGATTTGAAATTGCTTTTATTATCATTCAAGTCACACATGCTTGAGAAGTTCTTAGAAAGCTTAGGGAATTTTATATCTCTACCAAATAAATCTATTTCAATTTGAGATTTGAGGTTGTTAAAAACGTATTTAATTCTTTCGCTATTTGACTTGAGACCTTCTGCCTGTGATTCTTGCCATAACTTTTGTATTGAGGATGATATATTATCTATGTTATGCTTTTGACCCAGCATTATATCTTTTTTCTTCTCTATCTTTTCTTTTACTTCACATCCTTCTTCTTTTTGTTTTTTTATTTCACATTTTTCTTCCTGTTTACTGTTTGTTATTTTATCATATAAAAGAATTAAGCTGCCATTTAATCCGTAAATTCTGATTGTTTCATATAGTGCTTTAAAACCGCTACTTATTCCCTGAACTACTTTACCTATACCCTTTGTTAGGTACCTAATTGTTTTTGAAACAAGACCAAAAAGTAAGATATAATCAACACATCTAACTATTAGACCTGCTAGATCAACAGCAAGTATAAATATGCTATCTATAATAGTATCAAGCCCAAACATGACGACAAAGCCGTCAAATATTCCACGTAGCGAATTTATCATTCTGTCTACCACTACTGGCGGCATAATACCCAAGCATGACAAAACCCTACCAGCAATTGCAGCAGCAGAGGTAAATAAGATAAAGATAGTAAGTAAAGTATACCATAGAATTTTATTTTTACCTAAATAGGTAAGTACTTTCTCTTTTGCTCCTGATATTCTATGTTTTTTGCGAAATTCTTTTATTAGCCAACTTGCTTCATGTTTACTTTCTACAAACTCCTTATCATCTGTGCTTAAGCTCAAAGCCTCTCTAATATTTTTAGAAAATTCAGAAGTCTGAATAACTCTATTCTTTGTATATAATTTTTCCTTTAGAGTTTTACCTTTATATTTTGTTCCTGTCCGTGATTTACTTGGGTTTACATGAGACAACCAGATTGAAAAAAGTGGAACATAGTATGAAACATTATAAAGCCACTGTTTAAACGCCAGCCACCTACTTTGCTCAATGTGTACTTTATTTTTTTTATCGGAAGGATCATTGACTATTGCTTCTAATTTACGGGTAAAATCAAGCGTATCCTTCTTGCTATTTAAAACATCATTACTTTTAACTATCTTCCATAATTCACCTGCAGCGTCAGTGTTTTTTACACTAAGAAATTCAAATAATGGATGTAATTTAAGTTGATTAAGTAGCAATTCGTTTTTACTTTCTTCGTTACCTTTATAATCTTGGATATTCTTTAATATATCATTATGTAACTCTTTTACTTCTTTACGCGTAAAATTAATCACTATATCACGCTGCTCTAAATCATCTGTAAGCAGAAAATCATGTACAAGTAATAGCTCATTTATATCACTATGAACTTTTCTGCATGTTTGATTTAAGAAAATGTCCAAATCTTTTTCTGTTAGAACGCTCTGAAAAGTAACTAAAAAAGTAATTTCAGAATCTATGTGTGCAGTTAAAGCACGGAAATATTGCTCAGCCTGTAGTACCCCTTTATCATCTGTAAATTTATCAAAAAATTCTTTGTTTGCCGCTATGTTTTTTCTTACTTGATAGAGGGCTTTGATTGCTTCTTCTACTGATGCATTATCTTTTTTTACATTATTTATACTCTCAATAAAATCAGTAACTTCCTTCTCTAATTGTTGAGTTCCATTTTTACTTTTTATAAACTCTATTATTAAAGAAATAACATGAGTTTTCTGCTGCTCCAAAGACAAATCTTTTTCTAAACTTTGTTCTCCTAAAATTTTTGTAATTGCTTCTTGCCAGACGCAAAAAGGTGCATAAATTGTTTTCTGATCTTCGCCAATTGAAAATCCTTTTGGTAATTCTATAGAATTCTCTTCTTCTGTTAATTTTTTTAAAAATCTATATAATATACTATCTTTCCAATTATTTGAAATAGTCAAAGCATACTGACCTTTATATTCACCTTCATCAATATAACTAAAATGCAATCTTAATAACTCTGGATTAGGAAAACAAAGAGGTATGAGATTTTCATATTCATTTTGCTCTTCAAGACGCCCTGGATAGCCTTCATCATCATACATCCAATTTAAAAATTGTTTTGCTCTGCCGCCACCAGCCCTTTGATCATGTATATAACGATCTTGACCATGCTCATATAAGTTTATGCAATACTCATGCCATCCTGGAGTTGCTCCAAATAACAAAGATGTTATAAGCCTTGTACTATATTCATCATCATTACCCCAAGCCCTAATAGGATTAGCCATCTGTTCTTTTTGGTAACGTAATAAGTCAGCTTTTGTAATTTTTAGATATTTTTCTTCTCCGTCAGTAAACTCAGTAAAAAGCTCTTTTGGAATGTGAGAAAACATCTTTTCTCTATTCTCCTTGGTATCTTCGGTGTCTTTGATAAGAAAAGAGCTAAATTTTTCTTTTATATCTTTTGAATCAGTACCTAATAGGTAACCTGAATGTAAAAATTCACTAAGAGATTCTTTTATAAATTTATCATGAAAAAGCACCCAAGCCTCCTTTTAAGGAATTTACATATTAATAATTATAACAACCAAATTTAACAAATGCAAATTACTATTAATCTTTCTATATTTTTTATTTATTTCTTGTTATTCATTTGTGGGTGGAAATTTTTATAAGTATCAATAACATCTTTATGATTTAAATGAGTATAAATCTGTGTTGTTGATAAATTTACATGGCCAAGTAGTTGCTGAATTGATCTTATATCAACTTTTTCTCTAAACAAATGTGTTGCAAAACTATGCCGAAACGCATGTGGAGTGACAAACTCAGGTAAATTAGCTATTTTCCTTACCTTTTGCAGGTAATTGGCAAAATAAGTTCTACTTAACTTTTTTCCTCTGACGCCAAGAAATAAATCTTGATCTTGTATTTTATAGCTAAGATAAGGACAAAATTTTATATATTTTTCTATTTGCTTTTTCACTATGGGAAGCATAAATACCCTTCTTTCTTTGCCTCCTTTGCCGGTAATAGTTAACTCATCATTCCCTACATCCTTTAACTTTAAACTTAATGCTTCACTAATTCTAAGCCCACAGCCATAAAGCAGAAGAACAATTGCAATATTACGCTGCGCAACCCAAAAATCTTCCTTTTTTATCTCCTCCATAGTGGTTTTGATCTCGTCATTTGATAACACTTTAGGCAAAGTTCTTCTTAGAATCGGCTTTGATATAGAATATATGGTTTGATTATCTATGTCGTAATAATTACTGATATATCTAAAGAAATTGCGCACTGCTGATAAGGCTCTAGCATTAGATTTAGCACTTATGTTGTTTTTATGACGGAAGCTAAGCCACCCCCTTATGTTACGCAAACTCAAATCTTTCAGAGTCTTAAGTGTTACTACTTCTCCCATACTTGAGTTTAAGAATGACATCAAATGGTTTAAATCTCTTCTATAAGCCTCAAGAGTATTTTGCGCAAGATTTCTTTCCAGTCTTAGCCATTCATACCAACTCTCTACAATTTTATATAAAATCATTAGATCTATTAAAAATAAGACAATATGCAATTAAGGTTCTAAGCATAACAGAGCAGAATTGCCACCCATAGCAGTAGAATTCACGCTTATTACTTTTTCCACAGAAAAACGGTGTAAATAATATGGTCCACCAGCTTTAGGGCCAGTACCTGACAAACCCCTTCCACCAAATGGCTGCATCTCAACTATTGCACCTATTTGATTTCTATTAATATAGATGTTACCTGCAGATATTTTACTGCTAATATAATCAATATTGTTTTGCACGCGGCTCTGCAGGGCAAATGTCAGGCCATACCCAGTGCTATTTATAGCATCAATCACCTTATCAAGATGTGATTTTTCATAACGTATTATGTGCAAAATTGGTCCAAAAACTTCTTGTTTTAACTGTGAAATATCTTCTATCTCATAAGCATGAGGAGGAAAAAAGTAACCATTATCACAATGATGTGATGTTTTACAAAGAAGCTTTCCTATTTTTGGCATTTTCTTTGTATGCCCATATAACATCTCAAGCGAATTTTTATCAATAATTGGCCCAATATCAGTACTAAATAACATTGGATCTCCAACTCTTAGTTCTTCCATAGCGCCGCATATCATTTTTATTTGTTTATCCGCTATATCATTTTGAATAAATAAGACCCTCAGTGAAGAACAGCGCTGACCACTGCTACCAAAAGCAGAGAGCAAAGCATCTGCTGTCACTTGTTCCAAAAGAGCTGAGCTATCTACTATCATGGTATTAAGCCCACCAGTTTCAGCAATTAGTGGAGCTATAGGGCCATCTCTTTCAGCTAGCATTTTATTAATTAATAATGCAGTTTGCGTTGAACCAGTAAAAGCAACACCAGCAATTTTCTTGTTAGGTATTAAAGTCTTTCCTAAAAATTCACTATCTCCTGGAAGTAAGCTGAGTACATTTTCTGGTATTCCAGCACTAAGAAGTATCTTGATTGCTTCATAAGCAATAATAGGCGTCTGTTCTGCTGGTTTTGCTAAAACAGTATTGCCAGCTACAAGTGCAGCAGCAACTTGTCCAATAAATATAGCAAGTGGAAAATTCCAAGGAGATATGCATAAAAAAACTCCCCTTCCTTCAAATAAAATAAAGTTATCTTCACCGGCAATGCCTGGAAGCACTTTTGGTTCACTTAAATCATTCTTTGCAACAGCTGCATAGTAACGTAAAAAATCTATTGCTTCTCTAACTTCTGCAATTGCATCACGTACAGTTTTACCGGCTTCTACTATAAGTAAGTAGATTAATTTTAACATATTTTCATTTTCTATCGAATCAGCTGCTTTTTCTAAGCATTCTGCACGAGTTTGTACTTTAGTATTCTTCCAATCAGGCCATGCATGATATGTTATATCTAAAGCTTCCAAGGCTTGTTTTTTATTTGTATCTGATACATACCCAACAACATGTTCTAATCTTGCTGGGTTTATAACCTGTGCATTGCTTGAGTCAGAAAATTGACCATTTACTATTGGTCCTACTTGCCACTCCGTGTTTGCAAAGCTTTTTATACCTTCTTCTATTTTCAACATAGATATAGAATCGTTTATATCTATACCAGAGGAATTCTTTCTTTTTGGAATGATATTTTTAGGTAAAGGAATACTTGGATGAGGATTGTAATCAAAACTTTTTGCTTTATCTATCGGATCTGCAATCAGTTCCTCGACGTCAATCTCTGGGTTATTTATTTGATTAATAAAAGAGCTACTCGCTCCATTTTCAAGCAAACACCTAATTAAGTAACATAACAGATTATCATGGCTACCAATTGGAGCGTAAATACGGCAATTTATGTTACTGGCTAGTTCTGATGTTATGTAGTCATATAAATTCTTTCCCATCCCATAAAGACGCTGAAACTCAAAACCTGAATGGTCTTTATCAGCAAGCTCAATAATAGCAGAAAGTGTATGAGTATTATGAGTAGCAAAACAGGGATAAAAACTGTTTCCTTTGCCTAAAAGCTTTTGCGCACATGCAAGGTATGAAACATCTGTATATGCTTTTCTAGTAAAGACTGAGTAATCATTAAGCCCGAGCTCTTGTGCATTTTTTATCTCAAAATCCCAGTATGCACCTTTTACAAGCCTTACCATCACTTTGTGTTTAGATCTAATAGCAACATCTTCAATAAAATCTAGCACTGATAAGGCACGCTTTTGGTAAGCCTGCACTGCAAAACCAAGGCCTTCCCATCCATTGAGCGATCCATCTAAGCGTAAAGCCTCAAAAATAATTAGTGAGGCTTCAAGTCTTCTTGCCTCTTCTGCATCTATACATAAAGAAATATCATATTCCTTTGCAGCACAACAAAGTTCTAAAATTTTAGGTATCATCTCGCTCTTAATACGATCAAGTTGGGTAAATTCATAACGTGGATGCAGAGCAGATAATTTTATCGATATGCCGTCTGATTTAAAAGGTCCTTTTGCATTTGCAGCGCTACCTATAACCTTTATTGCATGCATATACGAATTAAAATAATCATTTGCACTCTCAGCAGTATACGCAGCTTCACCTAACATGTCGTAAGAATACAGATCTTTATTCTCATTAGACCCTATATCCAAAGCTTCTTCTATTGTTTCTCCTGCAATAAAATGTTTACCAAGCATTGACACAAATTGAGTGACAGCTCCACGAATAATAGGTTCACCAAACCTTTTAATGAGATTATTAACTATATTATACCACTTTGAATCTTCAACATCTTGAGTAAGTATACTTTTTCCTGTAGCAAGAGCCCAAGTTGAAGCGTTTACAAATAAAGAAGAAGATCTTTTTGCACGTTTATTCCATTGACAATTTGCAATTTTGTCCTTAATGAGTTCATCTATTGTACAATTATCTGGTATACGAAGCAGTGACTCAGCAAGACACATCAATGCTATACCTTCATCACTCGTAAGTGAATGTTTTTGTATAAATGCGTCAATAATATTCAACTTACTATCTTTGATTTTTTCAATTATCTGTTTTGCAACGTTATAAATTCTAATTTTTGATTCGTTGTTAATATCGATGCTTTCAACAAGGTAACGAATATGGCTCTTCTCATTAACACAATAAAGCTTCTGAATATGCTTTCTTATTTCACTTGGAATATAAATAGAATTATCAGACATAGAGAATCTCTAAAAAATACAATAAAATTGCCATAAGCTACATTATAATTTTATTTATAGTGTCTAAGAAAAATTTAATATCAATGCTTTTTACTAATTTAGATTTTATACTAAATTATATTTAGCTATAGTCAATCATACCTATCGATAACTGTAAGATGATTACAAAAATAATGGGCATTTTAAACATTACACCAGATTCATTTTCAGATGGAGGAAAATTTTTAAGTCAGAACGCTGCTTTAAAATATGCTGGGTATTTAATAGATAATGGCGTAAATATAATCGATATCGGTGCTGAGTCAACAAGACCTGGAGCAATCCTAATAAGTGAAGAGGAGGAATGGAATCGCCTAGAACCTGTTTTACAGAAAATAACTGATATGGCTCATAAGGCAAAGATTGAAGTGAGTGTGGACACAAATAAAGCAAAAATTGCAGAAAAAGCGATTAATATTGGTATTGACTATATCAATGATGTTAGTGGTACATATGATAAAAAAATGGCAGATATCATATCTCAAAATAAAACAAAGCTGTTTTTAATGCATAACCTGGATGTACCTGCAGATAAAAATAATATTCTTCCTAAAGGAGCTGATCCTACTCACGAATTAATAGAATGGTTTAAAAAGCGCATTGCAGTTTTAAGTGATTTAGGCATTGCCAAAAACAACATAATTATCGACCCTGGTATAGGCTTTGGTAAGGATGCTGAGCAATCTTGGTATATTATTAATAATATAAATAAATTAAAAGAACTAAACCTTCCAATATGTGTTGGTCACTCGCGTAAGTCTATGTTTCATATTTTGAATGAGAAACATAGCGATAATTACGAAATAGAAACACTCACAGTTTCAATTGCACTTGCGCAAAAAGAAATACAATACATCAGAGTACACGATGCAGCGCTCCATCTGCAAGCATTTAATGTGTTGAATAAGTTTGGTAATGTAGGTACATAATAAAAATATCCACATGTACGTTTAGCACCTCTTGGTACGCTGTCAACAAAATGATAAGATTATAGCTTAATAGTTATAATTATTAACTTTTATATTTAAAAATATATTGATAATTATTAATTTAGTAATATATTATTCTAATGAGGTAATTATGAATATAAAAGAATTACAACAAGAATTAATTGGCATAATATCTTGTATTCCAGCATCAAGTGAAGATTCTAATGATAAAGATAGAGCTCTTGAAATTATTCAAGCTTTAGGTCGTGATCATATCAATGATATAATTTCGTATGGTTCTAAAAAAGGAACCATTTTAGACTTTATAATAGAGTTTGACTCTAGACCCGATCCGGAATCCAATCGTATCATAGCAATGGGAGATAATACATTCACGTGGAACAGTCATAGGACAAGGTTAAATAATAAAACATTAGTAGAATTAGAAAAAAGTGTTAAAAGCTTTGGTGGAAAGAAAAGTGAAGATTTAAGAGACCTATTAGATAGGACTATAAGAACCTGTCTTAAAAAGATGTGAAGAAGAGAATATACTGAGGTAAGTATAGATGGAGAGGGAAAATGTATCCAAGCGATATAGGTGATAAAGAATGGGAAATGCTAGAGCCATACATTTTACAAGGGACAATAGGACGACCAAGAAAATATGATATCAGAACAATGCCATAAGATACATAATGAGAGGTAGTGGAGCCAAAGACCGTGGAAAATAGTATACATTTTAGATGGCGTAATAATGGTAAACTATATCTTTTCTAAACTGAATGATAAACCTAAATAATAGCTTGACCAACAAGAAGAAGAAATGTTGATGCATTTGAGGTAACTTTTGATGGTATGCGAGCAATGCTCAATGGGGTTCAAATCCGGAGAATATGGAGGAAGATAGAGCAAATGACAATCAGCTTTTTCTATTAGTTCCTTTGTTTTAGGAGTTTTATTGCATTATCCATAACTATCGCACTGTAATTGTGGTAATAATATTTGTTCTAACCACAGATTAAGCACCTCTTTGTCACAACCTCCTGTAAAGGTCAGAGGTGCAATGAACTTTTTCCCAATCCATCCACCAATCATACTGATCCTCTCGCGTTTCTTACCAGTGCGTATATTTTCTCTCCTCTTGTCCATATTCTCTATATAATCTTTCATCTCTTGATAAATTTTTTTTAATGTGATTTTTAGCTCTCCCGTAAATCTAAGCTATCTCTTTATATACTAAAAATTTCATTATACCTTTATCACTTATTTTTGAAAGTACTATAGCTTATGAGCGGAGAATCGGAGTGTATTATGAGGATTCAAGCACCGACACAATTGTCCGCAGAATTCGAAAGAAGTCTGTTGAAGGAGCTGAGAAATATTGTAACAGATTATAAATCTGCAAATTCAACCCAATTTTTGGCTTCAATATTTATTCTTAGCATTTATAAATTTCATTATGTAAAAAGTAATTTTCATGAAGGATTTAATCAATTTATAAATTAACAAACATAGTATTTTATGTAGTTAGGTGCTCGCCTTCAGCCTTAGTATTTCAGTATTAGGTCTACTTTAGTTTATTTATAAACACACAGTACGTTTGATTTAAAGTATCATGTAGTATTTTGTACTAAATACAGATATTTACAGGTGAAATAGCAGTAGAGAGATTATCAGAGAAACATGTGTTACAAATTACTAGATATTGTAACTTACATATTCTATGCCGCCCACTATCCAAGTTAATACAATATATCAAACCAAGAATTTGAACACTTAAGAAAAAGATATTGGGGCCAGCACCTTTGGGCAATTTGCTGTTACTGTTGGTAATGTAAATTCTACAGATGTACAGAAATATATTGAAAGTTCATAATAAACATTTAACATCTCTGAATTTTTAATCTGCTTTATAAGCGTTACCACCAGCTCTAGCTGGTTGTAATTGATGAATGATTTGAAGAAAAGCTTCAAATAGAGAAATCGCTAAAAATTTGAGCTGGAAGAAAAATGGGAATGTAGTGGCAAAATAATTGGGAAACTGGCTATTTTAAGTACTCAGATCCTGTTAGGCGGATAGTTTACACTACCAATCCCATAGAGGGACTGCACAGGCAAATCAGGAAAAAACCAATTTACCAGTACAAATGCCTTGTACAAGCAATTATACTGTGCTATAAAAAAGATAGAGCAAAATTGGGCTTTAACCATCTCTCAACTTAATATTTTCTTTCCTAATAGATTAAAAATTCAGTTGAGTTTTTGACACAGTTTGTTGAATACTCCCCTGGCTTTCGAATTTTAGACGCATGAGTAAGGATTATGAACATTCTTCTACCACTTCTAAAACCAATATCTTCTTTAATATATTATGTTACGTAAATTGGCTACTTAATTACTTTCAAGATATGTTCTGAGGTAATTGCATGCGCATATAACTAAATTCTTTATAACTTTTCTCTAAAATAGCTAGATCTATAGTTGTTGTATTATTTATATCAAGTAATTTTTTTTCAGTAACTATACCAATATTAGAATAAGGAATATTAGAAAATAATTGCTCAAATTTCTTTTGGTTATCAGGCGCAACTGTCACAAGTACTCGGCTTTGTGACTCAGAAAACATTACTACTTCATTTACTATATTTCTATCTTCTATTTGCCCTAAAATGACTTTAGATAAATCTATTTGTGCCCCAAGCTGTCCAGCAATTAATGATTTTATCAAGGCAACAATTAGTCCACCTAAATTTGGTGCAATTGCCGAAGCAATTAGTTTTTCTGCTACTGCTTTTCCATAAGTATCATATAATTCTTTTGCGCTTTGGGCTGAAACTTTTGGTACATTATTGCTGCCAATGCCGCTGTACATTTGATATTCAGATCTACCAAGCTCATCGTATGTCGTGCCAAGAACATATATTAAATCACCTGGAAATTTAACATCAAGTGATATAGAATTTTCTATATCTTCTATTACGCCAACTGCAGATATAAGTAGTGAAGGTGGTGCAGAAATGGTAACTTCTTTTCCATCTTTATTATATCCTTTAAAATCATTAAACATACTATCCTTTCCTGATATAAAAGGCGTAGCAAAAGCTTTAGCATAATCATAACAACTCTCAACTGCTCTCTTTAGTTGCCACAGTCTTTCAGGATTTGTTGAATCACACCAGCAAAAGTTATCCAGCAGTGCCAGATGATTTATATTGCCACCAGCTGCCACGTAATTGCGTATTGCCGTATCAATTGCACAGGCTGCCATATGATACGTATCAATTTCTCCATAGCTTGAACCAAATCCTTGTGATTTTACAACACCTTTTTTAGATGATAAAATAGGGCGTATTACAACTGCTTCGGAACAAACACAACCTATTCCTTGTAATGGCTTTAGCACCGATGAACCTTGAACTTCATGATCATACTGCATGGCTATAAATTCCTTACTGCATATATTGGGCCTTGCCATCATCTCATGAAGCTGGGTTTCTAAGGAAATGCCATCAAGTTTTCTTTTGCTTTCTGCAGGCTGTTTCGACCAAATTCTTGTTTTTAGAGGTATTTTAGGGTTACCACTGTGGAGAAAATCAGTATCTATATCCATAATTGGATTTTTCTCAGATTCAGAACACTTTATAATTCCTCTACCAGAGTTTGTGAATTCTCCTATAACGCAAAACTCTACATTATGCTTTTTCATTATATTCGCTAGCAACTCAAGTTTTGTAGCTGGCACAGCCAAAGTCATCCTCTCTTGTGATTCTGATATCCATATCTCCCAAGGAGCCATATTGCTGTTTTTTAGTAGTACTTTACTTAAATCCACTTCAAATCCATCCTTTCCCATCTCACCAACTGAAGAGGAAAGACCACCTGCACCATTATCTGTTATAGCGTTATATAAACTTAAATCTCTGGCTTCAATTATGGCACAAGAGAGTTTTTTTTGTGTGGTAGGATCGCCAATTTGCACAACAGTAGAAGTGCTGCTACTGGTTAAAGCGGCAGAAGAAAAAGTTGCACCATGAATGCCATCCTTGCCGGTTCTACCACCAACTATTACGATTTTATCGCCATTTTTAGGTTTTTTAATATGAGATGGCATCTCACCTATACTACGAGGAATGATTCCTAAACTGCCAACAAAAACCAAAGGTTTACCACAGAATCTATCATCAAAATACACAGAGCCTAAAGGGGTTGGAATACCAGAGCAATTGCCACCAACATTTACTCCATCAATGACACCGTTCATAATAAATTCTGGAGATAAAATCTCATTGGTGCACTCTTTATTCCTATAAAGCTTTTCTGGAACTTTCTCAGCAAAGCAAAAATAATAAGTATTCATAATTGGCTTTGCTCCTTTGCCAAAACCAATAATATCTCTATTTACTCCCAAAATTCCAGTCATTGCTCCACCAAATGGATCAAGTGCTGAGGGGCTATTATGAGTTTCAACCTTATCTACAATGAGAAAATCATCATCAAAAACTATGCCACCAGCGTTGTCAGAAAAAACAGAAGTGCAAATACTTGAATTTATCTCAAGCGTGGCGCGTTTGATATAATGCTCATATAGTCCATCTTCTATATCATTTATGGGAGCAGAAAAGATGTTGTGTTTGCAATGTTCAGACCATGTTTGCGCTAATGTCTCCAGCTCTATATCAGAAGGATTGCGTTTTAAAATACGAAAATAAGCTTGAATTGCTTTCATTGCTGGCAATGACAAGCCTAAGTTCCCACTTTTGCCTATCATTTCAAGCTCATCATCTGAAACTTCTAAATTTATGTATTGAACAGAGTTAGTAATACTCTCTTTAGTAAAAGAAATGTTTCCTTCAGTAGTAAAAGAACCATTATAATAGTTTTGTAATGTGTAAGAATTATCAAATCTTTGAATTAACCTGCAACTTTGAATTAAAGGGTTAAATTGCTTTTTTATTTGATCTATGCTTGGTAAACTTCCTTCCCCTAAGATAAGTTTAGCGCTTTTGACACTCAGTGCCTCATTTTGGATACTAATATGCTCACATATGATTTGCTTTGCTGTGTTTCCTAAATTGTCAGTAACTCCAGGTAAAAATGAAATTTCTAATGCCCAATCTGCTTCTGAATCAATGAATTGATACTGAAGTGGCAAAATATCATAAGTATCAAGTTGATAATAACGATATTGCCCTAATACTGGATGTGCTAGCATTTTGCAGATTTTCCCACAAAATACAGCATCAATTGAATTTATCAGATAAACATCTGCAAACCAATGCTTATTTGAAATTTCTATTCTCATGTTAATTTCAAAACCTATTAGAAGGTAACATACTTTTACTTTATTGACTAGATATAGATCAATTTATTACTAAAATAGCATTTTAAATAAAATTATTGACCCAGTTAGTATCTATTTAATGATATTAGTATAATATGACGTTAAAGGGGGAATAACATGCTAAAAGCTTTCAAAAGAATATTAGTTAATTGTGCGAAACTATTACAAAAAGCATTAAAAAACATATATTGGTATATAAGAAAGTTATTTAAAAGCAATGTATCACAAAAGATAGAAGTTGATATAGAAAGTAAAACTACTTTTGTTCAGGAACAAAGTGTAGAATTAGAACAAGAAAACATATTACAGATCTTAGAAAATAACTTAACAAGTCAAGCAGAGAGTACTAACAATTACGACCTTACCACAGCCTTACAATATAACAACTATCTACCAAATTATAACGACGAAATTTCCAGTACAGAAAAAAGTAGTAGAAAAACAAAGCATGATAATATTAGACGTATTCTAAGAATTCAAGGGTACGATTGTTTCGCTGTTGAAAGAATATTCGGTATTAATGATAATATATTCAATAAAATAAAAAATGATGTTGAATTACTAAAAATTGTTTCACAAAATAGCTGCGATGTAGATTATATAATAAATATCTATTCTCAAAATAATTATGTGCGTAATATTCTAGAATTCACACTAAATATAACAGCAATAGAACCTGACAATAGAAGCAAGATAAAACAATGCTTGAGTATAATATTAGCTTTATATGAAACTAAATTTATCAAAATTGAAGATGTTTTTGATGAAAAGCACATAAAAGACTCTGTTTTGAACTGCTTTAAGCATAAAATAGAACCAGTAATTCAAGCTAAGTTTCAACAAAAATGCAATCTTGATTATCTACTAAAAGGAGTATTATCTTACAAAGAAGATGAAAAATCACCAATGCCTAGCTTACAGCAACTCTGTATAGAGAACCTGATAAGAAATACTGATGCTCGAAAAAATGTTTAAATTTTATTTTCATAAATAAATAAAATTATAAAACACTTAAACCAGGCATTTCATTGCCACTTATATATTGCAAAAATGCTCCACCACCGGTAGATACATAAGTAAAATCCTCTATATTAATTCCAGCAGCGTGTATTGCCGATAAACTGTCGCCACCGCCTACTATGCTTTTTATTTCTTTTGTCTTTGTTAAGCTAGCAATTTCTCTTGCTACCTGAAAAGTGCCGTTAGAAAAAGCTGGATATTCAAAAGCACCTAAAGGACCATTCCACAAAACTGCTTCGCAGCTGAGTAGTATTTGCCTTATCTCGTCTAAAGTTTTAGGACCTATGTCAAGTATTACATCATTATCTAAAATAAAACTCAAATCACCTCTAATGAGCCCAAGTTTGTAATTTACATCTTTTGCAACTAAAATATCTTGAGGTAAAATTATTTTGCAGTTATTTTGCGCTGCTACTTTTATTACTTCAAGAGAGATATTCTCTGCGTCTTTTTCATACAAAGATTTTCCTATATTAAAGCTTTGAATTAATAGAAAATTATTAGCAATTGCTCCACCAAGAATCAAAAACTCTACTTTTTTCGCTAAACTGAGTAGCAGATTTATCTTAGTTGATATTTTAGCACCACCAACTATCGCCACTGTAGGTTTGTATTTACAAGATATTATTTCTTCCAAATGATTCACTTCGTCCTGTAAGCAAAAGCCAGCATATGCAGGTAAAAATTTTGTCACTTGGGCAATAGAAGCATGATTACGATGAGAGCAAGAAAAAGCATCATTAATATATATATCGGCTACTGATGACAACTTTTTCGCAAAATCTACATCATTCAACTCTTCCTCAGGATAAAATCTCAGATTTTCAAGCAATATCACATCTCCTGGCATCATTAACTTTATTGCCGTATTTACTTTATCGCCTATACAGTCATCAACAAAACTAACTTGCCTGTTCAGTAGCTCAGATAAAGGTTCAATCACTTGCTGTAGTGAAAGACTGTCATCTCTGTCCTTGGGGTGCCCAAGATGGGATATTATAACTGTCTTGGCATTTGAACTTGCCAAGTAATTAATTGTAGGAATCACTCTTAGCACACGGGTTAAATCTTGAATAGTACTACCAACGATAGGTAAGTTAAAATCAACCCTGAGCAAGACAATCTTACCACTTACATTACAATCTTGAATGATCATAATTAATTAAAAAAAGACCCAATAAAAGAATCCCACAGTTCTTTTATAAAAGCACTAAATAAGTACAAACCGTTGATCATCCATGTTTGTAACTCTGAAAGTATAACATACAATTTATCCATCATTCTCCATATATTGTTTACTTAATTCTATATAATTTGCTGCAGAAATATTAATATTTTCTATCTCCTCCTGCAAAATTTTGCGCAGTAGCTTTGCTGGACGGCCAGCCCAAACTTCTCCACTCTTTACTATTTTTCCTTCTGTAACTAGTGAACCAGCTGCTATTATGCTATTTGATTCAATAGTAGCATTATTCATAATAATTGACCCCATACCAATTAGCACTCTATCACAAACAGTACAAGCATGAAGAATACAGCCATGACCAATTGTAACCATACTGCCAACCTTAGTATCGCCTCCTACTCTATCTACATGAATTATGGTACCATCTTGAACATTACTGCCGTCACCAATATAAATCGATCCCACATCGCCTCTAAGAACAGAATTATACCAAACACTTACGTTTTTACCTATTTCTACTTTACCAACAATATACACCCCCTTAGCAATAAAGGTCCCTTCTCCTATTTTTGGTAAAAACTTTTCATATCTAACAATGCTGGCCATATATAATTTTAAATAAAAATTTCTAAAGCTAAAATATCATTTTAATATACGAGTTTTTATTTGTTTGTTCCAATCTTTGTGTAACAAGTGGTGCAGAAATGTATTCGTTGATGTAGCCATAGAGGAGAAAATTTTGTAAAAACTGTATAATTCACAAGTATTTAGATTACTATAGTAACATTTGGGCTTTTCAAATACTCTTTATTACAGTATATTAATTATAGAATAATATAAGGGGGGGAATGATGAATAGTAATCAAGGTAGCAAATCAAAGGAATGGTCAGAAAAAGAGTTTAGTAATACCTATGAAAGGGTATCTGAAGGAGTTTATGGAACTAATGGGGGTAATATGTTGAGTGCACGAGGACACGTAAATTCGTTTGCAGATCGTGTAAAAGAAGATCGACATGCAGTGTTTAATGAGTTACTATGTGCTGCTGTTGCTAAAGGTGACAGTCTGGTTGTCGATTATTGTCGGCAGAAAGGGGCAGATCCTAGTTATGATACGTATGGTAATAAAACTCTACTAGAAAGTGTTGAATTTTTTAAACCTAAAGAAAAGTATGGAGGTTTTAGGGAGTGGGAAGCAACTGATAATGCTTATGGTAAACCTAACTCTAGCTTAGATAAGTGTAGTTATAGTAATCAAAAAAAACAGAGTAAGGGTAAAAATGACGAAGAAGAATGTATATTAATGTAGGCTC
This sequence comes from Candidatus Mesenet endosymbiont of Phosphuga atrata, assembly GCF_964020175.1. Taxonomy (NCBI): domain Bacteria; kingdom Pseudomonadati; phylum Pseudomonadota; class Alphaproteobacteria; order Rickettsiales; family Anaplasmataceae; genus Candidatus Mesenet; species Candidatus Mesenet endosymbiont of Phosphuga atrata. The sequence goes on along the minus strand of NZ_OZ026541.1, from coordinate 1,155,411 downwards.
TTTAGGTTCTTACTACATTTTTTAGAGCTTAAGTTATTATATTTTATAGGTTTTACTTCTGATGCTATTTTTATAACTTCAGAAGTAAAGCTTATAGCGTTAATTATATCTAAATTTTTCGGTTATAAATTTTTTACTATGTTTCTTACTCATACATATGTTTTAAAGTAAATAGTAAATTTTTATATGTAAAAATACTAAAATTGGTTAAGCAAGTGTGATTCTTTTGCTGCAGCCAATACTGCTAACTTACTAACTAAATTCCAAACCAGTAGAGTCTTTTTTTCCATGGTAGAGCTAATATCAATAAAATCACAGCCTGAGGAATTTAAGTTGGAATATTTATCTTTATTGCTATTATAACGAAATAAATAACATGCTGGACAATCCCCTACATAATATATCAAGGGTTCTGCTGCACTTTCATGAAAGCGGTCAAAGGTTGGTATTCCTTCCTGTACTATCACGCTGTCAACTTTAACACCATCTTTTATTTTATTCATCTTGTTCCTATTTTTTTTGTTAATTCGTAATATGTCTTCTGCACTAGTTACTGTCATAATACCCATGCCATAGGTTCCCTTATCAGCTTTCATCAACACATATGGTTGCTCTTTTATATTATAAATCTCAAATTTATCTTTTATTTTAATTATTATATCATCCACTGCTGCAGCTACCGCTTCTAGTCCTTGATTTGTAGCAAAGTCAATATTCTTGCAGCCAGTTGTGTAAGAGGATATTAGCCATTCATCTAATTCAAATTCACTACAAAACTCCGAAACGATTTTTTTGTAAATTTCAAAATATCTTGATTTACTTCTGTTATGCCACCCAAGTAAAGGTGAAGGTATTATATCTTGTGTTACATTTTCTAAAATATCTGGAATGCCCTTTGTCATATCGTTATTGATTATAATCAAATCTGGTGTGAAACCTGCTTCTGTTATAAGTAGATTGTCATCTTTTTTGAGAGCTGAAAAGCTTAAATCTACATTTTCGTGATGTACGTACGTTTCAATTCCAGCAAGTTTAAAAATATTTTTAATAGCAACTAAATTGGCTATATATTTAACATTACGCGTATGATTTTCAGGTAAAATCAAAACTTTTTTATACTTTAATAAGTATTTTTGCACAAATTCAGAAGTAAAAATCTGTGACTTCTCGCTTAAATTATTATACCCTGCTGGAAATAGATTTGCATCTACCGGTGCAATCTTATAACCAGAATTTCTAAGATCTATAGAGCTGTAAAATGGAGGTTTAAAATTTTTAAAACTTTCCTCAAACCAGTTGTTTATAGTAGATTCTTTTTTTTTGATCAAAGAATAAATCAGATCGATAATATTTTGCATCAATTGCAGACCTTTTTTTGAAAAAATAGACTATAATACTATCTCAAAAGAGTTAAAACATAATTATTTAAATTATTAATATGGATTTTCATAAAAATTTCTATATAGTAAAATTGTTTTTGCTTAGGAAGTGAATGAATCACGATTATAATAAAATATATGGTACAACGATCCTATCGGTAAGGAGAGGAAAACATGTAGTTATAGCTGGTGATGGGCAGGTATCACTTGGTCATACTGTCATGAAAGCAAAAGCTAGAAAAGTTAGAAGCTGTGCAAACGGTTCAGTAATAACTGGATTTGCTGGTGCAACTGCAGATGCTTTTACTCTTTTTGAAAGGTTAGAATCTAAACTTGATAAGCATCCAGGACAGTTAATGAGAGCTTGTGTTGAGCTGGCCAAAGATTGGAGAACAGATAAATATCTAAGAAGACTTGAAGCCATGATGATTGTTGTGGATAAGTCTATATCACTTGTAGTTACAGGTACTGGTGATGTTCTTGAACCAGAAGATGGTATTGCTGCTATAGGTTCTGGTGGTAATTTTGCTTTAGCTGCTGCGAGAGCGTTAATTGGTATTGAAGGTATGGCACTAAAAGATATAGCAGAGAAAGCAATGAAGATAGCTGCAGATATTTGTGTTTATACTAACAACAACGTTATTATTGAGGAATTAGAAGGAAAATAGGGATGATATATCTTTTAAAATTAAATTTTCTCACTTATTATATAATACTTGAAATTATTTTTATAAAAATATGCTTATTCAAATGCAACAAGAAGAAAATAAAACAGATACAATAAAAAATAAAGATTTTGAAGAAGGTAAGGGTTTTTGTGATAAAGATAAAATTGTAGAAAATAAAGATCTTGAAGAAGATGAAAGTTTAAGAGAAGATAATGCTAGTGATGAAGAACAGAGCTTATACTCTTTATCTCCTAGACAAATAGTACAAGAATTAGATAGGTTTATTATAGGGCAAGGTGACGCAAAACGTGCTGTTGCTATTGCTTTAAGAAACCGCTGGCGTCGCAGTAGGGTGCCACAGCCACTGTGTGACGAAATTATACCAAAGAATATCTTAATGATAGGTCATACTGGTGTTGGAAAAACAGAGATAGCTCGTCGCTTAGCAAAGCTTGCAGGAGCTCCATTTATTAAAGTAGAGGCAACAAAATTTACTGAAATTGGATATGTTGGACGTGATGTAGACTCAATTATTCGTGATTTGATGGATATAGCAATTACTTTGGTAAAAGAAAAGTTTCGTAAAGCTTTTATTAAAAAGGCAGAAGCTTCTTGTGAAAAAACAATATTAAATGCGTTAGTTGGTGAAGATGCTAGTAAGGAAAGCAGAAAAGTCTTCCGTAAAAGGCTTAGAAACAAAGAGTTTGAGGAGTGGGAAATATCGATAAGCATTAAAGAAAATAAAAATATAGTACCTACTTTTGATATACCAGGGATGCCAGGGGGGCAGCTAGGTGTTATGAATATCAGTGAAGTTGTGGGTAAAATGTTTGGTAGCGGTAAAAAATCAAAAACTATAAAAGTAAAGATTAAGGAAGCACGTGAAATACTTGTAAATGAAGAAAGTGAAAGATTAATAGATGAGGACAACGTAATAAAAGAAGCTATAAAACTTGTAAGTAATGATGGTATAGTATTTTTAGATGAAGTTGATAAGATTGCAGCACGTACAGAGGTGAGAGGAGAGGTAAATAGAGAAGGAGTACAACGTGATCTTTTGCCTTTACTTGAAGGTACTACTGTATCTACAAAGTATGGTACAATAAAAACAGACCATATACTATTTATTGCGTCTGGTGCATTTCATTTATCTAAACCTTCAGATCTTTTACCTGAACTGCAAGGTAGGTTACCTATTAGGGTAGAGCTTAAACCTTTAAGTCAAAAGGATTTAATTAGAGTTCTAAAAGAACCAGAATCAAGTTTAATTAAACAATATGTTGCACTTATGAAAACAGAAGGAGTAGAGCTTAATTTTACTGATGATGGCATTGAAACTATAGCTGAGGTTGCCTATGATGTAAATACTAAAGTGGAAAATATAGGTGCAAGAAGACTTCACACTGTTATGGAAAAGCTTGTAGAGGAAATAAGTTTTTCTGCATCTGAAAAAAATGGCGAGAAACTTACTATAGATTGTCAATATGTAAGGAAAAAACTTGATACAATCTCTAATCAACCTGATCTGTATAAATTTATACTTTAATTTATAAAATATTTGATAAATAAAATAACAAATATTATAATTATAAAATTTTTGGAGTATTAACTTCCAAATTAGTAGGTTTTGTATTTTGTAATTTTGAATTAGGTATGGAACAACTTATATTATCCATATCATCATTATATTGTTTTACATCGTCACAGCTATTTAAGTTAGGTAATCTATCTAAATCATCAGAAAAAGAATATGGAACCCCTTCAATTTTAGGTAAACTCCGTGCTGGAAAGTTACAACTAATTTCTAAATTTGAAGTGTCAACAGTAACGTTACCACATCTTGTGTTTAAGATATAACAAGCTTCACAAAAATTCCATGATTTATCATGAACATACCTGCTATCACAAACATAAGACTTATCAATTGATATATCATATTGATATTTTGCTAAAACACTCAGTATATATCTTACATTGTATTTCCCACTCATATATTGACCACCAACCATAATCACTTCCTTTTCACCTACTGGCATATAAGATAAGATATTTGGTAAAAACTTTTGATTTGTTGATGTAGTTATATGAGCTAAAGCTGTTTTTTTACTTTTCTTATCTTGAATAATTAATGCAACACAATCATAAACATCGTTTGTACCAATTTTACCATTACTTATAAAACCAACATTACCTTGATTTATGCGATAGGCTTCTTTATCACTAATTCTATTTTCTCTTGAAAAAATATGATCACTTTTTCCTTTAATATTTTTAAAATCACCATTTTGTTGGTTGCTGATTAAAAAATCAGGTCTATCTTCATCCTGGCGCATAGTGTAAATTTTATCATCAAAATCAGTTACTACATCAAGAAGTGGGGAAGGGAGATTTTTTACAGCACCCAATAGATCACTTTCATTGCTATAAGATTTACCGCCAATGTACAAAACCATGTTAATTTCTCTTAAAAATTAAGTTAATTATATGATAACTTAACCATAAAAGCAATTATTTTTAAAAGTATGAGTTTTAAACTCTACCATAGTTGTCAAATAGTCTTATTATATCATTTTCGGAGATATAGTCGCCTATTTGTATCTCTATAATTTGTAGAGCATTGTCATTACTTTTATTTTCTATTCTATGTATACTCATCCTAGGAACATCAATTACTGCACTTTGATTTGTAGTGTATATCTTAGCGTTTAGTGTAATACATGCAGTGCCAGATAGTATTACATAGTACTCATCTCTATGTCTATGTAGCTGCATTGAAGTAGCACTTGCAGGATTAATATAAAGATATTTTATTAAAAATTTTTCCCTGCTTGCAATTACACTATAAAACCCCCATAGCTTTACTACTTTTTCTTTTATTTTAATATTATCTGATATTATATCTTTCATATAATAAAGCACTGAACTGCTAAAATGATTTTTAATTAGTCTTTCTACAATTGACAATATACCATTCCAAGTCCCAACATCTACCCAGTCAAAAGTAGCTTCTATCATTAAAGCTTTCTTTGTCTTCTGCATTATCATATAATCAAAGGAAACAGGATGGATTTGCATAAAATCTTCTTCTTTTAAATACACTAGATTATTCTGTGTTGTTGAGTTTTGCCTACTTTTTATACATGTTTTATAAACATTGGGCGCAAGTTTTGCAATTTCGCTAAAATAATACTTTGCTTTAAATATAAAAATACCTAAGTTCCAAAAACATTCCTCAGAAGGAATATTTAAAGGTTTTTCAATAAATTCATTTACGCTGTAGCAACTTATAATGTCATTATAGACAGCCTTGATATAACCAAACTCAGAACTAGGATAATTGGGTTTTTTGCCGATAATTACTACAGCATCATTACTTTTTGCTATTGTAATTGCTTGCTCTAAGCATTTTTGAAAATCTACTTTATTCTCTATATAATGATCTGTAGGTAGCACTACAATAATAATGTCATCACAACAATCTGCTATAGCAACCAATATAGATGCAGCCGTTCCAATTTGGGCAGGTTCTAATATTACTGTTGGTTTTTGCAGACAAACAGAGTCTAATTCCTTAATTATTAGAGATTCATACGTAATATTTGCTGTAATTATTGGGGGATTATAACTCTTGTGAAGTCTAGACAAGGTATTGTGCAACATAGTGTTATCACTAAATACTTTACAAAATTGTTTAGGTGGTTGAGAGATGGGCCATAACCTACTTCCCACACCACCACAGAGTAATACAGATTGTATAGGCGTATTTATTAATAAATTTAAATTTAGATTATATTTTTAAATATAAATTATATCAATATAAACATTTTTTAAATAAAGTTGATTTTATTCTATAAATCTCTATAATATAATGGCCTAGGGGAAGTGTGTGGCTGCTGTTATTTATCAGCAATGATTGAGTAATAGAGGAAAGTCCGGGCTCCAAGGAAAAATGGTGATGGATAATGTCCATCGGAGGTAACTCTAGTTATAGGGCTACAGAAAATACCGCCTATATTTAGGTAAGGGTGAAAAGGGGTGGTAAGAGCACACCGCACTCATGGCAACATGTAGTGGCTGAAGTAACCAACACCAGGAGCAAGGTTAAATAAGGGTAAGTTTTATGTTTTTCCTCATATTTACCCGGGTAGGCCGCTAAAGATAAGTTGTAAAACTTATTATAGATGAATAGCCACAAAAACAGAACCCGGCTTATAGCTTGTCCTAGGTGTGTAATTAGGTAGGTGGTTTGATACCTTTACCTTTGTCTTAACTTTAATATAATACACTATGGGTTTTAAAATTTGCTTTACTAGCATCATTTCATACCATCAACCATAGCTGATTGTAATTAATATTATTAATTTATATACAAGATTAATATTCTTATCGATAAATAGCGCACGATCAAATAACAAATAGGCTTTTTAGAATCTCTAACTAGACAGTCACTTGTTCATTAGAATATATAATATTAGTTATATTGGTATTAGAGATTGTCCGGAAACTAGTAAACTCAAGCATATTTCCTCCTTGATATCCCATATCAGCCCACATTTTCTTAACTTTAGTATATTTTTTTCTCAATTTACCTAACGCTATCTTTACTCCATTTCTGTCATTTTCATTAGCAGCTCCAACATAACAACCAATTACAAAACCCTGAGTGTCTGTAATTATTTCCTACCCTTTACTTTTTTACTCCCATCATAACCTTCTTTTTCTGTAGTTTTCACAGATTGACTGTCTATTATACAAGCGCTTGGTTGCTCATTTCTTCCTATTTTTCGTCTACTATATTTTGTAATTTCATATTTTCAAAAATTCCCTACTTCTTCCATTACTTAAACTGCTCATATACCATAGCGGAAAATCATTCCCGCCATTGGCATCCTGTACGCAATACATAGAAAATTCCCTCTATCTTTTACTATATTTTTTCCTCCTTTCTTGTATGATACTCTGAAGTGCTTCTCTATTTGTGCCCACCCCCTTTCACTTAGATCTGTTGGATACTTTTTTCTCATTTCTTACCTACTTTTTCATTTCTTAGATTATACCTTATTCTAGTTTCCGGACAATCTCTAAAGCTTTTTTTGAAGGTAATGAGAATTCTCAATGCCTTGAGATTGGTGCCCTTGAGGGTAGATCAACACTGTATACTGTTCAGAATTACTGTAACTCAAAAAATAATAAGACTTATGTTATAGATACGTGGGAGTGGCCGATATCATATTACACACCACAAGAACAGAAAGATTTATTCGCTATATTTTCTTATAATTTAAGAGACTACATAAAAAATAAAAAAGTTGTTCCCCTTAGAGGAGAATCGAGAAAAATGTTACCAAAGTTAGCATATGAGGTATCACAAAATAAGCTACAAAAGTTCGATTTTGTCTATATTTGTGGTTCGCACTTAGCAAAAGACTATATGCTTGATATGGCATTATCTTGGGAGATGCTCAAAGTTGATGGAATTATGGCCGTGGCTGGTTATGGATGGGATAAGTTTAAAGAAAATCCAGAGCTAACCCCCAAACCTGCAGTAGATGGGTTTTTAGGTATCCGTTCAAGGGAGTGGTTTAAGAAACAATAGCAAAAAGATTGTAAAAAGGATTTAGTCCCTTTTGTCTCCAAGTCAGGTACAACGAAATTATTCGCTCAAGAAACTTGTTACCTCGCTCTGATTGTGTAAAATAGAAATTCTTACGGTAGATAACGTAATGTCGTATCTGCCGTTCAACATGTTAATGGAATATTTTCTGGATCATCTAAAAATGTCCACATCATTGGCTCGGATTTTATAATACCCCTGACCGCTCGTGAAGCTCCTTTCGCTTCAAGTATGTAAGATATCTTTGTCAAGCAATACTGTTTCGCAATTCTTTCGCTCAATTTTGAAACATCAATTTCATTTTTTAATAGTTAAAACCCAATCCTTTAAACAACATCCAATTCATCATGCCAACTGTTCTTTCGAAATTCCTTAATAACAACAAATTTGTCTTTTCTCATTACTGTAATAATTATAAACTGCATATCTATCAGCAGGTTCTTGTAATCAGAAAACCTTTAAAAAATTCATTCCTCTTGTATCTGCTAATTTTTGTCTTATTGCTGGCAAACATCCAACACCATCCCATTTTACCTTTATTGTAGTGACTAAATATGCAGAATTTCGCTTACTTCTTCCTCTACTTGTTCATTTGACATTTTGATGCGATTCACTATTTGAAACACTGCCAACGCTTATATTCAAACATGATGTTTGCAATTTCTCGCTTTTCCACTCAATGCCGCAATTTAACTCTAGGACCAAAAGTATCAGATGTTAGGCAATTTGCTGCTTTTTCTTTTTCCACATTTCTTACAACTCCAATTGATATTAGACTTCTTGCATAACTTAGGAATAAGCAGGAATATATTAAAAGCAACATTAGTGAAGGTATGAAATTCGAACAAATAAGTAAACTTGATGAATTCGAAGATTGACAGGGGTAAAAAGAAAAACATTCGAAAAAATAATAGAAATTTTAATAGAGGAAGAGGCTAAGAAAAAGACAAGAGGAGGAAAACCAAATAAACAATGCATGTTTGTTAATGGTACTAGAATATTTGCGTCGTACATATTTCCATATTGCACAAAACTATGGGAGATATAAAACAGTAAAGTGGGTGGAATAATAGAGCACCCAGATTTTGCATTACCTGGAAAAAAAGAGCTATTAAAGTCAGATGTGCATATGAGATTCTGGTAGTAGACGAAACAGAAACTCCCATAGAGAGACCAAAAAAAAGCAGAAGAGATTTTATTCTGGAAAGAAAAAGAAACATACGATAAAGACACAAGTAGTTATAGCAAAAGAAAGTAAGAAAATTGTATTTTGCTCACGGTAAACGACATGACTTTAGGATTTTTAAAGAATCGAAAATTTACATGTTATCAACTACTTGTATTAAATAAAACTTGAACTGACACTTAGAACAAAAAAATAACAAAAAATAAGAGAAATGAATACAATGCAAAAAAAATACTAAAACTAGGATTTTAGCAAAACAACTAGGAAATGTGTCACAAGCGTATGGGATATTCAAATTTTATCGCTTCAAGGAGTTATACGAAAATGGAGATGAGATAAGTAAGAAAGTTTGCAAACAGAGTTTCGGAAGACATAGAAAGAGCCGTGATTAATATCGCAACAGAGTTTCCAGCATATAAAAAATGAGCTGAGAAAAAAATAATATCTGAAGGTGGATAGTTGAGACTTTTAAGAAAAGACTTAAAGCACTAGAAGCAAAAATCATGCAAGATGGCTAACAGAATTACAGCTTTAGAAAAAGTGAAAGAACAAAGATGATAAAATTGAAACACAGGTTATCTGGGTTCTCAGGATACTTATTACGTGGGTAATATAATGGGCGAATTTACCAGCAATCGATACTTATGCTCGTTTGCTAAGTCGATAAGACAGCAATTACCTCTTGCTAAATGATAGCCATTCTTTGATATTGCGCATTTTGACTGATAGAGGTACAGAATATTGCGTGAAATTATCAGCTTTATTTAGGCATATCGATCATTCTAGAACTAAAGCCAACTCTCCACAGACCAATGCTTCACAAAACTATGCAAATCATCTTTAGAAATATAGTTCTTTAGAAGATCTACAAATTGATGTTGGTTGCGTTCTTACAATGAGACAATCAGACAAATATTGCTATGATAAAACGCCAATGCAAACTTTTCTTGATATATTGCTTTTTAGAAAAACATTAAATCAGGATTCTGATAGTATATTTAAATTCTTCTGTCAGTTAATTCGTCACTGTCAGATTAAGTGGTGTCTGGTACAAAATAGATGAAGGCGTTTCGGTTTACGGTTCAATATTATTGCCTCTTTTTATAATTTTGAGCTGCTTCCTTAGGTTATGCAAGAAGTCTATTCCACTACATAGTTCTGGAATTCTGATGCACTTCTCACATATTACAATTTCTCCACCACACTCACATCTATTGCTATCTTCATTATCTCATCTGCTTTCATTTTAATACCTTTTATGCCCAACTTATCTTCCTACTGTTCTCTGGTTTATCTCTTGATATATCTTCTTTTATTTTGTTTAGAACTTGGTATTGATTTGAATTTAGACCAATCTCAGCTCAGCATTCTCTATTTTTAAGATTTTTCCTCAAGTTTTGCTATTTTTTGCTCTAAACTTTTGCATAAAGATTAATTAACAGTTGCAACATTTAGCCTCACATTGCCACCAACATTTTGTGTTATTACTACTTTAATATATCCTGTCAATTATTTCTTTCTTTGCCACTCCCCTGAACGGATACTAAGTTCTGTATTATTGATGCCAGATTCATCTAAAAATACCAGACTTTTAGGTTGCTATAATTTCTTTAAATTTCATCTCTTTCTTTATATCCATAGGTCTTTTTTTGCGTGTAAATCCAATTTTCTTTAATGCTCTATGTATTGTGCGAAAATTAATATTACCCCAGATTTCCGATAGAACCTTCGCAAACTCAGCAACCATTTTATGATTCCAGTTCCAAGTTTTTTTGACTGATGTTTCCTTGCGTCTTTGCTGCCATTCATACAAAGTTCTATCTTAAACCTCTGACCAACCTACTTTCTCCTTCATCCAATTGCCTTTTTTCTTAAATGTACGGTCCTAAATCTTTATCTTATCTCATTCGGATCTTTAAAGGAATGGCTATACTTTGCAAACACCTTCTTAAAAGATTAGTTTGAAAAGGGATTAGAAAAAGCTGGAATTAATATTGAAGGAATGGATCACAAAGAAATATTAGAAAAATTAAAAGACAATTTTCTACTTAATGCTCAATATGAAATGATAAAGGAATTTGAAGAGAAATCAGAACAACCTGAACAGGAAAAATCAGCCAATCAGGCTAAATCCAGTACTGAAAAAAATATGAACAAAAAAGCACCTAATATTTCTCTTACTAAGAATGTACAAAAGCTTGTTAATAATGCACCTGAAATAAGGTTAAATAATAACCAATCCGCTTCTCCTCAATACCCTAGAACAAAGTCTACTACTAACACGCTTGTTATTCCACCCCTTCCAAGCGTGCAAAAGCTCATAGACCAACATAAAACATCCAAAGTAGATGAAACAAAGCTAAATCATGAATCTGACATAAACAACAACACTAAAAAAAGCTTTGCACAGCAAATCTCACAAGAAAGAGGAGTATCAGGACAGCACGAAGGCAATAGTAGATCAATGTGACTTACTGCTTATAAAGTGCATTTGCAAGTCTACAAAATTGCTCAATGCTTAGGTCTTCTGGGCGCTTACTGCCTTCGATTTCTGCTGCATTTAAGAGGGCATCTGTATTATGAGATATTTCTTTTAAGCTACTGCTGAGCATTTTTCGCCTTTTGCTAAACACAGTATTCATTACTTTTTTAAGAGTGCAAATATCAACTGAGAATCTAGGGGCAGGAAGGGGTGTTATTGTCACAATAGAAGAATCTACCTTTGGCTTGGGAAAAAATGCTTCGGGTTTTAGATCAAATTCTTTTTTGACATCACAAAATAGTTGAGTAAGTATTGAGAGCCTGCCGTATGATTTGGAGTTAGGAGTGGCAACAATACGATCAGCTACTTCTTTCTGAAACATTAAAGTCAAACTAGTAAAGAAATTTATATCTTCTAACCATTTAAGCAGCAAAACCACTGAAACATTGTAAGGTAGATTGGCAATAACCTTAACTGGTTTATCTATTAACTCCCGCTCTTTAACATGCAGGGCATCAGCGTTTAAAATCTGATACTTACCATCATAATTTTCAATTAAGCTGTTATGCTTTGAAATTAATGATTCATCTTTTTCTATAGATAAAAGGTACTTGGGGTTGCATTCTAGTATGGATCTTGTAAGAGAGCCAAATCCAGGACCGACCTCAATTACATTAAACTCACTTAAATCACCAGCAAGCGCAGCTATTTTATCTGTAATATCGCTTGATAAGATGAAGTTTTGGCCTAATTTTTTCTTTGGTTTAATCAATTGGACAAATGTAAATTTAACATAGCTTAAATTTTATATTAAAAATTTACTTATTTTTCAATATATAAAAAATCCCAGACGCAAAATAATAAAAGCTATAATTATAAGCAGCAAAAACAGATAAGTTTTACTACTTCTTGCATGTGAGCTATTCTGCTGTTCAATTATGTTATCAGCTATTCTATTTAATTTTTTCATAAGCTGTGGTACTTCTTGTATAGTTTTTATCAAACAAGATTCTTTCATTTTTTCAATGCATCTATTTCTTTGATTTTCTTGTTTCTCTATCCAAAGCTGAACCACTTGCCAGACATTAATACTTGGATGTAACCTGCGACATGTACCCTCCACTAAAATCATAGTTTTTTGCAGTAATAAGAGCTCAAGTTGTATATCCATATTAAAGTCAGCAGTAATTTTAAATAGTTGTGTGAGTAAATTGGCGAATGAAATGTTTTCTATTTCTCTGCCAACAATGGGCTCTCCTATTGCTCTGCAAGCTGTAATAAAATTACTATACTTTTCTGAAACATAGCCAGCTTGAAAATGGATTTTAGCGACATGGCTGTAATCTCGCTTGACAAAACCTTTGATGATTTCTGCAACATACATTGAAGTACTACGATCTATTCTTCCCATTATGCCAAAGTCTACCATGACGATTTTGTTATTTTCAGTAACCATTAAATTGCCAGGATGCATATCCGCATGAAAAAAACAGTCTCTATATACCTGATTGCAAAACAAAGTTATGAGATTTTCGGCAACTTGTTTGCAGTTATTTAATTTGTGAATTTCATATATTGGGGTTGCATCTATCCACTCTAAAGTTAAAACACGTCTTGAGGTTCTACTCCAATCCACTTTAGGAATATAAATTTCCTCATCACTACACATATTTTCTTTAAGCTCTGAGGCATTTGCTGCTTCAAAACGTAAATCCAGCTCTAAACGACAGATTTCAGAAAACGTTTGCACCAGTTGCATAGGTTTAAAGCGGTGTGATTTTTTGCTAACTTTTTGGATCAAATTTGCAAGCCACATTAGCATTTTTATATCACGCGAGAATATTTTTTCAATGTTGGGTCTTAAAACTTTCACAGCTACAAGCTTGCCATCTTTCGTTACAGCTTTATGAACTTGCGCAATTGACGCTGCTGCAACTGGTTTTTCGGAAAAATCTAAGAATAGACTATCAATTGAACAATTAAATTCACTTTCAATAATTTGAACAATTTTTTTATAAGAAAAAGGTGGCAGTTTGTCACACAAAGATAGCAGGCTATTTGTTATGTCTTCACCTAAGATATCAACTCGTGCAGAGAGTGATTGCCCAAATTTGATAAAAATTGGACCAAGTTTTTGCAGAGCGGTCTTTATCTTATTACCTTTAATTGTGTTTTGGATTGATCTGTTCGTATATGAATAAAAGAGCAGATTATAGCGTATTAGAACTATCAGTATATTTGCAAAACGAATAATACTTCTGATCATGTTTCAAAATAACCACGAAATACCGTAACAAAATTTCTATCTTTTTCAACTTCACTTGGTATCCCTTGGCAATAAACAAAGCAATTTATACACATCACATTATCAGAATAACGTAGAGCAAAACGTAAATCATGAGATGTCATGATGATGGATATTGATCTTTTTTTAACCAATTTAGAAATTAAATCATAAAACTTTACTTTCGCATTAATGTCCATAAAGCTAACAGGCTCATCTAGAATTATCAAATCAGGACTGGACATCAAACAACGTGCTAGTAGCACAAGCTGCATTTGCCCTGCAGAAAGTTCTGATAACTGCTGATCTAATATATTTTCAATATTGACATCCTTAATGATATCATCAATACCCACTTTTCTTCTTAGCAGACTATGTAGCAGAAAATATTCAGCTGTCATTGGCATTAGGTTGTTAATTACAAAACTCTGTGGGAGGTAACTAACTACAATATTGTCCATATACTCAATGCTACCAGTATAATTTTTATGTATTCCTACTAGTATCCGCACTAGAGAAGTTTTACCACCTCCATTAGGGCCAAGTATGGTAAAGATCTCACCTCTCTTGACTAACATATCAATATTTCTTATTACTTGTTTGTTTCTATATGCAAAAGATAGACCCTTTACAATTAGAATATAATCATCTACACAAATTGAGCTATCTATACTACTTAAGCTGTTATGAAACATGTCTTTCTCTTTTTATTACTTGTTTTAATACAATCAAATGCTAATTCTCACCCTCCTAAAATTATTGCAACGATAAAACCAATACATTCTCTCGTTGCCTCTGTCACATATGGAGTTGTAGAGCCAGAATTATTAATTGATGATGTAGTATCAATACATGATTATATGTTAAAACCTTCAAATGCAAATAAATTAGAGCATAGCGATGTTATATTTTATGTTTCTGATCAGCTGGAAACATTTATAAAAAACATTAGGCGCAAAACACTAGTTGCGCTCTCACAAAAAGTAGATCTTCTACCATTAAGATCGACCTGCAGGCATACTAAAAATGTAAAAGATTTTCATGTTTGGCTAAGTCCAGAAAATGCAAAAATAATGGTTAATCATATTAGCTCAGTACTTGGTGAGGTTGATAAAGTAAATTCTTGGATTTACAAAAAGAATGCTGAAGAAACCATAGAAAGGATAGAGAGAAATGCACAAGAGATCAAAAGAGAGTTAAGTAGCTTAAAAGATCAACCGTATATTGTAGTGCATGATGCCTATCAATATTTTGAAAAATATTTTAATTTATCAGCACCAAGTGGAATTCTCCCTTTAGGAGATGAAGCATCGATAAAAATTAGTACTATCAACAAAATAAAAAGAATAACAAAAGAAAATAATATAAGATGTATATTCTCCGAACCACAAGAGCAATATGTCAGAAGTAGCATTTTTACAAATGGTGTTGAGATTAAGATACTCGATCCAATTGGTAATAATATTACTCAAGGAAAAGAGGCATATTTTGCTATTATGAGTAGTATTGCAAAAGATTTTAAAGCATGTTTTAACTAAAAAACTTCTATTGATTTTTTGTTCTATTATTGGAGTATTTGAAGTAGCAATTTTTTTTCATAGCATGCCTTAAAGCTTCAGTATTGAAGTATAGGTTTAAAATTCGAGATCAAGTTATTTTTTGAATTTATTACAAAGAATAGAAAATATTTGTGATTAATTACGTTCATTTATATGATGATGTATTGCCCATTTAAAGTGAATAAGTATTATAGTGTGGAATTATTTTAAACAAAAACTACCTAACTTGCTCACAATCTCTCGTGTTTTAGCAATGCCAATAATAATTTTTAGCTTTTATATTGAAAGCCAATACACTTGTTGGATAACAATATCAATATTTTTATTTGCATGTATTACTGATTTTTTTGATGGTTATTTAGCGCGTGTATGGGATGTACAGTCAGAATTTGGCAAATTATTTGACCCAATAGCTGATAAATTAATAGTTACCTCTACAATAATTATGTTAATCTATAAACAAAAAATAGATGATTTTACTATAATACCATCCATAATTATAGTTTGCAGGGAAATTTTAGTATCAGGGTTGAGGGAATATTCGACTATTAGAATACCTGTTAGTAAGATTGGAAAGTTCAAAACTTTCTTTCAAATGATAGCTGTGATAATGCTTATTATTAATAATTATTCAGCTATTAAATATATAGGAAGCATGTGCTTATGGATTGCAGCAATCACTGCGATATGGTCATGCTATAACTATATGATACAAGGGTTTTATCAAACTCATAATAAGCTTAAGTAAAATATTGACTATTTAACCTAAAATAGATATAATTTAATGTTAAGATGTTTAAATGTACATCTTATAATTATATGCCAATTTGTGGGGACAGATATGACAGGTTCAGGTATAGATGAAAAATCACAATACAAAAAAGAAGAAATAGAATTGGAAGAAAGGAAGAGAAAATTAAACCAAGAAATATTTTATCTAATGCAAATGAACCAAAAAAGAAGGTACATTGTAGTTGGAACTTCACTTGCATTTGCACTCATATGGGCTGGCTTTGCGATTTTACAATCAGAGATATTAAATCTTAAAGCTGAGGAGACATTATATTATGGAAACGTTCTTGAAACTACTGCTTTAGTTTTTTGTATAGCATCTTTAGCTTGTTCAATTGCATTAATTCATATTTATAACAAGCAAAAGAAAAAAGAGAAAGAGTTAAGTAAAGAAAATAAAGAAGCAATACAAGATAATAAGCTTGAAAAAAGTGCTGTTTATTTAGATGCTTTTGCATCTTTAGTGATAGTAATTACAGAATTAGCAGTAGTACTCAATATTTGGGGAGCCATCTCAGACGCAAATAAGTCACTTGGGCTTGAAAACTCAGCTATGAATTTTCAAGGCATCTCTGATACGATATCTAACGTCATATGTTTTAGTGTTGCATTAATGTTTTTGTATATTGCAATCGATAAATATAAATCAGGTAAAAAAGCAGGTACTGATAAGGAACAGCTTCTTAAAGAGGAAGGAGATAAAGGAACTTCTGATAAAAAGGCTTTAATGGGAGCTGCACTGATAGCTGTTGGTGGTTTATTTATGTTAATAAGGAAGGTTCTGCTATCGCTTGAGGTAACTAATTCAATAAGCTATACTGGCAATATAGGAAAAGGGTTTAAAATGGATACTTTGCCACTTGGGTTAATATTTGGGATAGTAGGTGTAGCAATATTTTTAGTAGGATTTAGGTTGAACATTAATCTTGCTAAACAAGCTATTAAACAGCAATCGGAATGTGTAAGTGGAGTTCGAGTTGATCTGCCTCAACAAGGTATTGGAGACGCTGCTACAGCTGGGATGTGTTAAGAACAACATTCTTATTGAATTATTAAGTATTTATTGTTATATTGAGCAGATAATATGTTTTTGAAGGTTTAATGTATGTCATTTGTTAGGGATCAACAAAATGTTAGATCACAGGGTGTATATTATAGTGCAGGACTAAGAAACTATCTCGTTAAGGTTTATAATTATATGGCAATGGCTCTTGGCATTACCGGCATAGTTGCGTTTTTTACTGCTTCTTCTCAGACCATAATGTCAACAATATACGGCACTCCTTTGCAATGGCTTATTGTGTTTTTACCAGTTATATTAGTGTCTGTTATGTCTTATAAACTGCATTCACTTAGCTTTCAGTCGATAATAACCATATTTATTTCTTTTTCAGCATTGATGGGTATATCTTTATCTTATATATTCGTTCTTTACACAGCTGAAAGCATAGCTAGGGTGTTTTTTATAACAGCAGCGATGTTTGGTGCAATGGCATTATATGGTAACAACACAAAACATGATTTAACAAAGCTTGGATCATTTTTAATGATGGGTGTTATAGGTCTTATTATTGCTTCTTTAGTTAATCTGTTTTTGGGTAGTCATCCCCTTCAATTTGCTATTTCACTGATTACAGTAGTAATATTTACTCTGATGACTGCTTATGATGCACAAAGAGTAAAAGATTTATATTATCAGTTTAATGATGGTTCAGAAATTGCAACTAATAAACTAGCCATAATGGGATCAACTAGTTTATATTTTAACTTTATCAATATATTCTTAAGCTTATTAAGGTTATTTGGTGACAGAAAATAGTTTTTATTTATATTTTTCTCTAATTCTTCTAAGGAGCACATAGAATGCTCCTTTTCCTCCATGTATTTTTGTTGCTTCTGTGTAGTATAGTATCATATGTTGTATTTCATTACTATGTAGCCAATTGGCAAAGTTATTTTTTATCAATCCAGTATTCATCTGATTTCCATAACCAGTAATGATCAAAAGGCATCTACTACCTACATAATAATGTTTTGTAATAAAGTTGAGTAAAACTAAATATGCTTTATCTAGGCTATAACCATGTAAATCTAGCTGATCATCTAAGGCGTATTTACCTTTAATTACTTTTAGCTTTGTGTTGTGATCGATATCACATGGCTTTGATTTTTTTTCTTTTATAAAATCAAATTTATTATTGAAACTGTAGTTAATATTATTATGTGGATTAAAAATTACTATTTTTTTTTCGATAGGAAGTACTTTATTATTAGCAATGGGCCTTATATTTTTTATAATAGAACACCACAATGAAAAATCAAACTTGTCATCATCTGTCATACAAAGTGTTACAAATTTAGTTCATCCTCTATGTTAATATCATCTTCACACAAGAGGTCCTGGTCATTGTTTAAATTATCCTCCTGATCACTTAATTCTTCATTATCAAAAGAATCTGTTCTCTCTGTGTCATCATTAAATTCATCTAAACTTTTTTTATTAATACCAATAGTAGCTTCAATAGATTTCTTACACCTATTAACTACAAGATTAAACAGTGTATGACAATCCAGCTTATTACTTGCTATCTCATTTAAAGCAATTGTTGTATTTTTACTTTTTGTATGTGTAATTGCAGGCTCAGCACCTGTATTAAGACAGTGAACTCTTTGACTTGCTAAAACAACTAACTTAAAACGATTATTAATATGAGACAAGCATTTTTCAATTATAACATCAGCCATTATTTTCAAGGATAAATTAATTAGCTTGTATTATAAGCTGTTTTAGTATCAATGACAACCATCTATATTAGAATCTTCAGTGCTATTATTGTTTAAGTTTATATTGTTGTTTATTACTAATTTTATTTCATTTGGGGATAATTCTATTTCATGATGCGTTTTAGCTAAATCCATTCCAAAATGCAATTTAGTTAAAAACGATAATAAGCGTTCAAGAGAAAAGCCTTGAGTTTTGTTGTGTTTTATTTGAGAAATTTTTGGTTGATCAATGTTTAAAAGTAAGGCTACTTTTGTTTGATTCCATCCCTCGTTTTCAATAATCTCCTTTATTTTTTGCACTAAAATCTTCTTCATACTAATTCCTTTGTTCTAAAATATTTATATGTTTATCTAACGCTTCAAATTTTTAACATGTAAAGTATACATATAAATGTCCTTTATGTATATAATAATGTATATTATATGTATAGTATATATATGAGTAGTATATATAAAAATTGCATTAAATAAATATTTAATTGTATTATTAATGATAAATTCAACTTGTTTTTTACTATATATAAGGAAGAAAAATTCTTAAAATAACTATTTACTAAGAAATATTTTATATGTCTTAAAATGTTTTTTTTGCAATTATTGAATTAGGTTAGAGCAATTGCAATTCCGTTTGATCAATGCTAAAATCCCTTTTTTGCAAGGTACCTATTTATATGAATAAATCTTTAGTTATCATATCACTATTCATTTTTTCTATACTTTCTAGTGGTTATGGATTAGCAAAGCAGTCAGTACGACCAATAGCTACTAACGATCACATTAAAGTGATGGGCTATAATCCTCAGTCAATACATGAGTATATTGGCTTTTATGGGTATCAATCTAGTATTCTCTTTGAAGAGGGAGAAAGCATTGGTACCATTTCAATGGGTGATTCAACTGGTTGGCAACTTAATCCTGAGGGTAATAGATTATTTATAAAGCCTATAGAAGATAATGCTGATACTAACGCAACGATTATTACTAATAAAAGAGTGTATCATTTTGAATTTCATGCAGAAGAAGCAAAAGGACTAGATGATCCTAGGCTTGCTTACGAAGTTAGGTTTGTTTACCCATCAAATGAGGGAAACATATCTTCAAGTGGTTCAAGTGAAGATGTAATTATTCCAGCTAACCAAACGGTTATTCCGGATTTAAGCGATCCTGCAATTGTAGCACAAGGACTTAATTTTAACTACTCTATTGCTCATAGTAGAGGCAGCCAAGCAATAGCTCCATTAAAGGTATTCGATGATGGAAAATTTACTTATTTACAATTTAGTAGTACTAACGCTGATTTGCCGTCTATATTTTTAGTTGATTATGAAGGATATGAATCATTGATAAACTTTCGTGTAGTAAATGATTATGTTGTCATTGAGAGAGTTAGTGCTGTCTTTACTTTAAGACATGGAGCAGCGACTGCTTGTTTATTTAATGAGCAAATGTCTCATTATTTTAAAAATGGTAGCAAAAAGTTTAGGAAAAGAGTATATTAATTTATGTAATTTCGATAATTATATAATGTCTAAATATTATTCAAATAATAGTTCTCATTTATTCATTAGTAATGCAGTTTTTGTAGATGAAATTTATCAACGCTACTTATCTGGTGATAAATCAATTAGTGAGGATTGGAAAGCAGTTTTTTCTGGAAATTTCACTACTAATGATAAACCTATAATTGCTAACACGAAAAATGAAGATTCAAAATTTAACTTACTCAATTTTTTCAGGTGCAATGGCCATCTTTATGCAGATGTTAATCCTCTTAAAGCTCAGTTGCCTTTAGTTGGTATAATAGATGCTTCACAAGAATTCATTACTTCATTAAAAAATATTTACTGCAGAAGTATTGGATTTGAATTTATGCATATCTCTTCTTCTGAGGAAAAAGAATGGCTGCAAAATAAAATTGAAAATCAACGCTGCAATTTAGATATAAATAATAGAAAGACAATACTTAAACATTTAGTGGAAACAGAAATGTTTGAGCAGTTTTTACATATCAAATTTCCTGGGTATAAACGTTTTTCTATTGAAGGTGCAGAATCACTTATAGTTGGGCTTGAGCAAGTTATAGATGATGCTTTCACTTTTAATATAAATGAGATAGTACTAGGTATGGCTCACCGAGGACGTTTGAATGTCTTAACAAAGCTTATGGGGAAAAAATATTCTGCTATGATATCAGAGTTTAAAGGTAATCTTGCATATCCTGATGGTCTTGAAGTAGCAGGTGATGTAAAATACCATTTAGGTTATTCATGTGATAGAAAATCTACTGATGGGAAAAATTTGCACTTAACACTATGCTCTAATCCTTCTCATTTAGAAGCAGTAAATCCCATAGCTATGGGAAGAGTTAGAGCTAAACAAGATCTGGCAAGTGATAATGAAAGGTCATCAGTACTTGGAGTTCTAATTCATGGTGATGCCGCTTTTGCTGGACAGGGAGTTGTTGCTGAAACTTTATCATTGAGTAAAATTTCTGGATATAATATAGGTGGTGCTGTACACATCATAGCTAATAATCAAATAGGTTTTACTACAAATCCTAAAAATGCACGTTCTACTTTTTATTGCTCAGATTTAGCAAAGTTTATCGAAGCACCAATTTTTCATGTTAATGGTGATGATCCAGAAGCTGTAAGCTTCATTTGCTCCTTAGCTCTTGAGTATAGACAAAAATTTAAAAAAGATGTAGTGATTGATCTAGTTTGCTACCGTCGTTATGGTCATAATGAAGGTGATGAGCCGATGTTTACTCAGCCTTTAATGTATAAACTAATATCTGAGCATAAAACTACTGCAAAATTATATGCTCAAAAATTGATTGAACAAAAAATCATAGGTGAAAAAGAACACAATAACTTGCATAATAGTTTTTCTGCTATTCTAGATGAAAATTTAAGGAATTCAATAAATTATACTCCTAGTAAAGCTGATTGGTTTTTTGGTAACTGGTCAAGTTTTCGTAGACCCCAAATTGGTGATTTTACTGATTACTTGACTGATACTGGAGTTTCGATAGAAAAATTAAAGGAAATAGGAGAGAAGATCAATAGCAATGTTCCCAGTACGTTTAATATTAACAGTAAGATAAAAAAGATACTTGCTAGTAGATTTGCAGCTATAGATTCTGGTTGTAACATTGATTGGGGAACGGCTGAAGCTTTAGCATTTAGGTTACTATTATCTGAAAATATTAAAATACGTTTGTCAGGTCAGGACAGTGGTAGAGGAACGTTTTCCCATCGTCATGCTAAACTTGTAGATCAAGTTACAGAAGAAGTTTTTATACCTCTAAATAATATAGATGAAAAACAGGCATATTTTGAAGTAATAGATAGTCCATTATCAGAATATGCGGTTATGGGTTTCGATTACGGTTACAGTTTAGACTGCCCTAATACTCTTGTTCTGTGGGAAGGGCAGTTTGGCGATTTTGCTAATGGTGCCCAAATTATTATTGATCAGTTTATTTCATCTGCTGAAACAAAATGGCTTCGCTCTAGCGGTTTGGTTTTGCTTTTACCTCATGGTTATGAAGGACAAGGTCCTGAGCACAGCTCGGCAAGAATAGAGAGATTTTTACAATTATGTGCAGAGGATAATATGCAGGTTATTAATTGTTCAACTCCAGCTAATTATTTTCATGCTTTGCGTAGGCAAATACATAGAGATTTCCGTAAGCCTCTTATAGTGTTTACACCAAAGTCGCTCTTGCGTCATAAAAGAGCAGTTTCTAATCTATCTGATTTTGAAGGAAGCTTTAGATCAGTCATGGCAGAAACAAGTGCAAATTTAGTGGAAAATGCAAAAATACGGAGGCTCTTGATATGTAGTGGAAAATTATATTATGATTTAATAGAGGTACGTGAATCTAAAGAAATAAATGACATAGCTATTATACGTCTTGAGCAATTTTATCCTTTTCCAGCTGAGCAGCTTGCAAGCGAGTTAAAAAAATATCAAAACGCGGAAGTAATATGGTGTCAAGAAGAACCATACAACATGGGAGCTTGGTTTTTTGTCAGTCATTTAATAGAGGATGAATTAACTAAGATAAACAGTCATAGAGCAAAGCGTCCTAAATGCATAGCAAGACCTGCATCTTCATCTCCTGCATGCGGTTACTTAAGCATTCATAATAAAGAGCAGGAAGCGATAATCTCAGCTGCTTTAGATATAAATAAATAAGAATTTGCTATTGAAAATAGTTTAGAGCTTTTTTCTTAAAAAGAGTATAATATAAAATTAACTATGTTATTAATTACGTGTTAAATAAAAAAAACTGTCCTATCACTCAAGAGTTTATAGAAAATGGAGCAATTTTAGAAGGGCATTTTATTTTATCTTCCGGACTGCATAGTAGCGTTTACGTGCAATGTGCCAAACTCTTTGAAAGGCCAAGTCGAGCTGCTAAAGTCTGTAAAATGTTAGTTGATAAAATTCATGCTACTATCAGTAACTTAGATGAGATAGATCTGATTTTATCGCCAGCGATAGGTGGAATAGTAGTAGGGTATGAAGTAGGAAGGCAACTTGGCATTAATTCTATTTTTTGTGAGCGAATTGATGGAAAATTTGCTTTGCGTCGTGGTTTTGAAATACAGAAGGGGGATAAGATATTAATAGTGGAAGATGTAATAACCACTGGTAAGTCTTCTTTAGAAACTGCAGAATGTGCAAAGGAATATGGAGGGAAAATCATAGCAGAAGCTGCTTTGATTAACAGAAATAGTGAAACTTGTTTGCCTTTTTCAGTGATTTCATTACTTGATCTAAATATACAAAACTATACTGATGATAACATTCCTGAAAAATTAAAATTAATCCCGCCTATAAAACCTGGCAGTAGGCATTATTTACTTAAAAATGCAACGTAAACTGCAATTAAAGGCTACTCTAACACTCCTTTTTTATTGTTAGATCAAATCATTAATTACGATGTCTCTCATTATTTAAAAGAGCTAATTCCACTGTTCCTATACCCGTTTTGACTTCATTAGACATACTGTAATAGCTATTGAAAAAAGGAGATAGAATATTTTAGAGAGAAGTAAGAAATTCGATAGAATTAGTTCTGCAAAAATAATTTAAACTTTTAAAGTAGGAGTAGTCTCATAAAATATTATATTGGGTTAGATGTCTCACTCAAAGAAACTTTTATAAGTATCGTTGATGAGAAAGGAAAAGTTGTTAAGGAAGAAGTTGTTGCAAGAAAAAGTAAAGCAATAGCAGAGAACTTGCTAAGTCAAGGCAAAAAATAAGAATCCATAGGGATAGAAAGTTGTCAATATCAATGTGTAAAGAGTTAAGGGATTTTGGATTACCAGTGATTTGTGTAGATGCAAGGGGTATAGCTCAAATGATGAGGGTTGGGTTGTACAGAGAAGTATTAGTAAAATCAGATAAATCTTACCAAATCAACTTGGAAGCAGAAGACAGTTAACATGTAGCAAACAGCAGATTATTGGAACAATAAATTGAAGATATACGGTTGGTCGAGGATTAAAATTTGAAAGCTTTTCTTTAAAAATAGAAGAAATGATCTAGATGAAGTTAGCAAAAACTCAATTGAAGCATTAGTACATAGCTTAGAAACAATAGAAGAATCAATTTGATAAATTACTTTCAGAAAAGTGCAAAAAAGATAAAAATTATTAGCCCAGGGGTTGGTATTATAGTAGCAATGACATACAAAGCTGCAATACACATAGGTTTGAAACATCTTATACAGTTGGAGCATATATGGGATTGAGCCCAAGACAGTATGCTTCTGGGGAGATTGATCGACATGGAAGTATATCAAACAATGGAGTGCAGAAGTATGCTATATGAGGCTGCGCAATCCTTGCTGACAAGATGTAAGAGAAAATTTAAGTTAAAAAGCTGGGGATTAGCAAAAAAGAAAGGTATGAAGAAAGCAATTGTTGCTGTAGCGCGGAAGTTGTCAGTAATTATGCATAGGATGCTAATTGATAGAAAAGAATTTTGTTATCAATAAACACTAAAGGAATATAGGTATAATTTTATTGAAAGTAAAGATAGTAATGCCGATGGAAGCGATAAGCAAGAACAGAGGATGAAGCTAAGACTTCGTATTAGTTGTATTAAATAAGATTTGAACTGACACTTAGAACAAAAAATAAGAGAAATGAGTACAATGCAAAAAAAAATACTAAAACTAGGATTTTAGCAAGACAACTAGGAAATGTGTCACAAGCGTATGGGATATTCAAATTTTATCGCTTCAAGGAGTTATACGAAAATGGAGATGAGATAAGTAAGAAAGTTTGCAAACAGAGTTTCGGAAGACATAGAAAGATCTGTATAGCAACAGAATTTCCAGCATATAAAAAATGAGCTGAGAAAAAAATAATATCTGAAGGTGGATAGTTGAGATTTTTAAGAAAAGACTTAAAGCACTAGAAGCAAAAAGATGGAATAATTCTAACAGCTTTAGAAAAAGTGAAAGAACAAAGATGATAAAATTGAAACACAGGTTATCTGGGTGCTCAAGATACCTATTATGTAGGTAATATCAAAGGTATAGGACGAATCTACCAGCAATTGATACTTATTCTCGAAGTTGCATTTGCTAAGTCGATAAGACAGCAATTACCTCTTGCTAAATGATAGCATTCTTTGATATTGCGCATTTTGACTGATAGAGGTACAGAATATTGCGTGAAATTATCAGCTTTATTTAGGCATATCGATCATTCTAGAACCAAAACCCACTCTCCACAGACCAATGCTTCACAAAACTATGCAAATCATCTTTAGAAATATAGTTCTTTAGAAGATCTACAAATTGATGTTGGTTACGTTCTTACAATGAGACAATCAGACAAATATTGCTATGATAAAACGCCAATGCAAACTTTTCTTGATATATTGCTTTTTAGAAAAATATTAAATCAGGATTCTGATAGTATATTTAAATTCGGGAGTGTTCAACAAACTGTGTCAAACCATATTTTAATTCAACTGAATTTTCAATCTATTAGGAAAGAAAATATCAAGTTGAGAGATAGTTAAAGCCCAATTTGGTATAGTCCAATTTTGCTCTACCTTTTTTATAGCACAATATACCTGCTTGTACAAAGCATTTGTACTGGTAAATTGGTTTTAGTAAATTTTCTGATTTGTCGGTGTAACCCCTCAATAGGATTGGTTGTATAAATTAGCTTCCTAACAGGGCCAGAATATTTGAAATAACCAGATAAATTCTCCCAATTATTCTGCCAAGATTTTACAACTAAATTCTCTCCATTTTTCTTCCAACTCAAGTAAATAATTTTCAGCAATTTCTCTACTTGTAGCACGATATATTTTTTTCAGATCATTCATTTTACATCTTTACTAGATACATATTTCAGTGAATTTCTTACTTGATGCACTACACATTTCTACATTAGGAAATACTCTGTTTATGGCTGTAGGAAGGCTTTTTAGTCCATCTACACAGGCAACGATTCCACACTTTGAGATCATTTAATACACTAAGCCAGAACTCACTATCAGCCAGATAAAAGCCCAATACTTCTTTTCTGCCATTTTGATCTATACCTAGTATGTTATACATACATTTACTTACGCATCCTCTTTGACTTTAAAAAACATATGAATACTATTGGATATACAGATTGCAGTTACGCCATTCGTTGGTAGTAATTTGTCATTGATATTTCTGCTGCCGATATCTTGTGGTCATAAATTTCTTCAATATGCGATCTTTGTAACTCATACCGCTGGCAAACATACTAAGAATTTTTGCTTCAAGTTCAGGATGTCTGTCTTTTTTTTGTGGCTCAAAACTTCCATCCCTATCTCGAAAGCTCAAATGAGTCTGCATCTGTATATATAGTCTTTGAACTTTTGCCATTCCTATGATTATTTTCTTCATCTTCATTTGATAGGTATTTCACCTTCTAAACTAGCCTCTAGTAACTTTTTGATTAGCAGTTCCTCCTTTTCCAGTTAGTTTCTCGGATGGACGATAATATGTTGTTTTCTAACTCTTTATAGTCTACTAATCCACTGTTTTTATTCGATGTTTTTTCGTTCATTCCATGTTTTATATTAATATTTTTCTTGTTTGACACAGTTTGTTGAACACTCCCATAGAGGTACAGAATATTGCGTGAAATTATCAGCTTTATTTAGGCATATCGATCATTCTAGAACCAAAACCCACTCTCCACAGACCAATGCTTCACAAAACTATGCAAATCATCTTTAGAAATATAGTTCTTTGGAAGATCTGCAGATTGATGTTGGTTGCGTTCTTACAACGAAACAATCAGACAAATATTGCTACGGCCAATGCAAACTTTTCTTGATATATTGCTTTTTAGAAAAATATTAAATCAGGATTCTGATAGTATATTTAAATTCTTCTGTCAGTTAATTCGTCACTGTCAGTTCAAATCTTATTTAATACAACTAATACGAAGTCTTAGCTTCATCCTCTGTTCTTGCTTATCGCTTCCATCGGCATTACTATCTTTACTTTCAATAAAATTATACCTATATTCCTTTAGTGTTTATTGATAACAAAATTCTTTTCTATCAATTAGCATCCTATGCATAATTACTGACAACTTCCGCGCTACAGCAACAATTGCTTTCTTCATACCTTTCTTTTTTGCTAATCCCCAGCTTTTTAACTTAAATTTTCTCTTACATCTTGTCAGCAAGGATTGCGCAGCCTCATATAGCATACTTCTGCACTCCATTGTTTGATATACTTCCATGTCGATCAATCTCCCCAGAAGCATACTGTCTTGGGCTCAATCCCATATATGCTCCAACTGTATAAGATGTTTCAAACCTATGTGTATTGCAGCTTTGTATGTCATTGCTACTATAATACCAACCCCTGGGCTAATAATTTTTATCTTTTTTGCACTTTTCTGAAAGTAATTTATCAAATTGATTCTTCTATTGTTTCTAAGCTATGTACTAATGCTTCAATTGAGTTTTTGCTAACTTCATCTAGATCATTTCTTCTATTTTTAAAGAAAAGCTTTCAAATTTTAATCCTCGACCAACCGTATATCTTCAATTTATTGTTCCAATAATCTGCTGTTTGCTACATGTTAACTGTCTTCTGCTTCCAAGTTGATTTGGTAAGATTTATCTGATTTTACTAATACTTCTCTGTACAACCCAACCCTCATCATTTGAGCTATACCCCTTGCATCTACACAAATCACTGGTAATCCAAAATCCCTTAACTCTTTACACATTGATATTGACAACTTTCTATCCCTATGGATTCTTATTTTTTGCCTTGACTTAGCAAGTTCTCTGCTATTGCTTTACTTTTTCTTGCAACAACTTCTTCCTTAACAACTTTTCCTTTCTCATCAACGATACTTATAAAAGTTTCTTTGAGTGAGACATCTAACCCAATATAATATTTTATGAGACTACTCCTACTTTAAAAGTTTAAATTATTTTTGCAGAACTAATTCTATCGAATTTCTTACTTCTCTCTAAAATATTCTATCTCCTTTTTTCAATAGCTATTACAGTATGTCTAATCTCTTAACTTGGCTAGTTTTGAACGCATAGCGTAATTTAACTAAAATTTCCTTCTTATTCGGATTTATGATAGTATAATTTAAATCTTGGCCTTTGTGGTGGAATGGTAGACACGATAGACTCAAAATCTATTGCTTGCAAAAGCATGCCGGTTCAAGTCCGGCCAAAGGTACATTTTAAATATATACATCATTTACATAATTTGCTACATATTCAACTAAACTACATGTTATCTCATCACTAGCAAGATCTATATTATCTGTATCCCCCTGCATTTCATGCGAACTACACTCAGTATCTCCTCTATGTATAGTAAATGAGGGAAAATTATAAGAATGATCCTGAGCATTTATATGATTATTGGAATAATGAAATTTATTTTGACTGTCGTAATAACCAAACTCATCTATGAGTGATCCTATCTTTTTTTCTCCATTGCCTATCTCATACACGTCTACACCATGCTGACTAGAATTTGGATAACTAGTACTGTTCATTTTAACAACAAATGATGGGCTTGAGCCGTTTTCAGTATAATATTTTTTAAAATTAATATTTTTTGTACCCTTAAGATTTTCTGAACTAATTAGCCTATAGTTACTTGGAATTTTATAGTATTCTTGCCCACCCTTATTACAGAAGACTAATTTATATCCATCTTCTTTAATTTTTACGACTTTTAAAAAGTGAAATTGCGGTGATAGATCAATACTAATCTGAGAGTTCAAATGATCATAGATATAGATCCTATTATCAAAAAAATAATACCCTGTTGGAGAAAAAGTACCAATCTTATTACCTTCTAGTTTTATCTCAGTCTCATATCTGCCCGCCACTTCGTTACCTTTTACGAATTCTACTTTTACTTCTTGGGGTATAATATTTACTCCTTGTGAGATCGCTTTGACCTCTTTAGTAATAGTTTGATCAAAAGCTTTATTTTGCTTAGCAAAATCAGCTACTTGTTGGTTAAGCCTATCGAGATCAACTGTTTTAACAAGGTCATCTAGATTAGGTACAAGTTTTTTTACCTCTTCTCTTGTGGCAAGCTCCTTTAGATCAACACTTTCATTCTCAACACCCAAATCAGATTTTTTAACAAGATTCTTTAGATCAAAATTTCCGCCCTTAATACCTAAATCTTCCTTCTGGACAAGATTGTCAAATTTTACTTGAATAGGCCCACCATTAATAAAAAGTGTACGTATCTCCTCTATTACATTTTGGCCATTATTATTACTAACTATTTCTTCCACTTTTTCAGTTGCATCAGCAAGTTCTTTATTACTTTCTCGAAAGGAAGTCATCATTGCTGTAAAACTGCTAGTGAATTTCTCTATTTCATTTACTGACCTCTGCATTTGTTCAAAGAGAGAATTGTTAATGCCAAGCGCTTGAGAGTCAATTTTTAATTGATCAATTATACTTTCAATGTATCGAAGTGCCTCTTCTTTCTCTTTGTTGTTAAGCTGATCATATATTTTTTTACTTTCCCATTCACTAAGTTTTCTTCTAATTTCATCAACATCTTTTTTGAAATTATCCAATGCTGAGTTGCCCATACTATTGCCTATAATTCCTGTTTTCAGGATAGTGTTTCACGACAGTATTTAGTTTATATTAAATATGATACAAATTCTCGCCTCATAAAAGTTAAACTAGCCATTTCAATAACAGTAATTCTATAGTATTGCGTCTTATGTAATAAAGTTAGCAAATATTCTAATGAAAGAATGATATGTTTAAGATACACTCGCTAGATACATTACATTTACTTAAGATATGCTTATTGAAATAAAAACACTTCCTCATTATGAGGGTCTATTACTACCATCTTATGCAACACCACAAAGTGCAGGAATGGATCTTTATGCAGCTATAGATAATCCCATTAACATAGAGCCGATGAATAGAGAATTGATTGCAACTGGCATTGCAATTTCAATACCTGATTGCTATGAAGGGCAAATACGCCCAAGGTCGGGTCTAGCAATGAAATTTGGCATAACAGTACTTAATTCACCCGGCA
Organism: Candidatus Mesenet endosymbiont of Phosphuga atrata; assembly: GCF_964020175.1. Classification (NCBI taxonomy): domain Bacteria; kingdom Pseudomonadati; phylum Pseudomonadota; class Alphaproteobacteria; order Rickettsiales; family Anaplasmataceae; genus Candidatus Mesenet; species Candidatus Mesenet endosymbiont of Phosphuga atrata. The sequence goes on along the minus strand of NZ_OZ026541.1, from coordinate 1,125,073 downwards.
CTATAGATTCAGACTATCAGGGAGAGATAAAAGTTTGTTTAATCAACCTTAGTAATAAATCATATACTATAAATAAAGGAGATAGAATAGCACAGATTATAATTAGCCCAATAGTTAAGGTGAAATGGCAACTAGTTGATGAGTTTAATGAAAAAACTAAGCGTGGTAGTGGAGGATTTGGCTCAACCGGCATTTAACACATATCCAAACAAGTTTATGACAGGTAATTTAATATTGACAAAACATTTCTACAGCCGTTCTACACTTACTGTTGCTGCAGAATTACTTGGAAAAACCCTAAAATTCTTCAGCTACAAAGGAGTTATCACAGAAACAGAAGCATACATTGGACAGGAAGATCCAGCATGTCATGCATCTAAAGGCTATACCAAACGTACTGCAGCGATGTTTGGTCCACCAGGCTTTTCTTATATATACTTTATCTATGGTATGTATTATTGTTTCAATGCAGTAACAGAAAAGCAAGGGTATCCAGCTGCAGTACTTATTCGTGGGATTAAGCTTATAGAACCAAATACACTAGACATAAACGGGCCAGGCAAATTATGCAAAACACTCAGTATGACGAAAGAACATAATCAACAAGATTTAACATTGAATCACAATTTTTGTATTTATAATTCAGATATTTCACCAAATTACATATGTACTCCAAGAATAGGTATAAGCAAAGGTAAAGAAAAATTCTGGAGATTTTGTATAATTTAGAATTAAAAATAGTATATATTAAATGGATGGTAAAGTAATGAATGATGTTCTTTTAGGAGTAAATATAGATCATGTAGCAACACTGAGAAACGCACGTGGCACATCATATCCAAATCCTTTAGATATAGCCTTAGCTGCAGTAAGTGCGGGTGCTGACTTTATTACAGTTCATCTAAGGGAAGATAGAAGACACATAAAAGATCAAGATGTGCAAAATTTGAAAAATAATATTGGAAAATTAAATTTAGAAATTGCACCTACACATGAAATGCTAACAATAGCAAAGCAAATAAAACCTTACTCTATTTGCATAGTACCAGAAAATAGAAAGGAAATAACAACTGAGGGAGGCCTAGATCTTACAAATGAGGATCTAAGAAAAGAGTTAATAATCTTAACAAAAGAAGTGCATAAGCTGGATATTAAAGTATCACTTTTTGTTGAACCAGATATTGAACAACTAAAGCATATAAAAGAGTTACAAGCAGATATTGTAGAACTCCACACCGGAAATTATTGCAATAATCCATCAGCAAAAGAATTTGATCTAATCATTAATGCAGCAAAGCATCTAGCTGAACACAAAATAGAATGCCATGCAGGACATGGATTAACCTATGAAAGTGCTGCAATAATAGCAAACATACCACACATTTCAGCACTCAACATAGGACACTTTTTAATATGTAACGCTCTCTTTAATGGAATAGAGCATTCAATAAAAAAAATGAAGGTAATTTTAACTAAGAATTAATACTTTCTTTAAGACTTATACTTTCTTTAAATCTCACTCTTTTTTGTGCAGGCACAGTAATCTTTTCACCTTTCTTTTGAGGATTATGGCATTGCTTCTCCTTACACTGAATAACCTTTAAGGTACCTACTTGATGCAAACGAACTTCACCTTTTTCGTGTAACTTATTTTTTATTACTTGCATAAAAATATCATATACCTCACTAACATGAGATTTTTTTATAAAATCAAATTTATTAGTACATTGTTCAAATACTTCATCAACAACTTCACTTTTACTCATATATATACCTTTTTATTCAAAAAATTTTAACACAGATAGAATATTAAGTCCTCAGTTATAGTCAACTAAATTTATCATTTAAGCCCATTTTATGGATAAAAAGGAATATTTGACAGCCCTGTCATTTCATCAAAACCAAACATTATGTTAAAATTTTGCAAAGCTTGACCAGCTGCACCTTTGAGCAAATTATCTATTGCTGACACTACAACTATACTATTTTCTACCCTCCCTAAGAATATGTCAATTTGACATTGATTCGTACCAACTACAGAACGAATATTTATAGATTTATTCGCATTAATTGCAACAAAAGGAGCATCTTTATAAAAAGACCTCAGCTTACTATTTATATCATCTAAAGAGTAATTTTCTTTAAGATTTAAATATATACTACATAAAATTCCTCTATTTATCGGAATTAAATGTGGAACAAATTGCACTTTAATATCTTTTTGTAAAATTAATCCTGCTTCTTGTTCAATCTCTGGTATATGGCGGTGATTAGAGATCTTATATGCTTTAATGCTGCCATTTACCTCACAAAATAAATTCTCACTACTTAGACTTCTTCCTGCACCACTGACCCCTGATTTGGCATCGATAATGATATGTTCTTCCTTTACTATACCTAGCCCTAATAAGGGCAAGAGCGGCAGAAGAACAGCGGTAGCATAGCAGCCAGGACATGCAACTAAGCGAGCAGTTTTTATATTCTCTCTATGTATTTCTGATAGACCATAAACAGCATCTTTAACTAAGTCTGGAGATTTATGTGCACCATACCATTCTTCATATAAAGATAAATTCTTAATTCGAAAATCAGCAGATAGATCAATTATTTTTACTTTTTTAGGTATTTTAGCAACTAAACGATTAGACTGACCATGAGGTAAACATAAAAAAACAGCATCTAAATTATCAAAACGAACCTCATCTATACTGATAACAAACAAGTCATCATTTAAAATATGGGGATAAATCTCAGATAACAAACCAGTGTTCTGATTTGCTGATAAATATTCAATAGTAACACTAGGATGATTAAGTAAAAGGCGTACAACCTCAATACCGGTGTAGCCAGTTGCACCAATTACTGCAACTCTTTTACATTCCATAAAACAAAGATTATCTCTTAGAAAATTGAGGTCTTTTCCTAGCTTTATGTAACCCAGGCTTCTTGCGCTCAACTTTACGTGAATCTCTAGTTAAAAAACCCTCATTACGTAGTATGGAATGTAGATCAGGACGCATTTTTACTAATGCTCTACTTATTCCATGAGCTAAAGCACCAGCTTGACCGGAAAGCCCTCCACCCTTTACAGTTGCAATAACATCATATTTGCCAAAAGTAGAGGTTGCAATAAATGGATCTTGTAAAAACCTAAAAATAGATTCCCTTTTTAGATAACTAAGAGCATCTTCTTTATTTTTTCTACTTCTTTTAACTACAAATTTACCTGTACCAGGTTTAATCCATACTCTTGCAGTTGCTTCTTTTCTTCTACCAGTGTGTGGTTTCAATAAATTTTCCTTTTGATTTACAATATTACTCATCCATTACACCTTTTATTTTTTCTATTCAACGAGCCAAAATCTAACTCTACAGGTTTTTGCCCATGATGTTTATGTTCTGAACCAGAATACACGTACAAATTCTTAAAACGCTTTCTTGCCATAGGACCATCATCTAACATTCGCTTTACAGCCATTTTTATAACTCGCTCGGGAAATTTGCCACGTAAAATATTTTTAGGAGTACAACTCTTTAAACCACCAGGATAACCTGTATGTCTATAATAAATCTTATCTTTAAACTTATTCCCAGAAAAGCACACCTTTTCAGCATTAATTACTATAACATTATCACCACAATCCATATGAGGGGTATATTCTGGTTTGTTTTTACCACGCAACACTTTTGCGATAAAGGCTGCGAGCCTACCAACGACTATCCCATTTGCATCTATAAGTATCCATTTTTTAACAATATCACTTTCTTTCAGTGAAAAAGTTTTCATCTTTAAATTGCAAGTAAACAAAGATTAAAGTTATAAAATTAGTAGATATTTGTCAATTATTAATTTGAGATAGCATCTAAACTATTTAATTTGGATTATGTATAATTATAAAGAGAATGATCTTGCTTCACATGCATTGTTAATTACAGCATCACAAGCTGTTGGTAAAACTACAATTAGGGGGATAGCAAAAGATAGTAATATCTATCCAACAGTCCAAGCGTTGAGGCTTATGGGCGTTAAAATTACTGAAAACAATAGTGTATATACAGTACATGGTGTTGGAGTGGGTGGGCTGGTTGCTCCAAAAAATGTATTAGATGTAGGAAGTTCTGACATATCAGCACATCTGCTCATTGGTCTTTTATCAACATATTCCTTTACCTCTTTTTTTACTGGTAATATAGATTTACGCTCAAAACCCATAAGCGAAACAATTAAAGCTTTATCATCTATGTGCGTAGGTTTTATTGCCAACAGTAATTCATTTCCCATAGCTGTTGTTGGTTCTGATAGTACAATACCTATTTCTTACACTTTAACTATTCCTTCAGCTAAAATAAAATCTGCAATACTTTTTGCTGCTTTAAACACTGCAGGTAAAACAACAATAACAGAAATACGATCAACAAACAATTGTACCGAAACAATTTTAAAAAGATTTGGTGCTAACCTAGACATTAGTAAAGATATAAATGGCCACAACATCATTGCTATATACGGTAGAGAAGAATTGCTCGCACAAGAAGAATACATCAAATCACTTGACATATAAGTGTCACAGGTTAATTAATATAAAATTAATTTTGTATATTTAGATTATACCTCATCAAAGTTGGAGAGTTAAAGTGTTTAGTTTTTTGAAATGTATTAGAATATTTCCTGTAGTCTTGGTGGCATTGTTAGCGTTATCGATCTTTCCAAACTATGCTATTGCTACTGATGCCAGTGCTGATGTGTTTGCAGGTGTATTCTGTAATGTTTTCAAGGTTGCAAAAAATATTGGTAAGCCTTTACTTCTCTTAATAGTTCTCTTTATAGCTGCTTTGGCTTATTTTGGTAAGGTTCAGTTGATTACAATAATTATGATAGTTGTTGGTGCTGCTATCTTCTTTGGAGCCCCTACTGTAGTTAGTCTTATAACTAGTGGTAGTACTACAGGAGCAAGTACATTATGTTCGCAGCAAGGCTATAACATTGATACCGGAGCTAATAATCCTGCTTCTGGCGGTTAATAATAGCTACAAGTTAGTGAAGTTTTTAAGTGATTTGTACAGCTCTAAGTTTATCAGCAAAATTAAGGAGATTTTTAGAGCTGACAGAAAAATAGATTGCTTAGCAGAACTTGAAGATTTACTAATTACTATGGATATTGGAGTTGAAGCTGCAAGTGCCATAGTTAGTAAATTTTTAAAAGCTAAGCTTAACAATGATATTGAAACTATTCAAAAAAGAATTATAGATGAAATAGCAGAGATTTTAAGGTCAATAGAAAAGCCGCTCAGTTTAAATGCTAAGCCGCATGTGGTGATGTTTTGTGGGGTGAATGGTAATGGCAAAACCACTACAATAGGTAAGCTTGCCTATAAGTATAAAAAACTAGGGAAGGAAGTAGCACTTGTTGCGTGTGATACCTTCCGTGCTGCAGCAACAGAACAGCTAGAAGCGTGGTCAGAGCGTGTAAAATGCAATATAATTACTGGTAAACATGGTAGCGATCCTGCAAGCGTTGCTTATAGAGCAATGGAAGAAGCAGTTAAAAATAATATAGACGTTTTACTCGTTGATACTGCAGGTAGGCTACACAACAATGCTAACTTTATGGAAGAGTTAGCAAAAATACGCAAAATCATCCAAAAACAAGATCAATCCGCACCACACAATACTATCTTAGTACTGGATGCAACAACAGGGCAAAATGCTTATAATCAAGTAGAAAAATTCAAAGAAATTGCTGATATCGATGGTCTTATCATAACTAAGTTAGATGGAAGTGCTAAAGGTGGAGTAGTGGTAGGGCTTGCACAAAAATATAAAATTAACCTACATGCTATTGGAGTAGGAGAAGGCATAGAAGATCTAAAGGATTTTAATGCCAGAGAATTTGCTGAAGCATTGTTTTACTCTTTCTAAAATTCCATTTTTAAGCCTAAGATAAAGTTCTAAAAACCAAATAAAGTTTAAGTATTAAAAAATTACAATCCTTTGGAATCAAAAGTAAAGCATTTTCTCCTACTGTCACTCCTAAGCCTTCTACACATAATTCCGTAAAGCGACTCATTTCTTCCCTTGCTCCAGCTTTTTCTGCAGGTGTGATAAACTCTAAGGTTGATCCATTCTTATAAATAACTATTACTTTGCCATCTACTAAGTTACTTATAGTGTCATCTAAGTCGCCATTTTCATCTTTAGCTTTAAGCTTAGATGTAAGTATTGGTAATACACCTTCAAGTTCCACTTCTAAACGAGTATTATCATTTTCATTTGGAAAATAAGATTTTATATCTTTAATAAGTATTGAGATATCAGTTAAAACCTGACTTCCTTGTTTTGCAGTTTCAGATACGTCTTTTGATGTTTGCTTTAATTGCCTTGATGCACTCGATACATCTTCACACATTTGCTTTATTGGTGCCTTTAATTCTGATATATCATATCCCATTTTCTCTACTTTTTGTGCTGCTTTTGATATATCTTTGCATGTTGCCTCTATTGCACACGCAATTTTTTCAACTGGTTTTGTTGCTCCTAATGCTCCTCCTACTCCAGTCATTATACTACTTAATACTCCACCATCTTTTTCTATTTGTGTGTTACTGCTAGTATTCAATTCTTGACTAAACGCACTATGCATAGTATCAGTGCTACCACTACGAGTAACAGATGGCCCATATTCTTCTTCGTTCGAATCTACATCAGAACAATACTCATCTTCATTATTTTCTACTTCCTTTTTATCTTCTTTTTTATCAACATCTTGCTTTTTGAGTTGCTCACTTATAACTGTTATCTTCGAACTTTTGCTGCTAAAATTAAGCAAAATATCTTTATTACTAAACTGTAGAAAAGTGTAATCACTCATTTTATTGCCTTTTGCTTTGTGTACAGTAAAGCCTAGTTTTGCAAGAGAAATAGAAAAAAGTAAAATTAATACTGGAATAGCAACATAAGGATTTTTAATATTGAATTTATTAGCTGCCAGCATTGCAAATAATGTTACAGCTGGAATTACTATAGGAATAGACAATAGTAAAATTCTATACCTATTTTCTCTTATCTGTTGCCTTAATTCATCTACCTGATTTAAGGCAACTGGAACAACATACTCAAGTGTTCTTCCTTTCCTAAAGTCCAGAATAATCTTTATTTCATCTACCACACCTTTGTTTAGATTATTATTTAATAACTCATTTCCCATTTTTTCATTCTCGGCAATTGTTCTACACCGTGAATTAAGTATGAGTGATAAAATAAGAAATGATGATAAAACAGAAGCAGTAATTACATATCCATGTATACTTTGATTTTGAGTTCTTGCATTAATTAAGGCAGAACCAATAAAATAGGATAATGTAAAAGTTATAAGAGAAGTAGAAGTAGCTAATGGTATCGTACCATTAGTAGAATATTTTCTAAGAAAAGTTACCGCTTCTCCAATAATTTCTTGAGTTGGAGAAATAAAAGGTATGTCTACTTTCACACCTTCTGTGAACTTTCTTGCTAATTTTTGTATAACTTCTTCTGTCACAACATCCCCCCATTGTTGGTATATGTTAAATTTAATTACTAAACGTCCTTTAGCTGCGTTCTTCAATCCATTTTAACTGTATCGCTTCAAGTATTCTCTCATTACACCTATCTGGATTATCATTAAAACCCTGCAAAGTAATTACCATCTTTTTAAGTTTAGTAAACCTGATATTTGCTATATCTTCATCAGGATATACATCTTCTAAAGCAACTGCTATATCCTCTATATCAGTCCATTTTATCATGTTATACCACATAAATGGTGCCCACGGGGAGACTTGAACTCCCAAGGTTGCAATAACCCACGGATTTTAAGTCCGCTGCGTCTACCATTCCGCCACACGGGCAATATTACCTTGAGAAAAACTCAACAATCAAATTGATTTCCATATCAATTGGATAAGGAATCTCAGAAAATTTTGGCATTCTTAAGTATTCTATTGTATAATATTCTTGTTTATCCTCAACACAAGAATCTACCTTTAAATAAGAGGATGATTCAAGTATTCCCGACTGGACTTCTGATTCCTTTTTTCCATTTGAGTGAATTAACTTCTTCTTAATTTTTATAAGATCACCAGATTTAACCGTATAACTAGCAACATTTACCATTTTACCATTAACAGTTACATGACTGTGAGACACAAATTGTCTAGCCGTAAAAATTGTTGATGCAAGCCCAGAGCGATACAATACCGACATTAAACGTGACTCAAGTAGGCCAGTAAAACTATCTATTATATTACCTACTTTCTTTACCATTCTCTTTGCTTTTACAAATGTATTTTTAAATTGTCTGCTAGTACGTAAATTATAGTAAGCCTTAAGCTTTTTATGTGCAGCAAACTGCTTTCCAAAATCAGAAAGCCTCTTAAAACCAGAAGTACCATGCTCTCCTGGCGGATACTTGCGTGAATTTACTGGGTCTTTAGCTTGCCCCCATAGATTCACACCATACCTACGACTAACACCATATTTTCTGCCTATTTTATTTCCCATAAAACATCAAATTCTAAAAATTAACTAAATTATTAGATTTCTATGCTTATATGTCAACTTCTTTTGTGATTTATCTCTAATTCACTTAATACTTACTGAAAAACGTTATCCCTAATTAGAAAAATTTAGAGATCAATCTAAATTTTTTGCAAATTAACAATTTTATACTAGTTATAGTATGAACCATCAATTACAAAGAAAGGATGCTAACATGGGTATAATTGAATATGATAAGTGCTACAATGAGATATGTCAAATTGCACATAACAGTAACTTAGACAAACAAGAATTGAGTGATGAGCTTAATAAAGTACTTACTAAGTATGGTATAATACTTGATACACAAAACCAATACGGTAACACATTTTTGCACTGTGCAATTTATAGCCGTGACATACGTACTGCCACTTTCCTAATAGAGGAAGAAGCTGATGTTCATGTGCGAGGTTATCTTGGATTGACACCTATGCATCTTGCTGCTGCAAATAATGATGTATCTATTATTAATTTATTTACAGATAGAGGTGCTTACCCTAATGAAGAAGATTACTTTGGTTGCATACCCCTACATATAGCTGCTTTTTATAGCAATTTAGAAACTATTGAATTACTAGTTACTATCTTAAAAGTAGATATTGATGAGGTTAACGATGAAGGATATACACCATTGCATCTTGCTGTTTTCAATAATGATATAAATACAGCTAGGCTTCTTATAAACCTAAACGCTAATGTTAATCTAAGGTCTAGTGTTGGGCTTACAGCATTACATCTTGCTGTTGAGAGAAACAATCCAAATATGGTTGAACTACTTGTAAAAGTAGGAGCTAAGATTGACAAAAAAGATAAACTTGGCAGAACACCTTTATACATAGCTGTTGCCGATAATAACATGCGTATGGCTATCCTTTTGATAAGTCTGGGGGTTGATGTTAATATCAGAGATAGTGAAGGTTACACAGCTTTGTATATTGCAATTGTAAAAAACAATATTGATATGATTAAGCTATTAATCAACGTAGGAGCTGATGTTAATGCAAAAAATTGTGAAAAAATAACCCCTTTGCACATTGCCGTTATGGATAATAGATTTGATGCCACTATGCATCTTATCAAAGTAGGGTCTGATACTAATGCAAGGGATTATTCTAATAGGACGCCATTAAATTATGCAGAAATAAGAAAAAATAGAAAAATAATAAAATTTCTTGAGTTAGATAATACTGAAGTATCCACTCTTTCTTCTACCACAATTAAAGATGTTAATAAAGCTCATAACTGTAAGTTACAAGATAAAGGCAAAGCTTTATGTGCTATTATAGCGTTTACATCACCATTTACTATAGGAGCTGCTTGTTGCTTTCTGCTTGGTATGAAAGAAGCAGCCCTTTTTATCGCTGCTATGGCAACAGTGATACTTATGTTTTGTGTACTTGTGGTATGCTTTGGCGATAAAGGAAAAGCATTCTATATTAATAAGAATTCAAGTATGGAATCAGTAAACATTGCTACTCAAATTAATGTTGATAATCAAGTACAGCATAATAGTATATTAGAGATTAATGAGTTAAAAAATACTAGGAACATGAGGAATTTTAACATTGTTCCATCTTCTGAATTAATGCCTATTCCGAGTACTTCAATCTAATAAATGTTACTATATAGACATTTTTGGTTAGTAAACTAATTGCTTTTCAGAGAAATATCAGTAGCATAGAAGCAAAATCTGAAATTAGTTTTTAAATCGGCTACTTGTATCTATGAAGTCCATATTATCTGGAAATGAACATGAGGAAGATGTACGCAATGTTAATATTAGACCGGAAAAATTAGATGACTTCACTGGACAAAAAAATGCAATACAGAATTTAAAAATCTTTGTGAGCGCTGCTTATGCAAGAGGTGAAGCTATGGATCATGTATTGCTATATGGTCCACCAGGGCTTGGCAAAACAACCTTAGCTCATATAATAGCAAAAGAATTAAGGGCAAGTTTTCGTGCAACCTCTGGCCCTTTACTGAGTAAAGCTGGGGATCTAGCAGCAATACTTACTAACCTACAAGCAAAAGATGTTCTTTTCATTGATGAGATCCACAGACTTAGCAGTAACATAGAAGAAGTACTTTATACTGCGATGGAAGATTATTGTCTTGATATAATAGTAGGGGAAGGATGTTCCGCACGAACTTTGAGAATTGATATACCACCATTTACTTTAGTTGGCGCAACAACACGTCTTGGCTTGCTTTCTGGTCCTTTAAGAGATCGCTTCGGCATTCCAGTGCATTTAGAATTTTACTCATTCGAAGAGCTTATTAGTATAATAAAAAGAGGAGCAAGCTTATTATCTACTAGCATTGATAATGAAGGTGCGCAAGAAATTGCAAATCGTGCCCGTGGCACACCAAGAATTGCTTTAAGATTACTAAGAAGAATTAGGGATTTTTTGCAAAATAGCAGCGATACAATCACACATAGTATTGCAGATTATGCGCTGCAAAAACTTGGAATTGATAAAATGGGTTTAGACAAGCTGGACATTAATTACTTAAAGTTTATTGCTAACTCTGCAGATCCAGTTGGGATTGATACTATCTCAGTTGCGCTATCTGAAGATAAAGGAAATCTTGAAGAAGCTGTTGAGCCTTATCTAATTAGAATAAATTTTCTGCAACGTACACCTAGAGGACGTATTTTAACCTCTCAAGCAAGAGATTACTTAAAATGATATAAATCTTGCAAATTCAAGAAATTTTTGCTATCCCATCTCATACTCCTGTAATTAAAAAGGAAAAATTAAAATATTAAGTAGAATTTTTACTGAGTTATTGTTTATTTTGGATATATTGTGTTGATTTTTTAATCGACCTATTGTTGATTTAGTGCCAATCTGGAGAAAAAGCACGTGTACAACATCAGAGAGAGGAGCGTTTTTAGCCCTTTTCACGGATTCCCACCATGAGAGGACTACCAATTGATAATTGGAAGCGCTATAGTCGTATGTTTTAAAGCATATGACCACAAAGGTATCAATCTTGTTTTAAGAAAAAATCTTAAAATAGCTAAAACTATTCAGTAGGTCGCCAAAGATCCTATTCAATATATTCAGATCTTTTTTTCCTATACATCTGCCACTTTAAAGGCCGCCTCTACAGCCTTGATCTCTCCAGATTGGCATTCTCTTTATATCATATACATTCACAATCATGGAAGCAGAATTTTAGCGGAATTTTGTTATTTTTTCAAAAATTTTTAAATCCTGCTCACAGCAACTGTTTTATGATTTGAATAATTAGGAAATTTCTATTATCTCTCCATATATTGATGTTCTGCTAAATGTTCTATTCCTTTCAGTTGAGTGAGTAATGTGGTAATTTTTCTTTCACATTTTTTTAAGTTAATATTTGCATGCTGTCTAGCTTCTGCGTTAATAGACTTACATACAACACTAAGATTTAATGCATCATTACCTCCCTCAATAAAGCCATAATCTTGTATTGCCATTTTTTTATTAAAGTCAAAATTTCCTTCTTTTTGTAATACCAGCCTTAAAAATTCAGCAATGGCACCGGTTCTATAGCTAATCCAATATAGATTTACCTAAAAGAAGGAATAGGTTAAAGTTAAGCAATAAAAAGGAAGGATATGCCAAAGTAAAGATTTGAGAGAACGTGTTTTAAAAGCAGTTGAGGAGAAAAAAGTAACTCTAAAGGAAATAGGTGAGACATTTAAATTAAACGTAAAGACGATATATTTATGGAGAAAAAGAATCTGGTAATATAGGACCTTCTTCTAAAAAGGGCATAGTCATAAAATAAAAGATTTGAGTGAATTTACCGAATTTTTACAAAAAGATCAGAACTGATCGAATAATTAAAAGATTTGGAAAAATGTGCAAAAATACTGCATACAACTATCTTAAAAAAGAGGGGTATACATATAAAAAAACCTTTCTCTATCAGGAAAGGAATGAGATAGAAAGTTTATAGAAAAAATAGCAGAAATAGAGAAGTTGTATTCATAGATGAATCAGGTATTGAAGACAATGAATTTTATGCCTATGGTTGGGCTAAAAAAGGGAAAAGGTTATACGCAAATAAACCTGCATTTAAGAGAAAAAGGATCAGTATAATTGGAGCTCTAAACGAAGGAAAAATGTAAAGGACCATGTGTATTTGAAGGTTATTGTAACAGTCAGGTTTTTACAATATACGTTAGAAATATACTTATTCCAATACTGAAGCAAGGACAAATATTGATAATGCAAGCTTTCATAAGTCTGAAAGAGTGAGAGAATTAATTGAAAATGCTGGATGCAAAGTTTTATTTTTGCCACCATACTCCCCTGATCTCAATCCAATTGAACATTTTTGGTTTGCGGTTAAGCATTCAGTACGAAAAGTGCTGCTGACTTTTTGGCCAAATATTAATGGTGCCATCAATTTTATTTTTCAAGAATTAGGGAAATCTTACTTGGGTTAGCTATAGATTATGTTCTGTCTAGTACACATTATTCGATAAATAATCAAATATTATTTTAGCTAACTTTGCATTAATCCCAGGAACGTTTTTAATATCAAGCAGCGAGGCATCTTTTATTGCTTGCACAGAACCAAAGTAAGAAAGCAATGCTTTTTTCCTACTTTTACCAATACCTGGAACTTTATTTAGTTGCGATAATATAAAAAGCTTATCACGCTTCTTCCTATGTGTTGTTATAGCAAAACGATGAGCTTCATTACGTAAAAATTGCAAATAAAGCATGATCTTATCATCTTTCTTTAAAGTAAAAGCTCCTCTGTTTAACATATAAAAATTTTCGCACCCCGCGTTGCGATCATGTCCCTTGGCCATACAAACAAAAGGAATATTTAGCTGCAATTTTTTTAATGTATTGCTCACTACCGAGAGATGGCCTGGTCCACCATCAATGAGCAAAAGGTCTGGTGCAACATTTTTTATTTTACCAGAGAATCTTCTTTTAAGCACTTCTTCAATCATTGCATAATCATCACTTTTTTTACTTGTATTTATAGAAAATTTTCTATACTCATTCTTCAAAAAACCATCCTTCCCTGCAACAATCATTACTCCTATCTGCTGATTACCAGATATATGACTATTGTCATACACCTCAATACGCTCTGGAATATAAGATAAAGAAAAAACTCTAACTATACCTTTTAATTTTTCTAAAGTTTCTGTAGATGTTAAAGACTTACTTATAAGAGTTTGCTCAGCATTGTTATTTGCAAACTCAAGTAGCTTAAGCTCTGCGTCATTTTTTGCACACAATACTTCCACCTGGTGTCCAGCAATTTTGCTGAGCGCCTGGCTCATCACATCAGGTTCATTAACACTTAAATGAGTAAAAATTTTGTTTGGAATGTTAATTTTGTAAAACTGCATGATAAAAGCAGTTAAAATTTCATCGCCAGTCACATTGTTATTTTCATAAAGGAAATAGGGAGTACTATTATAATTATATCCATTTCTAAATGACAAAACTTGAACGCAGAAGCTATCTAATTTTTCAGCAATACCGATAAAATCTGCATCTTCAGGAAAACAAAAATCAATTATTTTCATCTGAATTGCCTGCAGCGATCTTAACCTATCTCGCAGCACCGCAGCTAACTCATAATTCATATTTTTACTGTGCTGCTTCATCGCAGTAAGCAGCTGCGTTTGCACTTCCTTACTTCTGCCTGATAACGTTTTCTGTGCTTGTTTAACTGAGCTTATGTAATTCATTTGTGATATCTTCTGCACACAAGGAGCAGAGCAACGTTTTATTTGATACTCAATACATGGCCTAGCTCTTGAAGAAAAATTTCTATCTGAACACGTACGTAATAAGAAAGTCTTACAAATAGAAATAATTACATTATTTACAGCAGATACAGAAGGAAAGGGACCGTAATAATAATATCCATCTTTTAAATGTCCTCTATACTTGCTAATTCTTGGGTATTCATGCTGAGAGATGGCAATATATGGATAAGATTTATCATCTTTTAGCATTATATTATAACGCGGTTTTAGCGCTTTTATTAACTGTGCTTCAAGTAATAAAGCTTCAGCTTCATTTTGAGTGACTATAATTTCAATATTTGCAATTTGAGCAATCATGTTTCTAATACGCCGAGCTAATGTATTAGTTCTTAAATAATCAGCAAGCCTTATATTTAGATTCCTTGCCTTACCAATATAAAGAAAATTACCATGAACATCCAGCATCTTATATATCCCACATTTTTGAGGAGATATTTTTGCCTGTTGCTTTACCACTTCAATTCCTACGCTTAACATGATATTGGTTTAAATAATTGATCTAAAAAGTGAACCGTAAGGAAGAAGCAATACAAGCGTGATTTAAATTTCAAATAGAAAGGCTAAAGATGGAAAATTGAGATAATCAATTGATAATTTTTAAAATTCTAGAAAAGCAGAGTAACCCTAATATGACGTTTTTTCCCAATAGATAATTTAATAAACCCACTTGCATCAAAATCTTCCAAAGTAACTAGTTGATTTGAATTACTTATAACTTCATCATTTATCTTACATCCACCACCTTCAACTAAACGTTTCGCTGCTCCTTTTGACCCCACAAGACAGGTAATGTGCAATAATTCTACTGCTGATATACCAACATCTCCTATTTTTTGCTTTTCTATGTAAACATTTGGTAACAAAGAGCTATCTTTATTTTCAAAATTAGCAACTGCAGCTTTTTCTGCATCTTGAGCAGCATCTTTCCCATGACATATTTTTGTTGCTTCTGTTGCAAGAATTTTTTTTGCTTCATTAATCTCTTGATCTTTTAGAAACTCTAATTCCTTTATTTCATCGAGTGATAATTCTGTAAACAGTCGTAAAAAATAACCTAAATTATTATCTTCTATATTGCGAAAATATTGCCAGTAATCATACGAACAGCACATTTCACTATCAAGCCATATAGTCTTACCTCCTGCAGTTTTTCCCATTTTTTTTCCTGCATTGGTCATAATTAGTGGTGTAGTTAAGCCAAAAAGTTCAGGTAAGTTTAACTTACTCCCAAGTTCAATACCGTTTACTATGTTACCCCATTGGTCAGACCCACCAATCTGCAAACGACATCCGCAATTTCTACTCAGTTCAACAAAATCATAGGCTTGTAGTAACATGTAATTAAACTCTAAAAAACTTAAGCTTTGCTCCCTCTCCAAGCGAGTTTTGACGCTGTCAAAATTAAGCATTCTGTTTATGGAAAAGTGTACACCTACATCGCGTAGAAAATCTATATATTTTAAACTGTTTAACCAATCTGCATTGTTTACCAAAGTGGCATCTTCTAAAGATATAAACTTTTCTAACGTTTTTTTTATTCCACTGGTGTTGCTACTAATTGTGTTTTCATCAAGGATTTCCCGTGCTTTATCTTTACCGGTTGGATCACCGATTTTTGTTGTACCACCACCAAGTAAAATTATTGCTTTATGCCCAAATTTCTGCAAATGTCTTAGTATCATAATCTGTATTAGACTGCCAATATGCAGACTTGGCGCTGTGCAATCAAAACCAATATAAGCCACTACAGTAGAACTAGACATAAGCTTATCTAAGCCATCAAGATTAGTACACTGATAAAGATATCCCCTATCTTTAATAAAATTTAAAAATTCTGACCTCATAAAGCCACATCATTCCACAGCTCATCAATTTGGTAATATTCTCTTACATCTGATTTTAAGATATGAACAATCACATCACGAAAACCAACAGCTACCCAATTACCTTCCTCCATCCCCTCAACGTTCATTTTTCCGTATTGTTTAAGGGTTTTTATAGTATATTCTGCCAAAGATTTAACATGCCTATTTGAATTACCAGACGCTATAATCATGTACCTTGCAAGAGCAGTTTTTCTACCTACATCAAAAATAGCTATATCGCTGCCTTTATTTTGCTCTAATGTATCTTTTAAAAGATCTTTGAGCTCTTCTGCATTTATCATTATTTTACATCACCATCATGAGCATCTGCAAATGCTTCTTCCCAAATTCCTTCAGTAGCTGCACGACTATATTCTGTCACTCTATTTTCAAAAAAGTTAGTGTGTTCAACACCATTTAATATCTCGTCCAACCATGGTAATGGGTTTTTTTCTATTTTATATATTTGCTCCAGCCCAAGTTGCAAAAGCCTCCTATCTGCTATGTACCTTATGTACTGCATAACTTCCTCTTTAGATAAACCTTCAACATCACCTAAAGCAAAAGCTAGTTTAATAAACTCATCTTCTAAACCAACGATAGAGCGACAAGCAGAATAGAGTTCTTCTTTAAACTCATCATTCCATATCTCACTATTCTCCCTAATAAATGTATTAAATAACATGATTATTGAATTGGTATGCAAAGTTTCATCACGTGCTGACCAAGCAATTATTTGCCCCATCCCCTTCATTTTACCAAAGCGTTGAAAGTTAAGTAGTATTGCAAACGATGCAAATAACTGCAGCCCTTCAGTAAAAGCACCAAATACTGCAAGAGTTTTAGCTATGTGTTTCTTATTGCCCTTTTGGCTTTCTTCAAATTCTAGCATATATTCGTATTTTTTTCTCATTGCATCATATTTTAGAAATGCCTCATATTCACTTTCTGGTATGCCAATAGTGTCGAGAAGATAGGAATAAGCTGCTATATGTATAGTTTCTATATTAGAAAAACTAGCTAGCATCATAAGTATTTCTGTTGGTTTAAATATATTTGCATAATGTTTCATATAGCAATTATTAACTTCTATATCTGCTTGAGTAAAAAACCTAAAAATCTGTGTAAGCAGATTCTTTTCTACTTCTGAGAGCTTAGTTTTCCAATCTTTTACATCATCAGCAAGCGGAACTTCTTCTGGAAGCCAGTGTATCCTCTGCTGCTGAAGCCATGCGTCATATGCCCATGGATAATTAAAGGGTTTGTATATTGGTGCAGCATCAAGTAGCGACATATCTGTGTATAAAAATATAATTTTGATTTCATATGGTTTATTGTCAATTAAATTAAAACCTCCTATAATTAAAGTTTATATTTTTAATATTCTTATTCTTTTTTCTACTCTCATCTTACAATCTAAATGTTTGTAACTTTAATCTACGCGTTTTGAATTTATATTAGGCTCATTACTTTCTTGCTGAAAATTATGTATGCAGCCTACCGCTTGACTAACACTACTTAATCCATCTCTTTCTAACAGCTCTGCAAGTTCTAAGTTGATTTTATTTATTACCTTAAATCCATGATACACAATAGCAGTGTATAGTTGCACAAGCGATGCCCCAGATTTTATTTTTTCATAAGCATCCATCCCACTGCTTATTCCTCCACAACCTATTAGCAATACTTTACCTTTTGTTAATTTATACATATCACTCAAAACCTGTGTTGAAAGTTTAAACAAAGGTTTTCCACTTAATCCCCCTTTTTTATTTAAGCCTTGCAAATTATCTCTACACCCAATCGTTGTATTGCTGATAATTAAACCATCAATTTTGTATTGTAGCACTAGTTCAGCTATGTTTTCTTTCGTTTCCTGATCTATATCTGGAGAGATTTTTAACATTATTGGTATAGACTGCGCATAATCAATAGATTTACGTGTGCTAATGACAGCTTGCAGCAAATTAGATAATTGTTCCTTATTATGTAAATCTCGTAAATTAGGAGTGTTGGGAGAAGAGATATTAAGCGTGATATAGTCACTAAATCCGTATATAGTTTTTATTAAATCTACATAATCACTTATCTGATCTTTTGCACTGCTATTTCTACCTATGTTAATACCAAAAACACAAGAGTTTACTTCTTTTGTGTCTATTTGCTTTATCAGATAATTAACACCTTTGTTATTGAAACCAAGGCTATTAATTACTGCCTCATCTTCTGTTAGACGAAAAATCCTTGGCCTTTTATTACCACATTGTGGTTTTTTAGTAACTGTGCCAACTTCAGTAAACCCAAACCCCAAGGATAACATAGGCTTAATTACTTCCGCATTTTTATCAAAACCGGCAGCAAGTCCTAAGGGAGTTCTAACAATATTATTAAAAAATTTAGTATTTAAAATTTTTGGTAACTCTATATTCTCATCTAAGATGTTAGTTTTTAGTGTGAAAATTGTTAAAGTATGTGCAACTTCAGGAGGTATAATAAATAGAGGATTTTTAAAAAGCTTTTTTATTTTCAATAATAGATTATTTAGATAATCTTTAATCATTATTACCTTCTAAATATAGCTTAGCTTTTTCAATCGTATTAAGCACTTGTTTTGGAGAAGTGCCACCATAACTGGTTTTGCTTGAAACAGAATTATCTACAGATATCACAGAGAAAATATCACCTGTCATTCTTGACTCTACTTTTTGCAATTCTGTTAAATTAAGCCCAGATAACTTACACTTTTTTTCTTCTGCGAGTTTTACTATTTTTCCAGTGATTTCATGAGAATCACGAAACGGTATATCTAAATTTTTAACTAACCAATCGGCTATATCTGTAGCTGTTGAGAAATCCAACTCTGCTGCTTTTTTCATAACATCTTTGTTAACCTTAACACTGCTTAACATCTCACTCATTGCATCTATACACAAATTCAGATCCTTTGTTGCAGAAAAAACAGGCTCTTTATCTTCCTGCATATCTTTACTGTAAGAAAGTGGCAATCCCTTCATTATTATTAATAGAGTACTCAGTGCAGAGAAAATACGTCCTGTTTTGGCTCTTATAAGTTCTGCAGCATCAGGATTGCGTTTTTGTGGCATAATAGAACTGCCAGTTGTTATTTTGTCTGCAAGTTCTATAAATTTAAAACCGCAACTGCACCATAAAATTATCTCTTCAGCCAGACGTGACAAATGCATTATGCAAATTGAAGCACTAGATAAAAACTCGATAGCATAGTCTCGATCTGCAACTGAATCTAAAGAGTTATCTGTAGGTTTGTCAAATCCTAGTTCTGCTGCTACAAAATGACGATCTATAGGAAACGAAGTACCAGCTAGTGCTGCAGACCCAAGAGGACATTCATTTAATCTTTTTCTTGCATCTTGAAATCTCAAGCGATCACGCCTTAGCATTTCAAAATATGCCATCATATGGTGGCCAAAAATAATTGGTTGAGCGATTTGCAAATGAGTAAAACCTGGCATTATTGTACTGTAATTTTCTTCTGCGAGATTAATTATAGTTTTTTGCAGATTTCTTAGTTTTACATCTAATTGATCTATAGCATCACGCACCCATAACTTAAAATCTGTTGCAACCTGATCGTTTCTTGACCTCGCTGTGTGTAATTTGCCGGCAGTTTTACCTATCAGCTTTTGCAAACCATTTTCGATGTTCATATGAATATCTTCAAGATCGACATCAAATACAAACTCTCCACTGGTGATCTGCTCTAATATTTTATTTAATCCATAAATAATCCTCTCTTCCTCCTCATTGCTGATAATGTTTTGCTTAGCAAGCATTTTGCAATGAACTATCGAGGCTTTGATGTCTTGTTCATATAAATTTTTATCAAAATCTATGGAAGAGTTAATTTTCTTTAATATTTCACTTGGACTAGAAGAAAACCTTGCACCCCACATTAAGTTTTTCATCTTAATATATTTATTAATATAGCTCATAGAGGTTAATTATTTTTTCATAGATTGCAATAATAAATAGACTCAATACTTTAAACTCATTACTATCTCAATTAATTCAAAAAATTTAATTTATAAGGCAAAAACGTTTTATCTTGCTGTAGTCCTTGCTAGAGTTAAAACTCTAACCTCAGCTGCTCCGCAGTTTTTTAACGCTTGTGCACAATATTTAACAGTTGCACCTGTTGTAACAACATCATCTACAAGTAGTAGAGTTTTATCTCTCACATTATTACTATCCATTACAGTAAATGCTCTTTTTACATTTGCTTCACGTTGTTTAGTTGAAAGCCCTGTTTGCGCATGAGTATTAATTGAGCGTTTAACAGCAAATAGCTGACATGAAACGTTTGATAAACAGCTTATTGCTTTTGCTAGTAGTGCTGCTTGATTGTATTTACGCTGAAATAAGCGCCACCTGTGAAGTGGAACTGGAATAATGGAATCTACACCAATAAACATATCCCTATTCTTTTCATACATCCATTGAGCATAAGTCTTCACATAATTTGTATTGTCAAAAAATTTAAGACTTATAATCATGTTCTTACTATCTGCATTATAAGCAAAAGCCGACCTTAACATTGAAAAAGGTGGAGAGTCTGCTATACACTTTCCACACAAGTTAGCGTTACTTGTGATTATACAGCCACATAAATCACAATAATTTTGATTTAGAAAATCAATCTTTTGATAACACTCATTGCATAAATCTTTATTCTCAGAAATAATGCAGTTGCAATTCAAGCAAACTCGAGGAAAAAGTAAGTTAATTACTCTTGTGACTATGCGCATTTAGTTTTTACATGTAGAAAAAGTTACTATTTTAAATTAATATTTTAATTATAAAGTAAAAAATTTTTAATATACCAATTTTCCAATATGGTAGAATTTAGCTCAACTTTATTGTAGATAAGATTTAGTGACATAAACTTTCTATATTAAGGTTTGATATAATTACATCATTTTATAATGTTCATTCATCTGCGCACTCATAGTGTTTACTCTTTACTTAAGGGATCAATTAAAATTGAGGAGCTAGTTAGCCTATGTGTACAGAATAATATGCCAGCAGTGGCAATTACAGATCTAGGTAACTTGTTTGGTTCACTAGAATTTGCAGAATATGCTGCGGCAAAAGGTGTACAACCAATTATAGGGTGCGTCCTTATGGTTAAGTATTTAGATAATACTAAAACTGCCCCTGCATTACTCCTTGCAAAGAACAAGCAAGGTTATATTAACTTGGTGAATTTAGTAAGCGAATCATTCAAAAAGTGTAAGCATCAAAATGATAATCCGTATATAGACATTGATCATTTATTTTCTCTGAGAGATGGTATTATAGTTTTAACTGGTGGCAATGATGGTATATTGTCTCAGCTTATACTTGAAGGAAGTAAAGATAGCATCAGCATAATCAACAATTTATTGTCTTTCTTTGAAGGTAATATATATGTTGAACTGCAGCGCCATGGTTTTAAAGAAGGGGTAGAAGAAAAACTTATAGATTTTGCTTATAGCAACAACGTTCCTTTAGTTGCCACAAATGGTGTTCTCTTTGCTAGTCGCGATGATTATGAAGCATATGACGCGCTTACCTGCATTGCTGCAGGTGGTTATGTGCTTGATGAGAGTAGAAATAAACTCACATCAGAGTACTACTTTAAATCCAATAGCGAAATGCAGAAGTTATTTTCCGATATACCAGAAGCAATAAACAATACTATGCTGATAGCACAAAAATGTGCTTTTATGCCCAAGGCACAGGACCCCATTTTACCTAAATTTCCTTGCTCTAGTGGTAAAACTGAAGCTGATGAATTAAAAGAGCAGGCTAGTTCTGGTTTGCAGTTGCGTCTTGCAAGCTATAGTTTAGACGATGAAGCAGAGCGAAAATATTACGATCGCTTGAACTATGAATTAGATGTAATTATTTCCATGAATTATCCAGGTTATTTTCTTATTGTTTCTGACTTTATCTGTTGGAGCAAGAAAAATGGAATACCAGTTGGACCTGGTAGAGGATCTGGTGCTGGGTCACTTGTTGCTTGGGCACTGCAAATTACAGAGCTAGATCCACTAAAATTTGGATTGATATTTGAGAGATTTTTGAATCCAGGACGTATCTCCATGCCAGATTTTGATATCGATTTTTGTCAGGAAGGTAGGGACAATGTTATTAGCTATGTTAAGGAAAAATATGGTTACGTTGCCCAGATAATAACTTTCGGAAAATTGCAAGCAAAAGCTGTACTGCGCGATGTCGGCAGGGTAATGCAGATGCCTTACTCACAGGTTGATAAAATATGCAAAATGATCCCTTTCAATCCAGTAAACCCTGTTACTTTATCACAGGCAATTGCTATGGATAAAAATCTACAAAGAGAACGTGATAGTGATAAGACTGTCTCTAGATTACTTGATATATCTTTAAAGCTTGAAGGAATTTGTCGGCATGTTTCAACCCATGCAGCAGGTATTGTAATTTGCGATAGAAAATTAGAAGATCTAATACCAATATATTACGATCCTAATTCTGACCTGCCAATTACTCAATACAGCATGAAATATGTTGAAAAAGCAGGATTAGTAAAATTCGACTTTTTAGGCTTAAGTACACTTACTCTCATTAAACACACTTGCAACTTGATAAATAGAGATGAAGAAAAGTTTAACATATCATCTATATCTTTGAGTGATAAGAAAACTTATGAATTACTATCAAGTGGTGATTCAATTGGTATATTCCAACTTGAAAGTTCGGGAATGAGGGAAACTCTAATAAAATTAAAGCCAGACTGTATTGAAGACATTATTGCTTTAATTTCTCTTTATCGTCCAGGACCTATGAATAACATTCCAACTTATATTGCCCGTAAGCATGGGCTGGAAAAAGTAGATTACCTCCATCCAATGCTAGAGAATGTACTGAAAGAGACATTTGGCGTTATCATTTATCAAGAGCAGGTTATGGAAATGGCGCGCATAATGTCTGGATATAGTTTAGTGGAAGCTGACTTGTTAAGACGCGCTATGGGTAAGAAGATAAAGGAGGAAATGGATCAGCAGCGCAAAACTTTTATAAATGGTGCAGTAAAAAACGGTATTGATACAGAAAGAGCAAGCTATATTTTCGATTTGATAGCAAAATTTGCTGGCTATGGTTTTAACAAATCCCATGCTGCTGCTTATGCACTAATATCGTATCAAACTGCTTACCTTAAGGCTAATTATCCTCTTGAGTTTTTTACAGCCTTGATGAATTTAAATATCAATGATAGAGATAAGCTAAGTTTGTTTTGCAATGCAGCAAAACTTAGTGGAGTTAAAATTTTACCTCCTAATATTAGTTATTCCCAAGCTGAATTTTCAATAGAAAATGGAGCAATATGTTACGGACTTGGTGCTTTAAGAAATGTTGGAGTTTCAGCTGCACAAGAGATAACAAACAAGCGTACAAAACCTTATAGTGACATATGGGATTTTTTAAATAGTACGGGTTGCAACTTATTAAATAAGAGATTGCTAGAAAGCGTCATAAAATCTGGAGCTTGTGATAGTGTTCATAAAAATAGAAAGCAGCTTCATGATTCAGTTGGAACCTTGCTAGATTTTGCTAATCAAAATAGACAAGATTTTAATCAATCAAGCTTATTTGGTAACTTAGAAGTTACAAAGCCAAATTTAACATCTACCGAAGATTGGCAACAAGAGGAAAAATTAGAGCAAGAGTTTTTTGCTTTAGGTTTTTATTTGCAAAACCATCCTTTGGAGAAATATCAAAAATTGTTAGAAAAATTAAAGATAAATTTTATTGGCAATACTAAAAATCATAAAGGTGGTATAATCGCGGGGATAATATCAAATGTTCGCATGAGAACATCAGAAAGAGGCAGGTTTGCTATTGTCACAATCTCGGATCCTTATAATATATCTGAAGTAGCTTTTTATGATGATAAAATTATAGAAGAAAAAAGAGAGTTATTTTTAGTTGGGCTAGCTATTATAATAGATTTAGGTGTAATAGGTGATAACGCAAGACTTGTAGGTAGAAATATATATGATTTTTCGGGTAAGGTTGCCTCTATGATAAATCAATTAATAATAGAGGTTGAAGATACAAGCAATATTGCTGAGTTATCTTTAATACTTAAACCCAAGGGTAGAAGCAAAGTAACAATTGTAGTAATTGTACAAGATTACAGTGTTGAAATCAAACTTCAAGATGGTTACCTTATTACTCAAGATATAATAAAACAAATATCTGATTTAAGATGGATTAAAAAAATAGAATTTTCTTGATCATATTAAATGATTTTATATAATCAATCATTATGTTATTTAGATAGGAAATAATGAGTCAAATATTAGCGGTAGATAAGGTAGCAAAGAAGCGCTCGTATGAATTTACCTTTATTGCTCATCAGAATTTAGTTCAAAATGAAGTTGGTGGTTTAATACAAGAATTAGAGTCTATTTTAGTAAAAAATGAAGCAGAGTTAGTAAAGCATGAGTATTGGGGTCTTTTAGATTTCGCTTACCTTATTGATAGAATGGCTAGAGGTCATTACTGTATGTTAAATATATTCTCTTCTCCTAGTGCAATGAATGAATTTGAACGCAAAGTAAAACTTAATGAAGACATTATACGTTATCTTTGTATCAAAGTTGATAAATTTCATGAAAATGATTCTTTTATGATTCAAACAAATAATGATGGTATAGAAGATGTATAGAATAAATAGAGATAGAAGAAAAAATAATGTAAAAAATAGTTCTAATACCTTTCTACAGGCTGCTTACTCTGATTCAAAGCGCTCTAACAAATGTGCTTTAGATGGATTTTTAGAGCATGAAATAGATTACAAAAACAGGGATTTGTTATCCAAATTTATTTCTGAATATGGTAGAATATTACCAAGAAGAATAACTTTTGTCTTTGCGAAAAAGCAAAGGATGCTCGCTCTTGCTATAAAAAGAGCACGTTTTTTAGCTCTTCTTCCTTATTGTGATAAGTAATTTAACATGTCTCGTAGTATATCAATAATTTTAAAAGAAAGTGTGAGAAAATTAGGTAAGGTTGGTGAATCTGTTAAAGTTAAGGCAGGTCATGCTCGTAACTTCCTTATACCTTATAATAAGGCAGTGTTTGCTACAAAGGAAAATTTAGCATCTTTAGAACAGCAACTTTTGTCCCTTAAAGAAGAAAATGATAAAAAATTAAAAGAGGCTAAAGATATTGTATCATCTTTGGATGGTAAATTTATAATATTAGTTAGACAAGCCGCTGCACAGGGGGGTAGACTATTTGGTTCAGTAACTGCTCGTGATGTTGCAGAAGCTTTAATGCAGATGGGATTTAACATACACCATCGCAATTTATCTTTTACAGAGAACGTGATTAAAAGCTTAGGGGAATATACAGTAAAAGTGGAATTACATGCAGAGGTTATAGTTCCGGTTGCCTTATACGTTGTTAAATCCAATGCAGAAGCAAATGAGTTGCGTCAGGTAAAATCTCAAATAAAAAAGGTTGATGATATTTCTGATAATGGTCAGTCTATCTAATGTATTGTAGATATGATTCCTCGTTATAGTAGAAAAGAGATATCTTCTATATGGGAAGATGATTATAAATTTAAGGTGTGGCTTGAAATTGAAAAATTGGCTTGTCAGGCGCAAGAGGAGTTAAAAGTTATACCTAAAGGTGTTGCTGAAAAATTGAAGCTAAAAGACTTTGATATCATGCGTATTCAGGAAATTGAAGCTGATACCAAACACGATGTAATAGCATTTTTAACATATGTTGCTGAAAAGGTAGGCGTAGATATTCGTTATATGCACTATGGTATGACAAGCTCTGACATCTTAGATACTTGCTTAGCTGTGCAACTAAAGCGCTCATCTGATATTTTGCTTGAGCACTTAAAAAATCTACTAAATCTTTTAAAGAAAAAAGCTGAAGATACAAAAGATATTATATGTGTTGGTCGCAGCCACGGTGTACATGCAGAGCCAATGATATTTGGTCTAAAATTTACTAGGTTTTATGCTGAATTTAAGCGTAACTATGAAAGACTTAAAAATGCACAGAAGGAAATATCAACTTGCAAAGTATCTGGTGCTGTTGGTAGTTTTGCTCACATAGATCCTAATGTTGAAAGATATGTAGCAAAAGCTCTTGGACTTAATCCTGAGTCTATCACTTCACAAATTATTCCACGTGATCGCCATGCAATGTTTTTTTCAACCTTAGCAATTATAGCTGGTTCAATTGAAAACGTTGCTATTGAAGTCCGAAATCTACAAAAAACGGAAGTGATGGAAGTTTCTGAAAATTTTAGTGTAAAGCAAAAGGGTAGTTCAGCCATGCCGCATAAGCGCAATCCTATACTTAGTGAAAACCTTACTGGACTGTCACGTTTAATACGTAGTTATGTTATGCCTGCTTTAGAGAATATTGCCTTATGGCATGAGCGTGACATTTCTCACTCTGCTGTTGAAAGGTGTATTGCTCCTGATGCTTGTATAGTAATGGATTTTGCGCTTACTCGCTTGATAAATTTAATAGAAAACTTAATTATATATCCTGAGAATATAAAAAGAAATTTAAATTCTTTAAATGGCCTTGTATTCTCACAACGTGTTTTACTTGAACTAATAAATAGTGGACTCAGTAGAGAAAAAGCATATAAAATTGTACAGCAAAATGCAATGAAGGTTTGGGAGAGTAAAAGTCATTTCCTTGAAGTATTAAAGGAAGATAGTGAATTATTAGAAATTATTACACTAGAAAAGCTTGAGTCTTTGTTTGATTTTACTTATTATACAAAACATACTGATTATATTTACAATCAGGTTTTTACTGAAAATTAAGGCTGGGTAGCTCAGTTGGTAGAGCGGGAGGATCATAATCTCTAGGTCGTGGGTTCAAGCCCCTCCTCAGCCACTATTAAAGCTTTAGAGCTACAGTCATACCTTCTTTGGTCGGAATAAGCATAGAATAGTATTTTTTGATATTTGCTAATCTTGCATTAAAGTCTTTCATATTATGCCATAACTTTTCTGATAACCATTCAGGTGATGATTTAAGGTATATAGTATCAAAAAGCAAGGTGTTGTCTGCGACAATTAATCCCCTTTGACGTATATGTAGTTCTGCCCAATCTAGATAATCAGTATAACTTGCTTTATCTGCATCGATAAAAATCATGTCAAGGGGAGAATGAGCCTCAAGTTTTTTTAACTGATCGAGCCCATTACCCCGCAT
The DNA here is from genome assembly GCF_964020175.1 of Candidatus Mesenet endosymbiont of Phosphuga atrata. Taxonomy (NCBI): domain Bacteria; kingdom Pseudomonadati; phylum Pseudomonadota; class Alphaproteobacteria; order Rickettsiales; family Anaplasmataceae; genus Candidatus Mesenet; species Candidatus Mesenet endosymbiont of Phosphuga atrata. Next base: position 1,097,574 of record NZ_OZ026541.1, on the reverse strand, counting down.
TAAAGTTATTTTATCATCGACTTTAAAGTCAGCAAAATTTTGAGCTGCTATGTCTGCATATTCGTTATTTTTTTCTATAGTGTATATATGTCCATCAGATGAAAGTGCTTTTGCCATCAAAATTGACGAATATCCATATAGTGTACCAATTTCTACTATGGTTTTTATGTTGTTCATTTTTATAAATAAACCTAGCAATTTACCTTCTTCTGCACTAATTTGTATTAAATATTTCTCCTTGTTAATGAAAGCTTCACTTAGCTCTGCGTACTCTTTAGTAAATGTTTGTCTAATATATAATGATTTATCGTCTAAGTTTTTATCACGCATAATATAGCAGCAGTATCTTTTACGTTATAATATAAAATGTTTATATATAAGTATGTAGCTGTTTTTATTTTAAAATCTACTTATTTCATAGTCTTAAAACAAAGATGATTCAATTGCAATTATTGATTTTATACTTATTTTAGTATACCATGCAATTAACTTAAGATCAAAAAATTGTTATGCAAAATAATGAAAATTTATCGTTTAGTAGTTGCATGTATAAGCTATATGCAACTTGGTGTTATTGGTATTGTGGTCCAAGTGATACTAAAGCTGGTCACGTTGCGAGGATGATATGTTGGCTTTCTACTATATCGATAGTAACAAGTGGTATATTTTATTTGCCATATTATACTAGTATAACTCATACAGATCATGATAAAACTAAGCATAGTATGTATCTTTCTTTTTTGATTAGTTATCCTACTACATTACTTTGTCTTGGGCTATCAGGTTACATTATAACACCTATAATAGGCCATGGATTTTGCGGTATGATTGATACAATACACAGGGATCAAACTGTTAATATTGGACAAGAAGAAGGTTATGAACGGCCTAGCAGTATTACAATATTACCTTCTTATCAAGAGCTGTTTTTTAGTGATGAACCGCCTTCTTACGAAGAAATCTCAATAGTATAATCAGTTTGCCAAATAAGGTTAATATAAAATTTATCTTTTTATTATAAAATAAATAATTATTATTAATTAGACAAGGAATTTGTATGATCTATAATCCAATTAACTGAAGAGTCTTTGAGGGGCGGTTTAGAAAATTTTAGTAAGATGAGTTGTATTGCAGAATACTCAGGTTTGGAGGGCTGTATATCAAGATGTGTTGATGTAACATTTCAAAATGCAGATGAAATAATGAGTAGAGTGAGAGGAGGTCATAGTTTTAGCTATAATGGTTATAAGCCGGATGATTTAATAACAGAAAAATATTTAGAACTTGCTGACAAATTAGAGAAAAATGGACAAGATAATTTCGTAGATAGACTTGTAGATATAACTTCTAATATTCTATCTCCATGTTTTACTAGTGGTGATCATCAAGATATTGAAAATGGCTGTTCTGTTCTTGGTGTTATATATGATATCATTGCAGGACCATTAGAAGCGCAAATTAATCTTAATAAGGCAGAGAAGCTAATAAAGGAGTTGAATCAAGCTAAAACAGCTTTATCAGAACAAGTTAATAAACTCACCCAAGAGAATGATGTATGCAACAATGAAAGAGCAATTTTGCAGAAGAAAATTGATAGTATAACTTCAAATATTGATCACAGTGGTACTGGGCTTGCAGGTAAGATAAAAACTATAATTGAAGAAAAAAATAAATGCCAAGAAGAAAGATCGGTATTAGAAAAAAGTAACTTAGATTTACAGAATGAAGTCTCTTCTTTAAAAGATCTGCTGTTACAAGGTACTTTTCCTGCCTTATCTGACGAACTTTCGTTATTCTATAGCGCACATGAAATGATATAATTTTAAATAATAAGCTACTGCATGCAGTAGCTTATTATTATGAAGACTTCCAAAACATAGCTAAAATGTTTATCTAGTAGCAATTTTATGTCTTTATAGCTTTATCATAAGCACCCAATTTTAGAACCTGATCAAACCCTAGACCCCTTGCGAAACGGTATACTAGTAACGAGGTATGAGTTAGGCCAAAGCAAAAAAAACCATACTTCAAGTTGACAATACCAGAAATAATATTAAACCTCATGTTATATTTTCTCTGAGAATTGCGATAAACTGTACCAGACACCACTTAATCTGACAGTGACGAATTAACTGACAGAAGAATTTAAATATACTATCAGAATCCTGATTTAATGTTTTTCTAAAAAGCAATATATCAAGAAAAGTTTGCATTGGCCGTAGCAATATTTGTCTGATTGTCTCATTGTAAGAACGCAACCAACATCAATTTGTAGATCTTCTAAAGAACTATATTTCTAAAGATGATTTGCATAGTTTTGTGAAGCATATGCCATTAGTTTGTGGAGTTAGTTCTGGAATGATCAATGTTTTCAATTCCCAAATAAAGCATGGTTTTCCGGCTTACCGCAATATTCTGTACCTCTATCAGTCAAAATGCGCAATATCAAAGAATGGCTATCATTTAGCAAGAGGTAATTGCTGTCTTATCGACTTAGCAAACGAGAATAAGTATCGATAAAGGTCTAGCTGGTAAATTCGCCCATTATATTACCCACGTAATATGTATCCTGAGAACCCAGATAACCTGAGTATCAATTTCACTATCTTTGTTCTTTCACTTTTTCTAAAGCTGTTAGAATTATTCCATCTTTTTGCTTCAAGCGCCTTAAGCCTTTTTTTGAAAGTTTCAACTTAGCCATACATCCACCTTCAGATATTATTTTTTTCTCAGCTCATTTTTTATATGCTGGAAATTCTGTTGCGATATTAACCACGGCTCTTTCTATGTCTTCCGAGACTCTGTTTGCAAACTTTCTTACTTATCTCATCTCCATTTTCGTATAACTCCTTGAAGCGATAAAATTTGAGTATCCCATCACTTTGCACGCTTGTGACACATTTCCTAGTTGTTTTGCTAAAATCCTAGTTTTGGTATTTTTTTTGTATTGTATTCATTTCTCTTATTTTTTGTTATTTTTTTGTTCTAAGTGTCAGTTCAAATCTTATTTAATACAGTTTAACTATCTCTCAACTTGATATTTTCTTTCCTAATAGATTAAAAACTCAGTTGAGTTTTTGACACAGTTTGTTAAACACTCCCTAAAGTGATCCCAGTGTGATTCGAACACACGACCTACTGATTAAGAGTCAGCCGCTCTACCAGCTGAGCTATGGGATCTGACGTATTATTAAATGATAAACCTCATTTTGCTATTACAAAAAATGCAACTTGTTTCTTAAAATATGTGTTCGGAGGGATTTGAACCCACGACCCACAGCTTAGAAGGCTGTTGCTCTATCCAGCTGAGCTACGAACACTGAAGTAATTAATACTACTCTCTTGTCATAAAAAGTAAATACTTTTAGCTTATTGTCTAGGTAACAATTTTTGTAATTTCGTTCTGCACTCTTTTTATTTCTTCTTCTTTTAGAGAAATTAAACCTAGCCTTGATAAATAACCGTTTGTGCCAATAGCAGCTGGACTTGTTACTTCTTTAATGAAGTCTTTCAATCCAGGAATGATGTTTATATGATCTCTCTTTATATAAAGATATAAAGGTCTACTTAAAGTATATTTTCCAGATGATATGTTTTCATATGTTGGCTCAATTCCTGCTATCATGCTACCTTGAACCTTATCTTTATTTCTTTCTAAAAAGCTAAAACCAAATATTCCAAATGCATTCTGATTACTTTTTAATTTTTGAATTATGATATTTTCATTTATACCTACCTCTATATACTTACCATCATCCCTAATGGCGCTACATGCTTTTTTTCTCTCATCATACTTTTCATAACTTTCTACAAAAGGTTTAAGATGCATACATGAGTTGATCATTAGCATGTCTATCAATACATCGTATGTTCCTGTGTTTTTATATGGACCATAGATTTCAATTTCTGACTTAGGAAATCTTAAATCTATATCTGACCAATTGCTATTTTTTATTAATTTATCCTCATCGGAAAAAGAATAGGTAGACAAAGCAGTAAATAATTCTCTTGTTGTAAAGTCAAACTGATTATTCTTTTTGGAGTTTACAATTACAATACCATCATAGCCGATTATAACTTCTATTATTTCTTTAACTTGATTTTTCTCACATAGCTGTCTTTCTACATCTTTCATACGACGTGATGAGGTTACAATATCAGAAGTACCACTACCTACTCCCATGCAAAACATTTTAAACCCAGCTCCACTACCTATGGACTCAACTACAGGTGTGGGAAAAGAAGAAATGCTACTGAATTGTTCTGCAGCTAAGGCAACAAAAGGGAACACTGTTGAAGAACCAGCTATTTTAATATAAGACCTATCTTTTAAATTTTCAATATGTAGTGCAGCCTCTGCGTTTACAAAAAGAGATAAGACAATAAGAAGTATTAGCTTATACATACCGAGCCATGCGTAACATAATCTTAAAATTATATAGCATTTGAGAAAATAGAGATAGAAGTATTTGATTTTTTTAAACTGCTAAGAAAATTTTAAGTAGTTAATTTTCTAAAGATTATTTTATAAATTTTTACTAAAAAATAAGAATTTATCCAAAAAGAATTCCATAAGCAATAAAAATTTTCTCTAAATTTTATGATTGAATTATCATATTTACTCAATATATTATTTTTTACGTATTCGCGTATTAATATTTAGTTAAATTTGGGGGGAATAAATCATGGAAGGAGTGAATAAAGAAAGTTTATGTAGTAAACTTGCTAAGAAAATTATTGATATTTTGGAAGGTATATTTTCCGATACTGAAATAAGTATAGGTTTTGCTTCCAATGGGGATATAAGACTAATAAGTAATGGTCAAAAATGGATTATTGTCTCTGACAGTACAGTTTATCATCATAAATTGACTGTCGATCGCAGGAGACCATCAGATGTCAGCACTTTTGTAGAAGTTAATAGGAATAATTATATATTGGATAATAGTAATGTCACTTATGTTAAATTAGAGAGAGATGAACAAGAGTTTTTAAGTGGATACATAAGTAGTAGTCAAGAGAGGTCTGTAAAATTTGACAATAAAACAAAACTTCGAGAGTATTTTGAAGCTTTTGATAAGAGCTATAAAAATTCTGATTATGGTACATGTCTTGCATCTGAGGAATATAATGATTTTGTTGATTTCGTTAAAGAAGCAATTAATACTACATTACAAAAAGATCCAAAGCAATATCATCACATAAGAGTAAGAATTCAAGATAAATCATTAACTTTGTGTTTTAGTGAAGATAAAAGTGGTTCTTGCAGTACCATGTTATTGTTCACAAGTATTGAGACAAAAGAGAATTGTTTTGTTTATCCTAAAATGAGTCAAGTTCTTAAATTTATGAAGAGTCGACTAGTTGTTTCAAGGTTAAAGAAGCATGTTCAACTTTTTGATAGCAAGGATGAGTTTTTAAAATATCTTGAAGAGTTACCTTATCTCAGAAAAATACCTAATTACAATAAACCAATTGTGACAACAGAAAGTACTTATAGTAGCAATGCCATAGGTCTGATGGGATTATCTACAACTTTAGCGCCTCTACTATATAATATTACTACTTCTAGTAACAAATTGGCTAGTACAACAAACACTGCACTTAATAATTCAATACAGCAAGACATAATTCATAATACGCCTAATGATTATGATGGATCTTCCTATAAACTGATTTACATTGTTACTGCTATCTTTAGTGCTCTTGCTTTGTTTGCTGTTGGGCTTGTGTGCTATAAATGTTCTTTTCAGAGGAAACAAGATCCAAATAACAGTCTAAATGCAAGCGCGACAGGAACAAAGCAACCAAAGAATTCTAATGAGCAACAAGCAACAAGTTCAGACGATATACGTATATCTATTCAGGAAGAGAGTCAAGTTTCAACAGGAAGCACAGAACAATTAACCTCTGATGGAGAAAGTGAATTATCGACAATTTCCACAGGCAATAGGTCATATCTATTACCAACAACAGATGATCAAGAAAATAGAATGCGGTCGATTTCAAGTGAACAATCAATAACTTCAAGTACAAGAAGTAGCAGTTCGCAAGCTTTGACAGGAAGTGAGCAGCAACCACAAGAGATAATAACTGAAGGCAGTGAAGGATCACAAACATCAGCAGAAAGTTTAAAATCAAGCTTAGAAGAAGTAAGAATTGTTGAGGGTAATCAAAAATCTAAGTCAAAATCACGCAATATATATCTAGATACATGTCAATGCTAGTTTTAATATATATGACACATTAGTATAATATTTTGTAAAAAAGTAATAAAAACAACTTGCAATTGAATAATTCCTGTAGTTTTATTATGCTTTCAAAGCGCAACTGGTAGTTGCGCTTTAATGCTTAATTAAAATTATAGGGGGATTATGAATCAATATCAAACAAGTACGGAAAGCCAAAATAAGTTTTTTGCAAGTATTATGAACACTGCAAAAAATATAATGGAAAAAGCAAGTTACTTCGTAATAGATTTTCATCCAAGCTCGGTAGGGTTCAGATGGGGAGATGATCAACAAGAAGTTATTAATTATGATAGTAGTGATATTAGTCAATTTATTAATGAATATACGAAAAATAATAGGACTGTTGTATTCACTGATAATGAAAAATTTCAGAATTTTTTTAGAGATTGTGTACAAAGATTCTGTCAGAATGTTCCAAATCAATTAGTAGGATTATACTCAGAATGTAGTAGCTTTGCACTTAAATCAAGGCAATACCATAATAGCGATGCAACTATATTAGAAGGTTCAGAAGATAACAATAACAGCAACATTGCTGTAATATTGATTCCAGTGTTTGCTGCTCTTGCTATAGTGGGAGTTTTAATTGCTTATTGCAAGAGTCATCATCAAAGAAGAAATTCAAATAGAAGTCCAGGTGTAAGCATCATCAGAAACAGAAGGGAACTAGAAGACTTAGCGAGAGGTAATGGGCAATCACGATCAGGAGAAATTGGGCACATGTTAACTCAAGAAGAAGCTGATCAGCAATTGAGTTCAGTAGGTAGCGGAGCAAGAGCTCACCCATTGCCTGCGATAGATAACGAAGTAATATCACCTTCTTCATCAAGATCAGGTACTGTAAGTAGAACAGGGTCATCAGCTTCAATAGAAGAAGATAGCCAGCCACACTCAGATTTGGAAGAAGTAAGAACTGATAATAGATCACCATCTCCGGCAAATGCATCACAAGAATCGCCAGGGACTTCAGTGCAAAATGTGGAAGGAGCGGAAATAAGTAATAGTCAAGGGTCTAGTTGTTACTGTTAAAGTTGATGGTTGTTTAAGAAATAGTTGTTAGTTTTTTTAATATGCTATTATATAGTTTTTGCAATTTAGATGACAAAAACCATATATGTTTGTCAATCTTGTGGCTATAGTGCTCATAGGTGGATGGGCAGATGCATTGACTGTGGCAGTTGGGACAGCGTCGTTGAGGAACAAGCAGTAAAAAATCCTGTAGTTTCCTCTGCACCTGTCTCAATCAAATCTTTATCTAGTAGTGATATTTCTTCTCCATCTAGATTTTCAACTAAAATAGATGAGCTTGATCTTGTTTTCGGTGGTGGAATAGTAAGGGGTAGTAGTACGCTAATTGGTGGTGAGCCTGGTGTTGGCAAATCTACCCTTTTACTTAAAGCCGCATCTACCTTAGCTTGTGATTCTTGCGAATGTCTTTACGTATCTGGAGAAGAATCTTTAGAGCAAATAAGCCTAAGGGCCACTCGCCTTAAAATTGATCAGCCAAAAATCAAGCTTCTTTCTACAATTTCTTTATCTGATATAACATCAGCCATTAGAGAGAATAGCAACATAAAATTTTTAATTATCGATTCAATACAAACCATGTATGACGGCAGAATTACATCTGCACCTGGTACTATAGCTCAGGTCAGAACTTGTGCACATGAGCTAATCATCTTAGCTAAAAAGTTAAATATTGTGCTTCTGCTAGTTGGGCACATAACTAAAGATGGACAGATAGCAGGGCCTAAAACCTTAGAGCATATGGTAGATACAGTGCTATATTTTGAGGGAGATAACAGTAATCAATTTCGCATCTTACGCGCTATAAAGAACAGATTTGGTCCAGCAAACGAAATAGGTGTGTTTGAAATGTCTGCACATGGTTTAAGCTCAGTAGATAATCCCTCATCGTTATTTCTAACTGAGACATTAGATAGAAAAATAGTTGGCAGCTCAATTTTTGCTGGTATTGAAGGTTCAAGACCACTACTTGTTGAGGTACAAGCACTGATAGCAAAAACTAATATGGCAACTCCACGTAGAGCCGTAGTGGGGTGGGATATAAATAGATTAGCTATGATCATTGCAGTGCTAAGTGCGCGCTGCAATATATTTTTGGGCGATAAAGAAGTATATCTTAATATTGCTGGAGGTCTTAAAATTCAAGAACCCGCAGCAGATCTTGCTGTTGCTGCATCTTTAATGTCAAGTATAGTGAATGTTCCTCTGCCTCCTTCTTCAATTATTTGTGGTGAGGTTGCACTATCAGGTGAAATAAGAAATGTATCACATAGTGATCTTAGGCTTAAAGAAGCGCAAAAATTGGGCTTCAAACACGCAATAATGCCCAAAAAAGGTAAATATTCTATTTCTGATATTAAAATAATAGAGTTGAATCACATAAGGGAGTTAAAAAAGCTTTTTATAACTTAAATCTGAGATTAACAAAATTTATCTTATAATTATATTATAAAAATAAATATTTAAGATTTTAATCAATATATTGACTTTGCATACCACTGTAATTTTTGTATAATTAAAAAATTAACTATTAAAAAAGAGATAAAATGATAAGTAATAATGAACTAATTACTAACAAAATAGATAATTATAGCAATATCAAAGCTTCTGTTGAAAAAGTAAAAGATGAAAAAATGAAACAAGATGCAATAACAGCTCTAAATCGTTTTTCAGATGAAAAGTTGCAGAAGATTAATGATTGTTCAGAAACGTTGGATGTGATATTGAAAAATATGGAGTTTTATAACTCTGCAACAAATGACAGTAGAGGGCGAAATTCAATATTTAATAGTATAGAACGATTCTTTTTTGGCAATTATAGTGAATTTGCAGGTATTAATCTTGAGATAGTAGGATTTATTGTTAAACTCAATACTTCTATACCTTCTGCTTTTTATCCTATTGATTATAATGAAATACGTAACAAAGATATCAATCTTATATTAAAAAATACAGGGTTTGCTAAGTTTTTACTGTACGAACGTTTTATTTGCAATTTTTTCGGTAGAATAAATTCGAAAACCAATAGAACTTATGATGAGATTGTTAATACATGTATAGAGAATCAAGATCTGCTTTTAATAAACTATTTAATAGATGGGCATATACTAGAAACCGCATACTGTCTTGATAGAAAAAGTATGATAGATAAGTTGTATGAAATTCAAAAAGAAGGTGATACAAAATGGACCAAGGAAAAGCTAGATTTAATGCTTTTAAACTCAAAAATTATACAGCAATTACTTTACAATAGTATTGATAGCAGTAATAAAGAAGATTATGATCAGTTCGGTTATTATAAGTATTATAGAGTTGTTAGGAAATTAAAAAATAACACCTATGAGAAAATAAAAAATTTGCTTGAATCAGCACAAGAAAGCATTAAACAGAAAATTGACTTAGAGGTGTTATTTATCAGATATCCTGATCCAGATAAATCAGAGAAGATATATTATTCTACAGAAATAGATACGCTTAAAATGTCCTGTATTGCAAAGTTAATGGAAAATAATTATGCACTTCTGTCTATTGATAACGTAAATGCTTTTCATAAAATATTAATGGATAGAACTATAGAAGCACAAAAACAAAGAGAAGCAAAACTAGCTAACCCACAAGCTACTCCAGCCATATCTAATCAACAATATACTACTCAGTAACCCTTATTTTTAAGATAGCACACTGAGCAGCGGTGAGTTTGGCAATAGGAATTCTAAAAGGAGAACATGATACATAATCTATACCTAATTGCGCAAAAAATTTGATTGATTCTGGATTTCCTCCATGCTCACCACAAATACCAAGTTTTATTTTAGGTGATGTTTTTCTTGCTTTATCTACTGCAATTTTAATTAATTCTCCAACTCCACTAATATCTAATACTTCAAATGGATCATCCTTTAATATTTTTTGTACGTGATAATGATCTAAAAACTTTGTTGCATCATCTCGTGATAGTCCCATTGTTGTCTGCGTTAGATCATTAGTACCAAAACTAAAAAAATCAGCGTGTTTTGCAATTTTATCTGCAGTGAGTGCTGCTCTTGGTAGTTCTATCATAGTGCCAATTAGATAGTCTTTTCTATTATAATTAAAGCTTTTAGATATCTTCTCTATCATCGAACATATAATACTAAATTCAGTTTCATCTATGATGAATGGGATCATTATCTCTGGAACAACTCTTATATTTTCTTCTTTTTGCAACTCCTCTACTGCAGAAAATATTGCTCTTGTTTGCATTTCATATATTTGGGGATGAGAAATTGCAAGCCTGCAGCCACGATGACCAAGCATTGGGTTTCTTTCTGATAGTTCAAGTATTTTATTTTTTATATTAGATATAGACCTACCTGATGATTTAGCTATCTCTTCTATCGCAGCATCGCTTTGTGGTAAAAATTCATGCAATGGTGGATCAAGTAGCCTTATTGTGATTGGCTTACCTCGCATAATAGTAAATATTTCTTTAAAGTCGTTTTTTTGTATTATCTCTAGCTTACTTAGAGCACTCTCTCGTTCCTTATCAATATCTGCTGTAATTAGCTCTTGCACAATCTTGATTCTATCAGTAGAAAAAAACATGTGCTCAGTACGACACAAGCCTATACCATCGCTATTAAAACTCTGTGCAATTTTTACATCTTCAGGTGTATCGGCATTTGCTCTTACTCCTAATATCCTAATATCATCTGTCCAATTCATTATAGTTTGAAAAGCCTCAGAAGATTGAGATTGAACTATAGGTACTATGCCTTGAATTATTTCCCCATTGCTACCATTTATAGTGATGTAATCACCCTTATATATCTTTTCTTCTCCTATAGTAAAGAATTCACCACTCTCATCGATACATATTCCATTTGCACCACATATACATGGTCTACCCATCCCTCTCGCAACCACTGCTGCATGTGATGTCATTCCTCCTCTTACAGTAATAATACCGCATGAGGCATTTATTCCTTCAATATCTTCAGGATTGGTTTCAAGACGCACTAAAATTGCTTTTTGTTTTGATATTTGCTTTGCAGCTTCAGAAGTGAAAGCAACCTGGCCACATGCAACTCCTGGAGAAGCAGGTAACCCCTTGGCTATAACTTTATACTCATTTTTAGTTTCAATAATAGGATGTAGTAGTTTATCAAATGTGTGAGGATCAATTTTAAGTATTGCTTTTTCTTTTGTGATCAGCTTTTCATTTACCATATCTTGTGCTATTCGTATAGCAGCTTCAGCAGTACGTTTGCCTGATCTAGTTTGCAGAATCCACAATTTGCCGTTTTCTACAGTAAATTCAATATCTTGCATATCACAATAATGAGCTTCAAGTTTATTACAAATATCACATAATTCTCGATAAACTTCTGGCATTAAATTTTCCATGTTTTTTTCATCCGAACCATTTATTGGCCAAGGAGTAGTTGTTCCAGCAACTATATCTTCACCTTGTGCATTAATTAAGAACTCACCAAAATATTCTTTTTGTCCAGTTGAAGGGTTGCGAGTAAATACCACGCCGGTAGCTGAATTATTACCCATATTGCCAAAAACCATTGACTGTATGTTGACCGCGGTGCCAACTTCATCCGATATATTATGGATTCGTCTATAAGAGGCTGCTCTGCTATTTTTCCATGAGTCAAATACAGCTATTATTGATGTATGTAATTGTTCATGAACGTCTTGTGGAAAATGTAAATCGGTATTTTTATATACAATATTTTTAAAGTTAGTAACGATATTTTGTAAAGATTCATAACTTAAATCTGAGTAGTTTTGAGCATTATTTTTACGCTTTTCAACCTCGATAATATCATTAAACAATGAATGATCTATTTTTAGCACAATGCTACCGTACATCTGAATAAAACGGCAATAGCTGTCATATGCAAAGCGCTCACCATTATGCTTAATTAAACCTATTAATGTTTCATCATTCAAACCAACGTTTAAAATAGTATCTAACATTCCAGGCATGGAACTCACACTTCCTGAACGTACCGAAACAAGTAGGGGGTTATTTATATTACCAAATTTACGTTCTGTTTCATTTTCAAGTAGTGTGATGTATTCTTTATATAGCTCATAAGAGAATTCATTATTTTTATGATATAAGTTACAAGCGGCAGTAGTAATAGTAAATCCCGGAGGAACTGGTATATCAAGCTGACACATTTCTGCTAGGTTAGCTCCTTTTGTACCAAGTAAGTTGCACATGCTAGCATCACCATCACATTTGTTTTTACTGAAATAGTATATTAACGTCTTCACCATATATACATAAATAGAATGCTTGTAAGTAATAAACTGCCAAATTCTTTAATCGTCAATAAATCTTCATGTTAGAGAATATTATTCTGCGATTTTAAATAGTTATAAATTTTTAAATAAAGTATTGACATTATTTTCCTAATATTTAATACTGAAATTACAGCTTAAGTTTTGCTTAAGTATAGATGTTTGAAAAGTATAAGAAATTAATGGTAGAGATTAATAATTAATCTCAATTCAATTAGAATTATAATGCAAATATTTAATTCTACATATATGTTACATATGTCTAAATAAATAAACATACAAGAGCGTTTGATGGATGCCTTGGCGTTAAGAGGCGATGAAGGACGTGGTAGACTGCGATAAGCTACGGGGAGCTGTCAGCAAGCTTTAATCCGTAGATTTCCGAATGGGAAAACCCAATTAGTTTTACTAATTATTATATACTGAATACATAGGTATATAAAGCAAACTTGGTGAACTGAAATATCTAAGTAGCCAAAGGAAAAGAAATCAAAAGAGATTCCGTTAGTAGTGACGAGCGAATGCGGACCAGGCCAGTAATTTATAGATAAAAACTAGAATATTTTGGAAAGAATAGCTATAGTAGGTGATAGCCCTGTATAGGTAAAAAGTCTATAAGTTCTCGAGTAAAGCGGAGCACGTGGAATTCCGTTTGAAGATGGGGGGACCATCCTCCAAGCCTAAATACTCCTTAACGACCGATAGTGAACTAGTACCGTGAGGGAAAGGTGAAAAGAACCCCTGTTAGGGGAGTGAAATAGATCCTGAAATCAAATGCTTACAAACAGCTGGAGCTTAATTATATTAATGGGAGTAATCTTGTTGATATAATGTGAGTGACAGTGTACCTTTTGCATAATGGGTCAGCGAGTTAATCTGTTGAGTAAGCTTAAGCCGTTAGGTGTAGGCGTAGCGAAAGCGAGTCTTAATAGGGCGTTTAATTTAATGGATTAGACCCGAAACCAAGTGATCTAGCCATGACCAGATTGAAGGTGTAGTAAGATACATTGGAGGATCGAACCAGTTACTGTTGCAATAGTATTGGATGAGTTGTGGTTAGGGGTGAAAGGCCAATCAAACTTGGAAATAGCTGGTTCTCCGCGAAATCTATTTAGGTAGAGCGTTATATTGAATATTACTGGGGGTAGAGCACTGAATAGACTAGGGGGACTCATCATCTTACCAAATCTAATCAAACTCCGAATACCAGTTAATAGTTTTATAGCAGACACACTACGGGTGCTAAGTCCGTGGTGAAGAGGGAAACAGCCCAGACCGCCATCTAAGGTCCCAAAATTACAGCTAAGTGTGGAAGGAAGTGGGAAGGCCATTACAGCCAGGAGGTTGGCTTAGAAGCAGCCATCCTTTAAAGAAAGCGTAACAGCTCACTTGTCTAAATAATAAGCTTTCCTGCGCCGAAAATGTAACGGGGCTAAAGTTGTATACCGAAGATGCGGGTATTTATATAATATAAATACGGTAGCGGAGTGTTCCGTAAGTCTGTGAAGGTGATTCGAAAGGATTGCTGGAGATATCGGAAGTAAGAATACTGACATAAGTAGCGTATAAAGAGTGTGAAAATCACTCTCGCCGAAAACCTAAGGTTTCCTACGTTAAGTTGATCTGCGTAGGGTTAGTCGGTCCCTAAGGCAAGGCCGTAAAGGAGTAGTCGATGGGAATTAGGTTAATATTCCTAAACCTTGTAAATGTGACGAATTTTGTAGTTAGTGTAGGTCTTAATGGATTGATTTATGCTGGTGAAAAGTTCCAGGAAATAGCATTTACTTTAAATAGACCGTACCGCAAACCGACACTGGTAGGTAGGTAGAGTATACTAAGGCGATGAGAGAACGATGTTGAAGGAACTCGGCAAATTGTATCTGTAACTTCGGAAGAAAGATAACCTATTTTTGGGCAACCAGAGGTAGGTGGCACAGAAGAGGGGGTGGCAACTGTTTATTAAAAACACAGGACTCTGCAAACATGTAAGTGGAAGTATAGGGTCTGACGCCTGCCCGGTGCTGGAAGGTTAAGAGGATGAGTGCAAGCTTTGAATTGAAGCCCCAGTGAACGGCGGCCGTAACACTGACGGTCCTAAGGTAGCGAAATTCCTTGTCGGGTAAGTTCCGACCCGCACGAATGGCGTAATGATTGCCCTACTGTCTCCAACATCGACTCAGCGAAATTGAATTCCCCGTGCAGATGCGGGGTACCCGCGGTTAGACGAAGAGACCCCGTGCACCTTTACTATAACTTTACATTGATGCTAAGGATCTAATGTGCAGGATAGGTGGGAGACAATGAAGTTGCGATGCTAATTGCAATGGAGTCGTCCTTGAGATACCACCCTTTACATTTTTGGCATCTAACTATACTTCATTAATCTGGGGTTAGGACATTGTATGGTGGGTAGTTTGACTGGGGCGGTCACCTCCTAAAAAGTAACGGAGGTGTGCGAAGGTAGGCTAAGGCTGGTCAGAAATCAGCTGTATAGTATAATGGCATAAGCCTGCCTGACTGTGAGGCTGACAAGCCAAACAGAGACGAAAGTCGGTCATAGTGATCCGGTGATTCTGTATGGAAGGGTCATCGCTCAACGGATAAAAGGTACGCCGGGGATAACAGGCTGATGGTGTTCAAGAGTTCATATCGACGACACCGTTTGGCACCTCGATGTCGACTCATCACATCCTGGAGCTGAAGAAGGTTCCAAGGGTTCGGCTGTTCGCCGATTAAAGTGATACGTGAGTTGGGTTTAGAACGTCGTGAGACAGTTCGGTTTCTATCTGCCGTGGGTGTAGGAAATTTGAGAAGGCCTGGTTCTAGTACGAGAGGACCGAGCTGGACATACCTCTGGTGTACCAGTTGTTGTGCCAACAGCATAGCTGGGTAGCCACGTATGGATAGGATAATTACTGAAAGCATATAAGTAAGAAACCTTCTTCAAAAATAGATTTCCCTATTAGAGCCGTAATAGACTATTACGTTGATAGGCTGGGTGTGGAAGTATGGTAACATATGAAGCTAACCAGTACTAATAGCTCAATTGGTTTATTTGTCTTGCATATGTAAGTATATGTAGAATTAAGTTTTTGTGATATTTTAATTGGTCTGGTGGTTATAGCGAAAATGAAACACCTAATTACATTTCGAACTTAGAAGTGAAACTTTTCAGCGCCTATGGTACTCTGTATAAGGGGAGAGCAGGTCGCTGCCAGGCTTACTAAAATACTTACCTTGTTATTTCTTTCCCTTTTTCAGTTATATTGATTTTTTCTAATTTTAAGTTAGGCTGTTCCTTTGTTGATATTCTTTCTATTTTTAAGATTTTGCCAATATGATTATCTATCTTGCTATGCATATTAAATAAATCTAATATGAATAAATTTTGATTATATGCTGAAGTAACATCTTTTTTGATTGCTTTGATTAATTGCTTTCCTTTACTAGATCTTACACTTTTGCTATAAAACTTTATGAGATTGAATATTGTTTCAAACATGAATATATTAATTATTATGATAAAGCATAGCCAATTTTACCATAATTTATTTAGCTGTAAATATTAAACTTTTATTAATTTAAATGTGCATTTTCAGTTTATTTAAACAAAAAATTAAATCTTTCTTTAAGATTTGAAGATTAGCTTTTATACTATTTTTATTAGCTAGTAGAATGTAATAATAACCACACTTTGCATTTTGAATAATGATATTCCTTGAAATTATACGAAAATACCTTTTTATTTTATTTCTCTGAACAGCATTTCCTGATTTTCTACTAACAATAAACCCAACTCTGGCAGTGTTAGAATAATCCACTTTGCTTTCTTTTATAACTCGTAATGATAAATAATTTGAATTTGCGAATAAATAATTCTTTAACGCGAATAAAAAATCTTTTTTTTTATGATAAGTAACTTTTTCATGCGCATAAAACTTTGCGTTTTTGAGCACGTCTTCTATTTAAGATTTTTCTTCCCCACTTAGATAACATTCTTGCACGAAAACCATGTCTACGCTTCCTTACTATATTGCTTGGTTGATATGTCCTCTTCATTTTACAAAAAATTTTATATTAATTAAATTAAGTTATATGACATTGATATTGTCAACTAGTTTGTTTAGAATGAAAGTATTAGCAAATGTAAACCTGATTTTTATTTCTTTAGTTTAATCTTTTTAGCAAATCTGATAAACTTATTTAAGTTAAAATATTTAATTTATGATAATGTTTTTTCTTATCTTTTTACTTTCCTATAGCCTATTTTTTTGTAAGAAGGTAATTTGTACTAATAAAGCTAGGCTTCATTGCTTATTTACTTTGTTGCTTACATGTTTTTCTTTAATGCTTTTTTTGTATAGCAGTCACTATAATCTGGTTTGCTTTATTTTTATATTGTTTCTCTCTCTAATTGTAATAGATAAAAAACACAAAATATTAAAATATTTATTGTTTTTTACAATAGCAATATCTTTTTCTGTAACACTGTGCATATTATCTTCTATTTTTTTTCAATCTCTTGTATTTTTCAATGAAGTACCAATATCAAAGTTCTTGTTCAGTTCTAACTGGAATCATAATGCAACTATATTTGATGATAATATAGCTAATGATTTTGGAATTATTCCTTTATTAGTCGGTACTCTATTAGTTACAGTAATTGCAATTTTAGTTGCAGTACCTGCTGGCTTATTTTCTGCTGTGTATATTGGTGAATATGCAAATAAGAGAGTGCGCTATGTGATTAATATGACATTGGAAATTTTATCTGCAATACCAACTATTGTGTATGGGTACTTTGCTGTGATTTTTTTATCACCATTTATAAAAAAATTAGCTGAGCTTACTGGACTTAGTATACAATCAGAAAATGCCTTAGTAGCAGGTATTGCTATTGGAATAATGATTTTTCCTTTTGTTACTTCTTTGATGGAAGATGCAATAAGATCTGTACCAAAATCTTTGCGATATGGATTTATGGCGCTTGGTGCAACTTCAGCAGAAACTATTTGGCACATAACGTTGCCTTATGCTTTTCCTGCAATAATCAGTTCAATATTGTTAGCTATTTCAAGAGCAATTGGTGAGACAATGATTGTTTTAATGACAGTTGGAATAAATGCTCAACTAACCTTTAATCCTTTACGTTCTGTTACCACTGTTACTGTGCAAATTGCTACATTGCTTACAGGTGATCAAGATTTTAACAGCATACAAACTTTAGCTGCTTATGCTCTCAGTTTAACACTTTTTGTTATCACTTGGTCACTTAATGCCATTGCTTTATTTATAATAAAAAGAATTTATTAAATTTATTATTGCAAAATAGCTCCATAAGCCTTATTTTTTAAAGAAAAAAAAGATATAATGAATAAAAGCAAAACAGATAATAAAAGAGGTAATATAGGTAAGGTGACTAAGGTCACTCAAGCAGTTGTTGACGTTAAATTTGATAATACCTTACCTAAAATATTAAATGCTTTAAAGAGTAAGGTGGATTACAACGATAAGAAGTTGATATTAGAAGTTTCTCAACACATAGGGGACAACATAGTACGTTGTATTGCAATGGATAGTACAGATGGTATAGCAAGGGATGATGAGTTTATTGATACTGGGGCTCCAATATTAGTTCCTGTTGGTCGCGGGACACTTGGGCGCATATTTGATGTAACTGGCCAGATAATAGATGGTTATGAATTACCTGCTAAGGATAAATTTTGTATGCGTTCTATATATTCAGATCCACCAAGTCTGGTTGATCAAAAAGTTACAGATGATGTTTTAGTTACAGGTATTAAAGTAATTGATTTATTAGCCCCATATTTGAAGGGTGGTAAAATTGGTCTTTTTGGTGGTGCTGGAGTTGGTAAAACAGTTCTTATAATGGAACTTATTAACAATATTGCTAAGGCCCATAAAGGATTTTCTGTTTTTGCTGGTGTTGGCGAACGTACTCGTGAGGGAAACGATTTATATCATGAAATGATTACTTCAGGGGTGATAAACCTGCAGGATCATGAAAAATCTCAAGCTGTTTTAGTTTATGGCCAAATGAATGAACCACCTGGAGCAAGAGCAAGGGTTGCCTTAACAGCTCTTACTATGGCTGAATATTTTCGTGATGATGAGGGACAAGATGTATTATTTTTTATAGATAATATCTTTAGGTTTACTCAAGCTGGCTCTGAAGTTTCGACTCTTCTTGGTCGCATTCCTTCTGCAGTTGGTTACCAGCCAACACTTGCAGTAGAAATGGGAGCTATGCAAGAAAGAATAGCATCAACAGATAAAGGTTCTATTACTTCTGTCCAAGCAATATATGTTCCTGCTGATGATTTAACTGATCCTGCACCAGCTACTACTTTTTCTCACCTTGATGCAACAACTGTATTATCAAGGCAAATTGCTGAACTTGGTATATATCCTGCTGTTGATCCTTTAGATTCAACTTCTCAATCTTTATCTGAAAGCGTTATTGGTAAGGAGCATTATGAAGTTGCATGCGAAGTAAAACGAATATTGCAAACTTATAAATCATTACAAGATATTATTGCTATATTGGGAATAGATGAACTATCAGAAGAGGATAAATTAACTGTAGCAAGAGCAAGGAAAATTCAAAGATTTTTGTCGCAGCCTTTTCATGTTGCTGAAGTATTTACTGGGATGCCTGGTAAATTTGTTCCTCTTGCTGAAACTATTTCTAGTTTTAAGGACATTATTTCTGGTAAGTATGATGATTTACCAGAAGCTGCTTTTTATATGGTAGGAAATATAGATGAAGCAATAAAAAAAGCTGAAGGATTGAGAAAGAATGGATAAATATTTCAAAGTTGAGTTTTCCTCTCCCGATAACGTCATTATTTTTGATAATGTTTATTTGCTTTCTCTTTGTTCAATAGAAGGAGAGCTTACTATTTTGCCAGATCATAGTCCTTTTATAATCTATCTTCTTCCTGGTTCGGTAACTCTAAGAACTTTAGAAAAAAAAGAAGAAAAAGTTATAATTGATGATGCAGTGCTTAAAGTTGCTAATAATTGTTGTAATATTATGACAAGTAAACTACAAAAAGATGATATTAATGGGCATAAAAAGAAAACTAGTATGCAGCATTATTTTGATTATGTTGATGCAGTAAAAGAGAATCAAGATATGAGAGATTAAGTATGGAATTTTTTCTTGATAGTACAGATCTAAATGAAATAAAGGATTTAAGTGAATTTATTGATGGTATTACTACAAACCCATCACTGATTGCAAAGTCTGAAAAAAAGAGTGATACATTAATTGCTGAGATCTGTTTAGCAGTGAAAGGACCAGTGAGTGCTCAGGTTACTGCAACTGACTGCGACAAAATGATAGAAGAAGGACTGAAGTTAGCAAAAATAGCCAAGAATGTTGTTGTTAAATTGCCACTTACTTATGATGGCTTGCATGCATGCAAAGTTTTATCAGAAAAGCATAAAATTAAAGTGAATATTACATTGTGTTTTTCTGTCGCACAAGCTATTTTAGCTGCTAAAGCAGGTGCATATTTTATTTCCCCATTTATTGGGCGTTTGGATGATTTAAGTTTTGATGGTCTTTCTTTGATAGAAGATATTGCTACTGTGTATAGTAACTATGATAGCTTTAACACTAAAATACTCGTTGCATCAGTACGCAGCCCAGTTCATGTGGTTGAGGCAGCAAAACTTGGTGCTGATGCTGTAACAATGCCAGCAAAAGTATTAAGACAATTGTTTAGCCATCCTCTAACTGATAGTGGTTTATCAAGTTTTCTGCAAGATTGGAATAAAAGTAGCCAGAAATAAATGCAAATTTATATGCAGAATCCAAAATTTATCTCATCTCATACTCCTATAATAAAAAAGAAAGAATTTAAAATATTCATAAGTAGTTGTTATATAATTCTCTGAATCATTATTTATTTTGATCTTATCTTTCAACCTTTTCCGACCTATTGTTGATTTAGTGCCAATCTGGAGAAAAAGCACGTGTACAACATCAGAGAGAGGAGCGTTTTTAGCCCTTTTCACGGATTCCCACCATGAAAGGACTACCAATTGATAATTGGAAGCGCTATAGTCGTATGTTTTAAGGCATATAACTATAAGGATATCAACCCTTACTCTAGGCAAAAGAGCCTAAAATAGCTAAAACTATTCAGTAGGTCGCCAAAGATCCTATTCAATATATTCAGATCTTTTTTTCCTATACATCTGCCACTTTAAAGGCCGCCTCTACAGCCTTGATCTCTCCAGATTGGCATTCTCTTTATATCATATACATTCACAACCATGGAAGCAGAAAATTGGCAGAATTTTATTATTTTTTTAAAAATTTTTTAGTTTCTTTTTAAATCTATCATTTCCTAAACCTAAATAGATACGAAGTGATTGTTTAGGAAACAAAAGGTGATACTACTTCTGAGTGTTGAAGATTTTCAAGATGATCTTTAACCAACTTATTACATTCTTTATCACCTAAAACTGCACGTGCACTGTGTGCTTTAAATGACTCTATATATTCTAAAACGAAATTTGTAACAGAAACATTACTTAAAGCTGTTGCAACTGCTTTTTTATCATCATCATTAGAAAGTTGATTAAATAAGTTTTCTCCTCTATTTTGCAGCTCACCACTAAATATTATCCTTGCAGTATCCTTATCTAATTTTTGCAAGAAGGAGAATTCTTCAAAGCCATACAAGGAAGAAGTAATACTATTGAATGCACCAGTAAAGCATGCATTTGCACCACGACCATTATATACTCCATATTCAGTTTGTGATTCTATTAACTGTTTAACTAGCTGGAATTTTCTTTGCAATATGCGTTCATTAATATCTGTACCAGGATCAGCACTTTCTTTATTTTCATCATTACAAGCTTTCCAAACTAAAGTTAAAAGCTGCTTCACTGTCAACTCACTTCCATCACGTTGATCAGGATTATTTTTTATGTGCTGAAAACAATCAAGTGCATGTTTTTTCTCACTTTTTGTGAGTTGATACTATTTATATCTTTTTGTGCATCATCTGCTACGCACTCCATCTGATTAATAAAATCTTCTATTTGTGTTATCGACTCATCTTCAGCATCAGGTTCACCATAGTTTTCTCTTAGCTTTTGAACATTGAAATTGACTGCATAGTTCACGTCAGTATCGTGTGTTGTCTGCGGAACACGTTCCACTCCTCTATTATCTACTATTTGCCTGAGGCATTGTAGAATTATTCTCTCTCTTTCAGTTACTGGCCCTAAGTGTTGTTGATCTACTCCATCTTCTCCAATTATCTTCCCTAGCCATTGTGGTAGTATTTTAATACCTGCAAGAGAGTATTAGCTTAGATATTGCCTTCAAGATTAAGCCAAACACCACAACAAGAATGACAGGCACTATGAAAAGTACTACTAATAAGCTCACCACTAAATATCCTGCAGGAGTCAACAGAATTTTTTTAATTTTTTGTCTATTGGCTGGCATATTTACTATTGCTAGCATATTAGTTTAGATTAATATATCAATGTTATTAATACATTATATTTTTACTTTTATCAAGTAAATTTTAATTCATATTCTATGAATATATTAATAAGCATACTTTATATTATTTTAATGACTATGCTTGTTTTATAGTTTTTTCTGCCACACTCCTAAAAGAATTTAGGGAGCTATGTTACTATCAACATATTCCTTAATCTGTTTTAAATCTTGCCATGCTAAGCGTTTTTGCATAGGTTGACGAAGAAGATATGCTGGGTGAAATATTACTGCAGTTGTAATTTCCATATCCAAATATTGATTAGTGTATGTGTGAAATTGCCCTCTAAGCCTTGATATACTCTTAGTTTGATCAAGTAAGCTATAAGTTGCTGTACCACCAACTAATACCAGGATCTTAGGTAGCACAAGTGCAATATGTTTCTCGACAAACGGCTGACACATTTCAAGCTCTAAATCTGTTGGCCGGCGGTTACCAGGGGGACGCCAAAACATAGTATTGCTTATGTAAACTTTAGTGCGATCAAGCTCAATTGCAGCTAACATTTTATCAAGCAAATCACCACTAGCACCACAAAAAGGTATGCCTTTTAAATCTTCATTCATGCCAGGTGCTTCTCCTATAAGCATGATTTTTGCCTGTGGATTACCGTCAGCAAAAACTGTATTGGTTGCCATTGCCTTCACTTCACAACCATTAAATGATTCTACTGCTTTTTTTAGTTCTTCAACACTAGTACATCTACCTGCTATTTTTTTTGCCTCCACTACCCAATCACTCGGTAGCATATGCTTATGTTCCATCACTTTCTCTTCTTCTTTCATCTGCTTTTCATCCTCTAGGACATAATCAATACCCGAGTCTCGGTAAAATTTTAACAACTCTAAATCTTTATCATTCATATCATTTATTGTTTATAATACCTTTTAATTTTTTGAGCTTTCTTTACTGCCATATCATATTTTATTTTTGATAGGTACTTAAAGTATAAAATACCATTTAAATGATCAACTTCATGCTGAAAGCATCTTGCAAGCCACCCTTGAGCTTTTACTATTTGCTTCTTACCATAGTAATCAAGATATTTTAAAGTCAAATACTTAGGACGGCTAATTTCATTTCTCTGTTCAGGAACAGACAAACACCCTTCATTTAATAAGATTGATTCATCAGAAAGTTCAATAATTTGCGGATTAATAATGCAAAAAGGTCCACCTGTTGAGCTATAACCATCTACTCTATTTTCCAAATTATCATATTCTTCAGGCACATCAGCAATGAAGATTCGCTTATGCACTCCAATTTGCACTGCAGCTAAGCCAAGACCACCTTCATGATACATAGTCTCAAACATGTCATCAACTAATCGCTTAACTTCATCATTAACTTCCATCACTTCTTCAGAACAAAGATGCAATCTATCATCAGGAGCAATAATGATAGGTAGTATAGACATTTTTCTCTCCATTTCAAGCTTATTCTGAAAGAGCTATCATTAACAGTCAATAAATTAATACAGTTAAAGCAGCCCTTTTTCTTTAAAACTAAAATAATCCCGTGCAGTAATTATTATATGATCAATTAAAGTTATATCCATACTATGACAAGCATAATTTAACTGTTTTGTAATTGCTATATCTCCACTTGATGGATGCCCATCACCACTTGGATGATTGTGAGATAAAACAATCGAAGATGCACCTATCGCTAGAGCTCTCTTTATTACTTCCCTAACGTATAATGGCGTTTGATCTACTGTGCCAATGTCTTGAAGATCATCAGCAATAACTCTACATTTTTTATTCATGTAAATAATACGAGATTTTTCCTTATTTGCCTGCCCTATGCTAACTTTTAAATAGTTAACTAGCTTTTGTGAATTATTAACTATAGGGAGCTCTTTTATGTCTTCTTTAAGTATTCTAGTTAAAGCTTCTTTAACACACAGAATAACAGCTACCGCCGAATCACCTACCATTTCAACATCCTTCAAATCATCTATATCAGCATTAAAAACACCTGCGAAACTACCAAATCGCTTCATTAATTTTCTCGCTATCGGTTTTACGTCAATCCTTTGATAAGCTGAGTACAATATTAATTCTAAGATCTCATAATCGAGCAGAGGTTGACCTTTACCTAATATACATTTTTTTCTTAATCTCTTTCTATGCCCCCTTTGATAATCACTATTTTTTAACATTAAATTTTAAATTATTAATATCTTAATTTAACTAAGTACTAAATAATGCTATATGTTACAAGTAAAAAATAAAGAATATGCTAACTTTATAATAATTTATCTACATTTTCTATCTAATGCTCTAAAATATTGCTAAAGTTTAGGCCCAATAGGAGACTGAAGCCTTTTATACTCTGCTTGTTTTATTAATTTTATGATGTAATTGACTGTCCCAATATCATAACCCTTCTTCAAAATGGATTCAGCAGTCTCTTTTTTATCAAGTAGCATCTTCAGTATAGAATCTAAAATATTATAATCTGGCAATGTATCTTGATCCGTTTGATTATGACGTAGCTCCGCTGATGGTGGTTTATCAATTATACTTTGAGGGATAACATTAATCTTACAACATAGGCTATTTTTAGGAATATTATCATTACGCCATTTTGCTAATTCATAAACTTCAGTTTTATATATATCTTTAATGGGAGCAAAGCCACCACACATATCACCATAAATTGTAGCATAACCTACAGACATTTCAGATTTATTACCAGTTGCAAGCAGCATACTACCAAATTTGTTACTGATTGCCATAAGAATCATGCCTCTAATTCTAGCTTGTATGTTCTCCTCAGTAACATCAGAGCAATAGCCCATAAAAATTTCTTTTAAACTCTCTTTTACCGAATCAAAAATAGTGCTAATAGAAAGCACTTCATGTGATATACTTGCTCTGCTTGCAAACTCTTGTGCATCTTGAATGCTTTCTGCTGAAGTATACTCAGACTGCAGCATAAAGGAACGTACTTTTGCACTACCCAGCGCATCACAAGCAATTGTTGCAACTAAGGCGGAATCTATACCTCCTGATAAACCTAATATAATTTTATCAAAGTTATTTTTCGCAACATAATCGCGCAAACTAAGCATTAATGCTTGATAAATATCCTCTATGTAATTCACATTACTTCTGGCATAAAATTGATCTGTTCTCTTTAAATCGATTAATTTGCTTTCTTCTTGCCAATTACTTAAAAAATTGATGCCTTTTACATATTTAACAAATGATCCACCACTAAAAACATATTCATCATTTCCTCCTACTTGATTTACGTATATAATTTTTTTGCCATTATGGTAAAATTTTTCAACAGAACTTTTTTTGCCTTTTGTATATGGTCTGCTATCCATGAACAATAAAATATCACTACTCCCCTCCCCCTCTTCTATCAGATCATTTTCTAAATCAGTATTTAAAATACAAAGTTTGATTTTTTCTTCATTAAAAGTAAATTCATGAATTTTATTATTTTCTAGATCAGACTCTGCTAATAACAAAATTTTCCCCTTTTGTAATAAAAATATTGTACTAAATATTTTATTCTGCTTTTTAGTAGCACTACCTATGATTATAGGTACGTTATAGCTTTGAGTATATTGTGCTAGCTCCTCTAATACTTCACTGCATTTTTCAAAAAAGTCATTTATAGGAACGGGAGGTTTTCTTAAATAACCAGAAATAGCAAAACTAGAGAATATCATTAACTCTATAGTACTACTAGCATTTTTTTTGTATGCATCCAAAATCTTCTCACTATTATGTTGAACATTTCCAGCTATATAATTGAGTTGAGATATTAATATCAAATTCATAAAAATATTAATGTTATGTGCTAACTGATTTACAATCTATTTTATTTGTTGAAATTACAATTTCAGAATTACCATTTACAAAATTGTTTACATGCTTACCAAAAAATTCATATCTCCAACCTCGAGATAAATCGCTATCCTGCCTACATATTGATTTTATTATCTCATTCTTTGAAGCAACAAGCCTTTGTGATATATGATTTGCTTGACACCTATCATGCAGTAGCATTAAAAGGATATCTAAAGTAGATTTCTTATAATAAAGAAGGTTGTTATTTAATTCATGCTTTGCATTTTTATTTTTTTCCAGTATTTCTGAAAACTCCAAAAAATCCTTTTCTGTCAAAACTTCTCTTACACATTTTTCTATACAATCTTTTATTGCCGTATTATGCATAAGGCATTTTTCCGCAATAGAAGCTATTTTTGTACCATTAATTATATTGTCTCGATTTATATTATAACGCTGTGCTAATATTTCTCGCCACTGACAAATTGCTTTTATTGCAGTTATGGACTCTGTTTGTAATTTTGTATCAAATTTTACTCTTTTCCAAGCTTTCTGAGGATCATTAACATATGCGCTGACGTCACTCATTTTTTCCATCTCTTCCAAGAACCACAAAATTCTGTTATTTTCTATTAATTTATTATAAAAAATAGTATATAAATCATACAAATAGGTTACATCGTTTAAGGCATATTCTATTTGCTCTTCAGAAAGAGGACGTTTCAGCCAATTGAAATTTTTAAATTTTTTCTTATTAAGCTTTATTCCTTTTATCTGCTCAACCAATTTAGAGTAACCAACAAAATTTTCATAATAATAACAAAACATTGCAGCAATTTGAATATCAAAAATAGGATTTATTGCTTTTGAGAAAGTTGTAAATAATACTTCCAAATCTTGCCTAGAGCCATGAAATACCTTAATAATTTTCGTATCTAGCAACAGTTGTGCAAGAGGTGATAGATCAAGTTCGTTTGATAGTGCGTCAACAACAAAATTAACGCTATTACAAGAAACTTGAATTAAACATAATTTAAAATAATAAGACTTATTATCTTTGATGAACTCTGTATCAATTGCAATAAATTTCGGTTGCTCTACCTTTAATCTTTCACAAATTACTCTCAATTCCGTAGTTCTATTAATCAGCATTTTTATACTTAATTATAAATTAAAGTTAAGACTATAGAATCATTCAAGAATCTTACTGATACCAAGCGCCTGCTATTTATTAACTTGACAATAAATCAAATGTCAAGTAGTCATTGCAGATATTAACGTTTTTTTTATTCTTTCAGTTTACAATTTATTGTTGTAAACAAAACATTAACACAGGATTGAATGATGATAGAGATTGCTCATAATCTTTCTTCAAGGAAGAAAAATAAAAAAAAGCTTTCTAACGATAGGTCTATTATGCCAAGAGCAGTTGCAACATGGCTTATAGATAATACTTCACTTACTTTTCCTCAGATTGCAGCGTTTTGTGGCCTGCATTACTTGGAAATCAAGCTAATAGCAGATAAGGAAGATGGCACGGATATTCAAGGATGTAACCCTATCGAAATAGGTCAAATTACGGAAGAGGAAATCAAAAGCTGTGAAAGCGATCCGTCTAAAACACCACAGTTAAGTAGTGTCTTACACGATCATATAAGCAAATCAAAGTCTAATTATACATCAGTTAAAAGAAGTCCAAACGGAATTAAGAAAAGTTCAGATAAACCAGATGCAATTTTCTGGCTAATAAAACACTATCCAAAGATAAGTGATAAACAAATATCAAAATTAATCAAAACAACCGAAAGTACTGTTGCTTCAATTCGAAATAAAACTCATTGGAAAATAGATAGTTTAAAACCACGTGATCCTGTATTATTACGTTTGTGTACCCAAGATCAACTGGATTATATAGAACAAGATGTTAAGATAACTGAAATGGAGTAAAAAGAAAAAACATAAAAATATTTAGACAAATTAATTAATGTAGTTTACTGCATCTTACAAAAACTAATTGACATGATTAAGTTGTTTGCTTAACCTTATAACTTAGGTTATTTTATAGTTTTACATAAATTAAATCTACTTAATAAAAGTTAATTCCATTTTATAAATTAAATCTTCTTAGTTTTTTGATTAACATATCATAGGTAAATAATAAGCATGTCAGAAGTAGTTAAAGATGAAAGCAATGCTCTAATTCAAAAAGAAAATAAAGGAAAATCAATTAGCAAAAATAGTAGCTTAATTGATAGCAATGGATGTGATGAAGCTGAGCTTTTTGATACAAATAAAAGCATAGAAAACATAATAGACTTAAATGATCTAAAAAACAAAACAGTAGAAGAGCTGTTAGAATTAGCAGAAAAGGAAAAAATTTTCTATCATGGTAGTGTGTTAAGGCAAGATATAATATTTAATCTTATAACAAAAGCTGCAGATGAAGGAAAAACTGTTTTAGGCAGTGGTGTTGTAGAAATTTTGCCTAGTGGTTTTGGCTTTTTACGTTCGGCAAAGGCTCATTACGCTGCAAGTACTGATGATATTTACATTTCTAATAAACAAATAAGTAGATTCAATTTACGCACAGGGGATGTAGTAAGTGGTAAAATAAAACCTCCTGGAAATAAAGAACGTTATTTTACAATGTTTGATAACGCACCAGAAGTTAATTTTATTAAAGTGAAGGATGCGAAAAGATGTGCGCATTTTGATGATTTAGTACCTATATATCCAGATGAAAAAATAATACTTGAATGTAGAAATAGCAGTGATAAAAGAAGTATTGGCGTTCGGGCTGTAGATATAGTATCTCCCTTAGGTAAGGGACAAAGAGCATTAATAGTTGCTCCACCTCGCACTGGTAAAACTGTATTACTGCAGCAAATGGCTCATTCTATTGCAACAAACCACCCAGAAATAGAGCTGATGGTTTTATTAATAGGGGAAAGGCCGGAAGAAGTTACGGATATGGTACGTTCTGTTAAGGGTGAAGTAATAAGTTCTACATTCGATG
Organism: Candidatus Mesenet endosymbiont of Phosphuga atrata; assembly: GCF_964020175.1. NCBI lineage: Bacteria > Pseudomonadati > Pseudomonadota > Alphaproteobacteria > Rickettsiales > Anaplasmataceae > Candidatus Mesenet > Candidatus Mesenet endosymbiont of Phosphuga atrata. The sequence goes on along the minus strand of NZ_OZ026541.1, from coordinate 1,068,614 downwards.
AGCCTGCTTATAGGCATGTTCAATTGGCTGAGATAGTAATAGAAAAAGCAAAAAGAAGAGTTGAGCATGGAAAAGATGTAGTTATTCTTCTTGATTCAATAACTCGCCTTGCACGTGCATATAATGCTGTCGTCCCATCTTCAGGAAAAGTTTTAACTGGAGGGGTAGATTCAAATGCATTACAAAGGCCGAAGCGTTTCTTTGGTGCTGCACGTAATATAGAAAGTGGCGGATCATTAACTATAATAGCAACAGCTTTAATAGAAACAGGTTCAAAAATGGATGAAGTGATTTTTGAAGAATTTAAGGGAACAGGTAACGCTGAAATAATACTTGATCGTAGACTTGCAGATAAACGTATCTTCCCAGCGATAGACATAACAAAATCTGGAACAAGGAAGGAAGAGCTTTTAGTTGAGCAAAATGTGCTTGCTAGAACTTGGATATTACGTAGAGTACTTGCTCCTATGGGGCCTGTAGACGCAATGGAATTTTTACATAGTAAACTTATGATGACCAAGGACAATGCTAGCTTTATTGATTCAATGGATGGGATTGACAAAATAAAGTAGAATGAAGTAATAGATATTTATGCTCTCAAATAAAAGTTTTTGTATAGGGAGTATTCAACAAACTGTGTCAAAAACTCAACTGAATTTTTAATCTATTAGGAAAGAAAATATCAAGTTGAGAGATGGTTAAAGCCCAATTTGGTATAGTCCAATTTTGCTCTATCTTTTTTATAGCACAGTATAATTGCTTGTACAAGGCATTTGTACTGGTAAATTGGTTTTTTCCTGATTTGCCTGTGCAGTCCCTCTATGGGATTGGTAGTGTAAACTATCCGCCTAACAGGATCTGAGTACTTAAAATAGCCAGTTTCCCAATTATTTTGCCACTACATTCCCATTTTTCTTCCAGCTCAAATTTTTAGCGATTTCTCTATTTGAAGCTTTTCTTCAAATCATTCATTTTGCTGGATACATATTTTAGTTTATCTGATGCATTATACACAATTGCACTTCTGCGTTGGGAAATACGTTGTTTATGGAAAGCTTTTGAGCCCATCTATGCTGGCAATTATTCTACACTTTGAGATCATTCAATACTCCTAACCAAAACCCTCACTTTCAGCCAAATAAAAACCTCTTTTTTTGATCTATGCCGAATTTGCTTACTTTGAAAAACCATACAAATTATTGGGTAAATATGACCGACTGCGCCACTCATTGGTAATTGTAATATTGCTGCTGCTGATATCTTATAATTTCTTCGATATGCGATTTTATAACTCTTGCAAACATACTAAGAATTTTTGTTTAAACGCACTATACAAATAGTAGCATAACTCTTATAAAATTAATATTATTTTAAAAGGAATAGCTGACACTTTCTTCTAAAGCACAGACAACTGGGGCATGATCTGATGGATTTTCTTTTGCACGTATTTTGTTATTGATTTCTCTAACTTATCTGTTGCTTCTGGAGATAATAAAATGTCTCTTATTCTGTTGCCATTCCCACCAACTAAATTCCTTACTTTCTGGGTTTGTTATTCTAAAAGCATCACTGAATGAAGTATAGCAAACCCGTTCATCTATATGAAAACCTATCTTATCTTCAGTGGCATATGCACATCTATCTTATTTGTACCTCCTATATGGTTATTTCCTCTTTTTCAAACAAGTCATCTGATATAAGCAATCAAGAAATTATACTTAAATGCTTCAGTTTGGCCATTTGGTACATATACCCCTTAGATTAAAACCATTACATTCAATCAAACATTCTAAATAACTTCATTATCAATAATACTTGTGTTTAAACTATCTTCAACTATTTGATAATATTGCCACACCGTTTCTTGCCTTTTCTCCATGAACTATACATCTATAACCTAATTGCTCTATTTGTTCACTGCTCATTTGTACATTTGTAACATTATAATATCAATTTCATCTTCAGTAACAAAGCTGCAGAGTTGATCAATCCGTTTGCGTATAGGTTCCAAGTGGCAATTTTAAGCATAAATTTAGTACAGTTATATCGCTATCTATCTTTTTCTTTAAAACTAAAATATCTTTTAGGATTATGTGATCCAAAAACTCGATCTGCATACAATGGCACGCTAAATTTTGTAATATCTATATCATCCTCTGAAATTGCCGCTTAAGTGGTTATGACTTACTATAATCGATGTTGCTCTTAAACTCTTTTTATAATATTTCTAATGTAGAGTGATCTACTGTTCCACATCTTTGTAACTCATCAGCAATTATGCGATATTTTTTATTCAAACACGAAAATTCATCTTGTCATACATTCCCACACTAACCGTTAAGTAATCTATTAGTTTACTCCAATTACTAACAATGGGCAATGCATCTATCTCTTCCTGTGTTTTAAAATTTCTTTCGCACATAATATAGAATGCGTCATTTACACCTTCTATGCTCTTTAAGTCATAAATTAAAGATCTTAGTAATACTACCTAGCTTATCCATTAACCTGTATACAATTTCTCTAACATTTGGTTGTGCCCTATACAATATAATCTCCATGATTTCACTAGTTGACATACCTTCACTGCTTGCTATAAAAAACTTTGAGTGTAGATATTGCTGTCTTTTATCCTGTTTGGATAGTACTTGCATCATTGTTCATCTATGCTCTGTAAAAGATATTAAGTAATTAATATGTTGACATCTATTAAGAATAAATAAATTAATTTATGCTAATATCATATAATTTTAACAATAATCTATAATGCACACTTTCTTGGGTAAGAAGATTAAAAAGTATCTAAAATATCGGTGTTTAAATAGTGAGGATAATTTGCCATATATGATATCCCTCAAGGAATGCTCATAGATTATGACCTAGAACAGGTATTGCTCGATCATTTCCAATTGTCTTACATATACTCAATGACCAGATTTGAACTTCTTTTTTACTACATAAGACGTAAAATTGACAATAAACTGATCAGTGTTTAAATTACGAAAATTTTAAAAATATCATATGCTTTATCCAATGATGTAGAAGAAAATTTATGCATGCAGCTCATTCATTTTAATCAAAACTGGGGCATTTCAACAGAGAAATTCGAAATTTTCAAAATTATAATTGTGTGCATTCTACTTAGCTAATCCAAAATTAACACTCTTATTTTCTTTAGTTGAAGAGGAGAATCTCAGTAATGATGATATGATCCACAACTTCTATGCCGATACTATGGCAGGCTACAGAAATCTGTTTTCTATGTCATTTTGTGAGACTGCCGCTCGGGTGATTGTGCGATATAATTATAGAAGTCGCTCCTACTAGTAATGCCCTTTTTATAACTTCTCTTGTATACAGTGGTCTAGTATCTTGGATATATTCATCAATTAAACGATGTCTTTTATTTAAATTCGAAAGTTTTCTTTACTTATCTGACCTATTTAAGGTATTCAATTAACTTTTCTATGTTATTGGTAGTTTTTGTAGGTCTTCTCTTAATGTTCTCTCTAAAGTTTCCTTTATGCAAAAAATTATTGCTATTGCTAAACTATTCACCCCATTTTTAGTTCATGAAAATCTGCATTTTCCTACGTTATTGAACAAAATTTTTCTGCAACTTCTTGTTTTACGATAAGTGGAGTATAAAATTAACTCAAGTATTTCGTAATCAAACAATGACCTACCCCTGCTAGATAATATACGTGCTTCAACTTCTTCTTTTTCCATTTTTGTTTCCATTACCATTATTATTCATACAAAGTTGACCTCTCAAGTAGCATATAAATTTTAGATTTGATATCTTCAGTGGTATCCATCTATTTATACTTAAGTCAACTTATATTTATCTTATTTTTTGATGTTTTTTATTTATAAGATATTCATTAAAGTACAGAAGATGTTAATACTTAGATTTACAGAATAAACTGCAATCACTACTGTTCGTAAAAAATCTTCTCTTGTTCATGCCATAATATTGGTATATTTCTTATACTGGAAAAGTTAGGCAGTAAGTCTGCTGAGCCATTTAAAATATCTTCTTTGATTTTAGGTGAAAGAAAGTTCAATTTCATTGCGGATATTTTGATCCTGTTGTGAATATTTATAGTTCCACATTTACCATAAGTTAATTGTCTTTGCCACATTTACTAACGCCTTAAGTAAGGTGTAATTTATATTTTTTTCTTCTTTAAATTCGGGGAGTAATATTACTGCTTGATCTGTTTAAATTTTAATGGCATAAATAAGGATATTTCCTCGTTTTCTATGTTACTATCTGGTCCTTCCTCAGTATTCCCAGCAAAGTTCTGTAGGATTAATGCAGCTTCATCTTCATTTACTCTTATAGCTTTTTCCGAATAATCTTCTCTTGGAAATAAATTGTCCCAACTATCTTTTGTAATTGAGAGATTTTTTTATCATCTAAAATTTGCATTCTCTTATTGGATTTTTAAGTAATAAGCGAATTTGTATTACTCTCTATCTCTCCTGCAGCTATACTACTTAATAAGCACCTCTTATATGACTGTTGCAAACATAATAACAATACCTCTTACTTTTCTTCTTGGTATATTCATTACTGATTTACAACTACCACAAAACCTTTAATTTATATTCTTCTTTAGGCTTTATCCCTTCACGTTTAATAAAAACCTCTTGTACCTTATCCCCTTATTAATTATTGCCTGATGTTGTCCGGTTGCCTCTATGAGTAATATAGCCAATATAAGTAGTATTAGTGAGGATGCCTCCTACTGTAGCAATTTTAAATGGTTTTTCTGCTTTAGTTTTATATCCTTGGTTATTTAATTCTCTAGCAACGGCAGCTGCTGATTTTAAACCTATAAATCGATTGAAGATATATCTTACTACCTCTGTCTCCTCTTGATTGATAATAAGCTTACGGTCTTCTACATTGTAACCAATTGGTGCTTTTCCTCCCATCCATATACCTTTCTGTTTTATCTCTAATTCTTTCTCCCTCTTTCATATTGAGCAAAACTTAAGACTATATTCCATTGAATTTACGGTATTGAAAGACTGTGTTACTGAAACAAATGTTACTTTATGCTTATCAAACAAATCCACTATTTTAGCAAAATCAAGTAGAGACCGAGAGAGACGATCTATTTTATAAACCACAATACAATCAATCTTAGCATTCTCGATATCCTTAAATAGTTCTTGCAGAGCTGGTCTCTCTAAAGTGCCACCACTATAACCACCATCATCATACTTTTTATCTACTAAAATCCACCCCTCATGCTGCTGACTTTGAATATAACTTTCCCCAGCTAAACGTTGAGCATCGAGACTATTGAATGCTTGCTCTAATCCTTCCTCACATGATTTTCTGGTATAATTTTATCTCTTTAATAACTTCTTTAAGCATTTTTCCTTGTAGGTGACTTTTTACGCATGCCAAAAAATAAAGGACCATTGTAGCTATTGCCAGTCCTGCTATTTTAGACAATGATTTATACTGCTGTCCCTTATAAACATATCCTATATCAGTTACTATTACTTCATCCTCGATACTGACGAATAACCTGATATGGGCTATCTTACTATTTACTTTCTTCCATTTGATCAGCTAAGTTTTTTCTCGGCTTTATCTGATATATCTTGTAATCTATAATTGGTATTAAATATCTTTTTGAATATGGTGAGTATTAAAAAGTCTCCTCCACATCTCTCTCAGTTCTATTAATGTTTTACTTTCTAGAGACATCACTTCTTTAATTACAGATGTATCCATTTTTTCCCCTTAAAAATTAGCTTCTTCAGCGACAGAGAGTTTTCTAATGTTTACTGCTATACTTCACAGTAGTCCTTAAGCTAAATTAGAAGTCAAGTTGCTTATAGTAGTACTAAAATAGTATATATTGTAATATTCATATATATATTTAATATCTACAGATCTAACATCGGACCATTTAAATGTTTATGTTGGTGCCAACCAAGGTAAAATACTGCATTTCTAATTCACGAATTTTGCTTTGAGTCTAAATCACTCTTAAGATAAACATTGCTAAGTTATATCTCCTATGATCATGATTGCTTCATAGTGATACTGAATCTTTCTAAAATTGGCTTATATTTTAAATTTCATTGAAATTTCCCAAAGAAAGTCTACCTCTTCATCAGAGGAAAACAAGCATTTACGTCTTCTAATATCTGACAACACTTTTAGCAAATTTGATCTGTGGCAATAAGGTTTGTGGTAATAAGCTTGAAAGTTGTGCCACTGGTGTTGGCGCTTGCAGACACTATGATAATTCTTAGTTCTGTTTCTCCAAACATCTAAACGATATAAATCATTGCTTGCTCATAATGATCACGTAAACAGTCATCTTAATAAGTGGACTTTTAGATTCAAAGTAATTAACTCTACCGAATGACAGCACTGGACCATCTTTTATAACCTTTATCCCAGAGAAAGAAGATCTCCCCATAAGCTTGCATCCAATATAAACCTTTGAGCATTGTAGTGATCATTGTACATCCTCATCAGCCGTGATCTTACTGGTAATGCCAGCTTAGTTAAAGCTATCACTGTATCAATAAAGAAATTATTTGCAATTCAAAGAACTTTCTTCAATGGTGATGGTATCAATATTTTAATGCCATTTTAAGTGAAGCTGGTGTTCCTCTTAAACGTTGGAACTCTATTCCTTCCTTAATTGCTTTTCTTTTATCAGCTACCCAGTAAAGAATCTCTTCTAGGCCGTACTCATCAACCAGCCATGGTAGTATTTCTTTCTTAAAATTAAACTTAAATCCTCTAATGCAACTCACGTCTAAAGGATAATTAATTGCTTCTACTATCGCTTTTTCTGTCGCCGATGAATTAGGGGGTAATAGAGCAGCTTTCATTTGAATTTGTTAGAATAGATTTTATATTGTTATTTCTATTTGATGAGTAAAAAAGAGATAATACATACCATCCTGCCTGCTCACAGACGTATATGTTTTAGGGATTTCTCAATCTTAAAATTACCTAATTTCATTGCCCTTATATCTTCTTTTGGCTCTATAAATTCTCCACACCTTCTGTAAAAAATGATCTGGTTACATTCCAACCCAACCTTTTAGTAGATTCAAACTTTTGTATATTTTATGTTTTCAATAGTATCTATCAATTTTGGCAGAGATATCAACTGGAATGATATTACAACTGTTACTGTATCAGTTAAAATTCTTATTTGGTTACTTGTTCTCTGACAATACTTAACAGTTCGTCAGAGGGTATCCCTTCCGTAGATAATATAGCAATCTCGACACTACCAGGAATAGGTTAAAGCATCTTTAACTCTAATATCAGCTGATAGGGCGTGATAGCGATTTTACTTCCTGCAGCTCCCCAGCCTTAGCTTTAACTCTTTTTCTTAAATGCTCATCATTCTCTGCACCTTTACGCTCAACTCCATAAAACTCAGCTAAATGCTCAACTGTGGCAAAAGCTAGTAAATTAGCACTTCGTTAATTCTCTGTCTTAGCAAAAGCTCTCTCCAATTTCTAAAATCTTTATCGCTTTCAACTAATGCAGAAAAGTTAGTTTACTAATTCCGCATTCATCCGTGATAAGATCTCTTCAAAATTTAGTGGTTCAATTACATTTGGTGTTTTTTCCATTTCCTCTATTGTAAGCTAATATTGGCAAAAAAAACATTCTTCCCTTTTGGCAGATACTTTCCTTCAAGTGATAAAATAACCTTACCTTCACTCACTTCTGTAACTTTAACTCTATCAAGTTTAAATCTTCTTTCCCATTTGGCTAAAGCTTCAGCAACTGCTGCATAGATCTCCAAGTTTCGATTTGTAGGTCCATCTATAAGTTCAAATAGTCTAGAGCCATAGTCTCTTCTCATAACCCTACTGCCAATTGGTGTGGTTAGAATATCAACTATCGATTGCTTTAAATGCTCTAACCCTTCTAATACCTTACCATCACTGACATTCATTCCTCTCATGTTTTAATCAGAAAATACATTATTACTACCACTTATTACTTCAAATCCACAAGAGACTAAATCTCCCACTCTTGCTATACCAAGGCCATTAGCAAAAACAGTAGCTGATCCTTGAATTAACACTTTATTTTCTGTAAAATTATCAGATTTTCTTGCAATAGGTTTGCCGTTAACAAATACATTACTACTTCCATGGGTGCTAAAGTGTGGTACATCTTCTTCACAATCATCTCCTACCCGCACAACCGATTTACCTATAAACATATCTTCCTTAGTTGAGATCGATTCTTTGAGCATTTAACCTAATACCATCTTGAGTTATCTCTAAACTTGACTTTGAGCGTAATTTCACAGAAATCTCAATCAGCAAGATCTATAATATTTACTTTTTAATATTTTGTACAGTAGATGATTTAGAAGAATTATGTTCAGTCACACTTAAACTTGATAAGCTTTCTAATGTGCTTAAAAATTTTTGACATTTAGACACAGTAGATACTAAAGATTCATCTATATTAGATCCAGATGAGCTTATGTTAAACATGCTAATACTGTTAGATTGGAATGAAGATTTATTTGAACTCATATCTAATATGTAAAAAGATTCACTACAGCTATCTAATGTGTTTGACTCCCTTTTGCGTTTGTACGTTGAATCTTTATGGACAAGCGAGCTTATATCTATTGATATCTTTGAGAATTTATCATACTTATGTACTATATTTCTCATTTCTTCTGTAGCTGCAAATGCACTGAATGTTTGTCCATAACGATTTTTTTGACTATAATCTGCTCCACATTCTAGTAAAAACGTAACTGTTGATATATGATTATTTTTGGTTGCAATCATTAAAGCAGTATTGCCTTCTTTATCTTTTGCGTTAATATCCACTGCATTATAGTACAGTATTTCAATCACACTATAATGCCCTTCTTGCGCAGCTAAATGCAGAGAGGTAAACCCAGAAGAATTTATTGCATTTATAGTATATTTATCAAGCAGACCCTCAACTACATCTGGATAACCTTGCTCTGCAGCTAGATGAATGGGAAGATAACCATCTTTATCTTGTATATACCGGAATGCACATAATTCTAATAAAGCAGAAACCATGTTGATCTCATTAATCAAAACTGCTAAATGTAGAGGGGTCCATCCATAATCATTTTGTATATCAATTTTAGCTCCCAATCTTACTAATGTTCCTATTAAACTATAGTGCCGATGTAAAACAGCTACGTGCAAAAGTGTATCCCCTTCATCGTCTTTGATATTAACATCACCACTTATTGAACGCAATAGTTCTTTAACTAGATTTGTATCACCATTGAGTGTGGCTTCAAAAAGCTCATCTTTTATCCTCATCATCCCTCTTCAAACCATACTAATTCAAAGGTTATAGTATTTTTGGTATACTACAAGCTTTAGATAGCTAAACTCAATTTTAATATAGATAAAAATTGTCTACTATCACATTAAGGTAATAATTTCTCTGACAGACTACAATTTCTGCTTTACGTTCTCTAACATTTAAACATATCAAGCTTTACTAATACTCCTGATCTGTGACGCATAGGAAACCCAATCAAATCTTCTTGGTTGTTGTTTTGCATAAAGTGGTTGTCCTAAAGTATTTACAGTTTCATTAAAATCTGCTGGGGCAAAATAAGTGGTAAATGTGTTCGCCGTTCCCATGGGAAAACAATGTCCGGTATCTTTTTCAATAAACCTTCTTACATTGCCATCAGGATCAGTTGCTTGTCCTCGATACTCTTCAAAAGTAATACCACAAAAAGTAAATCCTGATCTCATATCATTGCGAAGCGCTGCTCCTTCTTGCCATCTTTCATAGGCTTCTTTTACTTTTTGGTGTGAAGTTAAAGCATCAAAAAACTCAGGACTAACCAGTGCATGAACCTCGGTCATATACTCACCACTTAAGTTATCTTCAATATGGCGCAATACTTCCATACACTTACGTTTTACATCTGTGGTTGCAGTGCTAAGAGCAAAGTTTACCACCTTTGGTGTAATCTCAAATTCTGTATATAAGTTGAGTAATTCAGAGCCATCAGCATCAAGAATAATACCCTTTAATGCTCCCATACGCAGATGCTCTAGAGTGATTGCATGTTTATTTCTCATTGATTGCAAATGATCTGTGATAACGTCAGCTAACGCTTTAAGTTCATTCTCTGAGCCAAATGCACGTATTCCTTGTACCTCTTCTGGTAATACCACATCATCATGAGGAATATGGGGAATGGTAAAGGTTCTTACTTTTCTTTTTCCTCTTTTTCCTACAGTTGCTGGTGCTCCAGGTAGTTGGGTTGGCAGTAAACTTAAAACTCCATTTTGCTCTTCTATGGTAATATGACGGAATCTTACTGCTTTACTGGGAAATAACTTTAAGTTTTCAGTACGACCATAATTGATTGGCAAAATATTTATTGCACCAGTAAGCGCTGTCATGCTAAACGCTGGATTTGTGAATGGATTTTGCATAATTCTATACCCCTTTTCTTATAATAATGCCACGCTCTTCAAGTTGCTTTATGGCCTTACTTTTTTGTTCTTCAGTAATATTTGTTGGCCAAACTAAAATACAATCAGCTAGCAGGGCAATACGTGTAATTATCACTGCTTTGGTATCTGCTGCTTTTGCATCCACATCACTTATTACTACACCAATAGCAATTTGAGTACCGTCTGTAGCAGTTGGATTTAAAACCTTAATTAAGCCATCATCTGTTTTTTTGCTAACCACAGCTCCTAAACTCAGATTTTGTCCTTTGGCGACTGTTACTTGATCACGTGAATAGATGTTTGATGCTTCATATTTTAATAGATCACCTAAATTATTAGCTTCTGTTATACAACTCATAAATATTGTCTCCTTTTATTATTAGCTATGCAGATTGACGAGATTTAGCTACCTGTATTACCAGATCTTCTTGCATGTCTGTTGGCAAAGTACTTAAAATTTCAGTTTTTGTTGCTTGTTGGGCAAGGGTGGTCATTAAAATCTCTCTTGCTTCAACCGCACTTATATTCTGCTCAATAAATTCTCCTAACCTCTCTGGCATACGTGATAAGTTACATAAACGTATCATTTCTAAAATTTCATTTCGACACTGCTCGTAACCTATGCGCTTACCTTGATCAATTAAATCTTCGGAATTTATCATTTGTTCTTTAGCTATAGTTTGTTCTGTCATAATAAAACTCCTTTGTTTGTTGACAAATATTTTTTCTTTCAAATCAGAAAATGTTGTTATTTCATCTGCTAAACCAATATCTATTGCACTTTTACCAAAATAAAGTCCGGCCTCAGTATTTTTTATCGCTTCTATAGAAAGGTTGCGATTACGTGCGATAACATTAGCCAGCATCTCATATAGACGGTTTACTTCTTCCTGTAAATTTTCAAGACTTTCAGAAGTTATTGGCTGATGTGGATTTAAATCATTCTTTCTTTTACCAGCAAAAACTGTGGTGTATTTTAAACCTTGTTTCTCATCAAAACTGCTCTGATCGATATGACTGGCAATAACCCCAATGCTACCAACCCCTGAAGTTCTAGTGATCAAAATCTTCTCAGCGCTTGAAGCAATAGCATAGGCAGCAGAATAAGCATCACCACTTACAGTTGCAATAATCTCTTTTTTTGACCTAGCATTATAGATAAAATCAGCTAAATCAAATACTCCATTTACTTCTCCCCCAGGGCTATCGATATCAAGTAAAATAGTCTCTATACTACTATCTGCTAAAGCTTCTTCTACTTGCTCATAGATTCTTTCATATGAGGTCATCCCTAAAACATCATCAAAAGCTTCAGGGTTTTTAGTCAGAATTCCATAAATGGGGATAATAGCAGCACCCTCTTGCTTGTCCGCCGTATGTTTTAAATTCTTAAAGATTGGTAATTTCTTGCTGTGTAATGATAATAATTCAAAACTTCTCGGTTCCAGCATCAGTGGTTTGCTTAGTAATAGAGAACTCTCCATAAATTTAATTTCCTTTTTGCTTAATATCTATCCGACAATCAGAATCAAAATTCAGGTTAAAGTAATCAGCACGTTTATGATCTTCGGCAATCTCCTGGTCAATTTCTTCTATATCATAGCCAAGTTCTGAAACTACCTCTGCTCTACTTTTAAACCCGTTTCTTACTGCCATCTGCTGTGCTTGCTGATCCTTAAGTGGGTCAACCCAATCAAACCCTTGTGGTATCCATTTTACATCCTTTAATGTTTGGCTATTCTCTTTAGTTGTTTCTTTAATTGCTCCAGAGAGTAGTGCTAACTCTAGCCATCTATTCCATACTGGACGGCAAAATTGAAAGACCATGATATTATGCTGTAACATTGAGCACCGACGACGAAACTCTATTAGCCCTGCTCGAATTGATGAATAATTGACATTAGTTAAATCTCCAGTGAGTTGTTCATAAGTAATCCCCATGCCAATAGCAATAGCTCGGAGTTGTTGTCTCATGAATGCCTCGTAGCTACCACCAACATCTGATGGTTCAGAAAACTTTATATCTTCTCCTGGATCAAGTAATTGCATAGTTCCTGGTTCTAAGCCAGATAAAGTTATAAATTGGTCAACAATTTGATAACTTTTATGTATGCACTACACATACAAATACTACTATTTATTTTTGAATACGTTTGTAAATTTCTTTCCTATGCCCTATTGCAGTTATAAGTACTTTATGCTCTGGAACTTCTATACGATAAATTATACGGTAGTCACCAATACGCAAACTAAAATACCCTTTTAACTTATAAGACAATGGCTTTCCTAACTTATCAGGGTTAACTCTAAGACGTGTTTGTATAGCTTTACTTATTCTTGATTCTATTGTTACTGGAAGTGCTGCAAGATCTCTCTCAATAACATCTTCTAAAAAATCAATATCGTAAGGCTTTATCTCCACTTAACATCTTCGTATTTGACTCTTTTTGCACCTGAAGTATCACGTTCTAGAGAAAGTTTAACTAATGCTATTTCTCCTTCATCTGCTTCAAACCCTTCTTCCACGAAATCCACTAAAACTTCTTGTATAGTCTTATTTTGCATCTCTGCCATATCTGTAAGATATTGAGCCAATTCATTGTCAAAACTTACATTGATATTGAGCTTTTTTTGACCTTGCACCATAACATTTAACCAAGAAAATTTACATTAATTATATAACATTTCTTTTAACTTTTCAATAAACTTCACATTACCAGTAGAAAAAACAATCCTTCTTTTCCCAGCAACCTTAAGCTCAGCTTTGATACGTTGTCTTAAATTTAGTAGATCATTTATCTGAACTTCTGCATATCTCACCACATGGTCACCATAAGCAATTGACACTACTCTTTCACCATTTTGTAGCTTTTGTATGGCTCGTTCAACTTGAACTAGATACTCACTATTGTACATTTGGCTCTATCCACTTACTTGGTTTGCTGATTTCTTTTGATTCTTAACCCACTAAACTACTCCATTTATTTTCTGTCCAGCCCCATGGTAATGGATTTGCATAAACTCGACAATCAAATTACGCTCTCTTGCCATTCTTGTTTATTTAACTACTTTAGTAATTAGCTGTTAGTTGTTTAAAATATTCAGCTGAGGGAAGTGACAGTGTCCAGGGGGAAATCCTTCTTCATTTTCCAGAAGTTTAAGTAATTGGAAGAGCTCGGATTTGAGTATTCTATGGGCCAGAGTTTGACACAATTTTTGTCCAGCCACAAACTTTACTTGGATTACTAATAGAGCTTTATTTACTCCTTTAACTGCCATTACTCTTCCACATCCTTGATGACTTCTGATCCAATTATAAACTTCTTGTGTTGCATATCCCGCATCTACTGCCATCATACTGATTATGTATTCCAAACCATCGTTACCTAAAAAATGGTTACCAAGTAGTTCTGATAACTTGTTCCACACAGCACCACGTCCAGGATCGCCTTCAAACACTTGATAATCAATCGACCAACTTTCTCTATTTCTACCCCAAGCAACAACTTCTACCTCTATTCTGTCCTTCTGCACATCAACCCCAGCAGTTAAGACTACTTCACCTTGAGGTACTGTACCAATCAAATAATCTTCTCGACGCTGAAAAAGATGCTTCCAATCTGGTACTCCTCCACGATCAACCCAGGTTTCTCCGAGGGTGGTATTTATCCATACTTTTAGCAATTGTTCATTATCTTTACTATGGAGAAAGTCTTCTACTGCTTGACTCCAACTATACCAACCAACCGGGCTATATAGACTCGAGAGCCTACTGTTTTGTTATTTGCTGTAATGTTTGTGCCTCGCCATTCTCCTTGACTTAACATTTCTGTTTTTTGATGATTTTCTATTTTACCACTACATTCACTACAAACATAATGTGCTGAAGCTGGCTCCTTGTCTTCCCATTTAATTTGCGACCATTTTAAGATTTGATAATAATTACAATGTGGGCAAGGAACGAAGAAATAACGCTTATCAGAAGCTTCAAACTCTTTTTCGATCCTGCTAATCCCATGCACTGTTAGTGTTGACACTAAAAAGATCTTTCTCCTCGTAAAAGTGTTAGTACGCGCAATGCTTAAAAGTACTGGATCACCCTCACCCCCAGAATCGCCTGATCAATCTCATCTAAGAATAAGTATTTAACTGGCATAGATCTTAAGCCAACGCTACTGTTAGCTCCAGTTATCACTACCATGCCTCCTGGGAACTCTTTACTCTGTACTGTATTACCTGAATCTCTTGCTCTTGGATCTTTAACCTTACTCTTTAAACATTTCAATCAGGGGAGCAAATCTTCCTTTAGACCAACGCTTTCCCATCTCCACAGTTGGTTGTACTACTAGCATTGGCCCTGGAGTTTGATCGATGATATAGCCGATCCAGTTATTCCCAGCTTCTGTTCCCCCAATTTGTGCTCCCTTCATAAATTCTCAACGGCAGATGAAGGAGAGAGATGATCTCTTTTAAATAAGGAGTTCTTGCTGTTCGCCATTTCCCTGGTTCTGATGATGCCGTTTGTGAAATATTCATTTGCCCACTGTGATACCTTAAGCAGTGGATCGGGTTTTAGTCCGGCATAAAAACTACTGCTATTGCATTAGCACCAAATTATTTGATTGCCATGGATTTTCTCGCTCATCATAATCAATTAAAGTAGCAGGTTCTTTATTGGTCTCTGCTTCTGCCAGCGCTTTTAAAACCCCTTGCTGACAGTTACTATCAATTGATCTTTGCACAAGTTGACTCAAAACAACTATAGCAACTGTTGTGAATACTCCAGCTATGGTGGTATACATTCCTACTGCTATAGTAAGAACCACTGTTACTGAACCTATAACTGCAAGAGTAAGAACTGTACAGAGCTTAACCTTTTTATTATGACTATTTCTCTTTTCTATTACTTCTGCACATTTATTAAGCATGTGAAACATCACAAGATTTTCTTTCGCATAATCTATAGGAGTTTTGCCTTCATTATCCCTGCCAAATAGATCTACATCTTTTCTGATCAGTAAGACCTTAAGTAACTCTAAGTTATTTGTTCTAATTGCACAGTGAAGGGCAACTGCAGGACTTGCTCCTTTTTTAAGTAGTAACTCTACCGCATTTAAATGTCCTTGCTCTGCGGCAAAATATATTGGTGATTGGCTTTTATTATTTAAAACATTAATATCTTTCCCAGTTCTTATCAGAATATCGATAATTTCAGTGTATCCTTTTTGCGCCGCTAAATGTAATAGATGGTTATTATCAATTCCGTATCTGTTTTCTCTTAAGACCTTTACTATCTCCTGCTTATTTTCCTCAACCGCATATTCAAATGGAGTCTTACCATTATCATCTTTCATCAGTGGGTCTATATCTTTTCTGGTAAGGAGAACATCTGTAGTATTTAACCCATCACCATCTACAGCATAGTGCAAAGGAGTTTGGTTCTCATGATCTTGCGGATTAACTCTACACTCAGGAGTACTGATTAAACACTTAACTACATCAAGGCAGAGATCTCTTTCATCGTAACTGCTATTACTTACTGCAATATGAAGTGGTGATAATCCTGTGGAACTTTGACCAACACTGATTGCGTTGACATTGGCCTTAAGCTTAATTAACAGCTCTACTGTTCTTAGTCTCTTATTATTTACAGCGTAATGTAAAGGAGTTTGATTTCTTGCATCAAAAACATCGATTTCTGCTCTCCCTTCTCTTACTAAGATTTCAACAATATTTTTATGTCCTGCTCCTGCGGCTAAGTGTAAGGAAGTATGGTGCGCAGCATTGCGTAAGTTAACATCTACCCCTTTTTCAATTAAATATCTTACTGCTTTAACTTCACCAATTGCTGCTGCTAAATGAAGTAGGCTATCTCCATCAGGTCCATATTTGTTATTAATTAAAGCTTGTAGTACCCTTGTTTTGTTTTTTCCTTGGGCATAATCAAGCGGAGCTTTACCTGCATCATCTTTAATGAAAGGATTAACGTTTTTCTTGTTAAATAAGAGATCTACTAAAGCTAAATCATCAGATTCTATAGCATAATGAAGAGCAGTTTTGCCATTTATTCCTTGAGTATTAACATCTACTTCTGCATTGCTAATAAAGCATCTGATTATTTCTAAATGGAGATTTTGTTTGATCATTGGTTCTTCAGCTATAAATAAAGCAGGTAAAGTGTTTGTAGATGTAAAGCCACTCACTCCAATCCCCCTTGTGATAATGTTTCAAGTGCTGTCTTAATTTCTTCAGTTAGCGTCTGTTCTCACTACTATCGAGTAGAAGCTAAAAGTGCATATCGGGAATGTTAAATTTCTTTGCTGTATTAAAAGCTGCAGTTTCATCTATCGAAACAAAATTTCAGCTTTAGCTTCCAGGTATTTCGTTCTTAATGCGAGTTTATGGTGGCAAGATCACTATTGCCTCTTTCATTACCGTTAATACCTTTTCTTCTTTGTGGTTGACTGGGATCACGAATGGTAATAAGTGCAGCATCTGCTTGCTCAGATACCATCTTTAAGCTCAACGATTTCATTAAATAACAGACTTAGAAAACCCTTGCTCTTTTGCCCATTCAGTCTGATTTCCCCCCTTTTATTATTTTCTTGCTTTTCCTAGGATTTGTTCTTGAATTTGCAGTTACCACTAGCTGCCAATATTGCTTCCCTGCCAACATACATCTGCCAACGTTTAATCGTTATATCAACATAAAGCTCAATACATTCTTTCTCTACGCTCACAAGCAATAAGTAGAGCCAGCGAAGGGATCAAATCTCCTGGATTGCTACTGTTTATTATTGCCTTTTCTATTAGCTCTAAAGGCTTCATGGTTGGATGTAGTGTATTACAGGTAGGTTTATCATAGATCACTTTGACTGCATACCACTTACGTTCATTACCTTCCTTCCAACCATAGAGTATTGCTTCATACTGACGTTGATAATCAGCTCTCCCGAGTGTAAAGTGATTCTTAGCCCAAATGATAAATGTTGACCAATGCCCTCCTGCTTCTTTAAATGCCTTCTGCAGGGCTCTAAGCTCGGCTGATGCTGTACAGATACAAGTTGCCCCTTTGGTATAGGCTAAAATGTGGGAACAAATGTCATAGAGAAACAATTCAAATTTTTCACCTTGATCATCGTTTAATATTTTCTTGTCATCTCTTTCTTGGCTATTACCATAAGCAACATTATATGGAGGATCACAGAATCTGCCATTTGCTCATCTAAAACAGCTTTAAAAGAACTATCTAGTCTACTATCACCACAGTAAATACACCAAGTATCCACAAATCTCCTGGTTTTGTTACTACTGGTTTATCTTCATTATCAGTTAAATGAGAAAAAATCCTCCTCATTGCCTTCATCAGTAAAGAACTTTTGTACTTTATCTAATTCAAAACCAGTGAGTTTAAGATCAAAGTTTAAATCTTCTAAATCTTTAATCTAAAAGATCATTATCCCATTTAGCCCAATTAGCTGATTGATTAGTAAGAAGACTTTAGTTTGAGCATCATTTAAATTATCGGCACTGGTACTGTCTCTAATCCTTTGCAGCTTTAAGACGTAAATTGATTTTTTAAACTATCATTACGTCTCGCATCGTCTTCCTTAAGAATTTGCTCTATGATTTCTTGCGAGATAAAATCTTTAAATGGAGTATTTGTCTTGGTACCTTCTGTAAGGTAAAGGCAGTAGCGCCTCTTTTTTGCACCTTATCAAAATGATAAACAGATTTTAGTAAATTGTCTGAAATAATAAGAACAATAAGGATCTTTTGTCATACTTAGTATTATTCTTTATTAAATACAGCTCCATAAGCTTTTGAGTGAGAGCCAATCTTGCAATGTCACTAATAGCTGACTCAACGATCAAAATAACTAATCAGATAATAGTTAAATAGCGCATCAGAACCATTATTTTACGTTTTTGCTGTACTGACATATCATTATGATTTATTTCATCTTCAAATAGTTGCTGTTAAAGCAATGCTTAAACTTAATTGCTTACCGGTGAGAGAATCAAGCCAGAGTTTACGTACTTCTGGATTCTGAAAACGACTGAGTAAGTAGTGAGCGGAAATCATTTTCCCAGAACTCATAGCTTGGGTATTACTTCTTCAGAGTAGAATAGAGTATATATTATATTTAGCATAATAAGTGAGTCAAAAAAGTGAAGTTTAACTAAATTAAATGAAGATTTTTGGACAAAATTTCTCCAAATCTTGTATATAATATACGTAAGGTTAAAAGAACCAATAAATCTCACCCAGTCAGAGCAATAGCATTAAGTATAAAACATACATCTTGCCTGGGGCACAGGTTTGGGAAAGTAGCCATAAAGTCGAGAAAACTTTTTTAAAGGGTGAAATCAAGCTTGACCATTATCCAGTTAAGGTTTTCAAAGGAGAAGTAATCTATAATCCAAGTAGAGAAATTATAGATTTACTTTCTTAATCTCGCCATAAAGTAACTTAATACTATACCGATTAGAATCAGATAACTAAACACATCTAACTTGAAATAGGAAAAAATATGAAAAACCAAACTACAGAAAAGCTCCCTATAGGAGTTATAGTAACTCTAATAATACAAACGGTAGCAGCAATATGGTGGTTTTTGATATGAAAGTCCATTCTCACGATCAACTTATAGAACACAATAATCAGCTAGTAGAAACTGTTTATCGTCTTGAAGAAAGAGTAATAAATCTCACTGAAGAAGTAGATGAGCTGAAGGATTCCATGAAAAGCTGCAGACCTAATAATCACTTATAACTGAGTTTAAAGAATTAAGTATATTCTCTCAGTTGACGGTGGAGGAATTAGAGGTATTATCCCTGCTACTGTTCTTGCAGAAATAGAAAAGAGAACAAGAAAGCCAATAGCTCAAATATTTGATTTAATTGCTGGTACTTCAACTGGTGGCATTGTTGTTATGCAAGAAAGATGAGCAACTAAATACTCTGCTCAAGATTTTTTATCAAAAGTATGGGTCTTATATCTTTAGATCCTTCCTTTTAAGAAAAGCAATTGCTTGGTTTAATGGTTCGCATAGAAATCTTGAACATTGGGTATTTTGGTGAGTAAGCAATACTTTAAGTAATCTCCTAGCTACGATATAACTGTCCTTTCTTCTTTAAAAACTAGCGAGAGGATTTATCAAGTTAAAAGATGCTTTAAGAGCTACAACCGCAGCACTTTACCCCTAAACATCTTAAAAAATAAATAGAGTACTTTTGCTAATCTGCCTGTGGCTATGCTAGTGGGAAGAGACTATTTCCAAATGATTATTCTATCCATTGGTACAGGTACATTAGAAAGAACCATAAAATATAAAAAGATTGGGCAAGATCACTTGGGTTAAACCTTTACTGGATGTTATGTTCGGCAGTAGCCTTGATGCTGTTAGCTGGGTGAAGTAATGGGAGATAAGTATATAAGAATGCAATCTCAATTAAAAATTGCATCAGCTGAAATACTACTGCTAAAAATATCAAGGACTTAAAGCAAGAAGCCCAGATGATGATTAGTAAAGGATAATAGAAGAATTTTGTCAAATGGTAGCATAAATGTTATAGATTTTTACTAAATCCAGCACTAGAAGTGTTTTAAATTTCTCGTATAAAGAGTATTGCTCTTAAACATTTCTCTTGCTAAATATTAATACTATCCTAACCCTGAAGAGTACATGTTTTAGTGTATAATGCTCTATAGAGGTCAGTATGGGGATTGATAAATGCTATTGCGAGAAAGAAGGTAAATATATTAATTATACCCTCTGGTTAACAGTATATTTGGTTTAAAACTGTTTCATCTGGCTGCTAAACATAACTGGAAAAAGAATTTTTAGTAAAAAAAGGTATTAAGAGAGATAGAAATGGCTTTATTAGTAAAAATAGCCATTTAAATATTCTTTTGCTTAATGGTGCTAAAAAAATATTTTACACTATTCTATTAAACCTGGCTATGAAGAAATTGTTGATAAAAAATGGTGCAGATATGAGGACTGCTGGGGAAATACTCTCATAAAAAGTGGTGGATATGTTGATGCGATAGATAAAGATTTAACTGCACATTGCAGTTTTAAATAATTGTGAAAACGTTGTAGAGATTCTATTACAAAATAATGCTAATGTTAATGCTCATGGAGAATACGATTCTACATCTTGCCGTAATTAAAAAAGAATCGTTGAATTCTTACTAAGCAAATATTTATTTAGAATGACAGCTTTGGATATAGCTCAAAAAATAAAGAGATTATACAATTGTTGCTCAGTTATGGTACTGCTTTTGAACACAGTTTGGTTTCAACTGAGTCTATAGAGGAAGAATAAAACATCTAAAGAAGTTGCTAAAAGTAAAAATATAGTATATAATTTATAGTTAATTTCTTATCGTTTTACTTCTTATAAGTTATGGCTCTCTCTAAGTTTCTCGATGCACGCAATGATATCGCCTTTAAAAGGATATTCGGCACTGAAAAGAATAAAGATATTCTCATTCACTTTCTCAATGATATCTTAGGTTTTACTGGTTTAGGTGCAATTTTAGAAGTTGAATTCTTAACTACTGTTTTAGATCCTGAGATTGCTTCAAAAAAGCAAAGTATTGTTGATATTTTGTGTAAGGATTCTCAAGGCTTAAGGTATATTGTCGAAATGCAATTCACTAAAACCAAAGGCTTTGAAAAACGTGCCCAATATTATGCTGCTAAAGCCTATTCAGGTCAAGCTGATCAAGGAGATGAGTACCATAATCTCAAGGAAATTATCTTTATAGCTGTTGCTGATTGTATTATTTTTCCAGATAAGGCTGAGTACAAATCAAATCATGTTATTTTGGATAAGGATAGCTTTGAGCATGACTTAAAGGATTTTTACTTTGTATTCATAGAACTACCAAAATTCAAGAAAACCAAAGAAGATCAACTGGATAATGTAGTAGAAAAGTGGTGTTATTTCTTTAAATATGCAGCGGAAACAAGAGAGGAGGACTTAGATAAAATAGTTGGTAGTGACGTAATAATAAAACGTGCTTATGAAGAGATGAATAAGTTTAATTGGTCAGAAGAAGAGTTATTAGCTTATGAGCAAAGGAAAAAACGTCTCATGGATGAGATTGCTGCTCTAGCTGAAAAATTCGATGAAGGTCTTAAGGTCGGTCATGAACAAGGCATCCAAATCGGTCAAGAAAAGGGCATCCAAATCGGTACTCTCCAAGGGAAAATTGAAGGGAAAATTGAAGGGAAAATTGAAGGGAAAATTGAAGGGAAAATTGAAGTGGCAAAAACAATGCTGGCTAATAATGTTGATGTCAATACTATTGTCAAGTTTACTGGCTTATCTTTAGATGAGATCAAAAAATTACAGGTGGTTAAATAGGTACAAGATTAATTTTATGTCAGTTTAGTAATGCTCCTCTGCTATTGCATTAGATCCTTGAGTTAAATGGGGAGTGTTCAACAAACTGTGTCAAACCATATTTTAATTCAACTGAATTTTCAATCTATTAGGAAAGAAAATATCAAGTTGAGAGATAGTTAAAGCCCAATTTGGTATAGTCCAATTTTGCTCTACCTTTTTTATAGCACAATATACCTGCTTGTACAAAGCATTTGTACTGGTAAAAGAGCCCTTGGTTTTAGTGAATTTCCTGATTTGCCTATTTCAATTGGATTGGTAGTAGCCTCCTAACAGGATCTGAGTACTTAAAATAGCCAGTTTCCCAATTATTTTGCCATGATTTCACTACCATGGAAATTCCCATTTTTCTTCCAGCTCAAATTTTCAGCTATTTCTCTATTTGAAGCTTTTCTTCAAATCATTCATTTTGCTGGATACATATTTTAGTTTATCTGATGCATTATACACAATTGCACTTCTGCGTTGGGAAATACGTTGTTTATGGAAAGCTTTTTAGTCCATCTACACAGGCAACGATTCCACACTTTGAGATCATTTAATACACTAAGCCAGAACTCACTATCAGCCAGATAAAAGCCCAATACTTCTTTTCTGCCATTTTGATCTATACCTAGTATGTTATACATACATTTACTTACGCATCCTCTTTGACTTTAAAAAACATATGAATACTATTGGATATACAGATTGCAGTTACGCCATTCGTTGGTAGTAATTTGTCATTGATATTTCTGCTGCCGATATCTTGTGGTCATAAATTTCTTCAATATGCGATCTTTGTAACTCATACCGCTGGCAAACATACTAAGAATTTTTGCTTCAAGTTCAGGATGTCTGTCTTTTTTTTGTGGCTCAAAACTTCCATCCCTATCTCGAAAGCTCAAATGAGTCTGCATCTGTATATATAGTCTTTGAACTTTTGCCATTCCTATGATTATTTTCTTCATCTTCATTTGATAGGTATTTCACCTTCTAAACTAGCCTCTAGTAACTTTTTGATTAGCAGTTCCTCCTTTTCCAGTTAGTTTCTCGGATGGACGATAATATGTTGTTTTCTAACTCTTTATAGTCTACTAATCCACTGTTTTTATTCGATGTTTTTTCGTTCATTCCATGTTTTATATTAATATTTTTCTTGTTTGACACAGTTTGTTGAACACTCCCATAGAGGTACAGAATATTGCGTGAAATTATCAGCTTTATTTAGGCATATCGATCATTCTAGAACCAAAACCCACTCTCCACAGACCAATGCTTCACAAAACTATGCAAATCATCTTTAGAAATATAGTTCTTTGGAAGATCTGCAGATTGATGTTGGTTGCGTTCTTACAACGAAACAATCAGACAAATATTGCTACGGCCAATGCAAACTTTTCTTGATATATTGCTTTTTAGAAAAATATTAAATCAGGATTCTGATAGTATATTTAAATTCTTCTGTCAGTTAATTCGTCACTGTCAGTTCAAATCTTATTTAATACAACTAATACGAAGTCTTAGCTTCATCCTCTGTTCTTGCTTATCGCTTCCATCGGCATTACTATCTTTACTTTCAATAAAATTATACCTATATTCCTTTAGTGTTTATTGATAACAAAATTCTTTTCTATCAATTAGCATCCTATGCATAATTACTGACAACTTCCGCGCTACAGCAACAATTGCTTTCTTCATACCTTTCTTTTTTGCTAATCCCCAGCTTTTTAACTTAAATTTTCTCTTACATCTTGTCAGCAAGGATTGCGCAGCCTCATATAGCATACTTCTGCACTCCATTGTTTGATATACTTCCATGTCGATCAATCTCCCCAGAAGCATACTGTCTTGGGCTCAATCCCATATATGCTCCAACTGTATAAGATGTTTCAAACCTATGTGTATTGCAGCTTTGTATGTCATTGCTACTATAATACCAACCCCTGGGCTAATAATTTTTATCTTTTTTGCACTTTTCTGAAAGTAATTTATCAAATTGATTCTTCTATTGTTTCTAAGCTATGTACTAATGCTTCAATTGAGTTTTTGCTAACTTCATCTAGATCATTTCTTCTATTTTTAAAGAAAAGCTTTCAAATTTTAATCCTCGACCAACCGTATATCTTCAATTTATTGTTCCAATAATCTGCTGTTTGCTACATGTTAACTGTCTTCTGCTTCCAAGTTGATTTGGTAAGATTTATCTGATTTTACTAATACTTCTCTGTACAACCCAACCCTCATCATTTGAGCTATACCCCTTGCATCTACACAAATCACTGGTAATCCAAAATCCCTTAACTCTTTACACATTGATATTGACAACTTTCTATCCCTATGGATTCTTATTTTTTGCCTTGACTTAGCAAGTTCTCTGCTATTGCTTTACTTTTTCTTGCAACAACTTCTTCCTTAACAACTTTTCCTTTCTCATCAACGATACTTATAAAAGTTTCTTTGAGTGAGACATCTAACCCAATATAATATTTTATGAGACTACTCCTACTTTAAAAGTTTAAATTATTTTTGCAGAACTAATTCTATCGAATTTCTTACTTCTCTCTAAAATATTCTATCTCCTTTTTTCAATAGCTATTACAGTATGTCTAATATTTGCATCTCATCTCTTTAAATTAGAATTTATATCTTGTCTATTTTATATTAGTAATCCCCTGTTTTTATTCGATGTTTTTTCGTTCATTCCTCCTTTTTTATATTATTTATATTCGGTTTGACTTGGTTTGTTGAACTTCTTCTCTTTGCACTAATTTGCTAAATATAGAAACATATATATGGACATGATTTGATGTAATTTTTCCCCTGATTTCTACATACCTCTTGTACTACATCTTTGGTTCTATACCCTCTACCAACACTGGATATCTATATTTCATACTATATGATATATATACCGAATGGCTGCTTTTCCTCTAATATCTCCTCAAACTTACTATCAGCTATCATATACTTGAAAGCAATCCCAAATCTGGGACAATAAACAATAACTTAGAGAATTCTATTAAACAAATTTTCTTTTTTACTATAGAAAGCAATTTATACTTATTTTTAAGTTTAATATTTTTAAATTATTGAGCACATTTCAATTAAACGTGAAACTGTCATTTTTAAATCCTGAGAATATTGATTTATATTACTCAGTCCAATTGCAGAAGAACAAAAAAGCTTAACCTTGTATTCATATAGCTCATCTATTAATGCTGTAAACCTTTTTGCTTCATTTTGATTGCTAAAATCAAAGGCGGGAATATTAGAAATAAAAATTGTATGGCAAGACTGTGCTATCTTCTTATATTCAGCAGTCCAAATTGCCTTTTCACATAGTTCAGCAAACTCAAACCATAATATCTCCTCGTAAGCTCGTTTAATTTTAATTTTTATGTGATTAACAAAAAAATTAGAGGTGTCTATCTCTTTTTTATTATGAGTTAAGTCTGCAAAAGTGCCAGCTAAAGCTTCGTCTGCACCTTGCTCAAAAAAATAATTATGAGCTTTGCCCTTTAGAATTCTATAATCTTGCTTACCATCTAAACACATAATATGCATGTTTTTTTTTATCAAATCTATTGCTGGGGTGAATAATTCACGTTTCAGCCCATCACAATACAAATCATCTGGAGAATAATTTGATGTTATAAGAAAGATTACTCTGTTTGTGAATAAAGCACAAAATAAGCGATATAATATCATGGCATCACCAATATCATGTACTTGCATCTCATCGAGAAGAAATAATCTAACTTTTTTAGCAATACTTTTAGCAACTTCATTCAGTGGCGATTTAGTAGATGTGCTGCGCAGTTTATGAAGATGCTCGTGTATGTCTTGCATGAAAGTATTAAAGTGCAACCTGTGCTTTTTAGTAATACCGCAATTTTCATAATAAATATTCATTATTGTAGATTTACCACGCCCTACATGGCCATAAAGGTATAAGCCTAGCTTATTTTTGGAAAAAAAATTATAGTTACTAGAAAATTCTTCAAGCAGCTTTAACACATCGAGCTGCATATTATCGTATTTAATTCCACCTTTTTCAACCATTGAGTAATATGTGGAAATAATATTAGGCTTTTTGCAATACAAACTAATGCTTAAGTGATTTGGTAGAAGAAAAATTATTACTTTCTTTTTGTAGTGGAAGATTCTTTTCTTGTTCTATGAATTCATCTGCAATAATTGGAGTAGGTGTTGCAGTCAAAGCAGCGAAAATTACTTCATCAACATTTTTAACAAAAATAAGCTTCAGCCCTTCTTTTATATTACTTGGCAACTCTTCAATATCTTTTTCATTTTGCTTTGGAAGAATAACAGTATTAATTCCTACTCTGAGAGCAGCTAATAATTTTTCTTTAAGCCCGCCAATTGCAAGAACACGGCCACGTAGAGTAACTTCACCAGTCATAGCAACGACTCTATTAACTGGTATTTTAGTCATAAGTGAAACAATAGATGTACAGATTGCAATTCCAGCAGAAGGACCATCTTTAGGCGTTGCACCTTCAGGAACATGTAAATGTATATCATTGGTTTGAAATTGCTTAGATTTTATACCAAATTTTAAACAACATGACCTTATATAGCTATATGCAGCCTTTATAGATTCTTGCATAACTTCACCTAATTTCCCTGTATACTTTATTTCCCCTTTGCCTGGCATTAGAACTGACTCTATAGCTAAAATATCTCCACCACTTTCAGTATACGCAAGCCCAGTTGTTACACCGATTAGATTTTCTTCTTCTACATCACCATAGCGAAACTTATGTACTCCTAAATAATCCTTTAGGTTAGCAACATTTACAGCAACTTGCTGAGTTTTTTTAGTTGATATTTCTACAATGGCTTTTCTCATTAGTGCAGAAAGCTTTTCTTTTAAATTACGAATTCCACTTTCACGTGTATATAAGCGAATTGTTTTACGTAAAGCATCATCAGATATCTCCCATTCTTTTTCATATAAACCGTGCTCTTTAGTGAGTTTCGGAATAAGATGATTTTTTGTAATTTCCACTTTTTCGTCTTCTGTATAACCAGATAATTCTATTATTTCCATTCTATCGATCAGAGGTGGAGGAAGATTTAAAGTATTAGCAGTAGCAATAAACATCACATTTGAAAGATCAAACTCAACCTCCATATAATGATCAACGAAATGTTTATTATGTTCTGGGTCTAAAACTTCAAGTAAAGCAGAGGCTGGATCACCGCTGAAATCTTTTCCTATCTTATCTATCTCATCTAAGAGAAAAAGAGGATTAGCTGAACCAGCTTTTTTTATACATTGTATAATTCTACCTGGCATAGAAGCTATGTAAGTTCTCCTATGACCACGAATTTCTGACGTATCCTTAACACCATTTAAGGACATACGTACAAATTTTCTACCTATTGCTTGTGCTATAGATTCTGGTAATGACGTTTTTCCAATTCCAGGAGGGCCAACTAAACAGAGTATTTGCCCCTTAAGTTCCTTAACTCGCTCCAATACTGCCAAGAACTCAATTATTCTTTTCTTAACTTTTTCCATGCCATAGTGACTTTGATCTAAGATTTTTGCAGCACTTTCCAAATCAATTTTAGTTTTTGTATATTTTCCCCATGGCAAATCAAGCAGCCAATCAAGATAATTTGCAATTACTGTGGCTTCAGGTAAAGTATTATTCATTTTCTTATATCGCTTTAAATCGCTGATTGCTTTTGCCTTTGCTTCAGCTGATAATTTTGTTGTCTTAACTTTTTTTTCATACTTATCTACTGTATGTTCATTATTTTCTTCGCTATTCTCTAGCTTCTCAGACGTAGCTTTAATCATTTCACTTAAGTAGTACTTTCTTTGTGCTTCTTCAATTTGAGATTTGATTTTTTTATCTAATTCATTTTTTGCATCTAAAATGGCAATCTCTTTCTTAATTAAAAAATATACTAATTCAAGACGCACTTCTATCTTAAAGCACTCAAGTATTCTTTGCTTATCCTCTGTTCTAGCGCTTAAATGTGAAGCTATTTTATCTGCAAGATGGCCTGCATCTTTGATTTGATTAATGGGATCCATACCCTCAAATTGGATTCTCTTGCTAAATTTATTCCAGTTTCTAAACTCACTTAGAATAGATTCCCTTAAAGCTTCAACAGAATCCCTCACTTTATTAGATTTTATCACTACCTCGTCGCTTATGAAGCTTACCTCAGCTTTAAGAAAAGGACTAGAATCAATGTAATTGATAATTTTTGCTCTCTTTTTACCTTTTACTACAATTCTAATTGAACTATCAGGAAGCTTTAGTAATTGCAAGATATCAGCAATTACACCTACCTTATATAAACTCTGAGGTTTGAGATCTTCAACCCCTTCATCAATTTGGGTAATGAGTAAAATTTCACTATCATTTTGCATAGCATAATTTAAGGCATTAACAGATTTTTCTCTACCTACAAATAGGGCGATCGTTTCCTCAGGAAAAACAACTGTATCACGCAGTGCTAGTACTGGCAGCATGATGGTATGTGATGTTTCAGTAGCCATAAGGTTTCCCTATTTTATATAAATTCAACTAGCAATAGCCAAATTTTTCTTAAAAAAAGCAGAATTTGTATATAGATTTACCATTTCCTTGGTAACACATATTTTATTATCTCTTAAGCTTTGATTTGGAATTTCAAACATCAAATCACGCAACAGAGATTCTATAATAGCTCGCAAACCCCTTGCTCCTGTTTTATGCTTCACAGCTTTATCTGCAATTGCAGATAAAGCTTCATCTTGAAATTCAAGTTCTACTCCCTCCATTAGAAACAATTTCTGATATTGTTTTGTTAAAGAATTCCTTGGCTCTACAAGTATCCGAATTAAATCAGCATGACTTAGTTCGTCTAGAATTGTAACGATTGGAATACGGCTCACAAATTCTGGTATTAATCCAAATTTAATTAAATCTTCTGGTTCAACATCATATAGGATATTTTTTGTTTTCTCTGTTAACTTACAGACATTAGCTTCAAATCCCATAATGCTGCCTCGATTTCTGGTTTCTATTATTTTCTCTAAACCATCAAAAGCTCCACCGCATATAAATAATATGTTAGTAGTATCGATTTGCACAAATTCCTGCTGTGGATGTTTCCTACCACCACGAAGGGGAACAGAAGCAACAGTGCCCTCAATAACTTTAAGTAATGCCTGCTGTACTCCCTCACCAGATACATCACGAGTAATAGACATATTTTCAGATTTACGGCTAATCTTATCTATTTCGTCAATATATATTATACCACGTTGCGCTGAATCAATATCATAATTTGCAGCTTGTAGTAGACGAAGTAGTATATTTTCTACATCTTCTCCAACATAACCTGCTTCAGTCAAAGTAGTAGCATCAGATATAGCAAATGGCACTTGTGATAATTGAGCAAGCGTGTTGACTAACAAGGTTTTTCCTGAACCTGTAGGTCCAATTAGCATAACATTTGACTTTGAAACTTTTACATCATTAATAACATCAGTTTGAGCTATACGTTTATAATGATAATAGATAGCAACAGATAAAGCACGCTTTGCATATTCTTGTCCAACAGCATACTCATCAAGAATTTTCTTTATTTCTTTAGGCTTTAACTGAATCTCTCTTTCTTTTTTATTAGAAAATTTATTTTCCTCTTGTAGAATACTAGAACATAAGTTTATACATTCATTACAAATAAATGACGAAGATGACCCTGCTATTAGCTTACGCACTTCATCATGTTTTTTTTTGCAAAAAGAACAATAAAAAGAATCTCTAGAATTTTGATCGTTATTACTCATTGGCTTTAATTAGAATTAATCTTTTCAGGCTTATCATTATTGTCTTCCAATCGCTCAAATATTATTTTATCAATAATTCCAAACTCTTTTGCTTTTTCAGCACTCATAAAGTTATCTCTTTCCATACTTTCCTCAACAACACTTAGTGATTTACCTGTGTGCTTTTCGTATATCTTGTTTAACCTTTTTTTAATTTGCTTAATTTCTTGAGCATGGATCTCTATGTCTGTTGCCTGCCCTTGGAAGCCACCAGAGGGTTGATGAATCATAATACGAGCATTAGGCAAAGACGTGCGCTTACCAGCTGCACCAGCAGCAAGCAATAAAGAACCCATTGATGCAGCTTGACCTATACACAAAGTAGATACTTTTGGCTTAATATACTGCATAGTGTCATATATAGATAAACCAGCAGTTACAATCCCACCAGGAGAATTTATATACATACAAATATCCCCATCAGGATTTTCAGACTCTAAAAATAGAAGTTGAGCAATAATAAGACTAGCCATATTATCCTCTATAGGGCCAACGACAAATATTACTCTCTCTTTGAGTAAACGAGAATATATATCATAAGCACGCTCTCCACGGCTAGTCTGCTCAATAACAATAGGTACAAGATTCATATAACTTCCTACATTTTAAATTGCGTTAAATAACTCTTTTAGTTCTTTTACTGATATAATCTGTTTTTCTTCTTTATTCACTTTTTCCATAATATAGCTTACCACTTTATCTTCAATTGCTTGTCCACTTACCATTTCATAAAATTTTCTATTTGATTTTAGTAATTTTAGCACGTTATCTACCGAAGAATGTTCAGTGACATACTGTTTTAAGATCACATTCAATATGTCTTCATAGTTAACAGATATTTTATTTTCTTGAGCACATCTCATAAACAGCAAACCTAATTTGACACGTTTTTTAGCCTCTGAGGTATAATCTATTATACTATCCTTATCCTTTAATTTTTGTATTTTTTCTTGCTCTTGCCCAACTATTGTGTTTGGCAATTCAAAATCATAACTTTTATCTATCTGGTAAAACAAATCTTTTCTCATCACCATTAATTTCATGTGATTGCATTCAAGATTAATTTTTTCAGCTATATAATTAGTGAATTTTGTGATATCTTCAAACCCGTTGTTTTTCGCTAACTCATCATCTTTATCTAAAGAAGTACGCACTAAAACATCTTTAACTTCTACATGAAAACCAGCTTCCTTGCCTGCGAGAGAGATAATTTTATAATCTTCAGGAAACTTTAACGTAAAATTTTTAGTTTCTCCTTTTTTCATGCCAATTAAGTTGTGGCTAAAATCAGATAAAAGTTGACTGCTACCAACATCAGCAACAAAATTCTTAGCATTACCACCCTTAAATAACTTACCTCTTATCTGTCCTTCAAAATCAATAGTAATCCGATCTCCATCAACTACCTTATGACCACTAGCTGCAGAAACGAAATTATAAGACTTACTTTTAATTGAGGAGATAAATTCCTTTATGTCGCTATCTTCTATTTTTACTTCTAATGATTTGATACTTATTATACTTGGATCTATTAGAGGCGCCTCAGGCATGACCTCTAAAGATAACTTATAAATCAGGTCTTTTTGCTCATTTAAATCTGGTGCAGAGACTACTTCAATATTTGAAGAAACTAAGGAATCAAATTTATTTTTCTTAATACAATCATCGGCACATTTATTGATTATATCTCTTATCACTTCTTGTTTAGCTTCTTCACCATAATTTTTAACGATGATATGATGTGGTACTTTACCTACTCTAAAGCCGGATAATTTTGCATATTTAGAAATTTCTGATAATTTATCGTCTAATTGACTTTCTATATATTTATTATCTACAGTAATTTCATACTTTTGCTCTAATCCCTCTTTATGTATCTCTTTGCAAAAATAAAAACTATCACACAAAACATCAGACATTACTAAACCTGCTCAAATGAACCTTTAAATTATAAATGATGAATATAAATTTTGTTTAACTTATACTTACTATACTACTTATAAAGTAATAATCAACCATATTAGGCAAAGTTGATGTTCTATTTATAAAATAGCTAGACATTTAACTTACTACTTCTAGATATCAAGAACACTGAAAAAGCAAAACTTAGCGTTATTAAAAGAACTTGCTTAGTGAAATTTAACAAAAAATATAATGGCAGCGCTTTAAAATCTAGAAAAAAGAATCAGTATCCTATGGAAATGGTATGATCTTTGAAAGAACACCTGTTTGAGCAACACCAATTTTGCTACCTTTGATATTCCTATAAATCCAAAAATCAGTGAAGGAACTGAAATCTTTCACACCGACTTTAACGAACCCATTGCTTAAAAACAGGACCCTGTTTAACTTCATGCTGTTGATCTGCTTTTTTTATCAGCCTATTATGAGAAATGCTATAATTTGAAATAAGCTATAAAAATTCATGAAATTGCTTAAAGATAAAATAAGTAATAAATTTTGTTAAATTTTTTATTTTAACCGATAAGTTAAAGCCTCAGCTATATGGTTTTTCTTTACTTGCTTACTGTTTGCTAGGTCCACTATTGTTCTTGCAACTTTTAAAATACGAGTATAGCTTCTTATAGATATATGGTTTGCTTTTAAAACGTGCTCTAGAAGGCTCATTCCTGCTGTATCGGGAAGAGCAAACTCTTCTAAAGCGTTACCGCCTATTTCTGCATTAGACTTAAAATTTAAATTAGCGTATCGCTGTGTCTGTATTTCTCTTGCTGCAAGTACTCTATTTTTGATAACTTCTGTGCTTTCGCACTTATCTTTGGCATTATAAGAGAGTATATTGATATTTGGTACTTCAACGTGTATATCAATTCTATCTAATAGTGGACCTGATATCTTGTTTTTATAATCTATGCCGCATTTAGGTGCTCTACCACACGACCTCTTTGTATCACCTAAGTATCCACAACGGCAAGGATTCATTGCAGCAACAAGTTGGAAATTTGTAGGATAAGTTACATGAGCATTTGCTCTAGCAATAGTAACACTTTTATCTTCTAATGGTTGACGCAAAGAATCAAGTACGGCTCTTGGAAACTCTGGTAATTCATCAAGAAACAAAACGCCGTTGTGTGCCATTGAAATTTCTCCAGGTTTAGCAGTTTTTCCACCACCAACCATTGCTGCAATGGAACATGAATGATGTGGTTCGCGAAAAGGACGGCGTATATTTAGAGTTCCATTAAAATTTTTAGTTATGCTGGAAATGACATTAACATCCATAATCTCTGAATCACTTAAATTAGGCAAGATATCAATAAATCGTTTAGCTAACATGGACTTACCTGTGCCAGGTGGACCAACCATTAATATGTTATGTCCACCTGCTGCAGCAATTTCAATTGCTCTCTTTGCAACTGCTTGACCTTTGACATCTTTCATATCGTGTGTAGTGATTTTATCGTTTGAAAGATCTTGCGTTCTATTGCAAACCAAAGGGATAATGGGCTTATGTGCAGAGAAATGGCTTATCAGTTCAGTTAGATTTTTGATAGCTAAAATTGAAATTCCCTTAGCCCAAATAGCTTCTAAGCCATTTTCTTTTGGACAAATCAGCCCCTTACCATCCTTTTTAGCGTAGATTGCTGTTGGTAAGGTTCCAGAGACAGGCATTATTCCACCGTCTAAGGCAAGTTCGCCTATGACAACATAATGATCAATGCTTCCCATCGGTATTGTTCCTATTACGACGAGTAATCCCATAGCAATAGCTAAATCATAGTGACTGCCTTCTTTTAGTAAATCTGCAGGGGAGAGGTTTACAGTGATTCTTTTAGGTGGCAGAGATAGATTTATTGAATTTAATGCTGCTCTGACTCGCTCTTTTGATTCAGCTACCGTTTTATCTGGCAATCCGACAATATTAAAAGCAGGAATGCCATTGGCAATATGAACTTGAACATTAACGTTTGTTGCATGGATTCCTTGTAGCGCTATGGTATTGACGTATGCTATCACAATAGTTAAATATATATAATATAACTATTTTAGTAAAAATTTTTATTATATCAAGCTCGATAAAAATCCCTAAAATTCAATTTTAACTAGTATAAGGGGAAAATTAATATCTCTAAAGTAGAAGATATTTTATTAAAAACACTTTTAGATATATGAAATGGAGGAGTTATGAGATCTGCGAATGTTAAGTCACTTACGAGAACTAAGATATTCAGTGAAGACAACATAAAAATAAAAGTACACTATGACGATTTATCTGGTGAGAAATTGCAAAAGGCTATAGATGAAGTTAAAAATAACTTCAACGGCTTTAAAACTTTACTTGGTCTTAAAAAAGATGGAACCCTTAGCGAACTTCAGCTCTACATATATAATAATGAAGATAGCTACCATAAAAATACTGAATCAACAATGGGTTTTGGTTATTTTTCTCCTAGGTCAGGCAGCATGTATATCTGTCAAACAACCTATGAGCCTGGAGGTATAACTTTGGAATCAGCAATGATGATTGCCCAAAACCAAAGAGTCCTTCCAAAAAGAGATCTAATAGAATTAGATAATAATCTGCAAGTAAATTTATATTATAATAATTTAAGTGATAAACAATTAGAAGCAGCTAAACAACAAATCAGGAATGCTTTTGATGAGTATGAAGAGTTATATGGTATAAAAAAATATGATACTACTAAAACAATAGGCGTCTTTATACATGATAATAGACAGGATTTTCTTAATTATGGATATACATATGCAAATTATTGTGTAAATCAAGTCGATCGGGAAAGTACAAATGTTGCTAATGCATATCACTTTATAGAACATGACAGTTCAAGATCGCTAAGAAAGCAAGTGAGTTTTGCATTGTCTCATTATAATGGAGGACATAGCTTTCATGTATTACCTGATAAAGAAGAAGTAATAGAATTTCCTGACTTTAATATACAAGTAAAGCTAGGTACTAATAGTTTGAATGATGAACAGATAGAAATAACTAAACAAGAGATTATTGATGCTTTAAAATATGTTAAAGTTGATGCTCCTATTGAAATTAAGATAAACAAATTTAATGATTTAGATAATCTTGATGATGACATATTGGTATCTCTTTTAAAAAAAGTGCGTCCTCACGAAAGTTATAATCATGAGTCTGCTAAAAAAGCACTTGAAGATCCAATTATCCAACGTGATATGCCAATACTTTCATCTATTGGTGATGCACTTCAAAAAACTCAAGTACTACTTTCAAATGTAGAAACAGTAAAATTTCCTAGATATAATCTTGAAATTGACCTGTACTATAGGGATTTAGATGAACATCAAATATGGAGAGCTAAACAAGAGATTAAAAATACTATTTATGATTTTAACGAATCATTTGATCTTAAGCCGTCTAATACCGTTCATAAGTCTCGGATTCTATTTTACGATACATGGGATGATTATGCTAATTACACAGGAGCAACACATGGTGGCCATGCTGATGGTACTAATGCATTTTGCTCTCTAACGTATGGGTATGGTGTATTGCGACACGAATTTATGCATAACATAGTTAGCTATACTGGAGTGGACAGTGATGGAGCACTTCCTGAACTTTTGAATCATAATATAGTGGGACATATTCAACGTGGTGTTTATCCAACGCGTGATGATGAACTTTATGATGGTGCAAAACATATAGATCAGTATTTGAAGAATTCAAAATTTAATGTTGATGAAAGAGTGTATGTCACTATTGAATTTTTTCAAGAGATGTACCCTGGACTAATTAATAGTATATTTTATGATCGCAAATCTTACGGAAGTGCTTTGGAATTTTTTAAAGCAAAATTTCCAGATATGGTTAGTCATATACCTAGTTCTGATGTGGACTTTTATAAAAATTATGACGAAAAATTGCTCAACAAAATATTTGAAAATAAAGGGGTAAAACAGAAACTTTTAGACTTTATCGAGGTTAAACTTGCAGAAAAAAAATATATAGATGAAGTAAGGGATTTAAATGCATTCCGAGTGCTAAAAGGAGATCATATTGGCACAGATAAAAATACAGATGAAGAATATTATACAGGAATGATAGTTGATGATAGGGGAGAGATTGGTGCTTTTTCTCCAGTAGAATACTCATTTTTAAGAAAAGGAATTAAAGTTTTTAATCATGCAACCCAAGATTCTATAGTTATACCAAAGAAATATCATAATTTAAAATTAGTTAAGGTTGATAGTAACTATAAGCTAGCTTTTTGTGATCAACATGGTAGTGAGTATAGAGATACTCGAGCATGCAAGAATAAAACAAAAGATCTTCTCTACACTGATGATGCAAAAGAAGCATTTACACTTGTAGATTTACATTCTCTTCAAGGTATTACAGGAAAAGAAGAAAATTTGGATAAGATCTTTTCTATTAAACCTACAAACTCAAAATCTATAATATCTATATACGATGATCGTAAGGAAGTAGGCTCATTTATTAATGAAGTTGGTTATGTTAATAGAAACAAGTTCTACTTTAAAGATTCAACTGATTTTAAAACATATGATGAAAATAGGGCTTTAGTTATAGTTACAAAAGAAGATGATGAACATAGACTGTTTCTAGCCGATGGGAATTACATCGATGATGATAATAAACTTTTAAAACAAAGCATTAAGCTAAGTGGCAATGAAATTGATGTTGATGGTACATATTGTAAAGACAGAGAATACGGCCAATTCTTAGAAAGGGAAGATACTTTATTATTTAGATATGGACCTGGGCCTGAGAACGAGAAAACAATAACACTTTCTGATAATTTAGAAGTAAAATTATACTATGATAATTTATCTGATGACGTATTACAGAAAATTATAGATCAAATTAAGGAAGTAGATAGTAAGTATCCTAACCTTAAAGCATTAGTTGAAGATAATGTTAGTAAGCCACTTCAATTTTATATATATGATACTAGAAATAGCTATAGAGCACACACAGGATCAACTAAAGAGCATGGACATTTTGACCATAGTTCAAACACAATAAGATCCTGATGCTGACGATGCGTTTCTAATTGATGCAACGCAGGTTGCACAAAATGAAAGAGTTTTACCAAAAAGAGATACAGTGCAACTAAATGATGATCTGCAAGTAGTTTTGTGCTATAATAAATTAAGTGATAAGGAGTTAAAAGTAATTAAACACAAAATCAAAGATGCTTTTGATGAGTATGAAGAGTTATTTGGTATTGAAGATCACGGCACTAAAACAATAACTTTCTTTTTACATGATAATGAAAAAGACCATAATGATTATGGATATTCGTATGCAAATTATCTTCTAAGGCAATTTGATCTGGATCAGACAAATATTCTTAATGCATATCACCATGTTGGTCATAGTAACATACCAATAAGAACGCAAATTAGTTATGCATTGTCACATCATAATGTAGGCAGGGGTTTAGCAATGTTGCCTGATAGGGAAGAAGTAATGGAACTTCCTGATACTGAAATTCAGGGCAATGAATTAGAGGAAGATGATAGTGACTATGATGATGAATATGTAGGGATGCAGTATAAGATAATAGATGATAGTTTACATATTACGGATAGTGAGACTAATGATACTGTTAAAATACCAAAGCAATTTAAATACTTAAAATTAGAAGAAGATGATGAAGGGGAGTATAAACTTGTTCTATGTGATAAAAAAGGTCATGCTTTGTCTGATAATAAAAAATATGCTAAAATAGATGATAAATATAAGTATATTAACACAAAAGCTGTTAACCTTGATGAAGATATAGAATTTGATGATTATGATGGAGAAGATCTATTCTTTATTCAACCTGATGAAACTAATTCACAAGTAGCAAAAATACTTGATGTTTACGAAGATGAAATAGGTATGTTATCTAATAATGATTTTATTTAAGATACTGATACTCATTATCTAATGGGTTAGCTAGAAGATAAAGTTGTGTAAGGTTATTTAATATTATAATATATAAAGTGGTGCTTTTTAACGTAGTTTATAAGGAGGGTAACATGAAAAAAAATGATATTGACTATCATAAAATTACTGTGGTTATGACCAATGGTGAGAGATTTGAAACACGCTCAACCTATGGTTCAGAGGGGGATGTAGTAACCTTAAGTATTGATCCGCATAATCATCCAGCATGGACTGGAAATTTAGCTGATGCAGTTAAAAAAACTAGCAAGTTAACTAAATTTAAAGATAAGTATGGTGATCTTTTTTAAAAACTTTTTTAAGATTTTCAAAAGTTACAGTTTATATATTCTTTTGTATAATGAATAAATATGAAAAGATAGCTTACGCAGTAGCAGATTCAGTAAAATCGCAACAGATATATAGTTTTCTTAAAAGATCCAGTTTTATTGATATAGAACAGCAAGAATCAACATCTGATATTGACCTTCTTTTAGTCATAGGTGGGGATGGATTTATGTTACATAGTTTACATAATTATGTGATTGGTAATGGTATACCTGTATACGGAATAAGTTATGGCACAGTGGGGTTTTTACTAAATAAACCATTAGAAGAGACAGGGGTTTTACTAAACGATTCTTTAGAAGGAAATTTAGTGCAGCACATAAATAAAGCAGTGCCAACTGAGCTAACCTTGCTGGAAATGGAAGCTACAGATGTGAATGGTCAAGGATACCGTTCTGTTGCTATTAATGAAGTATCGTTATTTAGAAAAACCAATAGAGTGGTTCATATAAAAATAATTATCAATAATAAATTAAGAATGGAAAAACTAGTTGGTGATGGAATAATGCTTTCAACTCCAGCTGGTAGCACTGCATATAATTTTTCTGCTGGTGGTTCTATTTTGCCGCTAAATTCAAATCTTTTTGCTTTAACTCCTATAAATCCATTTAGACCTAGGCGTTGGCGCGGTGCACTACTATCTGATGATGATTTAGTTGAGCTTGAGATTATTGATCCACAAAACCGATCGGTAACTATTGTTTCTGATTATACGGAATTTCATAATATATTAAGAGTAAAAGTTTATAAAAATCTAAATAAGCAGATAATTTTGCTGTTTGATTATGACCATTCTTTAGATGAAAGAATATTTAATGAACAATTTCTATTTTAATAACTTGAAAATGTTGTTAGGTAAACTATATACTTTATTTTAATTTAAATAAATTGTTAATTTGAGCAGATAATTTTTTACTACTACGGAAATAGATTCTTAAGTATTGATTATGTGAACTTGCTGCCTTATCAACCATAAAGTTGCAGCTTTTAATTGAAAATGAACCAAATTCCCTGAGTTCAACATTACCGCCATCTTGAAAACAATCCACAATGGACGAGAAAAAAATGTTGATAATTGTTGCTACATTACTTTTTAACAAAGTTTTTTTTTATGCGCTGAATTAAAGATATTTTTGTTGCCATAACTATTTTAAATTAAAGACTTTCTATAGAGACGCTTATGCACATACCTAGGTCTAAACTTTACAAGACAAACAAACGCTATATGTTCCAACTTCTGTTACTTCAACATCAATTTTTTGCATTGGATTAAATTCTTTATTTTCTGGCAAATTACTACTTTCAATTAAAATAGTCACACCACCTGCAACCTCAACTAATACGTTTTGCTCTTCTATTTTTACAACAGTTGCCTTTAATTTATCGCCTACTTGAATAGTATTTAAAAATCCTTCAAAAGGATCGTATTCAAGCTGTTTTATTCCAAGATTAACCCTAAACTTATTAACGTTAATCCTTAGGATTTTCGCTTTTATTTTATCCCCAACTTTATATTTCCTAATTTCGTCTTTATAATCTTTAGACCAACTTAAATCTGCTGCATTTATAGTACCGTATATATCCTGAAAATCCTCAAACTCAACTATTACACCATATTTTGCAATATCCTTTACTATACAAGTTACTACTAAACCTAAGCTATACTTAGTTACAAACTCTTGTAGTGGATTTTCAATGCACTCTTTTACACTTAAACCCATTTTATGCTGTTCTGCATTAATGCTTAAAACCTTTACACGTACTTCTTGCCCCTTTTTTAATAGTTGGCTTACTAATAATTTGCTTCTTTTCCAAGTTATTTCACTTGAGTGTACTAAACCCTCAATCCCTTGACTAAGCTTAACAAACGCACCATATTCTTCTTGACGATGTGGTATTGATTCTTGTGTGCGTATAGCTATATTAGTCACATACCCTACATGTTCGCTACCAATAGTATATTTTTCTTCAATCCCTTCCCAAGGATCTTTTTCCAGCTGCTTGATACCCAAGGAAATTCTACCTTTTTCCCTATCAATCTTTATAATCTTAGCTTTAACATTTTGACCAAGTGAAAAAAATGCTGGAAGATAGGGACGTGATGAACGGCACCAAGTCACATCTGTTTTATATAATAACCCATCTATTATACCTATTTCATTAGATTCATGAATTCTTATAAATGCACCATAACTTGCTATACTTTTTATTTTTCCTTCTACAATATCGCCTTCATTCAATCCTTCTAAGAATTTTGCCTTTACTTCTGCATAAGCAGCTTCCAAAATTCTCTTTCTTGATATTACAATATTTGCTTGAGCTCTATCCATCTTTTCTATTAAAAACTTTTGCTTTGTTCCAATTAAAAATTGAAAATCATCAATTTGTTTTACATCTACTTGGCTATTGGGTAAAAAAGCTACCAAACCGTCTATATCTACAGAAAAACCACACTTAATCTGCCTTGTAATTACCCC
The DNA here is from genome assembly GCF_964020175.1 of Candidatus Mesenet endosymbiont of Phosphuga atrata. Taxonomy (NCBI): domain Bacteria; kingdom Pseudomonadati; phylum Pseudomonadota; class Alphaproteobacteria; order Rickettsiales; family Anaplasmataceae; genus Candidatus Mesenet; species Candidatus Mesenet endosymbiont of Phosphuga atrata. The sequence continues at coordinate 1,028,117 of NZ_OZ026541.1, read as the reverse complement.
TTCAACTTCTTGGCCTGTTTTAGAAGCTTCTTCCAACCTTTCCCATAATTCTATGCGTAAGGCTTTCTCTCGACTAAGAATAACATTTCCATTACGCCCTTCTATTTTCTCTAAATATACCCTAACTTTAGAACCAATTATTACCTCTGATGGTAAGCTATCTTTTACATAAAACTCTTTAATTGGTACCCTTCCTTCAGATTTTAGATTAGCATCAATTATAAAATCCTCATTTTCAATCTTAACAATTCTACCTTCTACTATTTTACCTTCTTGTATTTTATTTTCTAAAAGAGACCCAAGCAAACCTTCAAAATCATAACTTGACTCTTCGTTATTTAATATACTCTCATCTATGAATTTGTTGGATAATAATTTATTAATATATATTGTAGGTTTTAACCTGTTCATTTAAAATTAACCTAGTTTTCATTTAACTTAAACTGTAATTTATTTTATTACAAGTATTTTTTTCGTAATCTCATTAAAAGCTTGTTCTAACTTTATGTATGAAGAATCGATGTAAATTGCATCTTCTACTTGTGTTAAGGGTGCTATACTTCTATTTGTATCTCTGATGTCCCTCTCTATCAATTTTAATAGTATCTTCTTATATGTTAATCTTTTCTTTAATGATATCAACTCTTTAAAACGCCTCTGAGCTCTAACAGATAGTTTTGCAGTGATAAAGAATTTTATGTCTGCATCTGGGCATACTATTGATCCTATATCTCTTCCATCTAAAACCGAACATTGAGAATAAGCAAGTTCTCTCTGTATATCTAATAAGATAGATCTTATTTCCTGTTTAGCTGCGAGTATTGATGCTAGCTTGCCAATTTCTTCTGAGTATAGTTCTTTATTATCATTGTTATAATAGTCATCAATTGTTAAAGAAGGAAATTGCTCTAAAAATTCTTTATTGATATATTGATTTTGCTTGCTTAATTTGAGTGCAAGTATTCTATATAATTTTCCAGTATTTATGTGCTGGAAGTTAAAAAGTGTAGCAACTTTTTTAGCGATAGTGCTTTTTCCCGAAGCAGCTGGACCATCAATTGCTACTATGAAGCAGTTCTTTCTTTTCATTTATTATATATTGAATATAAAACAATTGCTGCAGCATTAGAAACGTTCAAACTATCAATATTAGATGATATTGGTATCTTGATTAGAAAATCACAATTTTCTTTAACTAATCTTCTTAATCCTTTGTCTTCTGATCCTACAATGATTATTCTTTTATCATAAAATTTAGAGATTGAATCTAAATTTTGGCTTGCATGACAATCAAGTCCGTAACACCAATATCCTTGTTCTTTTAATAGCTTAATAGTTTTTACGATATTTGTAACATACAGTAAAGGTGTAATTTCTAATGTACCACTTGCAGCTTTAGCTATTGAAGCATTTTCACATGGTGAATGTTTGTAAGTTAAGATCAATGCATCCACTTCAAAACATGCTGAAGTTCTCAAAATTGAGCCTATATTATAAGTATCAGTGATCTGATCTAATATTAAGATAGTAGATTTATTTGTAGATTTTTCTATAGTTTCCTGTAGTTCAAAATTTTTTAATGGAGCAACTTTAAGTGCTATTCCTTGATGATTAGCATGAGGTGCCAAAATGGTATTAAATTTGTTGGTTTTTGCTACTTTTACGTTCTTTGCTGCTATATAAGCTTCTAGCTCTTTGTAATTTTGTTTATAAAAAGCTGGACTAAGTAATAATTCGTAGCACAACCTATTTTTATTTTTTAATGCAGAAATACAAGTATGTTTTCCATAGAGCCAAAATTGTTTCATTATTAAATATATAAAATGACACGATAAAATCTATTATATTGGAAAAATCAAAGATTTAGCAATTTTTACATTAATTTCTTGACACAATATAAGCTTTAAATTACTAATATAGGTTTTGAAATTAGACAATGTTAATTGAGGAGGGGTGACCGAGTGGTTAAAGGTAACAGACTGTAAATCTGTCCGCGTTTGCGTACGTAGGTTCGAATCCTACCTCCTCCATTGTTAGTGCGGGTATAGCTTAATGGTAGAGCCCTAGCCTTCCAAGCTAGTGGTGTGGGTTCGATTCCCATTATCCGCTCTTTGTAGGTTTTATTTTTTATTTGTTGTTAGAGGCACACATGAGTGAAGTAGAGAAGAGGAAATGTCATATAAACACAGGGACGATAGGGCATGTTGACCATGGGAAGACGACGTTAACAGCAGCGATTACAAAAGTGTTAGCAAGCAAAGGGCAAGCTAAAGCTATAGGGTATGATCAAATTGATAAAGCGCCAGAAGAGAAGGAGAGAGGGATAACTATTTCAACTGCGCATGTTGAATATGAAACGGAGAGTAGGCATTATGCGCATATAGATTGTCCTGGTCATGCTGATTATGTAAAAAACATGATAGTTGGTGCTGCACAGATGGATGTAGCAGTCCTTTTGGTATCTGCGGTTGATGGTCCTATGCCACAAACAAGAGAGCATGTATTGCTTTCAAGGCAAGTAGGAATAGAGCATATCATAGTTTTTTGCAATAAAGTTGATGTTGCAGATCAAGATATGATAGAGTTAGTAGAGATGGAGGTTAGGGAGTTACTAAATAAATATGGTTATAGTGGTGATGATGTTATAATAATAAAAGGTTCTGCACTTAAAGCATTAGAAGGCGATGAAAGTGAATTAGGTGAAGGTGCGATATTAAAATTAATGGAAGAATTAGATAAAATTCCTGAGCCTATAAGAGATTTAGATAAGACATTTTTAATGCCAATAGAGGATGTATTTACAATACCTGGACGTGGCACAGTAGTAACAGGTTGTATTGAGCGTGGTACGATAAAAGAAGGTGATGAGATAGAAGTAATTGGACTTAGAGAAGTACAGAAGACAGTTTGTACAGGTGTTGAGATGTTTAAAAAGAAGTTAGGACGTGGAAAAGCTGGTGATAATGTTGGTATTCTGTTGCGTGGTATAAAGAGAGAAGATGTAGAAAGGGGACAAGTTTTAGCGAAACCTGGTACAGTTATGCCACATAAGAAGTTCAAGGCTGAAATATATGTATTAAAAGCAGAAGAAGGAGGCCGTAAAACACCATTTGGGTCACATTATCAGCCACAATTTTATTTTAGAACAACTGATGTAACTAGTAACATGAAAATTTTAGACGGTAAGGAAATTGTAATGCCTGGAGATCAGGTAAGTATGGAAGTAGAATTGCAGAATCCTTGTGGAATAGCAATGGATAAGGGATTGAGGTTTGCAATAAGAGAAGGTGGTAAGACTATCGGTTCTGGTATCGTTAATGATATTTTAGTGTAGGTTTTATTGCATGAGAGAGTAGCTCAATTAGGTAGAGCGTTGGTCTCCAAAACCAAAGGTTATAGGTTCGATTCCTATCTCTCTTGCTTTTTTTATTAGGTTAGTGATGATAAAAACTTTAATGTGTTTTTTTGGTGAAATAAAACAGGAAATTGTTAAAATTTCTTGGGTAAAAAGAGAAGAGATTATGTCCTTTTTATTTTTAACTATAGTAGTAATATTATGTTTTTCTGTTTTTTTTTGTTTGGTGGATCTTACATTTTTTTATGTAATTAGAGTTCTACTTGGGATTATATATGATATATAAATCAGAAGAATATTTGGAAGAAGAGAGAAGGGTGCAAATATTTTTTAACACTATAGACGCCGTACAAGATGCAGATGAAGAAAGTTTAAAAGGTGTAATAGAAGTTTTTAAAGAAATATTAGCGCAAGGAATTGATGTTAATATCAGGAATGAAGAAGGTGAAACGCCTTTAATAAAGATTCTTAATTTAATTCCGACATCTGGTGATAAAGAAGATCAGTATTATGAAATGATCAATCTACTTATGAAAAATGATGCACTAGATATAAATCTTAAAGATAATAATGGAAGGAGTGCTTTAGATCTTGCTGTTTTATATTTGCTCGAAAAAATAATAGATTTATTATTGTATCATAAATCTATGACTTATGATACATTGAAAAGAACGATTCAATCTAAAGGACAAGATGATTTTAGTGAAGCAGTAAAGGAAAAAATAAAAAATTGTAAGCTTTATAGAGAGGATTTGGAAAAACAAGAGTATAAATGGTATATTATAGAAACTTTGCCGCGGAATGAAGAAAGAGTCTGTAATTCTATTTTAGATCCGGCAAGGAAATTATATCCTTTTTTTGTTAAAAAGACGCTTGCACCTTTTGTAGAAAATGCAACTAAGAAAACCTTTCTTTATCCACGTTATGTGTTTGTGTGTATGAAATTGTGTGATAAATCTCTTAAGATTATAAAAAATATAGAAGGGGTTTTTAGGTTCTTGGGCGGAGATAAACCGCGGATAGTAAGTGATACTGAAATTGATGTTGTGCTTAATAATTTAGGTCATAATGAGTTTTGTAATCAATCTAAACAGAAGTATGAAGTTGGGGAATCTGTGATAATTACACAAGGTGCATTCAAAGGTTTTTGCGGAGAATTGTTTTGTGTTAATTATGATAGAGGTGTTGCCAAAGTGAATGCAAGGGTATTTAAATTTTGTACATCACCAGTAGAAGTTAGATTAGATCAAATAGAAAGAGAAGAAAAGGATTAATTATGAAGAGTGCTACTGTTACATCTAGAGTTAAGTTAAGCATGAATGTGGGTAAGGCAGTGCCAGGGCCTAAGATTGCTTCTGTCCTTGGTCCACGTGGTATTGCTATACCTAAATTCTGTGAAGCTTTTAATAAAATGACTAGTGATAGTAACAAATATAAAATTGGAGACTCAATTGCAGTAAGGGTAATTGTGTATGATAACAAATCTTATGACCTTTTTGTTAATAATGCACCTGCAGTTTCTGATTTGTTGAAACAAGCTACTTGCTTGGCAAAGGGAACAAGTGATCCTGGTAAGAAAATTGTATCTAAGATTGATAAATCCGTGCTGACTGATATAGCTAAGCGTAAGATGTCTGATATGAAAATTAATAAATTAAAATCTGCGCTAAAAATGGTGTTAGGTACTGCTCGTTCCATGGGTATAGAAATTGAAGGTCTAGAAGAAGATTAATTTATAGGTATTGGATGCAACAAGATAATTTACAAACTTATGATATTATTGATTGTTTAGAAATGATTGTGGGTTCTTCGTCAACTAAATTTGTTGAATCTGTTGATGTTGCTGTGAGGCTTAATGTAGATGTGCGTAAGCCTGAGGAGCAGGTTAGGGGTGTAGTTGTGCTGCCTAAAGGTGTTGGAAAAGATATTAAAGTTGCTGTATTTACTGATAATGAATGTTTATTAAAGGAATTAGAATTTATAGCAGATGTTGTTGGTGGTGAGGATTTAGTTAATTCTGTAAAGGAAAATAAGAAGCTGCTAGATGTTGATTGGTGTATTACAACTTATGATTTTGTGGAACGTATTAAACCTATTGCTAAAATTCTCGGGCCTAGGGGGCTTATGCCTGATCCAAAATTTAACACTGTAACATCTGAAATTGTCAAAACGGTTAACATTATAAAATCTGGTCAAATTAAATTTAAGACTGATAAATATGGTATTATTCATGCTAAAATAGGAAATATACAATTCAGTGTTAAGGATTTATTTGCAAATTTTATGGCCTTGGCAAAAGCTATAAATAATGTTAAACCTAATGGTATAAAAGGGGATTACTTTAAGAGTATTTTTATTAATTCAACTATGGGTAAATCTTTAAGGGTTGATAAAGTGGGAAAAATATTTTCTAAGGAGTGTTATAGTGAAGCGTAGTTGCAAGCAAAAGCATTTGAATAATTTAATAAATGTTATATCTCAAAATAGTTTTGTGATTTTAGTTAATTTTGATTATCTTACTGCAGATGATTCAGTTAACTTAAGAAATGAAATAAAATCTACAGATGGTGGTTTTCTTGTTGTAAAAAATAGCTTAGCTCGTATAGCTATTGCTCAAGTAGGTAAGTTTAATTTTTTACTTGATAAATTTATTGGTCCAGTTGCAATAATATATTCATCCGATATGATAGCAACTATAAAAGTCTTAGTTAATTTTATTAATAATGATCACGAAAGAGTATCTATAATTTGTGCAACTAATTCAGATCGATTATTGACTAAAGATGATGTTGCTGCATTAGCTAAATTACCTTCTTTAGATGAAGTGCGTATTAAGATAATGCACTTAATATTTATGGTTCCTAATAGATTAGCTTATCTTTTAAATTTACCTGCTAGTAGGGTATTCAGAGTTTTAAACTCTAAATAAAAGTCTTTATTATTATTGAGGTTGTTGTTATGAATAGTGAAATTAATGAAAAAAGTTCTTTATTAGAACAAATACTTTCTTTGGATTTATTACAAGCTGCTGAGCTTGTTAAGGAATTAGAGAATAAATTAGGGTTACCCCTGATGGGTTCGTATGTTCATTCTACTCAAAATTCAGTAGAAAGTGGTTCTGAAACTCCTATAGTTGAAAAAACAGAGTATAGCGTTATTTTAAAAGAATTTGGTAGTGATAAAAAGGTATCAATTATTAAAGCTATAAGGGAAATAAAAGTAAACTATAATCAGGGTGAATTGACTTTAAAAGGTGCTATGGATTTTATTGGGTCATTACCAAAAGCTGTGGTCTCTAATACGTCAAAAGAAGAGGCTGAAAAAATTAAAAAAATGCTTGTAGATGCTGGTGCATCTAAAGTTGAACTTGAATAGTATTAGTTTAATTATACTTTAATTTTTGAGACACTTAAATGACTTCTTCCTTATCTTTAATAATGAGTAATTTGAATCTTTCTGCTTCAATTCCAAGGCTTTCTTATGCAAGATTAGCTGATTTAAGAAATTTTTTAGTAGATTTAATAAAAGTGCAAAGAGATTCGTATAACTCTTTTGTTGATATGGATCTTAATGGTAAAAATAAATTAGATTCTATGTTTCATTCAGTTTTTCCTATTTGTGATCCATTAGGGCGTGCAGTTCTTGAGTTTGTAAATTGTAAAATCGATAATCCTAAATATGATGAGTATGAATGTATAAAACGAGGCGTAACTTTTTCTATTGCTATTCGTGTAATGCTACGTCTTACCGTTTTAGATACTCAAGAACTTAAAGAGATAAAGAGTGAGGATGTTAAAGATAAGAGTATAAAGTACTTTAAGGAACAGGAAGTATTGATTGGTGAATTACCAATGATGACTGCCAAAGGAACTTTTATTATTAATGGAGTTGAAAAAGTTATAGTCTCTCAAATGCATAGATCTCCTGGTGTCTTTTTTGATAATGATAAAGGTAAAACATATAGTTCAGGTAAAATAATTTACTCTGCTCGTATTATTCCTTATAGAGGCTCATGGTTAGATTTTGAATTTGATGCAAAAGATATTCTCTATTTTCGTATTGATAGAAAGAAAAAATTACCTGTATCTTTTTTATTGAGAGCATTGGGCTTATCAAATAATGATATACTTGAAAATTTTTATAAAAAAGTAAAATATGTTAGGCATGGAGATCGTTGGAGAGTACAATCTTCGCTTGAAGGGCTTCAAAACATTAAGCTGCCTTTTGCTCTGACTGACATTAACAATAATGTTTTATTGGAAGCAAATATAAGAATAACTTCTAGGCTAATTAAGAAATTATATGAAGATGGTTTAAGGGAATATTTTATACCATTTACTGCTATATGTGGTTTATTTTTAGCAGAAGATTTAGTTGATGCATCAACTAAATCTGCACTTTTTTCAACCGGAGATTTATTAACTATTGAAGATGTAAAAAAAATAAAACTACTTTCTATTAATGAAATCTACTTATTAAATATAGATAATATTTCAATTGGACCGTATATTTTGAATACGCTGTTTTTAAATAAAAATATATCTTATCAAGATGCTTTGCTTGAAATATATCGAATTTTACGTCCAGGTGAAGCTCCAACGCTAGAGTTGGCAAAGTCCTTTTTTAATAATTTATTTTTTAATAATGAATATTATAACCTATCTGATGTTGGTAGAGTAAAACTTAACTTTCGTCTTGGGTTAAATTATGATGAAAATTTGACAATTTTAACTGTAGATGATATCATCGAGGTAATAAAAAATCTGGTTTTATTACGTGATAGTAAGGGAGAGGGTGATGATATTGACCATCTTGGTAATAGGAGAATAAGATCTGTTGGAGAATTTGTTGAAAATCAGTTTAGATTAGCTTTAATTAAACTCCAACGTGTTGCTATTGATTATATGTCGATTGCTAATTTTGATGATGTAGCGCCACGTGATTTTGTTAATCCAAGGGTCCTCACTACTGTTTTGAAAGATTTTTTTAATTCTTCTCAGCTTTGTCAATTCATGGATCAAACTAATCCTTTGTCTGAGATAACTCATAAGCGTCGGTTATCAGCTTTAGGACCTGGTGGGTTGACAAGAGATAGGGCAAGTTTTGAAGTACGGGATGTACACACAACTCACTACGGGCGTGTTTGTCCTATTGAAACGCCAGAAGGGCAAAATATAGGATTAATCAATAGTTTAGCTGTATATGCTCGTGTTAATAAATATGGCTTTATTGAGAGTCCTTATTGTAAGGTAGTAGATGGTGTAGTAACTGATCAGATAGAATATCTTTCTGCAATAGAAGAGGGTTTCTATTATATTGCTGATGCTAGTGCAAAACTTGATAAAAATAACCACTTTGTTGATGATATGTTATATTGTCGTTATAGTGGTAACTTTACAATGATCCAAAGTAATCAAGTAAATTATATTGATGTTGCTCCTAAGCAAGTTGTTTCTATTGCAGCTTCACTTATTCCTTTTTTAGAAAACGATGATGCTAATAGAGCACTAATGGGCTCAAATATGCAGCGTCAGGCAGTGCCTTTGTTAAAACCTGAGGCTCCATTAGTTGGTACTGGTATGGAGTCTATAGTTGCAGCTGATTCTTGTTATGTTATCTTAGCCAAGCGAGATGGCATAGTTGATCGTGTTGATGGTATATATATAGTTATTCGTGTTCTTGATGCAGAAAAAGAAAAATATTTGGATGTAGATATCTATAAAATGAGGAAATTTTCTCGTTCTAATCACAGTACTTGTATTAATCAGAGGCCTTTAGTGAAGCCTGGTGATTATGTAAAAAAGGATGATGTTATTGCTGATGGTTTTGCAATTGATAAAGGGGAGCTTGCTCTTGGAAGGAATTTATTAGTGGCATTTATGTCATGGCAAGGTTATAATTTTGAAGATTCAATTATCATTTCGAATACAGTTGTACAAGAAGATATTTTTACTTCAATACACATAGAGGAATTTGAATGTGTAGTTCGTGATACAACCTTAGGATCTGAAAGAATAGTTCGTTCTGTTCCTGATGTTAGTGAAGAATATTTGCATCATTTGGATGATATAGGGATTGTAAATGTTGGAGCAAAAGTTAAATCTGGTGATATTCTTGTTGGTAAAGTTACCCCTAAACCTTCAGTTTCTTTGCAGCCTGAAGAAAAGTTATTAATAAGCATTTTTGGTGAAAAAATATTTGATTGTACAGATTCTTCCTTATATTTACCACCGGATATTGAAGGAACTGTAATAGATATAAATATACTGATGCGTAGAGGTATCGAAGAGAATGATAGATTCTTATTGATAAAGCAAAGAGAAGTAGTGAATTTTAAGAAGGAATATGGATACGAAACTGATATAGTAAGTAATTATTTTTATAATAAGTTAAAGGAAATTTTAATTAATTCTTGCATTGAGCAAGATAGTAAGGTGCTTACTGTAACTGAAGAATTTTTAAGTTCTATTTCAAAAAGTCAATGGTGGAATTTGAAAATAAGGGATTCTTCTCTCTCAGAGGAAGTAGAAAAATTAGAAAAAGAATTCAATCTAAAAATGGACAATGTCCATGCTAAATTTAAACAGAAAATGGAGCAATTAAATTCTAGTTATGATTTACCTCAAGGTGTTTTAACTATAGTGAAAGTATTTGTTGCGGTGAAACATGGGTTGCAACCTGGTGATAAAATGGCAGGACGTCATGGTAATAAGGGTGTTATTTCTCGGATTGTTCCAGTGGAAGATATGCCATATTTGAAAGATGGAACTCCTGTTGACATAATTCTTAATCCTCTTGGCATTTCATCTAGAATGAATATAGGACAAATACTTGAAACTCATTTAGGTTTAGCATGTGTAAAGTTAGGGGAAAAAATTGGCAAAATGTTAGATAATTCTGATAAAGTCTCAGTATCTGACCTGCGGAGTTTTTTGTTACAAATTTATTGTAATGATCATGCTATGTGTGATCAGATAAAAGCATTAAATGATAACTGTTTGATATCATTTGCAGAAAGAATACGTAAAGGTATACCTATTGCGGCTCCTGTATTTGAAGGTCCAAAGGATTATGAAATAGCTAGATTGCTTGAGCTTGCCGACGTAGATAAATCTGGGCAGGTAGAGTTATATGATGGAAGGAGTGGTGAAAAATTTAACCGAAAAATGACAGTAGGGTATATATACATGCTCAAATTACACCACCTTATTGATGATAAGGTTCATGCTCGTTCGGTTGGTCCTTATAGTTTAGTTACACAACAGCCTCTTGGTGGAAAATCTCACTTTGGTGGTCAACGTTTTGGTGAAATGGAATGTTGGGCACTGCAAGCTTATGGAGCTGCATATACATTGCAAGAAATGTTAACAGTAAAATCTGATGATGTTATTGGTAGACTTAAGATTTATGAGTCAATAATTAGAGGTGATAGTAATTTTGAGTGTGGGATTCCTGAGTCATTTAATGTAATGGTAAAAGAACTGCGCTCTTTATGTTTGGATGTAACATTAAAACAAGGAAATGATATTATAGATATACCTTATTGTACTAGTATAGCACAGTCTTTTGATAAAATTGGTATACTAATTGCTAGTCCTGAGAGGATTAGGGCTATGTCTTATGGAGAAGTAAAAGATATTTCAACTGCAAATTATCGTACCTTTAAAGTAGAGAAAGGTGGATTATTTTGTCCAAAAATTTTTGGTCCTGTTAATGATTATGAATGTTTGTGCGGAAGATATAGAAAAAGAAGATATAGGGGGGTTGTTTGTGAAAAATGTGGTGTAGAAGTGACATCGTCTAAGGTTAGAAGGGAAAGGATGGGTCATATAGAGCTTGTGTCTCCAGTAGTACATATATGGTTTTTAAAATCTTTACCATCAAGGATTGGTACTCTTTTAGATATGTCTCTTAAGGAAATAGAGAATATTCTTTATGGTGGTGATTTTGTTGTTGTAAATCCTAGTGTTTCTCCTTTTGTTGAAGGTGAGATTCTTAATGAACAAACTTATAATGATGCTATAAATGAGTATGGTGAAGATAGTTTTATTGCCCTTACAGGTGCAGAAGCAATAAGAAAATTACTTGCGTCTTTAGATTTACACTCTATTAGGTCTGAATTGAGGGCTAAATTAGAGTCAGTTGTATCAGAGATTAAGAGGAAAAAAATTATCAGAAGGTTACGTATTGTTGAGAATTTCTTAAATTCTGGTAACAAACCTGAGCATATGGTGCTTACAACAATACCAATACTTCCGCCTGATTTGCGTCCATTGATTTCACTTGAGAATGGTCGCCCTGCAGTTTCTGACCTTAATCATCATTATAGGACTATTATTAATAGAAATAATAGGTTAAGGAAGCTGTTAAGCTTAAATCCGCCTAATATTATGGTTCAAAATGAAAAAAGGATGCTGCAGGAAGCTGTGGATGCTCTCTTTGATGGTGCTCGTCGTAGTAGTTTAGCAAATAAAGCTGGGAATGTTGGTTATAAAAAGTCCTTAAGTGATATGTTAAAGGGTAAACAAGGGCGCTTCCGTCAAAATCTTTTAGGTAAGAGGGTAGATTATTCAGGAAGGTCAGTGATAGTTGTTGGTCCTACATTGAAGTTACATCAGTGTGGTTTACCGAAGAAAATGGCATTGGAATTGTTTAAGCCTTTCATTTATTCCAAGCTTAGGATGTACGGTGAAGCTCCTACAATTAAGTTTGCTAGTAAGATGGTAAAATCTGAAAAACCAGAAGTATGGGATATTTTGGATGAAGTAATACGAGAGCATCCTGTCCTGTTAAATAGGGCTCCAACTTTACATAGGCTTAGTATTCAAGCGTTTCAACCTGTTTTAATTGAAGGCAAAGCAATACAATTACATCCTCTTGTTTGTACAGCATTTAATGCTGATTTTGACGGCGATCAAATGGCAGTTCATGTTCCTTTATCTTTAGAGGCACAACTTGAGGCAAGAGTGCTTATGATGTCAACAAACAACATTCTTAACCCTTGTAATGGAAAGCCAATTATAGTTCCATCTAAGGATATAGTGCTTGGTATATATTATTTAACGTTACAGCAACAGATTGATGATTTAGAAAGTAATAACTTAATGTATTTTTCTGATTTTGGATGTGTTGAACATGCTTTAAATTGCAAGGTGATTAATATACATTCTAGCATAAAATATAAAATGAAGCTTTTTAATAGTGATGGAGAGGAATATTATAGTATTGTTTTTACTACGCCAGGCCGCTTAATACTATGGCAGATTTTTCCTGAACATAAAAATTTAAACTTTAGTTTAGTTAATCAAGTTCTTACAGTGAAGGAAATAACTAATTTAGTTTCTTTGGTTTATAGAAATTGTGGTCAAAATAAAACTGTTTTATTTTCTGATAAGTTAATGTCTCTTGGTTTTGAATATGCGACACTTTCTGGAATTTCTTTTGGTTATTCTGATATGGTTATACCAGAAAGTAAAACTATGCATGTTAAAAATGCCAGCAATGAAGTAAGGAAATTTTCTATGCAATATCAAGAGGGATTGATAACCAAAAATGAAAAATATAATAAAGTTATTGATGAATGGTCAAGGTGTACAGATTTTGTAGCTAATGATATGGTTAAAGCCATGTCTGTTTGTGATAAAAAAAATGACTTGAATTCTGTCTATATGATGGCTCATTCTGGTGCGAGAGGATCTATATCACAGATGAAACAGTTAGCTGGTATGCGTGGTTTGATGACCAAACCTTCTGGAGAAATTATTGAAACCCCTATTATATCTAATTTTCGTGAAGGATTAAATGTGTTTGAATATTTTAATTCAACTCATGGTGCTAGAAAAGGCTTAGCTGATACTGCTTTAAAAACAGCAAATTCTGGTTATCTAACGCGTCGTTTAGTTGATGTTTCTCAGGATTGTATAGTAACTGGATATGATTGTGGCATAACAGATGGTATAATTGCTAAGGCAACTATAGAGGGTGGATCTATTGTTGCAACTTTATCTAGTGTTATTTTAGGAAGAGTAGCAGCTATTGATACTCATAATCCTGTTACAGGCGAAATATTAGCAAAAGCAGGAGAATTGATTGATGAAAATAAGGTTGAGCAGATAAATATTGGTGGGTTAGATGCCATGAAGATTCGCTCTCCTTTGACCTGTAAGTTTACTAATGGAGTATGTTCTTTATGTTATGGTAGGGATCTTGTAACTGGAAGATTTATTGCAATAGGTGAAGCAGTCGGTGTAATTGCCGCTCAATCTATTGGTGAGCCAGGAACTCAGCTTACCATGCGTACTTTTCATATTGGTGGTGCAGTAACTAGGGGAGCTGAGATTTCTGATATTGTTGCTGCTTTTAATGGAAAAGTGGAAATCATTAATAGCAATATAATAGTTGATAAAAATGATAATAAGATAGTTATGGGTCGTTCTTGTGAAGTAGTGTTATTGGATGATTTTGGCAATGAGAAATTCAGGCATAATTTACCTTATGGTGCAAAACTTTATATTAACGATGGAGAGAAAGTTGAAGTTGGAGATAAAATAGCAGAGTGGGATCCTTACACTGTTCCGATTGTAACGGAAAAAACAGGCGTAGTATCTTATAGAGATTTGATAGATGGTGTATCAATTAGTGAGGTGATGGATGAGTTGACTGGTATTTCGAACAGAGTAGTTGTAGACTGGAAATTGAGTATTCATGGAGCGAATATCCGTCCTAGGATAGTGCTACTCAACGATGCTGGTGATGTAATTACGCTTGCAAATGGTCTTGAAGCTCATTATTTTATGCCGATAGGAGCTGTTTTAAATGTACAAGATGGTCAAAAGGTATATGCTGGTGATGTAATTACAAGGATTCCTAGAGAATCGATAAAAACTCGTGATATTACTGGAGGATTACCTAGAGTTGTAGAATTGTTCGAAGCTCGTCGTCCTAAAGAGCATTCTGTAGTGAGTGAAATAGATGGTTATGTTGAATTTGGTAAAGATTATTATAGATCAAAGCGCCGTGTATTTGTTAATCCTGTAGATAGTCAGAATTCTCCAATAGAGTACCTTATCCCTAAGGGTAAGCATACTATAGTTAATGAAGGTGATTTTGTTCGTAAGGGTGATTTATTGATGGATGGTGATCCTGATCCTCATGATATTTTACGTGTTTTAGGAGTAGAAGCCTTAGCAAATTATATGATTTCTGAGATACAGCAAGTTTATAGGTTACAAGGTGTCCGTATTGATAATAAACATATAGAGGTTGTATTGAGGCAGATGCTACAAAGAGTAGAGATTACTGATCCTGGTGATACTATGTATCTAATTGGGGAAAGCGTTAATAAGCAGGAGATTCTGCAAGTTAATGAGTCATTCTTAAGTGCTGGTAAGAGGGGGGTAAGTTATATTCCAATTTTGCAAGGTATAACTCGTGCAAGTCTTGCAACTGGTTCATTTATTTCAGCTGCCTCGTTTCAAGAAACTACTAAGGTTTTAACGGAAGCAGCTTTTTATGGGAAAGAAGATCCTCTTTCTGGTTTAAAAGAAAATGTAATAGTTGGAAGGTTAATTCCTGCTGGTACTGGTCTTATTATGAATAAGCTCAAAAAACTCTCTACTCTAAATAAAGAAGATTATTCTCAGTACTATAACAATTTTGAGTTGTATAGTGATGAAGCTCTTGTGGAAGAAGAGAAAGTTCTTTAAAGGTGATTAAAAAGGAAGGAATTAGTTAGTAAGTAGATGAAACCTGTATTAAAAATACTTGGAAACACGAAAATTGTATATTCCTTCTATAAAATTGACAATTTAGTTAACCCTTTTAAACTCAAAGTTAAAAGCAGTATAAAAACATATGACAAAAGAGATTTTAAAAAGTATTAAATCAATAACTGGTGCTGACTGTATAAAAAAAGATAATTTCTTCCTAGAAGGAAAGTCTACAAAAGAAAAAATTACAGAGCATCTCAGTTTACTGCATGATAATCCAAAATGTAGATTTGAGGTATTAATTGATATTTTCGCTGTTGATTACCCACAAAGAGATAAACGCTTTGAGCTAATATATAATCTTCTTAGCATAGTACACAATGCTAGATTGTGTTTAAAACTTGAAATAGGAGAGAATGACTCTCCCCCAACGGTAACTAACATTTTTAGCACAGCATCTTGGTTTGAGCGTGAAGCGTTTGATATGTATGGTATAGAATTTACCGGGCACCCAGACTTACGTCGCATTCTTTCAGATTATGGATTTAAGGGCCATCCAATGCTTAAGGACTTTCCTCTTGTTGGTTATGAAGAGGTAAAATATGATATAGAAGCGAAAAAAGTTGTTTATAACCCGATAGACCTTGCACAAGATTTTCGTATGTTTGACTATCTTTCTCCGTGGAAGGGTACTGAGTATAAAAAATAGGACAAATAATAAATTTTCGAAAGTTTATTATAACAGCATCTGCAGTGGTGCTTCTATGTAAGATTTAAAGGTATTTAAAAACTTTGCAGCCAGTGCGCCATCAACTGTTCTGTGGTCAACAGAAAGTGTAATGCTTACCATATTTGCTATTTCTATTTTGTTGTCCATAACAATGGGTCTTTTTTCAGATGCACCCACCGACATTATACATGATTGAGGTGGATTGATTATTGCACTGAATTGTTTTATGCCAAACATGCCGAGGTTAGAAATAGTAAATCCTCCGCCTTGAAATTCTTCAGGTTTTAATTTCCCAGATTTTGCTCTACTGACCAGCTCTTTTACCTCTCTTGATATAGCCGATATATTTTTTTGGTTAGCGTTTTTAACAATAGGCGTAATAAGCCCATCTTCCAGCGCCACTGCCACTGAGATATCGACACTAGAATATTTAAGTATTTTATCTCCTGCCCATGATGCATTTACTTCTGGAGATTTCTCCATACTAAGAGCAACTGCTTTTATGATAAAATCATTGATTGTAACCTTACTGCCAGATGAATTGATTTCCTCTCTAAGCTTTAGCAACTTATCGATTTGGCAGTCTATTGTTAAATAAAAATGCGGAATGGTCTGCTTTGCTTCAAGCAGGCGTTGTGCTATAACCTGTCGCATACTGCTTACTTCAATAATTCCTTCATTTTCTACATTAATATTTGATTTTGCCTCAAGCACATCTGCTTTAATTATACGTCCATAAGGGCCAGTACCTTTTATAGATTTTAAATCTATGTTTTCTTTTTCTGCTATAACTTTCGCTAGTGGGCTGGCTTTAATTCTTCCACAACTTACTTCTGTAGCTTTTTTCTCAATAGTTTCATGTTTTTCATTTATTGTTTCACTAGGTTGAATTAGGTTTTGAGCGTTAGATTGATTTAAATTTTTAATATAATCATCTACTGAACTAATATATTCCTCTTTTGAAGCTATAATAGCAATTACTTGTTTCACTGGAACACCACTTATCCCTTCTGGGGATAAAATTTTAGCCATAATTCCATCATCTGCTGATTCCATCTCCATTACGGCTTTGTCAGTCTCAACTTCAGCAATAACTTCACCATATTTAACTTTATCTCCCTCTTTTTTTAGCCATTTAACTATTTTGCCACCAGTCTTGCTCATTGTTGGTGAGAGCGTTGGCATTATTATTTCTATGAACTTTTTATCTAGATCCATCATTCAGACATAAAACTTGTTTTATGTTAATGTAACTCTTCATTTTTGTAAAGAGATTGGGGGGATGAAAGAGGTAACATCAGTTACCTCTTTAAATTAAGCTGACTTTGAATTTTGTATCGAAACTACATCACCTTTAACATCAAATTTATCTTTAAATTTTGTACTAGGATCATCACTCACTTCTTTAATAGCGTCTTTGAATTCTTGCAATTCCTTGTCTTTATTACAACAAAGTATTGTGGTACCTATTAATGCAATAGCCATAACTGTAAAACCTACAGCTGCAGCAATTTTAAAAAGATTATTTTCCCCTAACTTGCTAAGATACTCCGGTTTGAATAAATTATTTACAACTGAAAGACCTACTGCAACTACTGAACCAAGCACTACTGTGCTACCAGCAGTGTATGCAGTATATTTAGCAAAAGTTTTCATGTTTTGTTTTGTTGTGTCTGAAAATTTTGTTCCCATTTTTAACTCCTTATTAATAAATTAATATTATAATGTTAATGCATATTTTTAATTAAGTCTATAGAAATATAATATTTATTATAGTTTTTTGATACTTAAATGTTATATTAATTAGTTCTAATCTTAATTATATGGCTCAATTAACTGTAAGAGAAGCTCTTTGTCAGGCTATAAAGGAGGAAATGAGGCAAGATCCTTTAGTGTTCATTATGGGTGAAGAGGTAGCAGAATATGAGGGGGCTTATAAAGTCACTAAAGGTATTTTAAAAGAGTTTGGGAATGAAAGAGTGATAGACACTCCAATAACTGAACATGGTTTTGCCGGGCTGGGGATAGGTGCAGCTTTTGCTGGGCTCAAACCAATAGTGGAGTTTATGACTTTTAACTTTGCTCTGCAAGCTATGGATCAAATTATCAATTCGGCAGCAAAAACAAACTATATGTCTGGAGGACAGCTTGGTTGCCCTATAGTTTTTCGTGGGCCAAACGCTTCTGCTGCACGAGTTGCTGCTCAACATTCACAATGTTTTGCTTCTTGGTATTCCCATATTCCTGGGCTTAAAGTCATTGCACCTTATTTTGCTTCTGACTGCAGGGGCCTTCTAAAAGCTGCAATTCGCGATCCAAACCCTGTTATATTTTTAGAACATGAAATAGCTTATGGTCATGAGCATGAAATTTTAGATTCTGAACTATCAAATGATAATTATACTGTAGAAATTGGTAAGGCGTCAGTGCTTAGACAAGGAAATGACGTAACTATTACTGCTTTTTCGCTAAAAATAAAAGATGCACTAGAAGCAGCAGATATACTATCAGCTGATGGAATTGATGCTGAAGTTATCGACCTTAGGACCTTAAGACCATTAGATACAGAAGCTATTGTAAATTCCGTACGCAAAACAAGTAGGCTTGTCAGCGTTGAAGAGGGATGGGGATTTGCTGGAATAGGGGCAGAACTTGCCGCTCTTATGATGGAGGAGGCGTTTGATTATTTGGATGCACCGGTTGCACGTGTTGCTGCCAAAGATGTACCTTTGCCGTATGCAGCAAATTTGGAATATAAAGCGCTACCACAAGTTGAGGATATAGTAAATGCAGCAAAACAAGTATGTTTTAGACAAAGGTTTTTATGAATATAACACAAGAAATAGAAAAAAAAATAAACAATGCAATCAATGCTCACTATATTAGTGTGATTGATGAATCTGATGATCATGCTGGACATCACTTTGTTTCACAATCTGCAACTTCTCATATTAAATTGATAGTTGTTTCTGATGATTTCAGCAATATGATCTCTTTAGCTAGGCACAAATTGATATATAAAATATTAGAAGAAGAGATAAAACTAATACATGCAATTTCCCTTAATCTATATACACAAGATGAATATCGATTAAATAAATGAGAAATTTTGCTATCTATTTTTTTAATTCAAAAAATGTATAAGATAGTGTTATTTCCTCTACGTCAGATGTTTCTGGATCTACTGCAATTTCAGGATCTATGAAAAAAGACACTGGCATGATTACTTTCTTTTTTGGCGGCAATACTTGCTCATTAAAACAGAAACAAGCTATTTTATTGAAATATTTCCCGGCCTTATAAGGCGTGACGTTATACACAGCCATCGCATTCATAGCGCTATCAGATAAATTCTCTATATAGTAAAACATAAGTTTTTGCTCTCCTGTTTTTATATCAGTATAGCCTAGCTCTGGTTTAAAAATCCATGGCAGGCCTGGCATTACATCAGCATTGAAATAAACTTTTATTTTTTTACTCTTTATATCTTTTGTTAGATCAAGAGATTTTACTTTTTTTGTCGTCCCACCATAACCTGTTACTTTGCAAAAAACTTTATATAACGGTACAGAAGCATAAGCTAAAGACAACATAGATAAAACTAAGAATAATAAAGAAAGAACAGTGTGGCTTTTTCTTTTAAGATTCACTTTTTTGCTTATAAATTTTGTCTAACATTAGTGCTGCAGCTTTCTGCTCTGCCAATTTTTTATTACTAGCACAGGCAGATATTTCCCCGTATTTTTCTACGCATACTGCAATATTAAAATTTGGTTTATGTGCTGGGCCAGACTGTCCTACCACTTTGTAAACAGGAATAGGTAATTTCTCACTCTGAACCAGTTCTTGCAATATCGTTTTTGCATCTTGAGGAGGGACTAACATACTTTTAGCAAGAGGTTTCCAATACTTTAATATAAACTTCTTTACAGCTCTTATTCCTGAATCCAGATATATCGCTCCTATCAAAGCTTCCAACGTATTTTCAAGATTCCTTAAGTTAAACTCACCACCGCTTTGACGCTCACCTTCAGCCATAATGATAAATTTTCCTAAATCAATTTGACCAGCAATTTCGCCTAGAGTCGAACCACATACTAAAGCAACCTTTTTTTTAGCCAGAAAGCCTTCATTATCTTTAGGAAAAAGCTTAAATAGCATTTCAGAAACAGTCAAGTTTAAAATACTATCACCTAAAAACTCTAGCCTTTGGTAATTAAAGGCCCTATTTTCATGCTTACACCCAACGCTTGGATGAGTTAAAGCTTCTTCTAATATTTTATCATTTTTGAACTTATAGTTAATAATCTCACTAAAATCCATATACGAGTATATTATTACTTAAGTTTTATTGTAACATAAAGATTATTATTTTGGCGCTTTATAAGCAGCGCTACAGATTCTTTATCTTCTTTTTTTACTTGTGAAATTATTTTTTTAAACTCATCAATATTTTTAATTTCATTCTGATTTATATGAGTAATTACATCACCTCTCCTTATACCTTTAGCATGAGCATTACTTTTAACATCAACGTTTAGTACAACAACACCATTGACCCCATCGTTTTCTTTCTTGAACTCATTTGGCAAATTTGAAACAGTAACTCCAATATAATCAAAGTATAAATCATCTTCTTCTTGAGTAAGGTCTTCATCATCTTGAATCCTTCCTACTTTTACTGTAGTACCAACTACTTCACCTTTTCTATATAATTTTATATTTACTTTCTTACCAACTTCTGTCCGAGAAACAACTTGAGGTAACTGAGACATCTTGGTAACTTTCGTTTCATTAAATTCAACAATTATGTCACCAACTTTAATGCCAGCTTTATCAGCAGGACTACCCTTTGTAATTTCAGCAACTAATGCCCCGTGTGTAGCCTCTAGCCCTAGAGAGTCAGCAATTTCTTTTGTAATTGCTTGAACTTTTACTCCAATCCATCCATGTTCAACTTTCTTGCCTTCTTTTAACAACTTTATCACCGGCTCAGCAATAACTGAAGGAATAGCAAATCCAATACCCACATTACCTCCGGAAGGGGAAAAAATAGCAGTATTAATGCCTATAATTTCACCATTCATGTTAAATAATGGCCCACCAGAATTTCCTTTGTTAATAGCAGCATCAGTTTGGATAAAATCACTAACAGTGCCAATATTGATATTGCGTGCTATTGCAGATACAATTCCAGTACTTACAGAACCACCTAGCCCAAAAGGATTGCCTATAGCTATAACACGGTCACCGACCCTTGCTTTATCAGAGTTACCAAACCTTACAAACGAAAGCTTTTTATCAGTATCGATTTTCAACACTGCAAGATCAGTTTTAGGATCTTTGCCTAAAATTTTTGCTTTACTTTGAGTATTATCATTAAGTGTAACTGTAATCTCTTTTGCATCAGCAATAACGTGATAATTAGTAACAATGATGCCGCTTTCATCAATAATAAAACCAGAACCTAAAGATATAATCTCTTTGTTTACATCTTGGTTTCTATTCATAAAAGGCTCTATCCTTTCAAAAAATTCTCTAAACTCCTCAAAGAGTGAACCACCTGGCAATTGTGGAAACCTTACGTTTTCATCTCTAATTATTTGCTCAGTTGAAACATTAACCACAGCAGGAGCAAGCTGCTCAACCAGGTCAGCAAAACTCTCATAACAAATATCATTAGATGACTTCTCTTGAAATTTTTGTTCCTCTATTAACTGTATATTTTCATCCATTGATACATGCTTTTTAGCATACGCAATATTGGTAAAAATAGTAATATTTACTATCAATAAGAGTAAAATTTTTCTTCTCATAAGATTACCTTTGTTCCTTATTAAAAAGATGTAAAAAATCATTATTTGGTGACAATATTATTTTTGTATTAGAGCTAGAAAATGCCTTTTTATAGGCTTGCATAGAGCGATAAAAACTGAAAAATTCTTGATCAATTGCAATCGCATCATTATATATTTTTGCTGCCAGTGCATCACCATGTCCTCTTACTTCTTGTGCTTCTCTAATTGCATTTGCAATAATGATTCTCTTTTGCTTTTCAGATTCTGATCTAATTTTTTGAGCGTTCTCCTCTCCTTCTGCTCTAATTTCTTTTGCTTCTTTTTCTCTTTCGGTTTGCATTCTACGGAATATTGCAGCGCTATTTTCTTCTGGAAGATCTAATCTTTTTATTCTGACATCTATTACATCTATACCAAATTTTTTAGATTCATTGCTAACACCTTCTTTAATCAGATTAATTACTTCTGACCTTTCTGAATTTAGTAAATTTACAAGTGATATAGTACCTACTTTTTCTCTAATGTTTGCTTCAATAATAGAGCCCAAACGTATTGCCAATCCCAACTCAGTTTTTACAGTTTGATAAAATAACACAGGATCAATTATTCTATACTTTGCATAAGCGTCGGCAATAAAACGTTTTTGATCAAAGGTAATAATTTCTCTCGAACTATAATCAGAGCTAATATCTATTATTCTTTTATCAAAAGAGACAACATTCTGTATTAATGGCAATTTAAAATATAAACCACTCGAATTTATTTTCCTTGCTACCTTTCCAAACTGCAACACTATGGCCTGCTTTTCTTCACTAACTATAAAAACAGAATTTGATATAGCGAAAAAGAGAAGAAGGCAAAAAATAACACTAACTATTTTGATAATATCTTTACTCATATACATTACTTATTAGTATTTTGAATGTTTGCAAGCGGCAAGTATGAAAATAAACCTTTTAAATCATCGCTAACGACTACTTTATCAGTGTTATTTAATATACTCTCCATAGTTTCAATATAAATTCTATTTCTTACTCCTGCTGGTTGATCTTTATACTCATTATATAAAGCAATAAACCTACTAATACTACCTTTTGCATTATTGACTACTTCATTTTCATAAGCTTCAGCATCCAACTTAATCTTCATCGCTTCGCCCTTAGCTTTAGGCATGATATCATTACTATAAGCATATGCTTCATTTATAGTACGCTCTTTATCTGCACGCGCACTCTGAACATCCCTAAAGGCACTAATAACTTTTTCAGGGGGGTCTATTTTCTTAAGCTGTACAGATAATACTTCAACTCCCATTTTATACTGATCAAGTATTTCTTGTAATAAAATTTTAGTATCCTTAGCAATTATTGCTCTTCCTTTTCCTTCTAAGGCAAAAGAGATCATATTTCTGCCTATCACCTCACGCATAGCACTTTCTGCTGCGCTTTTAACTGTTGCTCCTGCTCTATAATCTCGTATATTAAATAAATATTCGTAAGCATCTCTTACTTGCCACTGCACTTCAAAGTTAACATTGACTATATTCTCATCTCCAGTCAACATCACTCCTTCGCCACGATCCATATCTTTATTGTATCCATAACTACTTGAGCCAATTTCTTCACGCTTTACTTCTTTTACATTAACTTTCATAACTTTACCTATAGGATAAGGAAAGTTATAACGCAACCCAGAATTCCCAGTACCACTATACTTACCGAAAATTAACTCTATACTTTCTTCTCCCGGTCCAACAACATAAAAACCAGTAATAACGTAAACTACTAAAACAATAAGCGCAATAAGTGGATAAATACCAGAGGCATTGCCTTTAAAGAAGGAATAGTATGCATTTTTAATTATGAGAATCACCTTTTCAAGAGGATCTTGGTTATTATTGTGAGAAAAATTGACTTTTTTATACTTTTTATCATTCTCCCAAGGATCCTGGCCATCAAACATAACTAAATTAGAAACTTAATAAAATGAAATCTTAATCTTTTTTTATTGGCTGTACAGCATTTTTAGCTTTTTTTCTTAAGTGGGATTAGTATAAGCATGCAATTATAGTTGCTGTAGTCAGTATAAAGTAGGGGGATACGATTTGTTTACTGGCTACAGCATTTTAAATATACGATTTATTAATCGCTTGACTAGAATTTTTTTATATTTTTATCTTAAAAGTTGTAAAATAAATTGCCTACTCACTAGCTGAGATTATAAACCTACGCTGAAGAATAATTTATGTAAAAATTACTTATGTGCAATAAAAATGGTTTTTATCTATTACTTATTTTTGCTTATGCTACTCATTATACTTTTTTTTAAAAACTTTCTTGTTTTGACCTTACAAATTTCTTTATTTTGGCAATTGCTTGCTCTTCTATCTGCCTTATTCTTTCTTTTGAAACACTGTATCTTTTACTTAATATTTCAAGTGTTTCATTCTTACCATTAAGATGTCTGCTAGTTAAAATATCCCTTGCTCTTTCGTCAAGAGTAGAAAAAGCAGCGTTTAGAATATCGCTTCTTAGTTGTTGCTCCTCTTTTTCTGTATATATTACTTCTTGATTTGGTTGATGAGAAGGAATTATATCCTGTAGCTCTCTATCGCTACTATCACCTATAAGGGAATTTAGTGATTTATCTCTACACATTAATCTATCATTCATTTCAATAACATCCTGCTCTGATACAGAACATTCTTCGGCAATTAACTTAACTTCTTCCTTGCCTAATATACCATTTCCTGTGCAACCTAAGATCTTTTTTTTCGTTTTACGCAAACTAAAAAATAGTTTCCTTTGTGCTTGGGTTGTGCCAATTTTCACAAATGACCATGATTTGAGAATATATTCTTTTATTGATGCTTTAACCCACCATATTGCATAAGTTGAAAAGCGAAAACCAAGATTAGGGTTGAATTTTTTTACAGCATGAATGAGCCCAATATTGCCTTCCATTATCATTTCCATGAGTGAAAGACCATAATTTTTAAATGTCATGGCAATTTTTACTACAAAACGAAGATGGCTAGTGATAAGCTTATGGGCAGCTTTTATATCATGACTTTCATACCAGTTTTTTGCTAACTTTACTTCATCTTCTTGAGATAGCATAGGAAATGCTTGTACCCTTCCTATATATTGCGTAATATCACCATCAACATAAATCGAAGATCCTGACATTAACATAATAAATTTTTCCTTTTAAGCCACCTAGAAGCAATTATTATATTAATGAAATTAAAGAATTTCAAGTCTTAATAAATAAATTGATATTTTTATACATCACAATATACTTCTACTATTATTAACCTTTGTTTTAAAAAGTGTTGCGTATTATATCAGGTAAGTATAGCAGCAGGAAAATTGAAACTGATAAATCTCTAAGCGCAAGACCGACTATGGCACAAGTAAGAAAAGCAATATTTGCTATCCTTGCCTATAGAAAATTATTAATTGATTCCAATGTACTTGACCTTTTTTGTGGAAGTGGTTCTTTATCATTTGAAGCCTTATCTTTAGGTGCAAAGCATTCCTTCATGGTGGACTTAAACTATAACAATCTTCAATTGGTAAAAAGAACTGCAGAGAATTTAAAGGTAACAGATAATGTTACTTTGATTTGTTGTAGCGCTGATAGGTTGCCTAAAGCAGTGGAAAGATGTGATTTTGCTTTTATTACTCCACCATACAATAGTAGTTTTGTTGAATCAACTTTAGCAGGATTAGTAAATTCAGGTTGGCTTACAGATGAGGCATTAATAATGCTTGAAATTGGCAAAAACGAAGAGTTTCAATTAGACAAAAATTACAACATAATGTTAAAACGAATTTATGGTGCAGCAAAAATAATTTTGCTTTCTAAAAATTCGTCTAAGACTATATAACTTTTATATCGTAAGCAGTAGGATCTTATTTCATTTTGTGGATTTTTCTATACCCATTCTTTAAGTTTTTACTTACAATTTAAAAAAAGTGTAGACATATTAACTAGAATTTAAGCGCTAAGAATTTAAAATTTTTTGGCTTTTATAATTAGAATATTTGTGTTAATCAAATTTAAATTTTATATTTTAAAATATACATAATTTTTTGGATTAGACTTGCTAAAGGATTTGTTAAAGAAAGATAAGTATTTCAACGATGCAATTGAGTGGTATTGTTGTAAATATTTATTCTGCATAACAGAAAGAGCATGGCTAATATTGATTACAACCTTCACTTCTTTATGTCTGTGCATAGTGTTATTAAATCTGTATTTACTGTTTCCATTAAAGAAAGATTTTATTTTTGTTAAATATACTGATCGCAATAGCGATGAGTTTACTGTTTTAAAAAAATTAAGCTTAAGCAATAAAGAAAATGAGCAAGTTTCTTTATCTAAGTATCTAGTCGAAAAATATGTAGAAACATATGAATCTTATGACTATGATAACCTGGAATATCAAGTGAATTTTATTGAAAATAACTCTGCACGTAAAGTTTACCTAAACTTTAAAAAGAACATGAGTTCTACTAGCATGATAAGCCCAATACTAAAATATAGGCTAGATACCAAACGAGTTATAACTGTTCAGTCGATGAAATTATCTTTTGATCCTTTAGCTTATTCTAGTAGTGCTATTGTGACTTTTAAGGCACAGGAAGTAAATAAAGAAGCAGTAATTAATACTACATTTAATTCAGTAGAATTAACCTTCACGCTTTCAAACATAAAAGTAAGTGCAGCAGGCGTAATACCCTTAAAATTTACTGTTAATGAGTATCAATCTATTCAAACTATTGTTGCTGAACGTTGACTCTACGTAGTAAGCTAATTAAAATAAATATATTTACTAAATATAAATGAAGTATGAAACTGATATAGTAATAATTGGAGCTGGTCCTGTTGGGATATTTGCAATTTTCCAAGCAGGAATGTTAGGCATGAGATGTCATGTAGTTGATATTTTACCTAACATAGGTGGACAATGCAGTGCGTTATATCCAGAAAAACCTATATATGATATTCCAGGATATTCAGTGATTACAGCACAAGGTTTAATTGACAACTTAACTGCGCAAGCATCACCATTTCAGCCTATTTATCATCTGGGAGAGAAAGTAGTAGAAATCTTAGATGATAACGAAACTAACTCTATGACTATAGTGATTGAAGCTGAACATTCGAAACAGAAAATAACCTGCAAAGCCGTTATAATTGCTGCTGGTGGCGGATATTTTCAGCCAAATCGCCCACCACTAGAAAATATCTTAGATTATGAAAATAAATCAGTTTTTTATAATGTAAATAAAGTATCTGATTTTGCAGGCAAACAAGTTGTAATTGCAGGTGGGGGTGATTCAGCTGCTGATTGGACGGTTGAGCTGTCTAAAGTAGCAAAAAAAGTTTATGTTGTGCATAGAAGAAAAGAATTTCGTTGTGTATCAGAGACGGCAAAAAAGATAAAATCGCTTGCAGAGCAAGGCGTAATAGATCTAGTTACACCGTATCAATTAAATAAACTATTTGGAGAAAATGGTAAGTTGAGCAAAATTTTAGTAAAATGTATTGGTTCTGAAGAAGAAAAACTGCTAACTGCAGATGCTTTGCTACTATTTTTCGGGTTATCAATGGAGCCTGGTCCTATACTAAATTGGGAAATAGAAATAAAGCACAAACATATAGTTGTTGACCCAGCAACTTGTAAAACTAGTCGTAATAGAGTATATGCAATTGGTGATATATCAACTTATCCCGGTAAATTAAAGCTCATATTAAGTGGTTTTTCAGAAGCTGCCATGGCCTGCCATGATATATATAAAGTTGTTTTTCCAGACTCACCCTTAAACTTTCATTACTCAACTTCAAAAGGTATACCACAAATTGTTTAGCTCAATATAGCATCCCATTAGCTTAATGCTCTATTTAAGATCAACAATTATTTTAAATTAACATCCCTTTCTTTATCAGGTATGGCTTGAGTAACTTGACTTAACTTTATTTCCCTTTGCTGATTTTTTTCAACATCTTTTGCATGTGATTCACTAAGTTTTGTGCACTCTTCTCTTGCTATAGATTTTATTTTATAGTCTTTAATAAGATGTTCTTTATTTTTACTTCCCATAAATTCCATACTACTAATAGTCTCTAATTTTGCAGGACTATTACCAGATCCAGTACCTTCTATAATAAGTTCATTGTTATATTTAAACCCTGGAATGTCTCTCCTAATAACTTGTTTTAATTGCTGTACTCTGGTACATATAAGTGTTTTTATTTTTTGAAAATCACTATCCACTAATGTTTTAGTGATACTATCATCACTATCATTGTAAAGCACTTGCTCAATTGCCTTAGAATTGGAAACCATTAGATTAAAAACTTGTTTGCTATAAGTTTCGTGATTAGAAGGAAGTAGTTCCTGTATATACTGATGCAAATCATATAATGCTTTTATCATATCTTCTCTGTGGGTACAGTGCATAAACTTAGTAATATTGCCAAACTCATAATTTGAATGCGGTAAATATGCTGTTTTAAGTAGTAAAGAATATATTAAAACCAAATCTTTATTTTCAATACATCTATCGAAGCTTTGATTTAGTTTTTGAACATTCCGTTGGAAAAAGTTCAAATAGGAACCATTACCTATTGATCTCAACACATCTTGGTCTATTGCTCCAATGCTTGCTAATGCTTTTATAAAGCTTGGTTCTTCTATTACACGTGCAAACTGATCATCATTTAAACTCCATAATTCTTGGAATAAAAATCCGTAACAAGGTTTTAAAATATCAAATAGCTCTTTCCGCTTTGTTATTTTATCTAATTCATTATCACTTTTGTTTAATATATGAAATTCAATGTGAAAATTGATGTTTATGCTATTTTCAGTTTCAATATCTTTTAATATGAAAAAATCAAATACACTAGAATACTGATTAATCCTTTGTAATTGTTCATCTGAAAGACCATTCAAAACTGTTAATACTTCCTGCTTTACTCTATCATTAGTTAACTTTTTAATAGAACTCTGTATATTATTATAACCAGCCAACTTATTGATTAATTCTTCATTATTTGACATCTTATCTCTACATATTAATTAAATTATTAAATAATAACATAATATTATTAAAAGATCAACTTATTCGCCACTATTTTTATATATTTAAGTAAAATAGTGCAAAAAAGTTCAGGTGCTATTTTAAACGTTAAAAACATTTTTCGTTTGTGCTACTAATTCTTCTACTGCTTCCACTGATTTAGTGAATTGCATTTTCTCTTCGTCAGAGAGCTTTACTTCTATAACTTTTTCAATACCATTCTTGCCTATAATTGCAGGTACGCCAATAAATAGATTATAAACACCATATTCACCATTTAAATAAGCAGCGCATGGAAGAATGCGTTTTTGATCTTTGAGGTAAGATTTAAGCATACAAACGGCAGATGAAGCAGGTGCATAGTAAGCAGATCCAGATTTAAGTAACTCTACAATTTCTTTCCCTCCATTACGGGTACGCTTAAATATTTCATTAATTTTTTCTTTTGTAATCATCTTCATATCAATAAGGTCAGTCAAAGGAATTCCACAGACTGTAGAGTAATGAGTTAAAGGTAACATGGTATCACCGTGTCCACCTAAAACAAAAGCAGAAATATCTTTGACTGAAACTCCCATCTCCTGTGCAAGAAAATAAGAAAGGCGAGCTGAATCTAAAACTCCAGCCATCCCTACTATCATATTGGATGGTACATTGGTAGCTTGCTTCATTACCCAAACCATAGCATCAAGAGGGTTGGTTATAACTATAATAAATGCATCGGGAGAATATTTTTTGATGTTTCCTCCAACTTCTTTCATGACACTGGTGTTAATACTAAGCAAATCGTCACGGCTCATTCCTGGCTTACGCGCTATACCTGCAGTGATAATGATCGCATCTGAATCTTTTATATCCTCATAATTATTGCTGCCAATAATACTTATATCAAACTTATCGATAGCTGAAGATTGTGCAAGATCAAGCGCTTTACCTTGTGGTATACCTTCATTAACATCTAAAAGAATAACATCCCCAAGTTCTGCAAGAGCAATCATATGTGCTAAAGTTCCACCAATATTGCCAGCGCCAATTAAAGATATCTTTTTACGTTTTACTGTCATAACTACTTTTATAAAAGATCAGCTCTGTAGTAACATATTTGCCATAATTTAGCTAATAAATTTTTGCCTTTAGCTCCAAACCAGCATCTATTCCCATCTTTTCAGCATCTTCTATATGCGAAAGACGTTCAGTAAAGTATACATTTTTACCTTGCTCGTCAGCTAACATGCATCTTAGATACAGTTGATTTTCACCCTGATACTCAGCTAAAGCAGCAAGTGGAGTAAAGCAAGAACCATTAATTGTTCTCATGAAACTACGCTCTGCCTGAATTTTCGTAAAAGTTGCCTTATGATTTATTGTCTCTAGCATTTCTATAATTTTAGTATTACCCGCAGAACATTGCAGACATATAGCTCCTTGGCCTACGCTAGGTAACATTTTTTTTGCAGGTAACACCTCTTTTGTAACATTATGTTTTTGCAGTCTGATCAGTCCAGCTTCAGCAAGTATCATGCCATCAAATTGTTCTAATTTTTTTAGCCGTGTTGTTACGTTGCCACGTATTGGCATTATATTCAAATCAGGTCTTAATTTTTGTAATTGCACCTTTCTTCTTATTGCAGAAGTGGCAATAGTAGCACCGTATGGAAGAGATAATATACTTTGATATTTATATGAAATAAAAGCATCATAAGGACTACATCTTTTTAAAACACAGGGTATTATTAAATCTTGGGCAAAAAATGCAGGTACATCTTTAAGAGAATGTACCGCAATGTCTATGTTTTGAGAGAGTAATGCATTTTCAATTTCTAGAGTGAATAGCCCTTTTCCACCGATGCTAGATAAAACTATATTAGTATATTTATCACCTGAAGTTTTGATTGTCACAATTTCTATGTTAAGGTTAGGAAAATGACTAAGTAACGACTCTTTCGCTTCCATAGCTTGGATAATTGCAAGTTCACTACCTCTTGTACCAATCTTAATTAACATTTTTTATAAAGTTACAAATTGTAATAATTTGCAAATTCAACTGGATGGATAGCTAACTCTTTATCTTTAATTTCGCTTTTTTTTGTTATTATATATTCATTAATTTGTTCTTCAGTAAAAACATTACCCTGAAGTAAAAATTCTTTATCATGATTTAGTGCATCCAAGGCATCTTGTAGAGACTCAGTAACAGTGCTTAAACTCTTACTTTCAAATTCTGATTTCTCATCCAAAGCTTCATTAGGATGAATTTTATTTTTTATGCCATCAAGACCAGCCATAAGCTGCGCAGAAAAGCAAAGATATGGATTGGCAATAGCATCGCAAACTTTACCGTTATGCGGTATTTTAATTGTTGCCTGAGTAAAATCAGCAAAGGAATATCCCGAGTATAAACGATCAGCGTAGCTATTCGTTGTGGGATGTGCAAAAGCATTAATTGCTTGTCCGTGCTTTATGATACCACCAATATAATACAAACATGTTTCTGATGTCTTACCATTTTGATTAAAAAACAAATTCTCATTGTTCTTCCACAAAGATTGACTGCAACGCATGCTATTTCTTTCACATCCTTTTATTGGAAAAGGCATAAAAGTTGTAGTTTTGCCATATGAATTTGCAACATTGCGCACTACATATTTAAATTTTTGTATATTATCAGCACTACGTAAAAATTCTTCACACTCAAATTCAACTCCACATTTAGAAATGCCTTGCAAATAGTGTGACAGAGGCTTTATCCCTACTTCAGACATCATTTCTAAAATTTCTGACCTTATGTCATGCAGCTGATCGTTTGGAGGAGTCATTATATCCTTTAACTCATGTATTTCATCATATTGCTTTTTATTTGAGCTATTCTCTCCTATTAAATCTAATTTTAAATACGAAGAACACCTGCTAGTATGATATTTTACATCATCAAAAATATGAAATTGCATTTCAGAGCTAAAGCGTGCTTGATCTGCAATGCTAGTACTAAGCATATATTTATGTGCTCTTTTTGCTATTGATCTAGAATCATATTTGCACTCTTTGCCATCTTTATCCATAGCATCACACAGAATTACAAGTGTTGCTTGTGCACAAAATGGATCAAGAAAGGCAGTAGTTAAATCTGGTAATAAAATTACATTTTCATATGCATTTCTGTTAATGATAAAAGGACTCTCAATTGGTATTTCATTTGCCAATATAAGCTCAATTTTACTTAAATCTGCTGTATAAGTTTTATGATACCAACTGCCAAACATATCAGTAAAACGAAAATTAATAAACTTTACTGAATTTTGTTTTATTAAATTGAGCACGTCATTGACAATGGAAGACACGAGCATTTCTTAAGTAAGAAGACATTTCTAAAATACCGATAAACGTCTTCTGCTGCAATAAATTTTATTTATTGTATTAATTTTTTTATAAATTAGACTTAATATAGTATGTAGGGGGGTTTTAAAATGACAATTTCTCAAAAAGAAGAAGTTTCATGCATTGATAAGAGACGTAAATATGTTTTTAATACATTACTGGCTTTAGGTATAATAACTACGTCACTTCTTACAATTGCTAATGGTTTTGCCCTTTCAAAAGAGTTTAGTAGATCAGGAGGAGATAGGATAAAAGCAATTGCATTCTTTATTTGTTCCATAGTGATATGGATATTGTTACTGGGTTTGGTTGTTTTTAAAGAAAAACAAATAATCAGCGAATCGAAAATCAAGCAAGATAGAGTAGAAGATAAAATAAAATCAATTCAAGAAAGTGAAGAAAGTATAAAATTGGAAGGGGAGGATTTGGTAGAATATGAGGATTCGCTGCATTTTGAGCTGTCTCAAGTGAGTGGAAAATTGTATGCGAGTACTCCAAAGAAAAATGATGAGCCGAGAGTGTCATGGAAAGAGAGTAGAATTATTAGTGAACATAGAGGGATGTTGGAAGATGCTTTGGATATGACGAAGAGAGAGCTTAAAAAAGTAAAGGAAGAGGTTGAAGAAAAAAGGATAAGCTTGACTAAATTGAAGAAGGGTATTGAAGAAATGAAGGGTCAGCTTAGTGGATTGGAAGAGAAGATTGAAAAAGAAGAACAGGAGATTAAAGAAAAGGAGAATGAACTTAATAAACTGAAAGAGGATATTGAGGAAGAAAATAGTAATTTTGGTAAGCTGAATAAGGGAATTCAAGTAGCGGAGAATGAGCTTAGTAAGCTGAGTGAGAAAATTAAAGAGAAAGAGGGTAAGCTTGGCGAATTAGAGAAAAAGATTAAAATTCTAGAAGGAGAAAAAGATGCACTAGATGAAGTCTTTAAGCGAAAGGAAGGAGCAAGGAAAAGATTAGATACAAGCCTTGAAGAAAGGAAAAAAGTAAGAAAAACGTTAGATGAAAGCTTTGAAATAAAAAGAGGAGCGAAAAAGAGATTAGATGATAGCTTTGACAGAAAGAAAAAACAGAAGGAAGAATTAGATGCAAGCTTTGAAAAAAAGAAAGAACAAAAGGAGAAACTAAACACAAACATCAGACTACCAAAAGAAAAAGTATGCGAGTGTATTGCAGGTGACCTGGATAATGAAAATTTTAAAAGCTTAACAACATTGGGATGTTGATTTTTCAATGCTATTTCTCAAAAAATGACTTATAAGATAGGAATTTTATATTCTGGTTAAAAATGAGTAATACTTTAACTAAAGCTAAAATAGCAGAGATAATTAGCAATCAAGTAGGATTATCTAAAAAAGATTCACTAGAAATAGTAGAAGATATAATAAATGAGATAGGATTAATTATTGCAAAAGAGGGAGTATTAAAAATAAGCTCTTTTGGTACATTTAAAGTAAGTAAGAAAAAAGCAAGAATTGTCCATAATCCTAAAACCTCAAAAGAAGTATCAATTGAAGAACACAACGTTGTCTCATTTCGCCCTTCAAAAGTTGTAAAGAATCTTCTTAATAAGAAAAAGACATAATTTAAATAAAATATTATTAGCTTCTAAATCTCTTTTCTAAAAAAGAACATTAATTTTAAAACCTCATCTGCAACTACAGCTGACCTTACCTCTATCACAGTGAGGAGTCAGATCCGGGTAAAAGGTAGTTATAGCTTTGTTGCTTTTTTTGACAAAAACTGCCTTATTTCCATCTGGTAAATCGTATAACTTGCTCTTCACTTTGAAAATCTTTTAATGCTTTGGTTGCTAAAATCAAGATATCCTTGGCGTGCCAATTATAATCATATCCACTTTGACACTTAGTTTTTACTTTTTTTTCTGGATTCAAAAAATCAACTCCGAAAGTGTATATTGGATGTTTCACTTCTTCTTTAGGGCATGATTTACTCTCTTTACTCTCTGTAACCCCAGCCCACTCTTTCTCTTGAGCTTCAAGATATCTACCTACAAAGTGCATTCCTCCAAGTTTACTTCTGTTTGGTTCACCACAAAATACATGCCTAAATGCATTGTGACCAAACCAGATCATTTTTTTTGAATGTTGCAATATCTGCATTAGATGTAATTCTACTGTGATCACTGAATATTGATTTGGCACAGGAATTATTGAATACTACTGCTAGCAGTAAAAAACCTACTAAACTTAATTTTCTCATTTTTTTAAAATTAATTTTTAGTATTATAAGTAGCTTTAGGAAAAAAACATTAATTTTTATTATTTTAATTTATAATAACTGATGTAGTTTAGCTTACTAGAAAACTAATTTACTTTATGTAAATCTTCTTTTTGAACAATGGGGGCGCAATGAAAATTATAACTCAGGGAATAGTTCCTTTAATGATTGCTCTAGTATCATATACTATGTATAGTAGATATGATTATAAGTCTCCAATTGTTCGACATAAATTTGATAAATTTTTCAAAGATGAAGATTCAGATCCTGATTATCTTGCACCCAAACCAATTTTGAACAAATTTGATAGAGGGATATTAAGAATTTGTGGAGACTGGGGTAGCACACCAACAAAACAAGATTTACGAAAATTTTTAGATGATCCTGATCATAAAGATGATATAGATGATATCTATACACAATTAAACAAAGAAATTAAGACACCTAATGCAACTCCAGAAAAGTTTAAAGAAGAATTTGTTGAATTATGGTTTCAAAATCGGGGTTTTGTTCATACCTTTTGCGGTGAACCAGATGGTTATAAACAATGGACTGGTCTTGGGGGAATGCATTTTGCTGGAAGATATCTTGAAGCTCAAGAGAAAGGATGGGCAGGTGCAATATGGGATAACAAAATATGTGATAAAAATGAGATAAAAAACCCAGTTTATACTATTGGGATACGTTATAAAAATACAACAGGGGAAGTTAGAGAAAAATGTCCTGGAGGTTTTGATTATTTATCTGCTAAAGATATCTTTATTAAAGCAACAAAAGCATGGAAAGATTTTGAAAGTAGTGGAGATAAGGAAGAGGGCCAATGTCTCTATAAGACATTAGATCAATACCAATCTGTGCTACAGGTAGATAATTATGCTATTCTATCATTTTTTTCTACTCTGTCAGCAAAGTATAATACTTGTGGAGATGTACCCTTAGAAAAGATTAAAATAGAAAATTGCCAAAACAAGTTGCAAGATAAGTAAAGGATTTATATTTAAAATCATTGCTATTTTAATATATTGAATTTGAGTTTATCATCTTTTTATGTCAATCTTGATATTTTTACTACCTGCGGAACAAATAATGTTATTGATCGCTTTTTAAAATTAACTTTTAGTATTATAAATAGGTTTTAAAAGATCAAAAAGATATTTTAGTGTTTTAATTTATGATAATTGATGTAGTTGAGCTTACTAAAAAGTTGATTTCTTTGCCAAGTATTACACCACAGGATGCTGGTGCTATAAATTTCTTAAAAGAAATCTTAGAAAAATACAATTTTAATTGTTATTGTTTGGATTTTAGTAATGGCAGCGTTACAGTGAAAAACCTTTATGCAAGATTTGGTAATAAGTCTCCAAATTTATGCTTTGCTGGGCATACTGACGTTGTACCGCCAGGGGATATCAAACAATGGACGTCAGATCCTTTTAAGCCAGAAATACGCAATGATATTCTCTATGGCAGGGGTGCAGTGGACATGAAAACTACAATTTGTGCATTTATTGTAGCTGTTTTAGAATTACTAAACGAAAGATACGAAATTGATGGTTCAATTAGCTTAATAATCACAGGTGATGAAGAGGGGGATTTTAGTGATTATGGCACCAAATCTGTTTTGAAGTGGATGAGGCAAAATCAGCAAGAAATAGATTATTGCATAGTTGGAGAACCAACAAGCAAAGAAGTTCTTGGTGATACTATAAAAATAGGTAGTCGTGGCTCAGCAAACTTTAATCTAAAATGCTATGGAACACAAGGGCATGTTGCCTACTCACAATTTGCCGATAATCCAGTCAGCAGAATGATGCTTATGCTGCAAAGAATAAAAGATTCTGTGCCTGACCGTGGTAGCGAATATTTTGATCCTTCAAACTGTGAAATTATAACCATTGATGTTGGTAATGATACTACTAACATAATACCTGATCTTATAACTGCACGATTTAACGTAAGATATAATGATCATTATACTCCAGATACCTTATTTACACTGATAGATAGTATCTGCTCTGAAGTGACAAAAAAGTATGAATTATCAATGGAAAAGGGGAGAGAGGTATTTGTGGTAACTCCTAATCAGTATACTGATATAATGATTAACTCTATTAAAAAAATAACTGGAATTAATGCAAAATTCAGCACTTCTGGTGGTACTTCTGACGCTGCATTTATTAAAGATATGTGTTCAGTAGTAGAATTTGGTTTGCTGAATAAAACTGCCCACAAGATAGATGAAAACGTTGCTATAGATGATATATACAAAATTACACGGATTTATAAAGAATTTATAAAGAATTTTTTTGAATTGAAAAAACTATAAAATAACTTCTCGATTTTCTTTTTTAAAGACTGCACACATCTCTTTACAATAAAATGGTGCACTTGTTCCTAATATTCCTAGTGTAAAACCTAATGCAGTACCCAAAATTATCCACCATGAATTTTCTGAAAGATTTTTTACTATTAAACCTGAAACAACTCCCCCTACTATACCACCAAGGATTATAAATACAGATAAAACAGCAACTCTGAGTGCACTTTTTTGCCATAAATTTGCTATAAGTCCTATACCTTCTGCTCTGTAATATGAGTCACGCTGCAACCCTTGTTTAAGTATCTTTTCCCCCTCACGTATGCGCTCTGATTGTTGTAAATTTATTAAGGACCCTTGCAAACCTTATGACCCCCATAACTTTAAATTAACTATTTTAGTTAAGTAAAATTAAGTCATTAAAAAGTCAAGTGTTTACATAGCTTAAGACTATGATATTAATGAACCTCCTGTCATTTCTATAGGCTTATCTATATTCAATAATCTTAGCACTGTTGGAGCAATATCACATAAACGTCCATTCCTTAGTTTTATTTCTTTTTTTGGATTTGTGCAGATTATGAATGGTACAGGATTTAGCGTGTGAGCAGTGTTTGGCATAGAACTGTCCTCATCAAACATATCTTCAGCATTGCCATGATCTGCTGTGATTACAAGCACTGTATTACCTATTTTTTGAGTAGCATCTAGTACTTTTGCTAAACATTTATCAACAGCTTCAATCCCTTGTATAGCTGCATTTATATTACCTGTATGGCCAACCATATCAGCGTTAGCATAATTAGCTATTATTAACTTAAATTCCTGTGAATTGATATGTTTTACCAATGACTCAGTTAGTTCAAAAGCAGACATTTCTGGTTTTAAGTCATAGGTTGCAACTTTTGGCGATGGAATAAGCACTCTCTCCTCTCCTGAAAAGAGGTCTTTTCTACCACAATTAAAAAAGAATGTCACATGGGCATATTTTTCAGTTTCAGCAATACGTAACTGCTTAAATCCATGATTAGACATAATTTCACCAAGTGTATTGTTAAAATCAGCAGGAGGAAATAGGCACGGAATGCCTACATTATACTCTGTCATCCCAAGTATTGAAGAAAATTTTACGAGCCTACATGTTTCTATTTTGCCAAGTAAAGCGTTTGCAAGTTGAATGACTCTATCGGCACGAAAATTAGCAATTAAGATGCCATCTTCTTCGTTTATACCACTATAGTTATGACCTATTACTGCTGGCTCAATAAATTCGTCAGTAACACCGTTTTTGTAGCTCTCATTTATTAGTGAGATGGCATTATCACAACGCATCCCTTGAGCAAATGCTATTGCGTTATAAGCCTTAGCTATACGCTCAAAATTGCTATCACGATCCATGCCATAATAACGTCCACAAGCTGTAACTATTTCAACATTGCTAAGGCCCTTTATATCATTCTGTAGTGTTGTGATATGCTCTATAGCAGACTTGGGCAAAGTATCACGGCCGTCAAAAAAAGCATGAATAGCAACTTTTATACCTGCATTGGATGCAATTTTTGCAAGCTTAGAGATATGTTTTTGATGGGAATGCACTCCACCATCAGATACAAGGCCTACAATGTGGCAAGTGCCGTTTTTTTTGCTTAGATCATCTATAAAA
Source organism: Candidatus Mesenet endosymbiont of Phosphuga atrata (assembly GCF_964020175.1). Lineage (NCBI taxonomy): Bacteria > Pseudomonadati > Pseudomonadota > Alphaproteobacteria > Rickettsiales > Anaplasmataceae > Candidatus Mesenet > Candidatus Mesenet endosymbiont of Phosphuga atrata. Next base: position 989,830 of record NZ_OZ026541.1, on the reverse strand, counting down.
CCCAACAAAATTTTATTTTCTTTATCAATTCCTTCATTAATGCGCTGCAGGCTTTGCATCACTACTCGGCCACTGCCGATATTCATGTGTCCAACCTCTGAATTGCCCATCTGCCCACGAGGAAGGCCAACATCCAGTCCACTAGTAGATAAACTGCTCATTGGGTAGTTTTTAGTAATAAAATCCCAGCAGGGTTTATTTGTTCTGCTGATAGCATTGTATCTACTATCCTTGCCATTTCCCCAACCATCAAGTATGCAAAGAACAACTGACTGAATCTCTTTAAAAAATTGCATTATTTCTACGTTCTTCTCTTTCTAAATCTCTTTTCTTAATTGTCTCTCTTTTATCATAAAGTTTTTTACCTTTAGCAACAGCAATTTTCATTTTAGCTATTCCTTTGTCATTAAAATATAGAGATAGTGGTATAATTGTAATACCGCTCTCTTTTACTTTGCCAATTAGTTTATTAATTTGCTTTTTATGCAAAAGTAATTTGCGCGCTCTTTTGGGACTATGGTTAAGACGGTTTGCAGGTTTATATTCTGAAATATGCATATTATTTAGCCACATCTCTGAATTTTTTTCACTAACATACGCATCAGATAAATTAACTTGCTTCTCTCTGAGTGATTTTACCTCACTGCCCATTAAAATTATTCCCGCTTCCAGTTCCTCTAAGATAAAAAAGTTAAACCTAGCTTTCCTATTCTCTATTATTATTTCCATTACTTAAAAGTATAACAAATACACTACTGATATTACTAGTGTACCCATTAAATTCAATCTTAGTTTGCAAGTTTACTTTTTACCCAAATTGGATTTTTAATACTTTTTAAAAGCTCTCTATGAGCATCAATTTCTTTTTGGCTGAGAGGGAAATTCCGTGGCTCATGATATTTTTTACTCATTGAATGGTTACTTTCTTCAGTAGTTTGTTCTTTGCTTTGCTCTGCATTATGAAAGAAAGAAATTTGTAGACCTCCTGTCATTTCAACATATACTTTTGCCAGCAGTTCTGCATCCACCAATGCTCCATGGACTTCCCTGCTTTCCAATGAAATATTAAAACGTTTGCATAATGCATCTAAAGAAGCGGGAGAGCCCATAAACTTTCTCCTTGCCATGCTTAAAGTATCGATTACTCGATTAGAAGAAATGGAGTCATGATTTAGTCTGCCAAGCTCCATATTGATGAATTTTACGTCAAATCCCGCATTGTGTATAACGAGTGTACTATCGGAGATAAAATCGATAAATTTTTGTGCTATTTCTTCAAATACTGGTTTATCTTTGAGCATTTCGTCTGTAATGCCATGAATTTTTGTCGAATGATAGGGAACGTCCCTGCAAGGGTTTATATACTCATGAAAAACAACCCCACTACGGACCTTATTTATAAGCTCCACACACCCCATTTCAATAATTCTATGTCCAGAATCAATATCAAGACCTGTAGTTTCCGTATCAAGCACTATCTCACGTAATTTACTCACAACTTACCGTGTAAAAAGTAATATTAAACGCAGAAGCAAGATAAATCAATTCTCTCAAACTAAATAATTTTTTTGATTTATTAACATTTTAATTATATAATTAATATTATTAATTAAACATATGCATACAAATAATGTCGTTTCAGACAACCTCCCAATATACTTCATCTGGTTTGGTAGTGATGCTCCACCGAAATATTTTGGCAATTTACAAAGAGCTGCAGAAACAAATAAATCAAGAGATATAATTTTGGTTTATAGTGAGAAGCACTTGCCACAGGATAATAGGAAAAATATTGATAGTTTGGAAAGTATTAGCATTGATGATATTAAAACAAGAGTTGAGTTAAAAAGAGATACTAGTACTCAAAACCTCTTTAAAATTGATGTGTATGAGAAAAAGATGAAGATGGAGCTTGATAAGCAAGATGAACGGATTTATCCTTTACTGAAATGGAGATTTTCATCAGCTGCTTGTAATAAGGAGGGAGAAGAAATGAAATCATTCAGATTTTGGACTACAAGTGATTTTATGAGGTTACCGCTGATCAACATTACAGGTGGTATTTATTTTGATATGGATACTGAGATTACTGGAGAAATAGGAGATATTAAGATCAAAAGGGGGTTTAATTATAATTACCGATTTGAAAAAGGCTATATTAATAATTTCAATAACTTTTTTGCCAAGTCTAATGAAAATAATGAATTTTTTAACAAAATAATGCTTGAATATATAATAGAAATATACAGTCAGTCCGTAAAGCAAGAGAATATTGGGTGTCCATCTCCATCAGAAGTTATATTTGATTATACATTAAAAAATTGCGGAGGTAGCGAAAAATGTTTTGGTGAAAATGATGGGTCTCATCGTCTTTTAAATGAGTTATCTAATTTTGCAGTAAATTTGCCAATAACTGTGAAATTAAATAATGAGCGTAATTACAGTAATCGTACTGCTGACTACAACAACCCAGAAGACCTAAAAGAGCTTGGCCTTGACAAACAAGGCTATGACGTAAGTAATGAGTTAGAGAATTTGTCATTAGAACTACTAAAGACCAATAGACAGTGTACATTATTTTAGATTGATAAAATAAATTCATAATATAAAAATTACATATGATTAAAGATTGAGAAGTGTTATGAGTGGAAAAAGTGCAGCTATGGTGCTCTCTGGTTGCGGCCATATGGATGGTACGGAAATTAGAGAAGCAGTTCTTGCCTTGCTTGCTCTTGAAAAACATAAGGTAAAAGTGAAATTCTTTGCGCCTGATATAGAGCAAAAGGAAGTTATAAACCATATAACAAAAGATGCGATAGCAGGCGAGAAAAGAAATGTCTTATTGGAGGCTGCAAGAATTGCGAGAGGTGATATAGAAGATCTCAAAAAAGCAAAAGTGCAAGACTTTGATATGCTTGTTATTCCAGGGGGGTATGGAGCGGCAAAAAATCTATCTGATTTTGCTGTGAGTCAGGAAAACGTCAGTGTTTTACCAGAATTGCAAAACTTAATTTTAGAGTTTTTTAAAGCGAAAAAGCCTATAGGAGCAATTTGCATATCGCCAGCAGTACTTGTTGCTGCTTTGAAAGGATATGCTCATGATATAGAAGTAACGATAGGTGATAATAGCGATGGCCTCATAGAAAAGCTTGGTGGTAAGCATATCAAGTGCTCAGCTAATCAGTCAGCTGCTGACAATAAACATAAAATATTTTCTTGCCCTGCATATATGCAAGATAGTGATGTATATCAAATATATCTAGGCATAGAAAGTATGGTAGAGTCTATGCTAAAATGCTAAAAATTGCCACTTGGAACGTTAATTCGATACGTAAGAGAGTTGATCAGCTCTGTGATTTTATTGTTAGTGATGAAATCGATATCGTGCTGCTGCAAGAGATCAAATGCACAAATGAACAATTTCCCTATGAGCAAATTGAAGAGCTAGGATATAAATGCATAGTGCATGGGCAGAAAGCAAGAAATGGTGTTGCGATATTATCAAAACATAACGTAGCTGAGGGTAGCTTAAAAACAAGTATTATTGATAATGAAGAAGCTCGTTATTTAGAGTGCTTGATTGAATATAATAACTTTAACCTAAGAGTTGCAAGTGTTTACGTACCCAATGGTCAAAGCATCGATTCTGAAGCATTCAAGTATAAGTTGCACTTTTTTGATGCTTTGTATCAGCATCTGCATGATCTTTTCAAAAAAGAGGAAATCACAATTATAGGTGGTGATTACAATGTTGCTCCGCATGCAATTGACGTGCGTGACTTATATTCTCTGGATGATCAAGTTTGTTTTAGTATAAAAGAGCGAGAGAAATTCTATGCTCTATGTAATCTTGGGTATAATGATGCATTTAGAATAGCAAATCCCGATAGTAGACAGTTTAGTTGGTGGAATTATCAGGGTGGTTCGTGGCAAAAAAATAGAGGGATGAGAATAGATCACATTTTATTATCACCAGAGGCTACAGATAGATTAGAAAAATGCTATATCAATGATAAGTTACGTGGTCACAATAATGCTTCTGATCACGCTCCTGTTGTGTGTGTAATAAAACGTCGGGGCGGAGAGATTTGAACTCCCGACCCCTTGGTCCCAAACCAAGTGCGCTACCCAGGCTGCGCTACGCCCCGCTTTTAAATTAAGATATCAATAAGATAGAAAAATGCAAAGAGTTTGTTTTAAAATTTAAGGAATTTGCAAGCAACCTAAAAAAAGAAATTGGGATTAATTTGCATGATATATTTTGTGAAGCATTTTTAAATACAAATTAGCTAAAAAAACATTTAGTAATTTATATTTTACCAATGCTACTTATTTTCCTCATTTGATTTTGGTTTCATCAAAGCTATCCTATATCCTAATCTAGCAGCTTCTATATTTAATTTTTTAACTTTACTCTTTAATTCATCAATGTCACTACTATACCCTTCATCACTATCTTCTTCATCTGACTCAAGAGGCAAATTATTACCTGAAAGATATTGCTCTTGAATCTTCATAAATGGCTCTAAAGTTTTTTGTAGTAGCTCAGGATTATTTGCTAGCCTTTCAATATGCTCTTTGCAAGAAGCTAAGTATTGCTGGGTAAATTTTTCAACTTCTTTATCCATAGTATGTACCTCTAATTTTAATTATTATATTTCAAGATTATGTAAATATCAATAATAAAGCTAAAAATTGCAATTATGATTAGATCATAAATGTATTGATTTTACATTAACTAAATTTATATTTCTTAGGCATGTACTTTTCATCGTGTTTAGCAAAGAGCTCATCGGCAATAAAAACATTATTGTGAATTATTCTTCCCTTTACTATAACACCATTGCTTTCAGTAAACATTGCTGGTGGTATACCGTTATACTCAATTTTTATTTCATTGTTAAAATCTGTCATTTTAAAAAAAAACCTGTTATTTTTATCTTTATCAATACTACCTTCTACTACCATGCCTCCAATACGAATTACTTTATCATCTGTAGGTAAAGATATAGCTTCACTTACGGTATAAAAAAAAGAAATATTTTCTTTGAGTTTACTTAAAATGAAGAAAAACGCGAAATTTAATATAAAGAATATTATTGTGATTAATAGGAGCCTTTTATGTTTTTTTTTCATTATTTCTTCTTAGATGCTCTAACGTTTTTTTGTTTTTCATGTATTTGAATGAGACAAAAAAGACTTCTCCACTAATTAAAATAAAACTTATTAAATAAGCTGCAATTACATACCAATCATGCATACAAGTTAACCTTTTAAGTTAAATAATTTTAATAAAAAACTTCACCTGATTCAAGAGAAATTAAATTGTTATCATGAGTACTTATCACTATTCTTCCTTCTTGATCTATATCAGAAAATATACCACTATATAAATTGCTACCTATTTTAATATTAATTGAGCTGTCCACCATATAGGCTCTTTCAAGCCACATCTTTCTTATCGATAAAAATCCTTCTGATAGCCACCTTTGCCTTATTCTGTCAAAATTATTAATGAGCTCCTTGAGCAAAGTTAAGTTGGATATATTCAAATTACAAACTTGACTTAAAGATACTGCATATTCAGGGGAAGATAGTATATTAATTCCTATCCCTATAACTAGCCAACTCGCATTTGCTTCAGTTTCCAGTAATATCCCTGCTATTTTTTTGTTATTGACCAATATATCGTTAGGCCATTTATACTTTAAATCTAAATTGGCTGATAGAGCAAGAAGAGTATTGCCTACCGCCACTGCTGTAATAAATGTAAAATGAGTCAATTGAGTTACATTAGTTTTATCTCTAATTATTATACTAGCATATAAATTTCCTTTAGGAGAAATCCAATCTTTACCATGACGTCCTCTACCGCTGGATTGCACATCAGCAAGTACAATTGTACCATCAAGTGCACCTTTTTTTGCCATTTGTATAGCTTCTAAATTGGTACTAGACAACTCTTTGTAATGATATAAATGATAACCGTTGATCATTTCTAATAGATAGCTTGACCAATTAATAAATAAATGATTTTTTTAAACTTTTCTACATATGCAAAGAATGAGATGTTAATTATCATTGATATTGTTGAAAGAATTAGCAATTCTCGACTTCCTTCACTTTTTTTGTGTTTGCCTTCATCGAAGTATATTACTTTTATAACACGCAAATAATAGTAACACGCGACCACACTTAGTATGATAAGAATTATAGACAGATTAATAAAACCAAATTTAATTAAGCTCAATAATACATAGAACTTACTGAAAAATCCAGCTATTGGAGGAATGCCAGCCATTGACAGCATAAATATAGAAAGATTAAATGCAGTTATAGGATTTTTTTTGCCAAGTCCTGCTAAACACTCAATATTGCAATTATCATCATCAATTTGCACCAAGTATGAGAACAACCCTATATTAGAAATCAGATATATTATCAAATATATAAATGCACTGGTTATACTTTCTGATGTACCTAGAGCAATTGCAATTAGCATATATCCAGCATGTCCTATTGCACTATAAGCAAAAAGCCTTTTTAAATTTTGCTGCTGCATAGCTCCAAAAGCAGATATTGCAACTGATAAGATACTTGCAAATATTAAAATATTTTGCCAGTACTGCATCATGCCAGTAAATTCTTCACTTAAAAGCCTAATTAAAAGAGTTACAAATGTAGCTTTAGGGGCTATAGCAAAAAATGCTGTGACAATTGTTGGCGATCCTTGATAGACGTCAGGAGCCCATAAGTGAAAGGGAGCAATGGATATTTTAAAGCATATACTAAGTAAAATTAGCATTACCCCTAAAACTGCTCCAAGTGTCTCATAATTACTAAAAAACACTGCTAGATCAGTGAAGTTTGTTTTTCCTGTATAACCATAAATTAAAGACATTCCATAAAGCATTATACAAGATGATAAAGCGCCAAGAGTGAAGTACTTCACCCCAGCTTCAGATGAGTAGACCGACTTTCTTTCAAAACATGCGAGCACATATAGAGTGATGCTTTGCAGTTCAAACGCTAAATAAAATGAAATCAGGTCATTTGCTGCAATGATCGCCATCATGCTAAATAGAGAAAATAAGATTATTACTGGAAATTCATAAGAATAATCATACTTTGAGAAAAGCAGCATGAGCAGAATAATTGCTCCTAAGATTAAAATTAAGATTTGTGCTAGATGTGTATACAGGTTTAATTTTAGTAGCGAATTAAAGATGAGAATCTGACCACTTTTATAAGTAAAAACAGCAATAGTTATTGTAATTACTGCGCACGCAAATGCAGCTAGGTAAGCTGCATTACGATTGATGACCTTACCAAAGAGCAACAGTATCATTGATGATAAGGCGAGGAATACTTCTGGAATGATATATAGAAAATTATTCATAAAATTATAGTTAATAACTTACTTATAGCTGGTTTTAAGTACATAAGTAAAGAGGTTGGATAGATTCCTAAAAGTAAAGTTAAAATAGCCAAAGGCAGCAAAACAAAAAGCTCAATTTTACTTATGTCTTTTGTCAGTAAAGAAGATGTACTTACGCCCCATATAACACCCTTGCAAAGATAAAGCATGTACACTGCGCTAAGAATAGTTGCAGTTGCAATAAGTGCTGCAGCAAATTTAATGCTTTTAAATAGCCCAAGTATGCATAAAAACTCACTTACAAAACCGGAAGTAGTTGGTAGACCTATAGCTGCCATGGAGAATAAAACGAACATCAAAGAAAACAAAGGCATTGTAGATGCCGCTCCGCCATATTTGGTTATATTTAAAGTATTTGTTCTACTGTAGAGCATGCCAACGCATAAAAATAGTGCTGCAGAGATTATACCATGACTTATCATCTGAAAGATAGCACCAGATATACCTTCTTCATTAAAAGAAAAAATCCCAGCAGTAACAAATCCCATGTGTGCTATAGAGGAATATGCTATTAGTTTTTTTATATCCTTTTGTGCAAACGCAACCAAAGATGCATATATAGCTGCTATTATGCTCAATGCAATAACAAAATTGGCAAAATATAAGCTTGCATTAGGCAACATAGGTAATGAGAATCTTAAAAACCCATATGCTCCCATTTTTATAAGTAAGCCAGCTAAAATTACAGATCCTGCAGTTGGCGCTTGTACATGAGCATCAGGCAGCCATGTATGAAAAGGAAACATAGGAATTTTAACAGCAAATGATATAAATAGTGCAAGCCAGAGCCACTTTTGTACGTTAAAACTAGCCTTAGGTAAAAAGCTCATAAGCTCCTGTATATTACTTGTGGAGTAAGTAACGTATATGTATATCACAGCCACTAAAAACAATAAGGAACCAGCAAATGTATAGAGAAATAGTTTAAATGCAGCATATACTCTATTTTTGCTTCCCCATATGCCGATGATTAAAAACATTGGCATCAAAACAGCTTCAAATAATATATAAAACATTATCATATTAAGAGATATGAAAAAGCCGATCACCAGGCTTTCAAGCAATAAAAACAGTGCCATATATGCTTTTATATAAGAGAGGTTAAGCTTCAAGCTATATATAATGCACAAAGGGAACAGTAGTGTAGTAAGTAAAACAAGAGGCAGTGAAATGCCATCAATCCCAAGTAAAACATTGCTGCCTAGTTGCTCAATAAACTGAAAATTCTCTATGTGATGATCAAACTGAGCTGCAATTGCAATGCTGATTAAGAAAGTTGCTGTAGAAAAAAAGAGTGGCAAAAACTTTACGTATAGAGAATTGTTATTAAATCTCGCAAGCAATAGTAAAAGCGCCCCAAGCAAAGGGCTGATCATCATTATAAACAGCACAATCTATTTAAACCCGAAAAATTATATAAAATATACTAATTATAAAACCAAAAACCATAATAACAGCATAGTCAAATATACGACCAGTTTGTAATTTTAAGCTATTTGTTGAACTATGTTTAGCAAGTGCAACAATGCCACCTATGCCTAAAGAATCTATAATTTTTACATCAAAAAACTTCCATAAAATTATGGCAAAAAACCTTATTGGTCTTACGAATAGATACTCATATATTTCATCGAAATACCATTTATTGTGTAAAAAATTCACTAGAGATTTATTGTTTATATTTTTAAATGAATTTCTTATGTAGAGCAAATATGCAAGTAACATTCCCAAGAAGCTAAACAACATTGGTAATAATTTTATATATATAGGTACACTGTGCTCGCTGCTTGTTATCGATATGCTGCCTTGCCAAAAAGAAGCATCTGTTATTGATAATTCTCCCCATACACCAGAGAAAATTGAGCCAAATGCAAGTACAAGCAAAGGCAAAAGCATAATTTTTGGTAACTTGTGAATTTTATTATTTTTCTCTTTACCGTGAAATACCAAAAACATCAATCTCCACGAGTAAAGTGATGTGAGAAAAACAACCAAGATACCAGTTACAAATGCAAATTTACTTATGCTGTATGCATTTTCAATAATTAAATCTTTTGAGTAGAATCCAGCAAGTGGAAATATACCTGTAAGTGCTAATGACCCTATCCACATAAGTGCATAAGTAAAAGGTATTTTTTTGTAGCATCCACCCATTTTGTGAATGTCCTGCTCATGATTCATTGCATAAATAACATTGCCAGCACATAAGAAAAGCAAAGCTTTAAAAAATGCATGTGTCATAAGATGAAAGATGCTTAAATTGTATGCAGAACTGCCACAAGCTATAAACATATATCCCAATTGACTACATGTTGAGTAAGCTATGATTTTTTTGATATCATTTTGAGCAATTGCAACTGTTGCCGTAAAGAAGCAAGTTATGGAGCCAACGATTATCATAACTTCTCTAGCTATATAAGATAATTCAAATAATGGCGAACATCTAGCTACAAGAAACACCCCGGCTGTTACCATAGTTGCTGCGTGGATTAAAGCAGAAACTGGTGTTGGACCTTCCATTGCATCAGGAAGCCATGTATGCAGACCAATTTGTGCAGATTTTCCCATGCAACCAATAAATAGTAACATACATATTATGTGTATTGTGCTTAACTTAATACCAAGCACTCCTACTATAGGAAAACCTCCTAGAGAGGCTCTGTCAAATACTTCTATAAAATCAAGTGTATTAAATGTACAGTATATTAAAATTATGCCTACAAGCAGGAAAAAGTCTCCTACTCTATTGATAACAAAAGCTTTCATAGCTGCCTTGCTGGCTGAATATTTCTCAAACCAAAAACCTATAAGTAAGTAAGAGCATAAACCTACCCCTTCCCAGCCACAAAAAAGCTGAAGGAAATTACTACTTGTAACAAGTATTAGCATAAAGAAAGTGAACAGCGAAAGATAAGAAAAAAACCTCGACTTTCCTTTATCGTGTTCCATATAGCCTGTAGAGTACAGATGCACTACTGTGGAAACAGTTGTAACCACTATAAACATTATAGTTGTAAGCCTATCTATATTTAATGCCCAGTTTATTTTTAAGCTACCGACTGCAATCCATGAAAAAAGGTCTATGGTGCTATTTTGAGAAAAAGTGATAAACAAATACCACGACAACAAGCCAGAAATGGCAACCAAAGTTATTGGTACAACTTGGCTAAAAAATGCATTTTTCCTCAAGCTAGAAAGCACTGCTCCTATAAACGGTAAGAATACGACAAATGTTTCTATGCTAATCATTTCTTCATTAAGCTGGTATCTTCAACATCTATATGGCCACTATTTCTGTAATGTACAACTAAAATTGCGAGGCCCACAGCTGATTCTGCTGCTGCAACAGTTAGTATAAACATAACAAATATTTGCCCTACTATGTCGTTCATATAAGCAGAAAAAGCAACTAAGTTAATATTAACTGCAAGGAGCATAAGTTCAATTGAAAGTAGAATGTTAATAATACTTTTACGATTAATAAAGATCCCGCATATTCCAATTGTAAAAAGAATAGCTGCAAGAATGAGAAAATGATTCAAAGTTAAGACTTCCATTCTATACCTTCTTTGGTTTTAACTTTAACAATTTTTAGTGATGAGGATTGCATAAGTTGCTTACTCGAACTTTGTTTGCGCACTCCCTCTCTATTTCGTAGCGTAAGAGCAATTGCTCCAACAATTGCAACAAGTAGCAATATTCCTGACAGATGAAAAGCATACATATAATCAGTATAAAGCACATTACCAATTGCAGCCACATTACTAACATTATTATGCATTACTTGCGCAATTAAACTTTTGGATTTTTTGATTGTATACCATGCACTGAAAAGAAATGCAGATGAACACACAATCCCCATGAATGAATACTTAACAAAACCTTGACGTAACCTAACATAATCTATGTCAAGCATCATCACAACAAATAAAAACAAAACTGCCACGGCGCCAACATAGACAATTACCATAACCATGGCAACAAGTTCAGCACCAAGTAAAATAAATAGCACTGCTGAACTAATGAATGCAGATATGAGCGACAATACTGAATGCACGGGGTTTTTTGTACATACTACAAAAATTGCTGATATTATAGTTAATAAGGAGAAGCAATAAAAAAAGAAATTCATCCTTAAAGTTAAAAGTAACTTTTATTATTAAAGTTAGTTAATTGCATCAAGTCAATAATTAAACGAAATTTAAGTTGACATCTTTTGTTAATTATTAATATAATAATCATATTGTATAATTTACCAAGGATTGAATATGTTGCAAAAATTTCATGATTTAAATTCAAAAGGAGATTTTGATCAAAAATTTGATCAATTCTATGAAGAGGTAAAGGAAAATTCTTTATCTCGTCTTACTTTCCTCAATCAGTATATAAAAGAATATTATAAAGAGCTTATCGCAATACAGTCGGATTATGGATATGGTTATACTGGTTTAGAAAGAGCATATGACAAAATGTCGTCAGATCAGGATATTGAAGATGCTTTTTATAAGTTTGTGGAAACTATTATATTGTATCAAGACTGTTTGCTAACAGGAAAATGTGATGAGCACACATATCATGCGAATGAAGTTGGTAGCGATAATGGTTTTTTTCATGATTATTATTACTCATTTGATGCACAGCAACCATCAATCTTAACCCATGCAGAGTACATATTAGTTTAAATTACGAATGCATATTATCGAAGAGTGTAGGGCAATGTGTCATAAAAACTTGATTTTTATGACATAAAATAAAAATTATTATAAGGGTACTAAATTTAACCTGTAAAAGGCAATAATAAGTTAAAATGAAACTTTGTATCCAAAGTATAACGTTGCGATACCGCAGCTCATATTGCAAAAGCTTGTATTGGTAAAACCTACTTCTTCAATTTCATTTTTAAACTGCAATTGAGTAGGGAATTGTTTAATGCTTTCTACTAAATATTTATATGATTCTTCATCTTTAGCAATTAATTTTCCCATTTTAGGAATTATGTTAAATGAATATAAATCATATAATTTAGTAAATATTTTATTTTGATAACACATAGGTGCAAACTCTAAACAGATGAATTTTCCACCTGGCTTTAATGTTCGATATGCTTCTTGCAGAGCTTTTTTTCTATTTGAGACATTACGTATGCCAAACGCTATAGTATAGTAATCAAATTGATTATCATCAAATGGAAGATACTCTGCATCAGCACAACACCATTGCAAAGAAAGCTTATTCTTATTTATTGCATTATCACGTCCGTTCTTCAGCATTTTGTAATTTATATCACACACTGTTACGCTAGTTGTTGGCTCTTTTTCTATTACTTGTAGCGCTACGTCACCTGTCCCGCCAGCAACATCTAGTAACTTGCAGTTTTGGTTTACATGCATGATGCTTACCATCTTTTTCTTCCATAATCTATGAAGACCAAAACTCATCACATCATTCATAATGTCATAGTGATCTGCAATTGAATTAAAAACCTTTTTAACTAAGTGTGATTTGCTTATCATCTTTATTGTTTTTTAATGTACTTTGTAAAGTAATATATATGGAAAATATAGCAGAGATTTAAGCAGTATGAAAGTTTTACTCACTAATGATGACGGTTTTGGCAGTGCTGGGATAACCTTATTATATGAGATAGTATCTGAGCTAAAATTTGTTTCAGAGATATGGATAGTAGCTCCAAGCGTTGATATGAGCGGCTGCAGTCGTTCTTTAAGTCTAAGAAAGCCAATACAAGTTAATTGTTTGGGAGAGAGAAAATATACTGTAGATGGTACGCCTGCAGAATGTGTAATTCTTGCACTCAACAGAATTATGGATAAAAAACCAGATCTAATTTTATCTGGTATAAATCATGGATTAAATGTTGGTAATGATGTTAGCTATTCTGGCACTATTGCTGCTGCTATGGAAGGTGCAACATCTTTAATTCCATCTATTGCTTTAAGTCAAATGTATAGCAGTGACCGTTCTAAAATAAAATGGGAGTCTGCAAAAAATTTTGCACCTAATATTATAAGTAAATTAGTAGCTACTGGTTGGTCTAAAAGTACAGTAATTAACGTTAATTTCCCTGCAGAAGAAGTGCTGGGAATAAGATTTATCGAACAAGGACAGTACAAAATGGATAGTAATGCAAGTTGTATAGAAAGTATTGGTGATAACAATTCGTATGTTATACGCGGAGATCGTGTGCTCATAGGTAGTGGTGATGTAGATATAGTAAGCAAAGGCTTTATTACTATAACCCCATTAAAGCTAGATTTTACCGATTATGATAGCTTAAGAGTTATTGAAAATGCATTTGAAAAATCGCAAATGTATAATCATAAATAGATGCAATAAAACTGCTTTTGCTAATTTAATCATAGTGATAGGGCTAAAGTAGATATCCACTATTTGTAATAAGAAGCTAATATGACCAATAATATATTTTGGTATCAATTTTTTTTGACAGCTGTTTTTTATTATATACTATAACTAGTATAAAATTATATTAGGTATAATTATGCATAAAAAAGAGCTAGAAGAATTATATTACATCTTTATTGATGGTTTATTTGCATCATTTCCTATTGATACTAAATATTGTAATGACGAAAATTCTATACTACCTTTCAGTACTGTAATGACTAATATGGAGGAGAAAGGGAAATGTAATCGTTTCTATCATCACACTGCTCTTTTTATAAAGTCATCCTCGGAACAAGATAGTTACTTATATAGTAAAAATACATTGAATTGGGGTAAGAATGAAATGATAAAACATATAAAAAATTATATACATGATAAAAAATATTCTTATATCTTTTGTAAGACGTTGGAACAATACTTAAGTAATGATTATACTTTTGATACTATATTAAAGGAGTGCCTAGATATAAAGGGTAGTGCTGCGAGCAAAGCAAAAAGAGATTTAATTCAGCACAAGCCTAAAATGACCTATAAGCGATCAACTCATAGCATTTCCTTCCAACAATCATTAACAACGTATGATAGTTTTATGGTGCAATATAATAGTACGGCTTATCCTCACTCAACTAGTATACCTTCTATTAGTATAGGAAATGCAATTAAAATAGATTATACAATACCTTTGATTATGTTAATACCATTATTCATTTTATTTTGTTGTATCACTAGTATGGTTATGAAATGTTGTAGCTATATATCCAAAAGGAGAGCTCGTGATTGTAGGATGGCAGATGATGGTAATAAGTTGTTACCATCAGTGTCTTTTTCTTCAGAGTCTGAATCTGTGCAATTTAGAAGTGGAAAAATTTGTGATGGGGAGCAGTTTTAGGCTGTTACGTATTATAAAACTGCTTTTGCTAATCTAGCCATATTAATAAGCTTTAAATAAGTAATTTATTAGAAATTAATATGGTAGAATTTAATATACTTAACATCCTAAAGAAAAAAAGTAGAATTCCTCATTTTTATTCTGCATTGCAAGTAATTACCGAACCTTCCTGGAGTGGACGTAGTTATTTTAGTTTTGCTGAAGAGGGATATGTTAAAAACGTAATTGCTTTTCGAGCAATACATATGATTGCAACTGCTGTGGCTTCAATTCCACTTATTTTAAACCACATAACAAACGATGGAAAATCCCAAATTAAATCTCACCCTTTACTTAAATTACTAAATACCCCAAATCCTACGCTTTCTAAATCAGAATTTATTGAAGGTATTGTGACTTATAGATTAATTAGCGGCAACTCATACATATTGATGATTGAATCACAAAATAGTAAAAATGCTGTTCCCAAGGAATTGTATCTACTACGTCCAGATAGAGTAGAGATAATACCTGATAAAGGCAATATACCATATATTTACCGATATAAAGTAGGAAGCAGTAGCTATAACTTTAAAGTGGACAAATTAACTGGTTGTTCAAATATATTGCATCTTAAAACGTTTAATCCCTTAAATGATTTGTATGGGCTATCACCTATTGAAGCTGCAGCATATAGTATAGATCAGCATAATCAAGCTGGAGCTTGGAATCAGGCAATGCTACAAAATGGGGCAAGACCGAGTGGTGCATTAATTGTGCAATCTGCGAAAGATGGCAGTGGTGGACATTTAAGTTCTGAACAGTACATGCGTCTTAAAGAACAAATAGAATCGTATTATACAGGTTCAAAGAATGTAGGAAGACCAATTCTGCTAGAAGGAGGGTTAGATTGGAAGGAAATGAGTTTATCACCAAAAGATATGGATTTCATTAAATCCAAAAATAGCTCAGCTCGTGATATTGCGCTAGCATTTGGGGTACCACCACAGCTACTTGGAATTCCGGGAGATAACACCTATAGCAACCTAATTGAGGCTCGCTTATCCTTATGGGAACAAACGATACTGCCAACGCTTGAGAATATTATTGGTCACTTTAATTCATGGTTGGTACCTAAATTTGGTAATGATCTTTGTTTATCATATGATAAAGACGCAATAGAAATATTGATAGAGAAAAGACAGAAACTCTGGCAGTATGTACAAAATGCAAGTTTTATGACCCTTAATGAAAAGAGAGAGGCATTTGGTTTACCCAAAATACCAGGTGGTGACGTTATAGATAAATGATATTTTTACAAAATGAGGAAAATGAATAAGAAGTTTTTCAGTTCAGCATTATCACTTAAGAGCATTGGAGAGAACGGCATATTCTCTGGCTATGCGAGTGTATTCAATATTGTTGATGAGCAAGATGATGTAATATTACCAGGAGCATTTACAGAAACTATATTGAAAAAAGCTGGCAGGATAAAGTTATTGTGGCAACATCAACACGATGAGCCAATTGGCAATATTTTGGAAATCAACGAAAATAAAGTTGGTCTTTATATAGTAGCAAACCTGCTGCTGGACCTACAAAAAGCAAGAGAAGCATATGTAATGCTAAAGTCTGGTACAATTGATTCTTTATCAATTGGCTATGTGCCTTTGCAGTATGACATTGATCAAAAAACGGGTGTGAGAGCCTTAAATAAAGTAGATTTGTGGGAAGTAAGTTTAGTTACATTTCCAGCAAATTCACATTCGCGTGTAATTAACATTAAGGATAAGACAAAGGAAGAAGCCAACTTAATTTATGCAATAGAGAAGGCAAAAGAAATATTAAAATGTCAAATTAAAAATTCCTATACTCAAGTTAAAGGTTTTGAGAATCACCAAGGTTTAATACAGAACGCACAAAAGGTATTGTTATACCAGTAGACCTATACACTGATTTTTTATCAATTGTATCAACGATATGCTTTATTCTCTCAAATGAACGTTCAGATTGTGTTAATATATAATCAATTATCCTGGGGTTAACTTGTAGCTGCCTATCTGTTAATTGTTTTATTAGCAAAAGCCTAAATAATTCTTCACTTTCCAATGTGATACCTACACTGATTGTAGATAGTATCCTTGATTTTAAATCATTGAGCTTAAAGGCCAGGGCATTAGGTATTAGTGATGAAGTTAAAAGTAACTTTTTACCATTTTCTTTTGCGTAATTATAGCAATGTAGAAACAGCACCTCGTTTTGGATTTTTTCTATATCTTCCAAGATAAAGGCATTGCTAGAATTTACAGCATCAACAAAATTATTGAGATTAATAAAAATAGCTTTATTTAATTTCTGCCAGATATGAGCAAGATGAGTTTTGCCTGAACCAGAAGGACCATACAAAATTAAACAGTTCCACGTTTTATCATTTACTATGAAGTCATGGGCATGTTTATTTCCTGTTAGAATTATATAATCTTCATAAGCATGGCTTTCTTGATGTTCAAAAAGGCTTAACTGCATTTGCTTTTATTATAAAACTCACTACTGATATAGCTATTTACAATAGCCTTTATAAAAACGCAAGAAATTGCAGTAATAGGGATAGAAAACAGTATACCTAAAAATCCAATCTGTGAGGCACAAATTGTCATGCCGATAATAATCCAGATAGGATGGAGTTTTACTTTTTTGCCTATCAAAAATGGGGTGATTACCATACCTTCTGCTGCTTGTCCAATGATAAAAAGCGATAGAACTGCAAAGTACATAAATAAAGTATCAAATTGTGATATTGCGATGAGTAATGCAAGCATTGTACATGACAGAGAACCAATGTATGGTATAAAAGTCATAATGCCAGAGATTAGGCCAGTTAGTAGCCAGTAATTCATGTTTAATATCTTAAGTCCAATAGAATAAAATATTGCCATTATCAGGCAGACACTAACTTGACCTCTAAGATATGCTGATATTAGCAAATCAATCTGGATAAAATAACCCTTAACTATTTCGCGATAAGATATAGGTATTAGACTATTGATACTTCTAATTATTGAAGGCCAGTCATATAGCATATAAAATAACAAAATAATGGTAATGAATACGAGCACCAACGTATTGATTAAATCAATGCTTGAACTAAGAGCATTTGTTATCAGACTTTTTATGATTTTAGATATCGAGCTAAGAAATGTTATTATAGTATGACTCTCAAATAAATTCTCTGGCAGATTGTTCATCATGTTAACTGCATCACTGAGGCTAGTCATATCCTCATATATTTTTAGTAACGCAGGCATGATTTGATCTTTAATAAATGGCATTTTTTCATTAATTAAAAATCTTGATAGGGAAATCAGCTGCACATACGCAATGGGAGCAACTATGACTAAAAAAGCTAAAAATAACATTAAAAAAGTAAGTAATACAAACAATACCGAGCAAGATCGTGGTAGTTTATATTTTTCTAGTTTATTTATACAAGGGTTAAGTAAATATGCTACAATTGCTGCAACTGCAAGTGGAGATAATATTGGCTGTATAATATACAATATTGCTATAAATAATAATGCTACCAGGCAGCTAGTAATGTAGTAATTTAACTTATTGCTCATTATAGTATTAAAACAAAAACATATATTAAACTATAAAACTTAAATTGTATCATCAATGGATATCTAATTGTTGATCGGTTGCTTGAGTGATATTTACATCGCTTAGTTCACTATTTTGTTCTATAACCATACGATAAGTACTCAACCCCATCATTATTATTGCACATAAAATTCTGATTGTTGTACTAAAGTTAAAATAATAAGTAACGTTGTCACCTAAATTGAATGTTACATTTTCTATTATAAAGCTACCTTTCTTTTCTAAAAGATCAATTACTTTAGGTACAACATTAATTAGTTCTAATATAAGCATTGCCCATAAAACCTTTATGACCTTTTTATGTATTTTTTGCTCTTTGTAATATTTTTCCTGTTTTTTTTTATCTTCTTCCTTTTCGCTTTGAGTTTTACTAAAATTGCAGTCATATTCCTTGCATGGTAAAGCTATAAAATAGAGTGTCAATACACTCATTAATGTTCCGATAAAGATAGATATTGTATTTAAAGTAACATTGCTATTCTCTTTTGAAGAGATATCAAACATGATAATTGAGCTTGCGACTTGTACTATGGTAGCAATACTACTTATGAGTGCAATCCAATTGCCTGCTTGCCTCCTTTTTCTTGTACCTTCTTTATATTTCTTATCACAAAAAAAACGAAACAGGGTAATTGATGAAATTATTATTGACATTGACGACATTAATAATATCAAAGAGATCTGAGCAAGGATAATATCCTTTTTCTCTCCATTCTTATTAAATTGCGATGCTATTCTAATGACGAGAAAAGCTACAGAAGCGAAATAAATAGCAAATCTTAACCATTCTCTTGATAAATTGTATATTTTTATTTTTTTTGGATCTTCAAACAAATTTGAAGGAAAGGCTACAGTACTCATGTCTATAGTTATATCATTGGTTAATTTTTTTAGCAATACTTCGTATATATCTTAACTAGAATAGCGATTTAGGTGCAAAACAATATTTGAATTTTATATTTTTACTGTTATATTATCAACTTAAATACAAATAATAGTTATGTTAAGAATATTACTTTTATTAGGGATAATAGTAGGTGTAGCAAGCTTACCAATAATAAGTGATCGATTTTTTACGCAAAATAAAAAATCGCTTAATAAGGAGTCAGTTGAGAAGATAGTAGATGATTATATCAGTGACAATCCCAGTAAGATTTTAGATTCTATAATCCGTTGGCAAATAGATAATGAAAAGAAAAATAATGAAGTAAGAAGTAATGAAGTAAAAGAACAAATAAAGGTTTACGAAAATGAGCTGCTAGATTTTTCTTATCCTACTGTAGGGAATAAAGATAGCAAGGTAGTAGCAGTTGAGTTCTTTGATTATGCATGTGGATACTGTAAAAAAATGAAAGATGATGTAAAACAGCTTATTGCTGATGGTGCGGTAAAATATGTGTTTAGAGATCTGCCAATACTTGGTGATAATTCACTAAGAGCAACAAGAGCTGCTTTAGCAGTATATTTCATTGATAATAATAGGTATTTAGACTTTTATGATGCTGCTTTAAGCTATAGTAATCCTATTACTGATGATGCTATTTATGAGATAATCAAGAGTATAGCAATTGATAATCATGATTTTGATAATTCCCTAAACGAAAATGCTGATAAAATTGATGTCATGATTGGGAAAAGCAGGGAATTAGCAAATGATTTAGGTATAAATGGAATCCCAGTTACAATAATAGGTGATAATTTGTTTTCTGGCGCAGTAGGTTATGATGTGTTATACAAGAAAATTAGTGAGCTAGCTAATTAACTTTCTTTGCACAAAATTTATGTTCCTCTCTTTTTATCAGCCTAATTATATTTCCATGGTGCCGTATTATTATTAGCGGTGTGGCTACAATTAACACTACTAATGCATTTTTAAAGTAGAAAAGTGATGCCATTGTTGAAACTGAAATAGCAATCAGTGAAGAAAGTGAAGAGTAGCGGAAAGTTATAAAAACTATAGCCCATGTACCAATAAATATTGCGCTAACATATAAGTTTATTGCTAGCAATACTCCTATTGTTGTTGCAATACCTTTTCCACCTTTAAATTTTAGCCATATTGGAAATATATGCCCTAAAATAGCTGCAATTGCAGCTAAAGAAGTATGGTCATGATAAATATTTTGCGTTGCGTATACTGCTATAAATCCTTTAAGGCTATCTAAAAGTAGAGTTATAGCTGCCATCTTCTTTGAGCCTGCTCTCAGTACGTTTGTTGCACCGATATTACCTGAACCTACTTTCTTTATATCTACCCCATTCATTCTGGTGAGGATTAAACCAAACGGTATTGAACCTATCAGGTAAGATATAAAAAATATTACCATTTTAAAATTCATGCTTATTTGGTACTCGCGCAAAAATTGGTTGCATCTTATTATATAGGCTGTGTGCACAGTTACCTATACCATCACCTAACCCATATAGCAAATTATCATTAACATCAGTTAGAGCGCTCGATATTAGCTGGCAGCATACTTCCTTTATGCCTACATTCTGCAGGTTCTGGTGTTTCATTGCCTTTTACAGTTTCATTATTGTTACTTTCCACTGTAGTTTCCTTTTCAACTACAGCTTCCTCTTTTTTATAATTATATAAATATAAAGCAGTTATCATAGGAATGGCAAATATTCCAGCTGTACCTATACTTGTTGCTGTAAACACGGCAAGTGCTGCTGTAGCCATACTCATAACAGCTACCCCTAAAGCAACAATTCTTCCTGCTACTGCTATTTTTCTATTTTCTTCTTTTATACTTAAATTTCCAGTTATAGCTGTTTTTGCTGCTACTACTGCTGCTTTTATAGCTGCAATTGCAGCCATAGCAACTAGTATTGCCATAATTGCACAGAGAGCTGAAACTACAAAACTAGATATCTCAGATAAAGTTGTCAAAAGAAAAACCACGGCAGCAAAACCTAAAAGTAACTTTTTATCATTCATAACCATATCCCCAACACTTAAAGTTAATTTTAAACTATATCAAAATTTTTGTTAATGTTTAGTTAAAAATCTTTTTCCAGAGTGATTTGGAGGGCTAATTATCCCCTCCTTTTCCATGCGTTCAATAATATTTGCAGCTCTATTATAACCTATTCTAAGTTGACGTTGTATATAGCTAGTTGAAGCTTTTTTATCTTCTAGCACTACAGATACTGCTTGTCTATATAGTTCATCACTTTCACTATCATCCTCATCTACTGATGAAGAGCTTTCATCATCTTTAGTAATCTCATCCATATATTCTGGTTTACCCTGAGACTTTAAGTGATCAACGATATCCTGTACTTCTTTATCACTGACAAAAGGGCCGTGTATACGCTTAATTTTACTGCCACCTGACATATAAAGCATATCTCCCATACCAAGTAACTGTTCTGCCCCTTGCTCACCCAAAATTGTGCGACTATCAATTCTTGAAGTTACGGCAAAGCTGATTCTGGTAGGAAAATTTGCTTTTATTACACCTGTAATTACATCTACTGATGGGCGCTGAGTCGCCATGATAATATGAATTCCTGCAGCGCGTGCCATTTGAGCTAACCGTTGAATAGAAGATTCAATTTCCTTGCCGGCAACGAGCATAAGATCTGCCATTTCATCGACAATAACAATTATATAAGGAAAAACTTCCATTCTTACTGGTGTTTTTTCAAATAAAGGCTCGCTCGTGTCTGGGTGAAAACCAACTTGAACATTATATTCAAGCTTTTGTCCTCTACTTAAGGCCTCTGTAATTTTTTCGTTGTAGCCAATAATATTTCTCACTCCAGCATAAGACATCATTTTATAACGAGACTCCATTTCCTTCACAACCCATTTTAAGGCAACAATAGCTTTTTTAGGTTCTGTCACAACTGGAGATATAAGATGTGGTATCGCATCATATATGGATAATTCCAGCATCTTAGGATCAATCATTATCATCTTGCATTGGTCTGGGCTTAACCTGTATACTAGCGATAAAATCATGGTATTTATCGCAACTGATTTACCAGAACCTGTAGTGCCGGCAACTAAAAGGTGTGGCATTTTTGTGAGATCCGCAATAACTGGCTCACCATTAATGCTTTTGCCAAGTGCTATAGGTAGTTTTAGCCCTGAATTTTTGTATTCATCAGTTTCAAGCAAATCACGTAATAAAACTATTTCTCTATTTTTATTTGGCAGCTCTATCCCCATTGCATTACGACCAGGAATAATAGAAATGCGTGCAGATAGTGCACTCATTGATCTAGCTATATCTTCTGCAAGACCAATTACTCGCGATGATTTTGTTCCAGCTTGTGGTTCAAGCTCATATAAAGTAACAACAGGGCCATAGCGAACGTTGATAATTTGCCCTTGTACACCAAAATCACTCAGTACTTGCTCTAAGAGGGATAGCGTTTGTTTACCTTCAGATTCATCTAGCTTCTTGCTGATTTGTCTCTCTGATTTGGATAGCAAATCTGTATCTGGAAAGATAAATTCACTTTTTTGCTTACTGTCAAATTTAAATTTATCATCAAATTTTAATTCATTAACATATAATTTATCTGTTATGAAATCATTTTTTAATTGTTTGATTGGTTCTGCTTCTATTTTTATAGGTTTTGATTCTGTATCCTTATCTGTTGTATTATCATAAAATTCATACATTAATTTTAGTTTGCAGATATGGTGATATAAAAAAACTGTAGATTTTACTACACGCTGCCAGCCAATTATACCAACAATACTAATGAGAATTACACTTATCAAAGCATAATAAGGATAAGCAACAAACATATTACCAATTATTCCACCATGCCTATACCTGTTAATTACAATCAAAGATAACTTCGAAAGTATAGCACAGAGGCTAAGTGTGAATAATGAGATATTAAGTATAGTATATAACTTGTTTTTTTTTGTATGAAGAATAAATAAAATGATAGCAAGTGGTATTGTTATACTACCTAAACCTAAAAACTGGATAAATATATCTGCAACATACGAACCAAAAATCCCAGTTATGTTTTGTACTTTCTTATTTGTTGCTGTGTTAAACGAAGGATCAGTGTTATCATAGCTCAAAATTGATAAAAGAAGAAAAGTTGCAAAGGCAAAAGGTATGACTAACCTCACGTATGTAAGCAGCTTACTTCGCATAGTAGTATATAGTGTATTTAACGAAATGGATCAATATCAGTAGCAAAAATGGAGCAATATCAACCTCATAAAATGACGGTACATACTTTTTGATAAAATTAAGCGGAGGAGATACAATTTTATTTAAAGCAGTAATAATACTATATACTACTTGATTATATCGATTAACAATATTAAACCCAATGAGCCAGCTTAAGATTAACCAAGAAAATAAAATAAAACTGTAGATATCAAGTAGCATATTAACTAAATATAGTATAGGGTGCATAAATTAATCATTTTAATCGTTATGCATAGTAGCAATTAATATAAAACAAGTCAAAACTTGAACTTGAAATGCAATTTTTAGTGAATATATTAGTTGTTAAAAGTTAAGTACATTTAATGGATTGGTTATTAGTTTATTCTTCAGTAGGGGTGTTTTTTTTGCTATTTGCATCTTGCTTTCTCTCCGGTGCAGAAACAGGACTGATTTCAGTTAGCCAGTCCCGTATTTATAAGTTAAAATTAGATGGCAATAAAAAAGCTAAAATAATAGAACATTTGCTAAATAGAAAAAAAATAGTTTTAGGCACGATACTGCTGGGAAATACTGTTGTCAATATCTCTTCCTCTGCACTTTCTACTGCAATTTTTATGAGATTTTTTGGTAATGAGGGTATTTTATTATCAACAGCTTTTATTACTGTATGCATACTTTTGTTTTGCGAAGTATTACCAAAAACTTACGCCATACAAAATCCCGAGAGAGTTGCTTTACTTTCATCTTACACTATCAACTTCCTCATCAAAACTCTGTCTCCTTTTGCAATAGCTGTTCAATTTATTGTAAATTGTATTCTAAAGTTGCTTAGACTAGATAAGAATAAAGAAGTTATCTCTGCAGCTGATGCAATACGCAATATAATATTTTGGCATGATAGTAAAGGAACTATGCTTAAGGAGGATATAGATATGCTAAATAGTATATTAGATTTAGCGGAAACTGATATATCTCAAATAATGATACATAGAAAAAATCTGTTTGCACTAAATGTAGACCAAGATAAAGAACAATTAATAAAGGAAATGTTAGCAAGTAGTCACAGCAGGATACCTTTATGGAAAGATAATCCTGATAATATAGTTGGCATTTTGCATGTAAAAGATTTAATTAATTCTTTGCGTAAGGAGAACAATAATATTGAAAAGATTGATATTACAAAAATAATGCTCAAACCTTGGTTTGTACCGGATACTACTCCTCTTAGTACTCAACTTCATAGTTTTCGTAAAAATAAAAGGCATCTTGCTCTTGTAATTGATGAGTATGGTTCTTTGCAAGGGATAGTAACACTTGAGGATATACTGGAAGAGATAGTTGGTGATATATCTGATGAGCATGATGTGGTAACAGACAGTTTAATAAAAAAAGTATCAGATATAGTTTATCATGTAGGTGGGGAAGTATCTGTGAGAGATATCAATAGACAGCTGCGTTGGAACTTACCTGAAGAAGATGCATCAACTCTTGCAGGAATAATAATTAATGATATAGAACGTATACCTGAAGAAGGAGAAGAGTTTGACATGCATGGTTTTATTTTTAAAATCCTAAGGAAGGAGAAAAATATTATTACTACTATTGAAGTTTGTATTAAAAATGATACTACTAATAGTAGTTCTGAGTAATTTAAAGGGTATTAAATGGAAATAACAGATACAATTAATGTAGTTCCTGAGGAGCTTAAATCATATATAGAAAGGATAGAGAAACTTGAGTTAGAAAAAAAAGAAATGCAAGATCATATTCGTGATGTGTATGCTGAAGCAGCAGATAAAGGATTTGATCCAAAAATTATGAAGGAAGTTATAAAGCTGAGAAAGATGGAAAATGATGATAGAGAAGAGCAGGAAATGCTACTTGATACCTATCAACGTGCTCTTGGAATGAAAGATCATTGTGAATAAAAGGATTGTAATTGGTATAAGCGGTGCATCAGGAATAATTTATGGTATACGCTTTTTAGAGGTATTAAAAGAAACTGATTATGAAACTCACTTAGTGGTGAGTAACTCAGCAAAGTTAACTTTAGCTCATGAAACACCTTTGAGATTTGAAGATTTAACTTCATTAGCTAGTAAGACCTATTCTATAGATGAAGTGGGGGCAAAGATTGCCAGTGGTTCTTTTAAAACAATAGGAATGGTTATAGCTCCATGTTCTGTCAATACTATGTCTGAAATTGCATCTTGTATTACTTCTAATTTATTATCTCGAGCTGCAGATGTTGCAATCAAAGAAAAACGTAAGTTGGTTCTGATGATTCGTGAATCTCCACTGCATCTAGGTCATTTGCGTAATATGGTATCTTTAACAGAGATGGGAGCTATAATTGCTCCTCCTGTACCAGCATTTTATACTATTCCTAAGTCAATTGATGATATAGTTAATCATTCAGTTGGAAAGATACTCGATTTATTTGATATTAAGCATTCATTGTGTAACGAATGGCAGGGGTTATAAGCTAAAGTGGTAAGTGAGATTATAGATGGTAAGTCAATTGCGAGTAATTTGTGTGCAAAATTAGCTGTAAAAATTAAGCAACTCAAAGCAGATTATAACATATACCCTTGCCTAAAAGTGATATTAGTTGGTGATGATTCGGCTAGTCATTTGTATGTTCGTAACAAACAAAAAAGAGCAGAGTTTATAGGAATTGAATCTGAAACTATATTTCTGCCTAATTCGACATCAGAGGAGAAGTTAATTGACAAAATAAAAGAGTTAAATTGTGATGAGAAAGTTAGTGGTATTTTGGTGCAATTACCGGTTCCAGATCATATCGATTCAAATCTTATTATTAATACTATAGATCCTAAAAAAGATGTTGATGGTTTTCATAACGAAAATGTTGGTAAATTGGTTACTGGACAAAAAGATTGCTTAATCCCTTGCACTCCTCAAGGATGTATGCATTTAATCAAATCAGTTGAAAAAGATCTCTCTGGTAAGAATGCAGTTGTAATTGGCAGATCAAATATTGTTGGCAAGCCAATGTTTCATCTATTACTTAGGGAAAACTGTACGGTTAGTATTTTGCACTCACGTAGTGAGAATTTGGCTATGCACTGCGCTCAGGCTGATATAGTAGTTTCTGCGGTTGGCAAACCTGGTTTGGTAAAGCAAGACTGGGTTAAACATGATGCAATTGTTATAGATGTTGGTATGAACTTTATACCTGAAGAAAATAGATTTGTTGGTGATGTGGATTTTCTCAAAGTAAAGGAGATAAGCAGAGCTATAACCCCAGTACCGGGAGGAGTGGGACCAATGACAATAGCCTTTTTAATGATCAATACAGCTCTTGCTGCTTGCTTGCAAAACGAAATAAAAATAAATATGGATGATTTTTTGATTTTTAACTAATTCTATATTAATATTAATTAGTAGGGGGCAAAATCTATGAAAATCATCACAAAAACAATTACTAGCCAAAACCAAGATGGTAAGAAAGATAAAAAACATCTAGTTTACTTTTTTGGATTAAATGATTGTATAAGAGATGATGAATCTGAACAGCAGCGTTGGGAGGATTGGGAAGGCCAGAGTATTGGTATCCACATGTTTAATTATCATTATTCAGAAAATGATTACCCTGAACACTTTCATAATATAAAATTTAAATTAAAGAGGGCACTAATTACTACAATTGTTGCCTCGGCACTAGGTTTTATAGGGTATTCTATCATTGCATCGAAAATGCCTATTTCATTAAAGGTACCAATTTTTATAACATTTCTCATACCAGCTATAATTACAGCTGCTATTGTGATCTTTTATCCTTACACTGTACCACTGCTTAAATTTGCTACAAGAGGCAAAGATCCAGTTAAAGCAGGGATGGCAAAGGTTATAGATTTATTGGAAAAGGGTGTACGTCCAGATGATATTATACTTATGGGGAATTCACTAGGCGGTGGAATTGCTGCAGAGGTTCTACAGAAATTTGAAAAGGCAAACATTCATTTTACCATGGTACATAGCAATTCTTACAGTTCAGTACAAAAAGCGATATCATGCCTATATGGACGCTTTGTTGCTATATTGGGAAAGTGGTTTGGTTTTAATTATAAGCCAAATGAAATAATAAAATCAACAAAAGCTCCTGTTTTGATTGTAAATAAAATAGGGGATAAAGTGATACCGAAAAAAGTTCAGTCTATACATGGGCTAAAAAGCCAAGTTAATAATAAGGATTCTACAGATAATTTAAAAGTGTTAGTTACCTTAGAGCATAAAGATAAGAGGTATAGTCATTGCTACGATATTCATAACACAGATGAATTTGAAATGGGTATTAGTAATACAGATTACCTAGGTTCTAAAAGACTCAAAAATAATGAATATAAATCTTATAAGGAATTGTTATGGGATTTCATTGACGCAGCACATAAACATCTAAAAGAGTTAAATAAAGATTTTAATCTCAATAACTTTAAACAAAGCAAGCTTTATCAAAAAATGAAAAAGAATGGAGTATCACTTATTGATATTGATGATGTTCCTAACGGTAATTTCATAACTGATTCTTGTAAGCCACAGAAAGGGACTGACGCTGTTAATTCTTATAAATGTTAAATTAAGTAAATTTTGACTATTTCTTAATTTTATACTATAATAGGTTTATTCATTTTTAAACATTTTAGTGAAAATTGCAAAAAAAACTATCAACAATAGTGGTCAAAAAAAACATCTAGTTTACTTTTTTGGTCTTTCAGAGTCTATAAAATATCATAGTGAATATAATCACATTGCCGAACTGTTTCCTAAGGAAATCACAGTGCATTTGTTTGATTACCCTCATTTCAGGGAAATTGTAAATCCAAGATGCACGAATAAAAATATTATTTTAGGGAAGCAAATATTAAAAAACTTAGCAGCTTTTGCAGCTATCTCTGCAATAGGGTTAGTTTTTTTATGTAAAAAACCAATCTCGTTTAAAATAGCAGTGTTTATCCCATCACTTATTATTTTTTTGATCATTGCGACGTATATCAACTCAAATCTCATCGTAAAGACCATTCTTACCAAAAACTATTCTGATAAATTAAGTGCAACTCTTAGTCATAAGGAAATTAAGCGTATGAAAATGTGTTTGACAGGTAAAACAGAAAATGAAAGCGATATTAAAAAAGATGTTAATGATATTATAAATTTTTTCTGTATGGATGAGCATCTTTTGACGCATATAGCAAAATTTATGACAAGAAGCAAAGATCCAATAATAGCAGGGGTAAAATTAGTTATGGACTTGTTAGAACAAGGCGTACATCCAAATGATATTATTCTTATGGGAAATTCATTAGGTGATGGAATTGCAACGGAAGTCTTAAAAAAATTTGAAGAAGAACAAATCTATCTTACTTTAGTAAATAGCAACTCTTTTTGTCAATTAAAAGAAACAGTTAAATATCTAAAATCCCCTTTTGGACAGTTTTTCCAAAAACATCCAAGGTTACTGGATTTGTGGTTTAAACTATGTAGTTTAAATTATGATGCAGGTGAAACTATAACACAAAGCAAAGCTCCTGTTTTAGTTGTAAATAGGAAAAATGATTTTGTAATCCCAAGGGAGGCTCAGTTAGCAATAAAGTTAGAGCATACCGAATCGTCTGCCTTAAGAATTATAGCTATGCTTGAACATGATGATGAACAAAATCGCGACAGTTGCGCTGTTAGTAATGTTCATGTCGATACAATAGCTCACATGAAGGTTTCTAACGTGAATTGCTCATATCAAAAAGAAGATATATCTTCTATTAAGAGTAGCACAACATGTAAAGAATTTTTAGAAAATTTTATCGATGAAGCACATAAATATCTAGAAAAAGAAAAGTTAAATAAAGATTTTAATCTCAGTAACTTTAAACAAAACAAGCTTTATAAGGCAATGAAAAAGAATGGAGTATCACTTATTGATATTGATTTGCAGATATCTCCTATAATGAGCGGATTTTATTTAATCAATTAATATCTTAATATTACATAGTTCCTTGTGTAGGGGAAAAACAATTCTATGAATAAATAGAATATTGTCTGCAAATATCTTGAACTTCTTTACTGACTTCTTCCTCAACTCCATCATTACCGCAACTTTTCAGTACCTTACTTATCATTTGACCTAGCTGCTCAAAATCCTCTTGTGTTAGCCCTCTAGTCGTTTCAGCTGCGCTGCCAAACCGTAAACCAGAAGTGATAAATGGCCCTTTTTCATCAAAAGGAACAGTGTTTTTGTTACATACAATACCAGATCTCTCTAAGCTATTTACAGCATCTTTTCCTGTTAATTTTTGAGATCTTAGATCTACTAAAACTATATGGGAATCAGTCCCTCCAGTTACAATATTAAATCCTTCTGCCTTAAGAGTTTCTGCGAGTGTTTTTGCGTTTGCAACAACTTTTTTACTATAATCTTGAAATTCAGGTTTAAGTGCTTCTGCAAAAGCTACAGCTTTAGCTGCAATCACATGCATAAGCGGCCCACCTTGCAGTCCAGGAAAAAGTGCAGATTGAATTTTTTTATGTATATCCTCTTCGTTAGTCATAATTATTCCACCACGTGGCCCGCGCAGAGTTTTGTGTGTAGTTGATGTTATAACATGAGCATATTCCACTGGAGAGCTATAAACCCCACCAGCAATTAAACCTGCGTAGTGAGCAATATCTGCCAAAAGATATGCACCCACCTTATCTGCAATTTCACGAAATCCTTTGAAATCTATCTGTCTAGGATAAGCTGATGAGCCTGAAATGATAAGCTTTGGTTTATATTTTAGTGCAAGGTCTTCAACTTCATTCATATCTATTAAATGAGTATTCTTATCAACACCATATTGTACTGCATTGAACCACTTACCAGAAAGATTTGGTTTCGCACCGTGAGTTAAATGGCCACCACATTCCAGTGATAAACCAAGTATTGTATCTCCAGGGTTAAGTAGCGCTGCAAACACTGCTTGATTCGCCTGTGAGCCAGAATGTGGCTGAACATTAGCAAATTTGACGTTAAATAATTGACATAAACGCTCTATAGCTAAACTTTCTACTTTATCGACAAAACCACAACCACAATAATATCTTTTGCCGGCATAACCTTCAGCATATTTATTTGTTAAGATTGATCCTTGTGCTTCTAGCACCGCTCTGCTGGCAAAATTTTCTGATGCTATAAGTTGCAGTTGCGATTGCTGACGTGATAACTCCTCTTGTACGTATGAATAGATACTTGGATCTGAGTGTTCTAAATTTGTACTAAACATAACCTTAAAATTTTTAGTGTAGTTAGCTATCAGTTCTATAACAAGGAATTTTTTAGGTTCTAATTAATCACATCTTTTTACAAGAACAAATTGTGTAAGTTGGTCATCACTCAAAGGTAAATTAGGATAGAGATTACTACCGACACTAGTTTTATAGTTGAGAATTGTACCAATCAAATCCTGTTGATCTTGTACAACATTTTTCAGTTCCTCATAACATTTTACATTGTAAGCATCTACCATTTCTTCAGCACATGCACTAGCATATTCCTTATCACCAACATATTGATTTATTAGATATCCCACAGACGCTAGAAATCCTACTGCTGCAAGGCCTGCAAATATACCCATTACAGTAACAGCCTTTTCTCCTCTGCCTACACTACAACCAGCCATTAAACCGAAAAGAATCGCTAAGGGCAAAGTACTAACAATTAAACTACATGCCATTTCTCTACCTAGCTCTTTATCTCTACATTCATCCCATGTAGCAGCACACTCTTCATCACTAACTTCTCCGCCTTTTTTAATCCAGATTCGAGCTAGGTTATTTATTCTTTCTTTACTTACTCCATCACTTAAACATTGGAATAAAAAATTTGCTAATTTCTTTTTATCATTTTCTTTAAGGGGTTTATTATTTGTCATAACTATTACTCCTATTTTAGTTAAAATGTTAAGATTTTTATCTAAAAAAGTCAAGTCTAAATTTTAACTTAAATTATAATATTATTAATATTCTGATATTACTAAAATTGTTAAAAAAGCTTTGGCTAGCTCAATAGCAACTAACATTATGTTTTACTATCTCAACATTTTCAGCTGGTAATTCACGAATAAAACGAGAATTTCGCATTGTTTGCCACATATTGTTTATCTCCCTTCTACTTGCACATGAAATATAAAGCCTTTCTTTTGCTCTTGTAACTCCAACATAGGCAAGCCTTCTTTCCTCTTCCAAAGACTTGCCAGTTTTATCATCAAAGGATCTTTGATGAGGAAAAACTCCCTCTTCCCATCCAGGTAAAAATACGCAAGAGAATTCTAAACCTTTAGCAGCATGCAAGGTCATAACATAAACCGTATTGTCATTGCTAATGCTATCAATATCGCTAACTAAGCTGATGTGCTCAAGAAAATTTATAGCATCACTAAAGCTATTTAGTGCTGACAGCAGCTCCTTTATATTCTCTATACGTGGTAGCCCGGCTGCTCCTTCACTTTCTAGCATTTCTATATACCCAGACTGATCAGCTATCATCTTTGTTGCTTCAGATAAAGGAAATTCCGTCAGTAATTCTTTCCATGAATTTATTTTATCTAATAAATATTTAAGTGTAGCTTTGGTTCTTTCAGTAACTTGTTTGCCATCAATCAATATTTTTGTTGCTTCAATAAAAGAAATATTATTTTCTTGAGCAATATTGTATATCTTCTTTAAAGTTGTAGCACCTATCCCTCTTTTAGGTCTATTTATAATCCTTTCAAAAGCAAGATCATCACTACTATTTGTTATAACTCTTAAATAAGCAATTATATCTTTTACTTCTTGACGATCATAAAATTTAACTCCGCCTACTATTTTATAGGGAATGGAATATTTGACAAAATATTCTTCAAAAACTCTGGTTTGAAACCCAGCTCTAACTAAAACTGCAATATCGCTAAACTTATATTCACTGAGCTTTAGTATAAGTTCCCCAATATATTTTGCTTCTGCTTTCCCATCCCAGAATTTCATCAGTCCAACTTTTTGTCCGCTACTACTTTGCGTCCATAGAGTTTTTTCTAATCTGCCTTTATTGTTGTTGATTATGCAAGATGCAGTAGCAAGTATGTGAGGTGTAGATCTATAATTACATTCAAGACGAATGACTTTAGCTTCTGGAAAATCGTCTGAAAATTTTAAAATATTTTCTACTTCTGCCCCCCTCCAGCTGTAAATAGACTGATCATCGTCGCCAACACAGCAGATGTTTTGATGCTTTTGCGCAAGAAGTTGCAGCCATAGGTATTGTATTGTGTTGGTATCTTGATATTCATCTACCATTACATATTTAAACTTATCTTGGTAGTAAGAAAGAATGTCGTTATTTTCACTTAAGATTTGTACGTTATATAACAACAAATCGCCAAAATCCGCAGAATTTAAAAATTTCAGACGTTCCTGATAATGATGATATACAGTTAGTGCAGTTACATATGACTGCTTAAACAATTCGCTAGCAACAATATCTTTAGGAGATAGCCCTTTTTCCTTCCATTTTTGGATAATGCCGGTGATAACATTATATTTTTCTGATGAATAGTTTGGATACATTTCACTAATGATATTTTTGACTACCTGCACTTGGTCATCAGTATTGATAATTGTAAAATTGGATTTTAGACCGACAGCTTCTGCATGGCTGCGCAAAATTCTTGCTGCTATCCCATGAAAGGTGCCAAGCCACATGCCACTTGCATCTGTTAGCTCTAAAACCCTTAGGAGCATTTCATTTGCAGCTTTATTAGTAAATGTCACCGCCAGTATTTCTTCAGCAAATGCCAAACCACATTTAATAATATGTGCAATCCTGGTTGTGATTGTTCTTGTTTTTCCAGTCCCAGCTCCAGCTAGAATAAGAGTCGGACCGCTCGTGTTAACCACAGCAGCTTCTTGCTCCTTGTTAAGTAAGGATAAGTAATCATTTTCCATTTTACTTAACTCGTCAATTAAGGCTATAGTGTATCTATATTTCTATTTTTGTAAAGAACTTGCATTATGTATAAATATTTATCTCAAACAGACAAAAATGCAAACATTCATAGTTTATTAAATCCTAAATTATATGTTGCTAAAGTACGCATTTAAAATCATATGATCTTAAGTAAGATTTTAAAATATATGAAAAAATTTATCATACCTATGATACTAGTTTTCAGCAATTGTTATGCAAATGTAGCAAAAAATATCTGTTCAGATGTTATAATAAATTTGCAAAATTGCTCAAAGTATGAATGCTCCTACTTCACAGATACAAAAGATTATATTAAATACACAATACTGGGAAAGGATGATAATAACTTATGCAAGTACATTGAGCAGTATAATAACAATATTATGACCTGCAATTACTCAGAGGCCGGAGTACAAGCTCAGCTTAAGCAGTTAAATAATGAGCATTTAGATATACTGGGGAATATTCAAGCTAAAGAGTGCTTTTTTTCTGATCAAGAAAATAATCAACCAAGTAAGGCAAATTATGAATTATTAGAAAAAACATTAAAAGATCAGAGAAAACTAAAAAGTATTTTTTTTAATGAAGAGCTAATCTATCAATTAAATAGTGCAATAGATCAATTTGATAAAAAAGATGTAGATGAAGATTCGTTATTTGCTTCAGATAGAATACAGCTGAACTCAATCTTGTATTTATCGTCAAATACCTGGAAAATATGGGTTAATGGCAAGCCATTTCAAAATAGTAAGAATCTGCATGCCTTACGCGTGACACCAGACTTTGTCCAATTTTCATTACTGCAAAGTGAAGATATACCTGGTATTGCTTTTACACTTTACCCCAATCAAACTTTAAATGTAAGTGATTTATACAATGAAATAAAATAACTCTTTATAATAAAAAATACTTTATAAGTATAAGAGTTACTGTAATTTATATGTATGACTAAAGTTATTGCTTTAATAGTTGCAGGTGGAGTAGGTGGCAGGTGCAAAGGATATGATTTAATAGTGCCTAAGCAGTATGCAACTATAAAAGATAAACCGATTTTAACATATACTATTGAAAAGTTTTTAAATAATAAAGATGTTGATCTTGTAAGAACGGTTATAAGAGAAGATCACAAAAATTTATATGAGCAAGCTGTATCGTCGTTGCCAGGTACAAAACTACTGCATCCAATTTATGGAGGTAAGCGTCGTCAAGACTCTGTTCGCCTTGGGCTTGAAAGCATAGTAGATGTAAGTCCTGATATTGTTATTATACACGATGCATGCAGGCCCTTTATTGCCGATAAAACTATAAGTGATATTATTTCATTTTTAAGTAAAAATTGCGAAACAACGCAAGGCGTTGTACCAGCTACTGCAATTACTGATACTATAAGAGTAGTAGTAGATAACTCAATCAAATCTCACGTTTGCAGAAATACAGTAAAAGCTCTACAAACACCCCAAGCGTTTAAGTTTAATGATATCCTTACTTGTCATAAATCAGCATATTCAATAGATCCAGACAAGGAGTTCACTGATGACTCTTCTGTAATGATAGAGTTTAATAAATCAGTAGCAGT
This sequence comes from Candidatus Mesenet endosymbiont of Phosphuga atrata, assembly GCF_964020175.1. Lineage (NCBI taxonomy): Bacteria > Pseudomonadati > Pseudomonadota > Alphaproteobacteria > Rickettsiales > Anaplasmataceae > Candidatus Mesenet > Candidatus Mesenet endosymbiont of Phosphuga atrata. Next base: position 954,709 of record NZ_OZ026541.1, on the reverse strand, counting down.
TATAAATGGTGATGATGATAATCTAAAGATTACAACTAAAGAAGACTTATATAGAGCTCAAGTTTTGCAAAAAGTTATTTAACATTAATCTGTTGCCAATTCTCCGCAAATTTAATCCAATTTTTGCTTTTAGCCTAGATATTTATTTTTAGCATTTATAAATTTCATGAAGGAATCCATAAGTTGACAACATAGTATTTTATGCTAATATTTTAATAATTATAAAAAGGGGGAAGTTATGTTACTTAATGAACGTTTTATTCAGGCAGCTGAAGATGGAGATATGAAAAATGTACAATTATTTTTAAGTGAAGGTGCAGATATATATGCCAAAGGATTTGCTTTTCGAGAGACTCCTTTGCACTTAGCTGCTTATTATGGACGAAAAGAAGTAGTAGAGTTATTTTTAAATATGGGGGTAGATGTTAACATTAAAAATGAGAACAAGATGATACCTCTACATAGAGCTGCTTATATGGGGCATAAAGAAGTAGTATGGTTGCTTTTAGAGCGTGGTTCAGATGTATATGTTTCGTATAGTAATGGAGAAGATCATTTTGCACTCATAGAGTGTTATGATGATGAAAAAGAAGAATCTTTAGAGATTTTTTTCCTTTTCCTACTTTTTGGTCTTAATGAAAATAAGCAATATTCTCTGCGATACAGAATAGAAGATACGCCTAAACTTAAAAACTGCCTCGCAGCATTTAAACAAATAAAAGCAATGCCGCACTTAGGTAAATTAATAGAAGCAAACATAAAAAAAGAAGGTGCACAAGTTATTGCTAGCTACATAAACAATGAGGCCGAAGGACAAGAATTAATTGAAGAGTTTGAAGTAATTAAAGAAAAATATGGTTCTAATGGAGAGCTATCTTTTATACCTGGGTGCTTGTTATATGTGATAAAAAATATGATTTTCACTTTCCTCAAATTTTATGATAGGGAAAAATCAATTATAACTGATTTTGGCAATTCAATAAATGCAGATACAGTGACAAAAGAAGGCACAAATGTGCAGAGATATCTCCCTGAAGAAGTGTTAAAAGAAATATTTTCTTATTTAGATAGTAATGAACAAAAGAATGTTATGCTCGCTCTTAGTGAAAAAGCATATGTACTTTTAAGCAAGTTAAAAGATGTTTACCAAAGTCCAAACACATCATTAGCTGAATCTCAATTAAAAGGAATAGAACCTTTAGCAGAACATCAACATATGGAGAGATAATAGAAATTTCCTAATTATTCAAATCATAAAACAGTTGCTGTGAGCAGGATTTAAAAATTTTTGAAAAAAATAACAAAATTCCGCTAAAATTCTGCTTCCATGGTTGTGAATGTATATGATATAAAGAGAATGCCAATCTGGAGAGATTGAGGCTGTAGAGGCGGCCTTTAAAGTGGCAGATGTATAGGAAAAAAAGATCTGAATATATTGAATAGGATCTTTGGCGACCTACTGAATAGTTTTAGCTATTTTAGGCTCTTTTGCTTAAAGTAAGGGTTGATATCCTTATAGTTATACGCCTTAAAACATATAACCATAGCGCTTCCAATTATCAACTGGTAGTCCTTTCATGGTGGGAATCCGTGAAAAGGGCTAAAAACGCTCCTCTCTCTGATGTTGTACACGTGCTTTCGCTCCAGATTGGCACTAAATCAACAATAGGTCGATTAAAAAATCAACACAATATATCTAATCTTATTCTAAAATCTATTTTATAACATTTTTTGTTTAATTTCTTTATGAATAACTTTTAAAATTCGTTTATTGCTTGCTACGGAAGTGAAATTGTAATAGTCATTCCAATGTTGTCTTTCAGTTAGCGTCTGTTCTCACTACTATCGAGTAGAAGCTAAAAGTGCATATCGGGAATGTTAAATTTCTTTGCTGTATTAAAAGCTGCAGTTTCATCTATCGAAACAAAATTTCAGCTTTAGCTTCCAGGTATTTCGTTCTTAATGCGAGTTTATGGTGGCAAGATCACTATTGCCTCTTTCATTACCGTTAATACCTTTTCTTCTTTGTGGTTGACTGGGATCACGAATGGTAATAAGTGCAGCATCTGCTTGCTCAGATACCATCTTTAAGCTCAACGATTTCATTAAATAACAGACTTAGAAAACCCTTGCTCTTTTGCCCATTCAGTCTGATTTCCCCCCTTTTATTATTTTCTTGCTTTTCCTAGGATTTGTTCTTGAATTTGCAGTTACCACTAGCTGCCAATATTGCTTCCCTGCCAACATACATCTGCCAACGTTTAATCGTTATATCAACATAAAGCTCAATACATTCTTTCTCTACGCTCACAAGCAATAAGTAGAGCCAGCGAAGGGATCAAATCTCCTGGATTGCTACTGTTTATTATTGCCTTTTCTATTAGCTCTAAAGGCTTCATGGTTGGATGTAGTGTATTACAGGTAGGTTTATCATAGATCACTTTGACTGCATACCACTTACGTTCATTACCTTCCTTCCAACCATAGAGTATTGCTTCATACTGACGTTGATAATCAGCTCTCCCGAGTGTAAAGTGATTCTTAGCCCAAATGATAAATGTTGACCAATGCCCTCCTGCTTCTTTAAATGCCTTCTGCAGGGCTCTAAGCTCGGCTGATGCTGTACAGATACAAGTTGCCCCTTTGGTATAGGCTAAAATGTGGGAACAAATGTCATAGAGAAACAATTCAAATTTTTCACCTTGATCATCGTTTAATATTTTCTTGTCATCTCTTTCTTGGCTATTACCATAAGCAACATTATATGGAGGATCACAGAATCTGCCATTTGCTCATCTAAAACAGCTTTAAAAGAACTATCTAGTCTACTATCACCACAGTAAATACACCAAGTATCCACAAATCTCCTGGTTTTGTTACTACTGGTTTATCTTCATTATCAGTTAAATGAGAAAAAATCCTCCTCATTGCCTTCATCAGTAAAGAACTTTTGTACTTTATCTAATTCAAAACCAGTGAGTTTAAGATCAAAGTTTAAATCTTCTAAATCTTTAATCTAAAAGATCATTATCCCATTTAGCCCAATTAGCTGATTGATTAGTAAGAAGACTTTAGTTTGAGCATCATTTAAATTATCGGCACTGGTACTGTCTCTAATCCTTTGCAGCTTTAAGACGTAAATTGATTTTTTAAACTATCATTACGTCTCGCATCGTCTTCCTTAAGAATTTGCTCTATGATTTCTTGCGAGATAAAATCTTTAAATGGAGTATTTGTCTTGGTACCTTCTGTAAGGTAAAGGCAGTAGCGCCTCTTTTTTGCACCTTATCAAAATGATAAACAGATTTTAGTAAATTGTCTGAAATAATAAGAACAATAAGGATCTTTTGTCATACTTAGTATTATTCTTTATTAAATACAGCTCCATAAGCTTTTGAGTGAGAGCCAATCTTGCAATGTCACTAATAGCTGACTCAACGATCAAAATAACTAATCAGATAATAGTTAAATAGCGCATCAGAACCATTATTTTACGTTTTTGCTGTACTGACATATCATTATGATTTATTTCATCTTCAAATAGTTGCTGTTAAAGCAATGCTTAAACTTAATTGCTTACCGGTGAGAGAATCAAGCCAGAGTTTACGTACTTCTGGATTCTGAAAACGACTGAGTAAGTAGTGAGCGGAAATCATTTTCCCAGAACTCATAGCTTGGGTATTACTTCTTCAGAGTAGAATAGAGTATATATTATATTTAGCATAATAAGTGAGTCAAAAAAGTGAAGTTTAACTAAATTAAATGAAGATTTTTGGACAAAATTTCTCCAAATCTTGTATATAATATACGTAAGGTTAAAAGAACCAATAAATCTCACCCAGTCAGAGCAATAGCATTAAGTATAAAACATACATCTTGCCTGGGGCACAGGTTTGGGAAAGTAGCCATAAAGTCGAGAAAACTTTTTTAAAGGGTGAAATCAAGCTTGACCATTATCCAGTTAAGGTTTTCAAAGGAGAAGTAATCTATAATCCAAGTAGAGAAATTATAGATTTACTTTCTTAATCTCGCCATAAAGTAACTTAATACTATACCGATTAGAATCAGATAACTAAACACATCTAACTTGAAATAGGAAAAAATATGAAAAACCAAACTACAGAAAAGCTCCCTATAGGAGTTATAGTAACTCTAATAATACAAACGGTAGCAGCAATATGGTGGTTTTTGATATGAAAGTCCATTCTCACGATCAACTTATAGAACACAATAATCAGCTAGTAGAAACTGTTTATCGTCTTGAAGAAAGAGTAATAAATCTCACTGAAGAAGTAGATGAGCTGAAGGATTCCATGAAAAGCTGCAGACCTAATAATCACTTATAACTGAGTTTAAAGAATTAAGTATATTCTCTCAGTTGACGGTGGAGGAATTAGAGGTATTATCCCTGCTACTGTTCTTGCAGAAATAGAAAAGAGAACAAGAAAGCCAATAGCTCAAATATTTGATTTAATTGCTGGTACTTCAACTGGTGGCATTGTTGTTATGCAAGAAAGATGAGCAACTAAATACTCTGCTCAAGATTTTTTATCAAAAGTATGGGTCTTATATCTTTAGATCCTTCCTTTTAAGAAAAGCAATTGCTTGGTTTAATGGTTCGCATAGAAATCTTGAACATTGGGTATTTTGGTGAGTAAGCAATACTTTAAGTAATCTCCTAGCTACGATATAACTGTCCTTTCTTCTTTAAAAACTAGCGAGAGGATTTATCAAGTTAAAAGATGCTTTAAGAGCTACAACCGCAGCACTTTACCCCTAAACATCTTAAAAAATAAATAGAGTACTTTTGCTAATCTGCCTGTGGCTATGCTAGTGGGAAGAGACTATTTCCAAATGATTATTCTATCCATTGGTACAGGTACATTAGAAAGAACCATAAAATATAAAAAGATTGGGCAAGATCACTTGGGTTAAACCTTTACTGGATGTTATGTTCGGCAGTAGCCTTGATGCTGTTAGCTGGGTGAAGTAATGGGAGATAAGTATATAAGAATGCAATCTCAATTAAAAATTGCATCAGCTGAAATACTACTGCTAAAAATATCAAGGACTTAAAGCAAGAAGCCCAGATGATGATTAGTAAAGGATAATAGAAGAATTTTGTCAAATGGTAGCATAAATGTTATAGATTTTTACTAAATCCAGCACTAGAAGTGTTTTAAATTTCTCGTATAAAGAGTATTGCTCTTAAACATTTCTCTTGCTAAATATTAATACTATCCTAACCCTGAAGAGTACATGTTTTAGTGTATAATGCTCTATAGAGGTCAGTATGGGGATTGATAAATGCTATTGCGAGAAAGAAGGTAAATATATTAATTATACCCTCTGGTTAACAGTATATTTGGTTTAAAACTGTTTCATCTGGCTGCTAAACATAACTGGAAAAAGAATTTTTAGTAAAAAAAGGTATTAAGAGAGATAGAAATGGCTTTATTAGTAAAAATAGCCATTTAAATATTCTTTTGCTTAATGGTGCTAAAAAAATATTTTACACTATTCTATTAAACCTGGCTATGAAGAAATTGTTGATAAAAAATGGTGCAGATATGAGGACTGCTGGGGAAATACTCTCATAAAAAGTGGTGGATATGTTGATGCGATAGATAAAGATTTAACTGCACATTGCAGTTTTAAATAATTGTGAAAACGTTGTAGAGATTCTATTACAAAATAATGCTAATGTTAATGCTCATGGAGAATACGATTCTACATCTTGCCGTAATTAAAAAAGAATCGTTGAATTCTTACTAAGCAAATATTTATTTAGAATGACAGCTTTGGATATAGCTCAAAAAATAAAGAGATTATACAATTGTTGCTCAGTTATGGTACTGCTTTTGAACACAGTTTGGTTTCAACTGAGTCTATAGAGGAAGAATAAAACATCTAAAGAAGTTGCTAAAAGTAAAAATATAGTATATAATTTATAGTTAATTTCTTATCGTTTTACTTCTTATAAGTTATGGCTCTCTCTAAGTTTCTCGATGCACGCAATGATATCGCCTTTAAAAGGATATTCGGCACTGAAAAGAATAAAGATATTCTCATTCACTTTCTCAATGATATCTTAGGTTTTACTGGTTTAGGTGCAATTTTAGAAGTTGAATTCTTAACTACTGTTTTAGATCCTGAGATTGCTTCAAAAAAGCAAAGTATTGTTGATATTTTGTGTAAGGATTCTCAAGGCTTAAGGTATATTGTCGAAATGCAATTCACTAAAACCAAAGGCTTTGAAAAACGTGCCCAATATTATGCTGCTAAAGCCTATTCAGGTCAAGCTGATCAAGGAGATGAGTACCATAATCTCAAGGAAATTATCTTTATAGCTGTTGCTGATTGTATTATTTTTCCAGATAAGGCTGAGTACAAATCAAATCATGTTATTTTGGATAAGGATAGCTTTGAGCATGACTTAAAGGATTTTTACTTTGTATTCATAGAACTACCAAAATTCAAGAAAACCAAAGAAGATCAACTGGATAATGTAGTAGAAAAGTGGTGTTATTTCTTTAAATATGCAGCGGAAACAAGAGAGGAGGACTTAGATAAAATAGTTGGTAGTGACGTAATAATAAAACGTGCTTATGAAGAGATGAATAAGTTTAATTGGTCAGAAGAAGAGTTATTAGCTTATGAGCAAAGGAAAAAACGTCTCATGGATGAGATTGCTGCTCTAGCTGAAAAATTCGATGAAGGTCTTAAGGTCGGTCATGAACAAGGCATCCAAATCGGTCAAGAAAAGGGCATCCAAATCGGTACTCTCCAAGGGAAAATTGAAGTGGCAAAAACAATGCTGGCTAATAATGTTGATGTCAATACTATTGTCAAGTTTACTGGCTTATCTTTAGATGAGATCAAAAAATTACAGGTGGTTAAATAGGTACAAGATTAATTTTATGTCAGTTTAGTAATGCTCCTCTGCTATTGCATTAGATCCTTGAGTTAAATGGGGAGTGTTCAACAAACTGTGTCAAACCATATTTTAATTCAACTGAATTTTCAATCTATTAGGAAAGAAAATATCAAGTTGAGAGATAGTTAAAGCCCAATTTGGTATAGTCCAATTTTGCTCTACCTTTTTTATAGCACAATATACCTGCTTGTACAAAGCATTTGTACTGGTAAAAGAGCCCTTGGTTTTAGTGAATTTCCTGATTTGCCTATTTCAATTGGATTGGTAGTAGCCTCCTAACAGGATCTGAGTACTTAAAATAGCCAGTTTCCCAATTATTTTGCCATGATTTCACTACCATGGAAATTCCCATTTTTCTTCCAGCTCAAATTTTCAGCTATTTCTCTATTTGAAGCTTTTCTTCAAATCATTCATTTTGCTGGATACATATTTTAGTTTATCTGATGCATTATACACAATTGCACTTCTGCGTTGGGAAATACGTTGTTTATGGAAAGCTTTTTAGTCCATCTACACAGGCAACGATTCCACACTTTGAGATCATTTAATACACTAAGCCAGAACTCACTATCAGCCAGATAAAAGCCCAATACTTCTTTTCTGCCATTTTGATCTATACCTAGTATGTTATACATACATTTACTTACGCATCCTCTTTGACTTTAAAAAACATATGAATACTATTGGATATACAGATTGCAGTTACGCCATTCGTTGGTAGTAATTTGTCATTGATATTTCTGCTGCCGATATCTTGTGGTCATAAATTTCTTCAATATGCGATCTTTGTAACTCATACCGCTGGCAAACATACTAAGAATTTTTGCTTCAAGTTCAGGATGTCTGTCTTTTTTTTGTGGCTCAAAACTTCCATCCCTATCTCGAAAGCTCAAATGAGTCTGCATCTGTATATATAGTCTTTGAACTTTTGCCATTCCTATGATTATTTTCTTCATCTTCATTTGATAGGTATTTCACCTTCTAAACTAGCCTCTAGTAACTTTTTGATTAGCAGTTCCTCCTTTTCCAGTTAGTTTCTCGGATGGACGATAATATGTTGTTTTCTAACTCTTTATAGTCTACTAATCCACTGTTTTTATTCGATGTTTTTTCGTTCATTCCATGTTTTATATTAATATTTTTCTTGTTTGACACAGTTTGTTGAACACTCCCTAAAATTCCCAATAATCTAATTCCTCCTTAAGCCTAAGGTCATCAAGTTCAATGTTAGTCATCCAAATCAGTGCATTTCCCATTGAGATGAGGAGATCTTAGTTTAATAGGACAAAATTTTTTATGTGTGACTTGCATAGATTGTTACAATAAAAATGTAAGATGAAGTAAAAATTTGGACACGTATTTCAGGTTCAGACTTAATCTGACAAATCAGTTATAACAATCTCTATGAATAACACACTTTAAGGCATATGTTACCTAAGTAGGTCTGAGATTAATTTGCATAAATCAGTTGGCTCTACCTTTAGTAATCATACACCTTCTTTTATTACATTAAATCCCTAACTTGAGTTAAATAACCTTGAGTAGCAATATTGTCTAGATAGCTTTTAGGCTTCTTATTTTCTAAATTAGAATTTCTTTGCTGTTTTTGTACACCATTATCTTCTAGTACATTATTTTTACTATTATACAGAATTTTCTGCATTGATTGATCTAAAGATAGATTATTGAACTCAGCCATAAACTTATTAAATTTCTTTGGACTTAACATACCTGCAGATCCTTTTTCTGTTCTAGGACAAGCTTTCTCTGCGTATGATTTTAAAATCTTAGAAATTTCATCAAATCTACCTCTTACAATTTTATTGTTAATCTCTTTTTCCATCTTCTCTATTTCTACAAAATCAATATTTAATCGACGTTCCGATATACCACTTTTTAATGCAGCTTTTTTTACTGCCTCTTTAAATACTCGCCCAATATTCAATGTACTACTCAATGTTTGCGATTGAGATAAACCTTGATCCATTGAAGAAGCATATATTTGTCTTTTACCTCTCTTAGCTAGTAAAACATCTGCTAATAATATTGTTCCATTTACATCAATCTGTGAAAAGTCTACTGCTTTTAAGTTATTTTGGGTTACAGAATCATAAGATTTGTTTTTACTAGAAGCATTAATGTCTTGATCATCAATTAACCACCTACCTATAGGATTAATTATGCTTGACGTTAACAAACTACTTTTTGCTTTCATCCATGCAATACAACTATTTATCCATGAAGATGGTCTTGCTGCACTACTTGTAATATTCTCACTACGACGATGACGAGTTTGCTGTTTGTGCCTATGCTTATGGGCCATAAGTTGATTAGATGACGTAACTTCTGGACTGCTTTTTGTATGATTGAAAACATCATTATAGACTTGATCCTTATGTTCTTTTTTTACAACATTTACGTCTCTTGCAATACTTATTTGTTCTTGATGATCTTTTAAGATTATTTCCTTATCGGTAAACTTTATAGATAATGTTTCCATTTTAGGTTCTTTATAAAACTTACTGAGTGTAATTGTACAGAAATCTTCTTTAGTGATATCAGCATCAAAAGTGTTAGTTATTATTAGATTAACACCATGGTCACGAACAAACGTGTAATTTCCTGCTCTTTTAGGTATTATTAGTTCTGTGTTTTCTTCTACATCTTGACTTGTTACAACAATAACTTCTTTATCCTTTTCAAATATTAAAGGCTGTGGTTTTAAACTCCACTCATTGTTATCCAAGTTGATTTTCATAGGAGCGCTATCCACAATCACATGAGTCTTGTTATACCAATTAACCCCATCTTTTAACTTCACAGTAAAATACTCATGTTTTTTCATCTTACTCACAGATAAATCTTCTATTGGCTTTACTTCAGTTACTGTTGCTTTTAATAATAAATTATTTGCAGATTTTAGAACTTGTAATTCAAAATTATTTGAGAACTTACTTTTTGCTTGCTGTACTAAATTTCTTAAGTCAATCGTATCTACTGAACTTTCTGAATCAAAGTTGTAAATCGTAACTTCAGGTAAAGGTAGCTTGTTGACTTCAAGTGCTTTATATTTAGAATCGATTACATATACATTTTCACCACCATTACCTACTAAATGACTTTTATGTAGTGGGTTGTTATGTATTATCTCGTAATTTCCACTTCCTATTACAACAGTTTCATTGCTTAATAGTGATTGCATAAAGAATGACATTTTATTTAGTCGGTTTGCTACAACTAAGTAATCCTTTATAATTTCATCAACAGACTTATTAATATTCTCAAGCATATAAAGGTTGCCCTTATTTCCTACTTTTATTTCAGTATTATTACCTAGTCTATAAGAAGGGTTACTTGCTCCAGAGATTGTAATATTAAATTCTTTATCTGACATTGGTGAAAAATTAAAAGTAATTATATGTGAAGTCTTATTTAGTACATTTACATTCCTTGCATCTATACTCTTTATCTGAGCAGGTTCATACTCAAATGCAAAAGTATTATTTAAGTTCAATGCTTTAGCAGTATAAACGAAATCAACTTTAGCACTACCAAGTGCATATGGTACAATATAGTGAAAATCCCCTTCTATTGCACGATTGTATATAACAGTGTTAGGCCTTACCACTATCTGCATTTCGTAGGCACAATCTTTGTCATATATGTTTATGTGATCTATAAACTCATCACTCCCACCTTGTCCATCGACGAACTTAACATCATTAGCACCATCACACGCAATAAACACTTGATCTGCTTTAGTTTTTCTACCCAAGAACTTATTTATTCGACTCATTCCAAAAGCATTATTTTGAAAATAATCTTCAACTTGTCCTATATGTAATTTTACATCTATAGATCCTTCTTCTGGAGCAAATGATGTAAGATCTAGAGTATTCATTCCACTTTCTCCATAAAAATATCCTTTTACATGAGTTCCATGGACAATAAATATATCATCTTTATTACCACCAAAATATTTTTTAGATCCATTATTCACTACAAAGATATTTGAACTATCTATAAACCCTTTTGCATAATCATCACCTTCTCCTAAGTTAATGAGGGTATAACTTCCTGTCTTATTAGCAGATAAGTCAGTGATGCCAATTGCACTTTTACATAAGTAAGACCCATAACTTGGAGCAAAACGATAATTACCCTGTGGCAAACAAAATAACTGACTTCCTCTTGGATTATCTGGTTTTGCTCTGCTCCATTTTATATCAGCTCTTTTTTCATCCAACACAACTGTATTATCTAAATCTTCTTCAAACTTAGTTGTGCATTTCTCAGTGTAACTTGTAACTGTACGTGATCTGACACAACCATTAAACCCTCCACTAACACATATGCTTTTGCTCTGTAATATCTTATTACAAGAACCCACCACCGATTTACCAGTAGAGAAAACATATCCTTGAATATCACTATGTTGCTGTAGATACTCAAATCCTTGCTTAACTAACTGATTATAAAGTTGTTTTTCTTCCATTAATTCTTCTATATATTGTTCAGGTTGCATACCGATAAATGCACGTAACCCTTCAATAAATCTTTCGTTTCCTTTGAGATGAATAATCTGATCAATTTTATCAACTCTTTTTACTGCTATGTAAATATCAGTGCCAACAAATACCACAGCTCCAATTGTTGCTCCTATAGATCCAGTAACACTTGATACTCCTTCTAATACCTCAAAAGCTTCAGCAATTTCTATACCAATCTCTGCAGCATCAACACCAAGATAGATACTATCTCCTATTACACCAATTAGTGCTTCTTCAGTGCCATTTTTAAATGCTTTCACCTGATTTACTAGATCATAGACAACAAAGGCAGAAGTACCACGAGCAAGGAAAGGAGATGCTGCTTTTAAAGATCTGCCAAGTAACAACTTTCCTTCTGAAGCTAATTTGAGTCCTTTCATAGATGCGGCTTCAGCAACTTTAGCAAATCCTTGACCACCTGCTATAAAACCAACATTAATTGCTACGCCTTGATAATCTCCATTAAAAAAATCAGCTAAAACGTTTTTAGCCATCATGCCATGCATAGTCATACCAGAGATTTTTCCTACTCTAGCTAAATGGCTCATAACCCTTCTGTTATTAGTAAGCTTATGAATCAAACCTTGAGACTTACCCGTAACTCGAACTTCACCTGCTAATTGAATCAGCTGAGTGCGCTTTCCCTCTGGTAGATCTTTAAGGTAATGAATGAACTTCCCACTATCGATATTAATCTTACTTAAATCTCTTTTCTTATCTTTCTCCTTATTAAATTCATCCACATCTTCCCAAGTGAATAAGCATTCATTTTTAGCTTCTCTTTTTCTTCTGCTGTTCGGTAGACATTCAGCCATTTGCATTTCATGCCCTCCTGAAGATCCTAGAAGTTGAGAAAGCCTATCTATATTATCCTTTGTTTTTCTTGTATCAGGATGACTTTCTCCTAATTTTTCCCTTCTTTTTTCATAAACCTTATGATAGACTTGCAGCGCCTCATTGTATTTACCTTGATTTTTAAGTGTTAAGGCTATACTATACTCTATAGCTAAAGCATCATGATGATCTGATCCCAATATAGCTTTTAGTGACTTTAACGCTTCCATCCCAAACAAATAAGCTTCTTCATATCTTACAGAATCATCTAACTTACCAATGATTTGACTTGGTAATTTACTGAATTCCTTTACTAACTCATTGTATTTCTTCGCATGATCCCAAGCAGACACAGCGTGATCTACACTATTTGAATTTATACTACTTCTAAACAATCCTAGAGCTTTCTCTACAACCTTTTCTTCTTCATTGCCCTCTCCTAATTTTATCCTTATTACTTGCTGTACTAACCTATGTATGTTTAGCTTTCCACCGTCTAAATCAGCCATGGAATATTGATCAAGCAGTTCAACAGCATTGTGCCTTACCTCTTCATCATCTATTAATTTTGAGAATATCTCATCTACTGGAATTTTATCAGGAGCAAGATAAGCTGTAACATCTAATATTTCTAGAGCCTGTTCACCCCCACGTACTTTTTTTTTGCTTTATTTTGTCGATTGTAATTTGCCAAGTTGTCATTACAGTTTTGGTGTAGCGGTCACGAGTCTCGCTTGATTCTCTATTCAATAATTCATTTGCCTTTTCTTTAAATTGCTCCAAATAACTACCTATTGTGAATTTTCCTTCTTCCCATTTATTTAATCCCTGATTTTCCACTTTAATATAAGCTACAGCTTGTCTTAGAGCTAAAAGCAAATACTGTAATTCTTCTGCTAGTCTTTTGACTTCATTCTCCTCTAACTCAACTACATCCTTAAGCGCTTTTTTTATAAATTCTATAGCTTCCTCTTCAGTAAATACACCTAACGGTAATGACTTTATTTCTCCCCATTCCTGATCACGGGAAGTGATAAGAACGTGAGGCTTATTAGGACCAGATGGCAAGAATTTATCTACACCTTCAGCTTCTTCCACTTCTCTAACAGCTTTATGCTTTCCAGCGTTATCAAAAACAAAAAGACTTCTTCTATGCCTTTTAGCAAAAAAACGATATACATCTTCAACAATAAGTTTGATTTCTTTTTCCTTACCATTTTCATCTATAGTACTGATTCGTAATTTATCTTGTGCTAATCTACGAAAAGACTCTGCAATGGTTAAATAATTATCAGCATTTACCCAAATAACGTTATTATCGTAGTCTTTATTGTGTTCGCTAATGTATTTCCTAGCCAATTCACTTTTACCTATACCACCAAGACCTGTTACAGAAGCCATCTGTGATATTACTGCTTCACCTCCATCTTGTAGTATTTTATGTAAATCTTCTAATTCCCTAATTCTCCCAGTAAACAAAGTTACAGGTTCTTTTACGTCAAAATTAATTGAAATCCTTGCTGCATTCTCAAAGAATTTGTTGTCCTTTTTAAGGTAATTATTTCCACTTTGCCACCATTTTTTTACTCTATATTCAACATCAGAAAAAACAGAATCTATATCTTGTTGCTCTACTTTATATGCCTCTTTTACTTTATCTTTGATGATTTTCTCTAGATCCTTTTCACTTGGTTGGCTTGCAAAGAGCTTAAACTTATTTAAAAAATCTTTAATTTCATCTTCAGTAACAGGATCATCATTTGGTAATTCTAAATTTTCACTGCCACTATTAACACCAAACTTGTTAGATAATTTTATAACTTTATTCTGTAACTCCTGCTTTAGTTCATTCCCTTGTTTCTTAAAAACTTTTCCTGCTTCTTCTAAAAAGACTCTTCTAAATTCCTTATCTTCCGAAGATAAACTTACATCATCATTCAAGAAATTATCGCTTAACTTTCCTTCTAATTTATCATCTATTTTTTCAATCACTTTTCCTTGAAGTGCTATATGATAGCTTTGAAAGGTATCCTTTTGCATATCTATTCCCTTTCCAGAAGAAATAGACTGAACTAGCTCTTTTGCTAACCTTCTACTGTCTGATGAATTTTTTAAAAGATTTACTATTTTTTCTTTTTTTTCTTTTTCATTACTATTACATTCAAGTTGATAATACTTGCTTTGCGAATCTGATATTCTGAAAAAGTCATTTTGATCTATATTCCCTTCTTTGATACTACTATCAGTGCTAACGAAAGGAGCATTAGTATAAATAATAAACTCAGAGTCTTCAAACTTACTGCTAAATACTGGACCTTTTGTTTCTGAAAATTGTTGCTTAATTTTACGGTAAGAGATGAAGTACTTCTTTAAACTAAAATCTCCTGACTCTGAGTCTGAAAGTAAGCTGTTTATATTAATACCCTTTTGATCAATTTTATGTTTAGCCTGGAGAAAAACTATCTTTGACTTTTCTGTTATTCCTTCCCTGTATTCATACTTAAAGACTATATCATCAAATTTATCTGCCTTCTCCATATTAGATGCTAAATGAAAACCTCCTATCTGTTCATCTGTTACCCCTTTTAATAAGAGCAACATTGATAAGTTTATTTCACAGAGTTGACCTTCTATACCAGCTGCTCCTTTTGTTCTTTTATCAACTACAACCAGCTAAAGCAGGTGGTATGAGTAAACGCTTATAAAGCAGATTAAGAGTTTTAAAACTCAGAGATGTTAAAGCTATTATGCTTATTATGAACTTCTTGCTCTTCAATATATTTCTGCACATCTGTAGAATTTACATTACCAACAGTGACAGCAAATAGATCCAATATCTTTTTTTTAATTGTTCGAATTCTTGGAATAGTTTGCTTGCCTTTGATATATTGTACTAACTTGGATAGTGGGCGGCATAGAAATTAGCATATGTAGATGATCAGGTGTAATATTACCACTTACAATATCTACGTAATTTGTAACACATGTTTCTCTTCTCTGGTACGCACAGCTATTTCACCTGTAAGTATTCTATATCTGTATTTAGTACAAAATACTACATGATACTTTAAATCGCAATAATTTTGTTCTATTTTTGGTATAGAAATTTCTTAAAATTTTAAGATAGATTCTCTATACCGTGCTTTCGATGGAATAAATTAATCTCTTTGATATTGTATCTTTAACATACAAATATCTTATATTGATAATTCCTAATTGGCAAAATTAATAAATTTACATGCGTACTTTTATATATTTTTTTTAAAGAAGCTTAATTTGTATTTTTTTACCAAAGTCAGCGTTGACCAAAAATAGAATATTGACTGTTCTCTCCGATTCTCCAACAGGTGAGAACTTTTATCACTTTATACTACTGTTGATATATACTACTATAGTTTTTTTCACGATATTAAAGGAAGAAACAGAGAGAAAGTTTTGAGAGAGAGGAGTGGTCCACCATTACATACACTGCGAACTTTTCTCTATTCTAATTTTAGCATAATCTAAAACCTGCCACGGTAGCCTATTTTACTTGATATACATGTATACTTTGGTATTCAATTATACTTCAAATAATCCTATGTTTTGTTTTCCATAATGTAGCATTTCTTACCTTTTTTCTCTAAAATATGGGTACTTCTATATGGTTTTGAGAGAATGAAGTAAGAGTAAATAAATAAAATGTTGTTAATGCTAAAGAGGACAATATTTTCTCTGAATTTGTTTAGCTATATGTTGCTAAGAGTACAAAATGTTAGTGATTTTTAGAAATTAAATGATTTATCTTGTCAAATAATAATAAATTAATATATTAAATTAATCATATTAATAAAGATTTGAGCAGTTACAATAGGGGGAAGTAGATGCAAGGTTCTGGTAAAAAAATATTACAGGCTATAGTGCTAAACTCACAGCAACCAGTAGAACAACAATCTAGTAGGAAAATAGTACGAAAACAGCAAGAAAGTAATACATCAAAAAGTAGGAAAAATAAGAAAAATATTGAAAATCATTCTCCTAACCACAATCATAAAACTGTTAGTACTAAAAAGAAAATAAGGAGTCCTCTTTATAAGAAGAAGCATAATCAAAAAACTTTTTCCAATTATGTAATGGATCTTGTTCTTCGATATTTAAAGGAAACATTAAATCCTGAATATGACAAGATATGGGTTATACTTGAAGGAATAGTGCTAGCTAAAAATGAAGAGCTTATAAAAACAGTACTGAACTTGATTAAGGAATTTGAGGAGAATAAGAAAATTAGTGTTGAACCAAATACTAATTTAGCACTATTACATTTTGCCATTCGATTTAATTCTTTGGAATTGGTAAAAGCTCTTCTTAGCTATGGCTTTGATGTTAATGTCAAGGATAATCTTGGTCTTACACCATTGCATTACGCTGTTAATGATAGTAATTTACGTGCAGTTGAATTTCTTATTAGCAAAGGTGCAGATCTCAGTGCTCAAGATAAAAGCGGAAAAACACCTCTACAGTTAGCAAAAGAGTTAGAAATTAAACGTGATTACTCTCTTTACGAAAGAAAGGAGATAGTAGCTTTGCTTGCAAATGCACATAGTAACAAACAAGAAGCCATTTCTTTTAGTAAGTATGATAAACCGCAAGATTTGCAATTTAAATCTCAATATGCCATAGATCTTGTAACTTCCTATATGAACAAACAAGCAGATATTATTGATAAATCGGGTAATACTATAATATCCTATAAACAAGAAGTAGGTAGTTTAATGGATGCTTACCTTGTTGAAGCAAAATTCTTGCAAAATGAAATGATTGGCAATGAGGCATGTAGTCAACTTATGGTAGGAAATATTAGTTCCACACCAATATCATCTTCTGAAATACAAGTATTTGATGTAAGTAGCCCTGCTATTGATGATGACATATTAGAAGGTAACAGCACTATACAGGATATAAATCAGGCAGGTATTGATAGCCAACAAGAGACTGGTACAACTAACAATATCATTGCAAGTAATAAAACCAGCCCAATGAAAAAAGCCATGTATGCCACCATGATAGCTTCTCCATTTATAGCGGTAGGAATTTATGCAGCAGTAGCTTTATCGGCTGGTATAGTAGAATTTAATCCTATCATTGCTGCTGGTATTTTTGTTGGTGTAGCAACTCTTGCAGTTATGTGTTTTGTAATAGCGAAAGTTTGTGAAAAAGTTAGTAAAGAAAAAGATAATGATCCAAATATAAGTACATGTACTGCTTTTAAGAATGCCCTTACCCTTGAATGTTTTAGAAGCAGTGAGACAGCAATTCCTGATCCAGTATATGTAAATTAATTAGCAGTATAGTTTAAGTTATTAAATTTACAAAAATTATCAATTCCTTTAAATTGCTGAAAATGCTATTCTCTTCATTGCACTACCTTTTCTTGAATTTAGAGTTTACATCACACTTTTAGGTTTGCTCATAGATAAAACCTTAAATACTACTTTCAAGTAATTGCTTATTTTGTTGATCAGTTTCAACATCGCTAAGTGCTGTATTTACCTTATATGAATAGCAAAGCCCTGCTACAAGAAAAGTCGATGCAGCTATAGCAAGTGTGATACATGCTGCTAAATAAGGTATTGTTAAACTTGCACCAACAGCACATACTCCAAACAATATAAAAGAAGCAGAGGTATAATTTACTTTGCCTTTTATTCCTTGAGTATTTACTATTGAGGCTTCTTTGTTTTTCAGCTCTTTATTTTCACTTTCGCATTTTGTTAGTTGTTGCTGCACATCCTTTAGCTCATTCTGTAATTGAGTATTTTCTTGAGTGATTCGATTATCACTATCAATAGAGTTATCTCTTGCATTTTCTAGTTGACGTTTTGCTTTTACAAGTTTGCTGTTTTCTTCTGCTAAATTATCGACATCCTTTTGCAAATATTTTATCTGTTCTTTCTTTTCTTCAAGTTCGCTTTTTAATCTTTTAACTTCTTCAGCTTCCTTACTAGGCTGACTTTTTTTATTAGATAATAGGCTATTTTCCTTTGCCAACAGCCAAGATGAGAGATGTATCCCCATTTTGATTTGTAGCGTCAATATCAGTTCCACTCTCAACTAGCAGTTTAGTTATTTCTATATATCCTCCATAAGCAGCAAGGTGCAGTGCTAAGTTACCATTCTGTTTTTTAGCATCAATATTGGCTCCATTTCTAATCAGCACTTCTACTACTTTTATGTGATTCTCATAAGTAGCAAGGTGTAATGCGGTATTACTATACTGACCTTTGATATTAACGTCAGCTCCATTTTTAATTAAGTATTCTACTACTTCTAAATGTCCTGCAAGAGCAGCTGCAATAAGAGGCGTCTCTCCGCTTTGATTTATAGCATTAACTTTGGCTCCACTTTTGATAAGAAATTCCACTATTTTTGCATGGCCATTATAAGCAGCTAGAAAAAGTGGTGTGCTGCCGTATTTATTTTGAGTATTGACATCAATACCTAATTCTACAGCATATTCTACATACTCAAAATCTCCATCTACAGCAGCAGAAAATAGTTCTATTGTTATTTCAGGTAAAGAGATTGTCTCACTTTGGCAAGAGTTGAGTAAAATATAATTATTGTTATCAACGTTAGTCTTATTTTTAGTTAGTAGCTCTATTATTTTTGTATGGCCTTTTTGAGTAGCGATATCTAGTAATGTCTTGCCTTCTTGATCTTTAACGTTGATATCGTATCCAGCTTTAATTAGATATTCTACTACTATGGCTTTTCCATAATAAACAGCATTGAGTAGCTCATTACATGGCATTAGATCACCAACTTAAACTGTACAATAAAAACTTTAATTTCTATAATTGAAAAACTTTTAGCTATGCTTCTTACTTTGCATATCTATTATCTCAATATCACTACCACTTAAAGATGATGATGGTGAATTTGGATTATTGAATTGTTTAAACTCAGAACTTTGACTCATCATTGCTGCAAGCACCTTTTGTACATCACTTATTTGTTGTGCTAATAGCTGATGCTCTGCCTCTCGCTTTTTATCTCTATTTAGTAGCTCTTGTATTTGCCTATCTTTTGCTTGTATTTGTTCCACTAAATCTTCCTTTTCTTTTGCCAGCTCTCCATTTTCTTTAAGGGTTTCATCTAATACATCCTATGTCACAATTAACTTATTCTTTAATTCATTATTGTGATCATCTAAAGTATTGTTCCTACAGTTAGCTATGGTAGCTTCTAGCCCTTTTGCCATCTTGCCTGCAGATAAATGCAACTTCTCTAAAGTGTTACTACGCTCAATTTGCACTTTTTTATCCTTGTACTCTACATCTAAATTTATTTTGGCTAGCCTACTAATAATCTCACTGCTACTCTTGTTTTCCTTTTTACCTTCAGCAATGGTAGTAGATATCTCTTCAAAAACTATTTTATAAGATTTTATCTGTGTTTCAAAAACCTCAAGTGTGTAACGGTCAAACAGTTGTATAATAAGCCTTTTAATTTTTAGCATTTTCTTGATATTATCAAAACGTGTATTTAAATCTTCATCTATTGCTTTTAACTCACTTATTACTTTCTCTAATTCATCATCAGCTTTTTTCTTTTTATCTACCGGCTGCACACCTATCATCCTCTCCCCCTTTTATGTTAAAGTTAATATGTTATTTAGTGTTGCGTCAACACATTATCCCTATCACAAACAGATGTTTCTTCTAAAGTAGGGTTTGGCCCTTCTGTAGTAACATATAACCTTTTCTCTTTCATAAGTTGTTTTAATACTTGTTCTACATCATCCACCTCTTGTTTAAGCTTTTGTGCTTGTTTTTCACGTCTTTTATCATTTTTATCTAATTGCTCCAATTGTTCAGATTGTTTATCTAGATGCTCTTGTTGTTTATCCAATTGTTCTCCCATTTTCTTGAAGTCTTCACGTATTTCTCTATAATCTTCAGCAATTCTCTCTTGCTGCTTTCGAACTTTTTGTGCTTTTTCAAATATTTCATCCACCATTTTTGCCAATCTTTCGTAATCAGCAAGTGCATCATTTAGGGTTCTTTTTGGTGTAAATTCACAAGTTAAACGCGCAAGATACTGTGAGATTAGTTTATAAACTAGATCTGCTGCTTCTTTTTTATTTATTTCCCTAGCTTTAAACTTTTTTCGCAGTAAATTAAACAAATCTTCTTTATTTAAATTATAACAACGATAACTCATAAGATAATAGCAAAGCTCATGTAGTTCCGCACGCTGAAGCTCCTGCATTTTTTCTAGTACCATCTCTTCGCTTGTTCTCTCATCTGGTAATTGTGTTTCTTCTTTTGCTTCACTGGCTACTTCTGTTTGACTTCCTATTTTTGATGATATAAATTTCCTCGATTTCTTATATAAACTTTTTTTCTTCTCTGCCTTCTTTGCAAGTTCTTTAGATATAAATAAAATGTTTAAATACTCTATCACTGGTAGAACAAAATATTCATCTACCTTCTCATAATTCTCTCTCTCTGATAAGGAATACGGTTTTGGATTTATTGGATAGGAAAATATATAGCCATTTCTCTCCTTAAAAAATTTTTGTGCTGAAGATAATATATTACATTGGAGCTCACATCTCTCTAGCAACTTACCTATTGAGGGTTTTATGTATTTGAGATCCTCATCATCTTGGCAATCTTTATATAGCTTAGCTAGCTCTCCAGTAAAACCTCTATATCTTTCTATATACTCATCTACTGCTTTTAAAACTTTACACCCTATATTCCATTCTAAAGATTGCAAATCTTTCTTTTCATCTAATAGATGCTTCTCCATAGTAGACTTGCTTGCTACCAAGAACTTATCTAACAAACTTGTCAGATGCGCATGACTTACCTTTGATATCCACCATAATTTATCTAATATTTTATCGTTGAGCT
Source organism: Candidatus Mesenet endosymbiont of Phosphuga atrata (assembly GCF_964020175.1). NCBI lineage: Bacteria > Pseudomonadati > Pseudomonadota > Alphaproteobacteria > Rickettsiales > Anaplasmataceae > Candidatus Mesenet > Candidatus Mesenet endosymbiont of Phosphuga atrata. The sequence continues at coordinate 933,488 of NZ_OZ026541.1, read as the reverse complement.
GCTCCAACTTGTCCTTACTAGACAATAAGCCAATTTCTACATTAGCATAAAAACTATATTGAAAATCCCTGTTGAGAACTGAAGTGTGGTTAGCAGTTGCATACTCATAAAGATTTTTCATTATTTGCCATGTAGTATTTACTCCTTGTTGCATTTCTGTGGCTCTTTTTTTATCTTCCACGCAGCTGCCAGCTACTTTATCTGGATGATAGGCTAAGGACAACTTCTTAAACTTTTGATTTACTTCTTCACTGAAATACTTTTCACAATCTTCTTTTTGCGTTTGATGTGATCTAATTGCATATAACCCATGATCCAAACGTTCCAGTAGTTTAGGTAAGCCAAAAAGTTCTAATGCTTCTTTTAAACTCAGCTGCATAATTGAATCTTCTGTTTTGCCAAACGAGAAAGTGATCCCCTCTTCAAGCACAACATCAACATCATCACTAATCTGGGTCTCTTGATTTAAAAAATGAATATGTGATAGATCATTAATGTTCTTAGTTCTACCAATTTTATGCTTTTTTACCATCTCTTCCCCCTGATAAGATAATTTATGCCATTTTATAAAGTAGAAATGCAGTGATACTGAGGTAAAGATGCTAAGTATAAACCTATACCACAACCTGTAATACGGATAATTTTTTACCCTTTCCTTTTGGCTCTGGCTTAAACTTATATCTTTAATTTTTCTGCTCCACGGCCACCAAGGGTAGGCTGGCATTTCACCATAAGCTTTCATTAAGTCATAAAACTTATCTTCTTCATTTGCCTTATTCTCAAGTAAATACTCAGCGTCAAAACGTAAAGTGCTACATAGATGGTCAAATAAGCTGCCACCAAATCCCCACCAAAATATCCTGTACTTCTTTTGCTCTTGCAAAAAATTTATCACTCCCCCTACCATTTCAATTTATATTTTTACACACTTTAATTATACATTAATCAGTATAAATTCATCTTGTAAATAAAATAAAGTTTTGTAGATATTTTTAAATAGTTCTAAAGAAACTCATCCACCAAAAAGATATTTACCAAATTGGGCGCATTAATCTTTCAAATTACTAAAAACATTACTGACAGAAGCTTGTTCCAAAAGAGTAGGTGTGCTAGCTGGAGTAGCTGATTTACAAGACTCATGTTTAGTGAACTCTTTGTCCTGGATAGCTTGTATAACACTTTTTCCCCCTAAGAAACAGTTTTTGCCTAGGTGTTTAGTCCCATCAAGTAATAGTAAGGATTTGAATGAAACATGTTAATTTGTATTCAGACAATATTTTTTCCATAGGTGTTAAAAATTTGAGGGTCTTGAGTTTTTGAGCATAGCTTTCAAAACTTCAGTTTGTTTCATAATGTGGCTTGTTTAATAGTTCTATTCATTCTGCCCATTTGTCCAATGAACTTAGTCAAACAATGTTGAATTTCTTCCACTTTTTATCTCTACTTTAGCATTAGCAGGTATGTCACCTATTATTTCTAAATCTTCCTTTTCATCATATGTATATTTTGAAACACCATTCTAAAATATTTCGCTTGCAATAAGTATTTTCATAATTAACCTCTATATTATTACTTATTTTATTACATAAATTAATAAAAAATTAACTATTATATTCTAAGTAAGTCAAACTTATTATTTCTTCTGCTTTTTATTTTCAATCATCTCTATGGCTTTCTCTAGAGTTATCTCATCCACGTTAAAATCCTTACCAAGAGCAACGTTTATCTTACCACATTTTATATAAGGTCCATATCTTCCAGAGCGTACTGAGATTTCTTCTCCATCTTGATTACATCCCAAAGATTTTACTTCTCCACTACTGCTAGAAGTGATGATTGATAGAGCTTCATCAACTGTGACATTAAAAATATCCTTTTTCTTGAGCGAAAAATATTTTTCATCATAAAAAATATAAGGCCCAAAACGGCCAAGCCCTATTTTTATTTCTTTCTTTGTTTCTGGATGATGGCCAATAACCATTGGTAAAGATAGCATTTTGAGGGCAAAGTCTAAATCAACCAAACTTGGATCCACATCTTTGAGCAAAGACACTCTTTTTCCTTTGCCTTCGCTACTTAATTGCACGTAAAACCCATATGGACCTTTTTTTATAAACACTTCTTTTTGCGAGCTTGGATCCAATCCAAGTAATTTTGGATATTCTGACTGACTTGCATCTTGATTGTCATTATTATTATCATCTTTAATTTCTCTTGTATATTTGCATTCAGGGTAGCCTGAGCAACCTAAAAATACTCCTGTGCGTCCAACATTGAGCCTTAAATTTCCATCTTCACATTTTGGACATTTTGTATCTATATCATCAGGAAAGAGATAGCCGGTACGCACTGTATCTAATATCTTATCGTTCTCCATTTCTTTTATAGAATTAATATTCTGTATAAATGGAGACCAAAACTTGCCAAGCACCTCCTTCCAAAAAATATCTCCATTTGATATTAAGTCTAATTCTTCTTCCATGTTAGCAGTAAAATTATATTCAACATAACGACTAAAAAAACTCGTTAAAAATATTGTCACAATCTGGCCACGGTCGCTAGGAATAAAACGTTTGTTTTCAAAAGCAGCATACCCACGATCCTGCAGCACTGATATGATAGTTGCATAAGTTGATGGTCGTCCTATCCCTATCTCTTCCATTTTTTTAACTAAACTTGCCTCATTGAAACGAGGAGGAGGTTGCGTAAAATGCTGATCAGGAATAACTTCTTTTAGTTCACATGATTCATCCTCCTTAAGACTAGGTAATTTGATGCTTTCATCGTCTTTGTTATCTTGATATACCTTGTAAAAACCATCAAATACAATAGTAGAGCCAGTAGCATGCAAGATAATCTGCCTATCTTGAGACTCTACGTCAACTGCAACTTGATCAATAAGTGCAGACTCCATCTGCCCAGCTACAGTTCTCTTCCATATTAATTCGTAAAGCTTAAGTTGCTCTGCAGTTAAAAATTTTGCAATACTATCTGGAGTTTTAGTAACATCTGTTGGCCTTATAGCTTCATGAGCTTCCTGTGCATTCTTTACTTTTTTTGTATATTTTCTCGCAGATTTTGGTAAATATTTCTCTCCAAACATTGAATTAATCATCTGCCTTATTGCATTTATAGCCTCATCAGCAATATAAAAACCGTCCGTACGCATATAAGTAATTAAGCCTACACTTTCTCCACCAATATCAATACCTTCATATAAATTTTGTGCTATACGCATAGTATTTTTTACGGCAAAGCCTAGTTTATTTGAAGCTTCTTGTTGCAAACTTGACGTAATAAATGGTAATGGCGGATTTCTTTTTACTTGTTTATTTTCTACTTTTGCAATGGCATATTGTTTAGTTTTTATGATATCAACTAGATCATCAGCTTCTTGCTTATTTTTTATATCAAGCTTATCTAATTTTTTATTATCATAGTGGCTAAGTAAGGCAAAAAATACCTCATTTTTCTCACTTAAAAACTCAGCTTTAATACTCCAATATTCTTGCGATATGAATTTACTTATCTCGTTTTCACGTTCACAGATAAGTCTTAAAGCTACAGATTGTACTCGCCCTGCCGATCTACTACCTGGTAATTTTCTCCATAGAAGAGGTGATAAAGTGAAGCCAACTAGATAATCTAAAGCTCTACGTGCCTGCTGCGCATTGACTAAGTCCATACTAATTGTGCGTGGGTTTTTAATTGCTTCGGTTACCGCATTTTTGGTAATTTCGTTGAATACTATCCTATATATTTGTACTTTATCAGTTATTGCTTTCTTCTCTCTTAGTACTTCTATTACATGCCAAGCAATTGCTTCACCTTCTCTATCTGGATCTGTTGCTAAATAAATTGCTGATGTTTTTGCAGCTGCTTTAACTAACTCTTTTATATATTTTTCGGCTTTATCTATAATTTCATATTTTACAGCAAAGTTATTATTTGGATCCACAGATCCATTTTTTGCTGGTAAGTCCCTAACATGGCCAAAAGAAGCAACCACTCTAAACTTATTATCTAAGTATTTACTTATGGTCTTTGCTTTTGCTGGAGATTCTACTACCAATACGCTCATAACTTATTTATATCTTAAAATTTGTGTGTTATAGCATAAGAAAAATATATTGCAAATAGCGGATTTCATTTTATGCACTCATTCATTGTTTTTACACGATCTACTTCTTCTTAAGAACTTAATACTATTACTTAATAAATAAAGAAGGATTATGTATGCCAAAGCATAAACAACAAGGAAATGACAATAGGAGAGTAAAGTCTATTTCACCAGAGAAAGCACTTTATATTCTTCAAAAATCACCTAGTCGTGAGGAATGTTTGAAGTTAGAGGAAAGGTTAAAACACGCTCCAAGTGATACGTCATACAAATGTGTTTTAAAATGTTTAGACGTGGAAATAGATATACTTGCATTGCTAGAACATAATGTAGATCAAATAACCACCATTGATCAAATTGAAAAGTTAAATGAAAAAGCTAGATTAATTAATAATAAAATAAAGGAGGTTCATATTCAAAATAATGAATTAGTCGATGATTTTAAAAAAGAAGTTAATACTTTTAAAAATAAATGTTTGTCAAAGATAGACGCATTTAAGGAAAAATTCGAGAAGAAAAAAAACAAACTCAAAGAGGAAGAAATGTCTCAGGTAAAAGAATCACAGCAAAAAATGAACAGTGATATATAGCATTTCCCACTGAACGACTCATAAGAAAGCAGGAAAAGACTTGAACAGGGCTATGCTTTTGATGGCAAACCAATGGTACTCAATTTCATTAAAATCTGGAGAATAAGGCGGCAAAAACAAAATTTCACTTCCTGCTTTCTTGATAAGCTCAACAGTTTTCTTCGACTTATGGAAATGTCAAATGTTGCAAAATTGGTATTAAAAATTGCTCAAACCAACTGTTCTTTCGAAAGTTAATGGCACTACAATTTTTTTATTACTTAATGTTGCAATCATTGCTGATTTTAGTGTATCTCTCTCTTCCGGCAATATCCGTATGTTCTCTATACCAGATTCATCAATATAAACAGATGGTTTTTTGTTCCCAGAATCTTTAAGAACCTGTATGCGATCTAGGAAGAATGATAAGATGGATATAATATATATAAAAAATATATTATGCAAAATTCATACCCAAAGTCGCAAGAAATTTGAGAAAATCAGACAGATTTTGGAAAGTGCGAGAAAAAAACAAAACCAAGAAAACAGAACTTATATGAGTTATTTTGCGGCGTGCTGTACGTTTTGAAGAGTGGTTGTCAGTGGCGAATGTTGCCTAAACAAAATGGCGCAATTGCTATGATTATTTTAAGAAATGGAGTAGGTATAGATAAAGAAAGCGTTTTGGAGCGTATCTTAAAAAAAATTAATTGAGACAAAACAGTGGTCGGAAATAGCTTCTGTATAATTGACGCTCAAGGTATAAAAAACACGGATACTGCTGAAGTATGATGCAGGTAAAAAAATTTCTTGGTCATATTGCGGTAGATATACAAGCATGTAATTCATATAACAACAGCCAATAATAACAGATCGTTATAGTGCTATAAAAATGATTGAAAACGCAAATTATCCGAAGTCAAATGGTTGATATACGAGGGAAAGTTTCGCTGCAACTGTGGAAGAATTGCGAAAGAAAACTCAATTTGCAAATTTGCTTTTATATGTATGATTAATAAAGGTTATTACAATAAAGATGTAAGATTAAATAAAAATTGAGATAGTTTGTAGACCTTATTACAATCATAAAAAATAAACACACCAATGAATGGATTCTAAGGTTAAGTTACGTCTGAATTGGATAGAGTTATATAAAGAATTGGGCCATGCAGGAAAGAATATTATGGTATTGCGCGATTTACCTTACGTAAATGGTACAAACGTTATAAAGAGTTAGGTAAAAAGGGGTTAGTAGATCTCAGTAGTAGGCATAAAACTTCACCCTTACAAAAGGTCAAGGAGTCAGATAAGCAGCTCATTCTTCATCTGAGACAAACTAGAAAATTAGGGGTATTCAAACTGAACTAAAACGTTTACATGTACTAGACAGAACATAATCTAAAAATGAGAATTAGAAGAATTTAAATAATTTAAACTACTATCAGTATCTTTTTTTATGCTACTAATGTTTTTCTAAAAAGCAATATATCAAGAAAAGTTTGCATTGGCGTTTTATCATAGCAATATTTGTCTGATTGTCTCATTGTAAGAACGCAACCAACATCAATTTGTAGATCTTCTAAAGAACTATATTTCTAAAGATGATTTGCATAGTTTTGTGAAGCATTGGTCTGTGGAGAGTGGGTTTTGGTTCTAGAATGATCGATATGCCTAAATAAAGCTGATAATTTCACGCAATATTCTGTACCTCTATCAGTCAAAATACGCAATATCAAAGAATGGCTATCATTTAACAAGAGGTAATTGCTGTCTTATCGACTTAGCAACGAGAATAAGTATCGATAAAGGTCTGCTGGTAGATTCGTCCTATACCTTTGATATTACCTACATAATAGGTATCTTGAGCACCCAGATAACCTGAGTATCAATTTCACTATCTTTGTTCTTTCACTTTTTCTAAAGCTGTTAGAATTATTCCATCTTTTTGCTTCTAGTGCTTTAAGTCTTTTCTTAAAAATCTCAACTATCCACCTTCAGATATTATTTTTTTCTCAGCTCATTTTTTATATGCTGGAAATTCTGTTGCTATACAGATCTTTCTATGTCTTCCGAAACTCTGTTTGCAAACTTTCTTACTTATCTCATCTCCATTTTCGTATAACTCCTTGAAGCGATAAAATTTGAATATCCCATACGCTTGTGACACATTTCCTAGTTGTCTTGCTAAAATCCTAGTTTTAGTATTTTTTTTTGCATTGTACTCATTTCTCTTATTTTTTGTTCTAAGTGTCAGTTCAAATCTTATTTAATACAACTAATACGAAGTCTTAGCTTCATCCTCTGTTCTTGCTTATCGCTTCCATCGGCATTACTATCTTTACTTTCAATAAAATTATACCTATATTCCTTTAGTGTTTATTGATAACAAAATTCTTTTCTATCAATTAGCATCCTATGCATAATTACTGACAACTTCCGCGCTACAGCAACAATTGCTTTCTTCATACCTTTCTTTTTTGCTAATCCCCAGCTTTTTAACTTAAATTTTCTCTTACATCTTGTCAGCAAGGATTGCGCAGCCTCATATAGCATACTTCTGCACTCCATTGTTTGATATACTTCCATGTCGATCAATCTCCCCAGAAGCATACTGTCTTGGGCTCAATCCCATATATGCTCCAACTGTATAAGATGTTTCAAACCTATGTGTATTGCAGCTTTGTATGTCATTGCTACTATAATACCAACCCCTGGGCTAATAATTTTTATCTTTTTTGCACTTTTCTGAAAGTAATTTATCAAATTGATTCTTCTATTGTTTCTAAGCTATGTACTAATGCTTCAATTGAGTTTTTGCTAACTTCATCTAGATCATTTCTTCTATTTTTAAAGAAAAGCTTTCAAATTTTAATCCTCGACCAACCGTATATCTTCAATTTATTGTTCCAATAATCTGCTGTTTGCTACATGTTAACTGTCTTCTGCTTCCAAGTTGATTTGGTAAGATTTATCTGATTTTACTAATACTTCTCTGTACAACCCAACCCTCATCATTTGAGCTATACCCCTTGCATCTACACAAATCACTGGTAATCCAAAATCCCTTAACTCTTTACACATTGATATTGACAACTTTCTATCCCTATGGATTCTTATTTTTTGCCTTGACTTAGCAAGTTCTCTGCTATTGCTTTACTTTTTCTTGCAACAACTTCTTCCTTAACAACTTTTCCTTTCTCATCAACGATACTTATAAAAGTTTCTTTGAGTGAGACATCTAACCCAATATAATATTTTATGAGACTACTCCTACTTTAAAAGTTTAAATTATTTTTGCAGAACTAATTCTATCGAATTTCTTACTTCTCTCTAAAATATTCTATCTCCTTTTTTCAATAGCTATTACAGTATGTCTAATATTTGCATCTCATCTCTTTAAATTAGAATTTATATCTTGTCTATTTTATATTAGTAATCCCCTGTTTTTATTCGATGTTTTTTCGTTCATTCCTCCTTTTTTATATTATTTATATTCGGTTTGACTTGGTTTGTTGAACGTTCTCATATAAGACAATAAGTAGATAACTTATTCATAATTATAATATTTCTAAGTTATCTATTTTCACGCTGGCTTTTAGTTTACCTGAAAGGTATACCACATTACAAAAGACATAACCCTTACGCTTTTAATAGATTTAGTGTTCTAAGACTTTACTAAAGTCAGCTATTAAGTGAAAAATTTGATGTATAGCAACAATTAAGTTCATCCTATTTCTTCTTAATTTCTCGGAGTCACAATTAATTTGAACATTGTCCATAAAATCGTTTACAATTGAATAAAATCCTACTAATGCATCAAGTGCAGTGGTAAAATCATCTTTTTTAATTATGTATTTTACATTTTTATAAGTGGACTTTATATGCTTTAATAAAACTATTTCTTCCTTTTCTATTAATGACTTTATGCTATACAACATTAACTTATTTAGTTTTTTTGGTTCATAAGTTGCATCAGACTTATTGATTATGTTATTAACCCTCTTATAAGTATTTAAGATATGTTTTCCATTATCAGTTTTAATATAGTTATTAAGGATAATTGCTTTTTTCTTAATATTTAAGAAATCAATTATTTTACCCTCAATAGGAATAGACTCAATAATGTTCTTAGGAAGGTTTATTTCTTTGAGAATAACTTTAAAGCGCTCTAAACAGAATTTAAATACAACTTCTACTACTTGTTTTTTACTTAATTTTTGTCTTTCAAGCTTTTTGCTAAATAGAGATTTTGGATACAACGAAGCTGATTTATCTAGTAGTAGATTAATCAATATATTTAAATTATTTTCAAGTATTATGCGTATCAAACCTATCGCATTTCTTCTCAGTGCAAAAGGATCACTAGAACTAGAAAACTTTTCACCGGCTATGGCAAAACCTACAAGGTTATCCACTTTATCTGCAAGAGCTATAGCAATTGTTATGGTAGATGAAGGACAACTCTGCTTAGGACCAAGTGGCAGATAATGATTAGTTATAGCATCTATTATTTCTTTGTCTTCATTAAAACAACTAGCATAATACCCACCCATTACTCCTTGTAACTCTGGGAACTCCCTCACCATAGATGTTGCTAAATCTGCTTTAGCAAGCGTTGCTGCTCGTTCAACTTTTAGTAAAGAAGCAAGGGGTATCCATATTGCAATGTACTTAGCTAGGGCAGTAATACGCTTCACCTTTTCTGCAACACTACCCAAATGATCATGAAATGATATTAAGTTTAATTTATTGCTATAATAATCAAGATTATATTTTTTATCTTGATTTACAAAAAATTGAGCATCAGTCAGCCGTGCTGATAACACCCTTTCATAACCCTGTATCACTTGATCGTTTATAACACTTACTACAGTTGCAAAATGAGATATCTTTTTCTTATCATTCTTATAGCTGCTAAATATAAGGTATTTTTGTTGACTACATATTACGCTTGATATTACTTCTACAGGTAAATCAAAATTACCAACTTCACCAAATAGAACAATTGGATATTCTACTAGACCATTTAGCTCATCTAATAACTTTTCATTTTCTTCAAGCTGCAATTTATTATCAATTTCAAATTCACGAATTTGCTTGAGTATATATTCTTTCCTTTTATTTTGATCTAATATTACATAATTTTCATCTAAGAAATTTAAGTAATCATCTATTTTGCTTACATTAAATTTTTTTGTTGAAAGAAATCGGTGTCCAAAAGTAACATTAGAAGCTACAACATCTGCAAATGTAACAGGTATTACTTTATCATCTAGAATACACAACATACTTCGTATTGGCCTTATCCATCTTTCTTTCACATTTCCCCAACGCATTGATTTAGGCCAAGAAAAACCTCTTAACATCTCTTCTAAAACTTTTTTGAAAAACTCTTCTAAATTTATTTGAGTATTGATATTACAAGCGAAATAGAACTTTTCATTCTTAATTTCACGCACTAACAATTCATCTATATTTTTTTTGGTTTTCTTAAGAAAACCCTCTATTGCTTTTTTTGGTGCATTAATGTTTGGGCCTTTAATTTCTTCGTCTAATTTCTGTGCATCTAGTTTACTGATTAATATTACAAAACGACGTGCAGTTATAAAGACATCAGTAGATTGAAATCTAATATTACCTTTATTTAAAGCACTATCTATATAATTTTTTATTTGAATTACAGCATTACTTTGCATTTTTGGAGGAATTTCCTCCATAATACATTCAAATAAAAGGTTAGGAAGCATTTGAATTATCCATATACAATTTACAACAATATTTTGCAAGTTCTCGCACGCGTGCAATGTATACAGCACGCTCATTCACTCCTAAATAGCCTCTAGCATCAAGCAAGTTAAGCAGGTGGCTGGCTTTAATACATTGATCATATGCAGCTATCGGCGTATTATTTTCTATCAAAAACAAACACAATTTCTCTGCATCTGAAAATTGTTGATTTAACACCCCAGTATCATAATAATCTAAAGCTAATTTAGAAAACTCATATTCCCTTTGTTTAAATATATCTCCATAAGTTATACCAGAGTTATCCCATTTAATATCATAAACGTTATCTACTTTTTGTATGTGCATTGCTAAGCGTTCTAAGCCATAAGCAATTTCTCCAGCAATAGAACTGCTGTCTATTCCTCCAATTTGCTGGATGTATGTAAATTGTGTTATTTCCATTCCATTACACGTTACTTCCCAACCAAGGCCACATGCACCAATGCTTGGATTTTCCCAATCATCTTCGATAAATTTAATATCGTAACTTTTAGTTGATATTCCAAGTTCTAACAAACTCTTTAAGTACAGATCTTGTAGATCATTCACTGAAGGTTTTATTATTACTTGGTATTGATGGTGTTGATATAGACGATTTGGATTTTGTCCATAACGACCATCGGCAGGTCTAATAACTGGTTGTACATACGCTATCTTTGCTGATTTATCACCAATTACAGACATAACTGTTGCAGGATGTAAAGTTCCAGCACCTATTTCTGTAGTATAAGGACAAATGATTAGACAACCATACTTTTGCCAATAACCCCCCAAGGCGTTAATAATATTTTGAAAATCCACTATTATATGTCTTTAAAACATGTATTTTATACATACACAATTAATATCAAACAAGCTTTTTTGATATATCATAAAGATCAACACTTAAAGCTTTAATATTATTGAAAATATAGCGATTAAAAATATTAGCGTCATGTATAGTCAAGTCAAAAAATATACATGCTACTAAGTATATGAGTACTATTGTATAAAGCATGTAAATGGCTCCTTCTGCTGTAATTGATAATACATTATTATAGTGAAGTTGTATTGTAATAATTGGCCATGGTTTCATCATGACGATAATATTGAAAAATAGGTAAGGAATCATAAAAAATATGAGAAAATAAGTAAAAGAATTTATCCATTTGGGGCATATGAACATTTTTTTACACATTTGATCATAAAGACCAGCCATACTATGAAATATTGCCAGCGTTGCTGGCATTGTAAGAGCTACCACAAGCAGTTGTGCTAATACTATATGGATAATGATGTTTTCATTACTGTTTGCACCTGGCTCATTTACTTGGAAAACAAAGATTGCAATAGTTTGAATGATAAAGAAGGCAATTGAAAGTTTTAAAAAGAATACTGCAGCTACAAGCGCAATACCGGTAATATCATATGATAGAAGAAAAGACCCATATGAGAGATAAAGTAATATATAAGACACAATTAACGCTAAAAAAGAGGCCCAATGTTCTTGCCAAATTGGCAGATACCCCATGCCAAAAAAAGTACTTATTATCTTAGCAGGAAAGACCTTTCCTACTACTTTACCGATGAATCTTAAACTCTTCATTTACTTAGCATAATATAACTTTCTACATTGTATTTAACATAAAGTAATACACTTGACTATTATTCATTTTCAATATTTTTTTACAACTTGTAATGAAAGTAAAAACGAAAATTAACTATAACGAAACTGCAATTTTGCTAACTTAGAATACAATCCATCTTGCTCCATAAGTAACTTATGCGTTCCTACTTCTTCTATTTTACCATCATTGATTACAATAATTCTATCAGCTCTAAGTATTGTGGAAAGACGATGAGCTATAACTAAAGTAGTTCTATTAGTCATCAGCTTGTCTAATGCTTTTTGAATTAAATGCTCGCTTTCTGAATCAAGCGCAGAGGTTGCTTCATCTAGTATAAGCACCTGTGGATTTTTCAGTATTGCTCTAGCTATTACTATACGCTGCTTTTGTCCTTCAGATAATCTCAATCCCTTATTGCCAACAAATGACTCAAACTTCTTAGGTAGTTTATCAATAAATTCTAATGCATAGGCACTTACTGCCGCTTGTCTTACCTCTTCGTAAGTAGCGTCTGGATTACCGTAAAGTATATTCTCCATGATTGAGCACGAAAATATTGTATGATCCTGTGGCACTAGGCCAAATAAGGAACGCAAACTCTCCATTGTAAGTGATCTTATATCAGTACCATCAATTGTGATATTACCTTCATTTGGATCATAAAAACGCAACAGAAGTTTCAAAATGGTGCTTTTCCCACTGCCAGATGGTCCCACAAGTGCAACAGTTTCTCCTTTATTGATAGTAAATGATATATTACTCAAAGCAGGTTGTTGTTTAGATGAATAACAAAAGGTAACGTTACTGAAAGCTATACATTTTGAAACTGCTGTTACCTTAGTAGCAAGAGCAGAAGAAATAATACTACTTTTTGTAGACATAAGTTCAAAAATACGCTCAGCAACACCAAATGCTCTATGTATGTCATTGATATTATCACCTATACTATTTACTGAACTTGTGGCAAGTACTGAATAGAATATAAAAGATGATAAAGCTCCAGAAGTCATGTTGTTTTGCAACACTTCATGAATTCCAAGCCAAAATACTAATCCTACTGAACCTATAACAAAAGTGATGATCAAAGCAACCAGCAATGCACGAAAGCATGTAAGTTTTATAGATAAATTAAATATTTCATTCACATATTTGAAAAAATTTCTTTTTTGATTTTCCTCACTAACGAACGACTTTATTGTTACTATGCCCAAGTAAGTTTCCTCACTGAAGGAGGCCATATTACTGATATTATCACGTACCAGACGTGATAGCGTACGTGTTTTTCTACCAAGAAGTGTAAGAATAAGTAGAATAAATGGTATTATAAGTATAGTATATACAGTAAGTTTAAAACTAGTGTAGAATAACATTACAGCACTGCCAAATAGCGTAATAAAATTTCGTACTATTGTTAGCATACTACCAGAAAGTATAGGCTGAAGTGCAACTGTGTCAGTTGTTAAAGCAGAAGTTATATCTGAAGTACTGATATCTTCAAAAAAACTCGGTGGCAGATTTATAATGTGACTATAAAGGTCATATCTAATCTTTGCTAGAACCTTTTCACTTCCGTATCCTGCTAAGTATAATCTAAAAAAAGAGGAAAGCCCTATAACTAATACTATAATACATAAAAAAAACACAGTATTATTAATCAGCATCAAACCAGTACGTGTAGAGTATAAATCGATAAGATTTTGTATACCGTGCCCAAGCGTAAGTATTGCTAAAGATGATGTTATTGCTATAACGTAGGCTAATACGAAATACGTAATGTATGGCTTAATATATTGAAACAACATCCTAAAGGTTGTGTCTTTACTATTTTTCATTGCAAATTAGTACACACTATTTAGCAGTTTGATTTTTTAATTTTGACAGATACAGTTTAACTTCATCACTAATTTTATTACTTAAAAACAAAAGCGCTACCATGTTAATGATGGCAGAGCAAATAAACAGCGCATCTCCTATACCTGCTATATTCATTATATTTTTTGAAATTCCAGAGAAAAAAGCTGTCACAAGTACAATAATGCGATAAAAAATTAGGCTCTTTGCGTTAAATAAGTACAGCCAACTCATCTCACAACAATATACAAAGACAACAACAGAAGAAAATGCAAACAGTGGTGCGGCTATTGTAAGAAGTATAGGAAACCACCAAGATACAGTCTCAAAAGCTTTACGAGTCATAAGTATCCCATCCCCTGCATACTGATATGCACCTGTTATGACAATTATAAGCCCTGTTAAACAGCAGATTAACATTGTATCAAAACATGGCTCTATCATTGCAACAAAACCTGCTCTTACAGGTTCTTCATCTTTTGTTGCTGCGTGTGTAATAGCTGCAGATCCCATACCAGCTTCACTGGCGAATATCGCACGACGAATACCAGCGACAAAGGCTCCAACAGCTCCTCCACCTACAGATTTAGCATTAAGCATGCCATGAAACATAAGTAGAAACGCATCACCTAATTTGTCAATATTAAATATGATTATTACAACACAACTAAAAATGTATATTATTGACATTGCAGGTACAAGTGAAGATGCAACTTTTGCGATTCTCTCTATGCCACCTATGATTACAAGACCGAGTAAAGCAGTGATAATTAAAGAAAATAACCATATGTTGTTATCTATAAAATCAAAATTCCCTAAAATAATTGCGATCATTTGATTTGTTTGAAACGCTACGCTACCTAGCGGTCCTGATAATATTAAAAGACATGCATAAATTGAAGCAAGAACTATTCCCAGTTTTTTGAAACCTATCTCTTCTAAGCCGTATCTCATATACTTAAAAGGGCCACTAAAAAGTTGATCATAGTTTTTAGTACGATATTTAAATGCTAAAGTTACCTCTGAAAATTTAAGTGACATACCAAAAAAACCAGCAATCATCATCCATGGCACTGCACCTGGTCCTCCAAGAGATATAGCTATAGCAACCCCTGCAACTGTACCTAAGCCCACAGTGCTTGAAAGCGCAGATGCAAATGCCTGTAAGTGACTTATGTCTCCCTCATGATGATCTTCATCGTATTTTCCTACAAGAATTGCAAATGCGTGTTTAAATAGCCTAATATTAATAAACTTAAAACGCAGAGTAAAAAATAATGCACCCAAGGATAATATTAACACTATAAATGGGATTCCAAATATTTTAAAAAATAGTGCCGTATTGATGAAATCATTTATCTTAGCTAAAATTGTATCATAGCTAAAATGTAATTCACAGGCATGTAGATTTTTAGCAAATAAACAAAGAATTGTGATAAATAAGTTGAAGATTTTGTTCATAACAGCCCTTTCTGAATATAAGAATTTAATTGATTGCCTACTTTTTTACTTAGCAAGTAAATTGTAATTGCATTAGGAATGGTAAGACACATAAACAGAGTATCCCCTAAAGAAGAAATCAACTTAACATTTTGCGATAAACCACTGATATATATCAGAATCAATATTAAAATGTGGCATAGAGTTATACTTTTTCTACTATTAAATACATAAACCCAGGCAACCTCACAATAATATGAATATGCTATTATGGTTGAAAATGCAAATGATAGTGTGATAAAAGGAAAAACTACATATCCCCAAAATGGTGATATTGATGAAAAAATTGATTTGATTAACACTATGCCCTCTATGTTGTTATTCTGTGCAGTGAAACCAGTAACCAAAATAACAATGCCAGTTAAAAATGAAATTATTATTGTATCGATACATGGTCCAATCATTGCTACACATCCTGCTCGTACTGGCTCACTTTCTTGTGTAGCATAATGAGCAATTGCTGCTGTTGCAGTGCCAGCTTCGTTGGCAAATACTGATCTTCTTACTCCAGCGATTAGGCTGCCAATGGCACCACCACCTATAGCTGTCTTACCAAAAAGACCAGATACTATTGAATATAAGGCACTGCCCAGTGCACCTCTATACATAAAAATAATTAATATGCACCCTATGATATATAAGACAGTCATAACAGGTGCTAGACTTGTTGCAACTTTAGCAATGCGTTTAACTCCACCCATGATAACGAGCCATACAAGTAAAGATAATATCAAAGGAACAACAAAGCTTTTATCGTATTGAAAGAGGTTATTAAACAATGCTGTTACTTGATTAGCCTGAAAAGGTATACCACCGCAAGTCATTGCAATAATTAAAAGAATAGCATAAGTAAGTGCTATTGCTGTTCCCAGTTTTGGTAAGCCAATTTCTGCTAATCCATGTTTCATATATTGAAAGGGCCCACCAGCTCTTTCTTCATTTGTGCGATATTTTAATCCCAATGTTACTTCAGCAAATTTCACTGACATACCAAATAATCCTGTTATGATCATCCAAAAAATAGCTCCAGGTCGACCAATACTTATCGCTATTGCTACACCTGATATTGTACCAAGACCAACAGTAGCAGATATTGCAGTGAAAAATGCTTGAAAGTGCGTGATTTGCCCACTACTATGTTTTTCATTCTTACCAAGTAACACAAGCAGACCATGTTTAAATAAGCTGAGGTTTACAAACTTAAATCTAACAGTACAAAATACTCCTATTGATATTACCCATAGAATTATAAATGGAATGTGAAATATTTTGATATATAAAAGGGATTGAAAAAGGCTATTGATCTTTAAAGCTATAGAACTAAATTCATTTGAAATAGAAATGATGTTTAGTGTTTCTAAGCTAATAGGATTAATCAAAATTTTGCTTATAAAAATTAAAATTATATTAAAAAATTGAAGTTTGTAAATATTTCTGAATTTTTTAAAAAAAAGCTCTACAATATTTTAATACTAACATTAAGAATGAATTGACAAATTTTTATATATTTGTTACTAAAACTGAAATGCAGGGGGTGTAGCTCAGTTGGTTAGAGCGCAGGCCTGTCAAGCCTGAGGTCGCGAGTTCGAGCCTCGTCACTCCCGCATAAACATATTATCTTACCAGATATATTAAAATAAAAGAGCATCTGTTGCTGACAATGTAAAAGGCAAGATTTAGTACATAATTCTGTATTTCACACTATATAGCATGTAAAATTACATACCAACTTTAATAATATTCCATCTTTTATACAATGAAATTAACCAATAATTAATAATTTCCTTTACATAATTAATTAATATTTAAATTAATTATATGGGGAAATAAATGACTGAAATTAATCTAAAGCCAGCTAATTTTATTAACGATAATATTGATAGTGAAATTAAAAAAATTGTTAAAGAGGCTAATAATAGAGAGCAAGATTTAGAAAATATTAAAAATCTATTGCAAGAACCTCAGTATAAAGAATCTTATCCAAACATAAGACCTTTTTTTGAAAATCAAAAAGGATTTGATGCATTAAAAGATGTTCTGCTGTTTGAAAAGAATCGAGTACTAGGCAAAACAACACAAGAAAATATTAACGTTGTAAGCTCAATGAAAGTTCTAAAAAATATATTTGTAAGCAATAATAATCAGGCGTCTGAAATTCAAAAGAACACAAATGATGTTGATCAATCAATTCAACTGATAAAGAAACAATCGGAAGAGTTAAAAGAGAAATTTAAAGAAAGGCTTAAGAAGGAGTCAAAGGCAAGTCCAGTAATAAGATTGCTAAGATTTTTATTTAAAAAAGTAATAAATAAGATATTTGAAGAAATAAAGAATGAACAACTGGGTAAACCAAAAGAGGAACTGGATAGTTTAAAAGGTCAATTTCATAAAATAATTGATTCTTTTAATAATGAATTGAATAGTTTAATGGGTGCATATGGAAAAGGTATCGAAAGTAGTAGCACTGCTTATATTACTCCTGACCCTGATTACGCTACTATAGAAAAAATATTTCCTAAGCAAGAACAACAAAACGCTCAGCAAAAATTATCTCAATCTTATGATGAATCGGATTATGTATCTGCAGAAAAAGTTCGTCAGCTAAAAAGGCAACAAAAATCTTCAGCTGAGGGATTAAAAGTTGAATATCAGGTAGTGCATAATGCTCCTCAGCATCTTCAAATACATGATTTACCTAAACCACAAAGAGCGCAAATTAGTGAAAAACCTAAAATTGCAACAAAACCTTCTAAAGAAGTTATTGAAAGAGCTTTAAGTAATGCTGCTAATCAGAAGAAAGTTGCACCACCAGTACCACCAAGAGGAGAGTCTTCTTTCAAGAAAGTTGAAGAGTTGAGAAATAAACTTGATGTTAGAAGAGACGGACTACAACCTGCAGGTAGCGTTAAAGGTATAGCGCAAATGTTTGAAGCCAAAGCTCAAGAGGAAAAAAAACCAGTTCAAAATATTATCAAGCAAATGCGCATTAAAGAAGAAGTAAAATCTGCGGGATTGGGTAGCACTCAAGAGTTAGCAAAGGAATTTGATACCAAAGAACCTAAAAAATTAATTATACCAGAAGAATTTAAAAGAAAACTTGAAAAGATAACAACTCCTTCACCATCTCCATCACCAATGTCTAGTAAAAAACCTTTTGCTATGTTTAAAAATAGTGATGTTAAAAATAAAGCATCTAAAGCACAAGAAACAAAGCAATCTATCTTTTATGGCACTGTAAGTAGTGATGTTCCAACTCCTCCACCAATGCCTACAGAGGATGATTTAAAGAAGGTAAAACTTACTTCTGGAAAAGAACGAGATATAACTTCTCAAGTTAATCCTAAAAAGGATACTGCAACAGAGAGCAAAACTACTGAAGAAAAAAATACAAGTTTTGATCAAGTTTTAAAAGAGTTGTATAATTTAAAAGAGAAAAAAGCAAGCATTGAAGAAAATAAGCCACAAACTAAACTTACAAATCCAAACATAGAACATGCAAAAAACACACCTGCTATTGGTGGATAATTAGGGGAAGTTGCTATTTATTAAAATAGCAACTTTCTTTTTGACTATATGTTTTTATTATTTTTGGCTAATAAAAAGTAGAATAATTTTAAGAGAAGCAGTATAAAAGTAATAATTTTAAAATACTGCTTATGCGCCTGTCGCAATATCACCTACCAACGCTAAAAGAAAGTCCGAGAGATGTAAAAATAACCTCACATAAATATTCTCTGCGTGCAGGTTTAGTCAAACAGGTAGCATCTGGTATTTATACTTGGCTCCCCTTAGGTCTTAGAGTGCTTGATAAAATTAAATCTATAGTAAAAGAGGAAATGAACAAATCTGGAGCGTTAGAGATACTTATGCCTTGTGTTCAACCAGCTAGCTTTTGGCAAGAATCCGGCCGCTATGATGGCTATGGAGATGAAATGCTACGTATAAAAGATAGACATGGAAGTAGCATGCTCTTTGGACCAACTCATGAAGAGGTTGCAACTGACATGATACGTGAGCTTATAAAAAGCTATAAAAATTTACCTCTTCTTCTTTATCAAATGCAATGGAAGTTTCGTGATGAAATAAGACCAAGGTTCGGCGTCATGCGTAGCAGAGAATTTTTAATGAAAGATGCTTATAGTTTTGATCAAAGTCAAGAAGATGCAGAAAAATCATATGATCTAATGTATAAAACATATATTAAAATCTTCAAGCGCATGGATCTTACACCAATTGCTGTTAAAGCTGAAACGGGACCAATAGGAGGGAATTTAAGTCATGAATTTCATATACTCTCTGAAACTGGTGAAGACACAATATATTATGATAGTCGCTTTTCTCAATTATTGGAGAGTGAAGATGTGCAAGAGTTAAAAAATATATATGCAGTTTCTGAAGGTATGTATGACCCAACAAAGTGCCCAATATCTTTTAAAAATTTAAGCAAAAGTAAGGGAATAGAAGTTGGGCACATTTTTTATTTTGGTGATAAATATTCAAGCCCTATGAATGCAAAAATTAGTTTAGAAAGTGGTGAAAACGTACCAATACACATGGGTTCGTATGGTATAGGGATATCAAGGCTGGTTGGAGCGATAATTGAAGCTTATCACGACGAAAATGGCATCAAATGGCCGGAAGCTGTGGCTCCTTTTAAAATAGGACTGATCAACTTACAAATAAAAGATAACTCATGCGCTCAAACTGCAAACTATATATATAGTAATTTATTGGCTGATGAAGTATTATATGACGAAACTGAGGATAGTGCTGGGATTAAGTTTACAAGAATGGATTTAATAGGCTTGCCATGGCAGATCATTATTGGCAAAAAATTTATAAATGATGGCTTAATTGAAGTGAAAAAAAGAGCAAGAGAGGCAAAATTTATGTCTGTTGATGCCGTAATTGAGCATTTTAGCAGCATGTGATGCTAATTGGTAATGGTATAGATATTGTTTATATCCCCCGTATAGAAAACATCTGGAAGAAGTATAAAGAAAAATTTTTAACTAGAGTATATAGTGAGCAGGAGATAATAGATAGCTATAAATATAGTGATTATCGGATGCAAGTGAAGCACTTTGCAAAACGTTTTGCTGCAAAAGAAGCATTTGTTAAAGCATTAGGAACTGGTTTCTATGGAATAAACATGAAGGATATCGAGATAAGTAATGACAAAAACGGCAAGCCCAATATCACTGTCAAAAATAATGCCCCTAATCTTCTATCAAAAAACAATATTATACAAGTATCACTTAGTGATGATGGTGATTATGCTATTGCTTATGTTATCATACTAGAAAGTAAAGAAGTAACAGCTTAGTGTCAAATAAAATTACTTCCTCAAATATATGAAGAAGATAGACTTACATTCTTGCTAGATAAATCTAAGAGTATTTCTAAAATTTTGAGCCAATATGTTCATTCATTTGCCTCAAAAGGATATCTATTACTTCTTTTACAGGCCTTTCTTTATCCACCATACCGACACTTTGTCCAGCCATAAGAGAACCACTTTCAATATCTCCATCAATTACAGCCCTTTTTAAAGCCCCAGCCCAGAATTTTTCGATTTCTAATTGCCCATCTTCTTTTGATATTTCGCCTTTCTGATATTGGTTAATTACTTCTTTTTGCAGCTCTGCAAATTCTTTACTAGCCTTATTGGCAATTGCTCTAACTGGAATTACAGAAAAATCAGAACTTAATTGTACAGAAGACACAGCATCTCTTGATGATGCTTTTATCAGCACCTCTTTGAAATTTTTATGCGCTATTGATTCGTTAGTACATGCAAATAAAGTGCCTATTTGGCAACCGCTTGCTCCCATTTTAAGATAACTAACTATTGCTTCTCCTCTACCTATGCCGCCAGCAATAAATATTGGTATATTTTCATTTTTAAAATGTGGCAATATTTCTTGCGCAAGTACAGAAGTGCTAACTGGACCAATATGACCACCAGCTTCCATTCCCTCAATTATGAGTGCATCTGCTCCAATTCTCACTAATCTTTTAGCAATAATCAAAGCAGGAGCAAAACAAATAACTTTGATATTCTTACTTTTTATTGCCTTTATGCTTTGCTGACTTGGTAAGCCACCTGCTAAAACTATATGACTTACTTTTCTTTCAATGCAAACTTCTATTAATTCATTTAGCTTCGGATGTATTGTGATTAAATTAATACCAAATGGTCTATCAGTTAATTTTTGTGTTGCCTCAATTTCTGAACTTAATTGCTCTGTGTTCATAGCCCCGCATGCAATAACACCAAATGCTCCTGCATTTGAAATTGCCGAAACTAAATTTCTTTCTGAAACCCAGCTCATTGCCCCGCCCATTATGGCAAATTCACTCCCCAAAAATTCCGTACCCTTTTTCCATAAAGAATCTAACATAATTATACTATGCGCCTTAGTATATTCTGTTTGTCTATGATTAAGTGTTTTATGGTACCAAGAAGGTGTAGTGCTATAAAACCTATAAGTAAACATGCTGATATAAAATGTAGTTGATTGCTAAGTTCAGCTATCATTTTGTTTTCTGCAATTACAAGCGGAACATTAAAATTAAAAAAATATTTTATGCTTCTACCTGAAGCTGATGACATTATATAGCCAGATAAAGGGATAAGCATCATAAGAACATATAAAGCAAAGTGCACTGTTTTTGTTGTCAGAACAGTTACTTGAGAATAATTCTGAGGTAGAGGTGGCACATATAAAAATAAACGTAAGATAATACGTAGTATTACTAGTATAAAAATACTCACTCCTGTTGCCTTATGGATACCATAAATGGAAAATTTTATTAGATTATCTACTGGTAGGCTTTTCATATAAAAACCGGAAACAAGCATACCTACAATTGTAGCTGCCATCAGCCAATGCACTATTCTTAAAATCAAATGATACTTTTCATCTTTCATATTATAATAAATTTAGTTTAAGCTAAGCTTATATACTTAGAGAACATTTTTCAATTTAAATTAATTCAATAATTTTATGTTGCATTGGTATATGGGTACATTTAAATTGAAAGATTTAGTAATATTTGAAGAATTGGGTTATATATAATTTACCCATATTTTATTAAAGGGGTGATTAGCTCAGTTGGTTAGAGTGTTTGCTTGACGTGCAAAAGGTCGCTGGTTCGAGCCCAGTATCACCCACCAAAATATCAATAAATTCTCTACGTAAAAGTTGCGATAAATCTGTTTTCTCCCATGGGAAATAATGACTTTCACATTTGCGTCCAAAGTGTCCATAACAAGCTGTGGGCTTATAAATCGGACGGTTTAGTTGTAGATGATTGCATATTCCTCCTGGTGAAAGATCTACGTTCTTAGCAATAAATTCTGTTATTTTAAATTCATCTATAGTACTAGTGCCAAACGTATCAATATAAAACGACAGTGGCTGCACAACACCAATTGCATAAGATAATTGCACAAGACAGCGCTGAGCTAGGTTAGATTTTACTATATTTTTTGCTAGATAGCGTGCCATATAAGCTGCTGATCTATCTACCTTGGTTGAATCTTTACCAGAGAATGCTCCTCCCCCATGAGGTATATGTCCCCCGTAACTATCAACCATAATTTTGCGTCCCGTCAGTCCACAATCACTAATCGGACCACCTATAACAAATCTGCCAGTTGGGTTAACAAAAAAACACTCATCAGGGCACATCCATCCTTGAGGTAAGGTAGAAATTACATAAGGATAGATTATTTCTTTAATCAACTTTTGATCTAGATCTTCTCTATGCTGAATTGAAACTACTATGTTTTTAGCGCAAATAGGTACATCGTTTTGATAACAGAGAGTAACTTGTGATTTTGCATCAGGGCCAAATCCCCAAATCTCTCCCTTTCCTACTGCACTTATAATGTTTTTAAGAATTGAATGTGCATAGTAAATCGGTGCAGGCATTAAGTCTTCTGTTTCGCTTGTTGCGTAACCATACATGATGCCCTGGTCACCAGCGCCTTTATTTTTACTTACACCTATTGCGATATCTTGAGACTGCTCATGCAACAAAATCTGCACTTTTACATCTTGCCAATTAAAATCACCATTTTCGTAGCCAATATTTTTAATTGTGTAACGAACAACCTCCTCAATTCTACTTTTTCCTATATCTGGAG
This sequence comes from Candidatus Mesenet endosymbiont of Phosphuga atrata, assembly GCF_964020175.1. Lineage (NCBI taxonomy): Bacteria > Pseudomonadati > Pseudomonadota > Alphaproteobacteria > Rickettsiales > Anaplasmataceae > Candidatus Mesenet > Candidatus Mesenet endosymbiont of Phosphuga atrata. The sequence continues at coordinate 909,899 of NZ_OZ026541.1, read as the reverse complement.
CGAACACTTCACCAGCTATTACTATGTTATCTTTTGTTACTAAAGTCTCAATAGCAGTGCGAGAGAAAGGATCAGCCAAAATATATTCATCAACAATTGCATCTGATATTTGGTCTGCTATTTTATCAGGATGTCCAGCTGCAACCGATTCACTTGTAATAATATTTGCTTTTGGAGATAAAAACATAATTAATTATACTTAAAACAATTTATATTATATTTCAGAAGAAATACATCTATATTATTAAAGTAGTGCCATTTTTGTCAATAATACAAAAACTAATTAAACAAGCTACAATTTTAGGGGAAAGCGAAAAGATTGCTGAGTTTATGTATTACACATATCGCTTTCAGATATTTAGGAATATATTAAATTTAGCCCTATCTTTAATTAAAGTGGGTAGGCTTTCATTTAAAGTATTGCCAAAGCGATTTTCAGAAAAGACTGAAGGGTTATGTGAGACTTTACAACTAGGAAATAGTCCTAAATCAAAGCAGTATATTATTACAATAAAAGAGCTGAGTCCATATGTTATAATTCATGAAATTTCTCATATGGTTGAAAAGGAGATGAACTTAGATTTACAGAAAGAGTTTCTGCCTATAGTGCATCAAGATGTGCAGCAAAACTTAAAGAACTCTAATGCTTTGGTCCAAAAAATAATAAATCATATTATCTTTACAGAAATAAAGGCTTATCCAGATTCTCAAAGAGCATCTGAGTTATTTGCACGTTATTTTGAACTTTTTGCCTGGACGCAAGAGGTATACCCAAAGGATAGAGAATATTTAATTCGCACATCTGACTTAAATAGAGTTTTTTCAAATACAAACAGATGGAAAGAGAAGTTTTTAGACCCAAAACTAATTAGTGCAACAGATAAGGAAGTAAATGCATATAGCAACACGCAGCTAACTGTAAGGCCAGATCAGGTACAGAGTAAATGGTCAAATAAGGTTGCAAGCAATAATTATAAAAATATTAAATCTAAATTTAATGATGAAAATACCTAACAGCGTTTTCAAAGATTAACATTCCATCACCATACTTAGGTAAAGCAATATTATTACGAAGATACTTCTCTTTCATTAAAGGCCAATTTTCTTGCTGAGTAAAAAATATTGCCCTTTCAGGATGAGGCATAAGTGCGAGTATCTTACCACTTTTATCTGACACAGCTGCTATATCGTAAATAGAGCCATTAGGATTATATGGCTGTGTATCACTTTCAATATATCGTAGCGCAATGGAATTATCGTTTATCAGCTTACTTAAAACATCTTGTTCCATATAAAATTTGCCTTCACCGTGAGCAATTGGGATGTGTAACTTATTTAATCCTTGCAGCCAAGGAGAGTTGAATTTTTTATTTACTTGGACATTTACCCAGCAGCACTTGTAACAACCAGTATCGTTGTGAGTAAGTGCAATATTTGCAAAATCTGGAATTAATCTTGCCAGCACTTGACAACCGTTACAAATTCCTATTACAAGCTTATCTTGTGATAAAAATTCTTGGAATTCATCCCACAAATTATTCAATATTCGAAGTGCAAGTGCATTACCAGCGCCGGTATTATCACCATAAGAAAAACCACCAGGAATAGCCAAGACATGGTATAATTTAAGCTGTTTTGGGTTATCAATAATTTCATTAACATGAATTACATCTACTTTTACATTGCATTTTAACTTTAAACCGGCTTCCATGAATGCAAAAGCAGTTTCTTCTTCGCAATTTAAGCCATATCCGCATAAAACTATAACATTCATATCTATCAAAAAGTAAAAGAATCAAATTTTTTCTTAAAATAATGTGCAACTAAATTTAATATCAGCAGTATTAAGAGTAAGCAAATTATTGCAACGGCTGCAAGTTCCATAAACGCTGCCTTAGGGTTGCTTGACCATATATATATCTGTACTGGCAAAGTAGTAGATGGATCAAAAAAGCCTAAAGGAACATCAGCAATAAACGCCACCATACCAATCATAAGCAAAGGAGAGGACTCTCCCAAAATTCTTGCTACTGCAAGTATAGTAGCTTGAATGATTCTTGGCAAAGCAATTGGCAAAGAGTGATGCAAAATTACTTGCATATGTGATGCACCAAGAGCAAAAGCTGCATCTTTTATAGTGGTGGGCACGGAAGCAAAAGCATGTTTTGTTGCAATAACTAAATTAGGTAGCATCATGAGAGAAAGTGTCATGCCACCAACAAGCGGAGAAGAACGTGGCAAACCAAATATATTTAGATATATTGTGAATCCTACAATGCCAAATATTATTGCCGGAACAGCTGCAAGATTGTTAATACTTATCTCAACAATACTTGTAAAAATATTACCTTTAGGCATAAACTCATTTATTCCTATACCTGCCATAACCCCTATAGGTATTGCAAACAATAAACATGCTGCCACTGTCAGCAAAGATCCAAGAAGAGACCCTAAAATACCAGCAGTTTCAGGTTCTTGTGAATCAGATTTTAAAAATAAGGACTTATTAAAAAATTTCTCTATTCTTTTTTCCGCTTTTAACTTACTGAAGATTTGATAATACTCATTATCTACATATTGCCTCTTATTAATCGCATTTATAGTGCTTGAAGCAGTAAACCATATTTCATATTTACCAGCTTTGGTACTTTGTTTTAGAAAATGAGCTAGCTCTACATGTGCACTGTAGCTTAAGATTTCTTTCTTTGCATCAAATGGATGCAATATTTCTTGCAAGGAACTATTAATTAGATTTGTACATTCTTCACGCAACTTAATTGAATCGTGAGTGGGCAGCAGTTCATTATTTATGCTAATAGGTATAAGAATTTTTGTTACTGTCAGTGCGTTATAGCCGTTAATTAAAATGCTAAATAAAATACACAAAAGAAAACCAAGTGATGTAAGTAGTATGGCTAAAGAGCCAAAGCGTAACAATTTATCTTTACGATTTTTACGCTTTATTCTAGCATGAATACGCCTGGACTTTAATAATCTAATGAACTTTTTTCTCATTTTATAATATTAAAAAATCCTAAAATTGTATAGAAAGACATTCCTATAAAGAAAGTAAAGATACTTAAATTTAAAGTTTGATTATAGTTTTATATTAAGTAAATAAAAATATTGAGAAGACTTATATTTTTAATTATATGCTAACCTTGTACAACTAATTCAGCATCTTTAAGTTCCGATGGTAGTTTAAATTCAATATTTTCAACAATACCAGGTAGAACTGAAACTTTTATAGTCATATAGCTCTTTAGGTAAGAAATTAATTCTTCAATTAAAATTTCTGGGGCTGAAGCTCCAGCCGTAATGCCTAATTTGTTAACGCCATCAAACCAACTATTATCTATATCACGATAACTATTAATTAAATATGATTTTGACCTGCATATATCAAGCAAGCGATTTGAATTTGAACTGTTTTGACTGCCTATCACTAAAACTAAATCAACCACTTGTGCCAACTTTTTTACGGCATTTTGTCTATTTTGCGTAGCATAACAGATATCACTTAAATTTGGACCAGAAATATTGGGAAATCTTGTTTGCAAGGCCGTTATTATCTCACGTGTATCATCAATACTGAGTGTTGTTTGTGTTACGTAAGATAGTTTATCTGGGTCTTCTATTTCCAATTTATAAACATCTTGTACATTTTGTACTAATATTACCGATTTTTTTACTCTGCCTTTAGTACCTTCAATTTCAGGATGTCCCTTGTGGCCAATAAGTATTAACTGTCTACCATTTTGCTCACTTTTTTGCGCTTCTCTATGTACTTTGCTAACTAAAGGGCAAGTTGCATCTATCACAAAAATATTTTTGCTTTTTGCTTCATCTTCGACAGACTTAGCAACTCCGTGAGCGCTAAATACCAGTGCTGCACCATCTGGTACCTCTTTAACTTCATTGACAAACGTGACCCCTTTGTGTTTAAAATCTTCCACTACATATTTATTATGCACTATCTCGTGCAGTGCATATATCCTACGGTCACTGCCATATCTTTCTAAAGCGAGTGTTAATATATCAATTGCTCTTTTAACTCCAGCACAGAAACCTCTTGGTTGTGCTAAAATAACTTCCATATCGCCTTCATTTTTTTACAATTATTTGATGTTACCAAAATATTCAGCAGTGTGGTACATTTAATTTTTTATGAATTACACTGATTTATGTGCATTACAAAACGTATAGTTTATGCGATGAATTGAACTCACCTTCTAATGTGTTTTTTATAAATGTTAATAGATTGTCAACCTGATTTTCATTAGAGTGTAAATCTGGCGTGAAGTGAGTTACATATTTGCCGTCTGGCCCAATTAAATACATTATTCCAGAATGATCAATATCCTCACCATCATCATTAATATATACTTTGTACCTACTTGCAACTTCAGATAATTCTTCTTCACTACCTGTTAGCATTTGTATACGGTGATCAAACTGCTGATGATAGTCTTTTAGTTTATCAACAGTATCTCGTTTAGGATCAATGGTAATGAAGATTATTTGTAATTTTTCAGCATCTTCTTTAAGCCTTGCTAAAGCTTCAGAGGCAATACCGAGTTCCATTGGACATATAGATTTGCAAGAAGAAAAACCAAATAAAACCAACATGTATTTACCATTAAAGTCACTGCTTTTAATTAATTGATTATCTTGATTTTTTAGTGAGAATTCACCACCTATAGTTATTTCTTCATTTGTAGCTTTTATTTTTTTTAGCATAGAGAAAACTTCTCTTTTTTCAAAATAAGAGTACCCAAAAAATACGATTGCTATTAACGTTATTAGATGAAAAAAAAACTTTATAGCTTTCATTACCTTAGCTTTAAATTATAATTATTATAACTATTGCGCTTGCTGTTGAAAAGTATTTAAGTATTAAAAAATATTGTGCTTAGCTAAAGAAGCAGACTGAATCTAGCACTAAAACTCCCTGCAATACCCCATAGTAGCTGTAAAATTATTTTTCCTTGTATTATAAACCAAGTAATCCAAACGATGGTATTATAGTAGCTTTAAGGAAAATCACAGTTTCTACAGTTTTAGCACTTTTGCTCATTTTTTTTAATCTGGTACTTTTTTTTATGTGTCTATGCTCAATCAGACCACCTATTACCATTATTTCACCGCTTTTGATCTTTAACATTGAGTCGATTTCTCTAACTTCAACAATTGGTATGTTGCTACTTACATTAAGCCTACCTTTTTGTATAGCATATTCTGTACCAGGATCTTTTACATAACCATTGACCCTAGAAAGAATAGGGTGCACATTCATAAATATTTCTTTATCTACAATATCTATACTCGGTTGAATGGTAAGTATTATGCCTACTGGCACGCTATTCATTGTGCTCAAAAGAGAAAAATCACCAGCATCAGCATGCTTTTTAATGTCAGCAGTAAAATAAACATGATTTTGAGTAAAAGACATAATTGCTTGTTGATTATTTAGTGCATGTAGTCTTGGACTTGAAATTACTTTTGATGCACCAAATTTACTTAAGGCCCTTACAACATCTTCTAAATCAGAGTAACTTGTAGTTAAAACTTTAGCTTGTTGATCAGACCTATTTATATAGCTCAAATTTTCCCAATCAATACCAGATTGATACATATCATCCAAAGTTACCTCCACTACTTTTGCCTCTATCATAACTTGAGACGAAGTCAGCTCTCTTACTTTGCTTATGTATTCTTTCACTGCTTTATGGATATCCTCCCTGGCATTTAAGGTAATGATACCTGCTTCTCTGTTGGTTGAATAAAACTCATCATCATTTGTGCCATTTATGTCAATTAAGGCGCTTAAATTTCTCTCTAAAGAAAACCACAGATCTCCATCATACTTAGATTTAATTTTATTGTCTGATCCACTAACAATGGTGCTATCTTCACTTATGTTCCTAATAATCTTGTTATTAATTACAAAATTGCTTTCGTTAGAGCGTTGAATGTTTATAAAATCTATATAATAATTGCGAGTATATGGTAGATCTTGCTCAATTCTAAATACATCATTATGTTTTCTGTAGCGTATTTTAGCACTTTTTGCTATAGTTTGCAGCACTTCATCTATGGGCTTATCTTTAAGCTTTAAAACTATGCTTCCAGAAATTTTAGGATCTATATCGAGATTGATATCAGCTAATCTACCAATCTCTGTCAGTAAATCTATAACTGGTGTGGAACTATCAATGTTTATGGAAATAAGTTTATCACTTTCATCAGGCATCGGAAAGTGTAGAGGCATATTAATAGCTTGAGGTATTTCTGGCTCAAATTTTTTTTTCTTTATTTCTTCAATTTCGTTTGCATAATCTACTGCTCTTTCTCTCACATACTGGGTATTGTATTTGTAACTAGAAGCACAAGCAGTTACGCTAAGTAGCATTATCAGACAATATAGTATTCTCACCAGTTAAGTATTATTAGATATATTACTATTTCAATAGACGTACATGTTTAAAAAAGTATTAGGCTCCTTATAAAAAACCAAAGTTTTAATGTGTTTCTTTATGAAGAAGGTAAAAATCCCTCACCTTATCTCGGGTAAAGTGGATATTAAATTATATTTTTAACATCGATTTTGATTTGCTATTATTGTTAAATTACTTTATAGTTAACTTTTTAATAATAAATTAAAATATGCACATTAACATGTCTAAAGAGAATAGCAAAAGGCTTTTATCTCTTACTAAATACCTTACAGATCATGGTAAAAATTATTTAACACACTCTGATAAATCAAGTGCTGCAAAAAAATTAGTTAGCGCTTTTTTGCTTGTTCCTGTCATTATTCCTACTGGGCTGACTATTTCATTATGCGCTTGCGCCTATTTTTTTACAAATGCTGTCAGTTCCAAGCCTGATGATTCAAAGCTATCTAAATTAATAAAAGGTTTATTAAAATTACCGATATATGTTATTGCTGCCGCAATTTTAATTCCATGTATTATATTAAACTTAGCGATTTCGTTAGTGCCACTTCTCATTGTCTTAGCTATCAATAAAAATATCACAAATGATAAGAAAAATGGTGCAACAATTGAAGCAGAGAGTGATGATGGATACAATAAGCTTATTGAAGAAGAAGTTGCAAAATTAAATGACGATGAGCACAATCCATTAGCAGAAGAACAAGAAGATAATCAAGCATTAATAAGTAATCATGGGCACTCACAGACTGTACGAGTAATATCTCAAAATACAGGTAGTGAGGAAAATGTGGACCAAACTACTGTAATAAATGGCATAAATAATAGAGATGTAAAAGATGGTAGAGCAATAGTACGAGTCGTTGGTAATGACAGCAATGTTACCATGAAAGGCATTATTACAGCAGATATGCATGGTCATTCGGAAGCTACTGCATCAGCATTTACTTTTGGGTGTCAGGTTGTTGAAGATGGTATAGATTTGCAGTTTGGTTACAAAGGGCGTATTGGAGTTACTCAAGTAGAAGCAACAGAAAAGTTAATGCAAGATGGATCAGTACGGACTATGTTATCTGGTAATGGTGGAATACTAGCAATAGAACAACCTCATTCTGCTAATGTAGCAATAGAAGAAGTATAAAATTTGAATAGATATAATATAAGGAAATAACTTTGTAGTGATGCTTTAATTATTTAAAGCATCTTCAATAAGAAATTGGACATTTTCATTACCACGCCAGTAATTAACGGCAATCTTGCCAAGGATAGTTACCAGGCTATTTTGCATTAAGGCTTTTTCAAGTTCTGTTCCCACAGCACGAAAAGCCATAGCTCTAATAGTCTTATCAGTGTCCGCAATAAAACACCTTATATGACTTTCTCCTATAATTTCTGGTTTTACTATTTTTGCTCCTGAAATAATAAAACGCGGTTCTGGATTACCGGGGCCAAATGGCTCTAAGCATTGCAACTGCTTCCATAGCGTGATGTTTATTGAGCTAACTGTTATTACTCCGTCTGCTTTTATAGTTTTATTGCCTGTAGAATTTATAAATTTACTTTGGAAAAAAGTATGCAGCTTATCGATTTTATCTTTTTCTATTGAAAAACCACCTGCCATATGGTGGCCACCACCTTCGGTAATTAAGCCTTCAAGTTTTGCTGAAAATATAACCGCACCTATATCAATGCCAGGAATTGACCTTGCGCTTGCTTTACCCATTTCATGATCTGTAGATACTACTATAGTTGGCAGGTAAAATTGGTCCTTAAGCCTTCCAGCTATAATCCCTATTATACCTATATGCCAATTACCAATTACCATTATAAAATTTGCCCCAGAATTTACCAGTGTCTCAGCTTGCATCAATGCTTCTTTTGTAGCTTCATTTTCTAACGTTTTCCTCTCGTCATTCAAAATTTTAAGTTTTAGAGATAAGTCATAAGCTTCATCACTGTTATCCGTTGATAAAAGATGTGCTCCAAGATGCGACTGCCCTATTCTACCACCGGCATTGATATGTGGACCAATTATAAATCCTAGCTGGTAAGCGCTTGGGCGCTCAGTAATTTCTAAGATATCAGATAATATGCGTAAACCTGTGTTTTTTCTCATAGACATTATCTTAAGGCCTTGATGAACCAAAGCTCTGTTTAGCTCTATAATTGGCATTACATCGCAAACTGTACCAAGCGCAGCTAAATCCAGCAGTTGCATTAAATCTGGTTCTGCAATTTTAGAAAAGAAGCCTTTATTACGTAATGTTTTGTTGAGAGCAACAATGAATAAAAAAGCAACTCCAACTGCAGCAAGATAATTGTATGGAGAGTCCTCATCAATGCGATTGGGATTTATAACCGCTACAGCATCCGGTAATTTTTCAGTACCCAAATGATGATCAATAACTATAATATCAAGCCCTGCATTTTTGGCAGCAATAATTGGCTCGTGAGCAACTGTACCACAATCAACAGTAATACAAAGGTGTGTACCATTTTTTCTTAATTTTAGCAAAGCATCGGTATTTGGACCATATCCCTCTTCAATGCGGTCAGGGATATAGATTGCAACATTTATACCTATTGCTGCCAGATATCTTTTTATTAGAGCAGATGAAGTTGCCCCATCAACATCATAGTCGCCAAATATAACAATGTTTTCATTATTATATATTGCAATTTCAATTCTATTTATTGCTTTATCCATATCTAGTAGATGAAATGGATCCGGCAGAGATGATCTAAGAAATGGATGGAGGAAATCATTGGCAGTATCTAGTGTTACACCACGTGCAGCCATAACTCTAGCTAGGATTTCAGGTAGGTTGAACTTCTGCATAAGCGCTGTGGTATCACGTGTGCTTACCTCATGCACTTCCCACAATGCATTTTTTACGCTGCGTTTTTGTTTTATATCTGAGTTTGATAACACGTTTACATGCAAATATTCATTTTGTATTAGACGTTTTAAACGGTCAATTTTTTTATGAGAAAGTACAAAGATTTCTACCAAAACTGCTATAAATTTGAAAAAGAGTGTTTTATTTATCAAAATTTGGCTTATTATAAATAACTTACTCAGATGTAAGTTATTTATGAATACTATTGAGGGAAAAGATTGTAAATGGGAGATGGTTATTGGGCTTGAAGTACATGCTCAAGTCTCTTCAAATGCTAAATTATTTTCCAGTTCATCAACTGAATTTGGGGCAGAACCTAACTCTCAAGTAACATTAGTAGATGCTGCAATGCCAGGAACTATGCCAGTGCTTAATTATTACTGCATAGAACAGGCTATTCGTAGTGGTCTTGCTTTATCTGGAGAAATAAATTTAAACTCTTTTTTTGATAGGAAAAACTATTTTTATCCTGATCTGCCGCAAGGGTATCAGATAACTCAATTTTATGAGCCAATAGTTAAAAATGGTAAAATATTTTTAACTGAAAGTAATAAAGAGATTAGAATTGCAAGGATTCACTTAGAGCAAGATGCGGGAAAGAGCATTCATGAAGATAAAACATATATAGATTTAAACCGTGCCGGTGTTGCACTTATGGAAATAGTCTCTGAGCCAGATATTAGATGTCCTAAAGAAGCTGCGGAATATATAAAAAAATTAAGATTGATTTTGCGTTACGCTGGCACTTGCGATGGAGATATGGAAAAGGGATCGCTGCGCTGCGATGCAAACGTTTCTGTTCGCCCTTTAGGTAGCGAAAAACTTGGCACACGTTGTGAAATCAAGAATCTAAACTCAATACGTTATGTTATGCAGGCAATTGAATATGAAGCACACAGACAAATCAAAATTCTAGAGAGTGGAGGCAAGGTAAATCAAGATACTATGTTATTTGATACCAGCTTAGGTGAAACAAAAGTCATGCGTAGTAAGGAGAATGCTCTTGATTATCGTTATTTTCCTGAGCCTGATTTACTACCGGTTACAATCACTCAAAAGACTATTGATTCTATCAAGTTTACTCTACCTGAGTTTCCCGATGATAAGAAAAAACGTTACATTGAAAAGTTAGGTATTAGTAAATATGATGCGGAAGTGATTACCTCTGACAAAGAGGTAGCAGATTACTTTGAAGAATTAATAAAGAAGCACAACCCTAAAACTGCTGTAACTTGGCTTACAGTTGAGCTGTTTGGTCGCCTTAACAAATCTGGGATTAGTATAACGCAATCTCTAGTTAAGGTACACAATCTCTCTAATCTTTTAGACTTTATTGCTAATAACATCATTTCAAGTAAAATTGCTAAGCAGGTGTTTGATCTTATGTTTGAATCTGGTAAGTCTGCAGCTTCAATCATTGAGGAACAGGGATTAAAGCAAATTGCAGATGAAAACACAATAACACTAATCGTTAGCGATATACTAAAATCTCATAAAGATAAAGTGCTAGAATATAAAAACGGTAAGGAAAAGCTGTTTGGCTTTTTTATTGGTGAGATTATGAAAGAGACAAAAGGCAAAGCAAACCCAGAACTTGTTAATCTAATACTTAAGAGAGAATTACAGTCTTAATATAAGACATATAAAATCAATAGAAAAGTACAACGACGCCCGCTATATAATAAGCTATAGTAATTCTGACTGTTACCAAAATTGCTTAAAGAGGTGGCTTTGGCCACCTCTTATAATATATAGCTAATCCAAGAAAGATTTCCCTAATTCTTGAAACACAAAATTGATAGCAACGTTAATGTTTGGCCAAAAAGTTGGTAATGTTTTACTCACAGCGTGTTTTATGGCAAATCAAAAATGTTCTAAGACCCGGCGAATATGGAGGTAAAAACAGCGCTCTACATCCATCAATTAATTTTCTTGTTTTTAAGGATTTTGCATTATCAAATTTGTCCTGGTTTTAATACTGGAACAAGAATATTCTCGACTCAAAAATTTCACTGTTACAGTAACTTTCAAATATCATTGGCGCTACAATCCTTCCCTGATTCATGCCTCAATAATACTGATCCTTTTCTTCTTAAATGCAGATTTTTCAGCAAACAATCTCTTGCCTTTTGCAGCCCATCCATATGCATAAAATTCGTTATCATCAATTCATCTATGAATATCACATCTTCTTCTTTTACTTTAGCTATACAAAATTTTTACCCCATCTCTTTCCTGATACAGAAATTTATATGTTTAACCAACTTTTTTGAAGTAATTATATACTGTGCTTTTACACATGTTACCAAATTTTTCGATTATTTGGTCAACTGTAATATCCTGATTCTTATATAAAAATTTGTTAAAATTGTCTATATTTTTGATTTATTTCCTTTTTAAAAGCTAATTTCTCTCTCATCTTGCACCATCGGTATATCGTCGATATCTCTTTTGCTTGCTCATCTTTCTTTCATCTACCACTTTTAAAACTCGTTCTCTCAAATCTTCACTTTTGGCACTTTAACCCCCTTTTTTTACCTAATATACCTTTTTATCACAAAACCTAACTTGTATCATATGTTAGCTATACCATGGGAATTCCCATTTTTCTTCCAGCTCAAATTTTCAGCTATTTCTCTATTTGAAGCTTTTCTTCAAATCATTCATTTTGCTGGATACATATTTTAGTTTATCTGATGCATTATACACAATTTGAGATCATTCAATACTCCCAACCAAAACCCTCGCTTTCAGCCAAATAAAAACCTCTTTTTTTGATCTATGCCAAATTTGCTTACTTTAAAAAATCATACAAATTATTGGCACTCATTGGTAATAATTTATCGGTAATATTGCTGCTGCTGATATCTTATGATCGTAAATTTCTTCGATATGCGATTTTATGTAGTTAGGTGCTCGCCTTAAGGTTTAGCATTTTAGTGTTTTTAGTAATTTTATAGATTACAAACATCTATAGTACTTTCCAAAGTAAAGGATAAAGGTATAATGAACAATTTTAGAAGAGGGAAAATGGCATACAGTGTAGATTTAAGAGATTATCTTTAGTTGAAAAAGAAAGGCTGAGGTTGCGGAGCTGTTGGAATAGCAATACTATACAGATGGCTGGAAAAGCAATCTGCCGGATAAAACCAGCAAAAGCTAGTGGTTTCATACGAAAAATAGATCCCTAGAAGAATATGTAAAAAAGCATCCAGCTGGCAGAGATGAAATTGGTTCGGAATAAGCGCAATTTGGTACAACAGCTAAAAATCACATTAAAAAAAATTTATCAAGAGATGAAAAAGATTTATCGAAAAAATTGCCAAAATAGACCAATCGTATATATAGATGAAAGATTATATAGAGAATATGGACAAGAGGAGAGAAAATACATGCACTGGCAAAAGACGAGAACATAATAGGATGGAAGAAGATTTGTTGCACCTCTGACCTTTACTGAAGGTTGTGATAAAGAAGTATTTAATACATGGTTAGAACACTACCGGAGCTGCCTGTTAATACAACTGTAGTTATCGATAATGCAATAAAATCGCTAAAACAAGAGAATTAATTGAAAAGGCAATTTACTCTATCTTCCTCCATATTCTCCTGATTTGAACCCCATTGAACATTGCTCGCATACCATCAAAAGTTACCTCAAATGCATCAACATTTCTTCTTGTTGTTGGTAACGCTATTATTGAGGTTTATCATTCAGTTTAGGAAAGACTATATATTCACAAGAATATCTAAACGTGTACGGCTATATAGAAGAAGGTTACAAAGATGACAATAATATTTATTTAGAATTTGTAGATCCTTTGCATCAAAGAACTGCTTACAAAGCAAAGCCTTCTCGTGATGATATTCTACTATTCTCTAGTAAGGATGAAAATGGTAATTTATTATACCTTAAATTAAAGAAAAGCAGGTGTTAAATTTTTATTCAAATAACATTTTGGTACTTTGTGCCAAAATGTTATTTATACATAAATCAAAGGAAATTTTAAGAGCATTTTAAACTTAAATTCAATTACACGGAAGTAAGCTCTATACTTACAATAAACTTTTCTGTTTCCAATCCTGAACATAGATTGTCACTCCATTCGATAATTTCAGCATTGCAAACTGCCTTTAGGTCTTTTTCGGCTGATTGCGTAATTATACAATTTTCATCTTTAGCTTTTATACTTATTTTTTTTACTGAGCATTTAACTGAAATATTACTATCAGCTTTTAGTTTTCTCACTGCATTTAATATCTCTACACAATTTTTTCCTGTTGTTTCAGCTTTTTCATCATATATAGAATCTTCTATTTTAGGCCAATTTCCTAAATTATGTATAGAATTATAACTGTATAACTTATGATATATCTCTTCTGTAATATAAGGAAAAAAAGGCGCAAAAAGACGTAGTACTATGTTTAATACGTAAGCTAAACTTTGCTTAGCACTTAAATTTTCTTCTCTACTTGCATCTTCTCCATATGCTCGTTTTTTGACGAACTCTAAATAGTTATCGCAAAAATCATCCCAAAAAAATCTTTGAGTAACATCTAGAGCTTCACAATACTGAAAATGCTCAAATTTTTCAGTAACTTTTTTTGTAGTTTTATATAGACGTGAAATTATCCATTTGTCCATTGTTTGCGTTATAGAGCTTACATCTAACTCTTGGTGTTTTTGCATAAAATTTGAGACAAATTTACTTGCGTTCCAGATTTTAGTAGTTAGACGTTTTCCAGTTTTAAATATATCTTCAGAAAACGTTGTATCAACACCAAGTCTTGAATTTGCTGCCCAGTAACGCACTACATCTGCACCATAAATGTTAAGTATTGAATCGGGCGTAATTACATTTCCTTTTGATTTACTCATTTTTTTCTTATCATGCGCTAAACACCAACCACTGATCATAATATTTCTCCATGGTATACTATTTGCGTGATAATGTGACTTAACTATAGTATAAAAAGCCCATGTTCTAATTATTTCATGGCTTTGCGGTCTTAAATCTGCGGGAAATAATATGTTATCTACTGTAAATTCTTCATTAAAAGCTAAAGCATTAAGTTGTGGTGTTAAAGCGCTTGTTGCCCAAGTATCCATTACATCTTTTTCAGCTATAACTTCCTCTCTGCTATAACCTCTTGGCAAATCTTTCAGTGGATCAATAGGTAAATCTTTTACTTCCGGCAGAATTGTTTTACCTTCCTCACCTTTTTTTTGAGAATACCATACTGGCAATTGAACTCCAAAATAACGTTGCCTTGAGATACACCAGTCCCAATTTAAACCTTCTATCCATATTTCCATGCGTTTTTGCATAGACTCTGGGTGCCAATTACACTCTCTAACTTTAGCAAGTAATTCATTCTTATACTCAAGAACCTTGATGAACCATTGATAAGTAAGTAGTATTTCAAGCTCAGCTCCAGACCTTTCAGCACATTTAACTGAATGAGTAATTTCTTCACTTTTTACTAAAAACTCTTCTGCAGCTAAAATTTCAACTATTTTTTCTCTAGCTTTCTTAATTGACAGCCCATCTATTTCACGCGTAGTATCACTGATCTTACCAGATTTGCTAATAATAGTTTTTGTTGGTAAGTTATGTTTTCTCCACCAATATACATCAGTTTCATCGCCAAAAGTACAGCACATCACAAGGCCTGTGCCTTTTTCTATCTTGACTTTATCATCAGCTAAAATTGGTACTTTATTTTGAAATAAGGGGGTGATAGCATATTTGCTGATTAAGTGAGAGTATCTACTATCTTCAGGATGACAAAAAATCGCAACGCAAGCAGGCAAAAGTTCTGGCCTTGTCGTTGCAATATTGATTTTTTGATTGTCTTCTGTAAAAAAAGATATGGTGTGCATTAAAGAAGGGAAGGTCTTATCCTCAACTTCTGCTTGTGCAATTGCCGTCCGATCTATGGTATCCCAAAGAATTGGCCCTAATTTTCTATATATATACCCCTTATTATACAAATCAATAAATGACATCTGTGAAAGTTTCACGGCCTTTTTGCCAATTGTATGATACTCAAGCTCCCAATCATAACTGATACCTGTAGCTTGAAATAATTTTTTAAATTCTTGTCTTGATTTAGAAGATACTTCCTTGCATATCTCAATAAATTCTGATCTTTCCATCTCTGCTGCACGGACTTTACTGATTTGTTCAACCAATCTTTCAGTTGGTAGGCCATTATCATCAAAACCAATAGGGTAAAAAACATCTTTCCCTATCATGCGCTGATATCTTGCGATAAAATCTGTGTGGCAATAACTAAAGATGTGTCCAATATGCAATTTGCCTGATATTGTTGGTGGTGGGGTGTCTATAGCGAAACTGTTATCTTTGCTACCACACCATTTATATATCTGACTTTCTTCCCATAGTATATTGTATTTTAATTCTGTCTCTTGAAAGTTATATTTCTCTGTAAGCATAAAATCTTAATTTTTAACTTTAATGTTAACATACACTCTTCACGTTAAAAAGATAAAATTATATTTTTAAAATGCTTGATTTGGCATATTTATATACTATAGTTAGAATCAAAGTACATGGAGATGACTCATGGCTGACGATAAAACAGATATAATAATCCCACAAGAGATCAATGAAGGCTATAAGTACGCAAAACGTATTATAGAGGACAACCACTATTCAATAAATTGGAGCCAAGTATTAGAAGTGCTTAATGAGCATATTAAACAAAACTCTTCAGAAGCACCCCTAGCCACAGAAAGGTATATAGATTATTTAATGTATGCTGCTTGTTTTCATAATGATCTCGATTTAGTTGCATGGTTCATTAACAATGGTGCTAACGTTAATTTTCAGGAGCCTGAATCAGGAAATACACTACTACATCTGGCCGCACTTAATGGTAGTATGAAATTGATTGAATTATTAATAGTGAATGGAGCACGCTTAGATCACGATTTATATGATATTAAAGCTAATTCTCAAGGTAACACCTATATACATTTAGCTGCTAAAAGAGGGAATGATCAGCTCATATCTTATGTTATAAACAAAATTACATTTGATTCAGTAGGGTTAGATAATCTTAACGATCTTTTAAATTATAAAAATAAAAAAGGAAATACAGCATTATACTTAGCTACTAAAAATGGTCGTGTGAAATGTGTAGAGCTAATGTTGGGTATGTATTATTGGAGAGAAAAAGAATCTTTTGTTCATAGGTATTTTTCGATGGCACATGGTCTCTCCTTATTTCTATTTTTCATGGCCATTGCTATGGCAAGCAAAGTACTTTATGATAACAACTATGAGAATATTGAAGCTACTGTTGCTATTACGTTACTATGTCTGGTGATGGCATGTATCTCATGTTTTACATATTGTAGAATAACATGTCAAAAAGAAGATGATGATTATTCTCTTTTAACAAAAGACAATGAAATGGTATTGCACTTAGCAATTGAAAATATACAACGAGAAAATGATCAAGATCAATACTATCAATGTGCTCAATTGTTAATTGAAGCGATGCCTAATTCTCAAGTTAATATTCAAAATAAAGAGGAAAATACAGCATTGCACTTAGCTGCTAAGAAAGGTCTTATAAAGACCGTTAAGCTCTTATTAGAGAAAAAAGCAAATGCTGAAATAATGACAAATAGTAAAAAAACAGCATTGCACTTAGCTATTGAAAATTCTCATTATGATTGTGCTCTGCTTTTAGCAGAGGATATAAATGTGACTAAAAGAAGCTGGAGACTTAAGCTACATAAGTTTTCAATTACTATTAAAAATAAATACGATTATTATATTAAATCGTATATAGTATGTTTAAAAGAAAAGGTTCAAGAAAAAGCTCAAGAAAGTTTTCAAGTCAAAAAATCCTGGGAAGAAGAAGTATTACTTTTGGCTATTGAACGTCAATCTAAAGGTAATTCTGATAATGAGAGATGGGTCTTAAAAAGAGAATTGATTGGTCAACTTTTAGAAATGATTGATGGGTCAAAAATTGATAAAGTGCATAATCATGTTAAAGATTATTCACAAAGAAGAGATGTACATGATGGTGATTTTGTTTTAAAAAAATTTAATAATTTCTTTCGTAAAAATGAAAAATATAGAGACAAAAATTGTTCTAAACTAAAAAAGCAAGAATCCTGGAATAAGGATTATGCTCTATACTGTTCTAATTTTTCGCTAGCTATTTTAGCAGTTTTCTTTCTAGTGGAACGAAGTTTTAATTTTAGTGAAAACGATATTTTTATCAGTATTCAAGATGTAGGAACGATTATATCTAAGATTATTGCTATAATTTCATTTTTTTTAGCAGTAAAATTATATTTTATACATAAAGAACTTGACAATCTTAGTGATTATCAAGATAAAATTAAAGAAATTAATAATCTATTGATTAAAAAAAAAGAGGCAAATACTAACTCACATATCAAAGTGCAAGATAGTAATCCCTATAAACCTGATCATAGCAATAGATGTCAAAATTCTAATCAGTTAGTATTATACTCTGATGCGGAAGAAGTATGTTCAGCACAACAGCAAAGAAAAAATTCATATACATTTTCAAAATCTGAATTATCTGCACGTAGGCCAAGAAGAGTAGTTAGTGATTGCCAGTCAGAATTAACTCCTCTTTTGCCTCTTCCTTTGCCGGTAAAAACATATAGGTCATTTCCTAACAAGTTAGATAAATTAAAACAAGCCTATCAATCGATAAAACAACCATTTATTTTAGATATAAAATCTATAAAAGAACTAAAGTACAAAAAAACTTTAAACAGAGAATTGATAAAAAATCCATCATTTAATAAGTCTACAGAAAGAGAAACGTTCTTATAAGAAGAGTAAGAAAAATTTATCAACTACAACCAGCTTTAGCTGGTGGTAACGCTTATAAAGCAAGTTTTAAAACTCAGAGATGTTTATTATGAACTTCTTGCTCTGCAATATATTTCTGTACATCTGTAGAATTTACATTACCAACAGTAACAGCAAATAGCCCATAGATCCAATATCTTTTTTTTAATTGTTCGAATTCTTGGAATAGCTTTTTGATATACTGTTGGATAGTGGGCGGCATAGAATATGTAAGTTACAATATCTACGTAATTTGTAACACATGTTTCTCTGATAATCTTCCTACTGCCATTTCACCTGTAAATATCTGTATTTAGTACAAAATACTACTTTAAATCAAACATACTATATGTTTGTAATCTATAAAATTACTAAAAACACTAAAAGCTAAACCTTAAGGCGAGGGTCACCTACATAAAATAAATTTATCTTTTAGATATTGAGTGGGAACATTTAGTAACCACATCTACTTTAACTAGAAAAAGACTTGTCAACTTAAAATTAACATATTATATCAGTTGTATTAGTTGTGCAAAGGGGGATAGAAAGATGCGTTTTAACTTAATTAAAGGTGATTTATTATCTAGGCTGGCTTGTAATGGTATAGATGACTATTCTACCGTTAAAGTAAATGTCAGTTACATAGAAGCAATTGATTTACCTACAACATCTTATACTTTTACCAATAACAATGATTTTGTCATATTTGGTTGGAATTATGGTCTTAAAAAAAGGATATTAACCTCTTCTAACAACAAAGGATTATATTTAAAATTAGAAAAAACGAATAATGAAGAGAAGCTTGCCTTAGTTAATAGTCAGGATCAGTATTATTATTACTATTATCATAATGATAGTATCAATATAGCTATCAGTAGCTCTATACCTAATAAATTAGTGGGGAATGGGTATGTTATGACATACAACATTACAGGGTGTCATGGGGATTATTCACGGTTTGAAGATAGCAAAGTTTTAATAGACCCAAAAGATATAATGGGTGATAGAGATATAAATTTTATTTTGGATGATTTAAGAGATTTTCCTGATAAAAAACTTGAAATAGAGGTTGGAAAAAGTTTTTTAAGAGAGCCTCCGCTAAATAATTATAAGAGTGTTAATATATGGAGTAATTCTTATGGCTATACCGGAATACTCAATAATGTTATCTTTGCCTATAACAATAATAATCAAGAACTACAGCTGTTTTCTCAAGCTTTAAATGAAACAAAAGTCTTTAACGATAGCCTCTTCAACTATTTTTTTATAGAAAAGTCAGGCGGTAGTTATGTAGGGTGCTTATCAGATGAAAGTGGCCAATGTAAGAACTTTTATACTATTATCCCGGGATCATCTACATACGATAACTCTGATTTACATCCGTATTACTACTACATGGAAAACATGTATGACTCCTTCCATGATATGAAAGTTAATGTGAATTTTAAAGACTTTGAGGAATTAAAACAAAGAATTGGGAGTTTGGAAGAATCAATTGGAGGATTGGAGGAATTAACAGAAGGATACGATTTAGATATTGGAGAAAGTTTTGCAAAAAATAGAAATTTGAGAAGAAGAATCAGAGGTTTAGAAGGTGATATCAATGTACTACGATCAAGCATAGATCAGATCAAAGGTGGAGTAACTAAAGGAGAGAAAGGTGAGCAGGGATTGCCTGGGCTACCTAGTATACCTAGTAGAAATGGACTAGAGGGAGTACCTGGCTTACCTGGTGCACCTGGGGAGAAAGGATTGGATGGATTTCAAGGACCTGAAGGTCCTAGGGGTGAACCTGGAATAGATGGAATTCCTGGCACACCTGGGAAAAATGGGCTAGATGGACACCCTGGAGGACAAAAAGGTGATAAGGGAGAGGCTGGTGGTCAAAAAGGAGAGCGAGGAATACCAGGAGTAAGTATACAAGGTAGCCCAGGGTTATCTGGAGCACCAGGAATAGATGGCAAGGGAATAAAGGGTGACAAAGGTGACACCGGACCTATAGGACCAGAAGGTAAAGTTGGTACGCCAGGGCTTAAAGGTGATCAAGGTAATGCAGGTACAAGAGGAGAGAAAGGAGATAGAGGTTGGAAAGGCGAAAAAGGTGAGCTTGGATTGATCGGTAAGCAGGGTGACACTGGAAAACAAGGTCTAAAAGGAGATAGTGGTACATCAGGAAAAGATGGGTCATCAGGTACAAAGGGTAACAAAGGTGATGTCGGACCTATAGGTCCACAAGGATCAGAAGGGAAAAGAGGCTGGAAGGGTGAAAAAGGTGAGCCTGGGCTGGTTGGTAAGCAAGGTGACACCGGGCCTACAGGTACAAAAGGACCAGAAGGTAAAGCTGGACTGCCAGGAAAAGATGGAAAAAACGGAAACCCAGGCATGCCTGGACCAACAGGAGCATCAGGCCCACGAGGACTAGATGGTAAAATTGGAGAAACAGGCCTTAAGGGAGAGTCAGGAAAAGATGCAAGCGCTGAGGAAGTTGTGAATAAGCTAACTACTGATAAGCTTTTTATACTAAAAAATCTTATGCTCAATGCAACTGATTCCAATGGAAAAACATTAGTAGAAAAACTTGCAAATAGCTCTGACCTGCAAACTAAAATCGCGCAAAATCTACTCAATAATAAGGCTACTATATATAAGATACTTGAGTATCGTGATGAAGGTGACAACTTACTACTAGAACAGCAAATTATGGGCAGTCTTGTTGACGATAAGGATTTTCATAGGGAAGTAGCTAATAGTTTATTTTATGATAAAAACCAAGAATTAGTAGATTCTTTGGCTAACGCTACTGGTCAAGATGGTAAAACATTAATAGAGAAACTTGCAAGTGATGCAGAATTAATGCAGAGCGTTGCAAAAGAATTAAGTCAAAATCCAGGAAAAATTCAAGGCCCAAAAGGAGATAAGGGCGAGTCTGGATTGCCGGGAGAGAAAGGTAATAAAGGAGATATGGGTATAACAGGTGTTAAAGGTCGTGTTGGATCGCATGGATTAAAAGGTGAGCCGGGAGAAAAAGGTAATACTGGATTACATGGAATGGATGGTAAACTAGGAGAAAAGGGTGATCGAGGTGAAAGTGGATTGCAAGGTTTGAGAGGTGACAAGGGAGATAAAGGCGAACTTGGAGTACAAGGAAGCAAAGGAGAAATAGGACTATCTGGAATTGATGGACAACCTGGAATAAAAGGTGAACAAGGTTTAAAAGGAGAGATTGGGATACCAGGGGTAGATGGGTTACCTGGAGAGAAAGGTAATAAAGGAGATATGGGTATAACAGGTGTTAAAGGTCGTGCTGGACCGCATGGATTAAAAGGTGAGCTTGGAGAACAGGGTCTAAAAGGAGAAAGGGGTGATGTTGGTTTACCTGGAGCGGATGGTGTGAATGCTGCAGTAGCTGATCAATTCTTCAATGAAATGAATCAAACCAAAATTGAAATGCAAAATGTTCAAAAAGAAGTAGAAACAAATAAAAATGCCTCTGAAAGCTTTGCTAAAGAAGCACAAGACGCCAAAAACAAAACTGAATTATTACATGACAATGTGGTAGAATTGAAAAATATAACTCAGGATATAGCTCAAGATGCTGAAAATGCTACTAGAAATGCATTGAAGTCAGAAAAAAATGCAGAAGCTTATAGTCAAAGTACTCAAAAAGATTTTAATAGTATAAGGGATATTTTTTGTAAAATGGAACCTACTGATCAAGTTTGTAGCACATCTAGACGTAAAAGAGAGGTCAAAAAAGATTATTATATATCTAGTGGAGCAAGCAAGCCAACTTCATTCATATTTAACGTAATAAATTTCTTCTACCCTACTGTAGGACAAGATAAATATAGGCTAGAAAATAAGATGCAGGAGCTTGAGCAAGCAGCAAAAGCAGTAGATGCTGCAGAGATTGTTGAGGAATTCGAAAAGGTATTACAAAAAACTGCTAAAAATTGTGGTACACAAAAGAAAAACCTAAATTTTAACCCAATAAAGCTGCAATCAACCATTATAGATAAGCAACTGTTAAATGATGAGAGAAAGCTACTAGAAACTTTGCTAGCAGCAGCAAAGGAAGCTTGCAAGAATTGTCCCGATAAGTCTTCAAGCCTTTTTGAAAGTCGCATGAGAAAAGGATTAGCAGATAGGTTGCAGCAGAGAAATGCTATAGATATTAAAAAAGTATCAATAGACAATGAACAACCAAGGAGTTTTGTTGATAATGCAATTGTTGCCAATCTAAGTAAGGTATATGCTGTTGATGGAATGCCTGCAAGGCATTTAAATTAAAAGTATAATGTAAAGAGGGGGGCATGAGCACATCTAAAAAAATTACAATAGGTCCGTTTAATGAAGATTATAGAAAATTAATTATGCTGCCAACTGCAAGTTATTTATTAGAGCAAAATCGTAGTAATGAATACACTATTCATGCACTAAATGGAAATGTACAAATAAAGGATAAGGATAAATTAAAATTAAAATGGGAGAATGATAAGATAGTTTTGCATGATGGATCTTCAGCTTTAAAATTAAACGGGCAGGATTTTACTGTAGAGCAAGATGCAATAATAAGTAAAAATAAAGATGATATCATAGAAGCTCTTAAATCAGGAGGAATAGTAGACGTTACAGTTGAGAGTCTAAGTAAGAATATAGGAAGTAATTCTACAAAATTCGGTATTGGTTTATCATTTTATAATAAAATGAATGGTAATTTACCCAAAGGTGAATTTACTGGATTATTGAATTTCATCAACTTTAGTGACGAAGATGATCAGATACTGCAAGAAGTTGTAAAAAAAACTGATGGGCTCTATTTTACAACAAAAGAGGAGGGCACATGTTGTTCTGAAATTACTTGCATTTCAGATAAAAATGGAACTTGTGTATCAATGTACGGTAAGGATGAACATTACCAATTTAAACTTACAGCTGTTGACACTTTAGTAGCAGTAGATAGTCTCATAAAAGATAAACAAGATTTATCTGCTAAACTTAGTAAAGTAGCAGGTAGCACTAAAAAACTAGCTCATAGTTATGCATCGCTAAAGGAATTTAGCGCAGAGGTAGTGAAAGGGGATGAGATAAGCTTTGGTAAATATGCAGCTAATATAAAATTAGAAGATAAAGATATAGCTGGTGCTTTTTCAAAGGTGGGATATTACTTTTTTGATAATGCAATTTACATTTATGATCACTTTGCAAAGGATAAAGATAGTTTTAGTCTACCAGAACATTTTCATTTTTTAAAAGTAGTAAAAGATGAAAAGGATCATTATAAATTGGCTTTCTGCAATAGTAGTGGCCATGAATATTATTCAATGCCAGATGATTATAAGTTAATAAATATTGAACATATTAAAGGTATCAAAAATATAGATTTTGCAAAATATCATGTCAAAAATGGTTCTTTTCCATCATTTATTGCTAAACCAAATGTTAAAAATTATGCAGGATCTAAACAACATAAGATAGATATATATGAAATTGAAAATGAGAATATAAAAGTTGGATCGTTAATAGATGAGTTTGGTTATTACGATAGCCAAAACAAATTCCATTATACTAATAATCAAATAGGAGTTAAGGACCATTATTATGACCTTCCTTCATTTACTATTGCTGCAGGAGATAATAAGTGTGAGTCAAACACAATAAAAGAAGGTAGTAACATCTTAAACGCTAATCATTTAAATCCTGTGGACTGCAACTTAGTTGAATACATTGCAAATCATATAAATGACTATGCTACGTCACATTCTTTTATGTAGTTAGATGAGTGGGCTAATATCTTTGTTTAGTATTGGATTACAAATGTAGCTTTTACAGTATATTTGATTTAAAGTATCATTTTAGTATTCTATACTAAACTTATAACTCAACATGAGAGAGTATTCAACAAACTGTGTCAAAAACTCAACTGAATTTTTAATCTATTAGGAAAGAAAACATCAAAAAGCCAAATTTGCTTACTTTGAAAAATCATACAAATTATTGGGTAAATATGACCGACTGCGCCATTCGTTGGTAACAATTTGTCAGTGATATTGCTGCTGATATCTTATAATTTCTTCGATATGCGATTTTATAACTCTTGCAAACATACTAAGAATTTTTGCTTCAAGTTCAGTGTCTTTTTTTTGTGACTCAAGTCTCTATCTTCAAATGAGTCTGTATCTGTATTTTGAACTTTTCTACGATTCCATTCTCATTTATTTTCTTTCTAAACTTGCTTCTATTGATCAGACTTTGCCAGTCTCGGATGGACGATAATATATTAACTCTTTATTAATCCACTGTTTTTATTCGATGTTTTTTCGTTCATTCCATGTTTTATATTAATATTTTTCTTGTTTGACATGGTTTGTTGAACGTTCTCAAAAGAACTTATACGTTTTCTGATCACCTTTATCAATAGCTTTAGATAATTCATTTTTAACAAAAAACTGATCAATCTCTTTACCAAATTTCACTGCTAAATTAACGGTATTCATACTTTTATTAGCAATACCAAGATCAAATATTGCGTCAGCATTTATATTACATTTATCATTTTTTTTATAACTTGCATATGATTCAAACTGATTATAGAATCTTGCCTCTCTTCCATGTTTGAGCAATAAAGATGCAATCTTATTAGTGTTATCTAATTTTTCTTTATAATTGGGATCATCTGATTTTTTTTGTTCGATTTTCCTGAAAAATATAAATGTAATATCTAAAGGAGTATATTTTTCATTTTCTTTTGCGTTGACATCAGCACCACATTCAATCAATAAATTAGCTAAGTCATAATTATAAAACGCACAAGCAAAATGCAATGGTTACGATTACCTACTTTCTCAATATCTGCGCCAGCATATATTAATAACTTAGCTATATCAAAATGCTTCTCTAGCATAGCAAAAATCAAAGGAGTGTTTTCATCATTGATATCTCTCTGATCAATGTATTCATTAAGGTTATCGATGTTACGGAGTAGAAGCTTACTAACTTCATCTAAAGAATTTTGCTTAATAGCCGTGAATAGATCTGTATTATTTATGCTCATCTTATCCCCCAAATTATTAAATTGATGATGTACTAGTCTAAATTTTTACAAAGCAAAATTTGCCATTTTCTTCCACTCTTCCTTAAATTTAAGTAAGTGATCTTTTTGACTATTCTCTAGATGCAAAAGTAAATCATCGAGATTTTTATTATAACTTTCAGTTGTAATCCTGCCTTGATGTTGCATTAGCTTGAGGTAAATTAGATAGGTGTTAATCACGTCAGTTTCACAATAATCCCTAATTTCTTGGATTTTGCCACTATCGTATAAACTTGTAACTTGCCCACCATCAGTACCAATTTTTCCCGGAAGCCCAAGTATTGAACATACCTCATTCATCTTAATTCTAGCTGAAGCACCAAAATCAGAAAGCGCTTCAAGTAAATCGCAGTGCCAATCAACGCTATAGCGCTGCATATAATTGCTCCACTTATCACCTGATTTATAAAAATACTCTGCCTGCACCCCATATTTCATCGCTCTATACTTAAGTACCGGTAAGTCAAAAGTGCGGCCATTAAAAGAAATCAGCCTTGGTTTGGTTTTAGAGATGTATTCAAAAAAACCTTGGACTAATTCCTTTTCATTGGAATCTAGTTTCCCTCCAGATCTTATCTCTCTCAATACAAAAGTTTCATAGCCACCACTGCGGATAATATCAGCAAACAGGAAACTAATAACTACCACCTTATGAAAAGGCTGGCGCAAAAAAGGATTCTTTCCATCTGTTATTCCTAAGTGATACTGAGTCAATGCCTCCCGCTTTTGCTGTACATCACCATCTATTCTACCTATAAGACCATCACAAGCACTAATATCAGGGATGGTTTCAATATCAAAAACTACTAAAGAATTAAGCATGATCTACATACTCCTTCGGACGATCTTGCCAAGATTTCCGTATTTTAACAAATAAAAAAAGATGTATTTTAACTTCAAACATATCTTCAAGTTCTGTGCGTGCGGCAATATTTATCTTTTTTATATTTTCTCCATTTGTACCAATAATAATTTTTTTATGACTCTCTCTAAGCACATATATAACTTGTCTTACAATTAAACTTTTATCTTCCTTTTCCTGCATTTGTTCTGTCATCACTGCTAGAGAGTATGGCAGTTCCTTATTTAAATTTAAAAATAGTTTCTCGCGTGTCACTTCAGCAGCTATAAAACTAGTTGACGTATCAGTTATGCAGTCCTCAGGATAAAGCCATGGACCTTCAGGAGCAACAGTAGACAAATATGCTAACATCTCTTCCACACCATCGTTTTTTAATGCTGAGATCATAAACATTTGATCAAACCCTCCATAAGCTGCAGTAAAATGTTCATATGCTCTTTTAATTTCTGGTTTTGTAGCCAGATCAATTTTATTGATTACTAAAATGCATCTAATATTTAATTGCTTTGTTCTTGCAATAACTTTTATCATCTGGTCACTACCATAAGAGAAATTTCTAAAATCAAGTAAGAGCAAAACGGCATCTGTGCTTTTTATTGCAGACCATGCAGAGCTTACTATAAATTTTTCGAGTTTAGTTTTAGCAGCAAAAATGCCAGGAACGTCAATGAAGATAAATTGTGTTTCTTTATATATGGCAACTGCTCTGATCTTAGTACGTGTTGTTTGTGCCTTAGGAGTAATAATAGAAACTTTAGCTCCGACAATGTTGTTGATTAAAGTAGACTTACCAACATTCGGCAGACCAGCTATTGCAATTGTTAAACACTTTTGTTTGATAGTCATTTTACTAATTTTTAATATTATGTCAATATGACGGCAAAAGCTTAAAACTGCAATGAATATAGATATAAAAAACTTAATTGAGATGTTTTCTAAATTACCAAACCTTGGCCCTGCTTCATCACGAAGACTCATTCTTCATCTAATTAGAAACAAAGAAAAAATCATGCTACCACTTGCGCATTCAATTCGAGAACTTGCAGAACAAGTTATAGAATGTGAGATATGTGGCAACCTTGAGACAAAGTCACCTTGCTCTATCTGTTTAGATCAAAGACGTAACACTAAGCTATTATGTGTTGTTGAAGACTTAGGAGATCTATGGGCTTTTGAAAAAGGCAAAATATACAGTGGTTTATATCACATTCTTGGTGGAACTTTATCGGCGATAAATGGTATAGGTCCGAAAGAGCTAAATCTGCAAAAGATTATAAGTAGAGTAAAAGAATCTAGCGTTGAGGAAGTAATCATCGCCACTAACTCAACGCTCGATGGACAAGTTACCGCTCACTACATAGTAGATTTACTGAAAGGCTTAAATGTGAAAGTATCACGTCTAGCTTGCGGCATACCAATTGGTGGGGAAATCGACTACCTTGATGAAGGAACACTAAATGCAGCTCTTTGCTCAAGGCAAGAGATAAACTCAGCAAAGGTATAATCTACATACATCTAAATAAAATGTTACTCAAATCTTGGTCTTTCTGCCGATGGGCCTTCTTCTACTTCAATTTTAGACATTTCTGCTTCTGATTCAGTTTCCTGATGTTCTAAGAACCTGTACGCGATCTAGGAAGAATGATAAGATGGATAATAATATATATAAAAAATATGTTATGCGAGATTCATACCCAAAGTCGTGAGAAATTCGAAAAGATTAAACCAACTTTGGAAAGCGCACGAAAAAGCCAAGAAAGCAGAATTTATACGAGTTATTTTGCGGCGTGCTGTACGTTTTAAAGAGTAGTGGCGAATGTTGCCTAAACAAAATGGCGCAATTACTATGATTATTTTAAGAGATGGAATAGGTATAGATAAAGAAAGCGTTTTGGAGCGTATCTTAAAAAAATTAGTTGGGTTTCAACAATGGTCGGAATACCAATTCTGCATAATTGATGCCCAGAGCGTGAAAAACACCGATACTGCTGAAGAAAAAGGTTATGTAAGAAAATTTCAGGAATATATAGCGGTGGATAGTCAGCGCATGCAATTTATATCACAACAACTAATATCGTAGATCTGCTGTAAAAATGGTTTGGAATGCTAAAAAAACCTTTCAGAAGTTCAAAATATACTGGTTGATATACAGGGGAAAAATTTGCAACTCAAATAAAAGCGATTATTGGTGCAACTGTTGAAGTAATCAAACGAAATGAGCTACATTCCTTTGTTGTATTACCAAAAAGATGGGTTGTCGATTTGCTTGGTTAGAGAAGATTATGGAAGAATTGTGAGAGGAAACTCAACACTAGCTTACAAATTTTCTTTTGTTGCTCTTTTGCTAAAAAGATTATGAACAGGCTCTAATAGATTTAATTTAAATTAATACAACTATACTAAAGTAGTGTTATAATTTTTATTTTTATAGTGGATTTACTAGATTTAATAACTCAAAGGTACAGTGGACGTTCTTATGATGGAACAAGAGTTGTCACTCAAGAGCAAATTGATATGCTAATTGAGGCAGCAAGATGGGCTCCATCGTGTTATGGTGATGAACCTTGGAGATATGTAATTTGCAATAAACAAAAAAACCTGAACTCATGGTATACTTTATTTAATTGTCTGACTCAGAAAAATCAAAAATGGGTAAAGGACTGCACTTTGCTTATAATTTGCTGTAGTGCTAATAATTTTCGTGATTTAAGTAGAGGAAGTAATAATTGGAGTAGCTATGATACTGGTGCTGCAACTTATGGGATGATGCTTGGAGCAACTAGTATGGGACTCATGGCTCATCAGATGGCTGGATTTGATAAAGGTAAAGTAATTGCAGAGTTTGGCATACCAGAAGATTTTGATGTTACATCTGTTATGGCAGTTGGTTATGCGAAAGAAGGTGAAGGACCGTCAGAGAGAAAAAGAAGACCGATAAAGGAAATGTTTTTTTATGATAAATGGGATAAATCTTAAAAAAGATGGAGACTAAAATACCATTTATCAAAATGCACGGTACTGGCAATGATTTTGTCATAATTGATGCTCGTTATAATAATTATCCCAATTTAGATTACAAAAAGATAGCTAATCGCAAGAGAGGAATCGGCTGTGATCAAGTGATAATCATAAATCACTCAACTAAAGCTGATTGCATGATGAACATTCTCAATGCTGATGGCAGTAGTGCAGAAATGTGCGGTAACGCTGCTCGGTGTGTAGTAGAGCTTATGATAGCAGAAAAAGGTAATAACTGTGCAACTATTGAACTTATAGATCATAGGATCATAAGTGGAGAGCGCTTAGATAATAAGCAAGTAAGAGTGAGCATGGGTAAGCCTTTGTTAGAATGGAATAAAATTCCACTTTCCACTCTATGCGATACTTTAAATCTACCTATAGAACTTGGCCCTCTTGCAAATCCAGTAGGGGTTAGCATGGGCAATCCACATGCTGTGTTCTTTGTTGGTGATATATCGAGCATACCGTTTGAGGAACTGGCACCTAAGCTTGAAAAACATAACTTATTTCCAAATGGTGCAAATATTAGCATTGCTCAAATAACAAAAAAACAAATTAATATGAAGGTTTGGGAAAGAGGTGTTGGCATTACTGATTCATGTGGAAGTGCAGCATGTGCAGCTTTAGTTGCAGCAGTGCGTCGTGGATATATTGACGTTAATAAAGAGGTAATAATTAGATTACTAGGTGGAGATCTATTTGTAGAATTAAGTGAAGGTTATGAAGTATTTATGAGAGGTGAGGTTGCTTATGTTTTTTATGGTGAATTAATTCTTAAATGAAGATTATTCAATATAGAGTTGAAATGAATGATATAGAACAAATAGTAGATAATTTAATAAAAGCTATACCTTTTGAAGGGGTGAGTGATAGTACTCTGCTGAAAGTGTGCAATGATTTGCAGCTGGCTGCAAGTTTTTGTAAGTTTCAAAATGGAATATACAGTGCACTGGAGCATATATCAGATAATTTTAACAAAATGATGATAAAAAAACTAAGCAACATTGATCTAAATGCTCTAAAGGTACGTGAAAAGATTAAACTTGCGATAAAAATATACCTAGAAAATTATGCAAAATTGCAAAATTATAGGGAGTTTATAAAGAATGTTATATCATTTTCTTTGCAGAATCCGTGCTTTGCTACAAAAACGCTTTACAACAGAGTAGATAATATTTGGCATGGAATCTGTGACATCTCAACTGATTTTAATTATTATACAAAGAGATTGACTCTAGCATCAGTATATTCTAGTACAGTACTTTACTTTATTGACGATTATTCACAAGATTTTGTTGATACCTTATCCTTTTTAGATAGGCGCATAAACAATATAATAGCCTTTCACGAGCTTAAGAAAAAAATTAAATTACCTGTTTTAAAACCCTTTGATATCAAGTTGTAAATTAAGAATATAAAAATCGCATTAAATAATTCATATATATTTCTAAAAAAACCTTTTTTTAACATTTATCATATAAACGTTAGTTTAAAGTGTATTAAAAATTGATTTTTGTCACATAGAACTGGTCTACATAAATACTTATGCTAATATTGATCTATCGTTTTTTCTACTTTAAATAGACAAAATTCTATCATGGGGGATACAAAATATGATTTTTAATAATAAACATGAACAGAAATATTTAGACCCAGAAGAGCCAAAAAGTAATACGTTTATAAGACTCAATAAATACATAGCACAAACACAATTAGAAGCTGCAGTATTGGGGATAAATAAATCATCTGTATCAGTGTTTAGTAAAGATGGCAACATTAATCAGCTTACAATTAATGGCAGTACATTACTAGAAGAAGTTTTCATTCTTTGGTTCAATGGTATGTATGGTTTTATAAATAATCTCATTAGTTTTATTGAATATATCAATCTTTTGATTAATCAAAATGCTCGTTTCACTGATGAACTTAACATTCAAATTCAGCAAGATATTTCTAAAGAGATTAGTGATTTTATCGAACCAATAGGCGATAACAAATATACTGTAGTAGGATATCAAAAGGAAAACGTTATTTTTACTAGTATACGTAATGCTAGATTGAAGATGGGTAAATTTTTAGAAAGTGAATTTTGTCGTAATAACCGTTTATTTAATAGTCATTTCAATATTAATGGTAACAAAGGGTATGCACAAAAATATAATAATGGCATGAGAAATTATGTGATTTACCGTGGTTGTATAACTATGAGAGCAAGTTGGAGTGTTATGTCATCTGATGATGATAATCCTCAGATCACAAAAAAAGAGAGTATAAACATCTATATAAAGGATAATGGAGCTATACATATAAGCAAGCAAGATAGTTCAAGATATAGAAATGGCGAAATAAATTTTAATGGATGTCACGTATTAATAGGTGATATCCCGTTAAGAGATGCTCTAGATAAAGAGCGTTGGTTGTATTCTAATAATCAAATTTTCTGTGATAGTGGGTATTGTGAAACAAGTTCTGAAGGAAAAACCTCTATGTTTGATTCAAATAATAGTGACTTAGTAAATCTAGATATTTACAAAGTTAATCAAGAAAACAATGAAAACTTATTAGTAAATACAAGTATAAAGCAAAGCCAATACGTTGGTTCGTCAGATGGTTGGTCGGTTAATACAGGTGATTTTAGCTTAGTTATGAATCTTATAGATGAAGTATCGAATAATATTGCAGAGATAGGGAAAGAGAAAAAAGTGGAAGAAGAGGACAACAAAATGGAAGAAGAAAATAAAATGTATTTTAGAAAGTTAAATTCTAATAGATTATATACTCAATTCAGTAAAGAAAAAAGGTGTACTTATGAGCAGCAAACAACAATAGCCTGTGGTATAAGTGTTGATAACAGTCAAACAAGTTTTGAACACAGTGATCAAAATAATAATGTAACTGCAAGTAACACAGGTAGTTTAAATAATCAGTATTGCGAAGATATAGATATTAAAGTCTTAGCTACCATTGGTAATGCTTCCAATTCTCAGGATAAAGTTGCTGAATGGTTAAGTAATCAACCTAATAATAACGTCCGTTCGAGAAAAGATTCATCCAACACTACTACGTCTAACACAACACCAAGTCCTGGTGAACCAGATAGAAGTAGTGTAAACGATTTAAGCTGGGATGACAATACATTAGATTTAAATGATACGGAATTAGATTACGACCCTCCACGTGGGACTCGGTCTTTTAATAGCAAACACAGAAGTAGTAGTGTTCCTACAAGATTAGGTACATTACGTGAGGTTCTAGATAATAGTCAAAACTGTAATTTTAATGAATCTTTTGCAAGACCTACAATTACAGTAACATGCCCAAAGGCAGAACGCGATATCTCTTCAGAGTTAGATACACTATGTGAGGTTCCAAACAATAATCCAAACTATAATCTTAATGAATCATGCATTTATTCTATAGTACAAGATCAAAATGAAAAAATTACCAAGTTTGGAATATACTGTGTGCCACAAATTAGATGTTTATGTTAACAATAAGTTGACAATTCTAAACACATAAGAAAACTAAAATTGTCTTATATTTTACTACATGAAAATAACACCTTTTAAAATTAAGGAGTTTTTAAAAAATCCAGGTTCAGCTCAAGGACTTTTAATCCATGGTAACGACCCAGGACAAATAGATTTTTATAGTAGAAACATTATAGATACACTCAATAAAAACGAAGAATTTACTATCTGTAAAATAGAGTTTTGTGACGTTAATAAATCTCCAGGGTTATTATTTACAGAACTTGTAAATATAACGATATTTAACAAAAAAAAGCTTGTCTTACTTATAAATGTTACTGATAAAATATCTGAAGAGCTAAAGAAAATATTAAATAATCATATTGGAAATAACTATGTCCTAATGATAGCAAAGGCAACATTGGCTCAACGCAGTTATTTTGAAAATGCCAAAAATCTTGCGGTTATCGGTTGCTATAAAGACAGCAATAATAACTTACATGATATAATTCTAGCTTATCTGAAACAAAATAACATAAGCTATACAGATGAAACAATTGCTGAACTGCAACGCTGTTTAAGTAATAGCTTTTCTTTTTACTTAGAGCTTGAAAAACTAATAACGTATTTAGGTGACAAAAAACATGTTAAAATAAGCGATATTAAGAAGTGTTTTGGTTCTAAAACCTACGATGTGGCTGTAGACGATCTGTGCTCTGCAATAGTTGAAAAAAATATCAATGATTTTATAAAATACTCTAACATACTTATGGCTTATGGTAATTTTTCGTCTATTGCTCTTTTAAGAATTATATCAAGATATTTCATGCGCCTTAGCACTGTACTTAATGCCATAAAAAGTGGCATAGATGAGCAAGAAGCAATTAAGATGCTTGATCCACCTTTGTTTTTTAAGCAGCTACCAGTCTTTAAAAAACATGTGCGAAATATAGATCATTTAAGGGTTAAGGTAATACTACAAGGATTGTTAGAGTTGGAAATAATCTCTAAGCAAACTGATGTGGATAGCAAATTAATCTTTCAACACAACATAATGTCAATGTTGCTTGCTTAAAGTTAAAACGGTAACATAACTATAATGTATAAGTTTTTAAAGTTATGACTGATCAGCATTTTACAAAAATCAAGCGCAATGCTATAGCAAGTATTCTAAGAGCTTTAGGAGAAGCCACCGAAACAGTACGCTCATGGGTAGGAAGTATCAGTGAAGATCTAACTGGTAATAAGGATATTGAAGCATTAAAAATGAAGATGCAAGAGTGTTTAAATCCCAAAGGCGGAGAGGTGACTGCAAGAAGGAATACAGTTTCCCTTGGCAATTTATATTTAAATTTATCAGAGGTAGGAAAAGTAAGGTTTTTAAAGATACTAGTGGAAGAGTTTAGCGCAAACAAGAAAGAAATTAACGATAAGATAACTGCATATCAAACAAATTCTGATCCTAAGTCTAGCTATAAATTAGAGCAAGAACTCATAACTTCTCTTGAATCACCACGCCTTAAGATATTAAAGCAATTTATTTCTTTAGAAAATGGATTGAAATTCATTGTTGATATGAGATCTGATGCACTTAAATTAAAGAGTGAACATAAGATACTTTCTACGCTTGAAAAAGATTTAAAAAATATACTATCTTCTTGGTTTGATGTAGAATTACTTGATTTTTGCCAAATAACTTGGGATTCCTCTGCATCACTACTTGAGAAATTAATAAAATATGAAGCGGTACATAAAATTACTTCTTGGGATGACCTAAAGAACAGGCTAGGTCTTTGTTTTGCGTTTTTTCATTATAAAATACCAAATGAACCATTAATATTTGTTGAGATTGCTTTAACTGATGAAATTGCAAATAATATCCA
This sequence comes from Candidatus Mesenet endosymbiont of Phosphuga atrata, assembly GCF_964020175.1. Lineage (NCBI taxonomy): Bacteria > Pseudomonadati > Pseudomonadota > Alphaproteobacteria > Rickettsiales > Anaplasmataceae > Candidatus Mesenet > Candidatus Mesenet endosymbiont of Phosphuga atrata. The sequence goes on along the minus strand of NZ_OZ026541.1, from coordinate 875,342 downwards.
GTCTTTACTGGATGAATCAATACCTGCAACTGATCCTAAAAGTATGAATACTGCAATGTTTTATTCCATTTCTAATACACAAGCTGGCCTGTCAGGAATAAATCTTGGAAATTTTTTGATTAAAAGAGTGGTAGAAAGATTATCACAAGAATTTAAAAACATTAAAACGTATGCCACACTATCACCGATGCCAAGCTTTACTAAGTGGCTCAGTAATGTGCCTAAACCTGAGCAGTTAGCTCAAAAGTTAAAAATAGATAAACCTATATCTGAGGTATTAGAATACATTAATTTACCTCAAATTCAAAATTGCCCAGATGATATAAAACAGATTATACTTAAATTATGTGCACACTACCTCTTAAAGGTTAAAAATGAAAAGAGTAATAGTGCTTTTGATCCTGTAGCACACTTTCATTTAAGTAATGGTGCTTCTATAAAAAGATTAAATTGGCTGGCAGATACTTCGGAAAAGGGTATAAATCAATCATTTGGCATTATGGTTAATTATCTATATGAATTATCAAAAATAGACCATAATCATGAAAACTATATGATTAATAAAATTATGTCATCCACAAAAGATGTATCGAGTTTATTAAGTAAATAATTCGAATTATATTTTTTGTGATTCAAATTGTGAATAGGAGGAAAATTCTATATATTTCCCCCTATTCCTAAAAACCTTTTCCTTTTCTACCAATCTTACATCTATAGTATTTCCTAAAATAAACGATAAACTTCAATAATAGCGTTACCAACAAGAAGAAGAAAGTTGTCATGTTGCTGTATTTTAGATCTGAGCCAGCTTTTAATAGTACGCCAGTAATGCTCAATTGGATTCAAATCTGAAGAATATGGAGGAAGATAGAGTAAATTGCCTTTTCAATTAATTTTCTTGTTTTAGCAGTTTTATTGCTTTATATGTATTAAATAAAACTTGAACTGACACTTAGAACAAAAAAATAACAAAAAATAAGAGAAATGAATACAATACAAAAAAAATACCAAAACTAGGATTTTAGCAAAACAACTAGGAAATGTGTCACAAGCGTGCAAAGTGATGGGATACTCAAATTTTATCGCTTCAAGGAGTTATACGAAAATGGAGATGAGATAAGTAAGAAAGTTTGCAAACAGAGTCTCTGAAGATGTAGAAAGATCTGTATAGCAACAGAATTTCCAGCATATAAAAAATGAGCTGAGAAAAAAATAATATCTGAAGGTGGATAGTTGAGACTTTTAAGAAAAGACTTAAAGCACTAGAAGCAAAAAGATGGAATAATTCTAACAGCTTTAGAAAAAGTGAAAGAACAAAGATAGTGAAATTGATACTCAGGTTATCTGGGTGCTCAAGATACCTATTATGTAGGTAATATCAAAGGTATAGGACGAATCTACCAGCAATCGATACTTATTCTCGTTTGCTAAGTCGATAAGACAGCAATTACCTCTTGCTAAATGATAGCCATTCTTTGATATTGCGCGGGAGTGTTCAACAAACTGTGTCAAACCATATTTTAATTCAACTGAATTTTCAATCTATTAGGAAAGAAAATATCAAGTTGAGAGATAGTTAAAGCCCAATTTGGTATAGTCCAATTTTGCTCTACCTTTTTTATAGCACAATATACCTGCTTGTACAAAGCATTTGTACTGGTAAATTGGTTTTAGTAAATTTTCTGATTTGTCGGTGTAACCCCTCAATAGGATTGGTTGTATAAATTAGCTTCCTAACAGGGCCAGAATATTTGAAATAACCAGATAAATTCTCCCAATTATTCTGCCAAGATTTTACAACTAAATTCTCTCCATTTTTCTTCCAACTCAAGTAAATAATTTTCAGCAATTTCTCTACTTGTAGCACGATATATTTTTTTCAGATCATTCATTTTACATCTTTACTAGATACATATTTCAGTGAATTTCTTACTTGATGCACTACACATTTCTACATTAGGAAATACTCTGTTTATGGCTGTAGGAAGGCTTTTTAGTCCATCTACACAGGCAACGATTCCACACTTTGAGATCATTTAATACACTAAGCCAGAACTCACTATCAGCCAGATAAAAGCCCAATACTTCTTTTCTGCCATTTTGATCTATACCTAGTATGTTATACATACATTTACTTACGCATCCTCTTTGACTTTAAAAAACATATGAATACTATTGGATATACAGATTGCAGTTACGCCATTCGTTGGTAGTAATTTGTCATTGATATTTCTGCTGCCGATATCTTGTGGTCATAAATTTCTTCAACATGTGATGCTATGTCTCTATAGCCCATACCACTGGCAAATGTGCTTAGCTTCAAGTTCAGGATGCAAGTTTGTTTGTCTTTTTTTGATTATTTGTGGTTCAATTCTCTATCCCTTGGTGTTAGCAGTTCAAACGATCCTGAGTAAAGTTTTCGAGTTTTTTCCATTCCTGCGATTCTTTTCTTCATCTTCAGACGATAAATGATTTTCTTTCTAAACTTGCTTCTATCAGCTTTTTTATTAATGGTGTTAGTGCTCCTCCTTTGCCAGTTAGTGGCTTGCCTTCTCGTATAGATGACAGAATATTCTCTTCCAATTCTTTATAGTCTACTAATCCAATATAGTTATTTGCTGTTTTTTGACTCATGTGTAAAACCTCCATTTTTTATACTATTTAAATATATTTATTCTCGGTTTGACACAGTTTGTTGAACACTCCCTAACCTGAGTATCAATTTCACTATCTTTGTTCTTTCACTTTTTCTAAAGCTGTTAGAATTATTCCATCTTTTTGCTTCTAGTGCTTTAAGTCTTTTCTTAAAAGTCTCAACTATCCACCTTCAGATATTATTTTTTTCTCAGCTCATTTTTTATATGCTGGAAATTCTGTTGCTATACAGATCTTTCTATGTCTTCCGAAACTCTGTTTGCAAACTTTCTTACTTATCTTATCTCCATTTTCGTATAACTCCTTGAAGCGATAAAATTTGAATATCCCATACGCTTGTGACACATTTCCTAGTTGTTTTGCTAAAATCCTAGTTTTAGTATTTTTTTTGCATTGTATTCATTTCTCTTATTTTTTGTTATTTTTTTGTTCTAAGTGTCAGTTCAAGTTTTATTTAATACAAGTAGTTGATAACATGTAAATTTTCGATTCTTTAAAAATCCTAAAGTCATGTCGTTTACCGTGAGCAAAATACAATTTTCTTACTTTCTTTTGCTATAACTACTTGTGTCTTTATCGTATGTTTCTTTTTCTTTCCAGAATAAAATCTCTTCTGCTTTTTTTTGGTCTCTCTATGGGAGTTTCTGTTTCGTCTACTACCAGAATCTCATATGCACATCTGACTTTAATAGCTCTTTTTTTCCAGGTAATGCAAAATCTGGGTGCTCTATTATTCCACCCACTTTACTGTTTTATATCTCCCATAGTTTTGTGCAATATGGAAATATGTACGACGCAAATATTCTAGTACCATTAACAAACATGCATTGTTTATTTGGTTTTCCTCCTCTTGTCTTTTTCTTAGCCTCTTCCTCTATTAAAATTTCTATCATTCTTTTGAATGTACTACACTTTACTCCTGTTAACCGACGAAACTCCTCATCTCCCAATCTGCTTATTTTTTCAAATCTTATTATACCTACTGTACCATCTTCAGCATGCTATAACCTTTTATATAGTTATGCAAGAGGTCTATTCTGATATTAACTATTTAAATTCTTCTGTCAGTTAATTCATCATTGTCAGATTAAGTCTTGTCTAGTACAGATTATGTTAAACCTCATTTTTCTAAAAATTACGGTAAACATAATTTTAAATATCTTTGAATCTTATTTTCCACTCTCATCCTAAACGACGCAAGCTATGATCCTTTTGCTCCGGGGTTTTTTACGGTATTTTTTATACTTTCTGCAATTTTTGCCAACCCTAGAATCAGCATATTTTATGCTATCTACTGGCAGAACTGTTTTCGTATCTTAAACACGATGAGATTTTGAAACCTTGTCCGTTTTCTTCATTTCGGTTTTTATGTTTTCTTTTTTCCAATTCCTTCTCTTTTTGCTATCTTTTGGCTGCTGTGTCTGTCACATCTACCAAAATATTTTTTCTGGTTTTGTGATCTTGATTTTTTTCGCTAACCCATTTTTTTTAGCAAATATTTGAATTGTGTAAATTAAACAAATAGCCCAAAAATGGATGCATTATATACGTTCGGTAGTATATTAACACACATAAAATTTTGTCTTCTAGCGTTTTAATGTGATTCCGTCGCCTGTTTTTTAACTTTTTCCCACTAACTATTTCGACTATTTTTTCGCATTCTGCTATCAGCAAATTGACGGAATATATATTTGCCACTTTTTCATAACTTCTGCCAAAACTGCTATTTTATATCTTTCTCTCTCTTTTTATACCTGTTTCCTCATTTTCGCAGGGGGTCTCTAGTCAAACAATGTTGAATTTCTTATATCGAAGTCATGAATTTTGTCTTTAGGAGCTTTTTTAAGCAAAGAATAGGAGAATTGAATACAGTTATGAATCTTATAAGGCACAGCAAATTTCAAGAAAATAACAGCCTGTGCGAGAATCCCAGATATTTACAATATTCCTACATAAATATAAACTTTTTGTTCGCGCTTCACAAATATCAACATGAAAATATCGTATTTTTTGAAGTTCTGGCTTAGTATTCTTTTTAGGTAAAGATTGTGTCTTTTTAAGCAACGATACTGCGAGATAAGGTAGTTGTTTAAAAAACAATCATCTAAAGGTTTTTGACGGTCATTCCTCTCTCTCAGATAATTAGGGCCCATAGTTCTATAGAAGTTTCCATTTTAAGACCGTTTTAGGATTCAGGTTATATTGTTTACTTAACTGCGTGATTGTAAGCGCTGTAATTCTGTTCGCACAGCGTACGTTGTCTTGTGTGTAATATCTGTCCCACAATATCTCCTTTTCTACTAAGGAATAACTTACACTATTACTTGTTGGGACTATAACAGCTAGTACATATAAAGCAATTGAGCTTTTGTTATTTAATCTTACTATTTACTTTGATATAAATTTAAATTTATGCAGTTTTTTATAGACTTGAAGTATACTTTACTGGCAGCTGTTTTTTTGCCATTTTTCAGCGGGCTACTCATTTATCTATGTAACAAAAAATTAATTAGAAATATAATTATAATTACATCATCTTTCCTCTTATTTATATCAACAATATATATCTATTACCTATCTATTCACTACCAAAATTTAAGTTTTACATTGCTTGATTTTGGGAAGGCACATATCAGTTTTAAAGTAGAGCCAATAGGTATGACATTTAGCTTAATTGCTTCTTTACTGTGGGTGCTCACTAGCATTTATGCAGTTTGTTATATGCAAAAAAGCTATTCTGGTGGCTCTAACCTTTTTTTTTGCTGCTTCTCTATAGCTATAGGGTGCACGATATCTATCGCCTTTGCTGGAGATTTATTAACTACCTTTGTTTTTTATGAGCTACTTACTATAAGTACTTATCCTTTAATTGTATATAATCTAAGCAACGAGGCGATAACTTCTGGACGTTATTACATAGGATTATTGTTTGGTTCCTCAATGATTTTACTGCTTCCAGGCATAATGTTACTGCAAAACCTTACTGATTCTTTAGACTTTACAGCAGGTGGTTTGTTACAGAATAATATTGTATCTCCAACTTTTACAGTTGTTCTTTTGTTCTTATTAATCTATGGCATAGGAAAAGCAGCACTGATGCCTATGCATTTTTGGTTACCTAAGGCAATGGTTGCTCCAACACCAGTTAGCGCACTACTTCATGCGGTAGCTGTTGTTAAGTCTGGAATATTTATCATTATAAAAATTGTTTTCTATATTTTTGGCATAGAAAATCTGCAAAATTTCGTAAAGCAGAATTGGTTTTTAGGCAGCTGGCTAACATATGCTGCTGGTTTTACAATTATAGTTGCCTCTTTAATTGCGCTTAAACAAAACAATCTCAAAAAATTACTAGCCTATTCCACAATATCGCAACTATCATATATCATATTGTCAGTATTAATTTTTACTCATTTTGCGATTAAGGCAGCAGTATTTCAACTGGCATGTCATGCATTTGCCAAAATTACTTTGTTTTTTGTGGCAGGTTCAATAGCAACAGTATCAGGTAAAAAGTATTTACATGAAATGCATGGTATAGGACGTAGTATGCCAATTACTATGTCTGCTTTCACTGTAGGCGCATTTGCAATGATAGGCCTTCCACCTACTTCAGCTTTTTGGGGTAAATTTTTCATTATTAGGTCTGCCTTTACCGCAGATAATTTATTTGTTATTATAGTCTTAATATTTAGTACTCTACTGAATACTGCATACTTTATTCCAATAATATATAATGCTTTTTTTATAAAGCCATCAGACAGTTTTAAAGAAGCACCAATGCCACTTCTTGTGCCCCTCGTTATTACATCAATGCTGACCTTGATTATCTTCTTTTTTCCAAGTTTGATATTAAATTTATTAGATGAGCTATAGGCAACTTTAAATAATAGGGTTTTATAGTTGGGACGTATGATATACCCAGTAGATTTATGAGTACCATGTAATAAATAATATTTATAAATATGTCAGATTTAGTATATTATTAAAGATACTTGTATGTGGGGAGGACAATCATGAGTATAGAAGATAAGCTTTTTAGTGCAGTAAAAGATGGACATAAATCAAAAGTAGAGTCTTTATTGAGTAATTTTAGTGCATGTATCTATGCAAAGGATGAGTTAAATAACACATTGTTGCACACAGCTGTTTTGCATGGGCATTATGATATGATAGGGTTATTAATGAGTAAGATGACTATCACTCAAGCTAATTCAAAAAATCACATTTGGTGGACGCCATTGCACTTAGCAGTCTCATTAAATAATTCTATTATGGTTAGCATCTTATTGGAACTTTGCTTAAGGTTTGATATAGCAGATATTGATGGTAATCTTCCAATTCATCTAGCAGCTGAGAGGGATTATGTGGAAATCATTGAGCTCTTATGTGGTGATAAGAACACTATTGATAAGAAAAATAAACATGGATTAACTCCCTTGCATCTTGCAGTACAAAAAGGGCATAAAAAAGCTGTTAGTGCTTTAATATGTGGTGGAGCTGATCTTGATATGCAAGATGGTAGTGAAAAGGGAGATACTGCTTTAATTATGGCAGTTAAAAAGGATCATGCATCAATGGTAAAGCTACTGTTACATCACGGAGCTGACTATAATAAAACGAATAATACTGGGGAGATTTTTGGTGCGTTTGCAACGTCGGAAGAAATGATTAGTATAGTAAGTAAATACGATGAATTTACAGATTTATCTAAATCTCCTATTTCTGAGTTTTTATCACGTAAGCGTAAAACACTTTCAGATATATCAAATACAAGCTCATCTAGTTCTAGTAGTAGAGCAGCGCGTATATGTAAGCGTAGAAGCGCTATTGATGAGATCTTAGACTCACCTATGTCTTGCATAACTGACTACTCAATTTATGAGAATGAAAAATTTTCAAGCATATCAAGTACAAGCTCATCTGAATTTAGTGGTAAGGTTTACATACATAAGCATGATCAACTACAACCAGCTTTAGCTGGTGGTAACGTTTATAAAGCAAGTTTTAAAACTCAGAGATGTTTATTATGAAACTTTCAATATACTTCTGTACATCTGCAGCATTCACATTGCCAACTGTAACAGCAAATTGCCCATAGATCCAATATCTTTTTTTTAATTGTTCGAATTCTTGTTTTTGATATACTGTTGGATAGTGGGTGACATAGAATATGTAAGGTGTAATATTACCACTTACAACATCTATGTAATTTATGTTTCTCTTCTCTACTGCTATTTCACCTGTAAATATCTATAAAATAGATCTAATACTAAAGCTCAAGGCGAGCACCTAACTACATAAAAATTAAATTTACATTACTCTGCATCTGATTCCTTTGGAGAAACCAAGTTGTAAAAACTAGAAAGAAGTAAAAAAATATATGGTAAAAAAATTTACTGTAGAATTGTTAATAGAAGAAGAACAAAATATTTTAAAAGAAATGTTGTTGTATGCAATAGAGCAAAAACAAAGTGATGTAGCATTATTGCTTATATGTAATGACGCTGATTATGAAGGATGTAAGGTAAACTCACCAAAAGTGTACTAGACATCACTTAATCTGACAGTGACGAATTAACTGACAGAAGAATTTAAATATACTATCAGAATCCTGATTTAATGTTTTTCGGGAGTATTCAACAAACTGTGTCAAAAACTCAACTGAATTTTTAATCTATTAGGAAAGAAAATATCAAGTTGAGAGATGGTTAAAGCCCAATTTGGTATAGTCCAATTTTGCTCTATCTTTTTTATAGCACAGTATAATTGCTTGTACAAGGCATTTGTACTGGTAAATTGGTTTTTTCCTGATTTGCCTGTGCAGTCCCTCTATGGGATTGGTAGTGTAAACTATCCGCCTAACAGGATCTGAGTACTTAAAATAGCCAGTTTCCCAATTATTTTGCCACTACATTCCCATTTTTCTTCCAGCTCAAATTTTTAGCGATTTCTCTATTTGAAGCTTTTCTTCAAATCATTCATTTTGCTGGATACATATTTTAGTTTATCTGATGCATTATACACAATTGCACTTCTGCGTTGGGAAATACGTTGTTTATGGAAAGCTTTTTAGTCCATCTACACAGGCAACGATTCCACACTTTGAGATCATTTAATACACTAAGCCAGAACTCACTATCAGCCAGATAAAAGCCCAATACTTCTTTTCTGCCATTTTGATCTATACCTAGTATGTTATACATACATTTACTTACGCATCCTCTTTGACTTTAAAAAACATATGAATACTATTGGATATACAGATTGCAGTTACGCCATTCGTTGGTAGTAATTTGTCATTGATATTTCTGCTGCCGATATCTTGTGGTCATAAATTTCTTCAACATGTGATGCTATGTCTCTATAGCCCATACCACTGGCAAATGTGCTTAGCTTCAAGTTCAGGATGCAAGTTTGTTTGTCTTTTTTTGATTATTTGTGGTTCAATTCTCTATCCCTTGGTGTTAGCAGTTCAAACGATCCTGAGTAAAGTTTTCGAGTTTTTTCCATTCCTGCGATTCTTTTCTTCATCTTCAGACGATAAATGATTTTCTTTCTAAACTTGCTTCTATCAGCTTTTTTATTAATGGTGTTAGTGCTTCTCCTTTGCCAGTTAGTGGCTTGCCTTCTCGTATAGATGACAGAATATTCTCTTCCAATTCTTTATAGTCTACTAATCCAATATAGTTATTTGCTGTTTTTTGACTCATGTGTAAAACCTCCATTTTTTATACTATTTAAATATATTTATTCTCGGTTTGACACAGTTTGTTGAACACTCCCTAACCTGAGTATCAATTTCACTATCTTTGTTCTTTCACTTTTTCTAAAGCTGTTAGAATTATTCCATCTTTTTGCTTCTAGTGCTTTAAGTCTTTTCTTAAAAGTCTCAACTATCCACCTTCAGATATTATTTTTTTCTCAGCTCATTTTTTATATGCTGGAAATTCTGTTGCTATACAGATCTTTCTATGTCTTCCGAAACTCTGTTTGCAAACTTTCTTACTTATCTTATCTCCATTTTCGTATAACTCCTTGAAGCGATAAAATTTGAGTATCCCATCACTTTGCACGCTTGTGACACATTTCCTAGTTGTTTTGCTAAAATCCTAGTTTTAGTATTTTTTTTGTATTGTATTCATTTCTCTTATTTTTTGTTATTTTTTTGTTCTAAGTGTCAGTTCAAGTTTTATTTAATACATATTAGAGAACCTCTTTCGAAACTCATATAGAAAATTATAAATAGCAGCAATCAAATTGAATCTCAGAGCAAAACTCTGCGATAATTTTGAATCTAACCCAATCACATTCTCTATTACCACTCTTTTGCTCATGGGTTGCCGATTTTCTTTCTTTTGTTCGTTAGTCAATTTTTTGTTTTTCTATGTGGCAGCTCTCATGAATTTTTCTCATCCCTCTGTATCCACTATCCGCTAAAACTTTAACAATTTTTGATTCCTTGAATATTCGAAAATTCTGCCGTTTGCAAATGATTTGCTCTGTTTTTCTACAATTAACTGAGTTTTGAATGTATTTCTTACCTGAATTCGTTGCTTTTTTCAGATCTTTCTATCGGTGTTTCTGTACTATCTATCACTAAAACTTCATATTCCATATCATTTTTTAACAATTCTTTTCGATTCGGTAACGCAAAATCTGGGTGCTCTATTATTCTACCCACTTTACTCTAGATCCCCTGAGAAACGGTATATTAGTAACGAGGCATGAGTTAGGCCAAAGCAAAAAAACCATGCTTCAAGTTCCAGAAATAATATTAAACTTCATTTTTCTGAAAATTACGGTAAACATAATTTTAAATATCTTTGAATCTTATTTTCCACTCTCATCCTAAACGACGCAAGCTATGATCCTTTTGCTCCGGGGTTTTTTACGGTATTTTTTATACTTTCTGCAATTTTTGCCAACCCTAGAATCAGCATATTTTATGCTATCTACTGGCAGAACTGTTTTCGTATCTTAAACACGATGAGATTTTGAAACCTTGTCCGTTTTCTTCATTTCGGTTTTTATGTTTTCTTTTTTCCAATTCCTTCTCTTTTTGCTATCTTTTGGCTGCTGTGTCTGTCACATCTACCAAAATATTTTTTCTGGTTTTGTGATCTTGATTTTTTTCGCTAACCCATTTTTTTTAGCAAATATTTGAATTGTGTAAATTAAACAAATAGCCCAAAAATGGATGCATTATATACGTTCGGTAGTATATTAACACACATAAAATTTTGTCTTCTAGCGTTTTAATGTGATTCCGTCGCCTGTTTTTTAACTTTTTCCCACTAACTATTTCGACTATTTTTTCGCATTCTGCTATCAGCAAATTGACGGAATATATATTTGCCACTTTTTCATAACTTCTGCCAAAACTGCTATTTTATATCTTTCTCTCTCTTTTCATACCTGTTTCCTCACTTTCTCAGGGGGTCTACAGTTTGTTGAACGTTCTCTTACTTTATTTTTGGGAGGTTTCTGCTATTGCTATATAAATTTATATATCTATAAAATTTTTTTACCAGCTTCAGTAATTTCAGAAGCTGGTCTTTTCTTCTTTTTTAGTTTGATTTTAGAAACTCTTGCAAATCCTTATTTACTTAAAGAAGAAGCAGGTCGGCTTACTGACACTTCGGATAATCTAGTGCTACAACTTTTTTGATAAGCACTTCCAAATTCTCTCTTAAATGCATATTCAAGATTAGATTTTTCTTTAGGTTTGTCTTCTGAGCTCTTAGCTAAATTACTATAAAGTTTGTGTAATCCTTTAAGTATTTCCTTATCTTCACCCTTGTATTGCTGAGAATCTAAAAGACTTTTTGCAGCGTCTCTTTTGCGACTAAAAATCTCTCTTTTTTCTGCAAATGTTAACTCAACTCTTGATTCAGGCAGGTAATTTTTTGTGGTATCATCTGGTCTTATTGCCCATATATTAGTTTGAGAGGCCCATCTTTCTTTGCGTAATTCTGTTATTGCTTCTTTCAAGTCAGGATGTAACTTTTTATTGTGACTAAAGTGAGTTTGCACTTTTCCTAACTGATGTAATAGAAGGTCATAACGTTCTTTCAAATTTACTTCCGATTTTGCTGTAGAAATTGCTTCCTCAATTTTTGTAATGTCACCTTTTAAAATCTTATCTTGTAGTTCCTGCTGTTCCCTCTGTTGATGAGCCAGTATTTTTTTTGTTTCTTTAAATAGTTGCTTATTTACTCCATATAATGTCCGCTTTAAATCACGCTTTAATTCTTTGAGCAGAGGAATATCTTTTTCTGTAACCTTCAATACTTTATCATTATTATTTTTGTCTACATTAATTAGTGAATCCACCGTCTTTATTTTTAAATTTAACCTCTCTGCGCTTATTTTTAGCATATCAAGAGTTCCATATTTAACTCTTTCTTCTACTGTCTTCCGAGCACTTAAGTTGACTTGTGAAATAAATTCGTCAATTTTAGATGATAACTGATCTTTACGATTTATTTCTTTCTTTTTTTCTTGCAAAGGCGTTAGATCTCTTAGACTTGTATACTTACCATTCGATCTATCCGCTTTTAAGCTTTCTTTCGTATCAGATAAAATCTTTTTTGCTGAGTGCACTTCTTCCCCCACTGATTTTTCTGAATTCAATATATTATTTGAATCTTCACTAATAGCAGAAGTTAACTTATCATCTGTTTGAGCATTGACGTTGGAAACATTAGATTTAAAAGTTGGCACAGTTGGGGATGCAACTTTTTTTGCCAATTTTACTGATCTATCTTGAATGCTTGGTTTTTTTATTGAAGCAAAACTGCCTTCATTGGTTGGAATTTTTTCAATACTAGTTGATTCAGTATCAGAAAAAGTTGTAAAAGAAGACAGGGCACGTGGGTTATGATTGGTATCATTGGAAGAAAGAGATGATAACATATCATCAACATCGCTTTCATAAGCAAAGCCATGTGATTCTTTGTTTTCAAAAGATCCAAATAGTTCTTCTGTTGATATATTTTTAGCTGCACTTCCCGTAGAGAATAATGATTCATTACTGCTATACGGATTTGATGTTTCTGGTAACGAAGATATACCGCTATCAACGCTTTCACTTCTTTGGCTTTTTAGAGATGTTGCATCATCCTTAAAACTATCAGAACTAAAAGTAGAGATATCACTACTAATACTTGTTCTTCTACTGTCTGACAAAGAACTTTTTCCCCTAAAAGGTTGTATAGGTACAGATTTACCATTATCTGTATACTCTGTATAGATAATTGGTGAGCTAATCTGATCTATTCCCTTCTGACTCTGTTTGTTGTTTTGATCCTTTGTATGCATAATCTCTTCTCAATTTAAAATAATTAATAATATTAATTTTGATGATAATATGTTAATAATTGGTTAAATATTAGGTTAATTTATTATATATAGATATTGTAATACTAACTAAATACTAATCACTTGTCTTTTTCTCTTAGTAATAGATACTAGGAGCTTATAATGTAGATTATAGTGGAAAAAACTTTAACAATAATAGATGGATATGGTTTTCTCTTTCGTGCATATTATGTACTGCCAGGCCTAAGCACTACATCAGGTTTGCCTATTGGTGGGGTGTATGGCTTTATCAATATGCTACTTAAATACTTAACAGGATATTTAGTTATAGCTTTTGATACTGGCGAGAAGAATTTTCGTCATGAAATATACCATGGATATAAAGCCAATAGACAAAAGCCGCCTGAAGATTTAATACCACAATTTGCAATACTGAGAGAGGCAGTGTCAGCTTTTAACTTAAATTGCGAAGAAGTGATAGGGTATGAGGCTGATGACGTTATAGCCACACTGGCAAAAACATATAGTAAATATGATGATTTAAAAATAACAGTGGTTACAGCTGATAAAGATTTGTTTCAGCTCATAGATGAAAAAGTTTCAGTATTTGATCCTATGAAAAATAAATATATAAAAGAAGAAGATGTAATTGCGAAATTTGGGGTAGGCCCAGATAAGCTTTTGGACCTACTTGCACTGACAGGAGATGCATCCGATAACATACCTGGAGTTTTGGGAATAGGTGTCAAAACTGCAGCAAAATTGCTAACTGAGTTTGGTTCGCTAGAGAATACCTTGGAGAATGCCCATCAAATTAAGCAAAACAAGTGCCGAGAGGCTATACTGGCTTATAAGGAGTGGGCGCTGCTTTCAAAGCAGTTGGTTTCCCTAGCTACAACAGTAGAAATTGAAGGTGATTTAGAAAAATATAGAATAAAAGCTCCAGATATCCAAAAATTAACAGACTTTCTCAAAAAATATGAATTTAAGTCCTTAATTCCAAGAGTACAAAAATTATTTTCATATGAGACGCAAGCTCACAATGAAAAAAACATAGTTGAATATAGTAATGAAAATTTACTTGTATTTTTAGATAGATGTAAATCTGAAGGGAAAATGGCTCTTTATCTTCATGAGGAAAGTAAAACTTTAAGTATTGCTTATAGTGAAAATGATCTTTTTTGTGTGGAGCAAGATAATATAGAGCCATCTCTTAAGCTGCTCAGCCCTATTCTTATTTCTAAGGGAGTACTTAAAATAGTATATAATACAAAAGATTTAAGAAAATTTTTGCCTGAAATTGATGCAGTAGATGATGTAATGATCATGTCCTATAGCATAGATACAGGCAAGCATGACCATAAACTTGAAACTATAATTAAGTATAATTTGGATGTAGAGATAGCTGAGCCTTCAGCACAAACTTTGATTTTGCTACATAATAAACTAAAACAAAAGTTATTCTCTCAAAGATTGTTTACCATTTATGAGCGCTGTGAAAGGCCGCTTGAAAAAGTATTAGCTGATATAGAAAAACAGGGAATACTAATAAATGAAGGAGTGTTAAAAGAGTTATCAGAAGATTTTTCTCAAAAGATAACTTTATTAGAAAAGGAAATATATGAGCTAGTTGGGGAAGAGTTTAATATTGGGTCGCCAAAACAGCTGAGCCATATTTTGTTTGATAGGCTCAACCTTGATAAAGGCAAAAAAGCAAAATCGGGAATATACAGCACAAATGTTGAGGTACTTGAAGAACTTGCAGCAGATGGTCAGAAAATTGCAAATAAGGTCCTTAGCTGGCGTCACTTCAGTAAGCTGAAAAACACTTATACAGATGCTTTAATAAGCCAGGTCAACAGTAGCACCAAGAGAATCCATACTAACTATTCCATGGTTGCAACTGCAACTGGTAGACTAAGCTCAAATAATCCTAATCTTCAAAACATACCAATAAGAAGTGAAGAGGGAAACGCAATCAGAAAAGCTTTTATTGCACCTGAAGGTTACAAAATTATAGCTGCTGATTATTCACAAATTGAGCTTAGGCTTATAGCACACATTGCCAACGTTTTAGCATTTAAAAACGCTTTTACTGAAGGTAAAGATATCCATGCAATTACTGCAAAGCAGATATTTGGTGTAGAGGAAAGAAATCTCAGTGAATCTTTAAGGCGGAAAGCAAAGTCTATAAATTTTGGTATTATCTATGGTATCAGCCCGTTTGGGTTAGCAAAGCAACTGGGAATAACTAAAAATGAAGCTGCAGAATTTATTGATCACTACTTTTCTTGCTACCCAGAAATTAAAATATATATGGAAAAAATGAAGTTATATGCAAAGTCCCATGGTTATGTTAAAACTCTTTTTGGTAGGTATTGCTTTATTCAAAATGTAAATAGTAAACTGCGGCAATTTGCCGAAAGGGCAGCAATTAATTTTCCTCTGCAAGGTACTGCAGCTGATATCATAAAAAAAGCTATGGTTCGTTTATTTGATAGACTTAAAATTGGCAAGATAATACTTCAAGTTCATGATGAATTAATTGTTGAAGCAGCGGAAGCACATGTATTTGACGTTGCAAAATTAATGCAAGAAGTGATGGAGAACATAATAAGTGTGCCACTTAAAATAGAAGTAAAAGTCGGCAATAGCTGGGGCAGTATGGAAAAAATTACAAACTTAATCTAGATTTATTGATAAATAGAACGCACACTATTTTGTCTTGTTTGTTACGCAATCAAAATATGCAATTATGTAATAGAATTGATCAATTTTCCCATATTTTGCATCAATGCAACATTGTCCAAACTTTGACTGGATTTACTAAAAGTAGTATATACACAATAGCAAATCAAAGCAGTAATAGCAACTGTAACAACTACTGTTAAGGCATAGTAGAAGATTTTTTTATTAGCTGTTTTATGCCTTATCCTTTTTGTATTAACAAAAAGCTCTTCACTTCTTTCTTTTAAATCTTCTGTTTTTTCTAGTAGTACTTCTAATGATTGCCCTCTTGTTATAACTTTTTCAACGTTACTACGCATTATGCTTATTGTTTCATTAACTTCCTGCTGCATTTGTTGTATTTTGTAAGTATTTTTCGGCACTTGTTCAACTTTATGGATTTTATTTATATGTTGCTTAATCTCTTCAAAAATTATCTTTCTAATCCATAAATCACTTTTTAATTGATAATTTTCATTTTTTATCTCTGTCTTTGCTATTTTTTCTAGTATCTTTTTATTTTCACCGATTAGCTTATCTGATTTTTCATCTGTGATTCTAGTTTTTTTTAACTTTCCTTGATTTAAAATTACGTTGAGACTTTGTTTAATACAATCACTAACTGAATTTTGTTGATCATCATCAAGTAGATGTTGATATTTGCAGCACAACATACCATAGATATTCAACGTTTCTAAACTTTTATTTATGTATTTCTTTTTAGGTTGTGTAGCTATCTTTTTAAGTAATGTATTTCTAAGTTTATCATTATCTTTAAATTCAGTAGTTTGAATCCAGCATGATTGTTCTGTATATGTATCGTAATTAGATTTCACACTTGAATGATTTTTCTCTAGTTGAGCGTGTTTTATTTCAATATGAAAATTTTTCCACCATATGTATTTTATCAATTTATAATTAAGTTCATCACTTTGCTTTATAAGTTGATAATATTTCAGTCTATCAGGCTCTATTTTTGAACAAAGTCGCTTAATTTTACTAGGTATGACAGATTTACATTTTTGTATAAGATCTATCACTATTTCCCCCTCTTTACTATTAAACTTAATTTTATAATAAAATTCTTAATTTTTTAGCAAAAAGAGAAAATCTTCTATGCAGCAAAAATGCTAATTTAAAACCCTACTTTTGAATACATGTATTTCTTTGTCTTCTATAAGCAAATCTTACTGCAAGAGATTAAAAAAATAAAAATCAGGTAATTGAAGTGAACAATTCCTTACAATTTTTATGCATGCCCTTTTCTATATCAATACTTTCTACAGCAGAATTGGGTTTTTTATATAAGTGTCCATGACAACTAGAAACTTTTCTAGCAAGGCCATACAAAAAGGCAACTCCACCAAGAATACCAAAAATACCAAAAGTAGGATTAAAAGCCAAAGCAGCAAAAGTACCACAAGCCATAGTAATAGCACCACCACCTATACTCATATCTGTAATACATTTGGATTTTGAATTATTGTTTTTAAGTAACTGCTCGTGATTATTTATGGATGTAGTTACTAATTTTGTAGCTTTTTTAGCACTATCAGTCTTGTTTTTTAAATCAGCTGCAGTATTTAATAAATCATCACATTCTTCTTTACATTTTTTTAATTCTTCTGATGTATTACGAGTATTTTTTAGGTGAATTTCATCTAACTTTTTACCATCTTCATAACAAGTTTTCTCTACAAGAACATAACCCTCTTTTACCTTAAGCTCTCTGCTAGATTCACCTGCAGAATTATTTTTATGTGTTTTAGTCTTTTGACTTTTGTTTGGTTTCTTAATAGCACTATTGGTTTTAGGTTCATTAACAGGCTTACCTATGGAATCACTGTCTCCTTCACTTATTCCACTATCTTCAGTATTTTTATCCCGTTGTAATTCAATAGTAGTGCTTTCAATGTTATCATGTTTTTGTGTATTATTATATAGCATAGTTCCCCCATAAACTAATTTAACTGGAAAATATTATACTAAAAAGTTATAAAAAATATTAAATAGCAGAATTTACTAAAGCTGCGACATTTTGTTTTACAACAGCGTTGTCTAAAATACAGCTGGGGCAAGTGAGATGAAAAAAGGTTACATAACAAACTAAAGCAACAAGCACAACTGCTGAAATAGCAAAAACTGTATTTGTCCATTGCCGTTCTTTATAATCATTAGAGAGTTTTTTCACCCCCCTATGATTATTTATATTCTCCATCTTTATCTCATTTATCCCATTGGAACATTCTTTTAATTCTTTCTTTATTTTTTTAAAGTTTTGACGTAATTCATTAATATCTTTACTGTGATGCTTATCTCTAATTACACATTCTAACTTTCCAAGAATTCTGAAATAATTTTTATTTTTCTCTTTACTGTGAGATTGATTACACTGCCTCCTAGAGCTAGCATATATACTAGCTTCTTCTTTTTCAAGCAATCCTTTATTATCTTTGATATATTTCTCTATTTGTTTTATTTGTGACTCAATACCCTCCCCTGGCATAACTTTCCCCCCTTTTTTATTCGTTATACTTTAAGATTTAAAATTTAATTTTTAATAAAAAAGAGAAGAAAATTTATCACTTCAATTTTGAGAGGAGTAAAGCCTTATAGGTTGGTAAATAAAAAAGTGCCTGAATTGAATTTTCATAATCACGAAGAGTACCAGAAATTAGCGCATCTACCAGTTCTGCCATAGTTGCTATTTTGAGATTACAGAATATAATATATGTTTTTTATACGTAATGATGTTAAATCATACAAATCCTGATAAGATTTTTTTTACACAAAATAACGTTGATATTAACAACATCTATAAAATAGTAAATGACGCATTATGTTTTAGTGACGGTGGAGAACTTTTTTTAGAATCTCATCAGTCAGAACTATTTCATTTCAATGACAGAGTGCTCAAAAATGCAGATTTTAATGTGCGTAAGGGTTTTGGGTTACGTTCATTTTCGGGTGATGTAACATCCTTTGTTTGTTCTTCAAATATTAGCGAAGAAGAAATTAGCCGTGCTGCAAGTTTAATAAAAACAGTAAATTCTAATAATAAGAGCACTATAATTAATCTAGAGAGAAGAAAAAACAGTTTATATCCTAATGTCAACCCGCTAAGTGAAGTAGATTTTAACGCTAAAGTACAGCTACTTCAAGAGGTAGATCTATATGTGCGTTCCCAAAATAAGTACGTGAAGCAGGTAAAAATTACTCTTGCTGGTGAGTGGCAAGTAGTGCAAATAATTAAAAAGGATAATCTCAGATTAAGTGATATAAGGCCATTGGTGCAGTTTAGTATCTCAGTAGTACTTGAGAAAAATGGTAGAACTGAACAAGGAACTATGGGCTATGGTGGTAGAGATGCTTATGATGAATTTATATCTGAGCCTAATTGGAAAAAAGTTGCAGATGAGGCGATAAGGCAAGCACAAAATAATTTGGAAGCAATGCCAACTCCTGCTGGAGAAATGGTGGTAGTTTTAGGTTCAGGATGGCCAGGAATACTGCTACATGAAGCCATAGGTCATGGGCTAGAAGGAGATTTTAATCGTAAAGGGGTGTCAGCATACTCAAGTCTTCTAGGAGAGCAAGTAGCTGCAAAAGGCATCACTGTAATTGATGATGGTACGATAAATAACCGTCGTGGTTCTTTAAACATAGATGATGAAGGTGTTCCTTCAG
This sequence comes from Candidatus Mesenet endosymbiont of Phosphuga atrata, assembly GCF_964020175.1. Taxonomy (NCBI): domain Bacteria; kingdom Pseudomonadati; phylum Pseudomonadota; class Alphaproteobacteria; order Rickettsiales; family Anaplasmataceae; genus Candidatus Mesenet; species Candidatus Mesenet endosymbiont of Phosphuga atrata. The sequence goes on along the minus strand of NZ_OZ026541.1, from coordinate 855,950 downwards.
GTTATAACGTACTTATCGAGGATGGTGTTTTAGTAAAATACATGCAAGATACCCTAAACGCTAATCTTATGTCTGTTTGTACAACAGGAAATGGCAGAAGAGAGAGTTATGAGAAAATTCCTATGCCGCGCATGACAAATACTTATATGCTTGCAGGAAATTGTGATCCAAGTGAGATAATATCTAGTGTTAAGCGTGGTTTATACGCTGTAAACTTCAGTGGTGGTCAGGTTGATATTACTTCTGGTAAATTTGTATTCTCAGCTTCAGAGGCATATTTAATAGAAAATGGCAAAATCACACACCCAGTAAAAGGGGCCACTTTAATTGGTAATGGACCAGATATACTAAAAAAAGTATCAATGATTGGTAATGATTCAAAACTTGATCCAGGAGTTGGAACTTGTTCTAAAAATGGACAAAATATCCCCGTTGGAGTTGGGCAACCGACATTAAAAATTGACTCAATAGCCGTAGGAGGTACTGAGATATAGCTTAAGCTCCCCGGGCCGGATTCGAACCAGCGACCAATTGGTTAACAGCCAACTGCTCTACCGCTGAGCTACCGAGGATCTTATTTTTTAGCTCTATCACATCTAGCATTATTTGTAAAGAAAAACATAGTGCTTTGCATAAAATGGTTTGACATAAAAAGGATTATGGGTTAATACACATTGTGGTTTAATTGTAAGCAGATACTGCAATAGAGAGGAGGTTTTTTACTTTGGTACAAGAAAAAGTTCAACATGGTAATTTAGATCAAGCTTTAAGGATTATAAAAAGAAAGCTACAACGAGAAGGTATGCTTAAAAAAATGAAAATTCGTTATCATGAAAAAAGCTCAGAAAAGCGAAAGAGGAAAAAAGCTGAATCTGAAAGAAGAATAAGTAAAATGAGAGCAAGGAAAAATGAGTAATAAAATTTTATCAATTTCAAGTTTAGAAATATATTCATAAAGGCATCTATGAACATTCATGAATATCAAGCAAAAGAAATTTTTAGGAAATTTTGTATTCCTGTGCCAAATGGTTGCGTAGCTTTATCATCTAATGAGGTTCTATCTGCTACTAAAAAATTAAAACCAGGGGCATTAGTTGTGAAAGCGCAAATACACGCTGGTGGTAGAGGTAAAGCTGGTGGTGTTAAATTAGCAAAATCTGAAGATGAAGTCTTAAAATTTGCAAAAGATATGCTAGGCTCTACTTTAATCACTCATCAAACAGGGCTTGAGGGCCAAAAGGTTCGCAAAGTTTATATAGAAGAAGCGTTTGATATAGAAAAGGAATATTATTTAAGTTTAGTAATTGACTCTAAGTCAAGCAGGCCAGCGCTTATTTTTTCATCAGAAGGCGGAGTAGATATTGAGGAAGTAGCAAAAAATCATCCATCTAAGATAACTACAATTCACATAGATCCAGCATCTGGTTTTGAAAGTTTTTACGGTAGAAAACTTGGTTTCGATTTAGGGTTAGAGCCCAAAAAGGTAAATAAGATCATCAGCATTGCAAAAAATGTATACAATGCTTTTATAAATACAGATGCAAGTCAAATAGAAATTAATCCACTTATTGAAACAAAATCTGGTGATTTTATAGCGCTTGATGCTAAGATCAATTTAGATGATAATGCTTTATATCGTCATTCAGATCTCAAGGAGCTTCGTGATTATGATGAAGAAGTACCAGAGGAAATTGAAGCTTCTAAATACGGCTTAAGTTATATAAAAATGGATGGTAATATAGGATGCATGGTAAACGGTGCTGGTTTAGCTATGGCAACAATGGATATTATTAAATATTATGGGGCAGAACCTGCTAACTTTTTAGATGTTGGCGGTGGTGCAAGTAGAGAAACTGTAACTGAAGCATTTAAAATTATTTTATCTGACAAAAAAGTTAAAGGGATACTAGTAAATATTTTTGGTGGAATAATGCGCTGTGATATTATCGCTAGTGGCATAGTAGAAGCAGCAAAAGAAATGAGCATCAATGTTCCTTTAGTTGTTAGGTTATCTGGAACTAACTTTGAAAAAGGAAAGGAAATTTTACAAGATTCAGGTCTTAATATAGTAGCAGCAGATGAGCTCGATGAAGCCGCACAAAAAATAGTTAATATAGTAAAAATATAATATTATGTCTGTTTTAGTAAATAAGAATACAAAAGTAATATGTCAGGGTTTTACTGGTGAGCAAGGAACGTTTCATTCAGAGCAGGCCATTGCTTATGGTACTTGCATGGTTGGAGGTATCACTCCTGGAAAAGGCGGTCAAATTCACCTTAATTTGCCTGTGTTTAATACAGTAAAGCAAGCAAAATCAGAAGTAGGTGCAAGTGCATCAGTTATTTACGTTCCTGCTCCTTATGCAGCAGATGCAATACTTGAAGCAATTGATGCAGAGATTGAGCTAATTGTCTGTATTACAGAGGGTATACCAGTGCTTGATATGGTAAAAGTAAAACGAGCACTTATTGGTTCTAAGAGTCGTCTAGTTGGTCCTAACTGCCCTGGAGTTATAACGCCAGATGAGTGTAAAATCGGGATAATGCCAGGACATATTCATAAACGTGGTAATATAGGAGTTATGTCTCGTTCTGGAACTTTAACTTATGAAGCTGTAGCTCAAACCACTGCTGTTGGACTTGGGCAGTCAACTTGTATAGGAATTGGTGGTGATCCTGTACATGGCATGACGTTTGTTGATTGCTGTGAGCTGTTTCTTCAAGATGAAGATACCCATGGCATTATTATAATAGGAGAAATAGGCGGCACTGAAGAAGAAGTAGTAGCACATTTTATAAAATCATCTAAGGTTAAAAAACCAATAGTTGGTTTTGTTGCTGGCAAAACAGCTCCTCCGGGAAGACGTATGGGGCATGCTGGAGCGATTATCTCGTCAAGTGATAGTAGTGCTGAAGCAAAGGTAGAAGTGATGCGCAGCAGTGGTATTGTCATTGCCGAAACTCCTGCAGTTATTGGTAAAACAATGCTTACTGCAATGAATTCATAACATTGATAAAAACTGCTCTTTCTATCTATTAAAGCATCTTTTCATTTGCCCTATATTGTCAACATTAACTTCCATAATATGGTCATTACTAACAATATCTGTATCCAATTCTCGTAAATCCATATCCGATTCTTCACTTGCAATAGGAATTGTAGAAGATTGTGATTCTATATCATCATCTAAAACTTCTTGATAAGTTTATATCTCTTTTATTACTTTTAAGAAAAACTTCAAGAGCTGGGTTAAAAATAATCCAACTAGTTAAATCATCTTCAGAGCATTTGACATTTTTAAAGCATTGTTTACCATTCGGCAATTTATAAACAGATAAATCAAGATTTGTTGCATCCATGGGAATAGAAGCAATAAAATCTAATAATTCCTGCTCACATTTAGCTTCTTTAGCATATGCAAAAACGTTACGTTCATCTTCATCCTGAATTGTAAGGTTTAGCTTATTATCATGCTTTTCGTTTTCTTCATTAAAAATCTCTTTGAGCATTTGAAAATGTTCCTCATTTCTTTCATCTTTTTCTCTAAAAACAGTCTGCACTACTTGAAAAAATTCATGTAAAAGCTGTTTAGCATTTTCGATATCTCCGCCGCTGTAAGCTAAATTAGCAGTTGCCATTTCATCAAGAACAAGCATTATTGGTGTTTTTCCATCTTTATCTTGGTGATTAATAATATGTTGTATTTCTTTATAATATAAATACTTCAAGCAATTCGTATGACCATTTGCTATTGCCAACATTAATGCATTATAACCTGATGTATCATTCTCAGTAGCATAAGAGAAATCATGTTTTTCTGGATGAGCTATTATTTTTTCCGGAATATCATTACAAAAAAATTTCAAAATATCACGATGTCCTAACTTAGCTGCATGCATTACTACAGTCATACCATTATTATCTTGAGCATTAAAAGCTGTAATATCGATTTTTTGACATAACAGCTTTACCATTTTTAAATTACCGTCTATTACCGCATGCATCAGCGCAGTTTTGCCTTCTATATCTTTTTTCTTTTGCTCATTTGTGCTTTGTAAAAAAAATTTTTGTACTTGTGTAAAATTTCTCTTTTTTACATTATCTAATAATCTCATTTATTAACCTTTTAACTAATAATTAGTATATTATGGTTAAAATTTTAGCATTATTCAAGAAAAATTAATATTCTTAATATTTATATTAAAATAATCATAATTTATTAATTGCATCCAGCGTTCGTTGCAATATTATTGAGGCTGAAACTTTGTCATTAAGCTTTTTGGATTTTTGGTATGATAGACCAGCAGCAATTAATGCTTCGGTTGCCTCCATAGTTGAAAGGCTTTCATCTTGTAGGTACACAATCATGTTACGCTTTTTTACTATTTTGTTAGCGAAGTTCAGTAATATTTTGTGCCACAGATTATCTCCCTCTTTTAGTTCTATAGGCAAGCCAATTACCATAGAACCTGCATCACCTTCCTCAAAAAGCCTGTTTAAAAAACCAATGTCCTTTCTTATATTTTGCCTATAATAGACGCTATGAGGTGTAGCAATCAGATTTGTTCTATCACTAAATGCTATGCCTATTTTCTTTCTTCCTAAATCTAAAGACATCATACACTTATCTTTAGGAATAAGTTTGACAAACTCCTTCAGCTGAGTACAGAGCATCTATTGACATGATAAACATTCATTGTAGTCAAAACCTACTAGTTGTTTTTTACTGCTGGTTGCCTTTGCTGACAGAGCATCATGTGAAACCTTGTCTGCACGTTGCATTGATTGAGAACGACAGTAATATAAGCTCTTCAATCCTTTTTTCCAAGCAAGCATATGTATTTGGTGCAAATAACGTTTATGAATATTAGCTGGAAGGAAGAGATTAACAGATTGAGATTGGCATATATATGGCGTTCTATCGCCCGCATGTTCTACAACCCAACGTTGATCAAGTTCATAAGCCGTCTTAAACACTGATTTTTCTTCTGCACTGAGAAAATCTAACTCTCTGACTGAACCTTCATTAGTTGATACCAAAGACCATATCGTTTCATTATCCTGGCCTTTTTGGGCTAGCAACCTTTGTAAGAACTTATTTCTTACAGTAAATGAACCCGTTAAAGTCTTCTGCGTAAACACATTGGCCGCATATGGTTCTATCCCTGGAGAAGCATTACCAGCTATAATTGATATCGAAGCAGTTGGAGCAATAGCAAGCTTGTGTGTGAATCTTTCCATAAGGTTTGCTGCTTTAGCATCTGGACATGGACCTTTCTCCAGCGCTAGCTTATGAGATATAGCATCCACTTGTTTTTTTAAATGAGAAAATATCTGCTTATTTAACTGCTTTGCTACCAGCGATTCAAACGGTACCATTCTACTTTGCAAAAGCGAATGAAAACCCATCACACCCATACCAATACTGCGTTCCTGTATAGCAGAATATCTAGCTCTTTCCATCTCGTTTGGAGCTTTACTGATAAAGTCTTCCATCACATTATCAAGAAAACGCATTACATCTTCAATAAATAATTGATTATCTTTCCACTCTTCAAAATACTCAAGGTTGAGTGATGACAAACAACAAACCGCTGTGCGAGATTTGCCTAAGTAATCCTTCCCTGTTGCCAAAGTAATTTCACTGCACAGGTTTGACATCTTTATGTCAAGGTTTAGCCTTCTATAAGATTCTGATTTACTTCTATTAACTGCATCAATAAAAATTATGTATGGCTCTCCAGTTTCAATTCTTGCTGTTAAAATCCTAATCCATAAATCACGTGCTTTGATAGTTGCAACTATTTGGTTATTATGAGGAGTAATCAATTCCCAATCTCCATCATTTGCAACAGCTTGCATAAACTTGTCAGTAACTATAACGCCATGATTTGTATTTAACGCTTTACGATTTGGATCTCCTCCTGTAGGTTTACGTAAATCTAAGAATTCTTCTATCTCAGGATGAGATACAGGTAAATACACTGCTGCACTTCCTCTGCGCAAAGAACCCTGACTAATTGCAAGCGTTAAAGCATTTTGTACAACAATAAATGGAACAATACCTGATGTTTTACCACTATCTTTTACTTTCTCTCCAATTGAGCGCAAATTCCCCCAATAACTACCTATTCCTCCACCACGAGCAGCAAGCCAGACGTTTTCATTCCATAAATCCACTATTCCCTTTAGACTATCCTCGGTTTCATTTAAAAAGCAAGAAATGGGAAGTCCTCTATCTGTTCCACCATTGCTTAAAATTGGCGTTGAAGGCATAAACCAAAGATTACTAATATAATCATAAAGCCTTTGTGTATGAGATAAGTTATCTGCATAATAAGTAGATACACGAGCAAATAAATCTTGGTAGCTTTCATTTTTAACCAAATATCTATCTGATAATACTGCCTTGCCGAAATCAGTTAAGTTGCTATTTTTATCATGATCGACAGTAATTGAAAACATTAAAACTCCTCTACTTTTTAGTAACTTTAAATAAATCTTATGAATGATATAGTATTACAATTCTTTTTAATGTTAACAAGCTATTAATCCCTTAGTCCCTTAATTGTACCACAAACAATATACCATCAACTTGACTACCATACATTTTACAATAACTCATATAGCTTATTTTCATATTAACACTTGAAACTATAGATTCTACATATTCTTTTGAATGACGAAAAAAATCTCCTTCATTTACAAATTCAAATCCCACATCATTTTTTCTTCTAACTGAACATATAATGATACCATTCTCGTTTAACAAATTGCCTGCTAGCTCTAAAATGGGTGCAAAATTTCCTACATAGTTTAATACCTCAATCAGAAGTATCACATCATACCTTAAATCTTGATCTTTTTTAAGAAATGCTTTTATCTCTATGTTGATCAGCTCATTATAGACTAGAGTGCCATTAACAAAACAACCACGTGCAATGTTAAGCATTCTATTTGATATATCAACCCCAACAATATAATTACCAACACCGTACATCTTTAAAAATTGCCCGCATACACCAGTACCACAACCAAGATCTAAAATATTTAATTGTAATAGCCTATCACTCATAAATTTTTTAACCATCATATACACAAATTCATAGCCCTTATACTGTTTTGTAACTAGCCAATGTTCTACAAAATACTCACCAGTATAGTCAAAATATTGTTGAACAATACTATCTGGTACATAATCTATGGAGCTAGGACTCCTTATCTTTTTTATATAATATAATGCTTCTTCATGGTTTGCATCTATTTTTAAGATATTAAGAAAATTGTCATAAGCTTTATTTATATTACCTGCAGCAAAATTACACCTACCTATGTTATACTGCAGTGCTGGTAAGTTACGAAAAAAAATGTTGGCTAGTGAGAAGCGGAATTTTGCTTCGGATACATTACCCTTATAAAAATGGTATAAGCCTAATTCAATATTGGTATTTAATAAATCCTTTATCCTATTGTAAGATATCTTTAACTCCTTACAAAAAATATTATATTGCTTAATGAAAATACTTTTCATGCTTAAAATTGTGTTATGTATCGCGCTCATAAACTCTATTAAAGTCTCTTTAATAAGAGAAATATTATTTCTCATAAAATAACCCTTTCTTTATCTATTTATAATTTAAGATATAATTCTACATACTCTCACATTCAGATTTTAAATATAGAACAGCGTTTTTATTCATATTATATCCAATCCACACTATATCAGTACAATATATCTATATTCACAATCAAGTTAATAATATAAGTGATATAATTTTATTTATAGATAAAATGTTGTTTTTTAATAAAAACTAAAGTATTACTTTATCCAATAAAGTGCTTTTTACAATTTTTTAGCTTTTACGTTAGAAGTAAATAATCTTATACTTTATGATAGATTTAAATAAGTTACTTTCCACTATCTTACTAAATAAGAACGTATCTGACATCTATCTCTTTGAAAACAGTCCCCCTACCATCAGGGAATTCAATGAAATAATTTTTTTGCAAATGCCAAATTTATCTACTCTAGAGATTAAAGACATAATCGCTACTCTTCTTGAAAAAGATCCAGGCAAAAAGGGAAGCAATGAAATAGACCAAGAGACAAAAAATTTCACGTTTGACTTTGATGCAAACAATAGATTACGTGTACATATTTACGATAATGCTAACCAAAGTAGTGTAATTATACATATATTAAAACTTAACACAACACTACTGAATGTGCCTAAAAATTTCTATCAAATAATCGAAAAAGCAGTTGGTCTTGTGTTAATTGCTGGTCCCATAAATAGTGGAAAAACTACAACTATATTACATATATTGAATCAAATTCAAAATAAGCACATTCTAATATTTGATAAAAAGTGTGAACTTAGAGTAAAGTCTGATAAGTCTCTTATAAATTATTGTAACGCAATCTCAGAAATTAGAAAGAGATCTCCTGACATAATATTTTTTCACGACATCGATGATGATGAAGGACTAGTAAAAACTGCTATAAACTGCTTACAAGATGGTTTTTTAGTTATAGCTTCTTTAAGTGCTTCATCTCTTAAAAATGCTATAGCTAAAATGGTAATTCATGAGGATAATGCTCTAAGTGTGTTATCAGAACATATAATAGCTGTAATGTTTCAAATACTAATTAAAAAAAAGGATTGTTCAGATAGTTTGGCCATTTATGACTTTTTTCCATTAAATACCGTAATGAAAAACTACATTATAAACGCTGACATAAAACAGCTACCAAATCTAAATATTAATAATATAATTAATGATTTAGTAAAAAAAGAAATTTTGGATTACACAGCAGCAGATAAAACATTGATAAAACTTGGTTACTGCGGGCTTGACAGTAATGTGCATAACCTAAAACGAGACAATGAATTCTAATTTTATTATATTTCGACTACTATAAAATACGTTAACATAATAGTTTCTTTTCTACATTAAATAAAGAATTCAAATATCAAATTCTTTAGTTAGTTTAAGCCTTATACAATAAACTGTACCAATCAAAAGTAATCTGCCCTGTGATCGTCAAAATAAGATCGCCATTTGTAGCACGTTCTATGATCTCAGGTGTAATTTCTTTTTCTTTCACTAAAGAAAAAGATTTAACTTTAATATAACCTGGCAATGTACTTAACTCGTTCATAAATAGAAAAACATTTTTATCGCTTACTGAGCCAAAGTGCAAATTAATCTCGCTCTTTATGATTTTAATGTACTTATCATTATAAAAAGTTTTAGCTTCTTGTGGTATAGAAATTAATATTTCTGGATTTAATATTTTGTAACTCTTATGCAATTCATTGATTAAATTATTAAGGTTAGCAATATATTTGCCATTATGCATATTTGTAGAAGGAATTCTTTTCCATAAATCTAAATTAGAGACTAATATTGCTTCTCTTTTTTGTATATCTATTATTTGTGAGCTGATAATTTTGTTTTTCCTTGCTATATTTTCGTTTAAAAGCTTCAATTTCCTATTGTAAGTATTACCTAAAAATAACATTGCAACAAAAACTGCAAAAACAAGTAAATAGGAAAATAATTTGATCGTTACTTTTGTTTTTAGACTCATTTTTTTACTAATTTGCTTATATTAACATCTATTATTACATCTTTTTCCCCTAGCGCTATTACAGATGGAAGCTCAGAAAAATCTACTTTATAGTTATAAAATGTAGTATTAAAATTATGCTTTAAATCTTCATACTCATAAAAAATATTACTATCTGATTTTAGGTCATATCTTAGTTTTATATTTACTTCATCCGTCTCATTATCAACTTTCCAATGAAAGGATTTTAGTTCCAAATTATCAGATTTCATTTTGTTTATATATTCAATCTCTGATAGTGGAGAATAATTTAAGCTGGATAACTCATTATGTGCATCAATTATCTCAGAGATTTCATAAATTCTTTCTATACTATAATCACTATTTAGATTCTGAAATTGAGCCTTTAATATCTTCTCGTCTTGTATTAGGTTATTTTTTTCTTGATAATTTGAATAGAGGTTAAAAATAAAAAGAACATTAATTGTTAAAAGTAGTAACAGTGTTAATGATGAAAGATGTGGGAAATACAAATCAAATAACATAAGCTTTGAGTGCTTTTTTGTTTCCCTTGTATGCAAAACAACCTTAGGTTTATTTTCTAAGATAGAAAGTAGTAATACAGTATCACAAAATCTATCATTTGGGTTTATCACATGGGCTAATTTTAAAATTTTAGATAGTTCGTACGGAGTCAAGATACCAACGTTATGTTCAGCAAATTTAATTGCCATCAGGCCAAGCTTGATATCTTGCGGCACTACTATATGTAAATCTATCGAATCATTCTTATGAAAACCAAATCTTCCTAAGTATTGAATGGTATTTTGTACTTCTTGATATACACTACCAGCAATGACGTTTGGCAAAGTACTATCAGTAGATGATATGATGCGCGTGAATATCATCTTATTATCTTTTGTTACTAATTGCCTGAATCCTCCTGTTTTAGTATATGCAACGATAATATTCCAATTATTACCATCCGATTCAATCTCTTTTTGTGCTGAAATTGCATTGAGTATACTAGCCATCTCAATTGGAAGTAGCAGTATTCCTTTAAAGTTACCACCGGCATCTATAATTAATTTAAGCCAACTATTTATGACATTGCTTAGTCTTACGCTTACAAACATATACTGCCAGTTCTTCTCTGACTCACTAGGTTTTGAAAGTAAAAAAGCAGTTTTTAAATCACTATTAGTAGGAATATGCTTTAGTTTTGCTTTAACTATGGAATAGATGCTAAGCTTATCCACAGCTGGGATGCTTTGTACAGTATAATCTTGATCTACGTGATTGAGCACGAGATATATATGTGTTTTCTTATCAGATGCAATGTAAAATTTAAGATCTGTAAATTCACTTGCGTCTTGTACAAAACATCTATTTATTAATATATTATTCTTTATATGTAATAATATAGTCCCTTCTTCCCCTAGCAAAATAACGAGTTTGTTTTTATGTTTGAAGTTTTTAAAGAACATGATTAGCATATTTTAAGATATGCTTTACCAGTAAAAAGCTAAAATAGGGTAAAATAACATCAATGAAATAGACTTTTTGTTTAGATTGTCACAAAAAGTCTATCTCATAAAATTAACTAGCAACAATAACAGCCTTGCTATTGTAATATTCAACTATTGCTTGATCGATTGTTAAACTTGCAGCTTTACCTTCGCTATGTTTACCAGATGATAAAGTCTTCTTACTGTTATAACAACGTTCAGCTTCTCCTATAAACTCTTTGTTCAAAGATGCTATCTCTCTAGGACACTTTTTGAGTTCCAAACCTTCTACACATTCCTTTCTGTAATAATGAACAAAAGAACACATAAACAATGTAAGTATTACACCTGCTGCTGCTGTAAATCCTATTAATTCCATGTTGTTTGTATTAAAAGTTGAAATAGAATCAGCTAGATTCTTAAATCCAATTTGAAAATACTTAGTCAGCAAGTAAGTAGAGGCAAGAGTAACAAAAGCTGCCATCTCAGCACAGATCAGTGGTCTATTTAAAGTCAGTGCCAGCTTTTTAAAAGCTAATGTTTTGTATTTTCTACCATCTAGTAAAGTATAATGTGTATTGTTACTGAGATCTAATTCTATAGACCTAATGCATTTTTCATTATTAATATTTTTGATTTCCTTAAAGACTTGATTATCGTCTTTGGTTCTAGTTATTTTTATTCTCGTATCTTGAAGATTTGAGATAAAAGCCATCATACTCGCTGCAAAGAGCACAGATGCGATAATGATAGGTATGGATAATAATGGATCCTTTGTTAAGTTTTGAATGCTAGCATAATATTTTGGCATTAAGATTGAATACGATGCCATAAAAGTTATAAAAGCAACAGATGGTATTATAAATGCTCTTTGTTGCACAGGATATGCTACTTTTGTTTTAAATTTTGACCATGAGTTTGCAATTGTTTTTGGAGGATTTACACTTGCAAGCATTTCTTTTAAAGTTCGGCTCGCGTTTCCCCATGGCGCATTCCCGTTTGATGTATATGAAGGCGGACTGGAATCTTTAGAGCTTGATGTTGAAGCTCCATCTGAATTTTGTAAATGTGCTCTTAGTGGTTTTTTTAGTGGATTTACGTTTCTTTTTCTCACCCCTTCATCCCCTGGTATATTGATGGCTTTCAACATATCATCACGTGAAAATACTGTATCCCCATCAGGGCTATCAATTAATTGCGGAGTATGTTGTTCACCTATTTCTGCATAAATAGGTTCTTTTTCTGCTAAACTTGATGGCCTTGAGTGATGTTTTTCCCCATGTGACTTACTTTTATGTCTCTTCTCTTTTGTTGAATGTGGGCTACCTTTATGCTCCCTGTCTGTTGAACTAGATGATCTTGAGTGATGTCCTTCTGCATGCTTAGTTCTTCTGTGCTTCTTTTTCTCATCTTCTGCTGAACCTGATGATTCCGAGCTACGTTTCCTTTCATCGGTTTCACGTTTTTTATTTATTGTTGCGTACTGATTCTCTTGTTTAGCTGCTAGATTTTTTTGTGCTGCTTGTTCATCTATATTTTGATCTAAACTCGATCTTGGTGATGGCGTTGGTCCTGTACCCGGCATAATTATCCCCCTAAAATAATGCTTAAGTTAGGATATATATGCTAATCTTATTAAAATTTCGTGAATTTAATTTTTTTAATCCTCTGAGAGTTGGCTCCTGTTTACTTTTGTTTGCGTATACCTAACGCAGCTTTGGTCGTTATGAGTTGCTTGTGCAGCATGTAATGCTAACTTAAGTTTAGATAACAATTCTGAGCTGTTGCTTTCATCTTTTATATCTACATAGCCAATTGATAATTGAGCTATATTACTGATTTTAGAATAAAGTCGCAAGATAACATTTTCTGAATATAACGGACTGCATCCAATTAAAATAAATATAATAGTGTCATCACCTAAATATCCTATAATATCCTCACTACGACAGTTTTCATACAAATTATCTACAATTGCTTTGAGCATATTTTTAGTTAACATTTCATCACTAGCTTGAAAACCAACTATCCCTGCTACAATATCAGTTTTGTATTTTTTAATAAAGTTCAATATTACTTCAAGCTCAAGCATAGTAGAAGGTTCATCCATAACTTCAAGATCAGGGTGCATATTGTATTTTTTGCCATTTAGATACTGGTCTCTAAACATATGCAATTTGTGTGATAGGCTAAGGTCACTTATCAATAATTCATAATTTATTCTCTTAATAGTTGAATTTCCAGTACGAAAAGCTCTAACTCTCACTTTTTTATCACTTTTCATAAGAGAAAGATTGTTAATCTTTGCTAAAAGATCAGATAAATCATTGCCATTATCATCATATTCCAAATTATTTTCTATTAGATTCCTTGAATTGTCGTCAAAAATACTTGTTAATGGTTTATACAATAAATCATTCTCTTTACAGTCCAGCAAATTTTCTGCAGCTTTATTTAATCCAACTATTTCTATGGCTTTTGCTTCATTATCTTGAGAAACAACAATTACCACATCATTTTTTCTTCTTGCAGTTGCAAATTCATGCATATAATTAATGTTAAATTACACTTATAGATTTTAACTTAACTAAGTTAAAATACGGTTACTAAGCATGATAGATTTGTTAATATTTTACATATATAAAATATGATTTATTTTTCGATTATACAATTTAAAGTTGTTTTTAATAAAAAAGTACGCAATACTTCCAATATTTGCCTTAAGTGTTGTTTTCTCTTCCGAAAAAGAATATATTAAACTTAAGTTACCTGTTTTAAAACATCGAATATGTCAAACCTAAAAGAACTCTCTCATAGGATTAAAAACATAAAATCAATACAAAAAACAACAAAGGTAATGCAATTAATATCAGCTGCTAAGCTAAAACGCAGTCAACAGCAGCTGTTTAATTCAAGATTACATCTCTCTCAAATATCTAAAACATTGCTTACACTCCATTTAGATCTTACTGGAGATGAATACAAAGTTACACAAAAAAACTCCTACTTATTAATTATAATATCTTCTGATAGGGGATTATGTGGTAATTTTAATTCTTCAATCGTAAAGCTAGCTAAAGCTCGAATAAATGAATTATATAAAAATGAGGAAGAAATAGACATTGTCGTATTTGGCAAAAAAGCGTACGATGTAATAAAAAATCAGATTAAGAACATTAAGAAAGTTTTCAGCTGTAGCAAAATCACTTTCTTTCATTTGGAAGAAATAGTGAGTCAAATACCTGGCTTTTATTCTTATGATAAAATAGAAGTTTTATATAATAAATTTCATAATACCTTTACACAAGAACCTTTAAGTCAGATTATACTTCCATTGAGTAATAATTCATTATTTATAGGCAGTAATACAAATGATAGTTCATGCTATGAATATGAAGGAAACAAAGGGTTTTTACTAAATTTTTTAACAAAAAATTATATAATAAGTAGCCTGTATACCGCATTACTTGAAAGCATTACTAGTGAACATAGTGCTAGAATGATTGCAATGGAATCAGCAAATCGTAACACAAAGGAGATGTTAAACAGATTGGTATTAACGTATAATCGCTTCCGTCAAGCAGCAATTACAACTGATTTAATTGAAGTTATAGGGGGTGTAGAAGCATTAAATTAATGAAAACACCATCAGATCAAGAAGCGCAAGAAGCGTTAAAACTTTTAATAAAATGGATTGGTGACGATCCACATAGGACAGAGTTAACTTCAACTCCTCAAAAGGTATTAAATGCTTATCGAAGGCTCTTTTGTGGGTATCAGTTATCAGCAGAAGAGGTCTTACGTAATGGTATTTTAAATTGTAGTGGTTGTAAGGGCATGGTAACCTTACAAAATATCAATTTCCTATCTTACTGTGAGCACCAGATGCTGCCTATAGAAGGGATAGTTAATATAGCATATATGCCAGACGAGTATATAATAGGAATTAGCAAGCTTATAAGGTTAATAGATGTTTTTGCAAAGAGGCTGCAAGTGCAGGAGAGGCTTACTAAGCAAATAGCTGACTCTATTAATACATACCTAAAACCAAAAGGAGTGGCGGTTTTTATTGAAGCAAAACATTTATGTTTAGGTCATAATAGCGATAAAACTACAATGCAGACTAGTTCTATGCTAGGAGCATTTGAAATTGATCCAAACTTAAGGCAAGAATTTTTTTTACAGATAAAAAATAAGGAGAGGTAATTTGAGTATATTAAACGTAGCATCAGATATCATAAAACTGATAAAAGGGTATGGTCTAGAGGCAGAGGCTGTAGTGCATGAAATAGAGAAAACATCAATTTCTATACGCCACTTAAAACTAGAAGAAGTATCTAAATCTAAAAATTGTATAATAGGGGTCAGGGCAATAGCTAATAAGTATAAATCAGCATGTATCTCCTTCAACAATTTCAGCAGTTTAAATAAAATAGTTGAAAGAGTAGTAACTATGGCAAAAAATGCTCAAGAAGATAAATATCTTACTCTTGCTCTGCCAAATCAATTTGCAAATTCTGCTGCTAACTTAAATATCTTAGATAAAACCCTTATTACCATAGAAAATTTAAAGGAAATTGCTCAAAGTGCAGAATCTTCTGCTCTTTCTTATCATAAGAACATTACTAACTCCGAAGGAGCACAATCTTCTTATTCTATAATTAACATTACCTTAATGACTTCTAATGGCTTTCTTGAGTCATTCGGTAAGTCAGTTTTTTCTAATCAAGTAGCTGTTATTGCTGGACAAGAAAGTGATATGAAAGTTGGTTATGATTATTCTATGTCATGTAATTTTGACAATTTATTCTCTCCAGAAATGTTAGGTAAAGAAGCAGCAAAAAGGGCGTTAGATCAGCTTAAGTCACGCAAAGTTAAAACTTGTAAAGTTCCGGTAATTTTTGAAAGAAGAGCTGCATCAGAATTACTTAAAAATTTCGCTATGGCAATAAATGGTAATAATGTAGCAAACAACACCTCTTTTCTAAGAGATAGTATGGATAAACAAATATTTAGCAGTGAAGTGGATATAATAGATGATCCATTTATGGTAGGAGGGGTAGCATCAAGACCATTTGATGGGGAAGGAATAGCTGGAGAAAAAAATATATTAGTAAAAAATGGAGTTTTAAAAAGCTGGATGTTAGATTTATACTCAGCCAAAAAACTAGGATTATATACAACTGGCAATGCTGTAAGAAATGTCAATGCTACTTTAAGCCCAGGAGCAAGTAATCTTTATATTAACAACGGTAATATATCTCCTAAAGAGCTAATACAAGGTGTAAAAGAAGGGTTGTATGTTACTGATCTTTTTGGTTTTGGTGTTAATTTGATTAATGGAAACTACAGTCAAGGTGCATGTGGTTTTTGGATAAGCGGTGGTAAAATAGCATATCCAGTAAGTGAAGTAACTGTTGCTGGCAGTTTACTTGATATGTTCAGCAATCTATCTGTAGCAGATGACCTAACTTTTTGTGGAGCTATGAATTCACCAACAGTCAAAGTAAGTGAAATGACTGTTGCTGGCACTAGTATTTAGATTTTTTTCAGCTAATTGAAAGAATTAACAAGTGTTGTAACAGATTACAAATCTGCAAATTCAACTCAGTTTTTGATTCGTAAGTTTTTAGCCTAAATCTTTATTTTCAGCATTTATAAATTTCATTATGTAAAAAATAATTTTCATGAAAGATTTAATTAATTTATAAATTGACAAACATAGTATTTTATATTAACATATTAATCTTAATATTAAGATTGTAGAAAAATTTATATCACTTGATGAACAATTAGCTTATGAAGCAGAGGAAGGCAATATAGAGGAATTTACTGAAAGGAGCAGCAGATGTTAATGCTGAAAATTGGATTGGTAGTAGCCGCCTAATCGGATCTGAATACTTAAAATAGCCAGTTTCCCAATTATTTTGCCATGATTTCACTACCATGGGAATTCCCACTTTTCTTCAAATCATTCATTTTGCTGGATACATATTTTACTTATCTCATATATTTCTGCGTTGGTTGTTTATGGCTGTAGGAAAATACACAATTTGAGATCGTTCAATACTCCTAACCAGAACCTTCACTTTCTGCCAAATAAAAACCTCTTTTTTTGATCTATGCCGAATTTGCTTACTTTGAAAAACCATACAAATTATTGGGTAAATATGACCGACTGCGCCACTCATTGGTAATTGTAATATTGCTGCTGCTTATGGTCGTTTCGATATTTATAACTTTGCAAACATTTCAAGTTCAGGGTGTAAATTAATTTGTCTTTTTTTTGTGGCTCAAGTCTCTATCTTCAAATGAGTCTGTATCTGTATTTTGAACTTTTCTACTTCTTCATTCTCATTTATTTTCTTTCTAAACTTGCTTCTATTGATCAGACTTTGCCATTCTCGGATGGACGATAATATGTTAACTCTTTATGTAGTTAGGTGCTCGCCTTCAGCTTTAGTATTTCAGTATTAGATCTACTTTAGTTTATTTATAAACACAGCTCTCACAGTACGTTTGATTTAAATTGTACTAAATACAGATATTTACAGGTGAAATAGCTGTAGAGAGATTGTCAGAGAAATATGTGTTACAAATTACGTAGATATTGTCAGTGGTACCTTACATATTCTATGCCGCCCACTATCCAACAGTATATCAAAAAGCTATTCCAAGAATTTGAACAGTTAAAAAAAGATATTGGATCTATGGGCTATTTGCTGTTACTGTTGGTAATGTAAATTCTACAGACGTACAGAAATATATTGAAGAGCATGAAGCTCATAATAAGCATAATATGTACCAGACACCACTTAATCTGACAGTGACGAATTAACTGACAGAAGAATTTAAATATACTATCAGAATCCTGATTTAATGTTTGTCTGGAAAGCAATATATCAAGAAAAGTTTGCATTGGCGTTTTATCATAGCAATATTTGTCTGATTGTTTCGTTGTAAGAACGCAACCAACATCAATTTGCAGATCTTCTAAAGAACTATATTTCTAAAGATGATTTGCATAGTTTTGTGAAGCATTGGTCTGTGGAGAGTGGGTTTTGGTTCTAGAATGATCGATATGCCTAAATAAAGCTGATAATTTCACGCAATATTCTGTACCTCTATCAGTCAAAATGCGCAATATCAAAGAATGCTATCATTTAGCAAGAGGTAATTGCTGTCTTATCGACTTAGCAAACGAGAATAAGTATCGATTGCTGGTAGATTCGCCCATTATATTACCCACGTAATAAGTATCCTGAGAACCCAGATAACCTGAGTATCAATTTCACTATCTTTGTTCTTTCACTTTTTCTAAAGCTGTTAGAATTATTCCATCTTTTTGCTTCTAGTGCTTTAAGTCTTTTCTTAAAAGTCTCAACTATCCACCTTCAGATATTATTTTTTTCTCAGCTCATTTTTTATATGCTGGAAATTCTGTTGCTATACAGATCTTTCTATGTCTTCCGAAACTCTGTTTGCAAACTTTCTTACTTATCTCATCTCCATTTTCGTATAACTCCTTGAAGCGATAAAATTTGAGTATCCCATCACTTTGCACGCTTGTGATACATTTCCTAGTTGTTTTGCTAAAATCCTAGTTTTAGTATTTTTTTTGTATTGTATTCATTTCTCTTATTTTTTGTTCTAAGTGTCAGTTCAAGTTTTATTTAATACAGTTTAACCATCTCTTAACTTGATATTTTCTTTCCTAATAGATTAAAAATTCAGTTGAGTTTTTGACACAGTTTGTTAAACACTCCCGGATAAGCGAAACCAAACTCTTCTATTAGCAAGTAGGAAAAATACTGTTAAAACTACAAGAAAACCTGTTACTTTCAACCCCAGCCTATGTCTTACCTCCATTTCAGGTTCTGCTGCCCATTGCAGGAAATTCACAACATCGTAAGCCATATTTTCTACAGTTGATTGCCTACCTTCTTCATATTCAACAAGACCATCAGATAAAGGAGGAGCCATACTAAGCTTACCTATAGGAAAATATGGATTAGAATACAGACCATTCTCATCTGCTTGACTATTCTCATACCCTGTTAGTAATGAATAGACATAATTTGCACCGTCATGCCTAGCTTTGATAATTAAAGATAAATCAGGTGGAAATGCACCGTCGTTAGAGGCCATAGCAGCCTGTTTGTTCGCAAATGGTGGTACAAAGTAGTCGGAAAGAGTACCAGATCTTTCAAACATTTCACCGATATCATTAGGACCATCTGTTATCTGGTATGAGCTTGCTATGGATTTGACTAATTCTTCTGAAAAACCAATTTCCTTTAAATTACGAAATGCTATTTTATTCATAGAATGACATGCAGCACATACTTCTTTATATACTTTATAACCACGCTGCACTGCTTCCCCATCAAATGAACCTACGACCCCTTCAAATTTCCACTTTATTTTTTTTGGACTAGTAGGATGAAAATCATCAGCATGTAATTGTAAGGATATAAAAGAAAATATTATAAATAACAAGATTCGAGTTAACATCACTTTGTCTCAGATATAGTGTCACTTAAAGAACTAGGCAGCTGCATTGGCTTTTCATATTTACTCAGTAGCGGCAAAACGATAAAGAAGTAGGAAAAGTAGTAAAGCGTAGAAACTCTGCTTAAAGTAACATAAGGCTCTTCAACTCCTTGCCCACCAAGCCAACCAAGAAAGAAGAAATTTGCTGCAAAAATCCAAAAGAATATTTTAAATATAGGGCGATACGCACCACTTTTAGTTTTAGCTTTATCAAGCACTGGTAATAAGAACCAGGTCATAATTGAGCCAAACATTGTAATTACTCCCATGAGCTTGTTAGGTATTGATCGCAAAATAGCATAAAAAGGTAAAAAATACCACTCAGGAACTATATGCGTAGGCGTTACCATAGGATCAGCTTCTATATAATTATCTGGATGTCCTAGATAATTAGGTGCATAAAAAACAAATAAAAATAGTAAAATAAAAAACAAACCAAAAGTTATGCAATCTTTTGCAATATAGTATGGATATATGGGTATTGTATCTTTGCTTGATTTTACTTCAATCCCACTTGGATTACCAGAACCAAATCTATGCAGTGCAACAATATGAAGAAATGTTAAGGCAACAATAATGAAAGGTAATAGATAGTGAAGGGCGAAAAAGCGATTCAGGGTCGGGTTGTCAACAGAAAAACCACCCCATAACCATTTTACTATGTTTTCTCCAATTATAGGTATTGCAGAAAATAAATTAGTAATAACTGTTGCGCCCCAAAAACTCATCTGTCCCCAAGGAAGAACATACCCCATAAAAGCAGTAGCCATCATTGCAAAAAATATAAATATTCCAATAAACCACACCATCTCACGTGGTTTTTTATATGAACCGTAATATAAACCACGCATTATATGAACATATATTACCATAAAAAAAAGCGATGCACCAACTGCATGAGTATAGCGTATAAGCCAACCATAATTTACATCACGCATTATACGCTCAACACTGCTAAAAGCATAATCAACATGAGGGGTATAATGCATAGCTAAAAAAATACCGGTGATAATTTGTAAAATTAATGCTATGCCAGCGAGTGAACCAAAATTCCAAGCATAGTTTAAATTTTTAGGTACTTGATAAGATGCAGCATGTTTTAGAAATGAGAATATTGGTAACCTATACTCTATCCAACCTAAAATGCCACTACCTTCTTTCTTTATGTTTTTAGTTTTACGCATAAGATTTCTTGCCAATTACAACGATATCATCACTAGGAAAAAAATAATCAGGAACAATTAAGTTAAGTGGTGCAGGACCACGAATGACACGTCCTGAAGTATCATAATATGAACCGTGACAGGGACAAAACCAACCATTACCATCTTTGGTCATATGATCAATTGGCACACAACCAAGATGAGTACAAACTCCAAGCATTATTAGCCACTCATCCTTACCAGGAAGAACGCGTTGCTCATCAGGTTGCGGATCACGCAGAGCTTTTATATCAACAGCACGTGCTGTTTCAATTTCTTGCTTTGTACGCCTACGAATAAAAACAGGCTTTCCTCTCCATTTCACTTTTATCCCCTGCCCTTCTTTGATACCTGATAAATTAACTTCTATAGTCGACATAGCTAAAACTTCAGCAGACGGATTCATTGACTTGACTAGTGGCCAAACCGCACTAGCAATACCAAGACCAGCCATAGTTCCTGCAGTTAAAATGATAAAATCTCTTCTCTTACTTTGCTTAAGCTCTTTATTATATACTTCTTTATCGCATATAGAATCAGTCATTTTACCATTTCCTACAAAGACTAGCTTCAAAATATGCTGAAAATTATAGAGAATATTTAACTATATAACAAATAAAAACTATACGATAATTTATTTTTAAAGTTATTTGTAATTCTAATTATTTTAGAATTATTAGTGAGACTATACAATAACAATATTTAACCCACTTAGCTTCCTATTTTCCATATCTTCATGGGCTTTTTTAATTTCATCGAATCTATATCTTCTATTAATATGTACCTTAATATAACCTCTTTTTATCATTGCAAAAATTTCCATTACAGTTAGTCCCACCTCAAATATATTGCTTTTATAATGATGCATTGAAGCGCCTGTAACAAATAAAGAACGAGAACTCAGCATTGACAAATTTATGTTAGGAGCAGCACCAGATATTTGACCGTAAGAAACATATACTCCGAATATAGACAAAGATTCAAAAGATATTTTACTTGTAACTAAACCCAGTGGATCATAAACAGCATTTACTCCCTTTCCATTTGTGATCTCCATGATTTGCTCAACAAAATTTCCATCATTATAATTTATTGCATATTGACAGCTGTTATGCACTGCAATCTCCTTTTTATCATCAGAACTAACAGTACCTATAACCTTGCATTTCATATGGTTTGCCCATTGACATAATATCTGCCCTATCCCACCGTTTGCACCATGTACCAACAAAAAAGCTCCAGGCAATGCTCTATATGCTCGATATAAAAGATAGTGTGCTGCCATCCCTTTAAAAAGCACAGCTGCTGCAACTTCATCAGATATATCATCGGGAATTTTAATTAAATATTTTTGATCAATAATACGTTTTTCACAATAAGCACCAAAGGGAACAACGCAATAAACAACTCTATCCCCTACCCTAAAATGATTATTACCAGTTGTACTAACTTTCTCAACAATACCTGTAGCTTCCCTTCCCAATATTACTGGGAACTTTGCCAACTTACGAATTCCTCTTCTACATTCTAGGTCATAACGGTTCAACCCTATTACCTTATGGCGAATAAGCACCTCACCTTCTTTTGGATTACCAATACTTTTATTAACCTGCTTTAGTACCTCTGGATCACCTGTTTTTTCTATCAGTAGCGCTTTTACTATATCTCTTTCCATACAAAATATTTCATATTATACATAAAAGCTATCTTATACTTGCTCTATCTGAATTTCAATCAAAGGCTTTTTTAATAACTGCCTTTTAAGTAGGTTACAAATAGAATCCCTAATTTTATGACGTATTTTCTTTAAATCCTTTAAAAATACTGCAGTTTCGACTTCTTTTGACATCTTTCTTAAAATGCCTTGATCTTTCTGATGATCAAGTACACCAGGAGCAAATACTACGGGATCTTTGAGTAACTTATTCTTTTTACTTAGAATTACTGTAACTACTACCAGTCCAGCACTTTGCATCTTTCTACGCATTTTCATTACATCACTATCTGGATGACGCAAAAATTTTCCATCAATACCAAAATAACCAAATTGAACTGAATCAATTTTTTTAGCACCAACTAAATCAATAACGTCCCCTGGTCTGACCATGATTGATTTACTCACACCGCATTCTTGCGCTAGCTTTCCATGCTCATACATATGAATATACTCACCATGTACAGGAATAGAAATTTTAGGTTTTGTAAGTTCATACATGATCTTTAATTCTTCTCTTACCGGATGCCCAGAAACATGCACGTGTTTGGTATCTTCAGTTATGACCTCAACTTCCATATTCACAAAAGAGTTAAACATATTATGTATTCGTTGTTCATTACCTGGTATCATTCTTGACGAAAAAATAATAGTATCGCCTTTTTGCATTTGAAACGTTGGATGAGTTCTCTGTGCAAGTTTAGAGCTAGCAGCAAGCGGCTCACCCTGACAACCCGTACAAAGCAGTAACATCTTATCTCTTGAAAAACGACTTGCTTCTTCTGCACCTAAAAATTCATAATCAGCTAAGTATCCACTCTCTTGCGAGACTTCCACTATTCTCCATAGTGATTTTCCCAATAATGCTACTTTCCTGCCCAATTTTTCTGCAACTTTACAAATGGTTTCAATGCGTGCTACGTTTGAGGCAAATAATGATACAGCAACCAGCTGCTCGCATTTCTGTATTATGTTATATATGTGATCTTCAACTCCACTCTCAGATTGTGACTCAGTTTTTGTAAAAGCATTAGTTGAATCACATACAACAGCGAGTAAACCTTGGTTCCCCAGCTCTTTCAGACGTTCCATATTAGAAGTTGATCCAATAACTGGACCTGGATCAAATTTCCAATCTCCTGTATGTAATATCTTGCCTGCATCAGTACCTATAGCTATTGCATTTGCCTCTGGAATTGAATGAGTCACATTAATAAATTCAATATCAAATGGACCAAGTGTAAAACTTTCATTTTGTTCAATTATGTTTATTGGTATTGCATCTTCTAATTTGAACTCCTTCAACTTTGATCTTAAAAATGTAGCAGTAAAATTAGTTGCAAATACTGGGCATCGCAAATCTTTCCATAGATACTGGATTGCACCAAGATGATCTTCATGTGCATGAGTCAATATTATGCCAAGCAGATCATCTTTTTTCTTTGCAATAAAGCTTATATCAGCAATTGTTAAATCAACTCCTGGCATACTGCTATCGGCAAAGCCAACGCCAAGATCTATCATAATCCACTTACCTTGGTAATGGTATAGGCTAACATTCATGCCTATTTTACCAACTCCTCCTAGCGGAATAAATAAAAAATCATCATTATCCATTAATTTCCATACATCACAAAAATAAAAAACAACTCTTAGACTAACAAAATTTTACCTTAATATCAAATGAAAGCTTAATCGGCACATTTTTGAAGCTAAAATTCGCATATTATTAAAATAATCGTAACCTATTATAAATACGTTAAACAGTAAATTTAACGCTTAAAATTAGTTTTTAAGTTCACAACATCTTCCATAAACAATATCTTTTTCTCTTAATTTTGTAAAAAAATGTTTAAGTAGCAAGGAACTCTCACTCTCCAGTATACCACCATATACTTCAGGAACATAGCTGCAAAACTTAAAAATTCTTGCCCCATTTTCAATACTCTCTCCTTTTTTATTATAAGCACCAAAATAGAGTCTTCTAATTCGAGAAAAAGAAATAGCCTGAGCACACATCGGGCATGGCTCTAGTGTTACATACATATCGCAGTCAAACAATTTACCTATAGATGAAGTTGCTTCATTTATTGCTAAAATTTCTGCATGCGCAATGGGGTTAGATAAAGCAATGGTCTTGTTATGTGCAGAAGATACCGCTTTTTCATTCTTTACTATTACTACTCCAACAGGAATTTCATCTTTTGTCTTTTGAGCTTGCCTCAACGCCATTTTCATATAGTAGTAATCAAACATAAAACTGAAAATAGCTACTGAGATCTACTTTTTGCTTCCTCTATAAGAGAAATGGTATTATTTATTCCATATAATATAATAAACGAACCCATTCTTGGACCTGTTTCTTGACCAAATAACACTTTATATAATAGTTTAAACCAATCACGTAGGTTCTCAAATTTATATTTTTTACCAAGGTTAAATATTTGGGTTTGCACTTCTTCTGCTGTGGTTTTATCAGGCAAAGATTTTAGCGTATAAATTAGATCCGTTAACATTTCCTTTTCAGAGTCATTTGGAATTTTGTATATTTTATTTGGCTTTACAAAATCATGATAATATTGTGTGGCAAAACTTATCATCTTATCTAAAGTCTTATTGTTTTCTGGCGTAGCACCTGATATATAACGAGAAATAAATCCCCATAAAATATATTTATTTTCTGCATTACAGGCAGCAGCTAGGTTGAGCAGCAATGTAAAGTTTATATTTTCAATGTTAATTTTTGGAATCTTGCCTTTATGTATATGCCAAACTGGATTGTCTTTATCATTATTTTCATGATAGCGTTTTACAAACTCTAAGTACTCATCCATAAATTTAGGAATTATCTCAAAATATAAACGCTTTGCTTTCTTAGGACTTTGAAAAATATAAAATGCTAAACTTTCAGGTGAAGCATAACGCAGCCATTCTTCAATTGATACACCATTACCTTTTGATTTTGAAATTTTCTTGCCTTCCTTATCAAGAAATAATTCATAACAAAAAAGTAAAGGTGGCTTTTCATTGAGTATACTGCATATTTGGCTTGAAAGCACTGCAGATGGTGTTAAGTCTTTGCCGTGAGCTTCGTAATCAATTTTAAATGCAGCCCACCTCATTCCCCAATCAGGCTTCCATTGCAATTTACATCTTCCGCCTGTTACTTGAGTTTCAACCACCTCTCCCAAATCATTTTTATAAGTTATAGTGCCTTTACTTAAATTTCTCTCTATCACTGGTACCTGTAGCACCTTACCAGTCTTGCCACATATTGGCAGAAACGGGCTGTAAGTTTTTTGCCTCTCTTCACCTAGTGAAGGCAGCATTATTTCCATAATTTTATCATAATTTTTTAGCAGAAGCAGTAGCTTCTCATCGTATATGCCAGATTTATAACACTCAGTTGCGCTTTTAAACTCATACTCAAATTCAAATAGATCGAGGAATTTACACAACTTAGCATTCATATAATGGCCGTAACTTTCACAGATACCAAAAGGATCAGCAATAGATGTCAGCGGTCTATCTAAGTTCTCACTGAGCATCTTTTGATTTGGCACGTTATCTGGTACTTTACGTAAACCATCCATGTCATCGGAAACAACTATTAGTCTTACTTTAATATTTGGTGCTAATTCTTTTATCGCATTTGTCACCACTGTTGTACGAAACACTTCGCCAAAAGTTCCTATATGTGGCAAACCAGAAGGACCATAACCTGCTTCGAGTATAATCTCTTTTTTGTTACCAGAATGTTCTAAAATTTTTTTTGCTTCTTGAAAGGGCCAAGATAAATTACTGTTCACTGCCTTGATCTCAATTGTTAAACGTGAATTGTATTACTAACACCTTACATTTCAATAACTTCCCTAAAATTATAGTTGATATTTTATGCCTATTTTAATATAAAAACTACTATTATTTTATAATCAGTACTATGGAAAAAAGTAAGCTCTTTCAAAAAATTACCGTAGCTATAACGGTTTTATCCTGTGTTACAACCTCTTATTTATTGGTGAAACAACATTATGATCATAATTTCTTAATTAAGAATGCTTGCTTGATCTTTATTTTGTCTTTTGTTAATTTATTTAATATGTTAATTTATTTTAATACTAAATATTACATAACAAAAGATTTTTTATTTAAAACTAAGTGTAAGCATAAAGAGGATATAATCCCGAGAAGGTGTAAAAAAATATTTACAGAAAAAGAAGAATTAGCAGATAAAAGAATTCGATATAGTGTTACCCTACTTCATATTGGTTTGTTAGCAATGGGATTTTGGGCTATGGCTCAATACCACTTTAACATACATGGTGATACACTATCATATTATCATAAAAAACAATTAAAGGTAAATTACATGCTTCTAATTATAGCACTGTTGTTAACAACAATAACATCTTCACTTTTTTCATTATATAATACTATAGTAATGTTAAAAAAAAGCAAGTACTTCAAATCACATGAACGTTGTTTTTCAAGTGTATATACACTTTCATCACCATTAACTTCAACTGATGATACAGTGTTAAAACTATTATCTACTCCAAGGTCATCATTGGAATCATGCTCTAATACATTTATGCACATACCATTATTACGATCACCAACACCATCATTTCTTATATCTTCAATTCCTTCATCACCTATCTTATCAACGTCAAAGAAGCCAGTATTATCTTTTATTAATGACATTCCAGTTGAAGAGATAATACCAAAACTACTAGATGACCCAAAATCATCATCTGGTATAGGTTCCTCAATACGATCTTTGCAAATATCAAAGTCTAAAGTATCATTTTCAAGTGAGAATGTTAGTATAATATCAGAATCATCATCACTATTTTTTCTTAGAAAAGGAGAATCATGGCCAAGTTTATATAATAAAGAAGAACCGCTCGAACTTAAACCTATATTTCCAGCTTCAGCTAACGATATAATGCAACAAACACCATCTACTCCAAGAGAATGGACACCACCATCATCTCCTAGCACATTTTCATCTTCATCTATATTTACACCTTATTTAACTTCATCATCAGGTAGCAATGATCTAAGATTTTTAGGATTATCTCCATCATTATCACCAGGTTCATGTATGTATTCGTCCACTAAATTTTAATTTAAGTAAAGAAGAAATGCGCCCAGAGGGATTTGAACCCACGACCTTTACCTCCGGAGGGTAACGCTCTATCCAACTGAGCTATAAGCGCATGTTTCTATTGTACAGAATTAGTTCTCAAATTAAATTTAAATTAAACTTATAACATGCATTTTATATTAGTTATTATATCTATGTTAGTTCAAGTAACATATTAGAAAATATTAATCTATATATTGTTCTGTAATAGGTTTTGATTAAGTAAATTCGGTAAAAGGCTCATTTACATAATATTTTCTAATCCATGAATATTACATTAAAAAAGCATTTCAATGTGATTAAAGATATCCTATATTTAAATAGGTATAATTAGCTGTTAATATGTGTATTACAAAATTTCTAGATCACCCCATGAATGCAAGCTCTAAAACAAATGCAATCTATATAATAGCTTCTTTAATTCTTTTTTGTATTTCAACAAGTATAGTACTTCTAATAGAAAAATATGATTTCTTTGAATCTAAGAGCGTACAAATAGCTGCAATAACACAATTTGCAATATTGTCTATTATATCTACTTCCATGTGTTGCTTTAATGGGTTTTTTCTTATGAATAAAGTTTTCTCAGCCCATTCCGTATATGTATCTGACCTTACTACAGCTGAGTTACAATTAAGGAATGTTGTAGAAGATAGAAATACGGAATTTGTTTTCTAAATATTTTGTGTTATTTTTTACAATATTAAGCTCGTTAACATCTTGAAAAAAATACTTAACCTACATTTAGTATCTGATTCAACAGGAGAAACTGTTGCATCAGTTGCAAGAGCTGCAGTTCAACATTTTAACTCAATTGATGCCAGGGAAAACGTGTGGTCTTTGATACAAGATAAGCAACAGATTGATAAAATTTTAGAATTGATAAAAAAAGATGAGCATAATTTTGTCATCTGCACTATCACTAATGATGAGCTAAGAAATTATTTGAAAGAGAGTTGTCGTACCCTCAAAGTTCCTTATGTGGCAATACTGTCTCATATCATAAGAGAAATTTCATCTTATTTGAATGTTAAGAAAGATTCATTTCTAAATTTGCATAATAGCTTAAGTGATGATTATTATGAACGAATGGATGCAATTAATTACACTATCAATCATGATGATGGACAAAATATTTATGATATTGATGAAGCTGATATAGTCTTAGTCGGAGTATCACGTACATCAAAATCACCAACTGGCATATACCTAGCTTATCGTGGTTATAGAGTAGCAAATTTACCTTTTGTTGATGGGGTACCTTTTTATGTAGATCTGAAGAAAATTAAAAACACATTAGTTATTGGGTTAACTATAGATATAGATAGACTGATACAAATACGTAAAAATAGGCTGATTTCAATAAAAGATATAAATAATAAACAATACATAGGCACCGAGCAAGTTGAAAAAGAAATACTAGAAGCAGAAGCTTTTTTTTCTAAAAATAAATGGCCAATCATTGATGTAACACAACGATCAATAGAGGAAACAGCTGCAATTATAATGCAATATTTTCATAAATATGCAAAAAATAGTTGACTAAAAGTTAAAGCTTGGTTTGTCAATTAAATTGATTACTTCTACTAATGGAAGTAAATTTATGCTATATACAGCATAATATAAAACATCACTATCTTAAACTATGGGGGAAGGTTATGGGCTTAGAAGAGCAACTCTTTGATACAGTGTTGCAAAGTAGCATAGGAGAAAGTGTACGGCTTATATCTTTAGGTGCCAATATCAATGCAAAAAGTAAAAATGGAAACACACCTATTCATATGGCTGTACTATGTCGTGATGCACTAATGGTAAAAACATTAGCTAAACTTAAAACAGATGTAAACATAAAGAATAGTCTAGGATTCACACCGTTATTTATAGCAACGTTTAGTAATAATTTAGAGATAGTTAAGATTTTATTGTGTTTAGGTGCAAGACGTAATATCAGTGATAGTAGCGGTAATTTACCCATTCATATAGCAGCTCGAACTGGGTATCAAGACATAGTTAAGGTTTTACTTAGTGAAGATACAGTCAATGAGTATAATCATGATGGACTTACGCCTTTTCACTTAGCAGTATTGAATAATCATATAGATATAGTAGAAACGCTAATAATATACTGCCATACTGATATCAATATACAAGATCGTAAAAATGGGAATACTGCTTTAATTTTTGCAGTTCAAAAGGATAATTTACAGATAGTAAAATTTTTACTAAAAAGTGGAGCTGATTTTAGCAAGAGAAATAAAGAGGGAAAAACATTCAATGAATTTGCAATTTCAAGTGAAATGAAGTCTAAAGTATCAAAATATGGAAAACTTTTAAGCAAGCTTAATTCAGATCCTAATCAGTCAATTTCTCCTATGCCCTTAGTACGCAAGCGTAAAAAATATTTAAGTGAAAGCTCATCTGAAAATGATGATTTTTAATGTTTAAACGCAGAAAGTGTGTAGATCAGCCAGATATAAATATACTACCCTTAATGCGAAAGCGCAGAAGACTTTCAGATATATCAAATATCAGCTCATCTCAATCTGAGTTATCAGAATATCAATTTGAAACATCTTCAAATGGATCTAGTGTAAATTCACATAGATCTAGTCTTCCTGAATCTCTGATATATAGACTTAAAAGATGTTTCAATGAATTAGATTCACCTGAATCTAACCTCTCTGAGCCATGCACATCACAGAATGTTAAAAGAGTGAAGTTCGAGTAGCCCCTTTTTAAGCAGTACTACTGTTTCTTCTAAAGGAAAGTCTCAAAATAAATCCAATTTTAAAATTTATGTATTTATGATATTTACATGTCCCATTTTACGTCCTTCTTTTGCCTGCCCTTTACCATATATAGTAAGACTGGAATTTGGGTTGCTTAAGTAGTGAAAGCAGTTATTGATATCAGTACCGAGTATATTCTTTGTTGTACAAGGAAAGTGCAGTTTGACTTCTTGTAGTGGAAACCCACAAATTGCCCTTATTAATTGTTCAAATTGACTAACATTGCAAGCATCCAAACTCCAATGCCCAGAGTTGTGAGGCCTTGGAGCAATTTCATTAACAAGTAAACTGCCGTCTTTAGTTATGAAAAATTCTACTGCTAAAATTCCTATCAGTTCAAGCTCAGATGCAATTTTTTCTGCGATTTCTTGCGCTTGTTTAGTTAAATAAGAATCAATTTTTGCAGGTACTACTGACTTATCAAGTATTCCATTTACATGAAAATTTTCTGCTATTGGAAAAAATGACGTATTTTTATCTTTGTCCCTTGCAATAATAAGAGAGATTTCTTTTTTTATATCAACCAATTCTTCTAATATATATTCTTTTTCCCAATCCAATGAGTTATGAAGGTTTTGTATGTCAAAATCAGATTGGATCACATGTTGCCCCTTACCATCGTAGCCCATCTCTGTTGTTTTTAGTATAAAAGGAAAATTTGAATTTTTCTCCTGCAACTCTGTATAATTAGAAATAGACCAATATTTAGGTACCTGTATTTCTAGCTCTTTCATAAAACCCTTTTCTCTCAGTCTATTCTGAGCAATATATAGCGACTTTTTACCTGGATAAACACTTGTATGTTGGAGCAGAATGTCAATAGTGCTGTACGGTATATTCTCAAACTCTAAAGTTACTAGATCAACACTTTGAGCAAATGAAATTAGGGCGTCTTCATCAGTAAAATCGGCAATTGTTAAATTGCTAGTTGTATGGCTTGCAGGACTATCTTTATCATTAGTAAAAACGTGTGTTTTCATACCAAATTTTGCTGCAGCACCAGCTATCATTTTACCTAATTGCCCTCCACCCATTATGCCAATAACAAACTGCATAGCTCGATCTAAGTGCATCTGATTTACCCATAACAATTGAAGTCTTATATAAAATGTAATAACATTATTATGTAGAATCTATAAAAATATTACCATGTCCTTAGAGTTGCAATACTCATGTATTACTAATGAAATTAGAGTTACAGTACAACCACCATTCTATGTTGATGAAAGATCTACACCACATAAAGATCGTTATGCTTGGTTTTATTGTATAAAGATCAAAAATAATGGATGTTTAACAGTCCAGCTCTTAAAACGTTATTGGAAGCTTATAGATTACACTGGCAAGGTTGATGAAATCAGTGAAGTTGGAATAATGGGAGAGCAGCCTATTTTAAAATCAGGTGAAGTTTTTGAATATATAAGTGGAACATATTTAAATGCACCTTCTGGAATAATGCAAGGGAAGTACGAGTTTATATCCGATAACTCTGACCTTTTTGAAGTAAAGATACCTTTATTTTCTTTAGATAGCCCCTATATGAACAAAAGACCACATTAATAAAATTAAAAAGTAATTTATAAAACTATTTTTCTATAATTACTGAAACTTCCCCTACTCCATCAAGTGCCGATGGTTTGAGAATTTGCAGGTAGCAGTGCAATATTTTATCGTTTAGCATAATGTAATTTAGTAATTTTTTTGCCATCTCTTCAAGAAAATTACATTCGCAACCTTGAGCAAAAGATTTTATATCTTGGCTAAATTCGTAATAATCAACCACTGGTGCGTTTATATTTGCTGCATCTACATTTATTGATATAATGACGGTAATTAGCAATTTTTGAGTGATAACTTTCTCCCAGTTATAACACCCAATCTTTGCATATACAGGTAAATTCTTTATTCGTATTTTTTGCAAAATAATATATATAAATAGAATTTAAAACTTAGTTTTTGCATATGTTCAAGTTCTTTTTTAACCAGTTTCTGTTATTTGCACCCAAAGAAAAAAAAGATGACAGAGGAATATGTTACGTTGTTGGGCTCAGACGCTACACCACTGTATTCCTTGATTTATTAATACTGCTCTTGCTTTTATATGCAACTAGTTATGGTTTTAATTACTTATTTGTTGGTAGAAACGATAAAGAGGTGCTTAAAGTAATGAAAAAATACTCAATGCAAGTACCCTTAACTCAAGAAGAGGTAATAATTAAAGATAAACAAATAAAATTAGTTTTGGTAAATCAGCTGGTTCAACTTTCTGTACTTTTCATATATATCATATTAATGTGGGTTAAATTTGCTGCAACTCCTGCAAAGTTGCTATTTGGGTTTAGAATTGTAGATGAGGTGACACTGCAGAAAATTACCTTTGGGCAAGCAGTTAAAAGACTTTTTGCCTCTGCACTCTCAGCTACTCCTTTGTTTCTTGGTTTCATATGGGCAAATTTTGATAAACGTGGCCGGGCGTGGCATGATAGAATTGCTGGCACTGTTGTCGTTACCAGCAAAAGTCTACGTGATTATTATAGGTCTAAAACATAATTAAAATATCATCTATATGTTATATTTTAAGCCCACATTGTTTAAGAGATTCAGTTCTTTCTGCTACCGTAAGGATTTTTTCATCAGAATGACTCGAATTCTTATCCCTTCTTGCTTGAGAAGCTTTAGCTTGGTTTTGCAATAATGCACTTTCTTGATCACTAAGATCAATAGTATTATTACTTCCCTGGTCTAATAAACCTTTTCTTGGAAGAGGGATGGGTTTTACTGGTTCAATGTCTTTAATGTTATTATTTTGCAACATTAAATTGACTTCTACACTAGATTTAGTGCATTTTGCACTTGCTGCTTGCAATTCATCATCACTACCAAAACTTTCATCCCCTCCTGCTTCACTTAAGCATAATGATAAATTACTATTGTACTGACAAGGGGCACTATTCCTTCTTTTTGGTAATGGGTTGGCAACCGTATAAGTTCGGCTTTGGTCCCAAGGAGTATCATAAACAGTTCTAGTAGAACCATGATGTTCAGCTGCAGCAATAGCCTTATTGAGTTGATCATTAGATAAGTTGTTAAGTTGAGAGAGGTCTACATTTTCAGGATCAAAGTCCTGGCAACCAGGTTTATTCTGAGGTGTTTTTATTATCTTTTTTTTTTACTATTATCACCTTCAGTTTCTGCTGCACTTAAGGCTGATGATATTGATGAATTACTATCTCGGTGAGCTGCATTATCTTTAGAGTAAAAATGCATAAGGCCAGAAATAGCAAAAACAACAAATGAACTTGCTAGAAAACAAAGTAAAAGACCACCGCTTCCCCCTATCCAAGCACCATTACTGCTAAAACCAAAAGTTTCTCTAACTAAAGATAAAAAAGGGCTATCTTGCCCATTAATAGCACTGGTTATAAGCGTGCAAGCTAAAGAAGTAACACTAATTGCAAGTGCTGCAGCAAATACCTTACCACTGATTGATGCTATCTTACGATCACTAATTTTAACTGCTTCTTTTAAGCTATCGCTTCTTTTATTAGAATATTTAAACACTCCGTAAGATATAACTAGCATTAGCGAAGTAGCAACGAAAGCAGCTGAAAACAGCATAAGCATGCTTAAATTTCTGTTAAATTTAAAACCATAAATGGCGCTGTCAATAATACAATAGCTAAGTGTGGCAAGTGTAGCAATAGTAGATGCAGCGAAAAATTTTGAACTGTATGACAAAAATCCTTTTTTTCTTATTGGCCAATGTTCAATTGCTATTTGTTCTGAGGAAAACATATTCAATCCATAAAATAATAATGACTTTTACATTATCACTAAATAGTTAATACTATGATAATCCTAAAAATAGAATTTAATAGATTTAATTCGCGTTTAAATCGAAAAACACTACTTGTGCTTAATATGAATTTGAGCTCATAAAAACTATAATTTAATAATAGCCCTAAGCTTTGCTGAACGTGCACGTGGGTTTGTTTGAGTTTCTTCTCTGCTTGGTCTAATTACTTTTTTATTGATAAAGGTGAACTCACTTGGAGTTGGAACAGGAGAATTTTTACCGCATAATTGGTTGAAATAGTTTTTAACTATGCGATCTTCTAGTGAATGAAAAGAAACAACTATGAGTCTACCTCCTGTATTTAAAATTTCCGATGCAGCTTTAAGTCCCTTTTCTAGTTCACCCAGTTCATCATTCACCCATATCCTAATAGCTTGAAATGTTCTCGTTGCTGCATCAATTTTTCCTCTTGGAATAACAGAGCGGATGATATTTGCCAGTTCCAAAGTACTTTTTATTGTTTTCTTTTGGCGCGCATTTACTATTGCTTTTGCAATTCTACGGGAACAACGCTCTCCACTATATTTATATATCGTATCTGCAATTTCCTTTTCCCTAAGTGTATTTACAAATGTTTCGGCATTGATATAGTCTGAAGACTGATTCATCCTCATATCAAGAGGGCCGTCATGCATAAATGAAAAACCTCTTTCTCCATCCGCAAGCTGCATTGAGGATACACCTATATCAAAAATAACCCCATCAACGTAATTAATGTTACTTTGCACAAGTAGTTCTTTCATTTTACTAAACTTACTCGTAAAAAGCTGCAGCTTTTGTGGATATGCAGAATCTAACTCATCAAAAAAAATATGTACGCTCTTGTCTCTATCAATTGCATATACTTTACTGTCTGCTAGCTGTAATATCTTCCTACTGTATCCACCTGCACCAAACGTTGCATCAACATAAATCTCATTATCCTTTGGTGCCAAGATTGACATCACTTCTTGTAGTAAAACTGGCTTATGCATATAGGTTTTCTTTATCTTACTAAAAAGGTTTTATTCGTTTACGTTTAATATGTCAAAAGCCTTATCATTGATGAAGACATGGGATTAACTTTCATCCTGATAATACTCCAACTAGGAGTGCAGCTCAGCAGTAGTTTTGGCTGCCTAACGTAAAAAGATGAAAAACAACTAACAAATGGATATTTAATTTCTTTATATAATTTACCACGCTCAAAAATTGCAATTGGCACTGCTCTACAGAATTCTTTCCATCTATACCATTTATGTAAGGAAATTAAGTTATCTGAACCCATAATCCATATGAAATTTATATGTGGAAACTTTTGTTTTAATAGCACTACTGTGTTATAACTGTAACTCTTTTTTACCGTTTTTTCTATGTCAATGATACGGATTTTACTGCTAAATTTGGATATATTTTTGGCAAAATTTACTCTACTTGTCATACTATTGCTTTGTTCTTTCAATGGATTTTGTTTGGCAACTACCCACCATATGCAATCTAAACCAATTGTCTTTATTGCTTTAGTTGAAATATAAAGATGACCAAAGTGGGGAGGATCAAACGTTCCGCCAAGCAATCCAATATTTAATTTTTTCATGACTTTAAATATAAGGCAATAAGTTAGTATTATAAACTGATACCTATGTTATCTAAGCTATAAATTATTGATTTTTTTAAAATTTAATGTTACACTTAAATTAAGGTATTTTTTAGTAGATTATGATCAAAAAAGTCTCTGATTATTTTAACAATCCAAATGATAGCAGATGGAAAAGATTTAAAAGATGGGCTTCAGAATCAATGGAGAAATTACCAGGTTTTGTTCAAGATGTAACAGGAATAGACCTTAATGATCCACTTAAGTCATTAAAAGAAAAATTTGGTAGTAACAAGGAAAAAAGTAAAATACCTGAAAGCGATAGCAAAACCGTAGGTAATTTTGTTCCTTCTGCAAATATGTTGATCGGTGCGCTAGCTATCCTTACTCTTGCATCAGGGTTTACGTTTGTTAGTGTTGCTGTACTTATTCCAATAGTATCAGCTATAATAATTGGGACAAAGGTTAACAATCTCATCTCAAGTGATGAGGGAAAAGAAGGCACAATACATAACCCAATTAAACGTGGAAGCAAAGATTATACTCAGCTTGGAACTAAAACTATTACTTGTAATGATAACATAACTACTAGTCATGTTGGAAGAGTTGAAAATGAACGTAATGAAAAGGGAGCTACTTGCATAAGAGGAAGGGGATAAAATAATCTGATTTTTTATACATATTCCTTACAAATTCTCATTTTTTAATCAGTTTTTATCGTTTATTTTCCTTAAATTTACTTTTAATTCAAAGACTCAGTTTTTATTATAGAGTATAAATCATCAATATTAAAATTAACCTTTGGCTGCCATATCGGTCCAGTTAAGTTTAAATCTATATATACCGGATTGCTTTTTTCTGATGGTATGAAGAAAAGTCTCAGGAAGGAGATAGTTGTAAATTGAAGCAGAGATATATTTGAAGAAACTGATCCACTTGCGTTATTTATTATAAACTGCAAACTTGTTGAGCAGATACCGTTTTGAATCTGTGCATTACCATCTATTGTGGTGAAGAAGGTATTACCACTATATAAAGACATTTGTGTTAGTGAAGCTATATCTGATTTGCTTTTGCTCTTCAGTAAATTAACAATGAAAGAATCTAAATCCACACCAACAAAACTAATTCCTCTTGCTGCAATACTTACTTTACCAACTGCTCTACTAACCCATTCGTATAGACTTTTACCTTCAGTTTTTATGCTGCCGCTCATGCTAATATTACCTGTAAGATTGTCAATATCTAAAAGTTTTGCCATATGGCTTATATCTAAATTAGCTATTGAAAATGATGAAACTAAAGAGGGCTGAGATCCAGTACCAATGTTGGCTTGAAAAATCACATATCCACCTGCTATTCCATATTCAAATTGCTTCACACTAATTAAACCATCTTTTAAAACAGTATTTAATTTAAGATCTTTTAAAATGTTAGATTTGGTTTTAAATTTTTTAACATTAATATTTATATTACCATTGAATTCATTTAGTTTTAAAAAATTAAAGTCATGACGTGACCACATAATTTTCATTGTTTCATTTCTTGTTTGTAAAGCTTTTGTTTTTGTAACCAAGTCAGGCAATTCGAAAAGAGCACTATTAAACTCTTTGCCATTTAAGTTTACTTCTAATGTTGGTTTTATTGTTTTAAAGTCTGTTGTTACTTTTGCATTACCGCTTATGTCAATATTATCTCCAACTAAATTAATATCATCTATAGATAATTTATCTTTAATGGTATTAACTAAAAAATTAATTTTTTTTATTTGATTATTCTTGATTACAAAATTATTAACACTGGTTTTGAATTTAATGTTAAATTTGCTATCTCTTAACCACTGCATAGGTAACTTATCTTTTTCTATTTCAGTAGACAAGTTGAGGCTATATTTATTAAGGTTAATATCATTTACATCTATTTTACCATCAATAATATTTATCTTTTTATTGTATTTTACACTTACTTCTCCGTGTAGATTTCCTTCATCTGTTAACATTTTAGCATCCGAGATCATAAATATTCGTGGTGCAACATATACATGACTACTAAACTTAAATGTGCTATTTTTAAGATCATCTTTTATTGAAATAGGAAGTAACCATTCAGATAATGAGTCTATGTCTTGTCCCTGCGCTGAAAGTATTCCTTTGAAGCTAGACACTATCTTGTTATTGCTTATTTCACCAGTAACACCCATACTGTTATTATTACCTGGCAAAGCAAGAGCAAGATTAATACCTGCCTTACCATTATGTACACTCGTTTTAAATTCAACGTCACTTAAAATTTTACCATTGTATTTTACTTCTTGAGCTTTAATTATGGAATTAGCATTTATATAATCTGGAATTATTAATCTAAAATTTTCCAATATGCTATTCAACCTATCGTGATTAACTTCTCGTCGATTAAAAAATAGATAATCCATATCTATTTTCTCAAGATTTATTCCCACGTTATATGTATTGTTTTGATTATAAACAATCTCTCCATTCCCTTTTATAGCTTCAGAATTAAATCCCAAGTTATGGACCTTCAGTTCACCATTGTTTACGTGTATATCCAATGTTAGTTCAAAAGCTCGATCTGCTATCTGTTTAGTAGCTTCAGTGCCACTTATAACACCAAGTAGATTATTTGCTTTTGCTGTCAGTTTGCCTTTGAAGGAGTTTTGATCTTGCTTCCCTACCAATGCTATATTTAGGAAATTTGAACTTACCTTTGCGTCTACTTGATATGTGTTGTGCTTGATAAGATCCATACTTGCATTTAAATTGCAATTATTTTGTCTTAAAGTAAACGTAGATGTTATTTTTTTGTTAGCTTTTGTATCTTTAAAAGTAGCTATTTTTATATGTATTTTATCTTTTTTTCCTATATCGATATCACTATTTATAATTGATACACTTTTAATGTTACTTTCTGTTTTGGTCATTCTATATAGGTTTTGCATATCAGTGGCTAAACCATGTATAATTACTTTTTTTGGACTTGGTGCAAATTTGACTAGAGATAAAAAGGATGGTCTAAACTCTAGTTTCCCTATGGTAGTAGATTTAGATGATAGATAATTTTCATCTTCATGCTTAATATATAAATCATGAATAACCATTTTTGCTGGCATGAATGAAACTTCAATATTACCATTTATATTTACTTGAGTTCCATATACTTCCTTTAGCTTTTGTTCTATATAGCCTTTATATCTACTATTCCAATTAATAAAACTAGGTACAGCGTACAATAAGGATAAAAGAAGTAGGCCACCAGCTACTGTAACATAACGCAATATCTTCACGAAACACCTATCTTAAATTTTTAATATTAACCTAAAGTAACTAAAATTTAGTTTCCAGTACAATGCAAAAATAGATATATATAGTATCAAATTTCACTTTTATAATAAAATATCTACTTCAGTATATACACAGTTTTACCAGATACTACAGTACGAACTGCACGCCCCTTTACCTTTCTTTTATCAAAAGGAGAATTTTTTGATTTACTTGCAAATTTACCGATATCAATTTCCCACCTATATTCTAAATCAACCAAAGTTAAATCAGCCATAAAGTTCTTTCTTATTCGTCCACGTGGAATATGTATAATATCTGCAGGCTTATAGGTTAATTTTCCTAATACATCCAGTAAATCAAGATTGTGATTATAGTGCAATTCAAGTGCTAATGGTAGAAGAGTTTCAAGCCCTACAATGCCAAAAGCTGAATCACTAAGTGATAAGTCCTTAGAACCAACATCGTGTGGTGCGTGATCGGTTGCTATGCAGTCGATTATACTAGATCTCAGTCCTTCTATCATAGCTAAACGATCTTCCTCTGACCTTAGTGGTGGATTCATTTTTGCCATTGAGCTATGCTCTCTAACGTCATTTTCAGTCAGAGTAAAATGATGAGGGGCAACCTCACAAGTTATATTTATTCCTCTTTTTTTTGCATCAGCAATTGCTCTTAATGAGTCTTGAGATGAGACATGTAGAACATGATAATGGACATCAGCAATATCTTGCATAAGTAAAATGTCACGACTAACCATCACCGCTTCAGAGATGCCTGGAATACCTACAACCCCCAGTTCCTCAGAGACTGCCCCTTCGTTTATACAGCCACCTGCAGATAAATTCAGATCCTCTGCATGCTGAGCAATAGGAACATTTAGCATAGAGGAATACTTAAGAGCCTGCCTCATTATATGAGCATTCATAACAGGCAACCCATCATCAGTAAAACCAACAGCTCCAGCTTCCTTAAGCAATGCCATTTCAGTTAACTTATTTCCAGATTTTGTAATTGCTGCGTAAAATTCAATATTAACATGAGAAGTTTCAAGTGCTCTATATTTTAAGTATCTAGCAAGTATTATACTATCGATAGGTGGAATAGTATTTGGTTGACAAACTACAGTGGTTACACCACCTGCGGCAGCGGATCTACTGCCAGTATATATAGTTTCTTTATGCTCCTGCCCTGGTTCACGAAAATGCACATGAATGTCAACAATCCCCGGCATAAGCACAAGGCCACCACAATCTATCACCTCATCGATACCACTTGGTACACCACCTACAAATAAAGATTCACCAAAATCAGCAATAACTTTACCTTCGGTTAGAAGTGAGCCATAAATATCAAGTTTAGATTCAGGGTCAATTATACGAGCATTTGTATATGCAACTTTATAGCCTTCCTTTTGACCATTCCCTAACAAAAACCAAGACTGCCCTGACATAAAACCAAATGTATAAATTATATGAAATAATAGCTTTACTACAAGCTAGTTGTTTTTTATACTAACTCTCATTAATTATCGTTTAATTTAACTGAAGCGCCAAAGTATGATCTTGACCAAGCGAAGGTGCATTCATAACAGTTGATGGGCCATCAGTGGAAAACATCTTCTTGTAAGCATAAGTGCATATGTAACCTATAAACATTAACAACCCATTTCCATTAATACTTGATAAACTACTTACCTGACCAAAGGTACCATTTTCTACACTACCCCCTGAAAGCAAAAGGTTTGTGGTATTTTCTCGATCTTGGTGGAGATGTTGTGGTACCACTGTAGTAGCGGTAATCAACGAAGGTATTGTGCTATTTCTCATATCGACAATTCCATTGCTTGTATTAGAAATTGTCATACCCTCTATTACACTACTTATTGTAGTTCTATTGTGAGCTACTTCTTCATTAAAGTATTCTTTAAAAGCAATATCTAAGGAAACTACTTCTTCTAACAATTTAGTAATGTTTTTGTAATTTTTATCATAAGAGTATTTTCTACGAGCAACATTTAATGGAGTATCTCCATGATTATTTACAGCATTAACATCTGCATTATTTCTCAGTAATACTTTAGTAACTTCAACATTATTATAAAAAACAGCAAAATGGAGTGGTTTTCTTCCTTGTGTAGTTGTAGCTTCTAAATCTGCTCCTCTATCTAACAATACCTCAGCAATTTCAGCTGTACCATTGGCAGCAGCATAATGGAGTGGCCTTATTCCTCTTATAGCTTCGGCTTCTAAATTTGCTCCTCCATCTAACAATATTGTAACAATTTCAGCTGTACCATTGGCAGCAGCACAATGGAGTGGTCTTATTCCTTTTATAGCTTCGGCTTCTAAATTTGCTCCTCTACTTAACAATATTTTAATAATTTTAACTCTATTATAAAGAACAGCAAGATTAAGAGGGGTACTTCCCGCTCCAGTTTTAATTTCTAAATCTGCTCCTAAATCTAATAGTAAGTGAACGATATTAGGTTTATTATAAAAAATAGCATAATGTAATAAAGACCAATTGTTATACTCATCATTTTGAATGTTAACATCTGTACAATCTGTATCATAATAGTCATAGTCATCACTACAAGCCTTATCCCTTACATAGAGCTTAACACCTTCTTCATCACCAAGCTTAATGGCATCAAGTAGTCTCTGATTGATTGGCATGATTCCCCCTCTCATACTAGTAAGTATATCCTATAGATAGCTTTCTGCTTGTCAATAAAACATTCAGTATAAGCAGTGAACCTAAATGCATTGCTTATATACATTTGATTTTAAAGAGGAGTGGTTGCAACTCTTTGACTACTTCTTGCTATATCAACTGTAACATTAGATAATTCAGTTGCAGTAGAATTGTCTTCTACTTGTTCTAGCAATGATTCGGTCATTGTGTTTCTGTTATTTTTCCAACCATATGTATTACAACCTCTACAATAATCATAGAACTTCTTTCCTAAAAAAGTCAGAGTTTTTAGGGCAAAAATACTACTAAGTATACTACCTATTATTACTCCTATATTAGGAATATTACTGCTTTTATCGGTAATTTTTGGATAAAAAGAACCATTAATCAATTTTGAATCTTGGTAAAGCATAGTAGTGCTTTTAATTGATAGTGTGCTGTTTCTTAACTCTATAGCTGCTTTTACCATTG
Source organism: Candidatus Mesenet endosymbiont of Phosphuga atrata (assembly GCF_964020175.1). NCBI lineage: Bacteria > Pseudomonadati > Pseudomonadota > Alphaproteobacteria > Rickettsiales > Anaplasmataceae > Candidatus Mesenet > Candidatus Mesenet endosymbiont of Phosphuga atrata. The sequence goes on along the minus strand of NZ_OZ026541.1, from coordinate 813,564 downwards.
GATTACTGCTTGCCATTTTAGTAAAGTCTTTTATTATCCCAAATTTGGGATTGCTTTCAAGTATATAATAGCTGATGGTAAGTTTGAGGTGATATTAGAGGAAAAGCAGCCATTCGGTATATATATCATATGGCATGAAATATCAGTGTTGATAGAGAACCAAAGATGTAGTACAAGAGGTATGTAGAAATCAGGGGGAAAATTACATCAAATCATGTCCATATATATGTTTCTATATTTAGCAAATTAGTGCAAAGAGAAGAAGTTCAACAACAAAATTTTCCGGAATTGAAGAATGGATTTATGGGCAGTTGGCTATTTTGTAAGGGAAATGTAACTGATCAGATGATAAAATCACTCTAAACGAGAATTGGTAAATTAGCATTCTATGCTTTTTCTCATTCTTTGGATTTCTAATCCATAGTGGTTGAATAAAAATCTGATACTTTTATTTATTACAAATCTGACACTTTCAATATTATTTTTTGCAATGGAACAAAATAAATGATAGTCAAAACATTTTTGCTTTATCTTCTCTTCTTCTGTAGTAGCACATAAACTATTATAATCTAGACATTTTTGATCACCATTTTTGCATGGTTGATACTCTTGAATTTTTTGATCATTTAATTTCATAAATATTTCTCTAAACATGCTATTATTAAGATAATAATTAAGAACACAACAATTAAGAATTGTAAGTTCTCTAAAATAGCTTGTGCAAAAGAGTTTTTGTATTATTTTAGTTAAATTACTTAGAATACAGTGTTTACAAACTGCATATGGCATTTTTAGATAAAAGCATTCTTCAGTCTTATTTCAAACTGATGCGTTTGGATAGTTGTTTATCAGTGCTATGGTGTTATTTGTTTCCTGGTCTTAGCGGGATAGCTTTAGCAACAAATAACGTTCAACAGATAATTTATTATACTATTTTATTTCTAATTGGTGCATTTTTAATGCGGCCTGTTGGCTGCACAATAAGTGATATATTTGATAGGAAAATAGATGCTGAGGTTGAAAGGACGCAGGACCGTCCTCTAGCAAAAGGGATCTTAAGCGTAAAACAAGCTTTAATTTTACTTATGCTACTTACACCACTTGCTTTTGTTGTTTTACTTCTTACCAACAAAACAACAATAATTTTAGGCATAATTTGTATGCCTATGGTGATTGTTTATCCTCTACTTAAACGCTATTTTTGGTGGCCACAGTTTTTTTTGGGGCTTACAATAAATTTTGGAGCATTAATGGGCTGGTCTGCAATTAGAGATAACTTAAGTTTGCAATCTGTACTTTTATACATAGGTTGTGTATTTTGGACTTTAGGCTATGATACCATATACGCTCATCAAGATAAGGAAGATGACGTAAAAATTGGAATCAAATCAACTGCTATATATTTTGGTGATAAAACTAAATTATGGCTTAAAAGATTTTATTTAATGTCTTTAACAATGTGGGCTAGTATGGCACTAATATCACGACTGAATATATTTTTTTATATTACGCTATTAGCTGTTAGTCTAGTTTTTTATTACCAATATAAAAAATCAAATTTTGATAATCCAATTAATTGTTCACATATGTTCAAAATCAACTCTTATATTGGATTACTGTTGTACGTAGGTATTTTTTTAGGAAATATTTTTAGTAGAGCATGAATATAAAGCCTTTATTATAAGCCATTCTATAGGAAAATTGATATGAAAACAAAAATAGGTATAGTTGGTTGTCTAGGAAGAATGGGTAGGTCTATTGTTAGTGAACTTAGAAACTACGAAAATGTAGAGGTAAGTGGTGGTATTGCTAGGTCAGGAAATGGAAAAATTGGCTTAGATATTGGCTTAGCTTTAAACATCGGACTTGAAATAGGAATTGAGGTAACTGATTCTATTTTTGATCTGTTTGAAAAATCTGATGTCGTAATAGATTTTACAAATAGAGAATGTTTGCTTCAATGTCTTGAGATTGCATCTGATTTAGGGAAACCACTTATTAGTGGCACAACTGGTATTGATGATATTGATCTTGAGAAATACTCAAAAAGAGCTCCTGTCTTATGGTCAGCGAATATGAGTATAGGGATTAGTTTATTATGCAAATTAGTGCAGGATGCAGCTAAAAGTTTAGGTCAAGATTATGATATTGAGGTTTGGGAAATGCATCATAGTCTCAAAAAAGACTCACCTTCTGGTACAGCTATAGCTTTGGGGAAAGCAGCAGCTGAAGGTTTAGGTATTGATTTTAAAATAAATCACTATTTCAACAGTAATTCAAACCTTAGAGAAAAAGGTAGTATAGGTTTTGCTGTATCTCGTGGAGGAGGAATTGTTGGAGATCATAAAATTATGTTTACTAATGAGGGTGAGCAAATAGAGCTTAGCCATAGAGGAATAAATAGGAATATATATGCTAAGGGTGCAATTAAAGCAGCGCTATGGTTAGCTCAAAAACCTGCAGGCCTTTATTCTATGAAAAACGTCTTAGAAATATAAGATGACGCAAATTTTTTCATCAGTTAAAAACTTAAGTTTGTGGTATGGCTCAAAGCAAATTTTGTCTGACTTAAATTTAAATATTTATAAAAAAGAAATCACAACTTTTATAGGAGCATCTGGTTGTGGGAAATCTACATTTTTGCGTTGCTTTAATCGCATGAATGACTATATTTCTGGGTGCAAGATTACAGGAGAAATTAGAATTGATGGAATAAATATTTATAGCTCTGATATGGATGTAGTTCTGCTCAGATCTAAGGTAGGCATGGTATTTCAAAAACCTAACCCCTTCCCCAAATCAATATATGATAACGTTGCTTATGGACCAAGACTTCATAATATGGCAAGAACAAAAAAAAAACTAGACGAAATAGTAGAAGAAAGTTTAACTAGAGTGGGCCTGTGGGGAGATCTAAAAGAAAGGCTAAAAGATAGCGCTCTAGATCTATCTGGTGGCCAACAGCAACGCTTGTGTATAGCACGTGCTATTTCCGTAAAACCAACCATGCTTTTAATGGATGAGCCATGTTCAGCGTTGGATCCAATGGCAACAAATACCATTGAAAATTTAATACTTGAACTTAAATCTAAATTTACTATCGTGATGGTTACTCATTCGATGAAACAAGCAAAAAAACTCTCTAACAATGTTGTATTTTTCCATATGGGAAAGATTATTGAAACTGGTAAAACAGAAGAAATCTTTGAAAATCCTAAATCTCTTCAAGTAAAAGAATATATATTAGATCACTAGATTAGTAATATCTATAGAAAACTTTGTTAAGAGTCAATTTGAGAAAATAATATACCATTGTTACTTATTTTTTAATATTTTACGGATAAAATTACATTCAATAATTATAAAAAATAATAAAGGGGGCAGTGATGATAAAGAATATATCGATCAGCAGTAACCTTATAATAATAAAAACTGATGATGAAAAAGAGGTAGAAAATTTTATAAGATTTTTTACTACTTTAGATAAGAACAAAGCAGCAAAAACATTATTTGCAGATGAAACTAGTATAGAATATACAAAGGAAGGTATTTTAGATGTTATTCAGCTAACTAAAAATAAAGGTTTTAATTACATTGAATTTGAAACTGTAATAGATCATCTATGTAAACATGGTATCGTTATAAACAGTGAAATAATAGAATATGCTTTTACAGAAGCTACAGATAAGCTAGAGCATCAAAATATTATATTTTGCTTTTACCAAAAGCATCCGCAACTGAATATTAGAATCAATAAAGGAATGATATCAATTAGACCTATGGCTAGAGAACATTTAAATCTAAATTCTACAGCATGTGAAAAACTAATAGAGCTTCTACAAAAAGAAAACAGCTTACACGGTTGTACTGTAAAAGATAATATTATTCACATATTAAGTTACACAGAAGTTCAAAATGCAGTAGATTCCATAGCTCAAATATTACTTAAGTGCCACTTAATTGAAAGAAAAAATAAAGAAGAAATAGTAGAGCAGCTCATACAAATTGCATTTAAAGATTTTACTATGAGTGAGTTAAAAGTTATTAGAGGTATTGCGTCATATCCTAATGATCACTCATTGAATAAATATAAAGATACCACTAAAAGAATAGAAAGTATATTTCTTGATTTAGTTGATAATAGTTTTAATACAGATTCTATGGATAAGTTAGAAAGCGCTTTAAAGCAAGAAGGTGAATTTTCTGCTGTACCTAAAATTATCATGAAGAGTATATACAAGTTGGATAAGAACTTTCATGGCAAGTTAAATACTCTTCTAAAAATGCCCATTAATGGAAAAACTTAAAGGAGGTATAAAAATGAATAGGACTAAGATTTGAAAAAATAGTAAATAACTTCAATATTTTACGTGTACTAAATAAAACTTGATCTGACACTTAGGCCATGTGAACAAAATTTCATTTAAGCCAAATGAGAGCACCAACGAAGTTTAAAAGTCCCATATAAACCTCAGCTGTCCTGTCGAATCTGAAAAAAATCCTTCTGAAATTTTTGATTTTTCCAAATCAATCAGATGTCGCTCTTTGTAAATATGCTTATCGTATGCACTTTTCTATTCCTCTTTGGCGGTTTTACATCCTTAAAAGCATTGCTGTCATAACCCTTATCAGCCTACTACGATGGAACGTTTTTAATGAGTACTTCAGCCTGTGTAATTTCGTTCCTTTGACCTGGTGTGAGAACAAATTTTAGCGAAAACAGTAGCATGAATCTTGATTAAAAAGCCACCCTTGCTTCGCCCTAAAGCTTCTTGAGCTTTTTTTGTATCCAGCCGAGCAGGCGTGAGCACGGATAATTGTACCATCGATTATTTCCAAATCTGGGTCTTGTTGTGTATATTGGAGCAACTTCCCCCAAATTTCTTTTTCGCACCATCTTTTGAATTTTTTGTGTATGCTCCTGTAATTGCCGTATATTTTTGGTGCCACTGGCAACCACTTCGATCCGTGTACCAAACCGCTTCCACAAACATTCTTCTCACTAAAAAGCAACTAAGATTTTATTCAAGTAAGAAATACACTCAAAACGCAGTTAATTGTAGGAAAACAGAGCAAATCATTTGCAAATGGCAGAATTTTCGAATATTCAAGGAATCAAAAGTACATATATTACCAAACATTAAAGTTTTAGCGGATAGTGGATACAGAGGGATAAGAAAAATTCATGAGAGCTGCCACATAGAAAAATAAAAAATGAACAAAAGAAAGAAAATCGGGAACCCATGAGCAAAAGAGTGGTAATAGAGAATGTGATTGGATTAGATTCAAAAATTATCGCAGATGAAAACGTTTTGCTCTGAGATTCAATTTGATTGCTGCTATTTATAATTTTCTATATGAGTTTCGAAAGAGGTCTATTGTAAGAAATGCTATACCTGGTTGTTATAGAATCTGCATCATCAACTGTTAAACTAGATTTTGCCCACCTTATGAAATCTGCCATTTTAAATTCCTTATCTATATCACTAATACTGGACATGAATCTCTTGTATCTCTACTTTTTCTTACCTTTCTAGTTGCCTATCTTTTAAGTCATATAGCATCTTAAAAAAGACAACTTGATTTTGTCATTTTTCCATTGCTTTAATTTTTAATGAAGGCTATTACAAAGGAATATATGATTAAATTTTTTCCTCTTGCTATCCACAGCATATGATCCAGATGGGCTAAATGAGTCTATACTTGATCTTGTAGATTCAGAAGTAGTAGATATAGGTGGACTTATATTTCTACGTCGAGATGCTTCAGAAATACTAGATCCAGATGAACTTATGTTTTCGTATTGAGATATTTCAGAAATAATGGATCTAGGTGAATCTATATTTAATGCTCCTTGGAATTTGTTTGTAAAAGATCCGGAAAAGCTGGACTTTGGTGAACCTAAAATTGCTGATGTGCTGTGCTTAGATGTTTCAGAAACGTCAGAATTAGATGAGCCTACATCTAATATTGATTCAGATGCTCTAGAGATACTAGATCTAAAAGGGCTTACAACGTTGGGTATAGGAGATAACATTCTCGATTGAGATGCTTTAGAAGTATTAGGTCCAGGTAAATTATGGTTAAGCTGTTTATTATACATAGAGCTTAAATCAGAAAGAATAGACCTAATAGACTCATCAGGTCTATTTTCTAATATTTGGTGTTGATTATGTGAACTATCTTTTAAGCCAGATTGAGTAATTGACTTATTTTGACACTCTATATATTTTAGTGGTGGTGTTGTAGTAGTTTGTGAAAAAGACATTATATCTTCTTGTGAGACAAAGTTGCAAAGCTCCTGCCCATATTTATTTTGCAAATCTTGTTTAGCACGATGAATTACTAATAGTACTATTATGTCTCTTAGGTTATAGCGAGCTGCAAGTATCAGTGGAGTATCTCCTGTGGTACTGTGCTGTATGTTGATATTAACATCATTATGTTTTATCAATAGTTCTACTATGTTTATTTGATTAGACAATACTGCTAAATGTAGTGATGCGTACCCAAAAATGTCTTTTTTATTGATGGTATCTTCTGCAAGTAGTGCTTTTACTATATCTAAACCACACCTTACTTGAATTGCTATGTGGATAGGGAGAGCACCACGAATGCTAGTTGTAAGTTTTGCACCCCAGTTTATTAAAACCTTAATTATAGCTAATTGTTCTTCCTTTGGTATTTTCTTATACGGATTATCCTTTGACACCATCTTACTTAAAACTGTATCTCCAAGGTCACTTTTTATTTCAAGATCAGCTCCAAGCTCAGCTAGTTTTTCTACCATTAGTAAGTTATTATATAAGGCAGCTAAAAAAATAGGTGTTCGTCCAAAGTAATCCTGCACATTAACATCAAAGCCTAAACCTAATATTTCAATCATTCCTTCTATGTTGTTGTTACGTATTGCTTCAAAGACTTGTCTTTCTAATGCTACTAACATTTTTTTTGAACCAATCACTTCTCCCCCTACCTGATCTCTAAAATGTTAAGCAGTATTAATACACTAAATATAGTATGTTAATCAATACATAAATTACTACTGTAATAGAACTACAATGAAGTTAAACTATTTTCTTAGATTGCTTTAAGTATGAACAGTTTATTGTTTTTCTTGAGATTATTGCATTCTTATAGTCTGGTAAAATTTAGTTATGGCTATCAAGAATGAGATATGTAATCAGATTTTCTCCTTTTAGTATCTACTGTGTATGATCCAGATGGACTGAATGAACTCACACTTGACCCTGAATATTCAGAAAAGCTAGATCTAGCTGAACTTGTATCTAACGTTGTGGATTGAGACGTTTCAGAAATGCTGGACCTAGTAACCTCTATATTCTCAATAGCTTCAGATAAGCTTACACTCAATTCTTCCGATGTAAATAGTTCTTCAGGAGTACTAGGTCTAGGAGAGCTTGTAGAAACAGAAATTATAGAACATGGTCTAGGTGGTTCAGAAATGACAGATCTAGGTGTAGCTGTATCTAACATTCTACGATGAAGCTCTTTATATATTTCAGGTCCAGGAGAACTTGCAGACGATGTTCTATATAATCTAGAAATGACAGATCTATTTGTGGTTGCGTTTAATATTCTACGCTGATCCTCTTTAGGAGTTTCACGTTCAGATGAACGTAATTTAGAGACTGAGTTAACAAAAAGAGTAGGTTTAAAAGCAATTTTACCCCAATTACCTTCCTTATATAGTGCAAATAAATATTTATGGTAAGGGTTAATAGGATATAAACTTTGGGATAACATAATCTTAATACTTTGTATCAGTAATTGCATTGGCCCTTTAATTCTAAGTTCAAAAAACTCTGTACTTGGGATAGCACCACAAAATAATAACAGTACTACTATCTCTACACACTGTTTTTTAGCTGCTAATATCAATGGAGAATCTTCTCCATGACCTGCCTCTATGCTAGAGTTAACATCGATTTGTTCATGTTGTAACAAAAATTTTACTACGTCAACTCGTCCTGATAACAGTGCTAAGTATAATGGTGTACGTCTACAAATGTCTTTTTCATTAATATTATCACTTGTTAGCAGTGTTCCTATTATATTTAAACTACACCTTTCTTTGATTGCTATATGAATAGGCAGAGAACCACAGACATGGGTTGTAAGCTTTGCACCCGATGCTATTAGAAACTTAACTATAGATAATTGCTTTTCTTTTGATATATTTCGTACATCTTTTGGGTATCGTCTTGATAACACCTTACTTAGAACCGTATCTCCTAGCTTATCCCTTACCTCAAGGTCAGCTCCAAGTTCTGCTAACCTTTCAACCATTGGTAAATTATTACGTAAAGCAGCTAAAAAAATAGGTGTTTGTCCCAAGTAATCCTGTACATTAATATCAAGGCCTAGACCTAATATTTCAATCATTCCTTCTATGTTGTTGTTACGTATTGCTTCAAAGATTTGTCTTTCTAATACTGCTAATGCTTCTTTTGAACCAATCACTTCTCTCCCTACTTGATCTCTAAAATGTTAAGCAGTATTATTATACTAAATATAGTATATATATCAATATATAAAATTGAAATACTGATTGACACTACAGCTAAAATTTTAAAAATGGTGGAGTACTACATATGTTTTATTGAGTGTGTAAAATAGGCTATTTAAATTAAAGAGTTTCTTAAATACAAAACTTTAGCTGGGCTTATGGGATGCGTCTTACTTAACTTATGGCGTATTAAAAGACCTATGTGGCTAGCATCGATTTTTTGCATCTGTATGTCTTGATAAGTTATACAATTACTTAAATCTAAGTTATTTTTGTGGATAATTTCAGGCTCTGATATGGGAATGAGCTCACAGTTAAAAAGTTGTGTGTATACAAAATCACGATTGGCGTCAATTACGGCTCTGATATTTTTCTGGCCATGATAAGCACAAAATATTCCATACGCTTGAGCCTCCAGTGAGCTTACTCCATAAAGAGGCTTTCGTATAACAAGGTTAATACCTTGTGCTGCAGATAAGCCAGCCCTTACTCCAGTGAAACTTCCTGGTCCAATAGCTACAGCTATGCAGTCTATTTTGCTGTAGTTATAATTGTGCTTACTAAAAAGCAGTTCTATTAATTTAAATAAAGATTCAGAATGGGAATTATCACAATCACTACTTTCAGTGTATTTATTGTCATTATCATCAATTATTGCCACTGAAGATCTTGTGCTTGCCGTATCAATTGCCATTATGGTCATTTCTTTAATTTTTTATAAAATTTGGTAAATAACATAGCAAATGCACCGTTACCCATAACATTAGCTGAGGTAATGATTGGATCAAGTAACATATAAAGTGCAGTAATAAGCGATAACATCGCCGGAGAAAACTTTAGATATTGTTCTAAAACAGGAAGCATAACTATTATTCCTCCCCCTGGAACTGCAGCGATAGCAAATTTTGATAATAAAAAGAAAAATAGAAAAACAGCATGATCTATTATGTTTAAAGAATGCTCATTAAAGGATGAAGTTATCGCTAAAGTTAAAATAATAATAAAAAAACAATCACCAATAAGATGAATACTCACTGTTGCTGGAATAACAGAAAATGTAACATTACGCTCCTTTGTATTTTTTTCACTTCCCATTAAAGTCATAGGCATTGCCATGCTGCTTGACATAGTAGTGATTGCAGTAATAAATGCCGGCAGCATATTGTTTATGCTCATAAGCCAACCTTTTATTTTAAAAGAGCTTGCTGCTCCATATAATAAAAAGATATAAAAATAAGTGATAAAGATAGTGGTAATAAGAATAATAAAATAGCTATTAAACATAGTTGACAGTACCTGATCATGCAATAACTTAAGTACAAATCCTAATATGAAAATTGGTATTATTGGTGAGAGGAATTTTTTCAGGAAAAACAAAGCTCCTTTAAGTAACTTATCACCAATAATTTTACCTTTCTCAGGAGAAGTATAAGATGAGATAATACCGCATGCAAACCCTAAAAATAAAGCTTGAAAATTTGAAATCATTGTTGGTAATTTAAAATGCCACAAAGGAGAAAGATCATCTTTTACGTGTTCAATATTTGGTATAACACGAATATTATTGAACATCATGCAGCCAGCAAAATAGGCAAGAAGGCTAGATAGTAAGTTAGATAAACAAACTGCAAATAACAACAATATAATAAACTTAAAAGTATCAGTTTTTAAACTACTGGCACTACTGAAAGTCAGAGCAAAAACGATAAAGGGAACAACAAATATTAATATTGATTTTATGCTTAGGCTTATTGAGTATAGTAGTGCTTGAATTTGAATAGGAATAAGACTGCTAAAAATTGCTGGTAGGACAATAAGTAAAAGAATTAATAACTTTAGCATATGTGTTAGATTAAACATTACTGCACCCTGAGCGATTCGAACGCCCGACCTTTTGATCCGTAGTCAAATGCTCTATCCAGCTGAGCTAAGGGTGCTAAACTTAGTTTAACATGCTAATTAACTGATGCAATTTTTATTTGGAAAAAGTAAATAATTGACTGTATAAACTTAGAATAGTAAATTATATAAGAAATCGAAGGAATTTTTATGGCAAAAGGTGGAAAAGTCGCAAAAACCGCGAGCAAGAATAATCCTGCACAACGTAAAAAGGGTATTGTACAAAAGCTATATGATGGTAAGTCAGTAAGGCCTGTAAAATATATAGACAGGACTGTTGGTGCAGAGTATATGGCAGCTCAATATAACAATGGTAGTATAGTTGAAGATAAAAGTGGTAACCCACTGAAGTGGTCTAATATTTGAAGTGGCTAAAGTGGTAGAAGTTACTATAAATTCTATAAAAACTAAAGTAGATCCTGGAGTAACTATACTGCAAGCATGTGAACTTGTGGGAATTGAAATTCCTCGTTTTTGTTATCATAAACGCTTAAAAATAGCTGGCAACTGTCGTATGTGTTTAGTTGAGGTGGTAGGTGGTCCTCCAAAACCAGTAGCTTCTTGTGCTACACCAGTTGCAGAGGGTATGACCATTTATACAGATACACCTAAAGTTAAGAAAGCACGAGAAGGAGTACTGGAATTCTTACTCATTAATCATCCCCTAGATTGTCCTATATGTGACCAAGGTGGTGAGTGTGATCTTCAAGATATAACAATGGCATACGGTAGGGGGCTAAGCAGATTGGATGAAATGAAAAGATCTGTTCCTAAAAAAGACTTTGGACCACTGATTGAAACTGCAATGAATAGGTGTATTCATTGTACTAGATGTACTAGATTCTTATCGGATGTTGCCGGTACCTGTGAGCTTGGTGGCATTGGTAGGGGCGAAGATATGGAGATTAGCACCTATATCAAAAAGCACATTAGTTCCGAACTTTCTGGCAACATAATTGATCTCTGTCCAGTTGGTGCTTTAACTTCCAAACCTTACTCCTTTAAGGCACGTTCTTGGGAACTCTCTCACTGCAATACAATAGATATCTTAGATGCAACTTGCAGCGCCATTAGATTAGATTATCGAGGTTTTGAAATTATGCGTGTTCTTCCAAGAACGAATGATGAGATAAATGAAGATTGGATTTCAAATAAAACACGTTTTTCATACGACGGTTTAAGAGTGCAACGTCTTGATCATCCTTACCTTAGGAAAGAAGGTAAATTAAAACCTGTGGCATGGGATGAGGCTTTAACTGTAGCAGCAGAGAAATTAAAAGAAAATAGGATAGCTGCAATCAGTGGTGATTTGGCGGATTGTGAATCTATGTTGCTGTTAAAAGAATTAATGCAAAGTTTAGGTTCTAGTAATTTAGATTGCCGTCAAGATAAAGCTAAACTAATACCAAAAAACAGAGGAGCATACGTTTTTAACACTACCATAGCTGGGATAGAAAATGCAGATTTGTGTCTGCTCATCAATACAAATCCACGTATAGAAGCACCAATAATTAACGCACGTTTACGTAAAAATTATCTAAGTGGAAATTTTGTAGTAGCAAGTGTTGGTCCTGACATAGATTACTTATATGATGTTAAAAAGCTAGGTGATGATCCTAGTATTTTGGAGTCAATAGCAGCAGGCACACATGCATTTTGTTGTGCACTAAATAATGCAAAAAACCCTATGTTAATTATTGGTCAAGATGCATTGATTCGAGATGATGCTAGTTCAATCTTGGCTCTAGCAGGCAAGATTGCAGAAAAGTTTAACATGATACGTGAAGATTGGAACGGATTTAATGTGCTACATAAGGCAGCAGGTCGTATTGGTGGTATGGACGTTGGCTTTACTCCAAAAAGGGGAGGAAAGGATACTGAACAAATATTAAACGCTGCAAACAGTGGAAATATTGATGTTATATACCTGCTTGGTGCAGATGAGATTGATATGTCTTCTTTAGGAAATGCGTTTATTATCTACCAAGGACATCATGGTGATAATGGAGCACAGAAAGCAGATTTAATTTTGCCTGGTGCTACTTACGTTGAAAAATCTGCAACTTATATTAATACTGAAGGACGAGTGCAGAGAACTAGTGTTGCTGTTCCTCCACCAGGAGAGGCAAAAGAAGATTGGTTGATTATTCAAAATCTTTCTAAATATATAGGTCATGCTTTACCATATGATGATTTAAATGATGTGAGAAAAAAATTAGAGTCAATCGGCCCACAATTTCGTAATGTTAACAAAGTCATAAAAAATAAATGGATTTCCATTAACCATAATATTAATTTAAGCAAGGTTCCTTTTTCGCTCAAAGAGTTTAATTTCTATATGACGGACCCCATTAGTCGCTCATCACAAATAATGGCAGATTGTACTAAATCTTTTGATACTGCAGTCAATCAGAATTAATAATACTTTCAAACTTTTATATTAACTTAACAGCGATGTTTATTCTTATACTGTACTGATGTTGCTATCCTAAAAGTTTTATAGAACTTTCCAAATATTCAGGAACTGGTGCTGTAATTGTAACAATTTTATTATTTGGAAGCTTAAAAGAAATAGAATGAGCATGAAGATGCACTTTATTTGCAATACCGGCAATAAAGGCATATTTCCCACCATACTTACCATCACCAACAATGGGACACTTTATATAAGACATATGAACACGTAACTGATGCGTTCTACCTGTGAGTGGCTTGAGCTTTAAATATGCAACTTTAGATTGCCATTTTTTTATTACTGAAAACTGTGTAATAGCACTTTGTCCTAGATTTTCATCAACAACTACTTTCTCTTGCCCAAAGACATACTTTTTTACTAAGGGAAGGTCTATAAAACCACTATTTTGGGTCGGTATTCCAGAAGTTAATGCCAGATATATCTTTTCTACTCTTCGGTTTTTAAACTCTTGCATTAAATAACTTGCCGCTTCTGCATTACGTGCAAGTAACAAAACACCACTAGTATCTCTATCTAACCTGTGCACAAGTTTGAATTTTTCTCCTACTTTTATTTGATCTAACAAATCATCAATGCTAATTTGAACTTTAGTTCCACCCTGTACAGTTATTCCCTGAGGCTTATTGACAGATATAATATATTCATCTTCATATAAAACATTGCTTTGCAACATTTTAGTTATCTTTTCATTACGTTTTTTATCAGAGTTTAGGTAAGAAACGTAGTCTAAATTTTCTATAGTTAAAGACTGGCCAATTTTAGTTCTGTAGTTTGATTTAACTTTACAGCCATCAATCTTAATTAACTCTTTTCTTAATAACTTTTCTATAATGGATTGTTTAAGGTTAGGAATAATTCTACGAAGATATCTATCTATCCTTACATCATTACTATCTATTAGTACATTCATTTTAAAATTATGTAACAACAGTAGTGTGCTTCAGTTTATCCTCTAGAGAATCACATAAATTTGGATTGCCTGCAATAAGTAAGTTGTCATTCATGCTTACTTTACCTTTACTTTCTTGCAAAAAAAGTTTACCAATTGCAGTTTTATGTTCATTGATATTACCACAAATTAATGCATCAAAACGTTCTGCTGCTACATAAACAAAGCTTAAAAGTGCTGATCCCATAAGGCGCACATTGACTCCATTTAATAACAATTTATTTAGTAAGCTCCCCTTAATATTATAACAATCAGCAAATGCTCCCTTTAAACCCTGTTTGCTTTTAATTCGTATTGGAATAATGTGAGATTGTGGATCTTCCATAAATACACCATTTTCTTTCTCAACCCAGAAGGTTTCTTGAAGTACAGGAGCATCAATCACAGCAGCTATAGCTTTCTTTTTGTCTAGAAAAAGGATAGATAATGAAAAATAATTGATAGCATTAATAAAATTAGCTTGGCCATCCATTACAATAATAAATCCTGTGTAATCGTCTTTTATTGCAACATCTTTATTACCTACAAATAAGAAATCACAATTCTTCCTATAATTCATTAAACCGTCATATATTATCTCTTCTGAACGCAACTGTGCTCTTTGCAAAAAACTACTTATTCCACGTGAGGATCTTAATTTATTAATCTCATGAAAGTCACGAGCCAATGGTTTTGATGCTTTGCGTATTGACTCAATCATTACTTTTATAAGTGGTGATGTAATAGTCATTATTTTGCCCTTTCATAATAGCTATCATCAGGTGTGTGTATCACTATTTTATCTTTAACCTTGATAAAGGGTGGCACTAAAACTCGCAGGCCATTCTCTAAAATAGCAGGTTTATAAGAAGCACTAACAGTTTGCCCTTTTATCGTCTCTTCAGTTTCTTCAACTACTAATGTAACATAATTTGGCACATGAGCAGAAATTATACTTCCTTCATACATTACTACTTTAATATTCATATCACTTTGCAAATAAACTTTTTTATCGCCAAGAAGATCTTCATTAATAACTATCTGTTCATAGTTTTTAGGGTTCATCAAAGTAAGCGTATTACTACTAGAAAAAAGATAAGTGTACTCTTCCTCATCCAATATTGCCCTTTTTATATTGGCATCAGAACGAAAACGCTCATAATGCTTTGCACCTGTCTTAATATCCTTCATTTCAACTTGCATATAAGCCCCACCTTTCCCTGGTTGAGTATGCATTATGCTAGCTACCAAATATAATTTATTGTTATGTTCTAAAACTTGACCAGGTCTAATATCGTTTGCTTTTTCTGCCACAGAAATTACTATTCAAAATAGCATTCTAAACCTAAACAATTTTAATTGCAAATCAGGATTAATTAAAACCAGCCTTGTGCTTTTTTGCCAAGAGTATTAGAGCCTACATGCTGTATATTTAGATTGTCAAATTTGCTGCTTATTATATATTGCGCTGCTACTAATGTTCTCAATGAATATGGATGTACTAATGTGCTGTCATTGTGATCAATAACGTCAATAGAATTAACTAACATTAAACCACTTTCTCTTAACTTTTTCATTAAATCATCTTTATTATCTATTAAAAACGTTGCTAGATCACTATAAGATATATTTTGCAAGCTATACTAACTATAATTATGTGATAATGTACCAATCAGTGGTTTGTTGTTTTCTGTAAAAATTTCTTTTTCTACCTGATCAATTTTATAGATCATAATATCACTGTATTCTAGTATAATTCTTTCACTTCTTCTTTAAACATTTTCATATCGAGCTTTACTTTTTGCTTTTTGCCATTTTGTAGTACCTTTTCACTCTTACATCTAACCCATATGTTGATCTGTTTATTGTCATTATCTTTCTTCAAAAGATAATACAGAATTCTTCTTTCAATTTCTTAACTTCTTCTTTGCATTTTTTAAAGTGTTTTTTGTACTGATTTTCCCCTCCTATAAATAGGCAAGAAATAAAAATGAGCAATTTCCTTACGGAACACTTGGGTTATAAGTGTATAGTTCATGGAGAAAAAGTAGGAAGAAAAAGAAATTATATGAATGTAGTTGGTAGTGGTATAGTGATTTCTTTTCCTACTAAAATGGGAGATATTAGAATCCACTTGTATCCTGATACAGCAGATGATAATAAGATTAAGGTAGAACTTGATAAGAAAAATCAAAACAAAATTGATAAACTGCAAGACAAAAGTATCATTAATCAATAACAACCAGCTAGAGCTGATGGTAACGCTTATAAAGCAGATAAAGAGTTTTAAAACTCAGAGACGTTAAAGTTATTATGCTTATTATGAGCTTCTTGCTCTTCAATATATTTCTGTACATCTGTAGAATTTACATTACCAACAGTAACAGCAAATTGTTCAAACTCTTGGTTTGATATATTGTTGGATAGTGGGCGGCGTAGAATATGTAGATGATCAGATTACCACTGACAATATCTACGTAATTTATGTTTCTCTTCTCTACAGCTATTTCACCTGTAAATATCTGTATTTAGTACAATTTAAATCAAACGTACTGTGAGAGCTGTGTTTATAAATAAACTAAAGTAGATCTAATACTGAAATACTAAGGCTGAAGGCGAGCACCTAACTATAGTACTTTCAAAAATAAGTGATAAAGGTATAATGAAATTTTTAATATATAAAGAGATAGCTTAGATTTACGGGAGAAAGCGGTATCTATGGTTGAGAAAGGGAAGTCGAAAGCTGAGGTTGCGGAGCTGTTGGAATAGCAATACTATACAGATGGCTGAAAAAGCAATCTGCCGGATAAAACCAGCAAAAGCTAGTGGTTTCATACGAAAAATAGACCCCTAGAAGAATATGTAAAAAAGCATCCAGCTGGCAGAGATGAAATTGGTTCGGAATAAGCGCAATTTGGTACAACAGCTAAAAATCACATTAAAAAAAATTTATCAAGAGATGAAAAAGATTTATCGAAAAAATTGCCAAAATAGACCAATCGTATATATAGATGAAAGATTATATAGAGAATATGGACAAGAGGAGAGAAAATACATGCACTGGCAAAAGACGAGAACATAATAGGATGGAAGAAGATTTGTTGCACCTCTGACCTTTACTGGAGGGTGTGATAAAGAAGTATTTAATACATGGTTAGAACACTACCGGAGCTGCCTGTTAATACAACTGTAGTTATCGATAATGCAATAAAACCGCTAAAACAAGAGAATTAATTGAAAAGGCAATTTACTCTATCTTCCTCCATATTCTCCTGATTTGAACCCCATTGAGCATTTTTTTTAAAGTCTAGAATTAGAAAACTGATGCAAAAACATAAATTTAGCTATCTATCGCGCTTTCCAATAGTCCTGATTTAAAGTGAATTTACTATAAAATTTAGAGAAAATACATCCCTCTCCAACACCAACCAAAATCCAGATATTTACTTTACTCTCTCAATAGTCTTGCAATATATAAGATTTGGCATACCTTAGAATAGTTGACATGCGGGGGTAATTAATGAGTTTAGAAGATGAGCTGTGTGATGCAGTGGAAGCTGGAGATGAATCAAAGGTAGAGTCTTTGCTGTTTTTTGGAGTATACATTAATGCAATAAATAAAGAAGGCCTCTACATCTTGCTATTATACATGAAAATTATAATATTATAGAAAAGCTATTGAAGGCAGGTGCTCAAACTAATATTGAAAATCACAATAATGGATATACCCTTCTACATACAGCAGTTTTAATAAATAATATTTCCATAGTTGATACCTTATTGAGGTTATGTCCAAAGCTGGACATGGGAGATATTGATGGTAATTTCCCCATTCATTTGGCAGATGAAGCTGGTTGTATTGGTATAGTTAATCATTTGCTTGATAATAAGCATATTATTAATGCAAAAAATCAACGTGGATTTACATCCTTACATCTTGCAGCACAGAACGGGCATGAAAAAGTTGTTAAAATATTAATATGTGGTGGTGTTGATCTTGATATACAAGATGAAGAAGGAAATACTGCTTTAATTATGGCAACTGAAGCAAATCATATAGAAATAGTAAAATTATTATCACATAGGAGAGCTGATTATAAAATACCAAATAACGCTGGGATGGCTTTTGGTGCATTTGCAACTTCAGAGAAGATGATCAGCATAGTTAATCAGTTCAATAATATGCCAGATATATCTTTATTTGACATGCCTAAAACGCACAAGGTGCTTTCGAACATATCAAACGTAAGTTCATCTGAATCTAGCAATAAATCACATATACTTAAGTATAGGATTGATCAAACTTCACACATATCTTCGTATATAGATTCGTCTATGCTTTATGCTACTACTTCCTTAACACAAAAACGTAAAAGGCTATCAGGATCAGGTATAAGATCATCATCTGAGTCTAGTGGCGAAGCTTGTACATCTAAACGTAGTAAGGCTACTGATAGATCAATTTTAGTATACAGATGTAAATTAGATAACTCAACTAGCACTTCAATATCTAACTTCTGTAGATACACCAGATATAAATTCTCTTGGATCTGATATTTCTGAATCCTTGACATCTAGACTTCGAGATGCTTTATAAAAATAAACTCACATTACTCTACCCTTTTCCTTCTTTAAAAGGAAGTTGTTATTTTGTAAATCTCATAAGTTTTTGTTTATAAATGCAGCTATTTTATCATTTTTTATCTTGACCGTTCTAAGTTCTCACCATTATCAGAAAACGTACAATCTAATTTTCTTCTTTTTGCATTTTGCATCGTATCTGATTCAGATGAGCTTGTACTTGATATTCGAGCGAAAGATTCAAATTGAGTTATAAAGGGATAAGAAAGGCCAGAACCAGGTGAATTTACATTAGATGAACCTTTAGTTGCTAATGAACTATTATAAGATGAGTTGGAAGTAGTAGACCTAGATAAAACTGTATCTGGTCTGGGCAGTTCTAACGATTCATTACACATATTTGTTAATTGATTAAGGGGAGTTCTAGAAGGATCTGTATTCAACTCATTATTGAACTCTTCATGTTGTACCACTTGAAGCATAGGAGAATCGCAATTAGGCAAATATACTCTAAATTCGTTCTCACACCTTGAACGTTGATACCTTATAGATTTATAACGCTGACATCTTATAGACTTATCTGGAATTATATATGGTCGATTCTCTTTGTGTGTTCTAAATATTTTAGTACGATATGGGCCGGGTTTGGATGGATCTATATTTAATTTATTTTTAGACTCGATACCACTTTCTCCTAAAGCTTCCAAAGAAACTCTAAACTCATTGATGCCATGTATTATGTTACATACTTTACCTTTTGGTATTATACATGCTAAAAAGTCTTCCCCATCGGTATTTTTTAAGTATGGATTAACTCCATGACCCAGCAAAAGATATGCTATTTCTTGATTATCTATTTTAGCTGCTAAAATCAAAGGAGTATTTCTAACTCTATCAGACATATTAATGTTAGTGTACTCATATTCTATTAACATCTTAACTATGTTAATATGACTATATAGTACTGCTAGGTGAAGAGGAAAATATCCGTAATAATCTGCTGCGTTGACTGTATCTTCTGTGAGCAATTCTTTTATTATATCTGTATGACATCCTGTTACTATTGCTATATGAAGAGGAAGAGCTCCGTTACAACGGGTAGTTAATTTTGCACCTGATTTTAGCAAAGTTCTAATTATTTTTAAGACTTCATCTGCATGTTTATGTTCTCCTAATAGGATTCTGGATAGAGGCGTATGTCCTAGATCACTCTTATGTTCAAAGTCTGGGTTAAAGCTAGCTAATGTTTTGACCATAAGTAAATTTTTATATATAGCAGCAGCTACGTAGATAGGGGTTTGTCCAAGATTGTTTGTTATGTTGATATCAAATCCTGAATCCAATATACTTAATACTTTCAGCCTATTATTATAAAATATTGCGTTAAAAAGCTCCTCTTCTAAAGAAGGTTGCCATTCACATCCGATCATTTTGCCCCCACTAGTTCAATTCATATTAGATATGGTATATTATATTTACAATAGCAAATTTTTTAAAAAATTTTAATTAAATCTATTACTTATACCCATGGCATGGCTAATGAAAAATTTTTTAAATGGAGTGAAGTTTTCAATTGCTAATAGTCCAATATTCCTAAATACTTTAGTACAAAGGTTTCTATTTGAAAACAGTCTATTAAGACCATCAGTAATTGCGGCCATAGTGCAGTTATAAAAATACCTATCAGATGAGTATTTTTCTAAAACATACTTACTACCTACATCAATTCCTTGCTCTCTTGCTGTAGAGATATTCGCTACTATGCTTTCCACATCTTTTATACCTAAGTTTAAACCCTGACCTGCAATTGGATGTATAGAGTGTGCTGCATCTCCAATTAGCACTATCCTTTTTTTATATAAATCCTTTGAGAAGAGAAAAAATAAGGGATAAGAAACTCTATCATTCTTAAGTTTGATGTCACCTAAATAAGAGCCAAATCTCTTTTTAAGTTCAACAGTAAATTCATCATTTGATAGGTTCATGAGCATAGAGATAATGTCAGATTTTTCTGTCCAAACTATAGAAGATTTATACCCTCCTTTCATTGGTAGAATTGCAAAAGGGCCACCAGGAAAAAAGCACTCTACTGCTAGACATTGATGGTGTTTTTCATGTTCTACATTGCAAACTATACTGCTTTGCTCATATTGAAATTTTATTGCTGGTAGAAAAAATAATTCTCTTAATTTTGAATGCCTACCCTCTGCGCAAATCAGTAACTGAGATGTTAATTCTTGATCATTATCTAAGACAACTTCTGCGCACCCAAAATCACATGAGATAGATTTGTAAGAAGTAGGTGAGTATACATGAACTTCACTTGTTAAATTGTTACTGACAGCTCTTTGTAAAACAGACTTTTCCACTACGTAACCCATAGGTTCTTTGCTTACAATCTTATGATCGTAATGTACAGAAATTGGACTATTTTCATCAAGAATACAAATATCTAATATAGGCTCTGCTTCGCTTTCAATAAAATGCCAAATACCAAAATCCTCAAGCAGCCTCTTTGTATTATATGATATAGCAAATACCCTATTGTCACATTTGGGAGGATGGAAAATATCATTTTTTTCTAGTAGTGCAACAGAGAGGGATTTACGTTTAAGGCCAATAGCTGTAATTGAGCCTAGTAGACCACCTCCTGAAATGATAACATCATAATACATTTCACAATTGATTAAAAATCATTTTTATAATATTATATTATCTAAATTAAATTATGTTTAGTACTTTTTTTCAGCAAATCAGACAACTCTTTAAAAAGAGAAAAGTAGAAGAAAAAAAATATGAAGCTTGGCAGGAAGACTGTTTAGAGTATCAAAGCATTGCAATTAACTTTACTAAGATCATCAAGGTAATTAAAGATCAACATCATATAATCTCTTTAGAAGCTGATCCTGGTTTGGGCAAAACATTTTTCTTACAAAATTGGGCTTTAGACCTGAAGGAACAAAATGAGATTGCAGTATACTATGATGCATGGAATATTAATGCTTTAGAGCAACCTCTTGCTCCACTGCTTAGCTTTATGTTCGATAATTTATTTATATCAAAAAAAATAAAGAAAAGCATAGTACGTAAGTTTAAAAATATAAATGACCAATTATTTTCGCTAGATACACTCGGTAAGCTCATTAACAAGTCTCCACTAGGCATATTCTCTGTTTTTGTTGATGTAACTAAAGAAGCAGAGAAGAAAGAAAGATCAGAAATCTCTTTAAATGAGCTAACAGCTTATAATACAAGAAGAAAAAATATGGAAGATTTTAAAACTCAGTTCACTGAAATAGTAAATAAAATTCGTAATAGCCAAAACATCTATGTATTAGTTGATAACCTTGAATTATGTCGAACAAAATACATTATAGATTTTTTTGAATATATAAAATATAGTTTAAACATAGATGGGCTGGTATTTATTTTAGCTACCCATAAATCTCAAAGCAATGTTAAAAAGACAGTAAATACTTCTTTTGGTATGCAGGAGCGTTTTGTTGATTTATCTCTTTTTTTACCTAGAGTTCCAGTAGAAAAATTTATTAATAAACAGTTTCAAGATATAGTATTAAGTAGACCAATAGAAGAAATAAAGTCTAGCTTTACTGTTTTATGCAAAATATTTTTACTGTCACTAAAGGACGTAAAACGTTGTGTTTATGCAATAAATTTACTTTTCTTAGTTTACCCACAAAAAAAACTATTTTTACCAAATTTATTTTCATTTCTAATAATACTACAATTGGTAAATCATGAACTTTACGAGTCATTAGGCACAGATATATTATCTATTACAGACTTTTTTATTGCCCTTGATAAACCAGTAATTAATAACTATCAACAAGAGTGGCAAGATTTAAAAGCTGCTTTAGAAACTTCATTTTCTAATATAAATAACTTTAGTCCCTTAAAAGACACTCTAGCTCAATTAGATGGCAATGAATATGTTATCAACTATATGAAGAGGATGATTGCCTATGTTGTATAAAACCCATCAATATTACGGTGGTGCAAAATTTCTGGATCACCTTTTATCATAAACAGTAACAATATTATCAAGGGCTTGATCATGATCTTCTATTGGCAATTGCTTGCAAAACTGTAGGTCATACGCAACACCTATAAATTTGCAGCCAAGTGGGCGCAATTTCTCTATAGTTCTATCATACCAACCACCACCAAAGCCTAATCTGTTTTGATTTTGATCAAAAGCAATAAGTGGCGTAATAACTACATTTGGTATTACGTAATTTTCAATTTGATTAGCAACTTTCCATTCCTGAAATAACAAACAATCACTATTTCGATCTACAATTGGCACAACTATTTTATGACCTAAACTCTGTAGTTTCTGCATGAGTGGTATAACATTTATCTCATCATCTCTTGGAATATATCCAGCTACTATTTTATTTTCACTTATAATGATGTTTTCAATAAATGCTTCTGCTATTAAACTTGCCGCACGAATTGCAAAATCTTCGCTTACTTCTTTCCTTACCTTTCTATATTTTTTTCTTAGTTCCTTTTTTTTCGCTATAATATTAAGCTTATACATAAACCTAATTGGCTCTTTGTAAACAATAACTCACCCACTTTGCCGTAAGCTTTTCTTGCAAACTGTTTTGTTTTAACCTTTCACTTAAAAATTTAAAATCAACATAATCTAGGTTTTGATCCTGATTACTGCAGCTATAAACAAAACTCTCCTCACCAGTCATTGGGTCTACATGTCTTTGCAAACACTGGGCACATATCTCCTTCATCATGCACTGCATAGGTGAGTTCACAGATGCTATAACTTTTACCCCACGTTTTGAATATGGTCTTAAAAGAGTATTTTTAGCACTGGCTACTGCCTCCATCATTTTATCTGAACCAATGACTATAATCCTATCTATAGAATCTAAGTTGATTGTTATCTTACTAAGTTTACCTGTTTGGTAAGCAACAATTCCATCGATAATATTGCCATGGAATGACAGATCCCCCTTTCTTCCTTTTTTTATTATTCCTTCATCACATGTCCAAACTAAAGTAGTTGCTGAGGACTCTAGTGACTCTCGTTTAAAAACATCACTTAACTTTTTGTAACCAGCAAAATATAAAACCTGGCAGTTATTTTCCAAACATGCTTTTCCTATAGAAAAAAGTACAGCGTTACCAACGCCGCCACCGATAAGCATGATATTTTCGTTTTTAGGAATTTTTGTTGGCATGCCAGTTGGCCCCATCAGCACTACAGGTTCATTCTTTTTAAGATAGAAGCACAAATCTGTTGACCCACCAGTTTCTAAAATAATTGTAGAAATAAGGCCTTTTTCCTTATCCACCGAAGCACCAGTAGCTGCTATACCCTCCATTGCCAATTTTGTATCTTTAATCTTAGGGGAATTGGCTTCAAAATTTTGCAACCTATAAAACTGACCAGGTTTAAAATTTGCAGCAGCCATAGGTGCTTTAATTATTACTTCAACTACTTTAGGAGTAAGGCGCTTTACATCCACAACTACTGCAGTAAATGCACTTTTTATCTTATCAAAAAAAGCGTTAGCATGCTCTATTTTAACGTCATTATTTTCCTTCAGAAGTTGCGTAATTACAGGGTAGCCATTTTTAGCGCTGGCCATAGCCTTAACTACACTCCCACTATATGAGGGATGCAAATCACCAAAAAAACTAATCGCTTTGCCTGAGTCTCTGTACAAAAAGATATAATCTTGCTTTTTTGCTTTAGGTGAAAATGTATGCAATCCTACCTTGCCCTTTAAATCAAAATAAGAAAAATATTTACCACTCAATTTAAAGTGCTTTGTATCTTCATTAGCAACTGTTGTATTTGGCTCAGTACCTGCGGCAATTAATATAGTACGTGCATTTATATGCCTTGCTTTTCTATCTTTATCTAGTACTGCAACTGACTGTGTATGGTTGTACTCATCAGTTACAATTTCTGTTGGCTCCAAATTTTCAAGGAAATCAACCCCTTCTGCTAAAGCATTTTTGACCTCTTTGCTATTTAACCTGTAACTTGGAGAGTCAGTTAGGTTTTTTCTATAGACAATTTTAACGCCACCCCAGCTATGCATTAATTCTAGTACTTTAGCCTCTCTATTCTCATTTTTTGCCAATTCCTTTTCAGCACGTATTGCACGCGCATGTAAGATATACTCATTGGCAATTTCGTGCTCTTCTGTGCTCCAGCCTGCTTCAACATATTCTTTGCCATCTTCATCTACTAATATTTCATAACGAGAGAGGAATTTTTCAACTTGAACCTGGTAATATGCTAGACTTTCTGTTGCTGTGTCAATTGCTGTGAGCCCACCACCAATTACAACTATTGGCATGCGGATTTGCAGATTGGCTATGGAGTCAGATTTAAGCGCTCCAGTAAGCTGCAGTGACATTAAAAAATCTGATGCCATGCGTACTCCGCGTGCTAACATATTTTTTATATTAATCATTTTAGGCTTGCCAGAGCCAAGCGAAAGAGCTATATGATCAAATCCGAGTTTGAAGGCATCATCAACTGTTACTGTCCCACCAAAACGCACTCCCCCATAAATTGCAAAGTTTTTTCTTCTTTCTAAAAGTAATCTGATAATTTTAAGGTTGTTTTTATCCCAACGAGCAGTAATGCCATACTCTGCAACTCCACCAAAACCAGCAGGGGTGCGCTCGCTTAATTTCTCATATTTAAAATCTTTTATGGGTAATAATTTTTCCTCTAAAGGTTCAATTTTAAGTCCGTCTATGGCAACAACATTATGCCCGTCATTAAGCAGGTGATGAGCAAGCGTAAAGCCTGCAGGACCGAGACCTACAACTAAAATGTTTTTTCCTGTGTTTTCTTTAGGAAGTGGGCGCTCAAAATTAAGTGGGTTCCAACGAGTAAGAAGAGAATAAATTTCAAATCCATATGGTAAGCTCAACACATCTTCAAGGATCTTAGTTTCAATCATTGGGATATCAACAGGATCCTGCTTTTGATATATGCAAGATTTAGAGCAATCATTGCATATACGATAGCCAGTTGCTGCACATAGAGGATTATCAATAACAATGATAGCTAAGCTTGATATACTAAAACCTTGGCTTTTGACTAAATTCATCTCAGAAATTTTTTGCTCTAGTGGACAGCCATGAAGCTCAACATCTAAAGGAGATTTTTTGAAATCTTGATTCTCAGCAAGAAGTCCCTTAGAACAACTATCCTTATTTTGCTTATGGCAGTATATGCAGTAGTGAGCATTATCCAATGCCTTATTTAAAGTAGGCTTATTATGTGTTAAGTTAAATCCAGAACGTCTTTTTACCTCTTCTACACGCAATACCTCATTGTCATCAACCTGTTTACTTATAACTGGCACCAATTTGTCATAGTCAATTTTTTCGGGAGATGAAAATAAGACATTCTCCTCATTTTTATTATTATCCGCCATCCATGCAGCATACTGAGCTGCAAGTTCTACTTCTTCTTGATATTTTTCCTTATGCTCAAACCAAAATATAGCTTTTTGAGCAAAATCCTGCTCTTGCAGAGGAAATTTCAGGAATACACTTAGTTTCTTAGATACTAAATTAATCTCTATATCATCAGTTTTTACATATTTTTTTAATGCATAGCGTTGAATAAATAATCTTTTACATTTATACAGCATCACAAAGTCTTCATGCTTTTTTCTTAATGCCTCTGCCTCCTCTTCAATAAAAAATAGCTTAGAAATGAATTCTTCAACCACAGGAGAAAGCTCTATTACTAACTGACTGTCATAACTTTTGTTTTCTCTTGCTTTGCATAGTGCATGATATAAATCTTTATTATAACTTTTGATATAGTCTAAAAATGCACTATCTAGCTTTGTCAAATCATCTGTATTATATAAGTCAGAAAATGATATCGAGAAATTAAACATCTCTAAATCTTAATATTTAATATATTTTATAAAATATTAGTAAAAAGATAAAGAGATGTGCTACCTTAAAACTCAAATTTTGCTTCCTCAGTTAAACTATAAGTTTCGAGTATTGTCTACAGCAACGTTGGGAGTAATATTTGATACATCTGCTTCACCTAAGGAAGTAGAGCCTTGTTGTTGTGCCTTGCTAGATTGATATTGTTGAAAAATCTTTTCAATTTCTTCTTTATTAGTAAGGTCTATCTCTGTTTTATCGCCTTTACTCGTTAAATTTACATTAGCATCATTGTCTATGAGTTCTTTTACAATCTCTATGTAACCATATCTGGCAGCATACATCAATGCTGTACTACCATCTCCATCTTCTATATCTATGTTAGCTTTAGCCTCTACTAACATCTTTACAATCTCCGTATTACCATTAATGGTGTTCCGCCATCTCTATCTTTTATATCTATCTCAGCACCAGCTTTTATGAGTTCGATTGTAATCTCTGTATCGTTCTGATTAACAGAAATGATCAATGCTGTTTCGTCATACTTATTTTGCAAATTCATGTTAGCACCAGCTTTTATGAGCCCCCTTACAACATCTATGTGACATTCCATGACAGCAAGCATCAGAGCTGTTCTACCAATTTCGTCCTGAAAATTTATTTTAGGTCTTACAAAAAGGAACCACCTTACCCCTCTTATTAACCTACCAATAAACGGTATACGCATCAGTGCTTTAATAAACTTATCACCTTCTAATATTTTCTTAACCTTATCTGGGTTGCCTGCCTGAAGAGCATTAATTAATGCTTCTTTTGATAACATTTTCTTTGAATATAAAACAATTACCATTATAGTTTATTTTTTAACTAAAATTAACTTTTCAATATTGAAGAAGGACGTAAAAAACGCTAACTATATCGTTGCAGTAGAGCCTTAAGGCGTTTATGGGCAGTAAAACTTTATTATTCTATTATCTATTGTACGTGTAATGGCAATTTTTATAGAAATTTAGACAAAGCTTTCATAAGTTTGTTTTTCTATGTTATGGGCTTCATTACCATACACTTCATTAAACTCTGAGCTTGGGTCATTGAAATCTTTAAAACTATCACGTATATTATAATTTTCTATATAAAAAAAACTTTTAAGCATTAGCGAAGCAAGATACAAAACAAGAGAAGGTATAAATGCTATTGCAAGCGCTTCTCCTCTAGAATGCTTTCTGCTTAGCTTAGCATTACCTAGAAGGAGAAAAAGTGATGTAAATGTATATGCAGAACATATCAAAACAGTATAATTAATAATTTGCTTACCTCGTTTAT
The DNA here is from genome assembly GCF_964020175.1 of Candidatus Mesenet endosymbiont of Phosphuga atrata. NCBI lineage: Bacteria > Pseudomonadati > Pseudomonadota > Alphaproteobacteria > Rickettsiales > Anaplasmataceae > Candidatus Mesenet > Candidatus Mesenet endosymbiont of Phosphuga atrata. The sequence continues at coordinate 785,904 of NZ_OZ026541.1, read as the reverse complement.
CACAGTCAAAATCCTCTATTTTGTAACTTACACTTCTGCATATCCTTCGGGCTTCTTCAGGCGTTAATTCAGAAATGTGATGTTTTATTCTATTTTTTATTATAATAGATACTGCTACTTTATACGTTACTAAACAATCAGAGTATACTTTATATAAAAAGTCATTTTGAGCTTGAATGTTATGATTGCTCTGTAGATAATCTTCAATATTTGAGTTAAGTTGTAAATTTGTATATCTTCTACTAATCAAATCATTTATTAACTCCTCCTTTATTAAACCTAATATATCTTGATTATAAAAACAACTCAGAAGAAAGGGAAAGACCAATGTATTTTCATCACAAATCTGTTTAATAGTAGTATATATGGTATTACACAAATTATTGCTATTGATCCTTTTATGTTCACCATAATCACACCTTCTATGTTGATAATCTCTATACAATTTTTCAGAATGCACAAAAAGAGATTCCACGATTCTCATCTTATATGAACCATAATGATCTAGATTAACTTTGCCTAACTTTTCCAATATAATGCCATCCAATTCTTCATCCATATTTCCCTCGCTTACAACATCAGATGATATATTGATATGCTAAAAATAGCATATAGTAAAATAAATAATTAAAATACTAGCAGGTAAGATTTTTAGATTATGTCTCAATTATTCTATTTTTAGTTTTTTTGCACTTTCTCTTCAAAACAATCCCAAATAGTTTTTTCAAGAGATAAGCCATATAGTTCATTAACTTCAACGACTCCTGTAGGAGAAGTAACGTTAATTTCCAATAAATAATCACCTATTATATCTATTGCAGCAAATAGCAACCCCCTTTTTCTTAGTTCTAATCCAACAACAGTACATATATTGTGGTCTCTATCATTTAATGATACCTTCTCAACAGATGCACCAAGACGAATATTTGTTCTTATTTCTTCATTAGAATTTGGAACTCGCCTTATTGCTCCAATTGGCTCACCATCAAGCAACAGAACTCTTTTATCACTATTTATATCATTACAAAACAGCTGCACAATAATGGGACAATCATATTTTTCAACCATAATTTGCGATATAACCTCAATATTTATATCATTATGATTTATCCTTAGCACATCATTTCCACCATAGCTGTATAGAGGTTTTAAAATTACATCTTTATGCTCTAAATAGAAACTCTTTATAGCTGCTAAATCCTCTGTTATGAGAGTTGGTAAAGTAAATTGAGGAAAATGTGACACTAAAAGTTTTTCCGGGCAATTTCTTATCTCTGTAGGATTATTTATTATTAGTGCATTTACTTTCTCTAAAATATAAGTTGTAGTGATGTAGCGCATATCAAAAGGTGGGTTTTGTCTTACGAAAATAATATGCATTTTATTCAAAGGAATAACCTCATCTTCAGAAAAATTAAAATCAGAATCACAAGCAATGACTCTTTTAGCTGATGCAATTGGCTCATTGTTTTTTAAAGATAGATCATTTGGTGTATAAAAGAATATTTCATACCCTCTTTTTTGGGCTTCTTGCATGAGAGTAACAGTAGTATCATTGCGAAAATTTACATTTTTATCCATCTGAAAAGCAATACTTAGCGACATCTTATTTATCTATAAACCTTACGTAACTAACAACATCTTTAACTTCCTTGATTTCTCTAATAATCTTTATAACTTCATTTAACTCTTTGCTACTTTGAGCTATTCCCATCAAGTAAACTATACCGTCCGCTGTATTAACACTATAATTAACTGATTTTACATTTTTTCTTCTTAAAATTCTTGCCTTAACTTTCGCTGTGATTAAGCTATCTTTGGCTATATCAGTAATAGAACTGTTGTTATCTAACGTTTTTATCTTTATTTTATTGATAACTTCTTTTACCCCTCTTTGTTCCCACGCAACTCTTTCTGCTATAACTTGCTTTTCAACTGAATCCACACTTCCTATGAGTAAAACTCTACCCTCATCCACTTTTACTTTAATGGATGAAAAAAGATTATTATTTAAAAGTTCTTTATTTATTCTAATCATAATAGTAGTATCATCTATAGTAGCACCTAAAGACTTATCTTGCATGCTAACTACAGTTGCTGTTGTTATAGCGGTTCCAACTAGTACAGAAATACAACCACTTTGGGTTATTATTAAAACAGCTAGCAATAGACTTGTAATTACTTTCATTGCTTTTAACTAAATATTTTATAATATAATAATAAACTCAGAAGCTAAATTATTAAACTAAATAAAAGAACACTTGAAGTTATTGTAAGTTAAAATATAATTTGTTGCAAAATGCGGATATGGCGGAATTGGTAGACGCGCTAGGTTTAGGTCCTAGTAAGGAAACTTGTGGGGGTTCAAGTCCCTCTATCCGTACTTTATATTGTACATTTATAATCTTATAGTTACCCATACAAATACTATTATACATTATTGTTATCTAGTACTTCTCTCTTATAACCAGATCATAAAAGATATTATAATTTTTAATCAACCCTTAAACTTCCACCACCAAGAATATGAACATGAAAATGTGGTATTTCTTGCTCTCTACCTTCACCATGATTGGTAATTAACCTATATCCTGTTTTGTCTAATTTATAATCATGTGCTATCTTTCTTATTACTTTAAAAAAATGTAATATATTATCATCTGATGAAGAATAAATAAAATCATCAAAGGAGATATACTTACCTTTTGGTATTACTAATATATGAACAGGAGCTTTGGGATACTTATCTTCAAAAGCAAGGACATGTTCATCCTCATATACTTTCTTGCATGGTAACTCTCCCCGTAATATTTTAGCAAAGACATTATTATTATCATAAACTGCAGGACTCATCTCTTTACTAATTATCCTTGACTCCTTCCTCTACTTAATTCTTCACCCCTTCTACTTCCTGGGATACAAGATGACTTAATACTCGTTGTACTTAAAGACATATCCCCTAAATCTTCACCTGCAACTTCTATAATTTTATTCTTGATACTATTCATATCAGACCTCCCTATCTCAGAACGCGATACCAAATCACTCTGTAGTTCATTAGGCCCTTTTTTTGATTGCAAACTAACGATGTTAGTAGGGAATGCTTCTGGATTAGTTAAAGAAAATTGACTCATACTGCTACTCATTTGTTCCTCCTTTCTAATATCTGGCATTTGTTTTATAGGTTCCATATTTTTTGTATCATTTTTATCTTGGGATTGTGATGTAGAAAGAGGGTTTCCTGGTATCTGTTGCCCTACATCTTGTGCAGTGGCTTCTTCAATTATTTCTCCATCAATATTTTCTTCCTTATCTTGGGATATAGAATGAGATGGCGATGTAGAAGCAGATTTTAATTGTTGCTTTGCAAACGGCTCATCATTACTAATCTCTCGATCCTGAGTTTTTTCATATAACCTATCTGCAATAGTTTTTATCATCTTTGTATCACGTGGCATACCTAAAGCATTATAACAATGTTCTACCTGTTCTTTAATTTCTTCAAGCGTTTTATTAGCAATATCTATTCTAATTACCAATGTACCTCCCTCAACCTTAACTGTTCCATTATTCTCTTTAAGAAATTTGTACAATTCAATAAGCTTATTATAAGCTTCCTGCTCACCAGCAGAAAGCTTCTTGTTGTCACTACTTTTAGGTGTAAAATTTTTACTTTCCTTATCTTCTTCGCTACTTTCAAGCCATGCTTCAAACTGCTGCATACTCTTTTGAGGTAACTTATATTTTGGCACTTTTACCCTTATATCTTCATCATGACCCTTCTTTTTCATTATAGGATCAAATCTTATGCCATAGTCTTTACTTGTAGTTTTGTTTTCTTTAACATCAAAATATACATCAGGATTACCAAAAGGAATTTTAGGACGTATATTTTGTTTCCATGTTTGCTCCAAATTAACAACATATGGAAAACCTTTAATAGTAAGGCGAGTAGGATGATAGATTAGATATTTTAAAGCTCCATACACTGCCTTAGGTATAAACCACGAACCAGGCAAATACCCTGAGCTACTCCAAGGACGCTGTGATACATTATGATCTAATTTTTCAGCACCAGCTTTTATCTTGTTTACTATTCCGCTTATCATTTTAATCACCCCTATTTCTAGTTCTAGAACCAAAACTAATATATATTATAGTAAAATAAACTTAAATTACCATAAAAAATCAATTATACATAAAAATTAAATACTATCAAAGTAGTAAAAAAATTATAAATTTTTTTTATTAAGAATAAGTTAACTATATGACTCTAATCACAGAGAAGAAAGTAACTCCAGTAATGCAAAATTATCTTTCTCTTAAGAAAGATTATAATGATTATCTACTGTTTTACAGATTGGGAGACTTTTATGAACTGTTTTTTGATGATGCAATAAAAGCCGCAAAAGTTTTAAATATAGTACTAACTAAACGTGGTTACTATGATGGTAAAGAGATACCAATGTGTGGAGTGCCAGCTCATAGCAGTGAATCATATTTGCATAAATTAATAAGCTTAGGATTTAAAGTCGCAATTTGCGACCAATTAGAAACAGCAGAAGAAGCAAAAAAGCGAGGTCATAAATCTGTAATCAGGCGTGATGTAGTACGCATCGTTACTCCTGGCACTATAATTGAAGATACGCTTTTAGAAGATAAAAGCTCTAACTATTTAGCATGTATAGTGTATGATAAAAAAAAATACTCCATTGCTTGGGTTGACATCTCAACTGGCGAATTTTTTTACTCGTCTACAAACTCAGATAATTTAAGTAGTGATTTGCTCCGCATTTCACCAAAAGAGCTACTAATATCTGATAGAATGCTAGATTATAATGAAGAAATAAAATCAATCTTAAAAAACTATAAACTATCTTTAACTGAACATGCAGAAAGTTTTTTTGAATATAGTAAAGCAAATAAAACATTACTAGAATTTTATAACTTGCAGTCACTGGAAGCTTTAGGAAATTTTACAGAGTTAGAAATAGCAGCATGTGGATCGGTGCTGGAATATGTTAAAATCACACAAAAAGGAAAGTTACCAAGACTTGAGTGCCCAAAAGCATTTAAGCAACAAAGGTTCATGCTAATTGATATTTCCGCAAGAAAGAATCTTGAGCTCTTTACAACTCAATTTGGTGAAAAAGAAGGATCTTTGCTCAAAGCCATTGATCATACAGTTACTGCGTCTGGGGGACGACTGCTTAAACAAACTTTATCATCTCCGTTTATTTCACCTGAGGTCATTAATACAAAATTAAAAGTTGTAGAATTCTTCGTAAAAAATAGCACCACATGCAAGCAAATACGGGAAATATTAAAAAATATTCCCGATATAGAACGAATTTTATCGCGTTTGCTGCTAGGGCGTGGCTCACCAAAAGATATGTATTTACTTGGTCTTAGTTTTGATAAAATTCAAAAATTATTTAAGATTTTATCTTCCATAAATGAATATGAAATTAAGCTTATTTGTAAAAATTTAGGAAAGCATGATGATTTATTAGACATTCTAGATGAAGCGCTAATTGCAAATAATATTAGCAATATACGAGATGGTGGATTTATTAAACCAAAATATAATCCAGAGTTAGATAAGCTACTCTACATACAAAATAATACCAATCAGCTTCTTGATAAGTTGCGTGATTCTTACCGTAGTTTGACTAAAATTGGCACTTTAAAAATATCATATAATAATATTATAGGCTACTATGTTGAAGTTTCAGCAAATCATAAAATAGACCAAGACATATTTATTCATAGGCAAAGCTTAGCAAATTGTCTGCGTTATACCACAACAGAACTTAAGGAACTAGAGAGTAAAATAATTACGGCACGAGACAGCGCTATAAACTTAGAAGTTAAAATTTTTGGTCAATTGTGCGCAAGAATTGCTGAAGAATCTCAGCAGATAGCACTTACTGCACATGCCATAGCAGAGCTTGACCTAACAACAGCTTTTGCAGAACTTGCTATGCAAAATAACTACATTAAACCAATAATTGATGATAGTTATGCATTCGATATTGTAAAAGGCCGTCACCCAGTAATAGGGATAAATAACAAGTTTGTGGCCAATAACATTAATTTAGCTGGACAGCAACGTATTTATTTAGTTACTGGTCCAAATATGGCTGGAAAAAGTACTTTTTTAAGGCAAAATGCTTTAATTGCGATTTTAGCGCAGATGGGTTCTTTTGTGCCAGCAGAATACGCGCACATTGGAATTATTGATAAAATATTTAGCAGAGTAGGAGCATCCGATAACATCACAGTTGGCTATTCTACTTTTATGGTAGAGATGATTGAAACTGCTGCAATAATAAATCAAGCTACCGACCGGTCTTTAGTAATACTGGATGAGATCGGTAGAGGCACAGGAATCCACGATGGACTATCAATAGCACAGGCAGTAATAGAGCATCTGCATAATATTAATAAATGTCGTGCAATTTTTGCAACTCATTATCATGAATTATCGAAAGTAAGTGAATATTTAAATAACTTAAAGTGCTTCTACGTAAAAGTAAAAGAATGGGATGGAAAGATCATTTTCTTGCATGAAATATCAGAAGGAGTAGCAGATGAATCATATGGAATACACGTTGCAAAACTTGCTGGTTTTCCTGACTCTATCTTAAAAAGAGCTAATGAAATCATGAAAGAGCTAATTAGCTAAAAATATACACCGTTCACATAATTCGCTACATACTCAACTAAGCTACATGCCATAGCATCATTTGTAAAATCAACATTATCTGTTCCTGCTTTCATTTGATGTAAAGAACACTGATTATCCCCTTTTGTGATAGTAAATGAAAGAGGATCGTAAATTTGAGTTCCTAAATGATTATTAAAATAATGGAACTTGTTTTGGCTATCGTAGTGACCAAACTCATCTATGAGTGATCCTACCTTTTTTTCTCCATTGCCTATCTCATATACATCTACCCCATACTGCTGAGAATTAGGGTAATTGTTATCACTTGCTTTAAGGGTAAATGATGGATGAGAATGATTTTTGTTATAATACTTTGCAAAATCAATATTTTTTGTGCTCTTTATATCCACTGGGTTTATATGTTTATAATCATCTAAAATACCATAAAATCCATTACCACCCTTGTTACAAAAGGCTAACTTATACCCGTCTTCTTCGGTTTTTACTACCATTAAAAAGTGATACTGCGGTGGCAGATCAATACTAATTTCAGGTTTAAAGCGATCGTAAATATAGATTTTATTGTCGTAAAAATAATATCCAATTGGTGAAAAAATACTATCTTCACTCTTGCCATTCAGCTCTAGCCTTGCTTCATGTCTACCATTTGCTATTTCATTGCCTTTTATTAAACCCACTTCTATTTCTTTTGTAGAAGCAGGGTCTAATCCTTTTGTCAATTGATCAACTAATGCCTTAAGGTCATTATGACTTTTTGCTAGATTATTAAGTTGCTTACCTAAAGCTGCTAATGTAGGTTTCGGCATTTTATCTCCTATAATTAGTTTATTAATTCATTTATTACTTAAAAAATATTAACCTTTAAGGTTCCCCTATAAGATCATTAAAACCTTTATATATCGCTCCATATATTCCTGTGTCATTTTTCGAATCATCTTGATCATGCGTGCCTACAAGTCTTTCTAACGCTTGGATTTTAGCTTCCATTGTGCCAACCTTATTTTCTATATTTGCTATTTTATCGGTTGCAGTTTTTATATTAGTTATTTCATCGGTTGCATCTTTGATACTTACTATTTTATCGGTTGCAGTCTTAATATTAGCTATTTCATCGGTTGCAGTTTTGATAGTTGCTGTTTCAGCTTTAATACTACCTACTTTATCAACCTCAGTTTTGATGCTTTTTAAATTAATCTTACCATCAGCCATATCGCCTCCATTGTTATAAATATCTAAAAATTAATGGCCTTCTTGATATAGAAGGCCAAAATCTATGAGCCTATAAGCTCAGTGAAATGATTATCTATTTCTTTGAACAACCCTGTATTTTTATTTGAGCTACCTATTAATTCTTCAAGATGCGTTATTTTCTCTTGCAATTTATAGATCGTTCCATCGCCTTTGGTGAGCTCTTCCACTTTATTTGACAAGTCTTTATTGCTTTTAACCAGATTTTCTAATTTTCCAACGTCTTGAGAAAGGCCTGTTATTTTACCAGCTAATTCTTGATTCTTTTGAGAAAGCCCTTCAACACTATCGTTCAATATTTTTATATTCTTAGATACTGCCGTATCTGCTTGTGCTATACTCTTTGTTACAGTTTGACTTGCTGTGTCAACACTCTTTATTGTATCACCTAGGCCTTGAGCTAGTTTAACTACTTTTTCAAATTCTTTCATTGCCGCTGTAATTTGCTCTGCTACGCTTGCCATTTTTTACTCCATGAATTTTTTACGTTAATTAAAGCAATTCCTTAATTAAAATTTCAATTATATAATGTCATTATGGGTATATTCTAAAGAGTTGCTTTCTAAACTGAGCTCATCAAACTTACACAACAGCCCTAAATTCATTTTACCTGACGTATCAAGCTCATTATTTTGTCCAGTGAATTTTCCATTGAGAATTAACTGATTAAATTCACACGATAATCCCAAATCTACTTTGGATGTAGTATCAGGTTTACTGCATTGTCCTGTTGATTCCTCAATTTGAATCTTCTGAGCTTCTACAATTTTGTTCAATTTTTCAATTTGAACTTGATAATTTTTATTATCTGTCTTCAATTGTGAAATTTGTTCTGGTAAATTTAGTGTTTTTTCCATTTTTTACTCCTTAATTAATATTGATAAAATTTTTTTACTGAATAATCTTAATTATATAAGATTTATACAATCATGATGTGTCTCATCCATTGCAAGTTGAGTTTCGTCAAGTTCATTGCATAATGTTTTGCTTTGTTCAGTTAATTTGCTGATTTGGCTCTCTAAATTAGATTTTTCTTGAGTTAATTCCTGTTGCTGCGTTTCACATTGACTTTTTTCTTTTGTTAAACTAGAGACTTTGGTGGTTAACTCAGTATTATTTTTAGATAGATTTTCTTTCTCTTCATATAACGTCCAATAGCTTTCTACAGTACTCCCTAGTCTAGCTTGATCTTCAACTAAGCTTGATATATTTCTACCAAGTGCATTCAGAGTAGCAACATTTTCACACCATACGTTATCAGGAGGAGAATCATTGTCCCATTGTAATGTATGCAATACTTTACTAAAATTGTTAATAATATGATCAACCTCTTTCGTATCACTAACCCTTTCTATATCTTTGTTGTCTCGATATTCTAATAATTTGTTAACAATTCTACTACGCTCATTCTCTACATCAGAACCACATATTGATATATGTCTTGCTACTTCTACTGGTTTATAAGGCATATTACTCTCTTTACTAATTAATATTACCAATTCTACAATAAAAAGATAAAATATTTACTAATTTTGTAATTAAATTAGTATTTTACTATTTAAAATAATTGATTTTTACCCCTGTTGCCTGTATCTAAACTATTAAAGATCTTGATATATGAACATGCTGATAATTAAAATTATTTCTCTTATTGTACCGCTGCTTCTTTCAGTTGCTTATCTTGTGTATTTTGAACGCAAGGTGATTGCAGCGATGCAGCTGCGGCACGGACCGAATGTTGTTGGTCCCTTCGGGCTGCTGCAACCATTTGCTGATGCGATAAAACTGCTACTTAAAGAACCAATTGTACCTTTTAAAGCTAATAAACTAATTTTTAGAATCGCTCCTATGCTGACTTTTGTTTTAGCACTGGTTGCATGGGCTGTGATTCCTTTTGGTGCTGATGTTATCATGGAAAATGGCAGACAAATCATAATGCCACACGCCATTGCTAACATTAACGTTGGTGTTCTATACCTTTTAGCCATATCCTCCTTAAACGTATATGGCATAATTATGGCGGGTTGGTCAAGTAACTCTAATTACGCCTTTTTAGGGGCAATAAGATCAGCTTCGCAAATGATCTCATATGAAGTTTCAATTGGCCTTATTGTTGCCACTGTGGTGCTAACATCAGGAACACTAAAACTTGGAGAGATGGTTGTAATCCGCCACAATATGCCTTTTTGGATTGATCTTTTACTTCTGCCAATGGCTGTAATATTTTTTATTTCACTACTTGCAGAAACCAATCGCCATCCATTTGATCTACCAGAAGCAGAAGCAGAGCTTGTTTCTGGATACAACGTTGAATATTCATCTATGCCATTTGCTCTGTTCTTCCTTGGTGAATATGCAAATATGATTTTAGTCAGTGCGATAATGACTATCTTTTTCCTTGGAGGTTGGTACCCACCTTTAAACATTAGCCTACTTTATAAAATCCCAGGTTTAGTGTGGTTTATTTTAAAGATAGTCTTTCTCCTATTCTGTTTCATCTGGATTAGAGCTACCATACCGCGCTACCGTTATGATCAACTTATGCGTTTAGGTTGGAAAGTGTTTTTACCTATTTCTTTAGCTTGGGTCGTGCTAGTTGCTGCCATTCTACTTTATACAGGCCATATGCCAAATTTAGCTTAAAAATTAACTACTTTTATATTTATTTTAATATTATTCCTTTTTTGGAATAACAAATATTTTTATTTATCTGATAAAAAACTTATTTGCTATCTTATGCAGATTACTCTATATTTACTTGATATTGCTTAGTGCTATATGGAGTTTGTCTTTTATTGTGCTGCTTTTATATTAACTCTTTGTATGGGTGTGATGCTTTATTGCACAATATCAAAGAAAAATGATATCTACAGTAAGCTGCTTGCAGTGAATAATTTTTCAACACAAGCTATCTTATTTGTGGTGGTAATGTCAGTAATAGCCAATAGCTCATTCTTGCTCGATGTTGCTTTAGTGTATGCTAGTATTAGTTTTACATCTACTGTAGCGTTTATGAAATTCTTTTTAGATAAAAGTTTTGGTGATACATGATATATCTGCAATATTTAGGAACGTTCTTAGTAGTAGTGGGTATATTTTTTGTTGTTACTGCAACTGTTGGCATAGTTAGATTTCCTAGATTTTTTACCAAGGTACATGCAGCTGGTATGGTTGATTCATTAGGTTCAGCATTAATATTGATAGGAGTCCTAATACAAAATGAGCTATCAATGAATATGATAAAAATAGTATTAATAATTTTCCTCATATGGCTCACTTCTACAACTAGTAGCCATGTTCTTGCACGCACCTGTTATAATGATCAAAATAATAAACATGATTGAAGCTATAAGTTGTATATTACTTTCAATATTAATTGTTACCGCTTTAGCAGTTAGCTTTGTGCAAAACTTGGTCATAAATACATTGCTTATGTCAATATTTAGCATTGCCATGGCACTTATTTATTTACTGCTTAACGCACCAGATGTAGCGATAACTGAAAGTTGTGTTGGTGCAGGAATAAGTACAATTTTTACCTTAGCAGCGCTATCTTTTATCAAAAACCATAATGCCAAAAGTTCAGATAAAAAATTACTTTCATTATGCGCAGTGTTGCCTTTTTTTGTTTGTTTTATGTATGTAATGCTAAACATTCCAAGTTTTGGCAACACAGATGCACCTATACACAAACATGTAACTCCTTATTATATAGAGAGTACCAATAGTCTAATTGGCATTCCCAATATTGTTACTGCTATTTTGGCTAGTTTTCGTGGCTACGATACGCTTTGTGAAACTGTTGTTGTACTCATCGCAGCTATCGGTATTTCCCTCATATTAAAAAATGAAAAGCACAATGATTAAAAGTCCTATATTGCAGGCAATAGCAGCGCTTATTATTCCTTTTATAGTTTTATTTGGCCTATATGTGCAATTTCATGGTGATTTTAGCCCAGGTGGTGGGTTTCAAGCTGGAATAATTATTGCCTCAGGGGTTATATTCCATGCAATGCTCTTTGGCCCTGCTGCTACTTTAAAAGCAATACCCTACTCTTTTATAAGAATCTTAAGTGGCATGGGAGTATTAATCTATATGGGTACAGGAATTATTACAATGTTGCTAGGCGCAGAATTTTTATCATATAATGTGCTCTTTACTGATAATTTAACCGCACAAAAAATAGGCATATTTACAGTAGAACTTGGTGTAGGTCTGACAGTATGTTCGGCTATGCTTATTATATATTTTAGTTTTGCAGTAAGGAGTAGAAAATGACATTTGTAGGCATGTATCATTACGCTGCAGTTGCAATTTTAATGACGCTAGGGCTATATACTATTATTAGCAATAAAAATTTAGTTAAGAAATTGTTTGGTATCAGTATCTTTCAAACTTCCGCTTTATTGTTATATATATCTTTAGGTTATGTTAAAAACTCATACCCTCCAATACTTCAGCAAAATGTAACTAACTATAGTAACCCACTCCCTCATGTTTTGATGCTGACAGCAATTGTTGTTGGTATTGCAACTTTTGCGGTTGGTCTATCGATTGCAGTTAAGATAAAAGAATGTAAATGATTTTAAATTTACTCAAAAACTAGGATCGAATCTTTAAATTTATCTATCTTCCCTTATATCTAGACTTACCTTGCATCATCCCCTGCATACTAACAAAGATTTGCCAAAACCCACCCTTTCTTTCATGTTTTAGATTCATGAGCTTCATAAAATGTTCATTCATCACCAGTTTAGTCCACTTTCCTATTGGTTCTATTACTGAGACAATTTTTGTATCGTTTATAGCAGCTTCATTTAAGCTATCCTTACTATAACTTTTCAACAGCAATTGACGTTTTAATATCTCTTTTTCTTTCTTTTCTTTGTATAGCTTTAAATCTTCTTCACATAACTCCTGATCATTATCAGCTGTATATTTGTTGGCATAAGATTTTGAATGAATTTTTCTTGATACGTAAAATAGCAAAATAGCAGCTATAATAATTAAATATATTATTATCTGATATGTCATAAAGTACCTTTAAGATATCAAGCTTTCTTAAGCTAAGTCTGTTTAATTATAGCACAATTACGGAAATTTTCAACTTGAAGATTCAGATAGCTTATGTATCCGCTAGTTAGCAAGTTTAAAACTTGCAACTAATTTATCATAGCTCGGCATTTTATCTAATTTACCTATTGCTGCTACAGTTAGCTTCTCATGTTGAGATAATAAAAATTCTAAGTTCTCTTTTACTGCTTTGGTGCCAATGGAAAATATCTTATCTAATATCTCTTCTGCACTTAAGTAACGATTATGATAAGAATAACAATGCCCCAGCAGATCAGCTCTGGTATAGTTACTTTCCCTCGACATCATTATACCAGACTTAATTTTAGCATGAGCTCTAGTTATTTCTTCTTCTTTTAAGTCGTTTAATAGTTTTTTCAGCTCCTCAGCAATAGTGCTTAAAAGCTTCGGTAGATTATTGCTATCTGTTCCTGCATAGATGGAAAAAATACCAGTGTCACGATAAGTTGAATGATAAGAACCAACATCGTAAGCTAAGCCTTGCTTTTCCCTTACTTCTTGAAAGAGGCGCGAAGACATTCCGCTACCTAAAATAGAATCTAAAACTAGCATAGTGTAATATTTATCATCATAATAAGAAATACTAGGAAATCCAATGAGGATATTAACTTGCTCTAAATCCCTAGTCTCTAAATATTCACCACCTGTATAATTTGACTTTTGCAGCTCACAACGTTCTTTACCTTTAATTTTTGCAAGTATTGGCCCAGCTAGAGAGACAACTTCATCATGGCTTATGTTGCCTGAAACAGCAAAAATCATATTGTCGTTGTAATAATATTTTTGTGTATAGTTAAATAAATCCTCACGCGAGAAAGCCTTAACTGTTTCTGGAGAGCCCAGTATTGAGTGCCCAAAAGATTGCCTACTGTAAGCTGTCTCCATATATTTATCAGATATAATATCACTTGGAGAGTCATTGGTTCTGTAAATCTCTTGTAAAACCACACCTTTCTCACGTTCTATTTCATCCTCAGGAAAAGTCGAGTTCATTATTATGTCTGTTAAGATGTCAATTGCAATTTTTACATCGTTTTTTAACACTTTAGCGTAATAAACGGTATTTTCCCTACCTGTGTGAGCATTACAATTGCCACCTATATCATCAAAAGCCTTAGCTATTTCCAAAGCAGTTCTGGCCTTTGTTCCTTTAAATGCCATATGCTCAAGAAAATGTGATATCCCTTTATTTTTTTCACTCTCAAACCTGCTGCCTACATTTACCCAAAGGCTTAAGACTACAGACTCCACACTAGGCAAAAAGTCAGTTACAATACGAAGATTATTTTCTAATGTGGTAATTTTTGGCAGCATTTTAAATTATACTTAAATATCTAATATATATAGAGCCATAGTAGAATGAATACAATTTAAATTTTCCTCCAGAGCCAAATTTTGCAAATTTCTCAATCTATATTAATATAATTGATTTTAATTAAAAAATTAATATAATTTAATTATAAATTATAAGAGAGGAATAATAATGTTAAGCACTGATAAATTAACCAATTATAATAATATACAAGCCTCTGTTGAGAAGTTAACAGACAAGAAAATAAAAGCATACATAATAGAAGTTCTAAGTGACTTATCAGATGAGCAATTACAAACAGTTAACAGTCATTCAGATATATTAGATAAAATCTTAAGAGGTATTGAGTACTTTAATAAGAAGCAGCGTAGTAATAAAGATCTTGTTTATGGTAAATATGCAAAGATATCATAATTAACCTTTTTTCTAAAGGTAGATATGATAGATTAATAAACGTTAATTCTAATATATTAGAATTATTCATTAGCCATGGGAGTCATTGCACTAGTGGTTCTTTTAATTATGACAAATATTGTAGTAACTGGAATAATTTCCCGCGCTTAAATGATGATAAGTTTCACTGTTTAATAGCAAATAATGAGGATTTCTTTCAAGTTTTATTCAAAACTGGTTACTCGAGTGATTTTTTAGAGATATCATCTTGTGATGATTTAATGAGTAATGAAGATTTTAAGAGATACATTAACAATCAAGATTTAATTTTAGTATATTGCTTTACTAGTCTGAATTATTTTCAGAAGAATAATTTAACTCACTCATTAAAGGACCTCATGGTTAACCCTAATAGAAATAGTATGATAGATAAGCTATACTCTCTAGAGCAGCAAGGCGGATTATATTGTAACAAAAAAACCTTAGATTTGATTCTTCTTAACTTACCAATTATTAAGCAGTTAGTTTATAATGATGCTAGTGACAATGTTATTGAAACATTACAAGGTAATAATTATGAAAAAATAAAACTTTTACTTAAATCGGTGCAAGAGAATATCCAACAAAAAACCGGTATGGAAGTATCTTTCATAAAATATCCTAACCCAGAAGAGAAATATTATCCTCCAAGAGTAGATTCAGATACACTTAAAATTTCATGTATTACAACATTAATTAAAAATGAACATGAGCTTTCTGATGAAAAGATACAGTCCTTTCACAATGCAGTAAGAAATAGAAGTATAGAAGCACAAGAAGAAGGAAAATTAAATCAAACTCAAGTCACTCAAGCCATACCTAATGTACAATCTTTAACTTAAAGTTTTGCAATATTGCATATTTATTATCTAGAAGGTTACTCCTTCTAGATATTAATATTTGAATATAAATTCTCTAAATTTAAAAAATCTAAATATCAATATTTTCAGCATTTAAGGCGTTATTGTTAATGAAATCACGTCGTGGTTCAACTACATCTCCCATAAGAGTTGAAAAAATAGCATTTGCTGCTTCGCAATCTGAAATCTTTACCTGCAATAAGGTTCTAGTTTCAGGATTTAACGTGGTATCCCATAACTGATCTGCATTCATCTCACCTAAACCCTTAAACCTTTGTAGTGTTAATCCCTTTTGACCATATTCCATAATTGACTTTATAAGTGAACTAGGAGAAGTGATTTTAGTTGAAGAGTCTTGCGACTCTAACATTGAGACAGTGTCAAATACATCAGCAATACCTATGGAATGATTCATAAATTCCTGTATATCACTAGCTTCAAACATAGAATTATCTAATTTATATTTATCAACCAGTCCCTGATGCAGTCTTGAAATATTAACTGAACCATTAATTTTTACACTCCATTCGTATTCACTAAAGATATTATTTAAGTACTCTGATATCTTTTCAGATGAAGATAAACCACCTTTCCTATAGAGAAATAAAAGCGATTCCAGTACATCTTGTGGCACTACTCTCGAGTAATTCTTACTTATGTTAGAGATGTAAAAACATTTATCTAAAATAGAACGTAGGTCATTACCGGAATATGTGGTATTACTATTTAGCGTTAATTTTTTTACGGCAGAATCAATAAGGTAATCATTCATTAATCCATTATCTTTGATATACATTTCCTTACCACTCTTCGTTATTTTATAGAGCGGTGGTTGCGCAATATATAAATACCCTCTTTCAATTATCTCACGCATGTAACGAAAAAAGAAAGTTAAAAGCAGAGTTCTAATATGTGAACCATCAACGTCTGCATCCGTCATGATGATAACCTTGTGATACCTAACCTTATCAACATCAAAACCATCATTTCCGATGCCAGCTCCAATTGCTGTAATAAGAGAGCCTATTTCTGCTGATGAGAAAACACGATCTAAAGCTACGCGTTCAACATTTAATATTTTTCCTCTAAGTGCAAGCACAGCCTGCGTTCTACGATTTCTTCCTTGTTTAGCAGAACCACCAGCTGAATTTCCTTCCACTATGAACAATTCTGATAATTCAGGTGCTTTTTCTTGGCAATCAGCGAGTTTTCCTGGTAAGGTTGCAATCTCAAGACCGCTTTTGCTTCTCACTAAATCACGGGCTCTACGCGCTGCTTCTCTGCCTTTTGCCGATTTAATTACCCTCTCAATTACACTAACTGCCAGTTTTGGACCCATTTCAAAGATTGTACTAAGTTTATCGGATACTATATTTTCCACTACCGTACGTGCTTCAGAGCTAACGAGTTTATCTTTAGTTTGTGAAGAAAATTTAGGATCAGGCATCTTAAGAGATAAAACACAAGTCAGCCCCTCTCTTACATCTTCACCTGTTAAAGTAACTTTTGCTTTTTTTAAATGCCCCTCATTGGTTGCGTAATTATTGATGCACCGAGTTAATGCAGAGCGAAAGCCGGCTAAATGCGTTCCTCCATCCCTTTGCCTGATGTTATTTGTAAAACACAACATGTTTTCATAATATGAGTCATTCCACTCCATTGAAATTTCAAGTGCAATACCAGTTTCTGATGAAGTATCGGTAAAACTAATTACTTTCGTAACAGGAGTTTTGCTCCTATCCAAATACTGCACAAATCCTACAGTACCAGAATCTTCTGTTTTTCCGTCCTTTTTATTAAAATCTGATTTAAGTGATGGGTCTTTGCGCAAATCTTGTAGGGTAATACCGATATTTGCGTTTAAAAAGGCCAGCTCCCGTATACGATTTTCAAGCGTTGAAAAACTGAAATCTACATTACTGAATGTTTCAATTGATGGCATGAAAGTGACTTTAGTTCCTGTTTTATTTACACTTTCATTTACAACTTTAAGAGGAGCAATTGCGTCACCATTTTCAAAACGCATGTGGTATTCTTTTTTATTGCGCCAGATAACCAGTTCAAGCCAGGTAGATAATGCGTTTACTACAGATACACCAACACCGTGAAGCCCTCCAGATACCTTATAGCTATTGTTATCGAATTTACCTCCAGCATGCAGCTGCGTCATTATTACCTCTGCTGCTGATATATTTTCCTCTTCATGAATATCTGTTGGTATACCACGACCATTGTCAACTACAGTTACAGAACCATCGGTATTGATTGTAATTTCAATTTTATTGCAATAACCGGCAAGCGCCTCATCTATCGCGTTATCTATAACTTCATACACCATATGGTGTAGGCCAGAACCATCATCAGTATCTCCAATGTACATACCTGGTCTTTTTCTTACGGCATCAAGGCCTCTTAGGATTTTTATGGAATCAGCATTATAATTATCTTCTGTCATCATCTTATTTGATTAGTTTTTTAAGTATTGCACTAAATATAAAAATTATCAATCTACTTCTTAGTTAGAACTAGAAAGAACAGATTTATAGCATATGCATCTAAATCTTTATTTTCAATATTCACAAATTGCATTACGCTAAAAATCATTTTCATGAAGGAATTTATAAGTTGACAAATACAGTATTTTATATTAATATATTAACTTTAGTATTAAAATTTTAGAGGAATTTATGTCACTTGAGGAACGATTAATTGAGGCAGCAGATAGAGGTGATAGAGAGGAAGTACATTCTTTACTAGATCAAGGAGCGGATGTTAATGCTAAAGATCGTTATCATAATACACCTGCTGCTAGAAATGGATATCTAGACATAGTTAATATTCTTATTGCAAGAGGAGCACTTGTTAATGCTACAAACGATCATCGATATACACCTCTACTCTACACTACTCAAGCAGAAAATTGTGGTATCGAAATAATAAGGTCTTTAATCAATCATGGAGCAGAAGTTACCCCTGAGTATGGTTCTAATTATACGATCTTACATAGAGTTTGTGAAACATCTGTCAATCAGATTGACATAATAAAACTCCTTGTTAATCACAAAACTAATCTTAATGTTAAAACTGATACAGATTATACACCTCTACATTTTATTGCTATATATGGTCACACAGAAGCGGCAAGATTATTTTTACAATATGGAGCAGACCCTAATATTAAAAACAAACATGGCGATACACCTCTATACCGGGCTGCTTTTCATAATCATATAAAAACCTTCTTTCTACTCTTACTTTACGGAGCTGGTATCAATGAAAAAGAGAGAGAAGAAATAAACAACAAATCTGACCTTAAAAACTGCCTTGAAGCATTTAATAAAATCAAAGAATTACCGCACTTGGGCGGACTGATAGAAGCACATAAAAATAAAGATACAAAGGCTATTTCAAAATATATAAATAATGTAAAAAATCAAGAAGCATTGATTGAAGAATTTAAAGAAATAAAAGAACGTTGCACTAATGAGCAATTATCTTTTGTACCTGAGTACTTAAGCGATTTTGTAGAACATATGATACTAAATCATATAATAAATCATCAAGAAACCAATGCAATTAGAGCTATGGCTCACTTAGCAAAGAATCCAACAAAAAACAAAATCGATGTTCCTGAGGAAATGTTCGAAAATATAGCTTCATATTTAAACAATCAAAGCTTAAAAAATCTTCATTTAGCATATCATATGAGCACAGATGAAGACTATGGCAGAGCTATGAATTTGTTAAAGAGAATGAAAGCAACAGAATCAGTTTTAGATCAGCCAGGTGCTGTTGGATTAGAGAATTTATTTCTTGAACGTTAACATATATTAAAATTTGTGATTGAAATCTTTTCTTTCATTTAATAGAAAAATGCATTTTCCTGCAATTTTCTGCTTCCATGGTTGTGAATGTATATGATATAAAGAGAATGCCAATCTGGAGAGATTGAGGCTGTAGAGGTGGCCTTTAAAGTGGCAGATGTATAGGAAAAAAAGATCTGAATATATTGAATAGGATCTTTGGCGACCTACTGAATAGTTTTAGCTATTTTAAGATTTTTTCTTAAAACAAGATTGATACCCTTGTGGTCATATGCTTTAAAACATACGACTATAGCGCTTCCAATTATCAATTGGTAGTCCTTTCATGGTGGGAATCCGTGAAAAGGGCTAAAAACGCTCCTCTCTCTGATGTTGTACACGTGCTTTTTCTCCAGATTGGCACTAAATCAACACAATATATCCAAAATAAACAATAACTCAGTAAAAATTCTACTTAATATTTTAATTTTTCTTTTCAATTGAATGATTTACGTTTTTATATGATGTTTGAGCATATCATCTATTTGCAATAAATAGGGGCTATCTTGAGGTAGGTTTTTAACTGCTAGCTCAGAATATTTTTTAAATTTGCTTGTATCCTCTTCAAGAAATGCTTTCTTTGTTAAAGCAAAATATGACATACCAATATTACCACTACGTCCGTATGCTATAGCAAGTTGCTTCCAGATGAATGGGCTATTTTTTTCTTCAGCACTTGCTTGTTCTAAATAAAAAACTGCTTCTTGGGGATCCTTAAGTAATAAAGCTTGTGATAATTGCAGCTTTATTAGTGTACTTTGGTTTTTAACTAGGGATAACGCTTGCTTATAACTCGCCACAGACTCATCTATTTTGCCAATTTTATAAAGAATTTCACCTTTTAATTCGTGATAATAAGGATCCTGAGGGGAATCTTCAATCAATGATTTAAGTTGTTCTATAGACTTATTTATTTTAGATTGCCTGTAATAAATAATAGCACGGGCGTATTTAGATAAATCTGATTCGTCTGAATATTTATCCAGTAAAGTATTAATAGGGCTAGAAAACGCATCTAGCTTTGTTACCAGACGCTCAAACCTATACAGTTTATCAGCAGGTATGGGTTGTATGTTGTTTATCGCTTGATAATTTTGCACGTAAAATAAACGCTTACTGCTTAGCGGATGCGTAAGAGAGTATTGATCAATTTGTGGATGCTCAGATTTGTCCAAATATCTTAAAATATCCTGTATTCCAGAGTTACTATAGCCAGCACTATCTAGGTATTTTAAAGCATACTGATCTGCTATTTCTTCTTGAACACGATTACTATTTAAAAATGCTCTTTCTCCTAAGTGGCTACCACCATGTATTAGTGCTGTACCAACAGCTGGATCAACTGTTATGGCTGAAATTATCCCAAGTAGGTAACTTGCATACACTCCTATTTTAGCATTATTGATATCATTATCTCTTTGCAGCACGTGCCCTGCAGCTATGTGGCCAAGCTCATGTGCTATAACCCCAAGCATAGGATAGGGGCTCTTTGAATATTGTATTAGCCCAAGATTTACGAAAATGTTGTTATTATCAATAACATAAGCATTTAGTGCTTTGTCATCAACAATGAAAACCTTCACCAAATTAGGATCTACATTTGCAGCTTTAAATAGAGGTGCTGTCAATTCTCGTATTATAGATTCTGCTTCGCTATCTCTTATAAGCTGGATGGCATAGGAGTTTGTGTGACAGAAAAATAAAATTAATAAAAAACTATAGAATTTTGCATTCATTATGTCACTGCTGTTTGGCAGCATGGTAACATATGAAAGATTAAAAAACAAATAACTAAATATTTTCCACTCCTGCAACTTCTGGAATATGATAAGTTAGCATATTTTGTACTCCCTGCTTTAGAGTGAGTGATGCACTTGGGCAGCCAGAACATGCACCGTGTAGTTTAACAAAAACTATACCATCTTTAAATCCTCTAAATCTAATATCACCTCCATCTTGAGCGACTGCAGGTCTTACATAATTCTCAATTAACTCTTTTATTCTGCCTACTATTTCTTCATTGTGCTCATCATAAAATTCATCATCTTCATCCGCAGGTTTTATATCACCATTATCAAGTGCAGTGCCACCAGCTGTAAAGTGATCCATAATGGAGGTAAGTATTTCTACCTTTATTAAATCCCAACTGATCTCATCTGATTTTGTAACTGTAATAAAATCATAACCAAAAAAGACATTATTGACATATTCCACTTGCAAAAGGCTCTTTGCTAATTTTGAATTACTTGTATCATTCTCCTGAGAAAATTCAGCTGTTTCACCTTCTTTTAAGATAGGAAACCCTGGAAGAAACTTTAGTGTATTAGGATTGGGTGTATCTTCAATTTGAATAAACATATTATTAACCCGTTGCAACAACAATATTAACCATGTTAATATACTATTTTAAAACATAAGTCATGTCATACATATTTTTAATTCTATTATTGTTAATATTTATAATATTTGTTTTGCCAACAGTTATTTTGGTTTGTTTTTTCTTTTTTAAGAAAAATAGTATAATGAATATTAGTGAAACTGTTAATTCCATCTTATATAGATTTGTAAATGAGAGCACTGCCAAGACAGATAATGAAAATATAGGTAATATGTCAAAAGGTGAAGCATTAAAAATCTTAGGCTTAACTGAGGATGCAAAAAGCAGTGATGTAAATCAGGCTTATCACAATTTAATGAAATCGATACACCCAGATAAAGGAGGATCTGCTTACCTGGCACAAAAAATAAACGAAGCACGGGATGTGTTACTTAAGTAAACTTGTTGATTATTCAATACAGTTGCGATATGAACTGATATTATACACAAAAAATTTTATCTACTTATTTGTACCATTTTATTTGCACATTTTTTTGCATCTGATCTATCTAGTATTTTAAGCTCCTTTCTGTGAGCTTCCTCGTGAATACCTAAGGCTAAATATGCTTCCATTGATCCACACAAGGCTTCAGTAGTATAATTTGAGTCACTATAATTATTCTCTATCTCTTCAAAACGTTTGATTGCAGATATGTAATGACCACGTTTTAAATAAAACTTGCCAACAGAAAGTTCATAAGCTGCTACATGATCTATCACTGAATCCATTTTTTTCTCTAAGATACTACTGTACTGACTAGTTGGAAAAATTTGCATGTATTCTTTTAATAATTCTAAAGTTGTGTACGCCACTTTTTGCTCACGTTTAATGTTGTCAATCTGTGCGTAATAAGAGAGTATTCTTAAGTAATACACATAGGCAATATCCTGATCGTTTGGATACATGTATACGTATTCATCCAAAAGAGCTGCAGCTTTGCTATAATTACCACTATCATAATTTGCAGTGGCAGATTGTAGCTGAGCTTTTATTGCCCAATCCGAAAATGGGTATAGATCTTCAACTTCTTGAAAAACTTTAATTGCTTGTTTGTACTTTTTATTTTTGGCTAGATCTGTAGCTTCTTTATACAGTTGAGCCTCTGTTTTCTCATCTATCTTTTGGATATTATGCTTATGTGGGCAGCCAGCTAGCATAATAATAAAGCAGAATAATAATAGCTTATACATTGCTTAAAACATTAAGTATAAAAACCAATCACTCACTGAACAAGTAAAATTTCTTATTATTTAAAGTTAAGATATACTTTTTCTATATTAACTCAAGTTGTTAGAAACTCTGGTTACATAATTAGAAATTTTGTTGTCTCAAACTTAGAAGCTATTTCAAGAATATATAGTATTTTCTGAGGCAAAAGATGCTATGCTGCCATAGCAAATTTCTCTTAAATTACTTAAACTTGAAGTGTAAACTTTTCATCTCATTAAGACATACATTAGAACGATTACAGGCGTCACCATTTTGAATCGTACTCTTATTAACTTTTAAATTATGATCAGAACATTGAAAATGTGCTGTGACAGATGAGTCAGATCTATCTATTCCATTTAAGTTACAGGCTATTGGATAAAAGAAATCTTGAGATTTTGGATTAGTCCCCTCATAAAACATTGCACCATCATCTCCAGGATTAATACGCAAACCTACATCATCATTCTTTATATGATGATAATTGTTTTTGCCATCAAAAGCACTATATTCATAAGTACCATATTCATAAGCATTATCAAGCGTAATATCAAGATTAGACATAATTTTCTCCTTTTAGCATAATATATAAAGTACTTATTAACAAACTTCTAACTAAAGGTATTTTTATGATATTATCAATATAAAAAGTTTACATTAGTACCTTTTTTATATCCAGTTCTGCCATGATTTCTTCTTCTAGACTCTGCATCTTAGTTTCTTCGTCCTCTTGTTCATGATCATAACCTAAAAGATGAAGCAGCCCATGTAATACCAAATAAGCAGTATGTGATAGTATGGAAGTTTCATATTCAACTGATTCGGCAATTACTCTATCTACTGATATTGCTATATCCCCTAAAAAGCACCCTTGTGATAATTTTTCATAAGAAAAGGAAAGTACGTTTGTTGGTTTATCTTGGCTGCGATGCTCTAAATTAAGCTTATGCAATACACCATCATCTGCCATGAGTATTGAAATTATTGGCTGATAGTTAGCTATTTTTAGCCTTTCTAGGAAAACATTAATAATATTTTTTATAAATTTTTCAGGATCATCTATAACATCATACCATCTGTCACTGTGAATGCTTATTTCTGTCATTTTGTGCTCATTTGCAAGATAGTATCCCACTCTCTTTGCAGTATGCTAGATACCGACAAACGAGGTTGTTTTAATATAAGCATATTTTGTAGATCGGAATTTTGCTTTATCTGCCCTAAAGTAACTCTTTTCTCCAAAGGTTTAAAATATTCAACATCTACAACACCAAATCTTGCATTATCATTGCAATAATATTCATTGTGTATCTTCACTATGCCAACAATAGCTTTTTCTTTTTCCGTATGATAAAAGAAAGCTAAATCATCAACCTTCATGGATTTCATATATTTTTGTGCCTGATGATTGCGTATACCATCCCAACTTGTAATTTTATCCTTGATCATGTTTTTCCATGGATAAACACTCGGCTCTACCTTCAAAAGCCAAAATTGCATTTATTTATTATCTCTTCTCAAAAAAGCCGGTACATCAACAAAATTAAAGTTCCAATTTGGGTTTTCTCCTGCAAGTTCGGCTATTCTTTTATGATTCTTTATTACTTCTGATATTCCATTAAATGCATCTGTAGGCGTCTTTTTTGTTTCATCTTGCTTATTTAAATTATCATAGGATTTCAATGCTTTTTGTTCATCGCTAGTAGATTTGTAAAATGAATTATTAGTGATTTTACTATTAAATGAATTTTCATCTTCAAATGAAGTAGTGCTATCTATCCCAGTAGCAAGCACTGAAACCCTGATTTTATTCTCAATTTCATTGTTAAACGTCGCTCCAAATATAATATTGGCGTTACTATCCACTTCTTCACGCACTCTATTTGCTGCCGCATCAACCTCAAAAAGGGTCATATCCGCTCCGCCAGTTATATTAATCAATATGCCTTTTGCTCCTTTCATTGAGATATTATCTAGCAGTGGGTTAAGCATTGCAGCTTCTGCTGCACTTATTGCTCGATTTTCTCCCTCTGCTTCTCCTGTGCCCATCATGGCTTCACCCATCTCACTCATTATTGTTTTTATATCAGCAAAATCGAGATTAATAAGCCCCGGCATAACCATAAGATCTGTTATACCCCTAACCCCAATATGAAGAATATTATCAGCAAGTTTAAATGCATCGGAAAAAGTAGTTTTTTCATTTGCAATTTTAAATAAGTTTTGATTGGGAATAATAATCAAAGTATCAACATATTCTTGCAACTCCCTAAGTCCATCTTCTGCTATTTTTGCCCGGCGGCTACCTTCAAAAGCAAAAGGTTTTGTAACAACTCCTACAGTTAATATTTTATGTTCTTTGGCAAATTTAGCTATCACTGGCGCCGAACCAGTTCCTGTGCCTCCTCCCATGCCTGCAGTAATGAAAAGCATATTACTATCAGAGATATATTCTTTAATCTCACTAATTGATTCTTCTGCTGCACCTTTGCCAACTTCTGGTGATGCACCAGCACCTAAACCCTTGGTTAAATTAATCCCCAATTGAATTTTTTTCTCTGCTAAAGAATAATCTAGTGCTTGAGAGTCTGTATTTGCCGTAATAAATTCTACTCCCTGCAGATTAGATTGGATCATATTATTTACAGCATTGCCGCCTGCTCCACCTAAGCCAATTACAGTAATCTTTGGACGCAATAAAGACATATAAACAAACTCATATAATTTTGTAACATCATTGGGTTATTAAGTTACTATTTTATTAAGATACATGCAAGAAATTGTTTTTTCCTTGTTCAATTGTTGCGCACAATTTTAAGTTATATATTATTAAATATTTTAAATTGACTATTAATTAATAAATTACTTTAATTTATTTAAATTAATTAAGAGATAAAATGAATAGTTGTATTTTAAGTTCAGTTTTAAAGAGAAATAAAGGAAGACTAGTTTTGAATGGTATCATGATCACTAGTGTTGCATTCATTGGAATAGGCTTATTTAGTAAGTTAGGAAAAACAGGTTTTGCTTTGGGTATTATAGGATTTATTCCGCTTGCCGCTTTTTCTTTATTTGTTACGGCAGTCACAGTCTACAGTGCTAGCGATGATATAAAAAAGCATCATAAAATATCGGGGAAAACAATAGGGATTATCGCTGCAATTACAATTCCATTTATACTTAACACTGTGTTGACTGGCATAGGTTTATTTGGAAATGAACTAGATAGTAATGTAAAATCTGCTCTAGGTTTTGCGAGTTTTGTGATGCTATTACTTTTTGAGTTACCCATTATTCTTAACATAATAAATAATGTTAAACATCACGATAAATGTATGCCAGAAGCATTGGAATCCATGGAAAGAGTAGTTTCAATGATCACTCGCA
Organism: Candidatus Mesenet endosymbiont of Phosphuga atrata; assembly: GCF_964020175.1. Classification (NCBI taxonomy): domain Bacteria; kingdom Pseudomonadati; phylum Pseudomonadota; class Alphaproteobacteria; order Rickettsiales; family Anaplasmataceae; genus Candidatus Mesenet; species Candidatus Mesenet endosymbiont of Phosphuga atrata. The sequence continues at coordinate 759,429 of NZ_OZ026541.1, read as the reverse complement.
AAAGCACAACTTAAAGATTCAACTAAGCTATAATTATAGTGCTTTTACAAATAACTATTGATAAATTTCAATCTATTGCTTACTTGTTGTATTGGAATGTTTTTTATGGTGTCTTTACCTTGCAGGTTTACTAGTTTCTGGTAGAAGGAAGCAGCGTTTTTAAAATCTGACAATTTATCAAATATAATAGCTAGATTATAAATATAAAAAACATTTTCTGGCTCAAGAGAAAGTGCAGAAATCATATAATCTTTAGCATTATTTAGCTCATCTGTCCTTAAATAGAGTAAACCTATATTAGCATAGAGTGGTGCAAAATTTATATCACCTGATAGATTTAACATTTCCTTCAAAGCAAAGTCAGGATCATAATCTGAAACTACTGTAAAATAGTTAAGTATCACAGTGGTATCTTGAGGGTATTCTTTTAGTAAAACCAGATACGTCTCATGTGCCTTTTTATAATCTTTTTGCGCATAATAAAGATTGCCAAGCCCAATTAATGCACTTTTATTTTTAGGAAACTTATCCAGTATCTGCCTGTAAAAAGATTCTGCAATTTCAATACTTCCCATATCAAAAGCAATTTTAGCTTTTTTGAGAAAGTGGCTTACATTAGTTAAATTTTCGCTAACTTTTATTTCAAATTTATCGCTTCTTTTTTCGAGAAAATCACTATCATTTACTACGCTTGAATGTCCACCTTTTATCGCTTTAGCGATTTGAGAAAATACTTCTTCATCTGCATAAATGCTAAAAGACTGTAGCAAGATAAGAATAAAAATTAGTGTTTTGATCATAAAAATTCAAAATTATGATTAAAATGCTAAAATACAGTTAAACATCAAAGCTCCTTTACTACTTAACTTCATGGGTAAACTATATTTTAATACTTACAGCTATTAAATAGGTTTATAAACTAAAAAACTGTGGGCTAAAATGAATATGGAATTTAATTCAAAAAATCAAGATTTATCAGCTTTTAAGCAAGAACCTGTTATAACTAATATAGCTGCATCACTTTGGGATATAGGAGATGGTGTGGTGTGTTTTGAATTTAATTCAAAAGATAATACAATTAACTATCAAACATTTAAATTACTATACGATGCAATCAACATAGTATCTAAGTATTTTAAATGCATGTTAATAGGGAACGATTCTGCAAATTTTTCATCAGGAATAAATCATAGCAGTTTGCGTGATAACTTTAAAATAAAAGAAGAAATTGAGTATAGTCAATCTGTACTGCAGATGCTTAAATTTGCAAACTTTCCTACTGTTGCTGCGGTTAGCGGCTTTACCTTGGGGGCAGGTTGTGAGATAGCTCTGCATTGCAGCTCTATTCAAGCATATATGGAAACACATGCGAGATTAACGGAAGAGGGTCATGTATTATCGGGACTTGGCTGCTATACAGAGATGATATTGCGCTATTTAGAATTAAAAGAGTTTAGTCAAGATATTGTTTCAACAAACACAACTGAATCTGCAAAGCAGATGTACAATTTACATATGCTAAAAAGTAGTGATCAAATTACCGAGGATAGGAAGAAACTGCTTGCCGACGCTAAAGAAAAAGTGCTAAAACTTCTGCATAACTATTGCCCTCCAAAGGAAGAACAAATAAAGTTATCAGAAGTTAAATTATATCTTCAAAATGTAGGCATTGTAAAAAAGTTAGAAGCTGGTTTTGGTAATCAAGATTTTATTAATAGAAAAGATATTTTAAATTTTGAGAAGGAAATCGCTCTGGAAGCTGAAAAAACATGATTTTTTAAATAAAAAATCTCTCAATCCTGTGGACTTTATTTTATGAAGCATTTATAAAATAAATATAAATCTTAAACAAGAAAGAAAAGCAATGAGTACGATAGATATTAGGGTAACTAATTTAGGTGGTGAATCAATTACAGAAGGTACAATAGGTGAAATATATAAAAAAGAAGGTGACCAAGTACAAAAAGATGATGTGGTACTTGTAATTGATACTGATAAAACAACACTTGAAATCACTTCTCCTGCTGTAGGATATATAAAAAAAATGCATGTAGGTAAAGGTGATGATGTTAGGAGAGATACGTTACTTACGGAGCTTTGTACTGAAATGGTAGATCAAAATATTAAACAAGAAGAAAAAGCTACTGATAACACTACAGCATCTAAAAAGGATGCACCATCAGCACAGAAAATGATGCGTGAGAATGAAATAAAGCCAAATGAAATTGAGGGAACTGGTATGGGCTCTCGCATTACTAAATCTGATGTTATTGATCATATAAATAGAAAGGAGATTCCTACTGCAATTAATATACAAGATGACGTGCCATCAAGAGATATCAACGTAACAAGGGAAAAGAGAGTTAAGATGAGCAAAATAAGGCAAGTGATAGCTGCTCGCCTTAAGGAGTCACAAAATACTGCTGCAATTTTAACTACTTTCAATGAAATAGACATGAAAAACGTTATGGATCTAAGAATCAAATATAAAGATCCATTTGAAAAAAAACATGGTGTTAAACTTGGGTTTATGTCTTTTTTTATTAAAGCAGTGACTTTAGCCTTAAAAGAAGTACCAGAAATTAATGCTGAGATCTCTAAGGATGAGATAATATATAAAAATTATTATGACATTGGTGTTGCAGTTGGCACTGATAAGGGGCTAGTTGTTCCTGTTATTAGGAATGCAGATCAAATGTCATTTGCAGAAATTGAAAATACATTAATTCAGCTCAGTAAAAACGCACGTGAGAACAAGCTTCAAGTTGCTGATCTGATAGGTGCTACATTTACTATTTCTAATGGTGGAATCTATGGTTCTTTACTTTCAACTCCCATTATAAATCCACCACAGTCTGGAATTTTAGGCATGCACACAATACAAAATAGACCTGTAGCAATTGGTAATTCTATTGAAATTAGACCTATGATGTATATTGCACTTTCATATGATCATAGAATAGTAGATGGAAAAGGCGCAGTAACCTTCTTAGCTATTGTAAAACAGTACATAGAAGACCCAAATAGATTAGCTTTAGGGGTGTAGTTATTTATATTTATCATTAATTTCTTGATACAAGAAGAAATATATGTCATACTAGTAGTAGGTTTACTTATCTAGTGGGGGGATGATGAGTAATGTAAATCTAAGGAAAGTTTTTAATAAAACAACTATATTACATAGTGCTCTTGCAATTTACGTTGCAACTACAATTACTGTAATCATAGCTGGTGCTATATGTTGTCAAAATAATATGGAAAAAGGTTCAATTTTAATAAATACGGGCTTTATTATGTCTACACTTCTCAGTCTAAATTATGTATTTTGGGGGTCAATACAAAAGATTATAAAGAAAGAATCTGAGTCACAAAAAATAGATGTAATGGGTGAAAAGTTGGATTCCATAATAAAAAGTATAGGTATTTCATAAAAATAGAAATAAAAAAGCAATTTCATAAAAAATAGCTTGTTGCAATAACCAGATAAAGTATTCCATTAAAGAGACAACTAATAAAATAGTATCAAAAAGAGATCTTAAATTTTAAAAGAAATTACTAAAAATAAACTACTTATAGTTTTTAATTTTGTATTATACTAAACTAAAAATAGCATATAACTTTTGGGGGATAATGTGCAGCAAACACAGCAATTAGAAAAATTAATGAAAATATTTGGCAAAGGAAATTTGCTAGAAGCCATATTTATTTTTCTCGGTGGATTTCAAAATATGATATCACATGACTACTCTGAGGTTGAACGTATAGATCACAGAAATTTTTTTCATCTTTATGAATTCATAGATAAAACTAAAACACAACCTTTAGATCGATACTTTAAACTGAAGTTAAGTTTACAAGGATTATGTTTAATATATGAAAAGGCCTATAAAATTTTAAATCATCACAATCACTTAGATGCGCAAGAGGTGATGGATCAAATCTATACTCTTGCTATTGTAGATCAAGAGCTTACAAAGATAGCAAGGATAATAGAGGAAGAAAAGGACGCATCAATTAGATTTCTCAATATGATAATCAATCCAAAAGGTGAACCACCTTTTAGTAGCATAGATGATTTTGAAGAAAAAGTTTTAAAGAATATAAGAAATCTGATCAACGAAATTGAACCAGTAAATTATCCAAATGGAATTGTTAATTCTAAAATTTTAAGATGTGTAGCTGAGGAAGAGAAAAAACAATATTATAAAACTGCTATTCCTCTCTACGAAGTATTAATAGAACTTTATTGTCAAATTAATAGCATTAATATAAATAAAAATATAATTTTAGCATTACTCATACAAACAAACGGAGAAATACAGTACTTACAAGAGTATCATTCAAATCATGCTTTAATAATAAATGATAGCCTCTATTTATATGAAGAGGTCAGAAGTCTTGCTGACTTTATACATACAATAAAAATTATAGGCGAGAATTATACATTTAATAATGAAGAAGTAGATAGAAAATTTATTAGCATGAAATATCTGTCTATTGAATATGGTTTGATTCAAGTTGGAGTTAGTAAAGACACCCTTACTTATTTAATAAATAGTAATGACGAAGATATAGCTGAAGAATTTGAAGCTAAAATTCTAGCAGATATAGAACATGAGTTTGAATCTACTAATGGAGGAAGATTTGAAGATGTACCAGATGCAAAACCTGAAACCTTTAAACAGAAAACATATAGCTTATTACCAATTGAGTTTGATAAAAGAAAGATTTCTCTTTATGCCGCAGGTACCGCTTTTACTATACTGCTATTTTCTTCAATATTGGGTAAATTCCTTCACAATAAGTATAATATCGCAGCACTTGCAATTTTGGGTGCTGCTACACTTGCTTTAAGCGCTTTTACTTTTTCCTATCTCAAGATCCAGCAGCAAAAACCACCTGGTGAGTTAGATCAAGCTAAAGTAAACGGTAATGAAAACAGAGAAATGAGTAATTATCTTTCTACTAACTAAAGATTTGCAATAATATATTGATCTATAATATTTGATAAATTTTAAGGTTTTATTACAATTTATAAAATGACTGCTTTTCCAAATATAAGATTAAGGCGTAAACGTTTAAGCAATTGGCTTTTAAACCTAACGCGAGAAAATGAATTGTCAATTAATGATCTAATTTTGCCGCTATTTGTGCACAACGGCACAGAGATCTATGAGCCTATTACTGGCTTACCCAATATAAAATGCTATCCAATTGCAAATTTGCTTTCGGTTATTGAAAAAGCTAAGAATTTAGGTATCAATGCTATTGCTATTTTTCCTGTTGTTGAAAATAATTTTAAGACTGAGAATGCCAGTGAAGCGTATAATCCAGACAACTTAATTTGCTCCGCTATTCGTCAGGTAAAATCGGAATTTGAAAGCAATATAGGAATTATTGCAGATGTTGCGCTTGATCCATATAGCATTCATGGTCATGACGGAGTTGTAATTGATGGTAAGATTGCAAATGATGAAACTATACCTATCTTATGCAAACAAGCATTAGTGTTAGCTGCTGCTGGATGTGATGTAGTTGCACCTTCTGATATGATGGATGGTAGAATTCAAGCGATAAGAACAGCATTAGACAATAGCAATTTTCAAGATGTACTGATACTATCCTATGCAGTAAAATATTGCTCAGGTTTCTATGCACCATTCCGGCAAGCAGTAGGCTCGTGTTCATTTTCAAGTTCAATTGATAAAAGTAGTTATCAGCTAGATTTTGGCAATACAAAAGAAGCAATGTGCGAAATTCAGATGGATATAGATGAAGCTGCAGATATTATCATGATAAAACCTGGGATGCCATATTTAGATGTGATTAGAGCTGCAGCCGATAAGTTTGATATCCCGATTTTTGCCTATCAAGTTAGTGGTGAATATGCAATGCTTAAAGCTGCGTCAGAAAAAGGTTGGCTTGAATATGATAAAGTAATATATGAATCATTACTTAGTTTTAAACGTGCTGGTGCTAAGTCTATTTTTACTTATGCTGCTCTTGAAATTGCTGAATTAAGTCGACTATATCGGCAGTGCAAATTTTTATAATCTCTACAATTAACGTCCAACATAAAGCATTTGAAATGATAAAATACTGCTGAATAATTTGTTATAACTGATGATAAAATCGAAGCTTTAGATTTTATCAAAGAATCTAAAACAAAAAAAATAAAAAGAGGTAAATTAATTATTACTTCTTCTGTAACTTTGATTAAGTAGCCTCTTTTAATTCAGATCTAGCAATAGCGTTAATTACTTGAGTATTTTGTGGAAATGTTCAACAAACTGTGTCAAATCTAATTTAACTTAACTGAATTTTCAATCTGTTAGGAAAAAAGCCGATTGATAGAAGTAAGTTTTTTTCATGGTTCAACAAAATATGCAAGAAAAATAATTTTAAGGAGTATGAAAAAGACGGAGATAAAATATTCGAAGAATTTACAGCAGGATAATGCTTTATTTAATAAAGTAGAAGAAGCAGCAAACGAAAAAGATACAAGTAAGCGAGACGAATTGCTTAAAGGAGTAGAAAAGTTACTGAAACCGGAAAATAAATATGGTTTTAAACCAAGCTTAAATTATTCTCCAAATGTTAGCGGTAAAGGTGCAACTGTTGACGCTGCAATCAAAGCTGGTGGAAAGTTATTGCAGCTCTTATATGATTACGCTGAAAAGAATATAAGTACAGATACTAAAATATTTAAACAACTCAAACAGGCTAAAGAACACTCTCAACCTAATAGAAATCTTTATGATGTTTCATTATCCAATCCATTAGGCCTGAATTCAAAGCTTTCAATGTGATAAAATTGGAAACTCAGTTGATGGTAATAAAGTACAAGGAAGAAACGAAACTTTTGAGCATCGGAAAAAGACCAAGAATTAGCTTCACAGCAAGCTTATCTAGGTAGTGTCGACAATAAAAAATGATAATGGTATAATATTTCTTTTAAAAAGTGAGAGAAGCAAGACATGAAAGATGGGGGAGTGGGATAGGATAAAAGACAGCTTGCCAGAAAAAGAAGTGGCAGAAGTGCAAAAGATAACAGAAAATTTATAGCTGCAGTAATGTGGATAGGTAGAACAGTGGAGAGCTTTGCCAGCAGAATATGGAAAATGGTCAATAAGAGATTCATGAGGTATCCGGTATATGGCAAATGATTTTCAATACTTTAGCAGTTAATGAAGATACAGAATGATAGATTCAACAATCATATCAACACGCAGCTGGTGCAAGAAAAAAAATGTAAAGTGCAAGGGCAAGAGTTGGGGCGTTCTAAATTTCAAGCAAATTACATGCTTCATTGAGATTTTTTGTTACTGCAGATCGGATTATGCAAAAGCTTTAGATCTGATAGAAGGTAAGAATATGGAATCGCTGATAAGATGCAAACTACATGATTGAGGCCGCAGAAGCTGTAAATGCAGAGCCAGTTATGCCACCGCGTTCCAACAACCGAGAGAATACGATAAAGAGCTGTACAAAGAGAGAAATCTAATCGATTCAATAAAATCAAGCATTTCCGCAGAGTTGTTATGACAAATTAGTCATCGCTTTCTTATCTTTTTTGCTGGCATTTATCTTTGGTTGCAATAATTGTCGAAACTACCTAGACATTTTTTACTTTTGGATAAGTATTTCCTAAATACTGAGAATACTAATCAAAAAGTGGAAAGTATATTTGAGGAAATTAACGATAAAGATGATAATTTAATGGAAGATAGAATAAAAAGTAAGATAGAGAAAATTGGAAATGATATTTCAGATCATATAGAGGGACTATATAAAATAACCAAGTAAAGCTCAATAAAAGAAATTGAGTTAAGAGAGATATATTTAAAACAAATTGATGAGCATCTTAAGAAGATTGAGGAAAAACTTTCAGATGTTCAATATATAGTAGAGAAGTAAAAATTGTAAATTTATTTTTTGATATCTATTTCGAGATGGTAGAATTTTGTTATGCATAGTTTTAAAAGAATAAGATTTTAAGTAATCTTCTATTTCTTTTGTAACCTAAGTGTGTATGTGTAATAATTGTAAAATTTATATCCAAAATATATATTATTGTGGGCTCTAAATCAGAAAATGTAAAAAATACTGTAAAGAAAGATCTAGTTTATGCATATCAGATTATATCTTATTTAGGTCTTGATGATCATACCTACACTCATTTATCCGCACGTGTTGAGGATCATTATTACATTTATCCTTTCGGCATGCGTTTTAGTGAAGTGCATGAGAATTACCTTATGAAGGTTTCATTTACTGGGAAAATTATTGAAGGTAAGGAGTATCAGTATAATAAAACTGGGTATGTCATTCATGGTTCTATTTATCAAAAACGACCTGACATTAAAGCAGTATTTCATCTTCATACTCCTGCTATTGTTGCAGTTGCTTCTATAAAAGTAGGGTTGTTCCCTATGAGTCAATGGGCATTGCATTTTTATAATCGTGTTTCGCATCACAAATATGATTCTTTAGCACTAAACTCTGAGCAAGGGGATAAAATAGTGAGCGATTTAAAAGATAATTTTGTTATGATGATGCAAAATCATGGGGCAATTATATGCGGTAGAACGATTTGGGAAGCGATGTTCTATACGTATCATCTAGAGCAAGCATGCAAAACCCAATGTTTAACCTTATCTATGAATCAGCCCGTAAATCTACCTAGAGAAGAAATTTGTTTTAAAGCTGCAAGTGATCTTTTATCTTTTGAGGAAGACATAGGTATGCGTGATTGGCAAGCATGGAAACGCTTAATTGATTCTAATTGTAAGCTAAATGAGAGAAAATAAGAGTTGTTTTTTTATTGTAAGATATTACACTATCCATTTTTATGATCCTGTAGCTCAGCCGGTAGAGCACTTGACTTTTAATCAAGGTGTCGCGCGTTCGATTCGCGCCAGGATCACTACGACATTGATGATAGTACTTATCCAATGTGCTATATAATATATAGTGGTATTTTTACAAAAAGTATATTGATTTAAGCATATTCAAATTGATAAGTTAATAATTTTATATTAGAATAATGTTTGTTAGCTGCAATGATAATTAATCTATTTTATTAATAAAATAGTAACTTTTTTATATAATCATTAATATTAACTGTATTTATAAATAATTATGTCTATTCAGCGTTTTAAAGAAATTATAGACTCCAATAATCTTGAAAAAGCAAAAAGCTTTCTAGATGATAAACAATCTCTGTTTACTGTTAGTAATGAGTCAGAAATACTGCAATATTGCTTAGAAGGAAAGAAAAATGTTGATATTTTTAAGCTAATATTTGGTAGATTAAAAAATGAAATAAAAGATAAAGCAATAAGTAAAAATGGTAATTCGATCTTATTCTTAGCACTTGATGCTGGTAAAGACTACTTTGAGGTTTTTAAAAATTATGAAAACATCAACTGGTCCGTACTTGACAAAAATGGCAATAACCTATTGCATCATGCACTTTCTTTAAAAGATGTTTCTGAGAAGTCATTAGATTTTCTATATGAAAAATTAGGTGGTGAGGAAGAAAGAACTGAAATAGCTTTTTCTGCTATTGAACATGATAAAAACAATCTTCTAAAATCGTTAGGAATAAAAGATAAAGGTGATTTTTTTGTTAAAAATTATAAAGAGCTTATTAAAAAATGTCCTAGAAGATTCGCTGATTTTGTTGCAAATGATCAAAGCATTTTGTCTGATTATATAAAATCACATGAGACTAAAGACAGTCGTTTTACAAGTGGTGAATTATTCAATCTATTCAGTAAAATGATGTATTTAGCAATAGATTATGCAGATGATAAACTTGCCGACCAATGCCTTAACCAATATAAACTAGTTAAAAACTATTTATCATTTGATAAATTAGGGGAAGCAAAGAGAATACCTGGTTTACTTGAAAGACAAAATAGCGCAGGCAACGCACCTTTGGATTATGCATATAAAAACAACCCAGAGATGTTTGCAAAACTAACTGCAAAATCAGCTCAATTAAAGATAGATGTTTTACTTAAAAGTGGTAGGATTCAAGAATCTCACCAGATTAATCAAAAAGAGAAGATCACTTCTAATATTGCAGGTTTGTTTACATCAGCTGGTAGTCGTGGGTGGTATGACACTGGTGGAATTTTAGCCTCTTTGGTTGATTTAACAATAGAAGAAGGCAATTGCTCTCCTAAAATCTTTGTACAATCTGGTACTCATGGTCAGCAAAGATCACTATCTCATGAATTGAAGGAAGTATCTCATTGTAGTGAAGATGTTATATACATCAGACGTAATCCCGTTGATAAAGAAGGAAATAGTAGCCCACACTGGGTTGTTCTCTACTTTTTTAAAAATGAGGAAGGAAGACGTAATCTATTAGTAGTTGATCCTTATGGAGCCAATGAGCCTTCTGCAGTTATTAAAGAGGCTACAGAAGGAGTTGTAGATAATATATATGTTTCTACTACTAAAATTCAACATGATGGCAATTCTTGTGGTCCTCTCTCTTCTGAAGTTGCCAGGGCTATATACTCTCAAAAGGAAAAGCTTCAAGGATTGTTAGGAAACAGTAGTAATAATATTAAGAAATTTGATATTGAGCAGATTTTACCTGATGGTCTAATAAATGATGCTAAAGAGACAGGAAAGATTGATTATTGTAAGGGATTTGAAAGTTTTAATTGTTCAAAGATAAGAAATACTCATGTACAAACTGCGCAAGCTATAGGTGAAGCAATAATTGATAAAATTCCTTCTCAAATTTTAATAAACAAGATTCTTGCAGGAAAAGAAAATTCCCGGGCTGAGCAAACGGCTAATCTAGGTAGTGATTCAATTGAGCAAATTTATGATTTGTGTCAAGGTGATGAAAAAAGTATAAAGGAGATTAGATCAATACTAAAAAATAGTAGTACGGAGAGTGATCAAGTAACTACTGTTAATTTAGAACAAATTAATAAGCTTGAACAAACATTAAGTGAAGAAAATTTTAGACCCATAAGAGAAAGGTTAGACGCTCAAATTCAGCAACCTCAATCGCCACAATTAAGTGATGAACAGAAGAAGAAAATAGGACAAATAAGGGAAAATTTCAAATCGGAATTAACAAATCCACAAAAATATGAGATTGATAACTCATTATTATATAAATTTTTGTGTTCTGCACCAGTAGGTGATATAGGGAAGTTTTTTTATTCAAATGATAGTGTAACAAAGAGTGAAGATCTAAGCAAAGTAGCATTTGCTGTAGCAAGGGATGGTGATGTCTCTAAGCTAGAATTTTTTGTTAATTATGATAATGATCTTATATATAAGACAGATATAAGTGGTAAGAGCTTACTGGAGGCTGCAGCTGAGAATTTTCAGTCTAAAGTTGTTCAATATATCATTCGTAAGCATAATGAAATTTATAGAAATCAAGATGGTAAAACAGCAGATGAAGTACAATCCGCGTTTTTAGGTTTTGTAGATAATATAAATAATAGGAAAGATCCATGGGCTAAAGATTTGGCGCAAGAGTTAGAAAAGATATTACGTAAGAAAGGTTTTAATGAATCAGATAGATTAAAGATAGATTCGATTTTTAGTCCTTATATCAACAATAAAGAGCAAGAAAAAGAAGCAAAAAACTTTAATACAGACAACTATGGTAATTTATCATTTTATGCTGATATTATTAAGTCTGGCAATGAGGAAAAGTTTAAAGCTGCTTTGGAGAAGATAGATCCTAAGTATAACCTACGTTCACTTTTAAATAGTAATGGTCATAACTTAATAACCTTAACTGCAGCTTTAGGTACACCAGATTATTGGAAAGAAATAGAAAAAGCTTACAGCAAAGTAGAAGGGCGAACTGCTATTTCGGCATCGTCAGATGATATAGCCTCTATTGGCAGTCCAATTCAGGCTGCAATTATTGCTGATAATTTACCAATGTATAATCATTTTCTTGATGCAAAAGATAGCTTTATAGTTAATAAGCAATATGGGACAGAGAAAAATAATGTATTGCATACAATTTTGCAGTCAAACAAAGCAGAATTGCTTAATGATATATTCTTTAAATTTAAAGATAATAAAAAATCGCTTGTTAAAGCTCTACAACAGGTTAATAAAGATAATAAGAATCCATTGGATTTGGCTTCAGAGAAAGGTCATTATGGCTTTTTTGAAAAAGCTCTCGATGTTATTGCAAATCATAACAAAGAAACTATAAGGAATTTGTTGATTGCAAATGATTGTAGACTGATCAAATCAGCAGCTTCATTTGGTAATAAAAGAGTTATTGAGAGAGTATTCAATTTACAAGATAAATATAATGAAAAGATTAAGAACAAAGAAGATCAGTTAAATTTATTAAATTACAATAATCGCTATGATAAAGAAAATAGGTTAGAGAAATCTGGGTTATTGAATCTTGCGTGTGGGCATAATAATGTACACACAGTGAATCATATACTTGAATTACTAAAAGAAAAGAACAAGGTATCAAGTAAAGTCTCAATGAATGCTTTAACAGCTTCAATTTCCAAAGATTCTGACAATAAAAAAATATTTGACTTTTTGCTTGGTCAAGGAATAGATTTCGAAACCTTTAGTGGAAGATTTACGACTCCTATACATAAAGCTGCAGAGTGTGGTAATACTTATGCTTTGAAGTACTTCATTAATAAATTTCCTAAAAATGATATACTAAACCTTCAAGATAAAGATGGCAAAACACCACTGCATTTAGCAATAAGTAATGGTAATAGGAAGGCAGTAGAATTTTTAGTAGAAAATGGAGCTGATTTTGATAAGCAAGATGACAAAGGCATCACTCCTTTTGAGCTTGCTTTACAAGATAATAGATTTTCTGACATCTGTATTGATCTTTTAAAATATAACCCAAAAGCAACTGTACCTCTTTATAGAGCAATTCTATCTGGTAATAATAGTCTAATAGAAAAACTAGTAGATCAAAATCATTGGATTCTTGAGCAATGCAGCCCTGATACCTTAGACTCTAATCTATTAGGTGATGAAACGGCACTTAAATTTGCGTTAAGAAGTGAAATTAACAGAGATTTAACAGCAAAAATAGCAGATAAATCGATTAAGAATTTTAGCAAATTAGATCAGAAATCGCAAGGAGAGCTTCTAAAGTATGGGTTTTTAAATGATATAGTTAAAAGTGGTATTTACAATTTGCATAAGGAAGGGTCAAGAGAAGCAGGTGAAATTAGTAAGTTTATAAAGTCACAAGTAGGAAAAGATAGATCCTTTCTTTCTATAGTGAGTCAAGGCACTACTTTGTTGCATGATATAATTGGCAGTAATAGTTTCGATCTATTTACAAATATAGAAAATGTTATAGAGCGTTATGCAATTATTAAAAAATCTGGTGAGCTAGAAGAAACTGCTCTTCATGCAGCAGTAAGAAGTGGTAATGCAAACATAGTTAATACCATACTAGAAAAAATAGGTGATATAAAATTTGCTGTTAATGAATATGATGCTAAAGGTTATACACCATTTCAAATAGCTGCTAAATTAGGTCATAAGGAAATATATGATTTACTTAAGGAAAGAGGTGGAAATTTAGAATCTAAAACCAAAGCTGGTGATAGTATAGCACATTTATTAATTTTAAGTGCTATGAAAGATTCCATTGATAGCAGTTATGAGTATCAAAAATTGCTAAAGGATTATCCTGAATTGACTAGATCTATTAATGATAAAGGCGATAGTTTACTTGCTACTGCAGCAAAATGTACAGATCGAGATGAGACTCCTAAAATTATAAATCAACTCTTGGAAAATGAGTTTAAACATAAAAAGAATCAACTTACAGAAGAAGATGCAGTAAAGCTTCTGTCTAATGCAATTTCATCTAATAACTTTGATTCTGTGCAAAAGACAGTCTTTGACAACATGAAAGGAAAAGTTGTTAATAAAATTGCCAGTACAATTGCTGGAGATGGTACTGGTAAAACAGCTAAAGTTCGTGAAATTGTTGCAAATACCATTGCTCCAAATTCACAGGAGCATATTAATAATATAAGTAAAACAAAGGTCTTATCACAATCTATAAAAGAGGTTTTATCAGACACTGAGGAAAAGAAGCAAAGCCTATTACAAAATGCGTTGAGTTTTCTGCATATAAAAGCACAGAAAGGTTCATCTGATAAGGTAGATGTAAATACATTGCTTAACTTTCTTGTGAAAGATCAAGGTTCTTATACAAGTTCCAAAGATGACCTTTTTCTCGTTGAAGAAGAAGTAAAAGTAAGTAATGCCAGGAAAGACATTTTTGTACAGCAAGAGGAATTAAATCGGAAGTTTGATACTTTTCCAAAGGAGAAGGAATATAAGTTTTGGATGAAAGAAGGGGATATCTTGTATCAAGAACATACAAAATTGTTAAATAATATATCAGAGTTAAAAGTAAAAAAAGTAATTTGTGACATTATTAATAAATTTGGAATAACAGATGAAACTAAAACCAAAGCTTATCAAAGTTATTTTAAGCAATATACAAAAGAAAGCGAAAAGAATGGTCATGGTCAAGAGATTTGGGAAGAAATAGAAAGGGCTTTTCAAGATAAAGGACTTTTTAATGTACAGCAATATGGTCAAAATTTGGCAAAATTACAACCAGATGAGCGGCAAATTTTTATAGATTTAAAAGCAAAAGAAATTGAACAATCATATCAGGAACTCTCTTCAAGTAAAAATGAGTGTTATGAGCAAATATGTGAATTAGATAATAAGATAGAAGATTATGGACATAATGCAAAAAATTTGCATCGATTAAAAATATCACAAGACGTATTCTATACAAACTGTAAGAATTTAAATGGCAAATCAATTGCTGATCGTGTTTTTACTAGCAATGAGTTGCCTCTTATAAGGGGAATCATTTTAGAGAACGAAAATTTATGGGATCCTAGATTTGTCGATAGTGAAGGAAACACCTTGCTGCATAAATTAGCACAAATGGTTGAAGAAGATAATACACTTATCGGTTACATTCAGCCTTTGATTGATCAAGGTTTTTCTCTAATTAAGAAAAATAAAGAAGGTAAATCAGTAAAAGATATTCTTGAAGATGTTAATGTTAATAATGAGATTAAACAAACAGTAGATAACTTAGCAAAAACTGAAGAGCAAATTAATGGATCTTTTAAAAGAGAATTAGATTCTCTATTAGACAGTGGTTCAGTTGATGATTTGGCAAAGATTATCCATAATAATGAAAAAGGTTATAAAAAATACTATGGAACACTCTTTAATCCGTTTCATAGTGTTGTTTCCTCATGCTTTAATGGTGATTTGTCAAATGATTATCTTTTTGATAAGAAGTCTAAGTGCTTTAAAGAACTGTTAAAAAGCAACGATTTAAGATCAGCATTAGATAAGACTGATGGAAAGAGGTGTAATTTTCTGCATAGAGCTATAGAGGAAGCTGCTGCTAATTATAGTGGAGGTGATACTAGCAAAATGCTAGAGCGTATTTTACTTGATGTTGCTCGTGGATTAAATGGCAGTAGAAATTTAAAGTTATGTAATGAGCTGTTTTTTAAGCAGAGAAATAGTAATGGTGATAATGTTGTAGAGGCTCTGTCAAAAGTTGAGGGTAGTTTAAACATATTTAAAAAGCTAGAAAAAGAATTTGGTAAAAATACTTTTACCGATGAATGTGATTTAAACTTAATTTTAGTGAACGCTGCTGGTAGTAAAAATGATGATTTATTTGAACATGTCATCGAAAAATATGCATTAAATAGATTTAGAGCTCCAAGTGAAGATGGACAACCTCCACTTCATGCTGCAGTGATGAATGGTGACCAAAAAGCAGTATTAGCTGTACTGAAATCTGGCGCTAATATTAATCAGATTAATAGCAGTGGTAGAACTGCTATGCATGAACTATTAATTTTCTTGAGTGATAACTCAGGTAGCCAAGAGCATATGGATTTAGCTCATTATTTGACATCACATGGTGCTTTCTTGGGTCATTATCAGGAAGAAAATAAAGAAAGAGGTGAGATAAGTGAAGTAATAGAATCTATGGAAGGAGAGATTAAGGAGAAGGTTTTATTTAGTATTGCACGTGGTAGGTCAGATTTCTACGACATGAAGCATAAGTTATTAAATGAAGCAGGCAATTTTATCAAGTTGAAGAATAAGGATAGTCCTTTAGAACTGGACTTAGATATAGGTGGTAGCGTTGTTTTTGCTAAAATAAATAATGGAACGTTTAAGAGCAGTCAATTTTTAAATAGTGATGTCTGTAAATCAAATCACTTAACTACCAGCTACTTTGATATAGATGGATGCAAAGGCTACGTTCAAAAATCTGCTGGTGGCAAGAGAAATTATATAATCTTTGAAGACGATATAAGCAAAGGGAACAGCGGAAAGATGCATCATCCAACAAAAATTAAAGTGTGGCTATCTAAAGAGAGGAGTATAATAGTACTTGTAAGTGCTGATGGAACTATAGAGCCTGCTGAAACTAGCCATAAAATAATGGGAGTAGAGGTTAAGGATAATCTTTCAGAATATAAAAATAAAAATCTAAGAGAAAGGTTTGAAAGAGATTATGAGCACCACTTTAGGACTAAAGAAGAAAAGGAAGAAAAATTTAAAAAATATCGTTCAGGTCGTATAAAGGAATTATTGAAAAAAGTAGATAGTCAAGATGAATATAAAAATGAGGTATATATAGGGGGTATTCCTTTAAAAGAAGCTTTAATGAGAGGGCGTTGGCATGATCACAGTGTGCAGAAAGAGAAGCAAACTCAAAGTGAAGAGCAAGAGAGAATCCAACAAAGCCCAGAAAATAATACACAAAATTATTCAAGAAGAAATAGCAAAGGTGATGAGATGGGAGAGACAATTGAAGATGCTCAAGTAGATCAATCAGATGTTAATCAATCCAAATCAAATAACGTAACAGCAGCTGATGCTGATAGTAATATGTCTCCTAAAAAGTCTTCAACTGAAGTAGCAGGTAGTGAGCAAGGAAAGTCTATACTATTGGGAACGAATGATGAGAAGAAAGGAAATTTCCTTGAAGGTGTAAGTCAAGATATAGAAAAAATGGCAAAAGGTTTTAAAAATATTGCAGATACTGTGGAAAAAAGTCGAATATCAAATAAGTTAAAAAGTGAATTGGGGCAAAGGTTTGCCTTGCCAAAAATAGGATTGAAAGAAGTTGATCAAAATAATATTAATCCCGAATCGCTAAAAAGGTTAATATTAGATGGTTTGTTGATTGGTGAAGATGAAACAAGGAAGAATTTTTATAAAGGTGTAAGTCAGGCTGTTAAAGAAATAGAAGAGGGTTTAGAAGGTATTGTGGAAGAGAGTATTCAAGCTTTAATATCAAGTAACCAAGAAGTTAAAAGTGCTCAACTTCAGCAGGTAGAAAAATTGAATGATGAAAGAAAAAAGAAATTTTACGAAGCTGTAGAAGGTGTAGCAGAGGCTTTAAAAGATACTATGGATGTTATGGAAAAAGGTCAAATATCAAACAGCCAGGAAGTTAAAAGTGCTCAACCTCAACAGGTAGAAACATTGACTAATGAAGAGAAGAAAAATTTCTATGATGGTGTAAAAGAGGTTATAAAAGAAATAGCAGAAGGTTTGAAGGGTGTTGCAGACAAGAGTAACCAGGCTTTAAAAAAGGAAATGAAGCTTGAATTAGATATTGATCATAATGACAATACAAATGTTAATACTCCTGACTCAGGATATGGATCAGTTGTTAGTTCACCAAACCAAGAAGAAAAAGGTACGAGGGATAGTCGCGAGTCAGAAAAACAAAAAAATAATCGTTTGTTAGATAAATCAGAGATATACAATAAAGTTAAACTTATAATGGTAGAGGAATATAAGCCTGAATTGAATGAAATTCAAATGGTAATAAAGAGTCTAGTTTCTGCAAAAAATAAGAAAAATCATATGGGTCCTAAAGCAAGAGAAAAGTTTGATAAATTAGATACTTATTATAAAAATGAACAAAATTTAAGAACTGAAAATAAATCACCGCTTCCTCCAATTCCAAACAACAAACAGGGACGTGTGAGATAATATTAAAAAAAGATATAAAGCATTTCTTATAATACCTTGGCATATGGTTTTTTGAATATTTCCTTTTCAGTTACATTTGAGATAATTTTCCAAATAGATAGTTACCGTCTGCAGCAATAATTTTAACTTCCGCAATGCTCTTAATTGCAACATCATGTTCAAATTTTACAAGAGCAAAGTTTTCTGCTCTACCTATATGTTTTTGTTCAGTTAAGATATTTTGTGAGGAGCCAATAAGTGACTTGTTGAATTTTTCAAGTCTGATTTTGCCTAAGTTCCTCAGATAATTTGCTCTTTCTTTGCGTACATGGATAGGTATCTGTGGCATTCTTTCAGCTGGTGTATTTTTTCTGTTTGAATAGGGAAAAACATGCAGGTAAACGGCATCAATTTCTTCTAAAAGACTTACAGTGTCTTCAAACATTCTTTCACTTTCTGTTGGAAAGCCAGCGATGATATCAGCTCCAAAAGCAACGTTACTTCTGCATTTTTTAATCTTCTGGCAAAACTTAATTGTTTGTTCTCTGCTATGTCTACGCTTCATCCTTTTAAGGATTAAATCATTCCCCGACTGTAAACTTAGGTGTAGATGTGGCATAAGACGTGGCTCTTGTGTTATAAGTTCCAGCAGTTCATCATCAACCTCTGCTATATCTATTGATGATAACCTAAGCCTTTTTAGTTCCGGCACCTCTTTTAATACTCTATTTATCATTAAACCTAAAGAAGGCTTGCCAAATAAATCTGTACCAAAATCTGTGATATCAACTCCTGTAAATACTATTTCTTGGTACCCTTTTTCAAGAAATATTCTTATTTGTTTTATGATATTGCCAATTGGTACAGAGCGATTATTACCCCTTGCGTGAGTTATTGAACAAAATGTGCAGCTGTGATTACAGCCATTTTGAATCTCTATAAAAGCTCTTGCTTTGTCTGCAAAACTATTGATAAGAGGAGGGCTGAGCTTACGTACATTATCTATGTCGCTAACTATAATCTTTTCACTACTTGGTAAGTAATTTTTATAATTTAATTTATCATCATTACCAAGTACTTGAGCAACTCCAGGGATTTTAATGTAAGATGTAGGGTCAAGCTGGACAGCACAACCAACCACTATAATCTCAGTTGTTGGGTTTTGCTTATGAATTTTACGTATCTTTTGTTTTACTTGACGCTCTGCTTCATTTGTCACAGCACAACTATGAACCACAGTGACATTATCCCTACTTGCCTTTTTTAGAGCATCCTTGATTAATTCACTTTCATAAAAGTTAAGACGGCAACCAAATGTTACTATTTCATTCATGTTAAATATATAAGTATATTAAATACTATACTTTATAAGTGCTGTATCTTCAAATAGCCTTAAAATATATAATTTATCATTAAAAGTTTTTGGATGATTCTTGTTAAGAAATTTGGTGGCACTTCTGTAGCCAATTTAAACTGTATTTTGCACGTTGCTAAGCTGATAAAAGATGATGTGGATAAAGGCAAAAGTGTGGTTGCAGTAGTTTCAGCAATGGCTGGTTTTACAAACGAAATGATCAGTAAAATAACTCAAATTCCAAACCTAAACTATAATCAAGAAGAGTTATCAGAACGTGACGTTGTACTCTCTGCTGGTGAGCAAATTTCTTGTGGTCTTTTAGCTCTTGCTCTTGAGTCTTTAGGCATAAAAGCAAAGTCATGGCTTGGTTGGCAAATACCTATTAATACTGATAGTGCTTACGGTAAAGCAAGAATCAAAGACATTCAGGTTGATAAACTAAAGGCATCCTTTAAGAATTACTCAGTTGCCATTGTTGCTGGGTTTCAGGGAATACATAATGACAGAATCACAACTTTAGGGAGAGGAGGGTCAGATACATCTGCAGTTGCTATAGCTGCAGCTTTAGGTGCAAAAATATGTGAAATTTACACTGACGTTGATGGGATATACACTGCTGATCCAAATGTCGTTTCAAAGGCAAGAAAACTTGATAGTATTTCCTATGAAGAAATGCTAGAGATGTCATCTTTAGGAGCTAAAGTTTTGCAAATACGCTGTGTTGAGCTGGCAATGAAATATAATATAAAAATAAATATATTATCTACTTTTACGCAAAGTAAGGGTACACTTTTGTTAAGTAAGGAGGAAATTGTGGAAAAAAACTTAATTACAGGAATTACGTGTGATACACATGAGGCAAGTGTAACTTTAAAAAAGGTCCCTTTTGGGCTTTTGCCTGTTTTTGAGCTTATAGCTAAAGCTAACATCAACGTTGATATGATATCACAAAATATGAATAACGAGAAAAACGATATTACCTTTACAATACAAAGAACAGATGTAAATCAAACTAAAAACTTGCTCAAGGAAAATAAAGATAAAATTTTATATGATAGTTTGTCTATAGATGAATCTGTAGCTAAGGTTTCTATAATTGGGGTAGGGATGCTTTCACATTCTGGAGTTGCTTATCAAATGTTTAAAACTCTAAATGAGAAGGGAATTAATATTCTAGCAATTACAACGTCAGAGATAAAAATTAGTGTTCTAATCCTGGAAGATTATGTAGAACTTGCCGTCAGGGCACTACACACTGCGTATGGTTTAGATTCTAGTGAATCGATTTCTTAAGCTCTATTCTTCTTGAGCTTATGCTCTTTATTAATTGTACTAACACTTAGGTATGATGAATACGTATAGATATTTCCTGAGTAATTTCTTTTGCTTTCTATTCTATCTCTCCAATAAAAATGAGGCATTTATATTGTATAACCACGTACAGCACTTTTTGTAATATTGCTCTAAATCCAATTTTCAAATTTAGAACAATAAAATTTTTAGCTTGTTGTTGTATTTTATGAAGGCATAATAATGTAACTATGAAGGGAATAGTTGAAGTATTTGTAAATCGTAACAGGGCAACTCTATTGCTACTGCTTATGATTTTTTTTATTGGTATTTATTCTTACGTGCAGATGCCACGTGAGACTAACCCAGACATCCAAATACCTGTTATTAATGTTTCTGTAAATTTGCAAGGTATCTCTCCTGAGGACAGTGAACGCATACTTGCAATTCCTATGGAAAATGAACTTAAGTCAATTCAAGGAATTGAGGAGATATCATCGGTTGCAACCGATGACCGTGCATATGTTACACTTAAATTTAAAGCCGGATTCGATAGCAAAAAAGCTTTAGAAGACGTAAGAGCAAAGATGGATGATATACGCTCAAAACTACCAAATGAAGCAGATCACTTAGCAGCACATGAAGTAAATTTAAGCTTATTTCCGGTTATAAATGTTGGTTTAATAGGAAATTTGCCGGAGAGGACGTTAAATGAAATAGCACGTAATTTAAAAAATGCCATAGAGACGATGCCCAACGTTTTGAGTGTTGAAGTTGCAGGCATGCGCAAAGAGATAGTTGAAGTTATAATTAAGCCCAGCGTATTTAACAGCTATAACCTACAGCTTGAAGAAATCTTGGGTGCAATAACGCGCAATAATAGATTAATAGGAGCTGGAGTACTAGAAGGTGATATTGGTAGATACTCAATAAAAATATCAGGCACATTTAAAGATGTAAAAGATATACTAAAAGTGCCATTAAGAGTGCAAAGAGATGCTGTAGTTAAGGTAGAAGATGTAGCGGAAGTATATTATAAATTTGAGGATAGAAAAGGGTTTGCTCGTATAAACGGCGAGCCAGCCATTGTATTTGAAGTCTCAAAGCGTACAGGTGCAAATGTTATAGAAACTATAAATCAAGTAAAGAATCTAGTTAGTAAAGCGGAACTTCCAAAAAATTTATCTGTAGTTTATATGCAAGATCAATCAGATAAAATTGCAGATACCATTAATGATTTAGAGAACAGCATAATATTTTCTGTGTTGCTTATACTTATTGTTATGATGCTGACTATGGGTACAAGGATATCTATGCTGGTTTCTTTAGCAATTCCAGGATCATTTTTACTTGGTATTATCATACTTCATTTTATGGGAATCACGCTCAATATAGTAGTGCTATTTAGCTTAATTATGGCTGTTGGCATGCTAGTTGATGATTCAATTGTAGTGAATGAATATGCAGATAGGAAAATGATTAGCGGACTGAGTCCCAGAGAGGCATTTAGGGTAGCTGCAACCGATATGTTCTGGCCTGTAACTTCCGCTACTTTAACAAAATTGGCTGTGTTTATACCACTTTTATTTTGGCCAGGGGTGACTGGCGAATTTATGAAATATATACCCGTCACTTTAGTTGCAACTTTAAGTAGTTCCTTAGTTATAGCTTTAATCTTCACTCCTACTTTAGGTGCAATATTTGGCAAGCCGTCCACAACTCTGCCAGAAGAAATTGAAAAAATGAATGCCATAGAAAGTGGCAGCCTAGAAAAAACTAGCACTTTTCTTAAAGCTTACGTAAGTGTTTTAAATAAAGTCTTAAATAACCCAAAGAGATTTATTTTCATTACCATAACTGCTTTAATATCAGTTAGTATAGTTTACTTTGAATTTGGTCCAGGTGTGGAATTCTTTCCAAGTATAGAACCAGACAATGCAGTAATAAATGTTAGAGCTAAAGGTAATCTATCAGTTAAAGAACGTGATCTTATACTTCAGGAAGTTGAAAGTCATATTTTAGATATGAAGGATGAAATTAAGATTTTTTATGCAAGATCTGGACTATTCACATCAGAAGAAAATTCAGATGATCTGATAGCTAAAATCCAATTAGAGTTTGCCAATTGGCACCTGCGCCGTAAGGCTTATGACATAATAAGTGATATTAGAAATCGTATGCGTGATATCAAAGGAGTCGTAATTGAAGTTCAAGAAGAAAAAATGGGACCACAAGGAGATAAACCAATACAAATTAATTTAAGCTCAAAATCTTGGATAAAAATGGAAGCAGCATTAAATAAAATTTTAACCCTGATGCATAATTCGTTAGGATTTATCAATATCCAAGATAGTCGTGCGTCACCTGAAATTGAATGGGATATAGATATCAACCGCAGCAAGGCTATGCTTTCTAGAACTGACATTACAGTTGTTGGTGAGTTTATAAAAATGGTAACTAGTGGTGTGATAATTGGAAAATATAGACCAAATAATCTTGATGAAGAAGTTGATATTATTGCTCGTTTTCCTAAGGAAAATCGTAACCTTAAAACTTTAGATAATTTATTTGTCAGCACAAAAGACGGTCCATCTCCTATCAGCACATTTACTAAGCGTAGCCCTAAAAATAAAATCAGTAGAATAAACAGAACAGATGGAATGCGCACACTTACAGTTTCTGCTGACGTTGCTTCTGGGTATTTAGCTAGTGAGCAAATAAAATTTATTAAATTGCAAGAAGATTGGGATAAAGAAGTTATAGTTGATTTTAAAGGTGAGAGTAAAGATCAAAATGAAGCTCAAGCTTTCTTACTGAAAGAATTTATACTCGCAATAATGCTTATGATCTTAGTGCTTGTTACAGAATTTAATAGTGTTTATAACACTTTTATTGTTATGACTGCAGTATTTTTATCTACGACTTGTGTTTTTTGCAGTTTACTGCTGCTAAAGCAAGTATTTGGTGTTGTCATGGGCGGAGTAGGGATTATCGCTCTTGCTGGGATCATTGTAAATAATAACATATTACTAATTGATTCTTTTGAGAGTAAACTAAAGCTTTATGGCGTAAAAGAAGCTATAATTAGAGCTTGTATCTCAAGAGTTAGGCCAATACTACTTACGGTGGCAACAACAGGTTTAGGTCTAATGCCTATGATTACAAAAATTAGTATCAATTTTTTTAAACGTGAAATTACGTACAATGCTCCTGCAAGCCAATGGTGGACCCATCTTTCAATTACCATAGCAAGTGGCCTGGTCCTTGCTACAGCACTTACTTTATTTTTTACGCCAGCATTGCTTTACTGTAAAAAATATGAAGGTAAAAGTGAATAGATGTTAATAAATAAGTAACATTATAATTAATATCTTTACTTATTATTTGAAATAAATTACTATATATTAAAGTGGTTTTTGCATAGGGGGGCAAACGCATAGTAAATTAGATAGATTAGAAAAATATAAGTGTTCAGATAACAAGAAAATAGATGAATCTGTAGTATAGTAAATTCACTATACAAAAGGACTATTATTAAAAATAATAGATTTGTGAGAATAAAAGATATGACATTCGTTAGACTTAAGAAAAAAAGTAATAGAATTTATAAACTCTGGATATTCGAAAGCTGAAGCTTGTAGGGTTTTTAAAATTGGAAGAAGCACTATTTTCGAGTGGTTAAAGAAGCTAAGAAACTTGAGCGTAAAAAAAGAGTAAACAAAGCAAAGATGAGCAAAAGCTCGTTCAACTATAGTCTTTCCTAAACTGAATGATAAACCTCAATAATAGCGTTACCAACAACAAGAAGAAATGTTGATGCATTTGAGGTAACTTTTGATGGTATGCGAGCAATGCTCAATGGGGTTCAAATCAGGAGAATATGGAGGAAGATAGAGTAAATTGCCTTTTCAATTAATTCTCTTGTTTTAGCGGTTTTATTGCATTATCCATAACTACAGTTGTATTAACAGGCAGCTCCGGTAGTGTTCTAACCATGTATTAAGTACTTCTTTATCACAACCTCCAGTAAAGGTCAGAGGTGCAACAAATCTTCTTCCATCCTATTATGTTTTCGTCTTTTGCCAGTGCATGTATTTTCTCTCCTCTTGTCCATATTCTCTATATAATCTTTCATCTCTTGATAAATTTTTTTTAATGTGATTTTTAGCTGTTGTACCAAATTGCGCTTATTCCGAAACCAATTTCATCTCTGCCAGCTGGATGCTTTTTTACATATTCTTCTAGGGATCTATTTTTCGTATGAAACCACTAGCTTTTGCTGGTTTTAACCAACAGCTTTCTTTTTTAGCCATCTGTATAGTATTGCTATTCCAACAGCTCCACAACCTCAGCCTTTGATTCCCCTTTTTTAACTAAAGATAATCTCTTAAATCTACACTGTATGCCATTTTCCCTCTTCTAAAATTGTTCATTATACCTTTATCATTTACTTTAGAAAATACTATAACTCCGCAAACTAATGGCATATGCTTCACAAAACTATGCAAATCATCTTTAGAAATATAGTTCTTTAGAAGATCTGCAGATAGATGTTGGTTGCGTTCTTACAATGAGACAATCAGGCAAATATTGCTATGGTAAAACACCGATGCAGACTTTTCTTGATATATTGCTTTCCAGAAAAATATTAATAACATTAATCAGGATTCTGATAGTATATTTAAATTCTTCTGTCAGTTAATTCGTCACTGTCAGATTAAGTGGCGTTTAGTACAAACTATCTCAATTTTTATTTAATCTTACATCTTTATTGTAATAACCTTTATTAATCACACATATTAGATCTTAATTAAATTAATTTCTTTAAGGTTTGCTGCAATATCTGCGATACTCTTATTTAAAGTTGGATGGATAAATCTTGAGCAAATATCACACGTTGGAAGTAGTACGAAATCGCGATGATGCATTTGTAAGTGAGGTATTAAGAGAATTTTAGACTCTATTTTACTGCTTCCCCAAAATAAAATGTCGATATCAATTATTCTTGGCGACCAGCGTGCTTTGTTCGATCGTCCCATAGCTATTTCAAGATTTTTTATCACATTGAAAAACTGATTTAACTCTAAATCAGAGTATCCAATGACTGCCATGTTGAAAAATGGAGATTCCCAAGACATAGGTGCATTTTTAGGTAATAATGCTTTGCTTTTATAGATGAAAGAAGTAATTCTACTATAGAGTGGTAGCAGATCTATTACCCTCTTCAAAATCCTAATTTCATTACCACAATTCGCACCTAGTGCAAGTACTATATTATTCAACAGTAATTCATATTTGTTTTATGTTACTTATGAACACGCTTTCAATAGTTTATTAACTCATTCTAAATCTGTTTTATTAAAAAGAAAAGATTTAAATTGTCAAATCCTATACACAAAAAGCATATACAGAAAAAGAGCTATGTTCATTGCAATTTGGTTAACACTCCTTTCTCTAAGGCAAAAATCGTATCTGCTTTTTGAGCAAGAATATGGTTATGAGTAACCATAAATACAGCAATATTTTTTACTTTTGCATAGTCATGCAAGAGTGAGAATACCTTAAGTGAGTTCTCTGGATCTAAGTTACCTGTAGGCTCGTCTGCAAGCACAAGCTGAGGAAAATTGATAAGACCTCTAGCTATTGCGAGCCTTTGCCTTTCTCCTCCTGAAAGCTCAGATATCATGTGTAACTCTCTATCCTGCAGGCCAAAATTTGCTAACATAGATTGTGCATTTTTTTTTGCCTCACCCTTATTTTTGCCCAATATCATTTGCAGAAGCATGACATTTTCAAGTGCTGAAAATTCATGTAGAAGGTGGTGAAATTGATAAACAAAGCCAAATGTTCTACGCAGATATGTTTTTTGCCTATTATTTATTTTTGTGCAATCAGTGCCATTAACCAAAACGCTTCCAGAAGTTGGTTCATCAAGTAGCCCTGCTATTTGTAAAACTGTTGTTTTACCAGAACCTGATTTACCAATTAGTGCAATAATTTCTCCACTTTTAACTTCTAGGTTAATATTGTCTATAATGACATGCTCACCAAAGCTTTTAGCGATAGATGATAACTTTAATATGCAAGACATCTTTGAGAAACTTTATATTATATTAAGGTCTTGCATCACTTTTTTCACCTTAATTTTAGTATCTTCACTAGCTTCTGTCAGTGGTAAGCGCAAATTCGGAAAGATATTAGGTTTAAGTAAGCTCAACCCATATTTTACAGGTATTGGATTTGCTTCACAAAATAACACTTGATTTAAAGAAAACAATTTTTTATTAAGCTCCACTGCTTCTGCAAATTGCTTGTTAAAAAATAAGTTTTGTAATTTTGCACATAACTTTGGTGCAATATTTGCAGTTACTGATATACATCCACACCCGCCGTGAATGTTAAACGCTAGTGCAGTTGAATCTTCCCCAGATAATAAAGAAATTTCTTTCTTCACTAATGTTTTTAGATTTAATGGACGATTTAAATCACCAGTTGCATCTTTTATACCTATAATTCTTTCAAGTTCCATTATTTTTCCTGCAGTTACATCCGAAATATCAACAGCACATCTTCCAGGAACATTATAAAGTATGATTGGGATATGAGTATTATCATGTATTGTCTTAAAATGGCTATACAAGCCATCCTGTGTTGGTTTATTATAATATGGTGCCACTACAAGCACAGCATCAGCTCCAACTGATTCTATGTATTTTACCTTCTTTATAACCTCGGCAGTATTGTTAGACCCAACACCAGCTATTATGGGTACTTGCTTATTTACAGTTTTTACGCACAGCTCTACTATTTCACAATATTCTTCAAATGTTAAGGTAGAGCTTTCTCCAGTAGTACCGCATGGCACTAACCCGTGGACTCCTCCGCTTATCTGCCACTCAACTAGTTCGCAAAATGCATTTTCATCAATAGAATTGTCTTTACTAAATGGAGTTACAAGAGCTGTAAATACGCCACGAAATTGCATATATAACCTTCTAATTTAAGTAAAATAAGTGCTAAACCTTATTTAGCATTGACTGTTTTATCTTTGCTATTGCTTTGCCTGGATTCAAGCTCTTAGGACAAGTTTTAGTACAGTTCATTATGGTGTGACAGCGATATAATTTAAAGGCATCATCCAGAAAATCAAGACGCTCATCTTTATTCTCATCACGACTGTCGACAATCCACCTATACATTTGTAATAATATTGCTGGACCTAGATATTTATCACTATTCCACCAATAGCTAGGGCATGCAGTAGAACAACATGCACATAATATACAATCATATAAACCATCTAATTTTTCTCTATCTTTTGGAGATTGCAAACGCTCTTTATCTTGATTTTTGGGCTCTTTAGCTTGCAGCCATGGTTTTATCTGCTTGTATTGCTCATAGAAGTGGCTCAAATCTGGAACTAGGTCTTTTATGACATGCATATGTGGCAATGGATATATCTTAACGTCACCTCTGATATCAGAGATAGCTTTAGTGCATGCAAGCGTGTTAGTACCATCAATATTCATTGCACATGATCCACATATTCCTTCACGACAAGAACGTCTAAAAGTTAAAGTTGAGTCAACCTCATCTTTAATTTTAATAAGGGCATCGAGGACCATTGGACCACAATCATCAATATCGATAAAAAAAGTATCTATTCTTGGATTTTCCTCATCATCAGGAGACCAACGATAAATTTTAAAGCGTTTTACTTTTTTTGCAGCATTTGGAACTGGATAAACTTTACCGTTTTTATTAACTTTCGAATTTTTTGGTAACGACAGTTGTACCATATGCCTTATTGTTCATTAAAATTTGATTTTACCTATAAAAGGTAAAAGATCAATTATAACAATTTTTGAGTTTTTAAGATATTAATAGAGTATAATTTTTATTTTAAAAATGGTTTTCTGAATTTCATAGTGCATAATTTGAAACTATGCACTATTGATGAATTGAAAGAAGCTAACGATCTGGTTCGTCTTTTGCTGGTGATAACTTATCAGAATCTTTTAATTCTTGTTTTAAGTTACGAATACCACGACCAAAGTCACTCATGACTTGCGGTAACCTCCCTGCACCAAATAATACTAAGATTATCATTAAAATTAAAAATAATTGCCATGGACCTAAACTCATATTTACCTCCAAAATTTTAAGCTTTAAATACAAGCACTTGATCTAGATCAAGTGCTATAGATATTATATCACCTTTATTCGGTAACAATGCAATAGGAAACCTCATGAAGCATAAATAACTTTTTATTTTAATATAAACCATCTTATTAAAAAACTTAACACTATCAACTATAGCTTGAATCCCACCATTATTCTGTAGTAAAATTGCCTCAGGCCTAATGCAGACAATAACTTTATCATTGTTATTTTGAGAATTAATTGGTATTTTCCCAAATGGCGATTCCACATAATTTTTTTTAGCGACTGCGTGGAAATGGTTCAATTCACCAAAAAACTTTGCTAATTCGTAATCTTTAGGATTGTAATATATATCATGCGGAGTGCCATGTTGGATTACGCTGCCATCACGGATAATATATATAGTATCTGCAATCTCTAATGCTTCTTCCGGATCGTGAGTAACAAGTAGTGCAGCTATATTCCTCTCTTTGAAAAGAGATAGCATGTATTTTCTTATTTTGCGTTTTAATATTACATCCATGTTAGAGAATGGTTCATCAAGCAAAACTACCTCAGGCTTTTGAGCAATCGTTCTTGCTATCGTAATTAACTGCTGCTGTCCACCAGATAGCATATGAGGATATAAGTCCTTATAGCTTGTCATGTTCACCAAGTCTAAGATTTCCAAAGCAATTTTGTATTTCTCTTCTTTATTACACTTCTTGATAGCAAAAGTTATATTTTCAATCACTGTCTTGTGGGGAAATAATGTAGGATGTTGAAAAATAAGCCCAATATTACGTTTTTCAATAGGAAGAAAAACATGATCATTTACTACTGCTTTATTATTTACAGCAATGAAGCCAGATTTTGGCCTCTCTATCCCAGCTATTAATTTTAGTATTGTAGACTTACCGCACCCTGATGGGCCAAGTAAACATGCAACTGAGCCTCTATTTATCTTGATATTAATATTGTTTAAAGCAAAACCATCCTTATTATAATAATAAGAAATATTCCTTAACTCTAACATCAATTATAACTCTAAATTAAAATTATAATTGTATAGTATTTTTTAGATGTAGAAATCTTTTTATAATATCAAAAAATGCTCAAAGATTTGCGCTCAATAGTATTTATAATTGGAATACTTTTGCTTCCCTTAAGTATTATCATGACCATTCCTGCAGTAACTAACCTACTGTTTGGTTATGAGTGGAAGGGATTTATTATTAGCTCTGCTATTACACTGTTTTTCAGCATAGTTTTTTCATTACTTGGTAAACTTAGTAAATTAAATAGTGTGAAAGATTTTGCTGTTACAAGTTGCGTTTGGTTTGTTTTACCATTATTTGCAGCAATTCCTTTTCTCTTTGAGACCTCTATAAGCTATGTTGATGCTGTGTTTGAAACTATATCAGGCATTACAACAACAGGTGCAACTATCTTAAGTCATTTGCATGAGAAATCCCCAGGAATATTGCTTTGGAGAGCAATACTGAGCGGGATTGGAGGGTTAGGAATCATTACAATAGGAATTATTATTTTTCCTTCTTTGAAATTTGCAGGTCTACGCAATTTACTTGCATCCGAATCTTCCGAAGTTGCAAAAAAGAAATTACCAAATATCGTGCATACAGTTGCACACATTACCATAGTGTATTGCATTTTCATCTTTCTATGTATTCTACTTTATTATTTTGCTGGCATGTCTATTTTTGATGCCATATGTCATGGAATATCGACTGTATCAACGGGTGGTTTTGCTAATTACGATGATTCTCTTGCTCACTACAACAGCATAAAAATTGAGATTATTGCTGTTACATTTATGCTTTTAGGGGCATGTCCATTTTTAACTTATTTAAAAATGACAAAAAGGTTATATTTTTATGATGAACAGATCCTTTATTTTATTGGAATTATTATCGTTTCAGTACTTATAACGTTTATCTGGATTCATTTCAGTAATATTTGCTTGGATAATAAAACAGATAGAGATTTTATCCTATTTCGATATAGTATATTTAGTATAGTGTCCTTAACAACATCAGCTGGGTTTACCATTTGCGATTATAGCAATTGGTGTTTTATTGTAGTGTTTGCATTCTTTTTAACACTCATTGGTGGTTGCAGCGGCTCAACAAGTGGTGGCGTCAAAATATTTCGTATAGTAGTGCTAATTAAGGCGGTAAAAGCTTATTTTCATGATGTAGTGAACCCAAATGAAACAAATGTTGTTAAACTTAACGGCAAAATTTTAGAGGATGAAGAAATCAAAAGCATTTTTATATATTTTTTTCTTTACATATCAATATTTACTATTGCAACAATAGCTATGTCCTTTATAAGTAAGGTTGATTTTATAACAAGCTTAAGTGCTATCTCAGCAGCCTTAACAAATTCAGGTCCTGGTTTTGGTGCTATTATTGGACCATCAGGAAATTATGCTACTTTTTCAAATTCAACTAAATTGTTGTTATCGCTTGTAATGCTAATTGGTAGGTTAGAAATACTACCTGTGTTTGCATTTTTATCTTCTGTTTTTTATAAATTAAGTAAGGATAAAACTTCTTGATTATATGAAATTCTTTTGATGAAAGTTTAAGGACTTTTATAGTTGGAATGTACAAAAGCTCTGTTTACTGTAATTTAAATTCATTTTACAGTAAGGATCATTAGTAATAGATTTCCATCCATCTTAGGAGGCAATTCTAATTTTACTATATCTTCAGTGTCTTTTATCAACTTATTAAAAATTTCCTTACCTTTTTGTATAGGTAGTTGCAATCTCATCTCTCTGCCAGAAAACCTCATGTTAACTTTAATTTTATTACCTTCTTCAAGATGCTTTAATATGTTTCTCAACTTTATATCATAATCATGAGGATCTATATTAGGTTTGAGTTTAAATTCCTTTATTTTTATAATTTTCTGCTTTTTCTTTGCCTCACTTATTTTCCTTCTAGCTTCATACTTATACTTACTATAATCCAATATCTTGCAAACAGGAGGATTAGCGTCAGGAGCAACTACAACTAAATCTAAACCTGCCTCTTTTGCAAGTCTTGTAGCATCTTGGGTTGGTACAATTCCAACCATATTGCCACTTTGATCAATCAAGCGCACTTCTTTAGCTGTAATATATTGATCACTTCTGTTTGTATTGGAATTTTTCCTTATTTGCAAACTACTAACTCCGATAATGATTGGATAGCTTCATCAACTGATGAAGAAATTTGATCTATTTTACCTAAATACCTTATTGACACTTCTTTCTTTAGCACCTCGTTTTTACCTATGATCCATAATATAGGTACCTTCTTTAAACTATGCAAGCGTATCTTATAATTAATTTTCTCATTAGTTAAATCAACTTCTACCCTAACTCCCTTTTGCTTTAATCTTTGTTCAATTTCCAGTGCGTATTCGTTACACTCATGAGTGATAGTTGCTATAGTTAATTGTACAGGCGCAAGCCACAGAGGCAATTTGCCAGCATAATGCTCAATCAAAATTCCTATAAAACGCTCAAGCGTACCAAGTATTGCCCTGTGTATCATTACTGGACGATGTTTTTGACCATCAGCCCCAATATAGGAAGCATCAAGCCTTTGTGGCAAAACAAAATCGACCTGCAATGTTCCACATTGCCAATCTCTACCAATTGTATCTTTCAAAACAAACTCCAATTTTGGTCCATAAAAGGCACCTTCACCAGGATTTAAAGTATAATCTAGCTGACTATCTTTAGCAGCACGCAACAATGCTTCTTCAGCTTTATCCCATATCTCATCACTTCCTGCTCGAATATTTGGGCGATCAGAGAATTTTATTGATATATCTTTAAAGCCAAAATCTTCATATACTTCTTTTAAAAGATTACAGAAATTTTTTGTCTCCTCAGTAATCTGCTCTTCAGTGCAAAAAATATGTGCATCGTCTTGCGTAAAACCGCGGACACGCATAAGGCCATGTAATGAACCGGATGATTCATTGCGATGACAGGTGCCGAATTCTGCAATACGCATTGGCAAGTCACGATAGCTCCTCGTCTTTTGATTAAAAATCTGTATATGAAGAGGACAATTCATTGGCTTTATTGCCATTTGTTTTTCTTGATCTTCATTAACTATAAACATATTTTCACGAAACTTGTCCCAATGACCTGATTTTTCCCATAGTTCTTTACTTGCTAAAATAGGTGTTTTAACTTCATTATAGCCGTTTTTTCTTAATTTTTTCCTTATATAAGATTCAATTACATGATATACAATCAGACCATTTTCGTGCCAAAAGACTTGGCCTTTGGCTTCATCCTGAATGTGAAACAGATCCATATCTTTAGCTATTTTTCTATGATCTCTTTTTTCTGCCTCTTCTAGGCGAGTTAAATATTCTTGCAATTCATTTTTATCTCGCCATGCAGTTCCATATATCCGCTGCAGCATTGGTTTATTTGAGTCACCTCGCCAGTATGCACCTGCTACTTTCATAAGCTTAAACGCTTTAACTCTTCCCGTTGATGGAGAATGCGGACCGCGGCATAAATCAACAAAGCTGCCCTGCCTATAAACAGTGAGCTTTTCACCTTCCGGGATACTAGATATTATTTCAACCTTGTAATTTTCACCATGACCCTGAAAGAAATTTATTGCATCTTCGCGCGTCCAAACTTCACGAATAAATTTATAATTAGACTTGATAATTTCCTGCATTTTCTCTTCTATAGCTACTAAATCTTCTGAAGAGAAAGATTTCCCTGGCTCTAGGGCAAAATCATAGTAAAAACCATCTTCTATTGTTGGACCGATAGTAATTTGCACTTCGGGAAAAAGCTCCTTCACTGCTTGCGCCATAATATGCGCAGCATCGTGCCTTAAAATATCAAGGCCTTCCTGATCTTGTGCAGTTATCACCTCTACTTTTGCATCACAGTCAATAGCACATGATAAATCACATAAATTGCCGTTTACTTTTAAAGCAATAGCTTTATTTTTAACCTCTGACTCTTTTAAAAGCTCAAAACCACTTACTTCATTTTCATATTGCTGGGTTTTATCTAAGAGAGTGATGTTGATCATTAAATATATTTAAAACTTAGATTTATCTTTCAAAATCACAGTAGCATGTCAAGCTAAACGTTATATTCAATTGCAAGTAGAGGACCTTTAATACTAGCTTCATCCAATTTTCCTTCTGCTCTTTCTTCTTTAACTAAGTTTACAACTTTTCTTTCGTATACTTCATCAGCTAGACACTTCAAACCAAAAGATAATATTAATAATGACACCCCTATAAGTAATTTTGTATCTACAGTTTTAAAATTATTTAATGCTGATTCTGTTATCAAGCTAGCAGCTGTTAGAATTATTGCCATAGTGGGAAGACATTTCATAAGCAATATTAATGGTTTATACCCCATCTTTTTAGAAAATTTATCTTCAAGCTTATTAACCAAATCTTCTTGATCTAGGCACTCCTCACTATTTTTTATTTTAGAAAGATCTTTTGCTGCAAAACAAGTGAGTGCAAAAAAAGAAATAGGAAAGGCGATGAAGCAAATCAAAGCTCCATAGAATGAAGCATTGCTTAAATTTAGTGAAATACTTTGACATTTGATAACTAGCTTACTTATTAAGTAACAGTAAGATACTAAACTAAGAAGAGAAATAAATAAGAAGCTCAATGCATATAGTAAATACATTTTACCTCTGCGAGAGAATTCATGTTTAGATTGTAAAATAGAGAGAAATTCTTCATATTCAGATGGTATAATGAGGCTTCCTTGCTCTTTCTGTAAAGGTAAGATATACTTACTTAACCTTTTCTTAGCATCATCTAATATCTGAAATTTTTTATCATTTTCATCCTTTACTTCTTTACTACTATTTTGAAATTTATCAGGATGACACTTAAGTGATAGTGTTCTATATTGCTTTCCTATCAACTGAGATAGCTGCTCAAAGTTTTTGCCTACAGCATCTTCTTTTTTAATGCCTAATGCTTCGAACAAATCGCTTTTATATTCAAACTCTCTTTTTGTTAAATACTTTCCCATATTCTTTTTATCACATTAAAATATTAACTATTATATGATCTATTTGTTATAAGTCAACGAGAACTGATTATGCTTCGGCCTAAATTTAAATAAGCATAAACTCTTATTTAAAATTAATAAGGAGGGAGTATGGAATTTACAGAAATGAGGTTTCCAGAAGATATATCTTATGGTTCAACAGGAGGACCGGAATTTTCAACTGATATTATCACAACTCACAATGGCCATGAACAGCGAAATATTAACTGGTCTGCAGCACGCGCTAAATATAACATAGCTTATGGAGTTAAGTCAGATCAGCAATTATCAGAACTTATTGCCTTTTTTCGTGCTCATCGTGGCAAAGCCGTTGGATTTCGTTTTAAAGATTGGTCAGACTATAAAACCATTGGGCAAAAAATTGGCATTGGTGATGGCAGCAGCACAACCTTTCAATTAGTAAAAAGGTATGAAAGCGGAGGTAGTGCATACGTGCGTGTTATTAAAAAACCTGCCCATGAGACTATAAAAATCTACTTTAACGGAACCATAAAAACAGATGGTTACTTAATAGATTATACTACAGGAAAGATAACATTTATTGCAGCACCAAGCAGCGGCACACTAATCACTGCCGATTTTGAATTTGACGTTCCTGTGCGTTTTGATACCGATTACCTTTCAGCTTCGATTGATAATTATGGCAGCAGCAGTTGGAACAATATTCAACTGATAGAGATAAAATCTATATAATTAAATATTAGTTTTATTACAGTAATAAAATTTTAAAATAAATTATTCCTTTTATTAAAGATATTAACCAATAATTAATACTTTATACAGTAATATGGTTAATATCTAAACTAATTATGGGGGAATAAATGAATGGATATAATAAACTAAAAGACGAAACTATAAAGTTAACTAACAATCAGGTTTCAGATCTTGTAGATAAACATTTTCAAAACATATATGATTTTCTAGAAGAACAAAAAACACCTGTTCCTGAAAGAGTTAAAGTTTTATTTGAATTGAAAGAGGTATCTGATGCACTTAAATACTTACTCAAATGTAAATTTAAGAGAGAGTCAAGTGTGGACACAAATAGTAATAGTGTCAATTCTAAAGAGCATGAGAGTATGAGAAAGCTTTACAATATTGTTAAATTATTCAGTGAAGAAGAGAGTAAATGTTTAAATGATATTTTAAAGCAATATGGAGAAAAAATAAAAGACCAAGATTCTAAAAGCATTGGTGTTTTTAAAGCAATAAAACTGTTCTTTCAAGAAATTATCGCAAAGTTTAAAGGCAAAAATTTCGAAGAGTTGGATGATAAGCGTATAGTAAAAGTAGATGATGCTAAATTTTGTGTTACAACTCAAACAGAGCCTAAACAAGAAGTTCTTGAGCAAAAGGTTAGTGGATCATCTACTTTAGAAACTATTGTTGAAGAAGACGAAGATCATAATGTAAAACTTGATGATGTAAGAGATGTTCAAAAAAGTATATATGAAAACGTAAATTTTTCTATTATCCCTCAATTTGCGCAAGAAGAAACATTATCTAAGCCACAAGTGGCACAAATCAGAGAAAAACCTGCTATTCCACCAAAATCGCAAAAGGTTATTGATGCTGGTAATAAGATAAGGAATAGCCAAAAAACAGAAATTCCAAATTATGTTTCACAGCTTACAGTAAACTTAAAGTCTGCTGGTGGAAAACCTAAGATAGCACCAAAGCCTATTGTAAAAGTTGATACTCAAGCAGGGAAGCAATATGGCGAGAAGATTAAAGAACTAAAAGGAAAGCATGAACGCTTTATCGAACTGGCTTCTAGATCACCAATAGAGCAAGTAGTTTCTAGCAAAGGTAGATAAGATCTAACGAGGTTGCTGTTTTAACAGCAACCTCTTCTTTAAACTATCAAACTTGTAGTGTGCACCCACCAATTAGGGTGATGGTGGTGCACGTTATTTGCTGCAGATTTTGCTTTTTTTTCACTATCAAATATGCCAAAACAGGTTGCTCCACTGCCAGACATACGCATGATTATGCAACCTGCTTGTTTTTGCAAAAATGATAAAATGTCTTCAATTTCAGGAATAATGGTAATTGCTACCTCTTGCAAGTCATTTTTCGTGCTGTGCATCAGCTCTATTAAGTCTACTGTATCTGCTTTAGGAAAATCAAGTGGTGCAGAAAAATTGCCATTATATTCTTGAAATACTCTAGTAGTGCTTAAAGGCTTGCCTGGATTTACTAGTACTATGCTTTTTGGTATAGTAAAATTTTTATAATAGTGTAAGTCATCACCCGTGCCTTTTGCAAAAGCAGTAGCACAATTTACACTTACTGGAACGTCAGCGCCAACGTTTGCAGCAACTTCGTTTAGTACCTGATTTTCAATGTTCCAATACTTACCTAAAATACGTATAACTGCGCCTGCATCTGATGAACCGCCACCTAAACCTGCAGCAACAGGTATATTTTTAATCACTCTAACTGAAATTTCTACGTGTCTAGCAGTGTGCTTAAGGAGTAAATTAATCGCTTTGGTAATTGTGTTATAACGACTATTAATTTCACAATCGTCATTCACAAAAGTGACCATAGATTTTTTATAATCTGTTCTGATTTCAAGGATATCATAAAGCTTAGCAAAGATAAAAAACGTCTCAAGCAAATGATAATTATCTTGTTTTTTCCCTACTATATGCAAAAATAAGTTGATTTTTGCTGGAGCTATAGCTTGGAAAGCTGCCATATAACTCTAATTATAACATAAATAATTTTATGTTAGCTCAGTTAGTTGGTTATTAAAATAGAAATTTAGCTTATTTAGTACTAATGTATGGATAAAACTGCCACTGATCCTAATCTTTCCGTTTGGATTAGTGCTTCTGCAGGTACAGGTAAAACAAAGATTCTTATAGATAGAGTATTAAAGCTCTTACTTACAGGAAAAAAAAATATTCTTTGTTTAACGTTCACAAGTGCTGCAGCAAACGAGATGGTAGATCGTATTAATGCTGTTCTTGGAGTATGGTCGACGTGTTCAAATGATCAGCTGATAAAATCTTTACTTAGCTTGTTTGGTAGCAAGCCACTTAATTCTCATCTGTTGAAAGCAAGACAGCTTTTTGGTCAGTTACCTACCCTATCTTTAACAATACAAACCATACATGCCTTTTGCTATAAATTAATCTCTAATTTTCCTGCTGAAGCAGGTATTGCTTTAGGTTATACACTTGATGATTGCAGTAGATTGCATACAAAAGTTATAAGTGAATTGCTTACTGATAATAGTGCTCAGGAGTATCTGAGTTTTATTGCTGCTGAAATTGATGAGGAAAAATTAAAAGATTTATTTTTATCTTTACTGCAAAACAGAATTTATGACGTCGAAAAAGTATTTTCAAAGCTTGGGTCACCAAAAAGATGTGATGAAATACCCCAAGCTACTGTAGAGAACATAAAAAAGCTAGCTGAGATTTTAAACCAAAGCAGCAAAAGAGATAAAAAATATAGCACAGTACTCATGAGCTGGTACAACCTGCCAGCTGATGATAAGCTAGATAAATTAAATAGCTTAATTAAAATATTGATTGATCCTAAGTTACTTACAAAAAAGAATGCTTCATCTATTATCACAAAAAATACGTTAGAAAATTTTCCCGAAGCAAAGGAAATAATATTAAAAGAACAAGATATAATACTGAAAATTTTTGAAGAGCTTGGTAGTTATCAAATAGCTACCAGAACTATTAATTTACTAAACCTCTTTAAAAGATTCACCACTTTATACTCACTTGAGAAGAAAAAAAATGCTCTTTTAGATTATGATGATGTAATAACTTTAGCACTGCATCTTATTACAGATGATAAAAGCAGAGATTGGATATTGTTTAATCTAGATAGCAAAATAGACCACATATTGGTTGATGAAGCGCAAGATAATAGCAGTACTCAGTGGCAAGTAATAATTAACTTATGTGCCGAATTTTTCGCTGGCATAGGCACAACAGATGAGAAACGAACAATTTTTATTATTGGTGATGTAAAGCAGTCTATCTATAGGTTTCAGGGTGCGAACCCTATATTATTTAACGCAATGCATGAATATTTAAAAGAACAAAGCCATAAAGAAGATTGGCTATCCTTAAAACTTAGCCAATCTTTCCGTTCAACTGGGCCAATACTGTCATTAGTAGATACTTTATTCAATAATTTTAGGCAGGAGATATCTTTTTTAGATGAGAGAATAGAACATATTCCTTTTAGAAAAAATGATCAAGGATATGTAGAGATATGGCTACTTTTACCAAAAACAAATAATGAAAAACAGGTTGCTCTGCAAACTAGTATGCAGAATCAGCAAAATCCAAATCGCATACTTGCTGCTACTTTAGTTTACAGAATAAATAAGTGGCTTAAGGAGGGAAGAATATTGCCAGCAAAAAACCGTCATGTAGAAGCAAAAGATATAATGATTTTAGTACGGCAGCGTAACATTTTGATAGATTATCTCATCGGTGAATTTAAGAAATTTAATATACCAGTGCTAGGACGAGACTGTTTTAAGATCATGGACTATATAGCTGTTCAAGATTTAGTTGCCTTGGCTGAGTTTTTATTATTACCTGAAAATGATATGGCGCTTGCTTGCGTTTTAAAATCACCACTACTTAATTTTACAGAGGAAGATTTGCTAAATATTGCTTATAATCGCAAAGATAAATCCTTATGG
This sequence comes from Candidatus Mesenet endosymbiont of Phosphuga atrata, assembly GCF_964020175.1. NCBI lineage: Bacteria > Pseudomonadati > Pseudomonadota > Alphaproteobacteria > Rickettsiales > Anaplasmataceae > Candidatus Mesenet > Candidatus Mesenet endosymbiont of Phosphuga atrata. Next base: position 719,790 of record NZ_OZ026541.1, on the reverse strand, counting down.
ACTCAGCTTAAAGCATACAATCAACAAATATCTGTTTATTTGGAAAATTTAATTAACATATCGCATAATTACTCACCCCTTTTTCTCTATACTTATGTTCTTACTTTTGAAAATAGGAAAAAGTTTGTTGCAAGGCTTGGCACAGAGTGTTTAGAAGTCATTGATGAATTTATAAACCTTCTCACTCAGTTTGAACATAAGAGCTTACAGTCTTTTACTGAGTGGATGAAAGAAAATAATCCGGAGATAAAAAATGATATAAACAGTGAGCGTGAAGCTGTACGAATAATGACCATACATAAAGCGAAGGGACTGCAAGCCCCCATAGTTTTTCTTGTTGATACAACTTCTGTACCAAAAAGTGATGATGCTATAATCTTTGATGAAGAGGGAACACCGTTTTGGTGCGGTACAAATAGCAATTCATATTGCAATCAGATCAAAGAAGAAAAAAGCAGGGAAGACTATAATGAATATCTACGTCTTCTGTACGTTGCTATGACAAGAGCTGAAGATGAACTATATATCTTGGGGAAGGAACCTGTGCATAATAAGTCTTGGTACAACTTAATCAAGATGCAAGAAGGAATATACGAAAAAAAATATGCTAATTTGTATCCAATGTTTAAAGAAGAGGTGGAGGTACTATGCATCAATGGAAAGTATCCACAAATCTATAGAAAACGTGACTATCTTAATATTGAGCCTACTGAAGTACCAAAACATAAATCTGATTTTGAACATGCGAGAGAAGAGCGTGTTCAAGAAGGAATAGACCGCGGAAAAATAATGCACAAAGTTTTGCAACACTTACCAAGCGTGCCAAATGAAAGGCGCGAAGATTGGATAAGAAGTTACTTAAGCAGTATGAACCTCAGTGTTGATATTCAAAATGAGATAACAGATAAAATGATCTCTTTTAATGAAAAATTTAGTGATCTTTTAAATTTAGAATGCAAAACCGAAGTTGCAATAAATGGCATGATAGACGATGAAGTCGTGTCAGTAAGGCTGGATATGCTTTGTATTGCTAAGGATAAGGTCACAATTATTGATTACAAATCACACCGCAGCCCTTTTTTATCAAAAGAAATAAAACAGCAAATGTCTCGCTATAGAACCTTAGTACAAGATATTTTCTCAAGTAAAAAAATAGAATGTGTTATTATTTGGCTTGAGGATTTATCTATTATATTATTAGATAATTAATTATTATTATTTATAATTAAATATTATCTAGCAGTAAAAAATATAGGTAGCAAAAACCTTATTAATAGTTAATTAATTTGCATTTATAATAAAACTATTGTATACTAATTTAGTACCTTATTTAAAAGGGGATAGGAATTATGGCAGAAATAATAAATATTATACCTAACAATGTTAGAAGTAATCTAGTATCTACACTGCAATTTGAGGTGGAAAAGCTCGATTACAGTAAGCTTAAAGCTAGTGAAGACAATCAAAGTGCACAATCTGGTGAAACAATGTCAAAAGATATCCACAGGATGGTCTTTGTTATTAATGGCAAAGAAATTGATCAAGATTTAACTAATGTACTACGTTATGGAGGAACAGGTGATTCAGGTGGTAGAGATTATAAAATAGAAGAGTTTAGCTCAGATCAAAGGTCTTTTTATAATGTAGGGCTGAATAATAAGCACTTGTTACCGAAGAGCACGGATGAAAACGCAAATTATCGTCCATTTCTTATAGAAGCCTTTAAAAAACTATTTACACATGCTCAAGCAGAAGTTCCAGACGATTCTATTATACAAGAGTTAATTACTAATTGTAATCAAGCTGGATATTTTGCTTATTTAGCTGAGGGTAATCCATATGATTATAAAGCGGAATACTCTCTTATTACCTTTAATCCAAGTAAGGTAATAAGCATTAATTGTGATAGTCCAAATTGTGCAGAGATTAAAATTAATGCTGAAACGCCTGTAGGTTGCGCTGAGTATGGTAATGTACAACTCGATGAAAACGAAGAAAAATATATAATTGGGCATTTATCTAGTTCATTAGAATTTAAACTTGAGTCTCAAGTAGATGAAGTAAAATGTACAGATGGTAAATTATCTTTTACTTTTCCTCAGGAGTTAATGCAAGATAAAAATTTACTTGCTAAAATTATTGAATGGTTTAAGGAGCTATTTGGCCTAGAAATAAAAGGATCAGTGATTGAACATAGTTTTGATAAAGCAGAGATTGATAAACCACAAACTAAGATGGAAGAAGGGAAAGTAGAAGTTTATCAAACTCATCAAGTAGGATGATAAAGCTTTATTAGTTTTTTATCAAAATGATGGTTTTTATGGAGCCTAAAATTATTTTTGATATCTTCTTTCTTAGCAGATTGAAAATTCAGTTGAGTTTTTGACACAGTTTGTTAAACATTCCCTATCTCCGCGCAAAAAGCTTCTCAATGTCAGAGAGTTTCAATTCTATATAGGTGGGTCTACCGTGGTTACATTGACCAGAAAATGAGGTCTCTTCCATTTGCCGGAGCATAGCGTTCATTTGTGTAATTCATAGAGATTACTATAACTGATTTGTCAAATCAAATCTCATTTTATACGTAAGCCTAAATTTCTTTACATTTTTATTGTAATAATCTCTATGAATTACATAATTTCTTGAATTATTAATATAACATCACAAAAGACTAAAAGTGCTGTTTTATTTAGCAAAGTTACTTTAAATAGTGTATAATTATTGATGTTTTATTCTCATTCTATATATGGCTCTTTCTAAGTTTTTAGATCCAAAGAATGATGTCGCATTTCGGAGGATATTTGGTTCTGTAAATAATAAGGATATTCTTATTCACTTTCTTAATGATATTTTAGATCTTACTGATGTTGATCAAATCAAAGATGTTTCCTTTTTAAGTCCTATTCAAGATCCTGAAATTATCTCTCAAAAGCAAAGTATTGTTGATATCCTTTGTACCGATTCTAATGGGATTCAGATGATTCTTGAGATGCAAATTGCTAAAACAACAGGCTTCGAGAAACGTGCTCAATATTATGCTGCTAAAGCCTATTCAAGCCAAGCTCATAAAGGCGATCAATATCATAATCTTAAAGGGGTCATTTTCATTGCTATTGCTGATTTTATTTTATTTCCTGAGAAACTGGCTTATAAGTCTGATCATGTTACTCTTGATAAAATTACTTATCAGCATGATCTTAAAGACTTTAGTTTCACTTTCATAGAGCTACCTAAGTTTAATAAAACCAAAGAAGATCAGCTTGAGAATATAGTCGAGAAGTGGATCTATTTTTTTAAATATGCTGATGCAACAAGCGAAAAAGATTTAAAGAAAATAATAGGTAGTGATGTTATTATTGGCAGAGCTTATGACGTGGTCAATGAATACAATTGGACTCCAGAAGAACGTTTAGCTTACGATCAAGCAACAAAATGTACTGATGATTATCTCTCTAGTCTTGAAGAGAAATTTGATGTAGGCAAAAAAGAAGGCATCCAAATCGGTTCTCTCCAAGGGAAAATTGAAGTTGCAAAAACAATGCTGGCTAATAATGTTGATGTCAATACTATTGTCAAGTTTACTGGCTTATCTTTAGATGAGATCAAAAAATTACAAGAATGATAGTTGCTTTATAGGTGTATGTTACCTAAGTAGGTCTGAGATAATTCTCGTTATGTCAGTTGGCTCTACCTTTAGTTGTATTAAATAAAACTTGAACTGACACTTAGAACAAAAAAATAACAAAAAATAAGAGAAATGAATACAATACAAACAAAAATACTAAAATTAGGATTTTAGCAAAACAACTAGGAAATGTGTCACAAGCGTGCAAAGTGATGGGATACTCAAATTTTATCGCTTCAAGGAGTTATACGAAAATGGAGATGAGATAAGTAAGAAAGTTTGCAAACAGAGTCTCGGAAGATATAGAAAGAGCCGTGGTTAATATCGCAACAGAATTTCCAGCATATAAAAAATGAGCTGAGAAAAAAATAATATCTGAAGGTGGATAGTTGAGACTTTTAAGAAAAGACTTAAAGCACTAGAAGCAAAAAGATGGAATAATTCTAACAGCTTTAGAAAAAGTGAAAGAACAAAGATAGTGAAATTGATACTCAGGTTATCTGGGTTCTCAGGATACTTATTACGTGGGTAATATAATGGGCGAATTTACCAGCTAGACTTTTATTGATACTTATTCTCGTTTGCTAAGTCGATAAGACAGCAATTACCTCTTGCTAAATGATAGCATTCTTTGATATTGCGCATTTTGACTGATAGAGGTACAGAATATTGCGTGAAATTATCAGCTTTATTTAGGCATATCGATCATTCTAGAACCAAAACCCACTCTCCACAGACCAATGCTTCACAAAACTATGCAAATCATCTTTAGAAATATAGTTCTTTGGAAGATCTGCAGATTGATGTTGGTTGCGTTCTTACAATGAGACAATCAGGCAAATATTGCTACGGCCAATGCAAACTTTTCTTGATATATTGCTTTTTAGAAAAACATTAGTAACATTAATCAGGATGGTGTATTTACAAATCAAAAAATTTAAAAAGAAACTTGAAAAAAGAATTAAACTATAATGATCAAAAATTAAATTCAGAATTGGATATTGAAGAAAAACTAAAGATTAATACTGAACAAAGTGAGCAGATAATTCCACAATTTTATCCTAATTTGCTGGAAGAAGCTCTTCAAGATAAGGATATAAAATTAGAATTTACAAATTTAATAATTGAAAATCCTTATGAATATTCTACTGTAAGCAGATTATAATTATTCAACCACTATGGATTAGAAATCCAAAGAATGAGAAAAAGCATAGAATGCTAATTTACCAATTCTCGTTTAGAGTGATTTTATCATCTGATCAGTTACATTTCCCTTACAAAATAGCCAACTGCCCATAAATGCTTTCCCCAATATTTCTTCCTCAATTCCGGAAAATTTTGTTTTCTTCCCTTAATCATTTGCACTTTATACTCAAATATAGAAACATATATATGGACATGATTTGATGTAATTTTTCCTCTGATTTCTACATACCTCTTGTACTACATCTTTGGTTCTCTACCAACACTGATATTTCATACCATATGATATATATACCGAATGGCTGCTTTTCCTGTAATATCTCCTCAAACTTACCATCAGCTATTATATACTTGAAAGCAATCCCAAATCTGGGATAATAAAGTTGCAATATGAAGTTGATAAAATTCCTAGGTAGTGTCGACAATAAAAAATGATAATGGTATAATATTTCTTTTAAAAAGTGAGAGAAGCAAGACATGAAAGATGGGGAATGGGATAGGATAAAAGACAGCTTGCTAGGAAAAGAAGTGGCAGAAGTGCAAAAGATAACAGAAAATTTATAGCTGCAGTAATGTGGATAGGTAGAACAGTGGAGAGCTTTGCCAGCAGAATATGGAAAATGGTCAATAAGAGATTCATGAGGTATCCGGTATATGGCAAATGATTTTCAATACTTTAGCAGTTAATGAAGATACAGAATGATAGATTCAACAATCATATCAACACGCAGCTGGTGCAAGAAAAAAATGTAAAGTGCAAGGGCAAGAGTTGGGGCGTTCTAAATTTCAAGCAAATTACATGCTTCATTGAGATTTTTTGTTACTGCAGATCGGATTATGCAAAAGCTTTAGATCTGATAGAAGGTAAGAATATGGAATCGCTGATAAGATGCAAACTACATGATTGAGGCCGCAGAAGCTGTAAATGCAGAGCCAGTTATGCCACCGCGTTCCAACAACCGAGAGAATACGATAAAGAGCTGTACAAAGAGAGAAATCTAATCGATTCAATAAAATCAAGCATTTCCGCAGAGTTGTTATGACAAATTAGCTGTACCAGACACCACTTAATCTGACAAATGAGAATTAACTGACAGAAGAATTTAAATATACTATCAGAATCCTGATTTAATGTTTTTCTAAAAAGCAATATATCAAGAAAAGTTTGCATTGGCGTTTTATCATAGCAATATTTGTCTGATTGTCTCATTGTAAGAACGCAACCAACATCAATTTGTAGATCTTCTAAAGAACTATATTTCTAAAGATGATTTGCATAGTTTTGTGAAGCATTGGTCTGTGGAGAGTGGGTTTTGGTTCTAGAATGATCGATATGCCTAAATAAAGCTGATAATTTCACGCAATATTCTGTACCTCTATCAGTCAAAATACGCAATATCAAAGAATGGCTATCATTTAACAAGAGGTAATTGCTGTCTTATCGACTTAGCAAACGAGAATAAGTATCGATTGCTGGTAGATTCGTCCTATACCTTTGATATTACCTACATAATAGGTATCTTGAGCACCCAGATAACCTGAGTATCAATTTCACTATCTTTGTTCTTTCACTTTTTCTAAAGCTGTTAGAATTATTCCATCTTTTTGCTTCTAGTGCTTTAAGTCTTTTCTTAAAAGTCTCAACTATCCACCTTCAGATATTATTTTTTTCTCAGCTCATTTTTTATATGCTGGAAATTCTGTTGCTATACAGATCTTTCTATGTCTTCCGAAACTCTGTTTGCAAACTTTCTTACTTATCTTATCTCCATTTTCGTATAACTCCTTGAAGCGATAAAATTTGAGTATCCCATCACTTTGCACGCTTGTGACACATTTCCTAGTTGTTTTGCTAAAATCCTAGTTTTAGTATTTTTGTTTGTATTGTATTCATTTCTCTTATTTTTTGTTCTAAGTGTCAGTTCAAGTTTTATTTAATACAGTTTAACATAATTGCTGGTCTCGTAAACCTCAGGCATGAGTTTTAATTGATTCTTGCTACTGGCCTAACTTGCCGCTGAAATTAGTTGCATACCGTTTCGCAGCTGGTCTAGTGAATTTGCTAAGGCGCTTCCACCCTGACTTTAATAAATTCATTGGTTTGTTATCAAAAACAGGGCCCTATTCAGGTCTTTTCCTGCTTTTTTATGAGTTGTTTAGATTATTGTAAGAAATGCTATAGTACCAGAACTAACGGCTCTCTCGCCCACAAATATCTTCCCCAAAATTGCTTGTTGGAAAATCTTACATCTCGAGCTTGTTCCTTTCAGAAACTGCACAATTTTACTAACTCTCTGCTGAGATTTGTATGAAACAAACATATGTACGTGATCAATTTACCAGATGAATCTCGTTTCCATTTGCCTTAGCAATTCTCTTACTCTAATCGCAATTTGCCCTATCAATTTCGGTACTTTGGAATCCAGACTATTCATATCATATTTAGAATATACCTATATAGTCTATGTGCGACTATCATATCCTTTCCTTCGCCTCAAGGGGAGGGATTTTTACAATCCCTAACGGGGGATATTAAGTGTAGTATTAAAAAGCTATAAATTATCAACAATTATTGTACCAATACCATGTTCAGTAAATAATTCTAAAAGCAAAACATGAGGTATTCTGCCATCTAGTATGTGGGCCATCTCACACCCCCCTTTTACCGTTTTAATGCAAGATAAAAGTTTAGGTATCATTCCTTCTTTTGCAGCTCCTAGTTTAATTAAGTTATTTGCTTCTGTTGTTGACATTTCACTAATTATATTACCATCACTATCTGCAACTCCCCTGACATTAGTAAGCATAACTAATTTTGATGCGGAAATAGCAGTGGCAATTGCACTTGCAACACTATCTGCATTTACATTATATGTAATGCCATCTTCGCCTCCACATATTGGCGCAATTACTGGTATGAAATCTGACTCTTCTATAAAAAATAGAATGTCAGGATTAACATTACTTGGTTCACCAACAAAACCCATATCTATGATTTTTTCAATGTTATTTAATTCACTTTCTTTATGAGTAATAGGTATTTTTTTTGCTTCAATTAGATTACAGTCTTTTCCACTAAGACCAATGGCAGAACCGCCAGCTGAATTAATCAGTTGAGTAATCTTTTTGTTTACATGTCCGCATAATACCATCTCTACAATTTCAATAGTAAATTTATCTGTTACTCTAAGACCATTGATAAATTTACTATCAATCTTCAGTGTCTTTAGTACCTCACTAATTTTTTTGCCACCACCGTGAACAATCACAGGATTAATACCAATCTGTTTAAGCAAAACAACATCATGTGCAAAAGTAGCAGACAATTTTTCATCTGTCATTGCTGCACCACCATATTTTATTACAAAAGTCTCTCCAGCGAAACGTTGCATGTATGGCAGAGCTTCCGATAAGATGCTTGCTTTTTTTAGCCAGTCATCATTTCCGTCAAATTGCTTTAGAGTTATATCTTCTGCATATTTATTTTCTTGAAAGTTCTGCAATTTCATTACGTAACTCCTTTATTCCAGATTTTTGATAAACGCTAAAAGCAATTGTCGGATAAGTGAGTAGCCCTTTACTACTCATCCATTTTTTAATATTTTCCAGCGAGAGTGTAAGACTATCTAAGTTAATTTCGTCAATTTTTGTTAATATCAATTGGAATGATATCTGATTTTGTATTAACCAAAAAACAAAATCTTCATCTATTTCCTTTAAGCCTCTTCTTGCATCTATTAATAAAAAAACCCTTTGTAGATTACTCCTGTTGATTAGATAATACTCTATTAGTTTTAAATATTGAGCGATGTCTTGCTTGCTAGCAGCAGAGTAACCATACCCTGGCAGATCAACAATTCTTATCTTACCATTGTTCATTGTATAAAAATTTATTTGCCTCGTACATCCTGGTTTGGATGATACTCTCGCTGCCTTATTGTGAATCAGCTTATTTATCAAGCTGGATTTACCTACGTTTGATCTTCCAGCAAATGCAACTTCAGGCACAGTAGTACTTAGATCCGAGTTATTTAAAAACGATTTAATATCTGATATACCAAAAACAAAACTGTTTTTTCTGATCACTTTTAATGAAAAAAAATAAAATAGTCTTTTAAATAATATCAGAATTATTGTAAATTTACATAATTAAAGTTATTAATAAAAGCTATGGATCTAGAAAGTAATTTAAAGGAGCTAAAGAAAAAGTTTAGCTCTCTTAATCAGAAGTTAGCAGACCCAAGTGGTTTAAGTTCTTCAGAATTTATAGCTTCTTCAAAAGAACACTCAGATCTATTGCCCATTATTACAATAGTGAATGAGTATGACTCTTTACTAGAAGAAGTAGCTGATTTAGAAGCGTTAATAAAGGAGAGTAAAGATGATCCTGAAGTTAAGGAGATTGCAAAAAAAGAATTATTCTCAAAGCAGAAAATCATACCAGAAATAAAAAATAAATTAAAGCTTGTGTTATTACCAAAAGATATTGATGATACCAGAAATGCAATACTTGAGGTTAGAGCTGGTACTGGAGGGGAAGAAGCAGCACTTTTTGCTGCCAATTTATATCGTATGTATCAACGATACGCAGAAAAAAAAGGATGGAAGTTTGAACCTATGAATATTTCACACACTGGCTTGGGTGGATATAAAGAAGCAAGCGCTTCTATTGCTGGTACAGAGGTTTTTGCGCAGTTAAAATTTGAATCAGGAGTTCACAGAGTACAAAGAGTACCAGAAACTGAGTCTTCAGGAAGGCTTCATACATCAGCTGCAACAGTTGCAGTTCTACCTGAAGCAGAAGAGATTGATTTTAAGATAGAAGAAAAAGATTTAAGAATAGATGTGTATCGTGCTAGTGGCCCTGGAGGACAATCAGTCAATACGACAGACAGTGCTGTACGCATCACGCACCTGCCTACAGGTACGGTAGTTATCCAGCAAGATGAGAAGTCGCAACATAAAAACAAAGCCAAGGCACTTAAGGTACTTAGAACTCGATTATATGAGCTTGAAAGACAGAAGCGAGAAAGTGAAGAATCTAAGATGCGAAAAAGTCTTATAGGCTCTGGAGATCGTTCTGAGCGTATTAGAACTTATAATTTTCCTCAATTAAGAATAACAGATCATAGAATAAATATGACGTTATATAAACTAGAGCACATCTTAAAAGAAGGTGACTTAGATGAGTTTATTTCAGCTTTAGTTGCAGCGTATGAATCTGAAAGACTAAAAGAAGACTAGAACTCCCTCTTTATGTAGTTAGGTGCTCTCCTTAAGGTTTAGCATTTTAGTGTTTTTAGTAATTTTATAGATTACAAACACAGCTCTCACAGTACGTTTGATTTGAAGTAGTATTTTGTACTAAATACAGATATTTTAGTAAATTCACTTTAAATCAGGACTATTGGAAAGCGCGATAGATAGCTAAATTTATGTTTTGTGCATCAGTTTTCTAATTCTAGACTTTAAAAAAAATGCTCAATTGGATTAAGATCTGGTAAATATGGAGGAAGATAGAGTAAATTGCCTTTTCAATTAATTCTCTTGTTTTAGCGGTTTTATTGCATTATCGATAACTACAGTTGTATTAACAGGCAGCTCCGGTAGTGTTCTAACCATGTATTAAATACTTCTTTATCATAACCTCCAGTAAAGGTCAGAGGTGCAACAAATCTTCTTCCATCCTATTATGTTCTCGTCTTTTGCCAGTGCATGTATTTTCTCTCCTCTTGTCCATATTCTCTATATAATCTTTCATCTATATATACGATTGGTCTATTTCGGCAATTTTTTCGATAAATCTTTTTCATCTCTTGATAAATTTTTTTTAATGTGATTTTTAGCTGTTGTACCAAATTGCGCTTATTCCGAAACCAATTTCATCTCTGCCAGCTGGATGCTTTTTTACATATTCTTCTAGGGGTCTATTTTTCGGATAAAATTACCATTTTTTGCTGGTTTTAACCAACAGCTTTCTTTTTCAGCCATCTGTATAGTATTACTATTCCAACAGCTCCACAACCTCAGCTTTCGACTTCCCTTTCTCAACCATAGATACCGCTTTCTCCCGTAAATCCACGCTGTACGCCATTTCCTTCATTCCCCAAAATGCTCATTATACCTTTATCACTTATTTTTGAAAGTACTATAAAAGCCTAATACCTCTTTTTTTGATCTATGCCGAATTTGCTTACTTTAACCTTGAAAAACATTCCATCCATATTGAATAAATGGTTTGCAAATACGCCACTTATTGGTAGCAATTTATCTGTAATGCTGGATATTGTTGCAGCTGATATCTTATAATTTCTTCAATATGCGATTTTGTAACTCATACCGCTGTGCTAATTTTCAAGTTCAGGATGTAAATTAGTCTGCCTCTTTTTGTGGTTCAAAACTTCCATCTCTATCTCGAAAGCTCAAATGAGTCTGTATCTGTGTATACAGTCTTTGAGCTTTTCTACGATTTCATTCTCATTTATTTTCTTTCTAAACTTGCCTCTAGTAACTTTTTGATTAGCAGTTCCTCCTTTTCCAGTTAGTTTCTCGGATGGGCGATAATATGTTAACTCTTTATAGTCTACTATTCCACTGGTTTTATTCGGTGTTTTTTCGTTCATTCCTCCTTTTTTATATTATTTATATTCGGTTTGACATGGTTTGTTGAACGCTCTCTACCTCTGCTTCTTTTATATTGTTTGGAGTATGTGCTGTTGGTGCAAGTTTAACAATACCTTATTTAGCAGCATGTATCACACTTGCTATAGCTGCATCGACTTTTCTTGTAGCAGGGCTTTGCTATTCATATAAGGTAAATACAGCACTTAGCGATGTTGAAACTGATCAACAAAATAAGCAATTACTTGAAAGTAGTATTTAAGGTTTTATCTATGAGCAAACCTAAAAGTGTGATGTAAACTCTAAATTCAAGAAAAGGTAGTGCAATGAAGAGAATAGCATTTTCAGCAATTTAAAGGAATTGATAATTTTTGTAAATTTAATAACTTAAACTATACTGCTAATTAATTTACATATACTGGATCAGGAATTGCTGTCTCACTGCTTCTAAAACATTCAAGGGTAAGGGCATTCTTAAAAGCAGTACATGTACTTATATTTGGATCATTATCTTTTTCTTTACTAACTTTTTCACAAACTTTCGCTATTACAAAACACATAACTGCAAGAGTTGCTACACCAACAAAAATACCAGCAGCAATGATAGGATTAAATTCTACTATACCAGCCGATAAAGCTACTGCTGCATAAATTCCTACCGCTATAAATGGAGAAGCTATCATGGTGGCATACATGGCTTTTTTCATTGGGCTGGTTTTATTACTTGCAATGATATTGTTAGTTGTACCAGTCTCTTGTTGGCTATCAATACCTGCCTGATTTATATCCTGTATAGTGCTGTTACCTTCTAATATGTCATCATCAATAGCAGGGCTACTTACATCAAATACTTGTATTTCAGAAGATGATATTGGTGTGGAACTAATATTTCCTACCATAAGTTGACTACATGCCTCATTGCCAATCATTTCATTTTGCAAGAATTTTGCTTCAACAAGGTAAGCATCCATTAAACTACCTACTTCTTGTTTATAGGATATTATAGTATTACCCGATTTATCAATAATATCTGCTTGTTTGTTCATATAGGAAGTTACAAGATCTATGGCATATTGAGATTTAAATTGCAAATCTTGCGGTTTATCATACTTACTAAAAGAAATGGCTTCTTGTTTGTTACTATGTGCATTTGCAAGCAAAGCTACTATCTCCTTTCTTTCGTAAAGAGAGTAATCACGTTTAATTTCTAACTCTTTTGCTAACTGTAGAGGTGTTTTTCCGCTTTTATCTTGAGCACTGAGATCTGCACCTTTGCTAATAAGAAATTCAACTGCACGTAAATTACTATCATTAACAGCGTAATGCAATGGTGTAAGACCAAGATTATCCTTGACATTAACATCAAAGCCATAGCTAAGAAGAGCTTTTACCAATTCCAAAGAATTAAATCGAATGGCAAAATGTAATAGTGCTAAATTAGTATTTGGTTCAACACTAATTTTCTTATTCTCCTCAAATTCCTTAATCAAGTTCAGTACTGTTTTTATAAGCTCTTCATTTTTAGCTAGCACTATTCCTTCAAGTATAACCCATATCTTGTCATATTCAGGATTTAATGTTTCCTTTAAATATCGAAGAACAAGATCCATTACATAATTGGAAAAAGTTTTTTGATTATGCTTCTTCTTATAAAGAGGACTCCTTATTTTCTTTTTAGTACTAACAGTTTTATGATTGTGGTTAGGAGAATGATTTTCAATATTTTTCTTATTTTTCCTACTTTTTGATGTATTACTTTCTTGCTGTTTTCGTACTATTTTCCTACTAGATTGTTGTTCTACTGGTTGCTGTGAGTTTAGCACTATAGCCTGTAATATTTTTTTACCAGAACCTTGCATCTACTTCCCCCTATTGTAACTGCTCAAATCTTTATTAATATGATTAATTTAATATATTAATTTATTATTATTTGACAAGATAAATCATTTAATTTCTAAAAATCACTAACATTTTGTACTCTTAGCAACATATAGCTAAACAAATTCAGAGAAAATATTGTCCTCTTTAGCATTAACAACATTTTATTTATTTACTCTTACTTCATTCTCTCAAAACCATATAGAAGTACCCATATTTTAGAGAAAAAAGGTAAGAAATGCTACATTATGGAAAACAAAACATAGGATTATTTGAAGTATAATTGAATACCAAAGTATACATGTATATCAAGTAAAATAGGCTACCGTGGCAGGTTTTAGATTATGCTAAAATTAGAATAGAGAAAAGTTCGCAGTGTATGTAATGGTGGACCACTCCTCTCTCTCAAAACTTTCTCTCTGTTTCTTCCTTTAATATCGTGAAAAAAACTATAGTAGTATATATCAACAGTAGTATAAAGTGATAAAAGTTCTCACCTGTTGGAGAATCGGAGAGAACAGTCAATATTCTATTTTTGGTCAACGCTGACTTTGGTAAAAAAATACAAATTAAGCTTCTTTAAAAAAAATATATAAAAGTACGCATGTAAATTTATTAATTTTGCCAATTAGGAATTATCAATATAAGATATTTGTATGTTAAAGATACAATATCAAAGAGATTAATTTATTCCATCGAAAGCACGGTATAGAGAATCTATCTTAAAATTTTAAGAAATTTCTATACCAAAAATAGAACAAAATTATTGCGATTTAAAGTATCATGTAGTATTTTGTACTAAATACAGATATAGAATACTTACAGGTGAAATAGCTGTGCGTACCAGAGAAGAGAAACATGTGTTACAAATTACGTAGATATTGTAAGTGGTAATATTACACCTGATCATCTACATATGCTAATTTCTATGCCGCCCACTATCCAAGTTAGTACAATATATCAAAGGCAAGCAAACTATTCCAAGAATTCGAACAATTAAAAAAAAGATATTGGATCTATTTGCTGTCACTGTTGGTAATGTAAATTCTACAGATGTGCAGAAATATATTGAAGAGCAAGAAGTTCATAATAAGCATAATAGCTTTAACATCTCTGAGTTTTAAAACTCTTAATCTGCTTTATAAGCGTTTACTCATACCACCTGCTTTAGCTGGTTGTAGTTGATAAAAGAACAAAAGGAGCAGCTGGTATAGAAGGTCAACTCTGTGAAATAAACTTATCAATGTTGCTCTTATTAAAAGGGGTAACAGATGAACAGATAGGAGGTTTTCATTTAGCATCTAATATGGAGAAGGCAGATAAATTTGATGATATAGTCTTTAAGTATGAATACAGGGAAGGAATAACAGAAAAGTCAAAGATAGTTTTTCTCCAGGCTAAACATAAAATTGATCAAAAGGGTATTAATATAAACAGCTTACTTTCAGACTCAGAGTCAGGAGATTTTAGTTTAAAGAAGTACTTCATCTCTTACCGTAAAATTAAGCAACAATTTTCAGAAACAAAAGGTCCAGTATTTAGCAGTAAGTTTGAAGACTCTGAGTTTATTATTTATACTAATGCTCCTTTCGTTAGCACTGATAGTAGTATCAAAGAAGGGAATATAGATCAAAATGACTTTTTCAGAATATCAGATTCGCAAAGCAAGTATTATCAACTTGAATGTAATAGTAATGAAAAAGAAAAAAAAGAAAAAATAGTAAATCTTTTAAAAAATTCATCAGACAGTAGAAGGTTAGCAAAAGAGCTAGTTCAGTCTATTTCTTCTGGAAAGGGAATAGATATGCAAAAGGATACCTTTCAAAGCTATCATATAGCACTTCAAGGAAAAGTGATTGAAAAAATAGATGATAAATTAGAAGGAAAGTTAAGCGATAATTTCTTGAATGATGATGTAAGTTTATCTTCGGAAGATAAGGAATTTAGAAGAGTCTTTTTAGAAGAAGCAGGAAAAGTTTTTAAGAAACAAGGGAATGAACTAAAGCAGGAGTTACAGAATAAAGTTATAAAATTATCTAACAAGTTTGGTGTTAATAGTGGCAGTGAAAATTTAGAATTACCAAATGATGATCCTGTTACTGAAGATGAAATTAAAGATTTTTTAAATAAGTTTAAGCTCTTTGCAAGCCAACCAAGTGAAAAGGATCTAGAGAAAATCATCAAAGATAAAGTAAAAGAGGCATATAAAGTAGAGCAACAATCTTCCTATCATTAGTGTTATTGCTACCAGCATTACTCTGTTCATTTTTGTTAGTACTGCTACTGCAACCTTTACTGAGGTTATTACAGCCACGTGCAGGAGAACCAAGAATACTTGGTATGTTGAAAGGCAGCATTAGGGTGGTTTTGAGTACTGTAATACTAACACCTCTTATTGTTTTAATAATTCCAGTGTTACCATTTTTAGCATGTTTTGCTCTGCTAAATCTTACTTTCATCAGAGATATACGGCACGAAATAGTTCTAGCAATACAGGCAAGAATGCAACGGTTTAATTTAGTTCCACAAACCACTCATGATTCTGGCGTTAATGAAGATATTAAATCTAGTGTTGAAAATCTGATAAGAGAATATGGTCCTCCCTCTAACAACGTAAATTCAGAAATTGAGGCTTACATAAATAATTCGAGTGAGTTTACACCAGATAAAAAACAAATTATCCTTAAGTGTTTAAAATATATAAATCAGGATTCAGTTAAGTCCAGTAATACTGATTTAACGTTAAAACAAGTTCTAAATTTAGTTTGGCAGGCTTGTTTAGATGATCAAAATGTTAAGGATAGAAAAAATACATTAGTTAGAAATTTAATAGAAATCCAAACAACATATGGTAAAAATCGTGCTGCTTGTTTTACTGGTACTTTTAATAAAATTGTTGAAACATTAGATGGCATACATCCACTAGTTAGAATTGGATATTATCCCAAAGAAGTAATTTCAGCTATGGCACCAAAAATGATAGCTTCAATTACTAAAGAACTATTCGATAAGGATGCACATAAAGAGGCTATTTTACAAGGAATAGGAAGTGAGGCTATAGGTCAATTTATTGAAAGCGTAAAACAAAATTATAGAGAAGAATTAAGCAATCCTGCGTATAAAGCTTTTATAAAGAGTGATATCGATGCAGTACTAGATTCAGCAGAAGATTTAATTACTGAAGAACTTAACAGCATAAAATCTCAAAATTCAACTGCAGTATCAAAAGAAATTACTGCAATTGCTGTTCGATTATTTGAAAAACAAAAAAAGGAAGATAGAAAAGTAATTTTGAACTATTACGGCAATGAAAATTGGCAAAATAATAAAATTGTAAGTACATTTGTTAAAAAATATGCTGAGGAGATAAGAGAAGCTTTTGCAGAACATTCTGAAATTAAAGATTTTAAAGAGTACAACATGGATAAAGTATATACAATATTACAAAATTCTCTTAAGGAAGTGCATAATTCAAATTTAGAAGAAGCAAAAGTAGAATCTGATTCTATTCAGAAAAAGTAGGGAAAATTATTTTTACAAATGTTGTAAAAATTTCTATGTATTCAAATCTTAGAGGAGTAAATCACATACAAAAGTTTTATAGAAGCTATGTAGTTACACATTCTGGCTGCATTTTAATAAAAGTATTTTCAATTTGAGGTTCTGTTAAATAGTAAGATATTGCAAATCCCACTACTGATCCTAATGCGATCCCTACAGCCATCCACCATAAGTTAAGTAAAAGGCTTGTTGCTACTAAATATGACAATATTCCTCCTACAACACCTCCAGCTATAGATGAAAAAACAATCTTTGATTTTCTATTTTCAATAGGCTGAGGGTTAAATAAAGAGAATTCTGTATTAGCGCGTGAGTAATGTGATCCCTCATGGTATATTGTAACCTCCTTTTTTATCCCCCAAAGTTCTTTATTTGATTTATATCCCCCTAATAATTCTTCTTTCGGCTCAAATATTTGAGAATTTCTTTTATTATTATCATAAACTATAATCTTAGTATTAGCTAAAGATGCTAAAATAGGAATTTCTTCGAAAAAAACAAAATAACCTCTAGTCCCTATTGCATTTAAATAAGCTTTATAAAGTGTAGCATCATTGAAAAATGAGTTTTTGATAGCATTAAAGTTATGCGCTTTCTCATCAAGATCGGGTTCTAATTCAAGCACACAAGAATGAAAATCTTCTTGAATGTCATTACGCAATTGATTCTCATTATTCAATAAGTCTTGAATGCTAGGTATATTTTTTATATTACCTGGAGATCTAATATTACGGTTTTTAATAGCTGTTTTTATTATCTTATATATTTGATTTCGAAAGTGCTGATCTTTAAAAAATTTTTTAATAATTCTATCTTTTAGTTTTATAACTTTTTTATTGGCTTTACTAATAGCTTTGTTTGTTTTGTTAGCTAAGTTCTTAATTGCCTCTGATCTATTTGTTAAATCTTTTGGATTATTTAAGAAAAAATTAAAAACCTTTTCTAATTGATCTTTAAGAGATTTTGGCATCTTTGGATCATCTAAAGATTGAAATTGGCTTAAAAATTTGTGCCATTCCTCTCTCATTGCTGCTGCTTCTTTTGCTTCGTATACATTAGAAGTCTTATCACCAAATGCAGCATGAAAAAAACAATTACCATCACCTTTTGTAGGGAAAAATTTTACTTGCATATTGTCTCTATTTTGTATATCTACATCACTATCTTCTTTAAATAAATTTTGTATACCATCCAATCCTTCATAATCAGAAAATTTTGGTTCATTTCTATATAAATTCCTTATATCATCTAGTCCTATATAATTACTGAAATGGTAGTTACTTCTATACAAATTTCTTATGCTGCTTAAAACTATATCCTCATCAAATGAGAATAATATCTTATATATCTCTTCTGCTGATATTCTTCCCTTTGAAGATTGTTTCTTAGCACTTTCTTTAATTTTGTTATTATTTTTTATTGCGTTTATAAAAAAACTTTTGTAATTTTCGTAAAGAAACTTCACCACTTGATCTTGTTCTGAATCTACTGCAGCAAGTAAAGCTATATCAACTGCTCTTCTTTGAAGTTTCTCCTCCTTAACTAGATTTAACACACATTTAACAAGGGCTAAATTCCCAAGCTCAGCTGCTGATTCAATCAACCTTAACGTGTACTTTATGTTTATATTACTAACTAATTTTAGTACTACTTCTTCATTCTCAATTTTAGAACAAGATATGGCTTTTAAAAAAGTTATGTTTTCATTTTCTACAGGTTCCATGAGTTTTTCTAGTTCAGGTTTGTCTACAAGCTCTGTTAGAATTATTTCAGCACTTTCCTTACTAGAAAAGAGCATCATTAATATCAGAGAACGAAAGTGTTCTTTATCAAGTAAGGCACTAACTTTACTTTTTATTGCTGGATAATCAGATTTGCTGGCTATGAGCATTAATTTTGCCTCTTCAGCAGAAATCTTTGCATTTATATCCATCATGTTAATAAGTGCTATTTTCATCTGCCAATAGGGTAAGTTTACAGCAGCTTCATAAAGCTCGACAATGTCTTTTTCCTCGTAATCTAAAAATACAAAGCTCTCCTGATCTGACTCCTCATCTATAGTAGTGCTACCTATCTTTTGAGATTCATCTTTTAGAGCATCTTCCAAATTCAAAAGGCTATCTGAGCCAAGTGAAGGAAAATTACTTTCAGAAGAGCAATAATAATTGAATAAAGGAGCAGAGTTATCGCTGTTATCTTGTAACTTTACAGTTACATTAGCTTGTATGCCATAACGATAAAATTTTTCAGCTTGTAAATATAACCTTTGATACCAAGTGTTATTTACTGAATCAATAGTAATTAAATCTCCGGGCGCACTAATATCCCAAGTCATGTAATTCCCCCTAAAAAATTATTATAACATGCTATAAAATTAACATCAACGCTTGATTCAGCTTGCACTTCCAACTACGAGACAAAGCAAGTCATTTAGGCTCTCTAAAACCCTGTAAACAATCTAGCAGGATTTTGTAATCCATAGCGATATATATATTGAGTGGCACCCTTGCCTCTGATATGAGTATTTTGAAATCAAACCCACTCAATCAAATCAGAAAGAAGCTAGGTGACGGGGAATTATCAAGTTCGACTTTGAAGGCAACTTTCTCTCCTTAGATAACTGATTGAACATAACTTTATCTTTGCATAAGAAACATACTTAATTTATCATTAATGCTTATATTTTGGCAGGGGGAAATTATAGCTAACCATTTTACTCTTACTCAGCAAGAATTTAATAATGGTATTGATTTATTCCGTATATTAGAAGTAGCAAGTGATAAAGTAGTTGATAAGGATTATCAAGAGCTTAGTCAATTTCTTAAAAAACAGCATAAAAAATTAATACTAGTGGCCCATCCTGATAAAGGTGGAAGTACAGATAGATTTAATCAAATCCATAAATCTTATCAAGAACTTAAAAAATATATTGAACCCTTAGAGTTAGGCAATCCTTGCGTTAAAATTGATATTAATGCTGAAAGTAATGGTCACTTAACTGCAGAAGAATTTCATTATAGAAGAAAGTTATTTGAAAAATTTAATATTACTCAAGAAGAAGTAGTAGGAAAAAGCTTTGAACAATTGTATCTTACGCTAAAAAAGAAGGATATTTCATCTCATAATCAGTATGAATACTTTGAAAAGTTAATAGAAAATGTTAGATCACATGAACAAAATTGGACGTTTAAAAAAGATGATAAATATTATAGAGAATATGCTACAGATTTTTCATTAATAGGTAGAGTAAAAGATTCAAGGCCAGGAGTGTCTTATAGTCGTAGTTTCGCTTTTGCATATTTAGAGAAGCTTTTGTTAACACCTAGCATGTCTTTACTGAAATACATCTTTCCATTACTAAGAAAACAAAGTTTGATTAGAGAAGATAAGGCTGTACTAATACCAAAGTTTTTAGAGCGTAAAAATCACCTACTTTCTAATGCCTCAAAAGCAAAAATATGTATTTTATTTCTTCTTGTCTTAGCTGAGATGATATATTGTATTAAACCTCCTGCTTGGCTAACTACTAGCAGTAGTACTATACAATATTTACTTTTATCATTATTCCTCTCAGCTTATGTGGGTGGATCGATATTAGCTTTGATAGATAAGCATTATGTAAATGAAAAATATGCAGATCATTACATTTCTACTGATAGCTATATCATGAGAAAGAATTGTATTATGTTATGCTATAAGTTTTTTGTTTTTTATCCTATGCCAGTTTTTTTTGCTTATTTACTAGCAAGAAGTTTTTTTGTCTCTAATGGTTTTGACGTTGGTATAGTGATATTTGGTGTTCTATCATTATCGACTTTACTTATTACTGAAGTGTTAATACCTATATTCTCTAAAAGCTGTGAGATATATGCTGAAAAACAGATAACAAACTTGCTTGAAGAGGATCCAAAACATAGAGTAAAAAGAGAAACCGACTTATTAAAATGCTATGATCCACGTAAATTATTAGTTCTAATTATGATGCCTCTTGTTAAAAAGTGTTTTGAAGATCTAGTTGAAAAATTAGCTGAAAGAAATATCGATGAAGTTAATACTAAATCTGAAAAAAAGGTAAGTAGTAAATCTATCAATAAAAATGCTAATAGTCATGTAGAGGCTCAACATCAAGAGGAGATAACAACTCAATTGGAAAAAATAGTAATATCTTCAAATATGAATATTGAGGTAAGTGGCCCACAAGTTGGAGGATAATATAAATTATTTTTTCGTTACTTTTTCTACATCCTATTCTTTTTCTTACAAGCTGAGTTATTGAACAATAAATTATGTTTTAATAAAATAATTAAATTAATATACTAAGTGATTAGAGGGGGATGTGGGAATAAACTGTACCAATACTAAATCACTGAAAATGCAAGGCTGAAGTTATCACAGAAATTTAAGCAAGTCTCAAAAGCTCCATTTCCTGCAAATTTTATTATAAGGCCAAGTTTTCAATGTTTAGATAATTACCATAGATTAGCATGTTGATGTAAATTAAGAGTGTCTAGGAAAATAAAATGCCCACTAAAAACATAAATTTTCAAGATTCTGAAGAATACCTTGCAATTGAAAGAATGAAAAAAGGGAAGTCCAGCTTTAAAATAGTACATGATGATGTTAGTGGAACTTATTTTGATGTTAATTATTGGAACGTTACCTTAAAGGATATAAAAGAATTTTTTGAATTAAATAAGATAAATGATGCTAACTCTTTGTTGACTAATGGTTCAGGTTTAACACTATTTATGTTAATATGTATGCATGTGAGTCGTGCTTGAAACAAAGAACTCAATGATATACTACAATGTTTATCAAATAGTAAAAACTTCAATATTGATAAAGTAGAAAATTCTTTTTGCCTTAATGTGGTGTTGCGCAAATGGTGAGACTAATATTTGTCTTAAACTAATTGAGGAATTTAATGCAAACCCGTTTATTGAAGATAAATGTAAAAAGAATATACTTCATTTATGTATAGTACTTTCCAAAGTAAATGATAAAGGTATAATGAACAATTTTAGAAGAGGGAAAATGGCATACAGTGTAGATTTAAGAGATTATCTTTAGTTAAAAAAGGGGAATCAAAGGCTGAGGTTGTGGAGCTGTTGGAATAGCAATACTATACAGATGGCTAAAAAAGAAAGCTGTTGGTTAAAACCAGCAAAAAATGGTAATTTCATCGAAAAATAGACCCCTAGAAGAATATGTAAAAAAGCATCCAGCTGGCAGAGATGAAATTGGTTCGGAATAAGCGCAATTTGGTACAACAGCTAAAAATCACATTAAAAAAAATTTATCAAGAGATGAAAAAGATTTATCGAAAAAATTGCCAAAATAGACCAATCGTATATATAGATGAAAGATTATATAGAGAATATGGACAAGAGGAGAGAAAATACATGCACTGGCAAAAGACGAGAACATAATAGGATGGAAGAAGATTTGTTGCACCTCTGACCTTTACTGAAGGTTGTGATAAAGAAGTATTTAATACATGGTTAGAACACTACCGGAGCTGCCTGTTAATACAACTGTAGTTATCGATAATGCAATAAAATCGCTAAAACAAGAGAATTAATTGAAAAGGCAATTTACTCTATCTTCCTCCATATTCTCCTGATTTGAACCCCATTGAACATTGCTCGCATACCATCAAAAGTTACCTCTAATGCATCAACATTTCTTCTTCTTGTTGGTAACTCTATTATTGAGGTTTATCATTCAGTTTAGGAAAGATTATATTTCAACTTAGTTTTTTGTTAGATGATTTCAAATACAATCTATTATTAAATACTGCTTTTATTAACTTTCACCCCTATTATCGTCCTGCTGCTTTTTTATCTGTTCTATTTTATCCTAGCCTCAATCTCTTTTCTCTTATTTTGACCTTCCTTTAACTCATCGAGCTTTTCTTTTGTAGTGATACCTTTCTTTTGCCCACTGCTACTTTTTTCATTAATTATCGTTTGATCATTATTTTGTAATAATTTTTGAGCTCCTTCTTCATTGTTTTCCAATTTGTCATCTACACTCAATTGCTCTGAATTAATACAATCCTCTGCAGTTGATGATTGATCATTCGCTTGTGATATATCTTCTGAAATTTCAAAATTTTCTTTCTGTGGGCTGTCGTAGTCTTGAATGACAGATTTAACTTCTCCTTCGTCTAAACATCTTGATTCTTCCAGATTTTCCCTATAGGCACTAGTTTGGGGTTGATCATCGTCTCTTGATACTCCTGTCTCTTCTTGAGATGACAAATCTACATCACTATTTTCTTCTTGTGGAGTTTCACGATCTTGAGTGACAGATTGAATCTCTTCTTTATCCAAATAGCTTTCCTCTGGTCCTTCTAAATTTTCATCTTCATTAGTTTGAAATTGGCTATTATCTCTTGGCACTTCTGTTTCTTTTTGAGGCGATAGATTCTCATTATCTTGCTCAGTTTCTAATCCTTTCTGATAATCTCCATCTGAAAGTGTAGTTTCGTTGATAGCTATATCAGAAGTAGTACCACGACTTATTTCTTCTGAGGTATAATCAGGATAATCACTATCTCCTGTACGTAGCTCCAGCCTTGAATTGTTTAGTTCATCTAGTAATTGACGCATATCCACATGGGGTTCATTATCTATACCTTCTTCCAACTTTAAATCTCTATCTTCATCTAAATGTACTGCATGTTGATTAAAGTCTTGAAGTTGTTCTACATCATGACCAATATCTTCATCACTTGTAATTGGACGCTCAACATCGTTATCAATATCCCTGTCAACATTTTCATCATCAAGACCTGAGATATTAGCAAGCCTACCCCTTGGAAAAGGTGACTCCTCATTTTCTGGATCCTTTGGTGGTAAATAAGGAGATAATTTGTCTTTTTCAGGACCAAGTATTTCCTCACGGAGTTTTTGCATAAAGTGATTATGCTGTAACTTTACATCTTTCCACAACTCGGTTTCTTTTTCGCCAGATATTTTATCTACAGTATACTTGCCAAGATGTTTAAGAGCATCAAATCCAGAATAACTCAGATGTGAACCAACTACAGCTCGATAGTAAGTAAGCTTTTTAATCTGCTTATTAAATTTCTTTTGAAATTTAAATTCAGCAGAATCTGGCATAGTTATTGCATCTGTCACCTCAGATGTGAATTTTACTGCTGTGCCCAAAATTGGTGTTCTCTTGACTGTGTTTGCAACCGCATCACCTATTTTTTCAATACCACCACCAATCTTGTCTTGCCAAAAACTATGTTTCAACTCAGAGAAAAATTGCCCTATCTTACCACCAACACCGCCACTGTAAGGATGGAAGAATCCATCCCATATCCCAGAAAGCATAGTTGACATAGGAGAACCACCGCCAAGTGATGAACCTACATTGGTTACAAATGAACGCATTAGGGATATTAAAAACGCTAATAAAAGCAGTATAAGCAGTTCTTCCCATATTATTAAATAACCCTTTCTTATTTTCTTAATTATTGAGTAATCATATTGTTGCTCTAACTCTTCTTTAGGAGTAGGGTCAGTCTTATCTGAGCCAATGAGTAATATTAATGCGTTTTTAACACCATTTTGAAGTTGTTCGTAATTGTCTGGAATATTATTATTTTGTGAATATTCAATCTGAGAAAATTGTGAACTGTTACCTAAACCAAGTCTTTTGATTTCGCTTTTTATATCCTCAACAAGTCTTGCTATTGCATCACCATTTACTGTAGGAAGTGCCATAAGCGAGTTTAGCAGATTTGCAAGTTCAGTGAATTTTGAGTTCTCTTTTACTGAAACACCATCTGGATTCTTACTACCAGTTGTATCTGGATCGAAATAAGGATAATCTATGTAACGAAAATCCTTCTCTGTATATTCAGGTGGTACAGGAATTACTGCTCCGCCGCCAGTAAATGTAAACCTAGATACACTATCGTATGAACAGTTTAAACTGTCACAAGCGTTAGATTTACCAAAGATATTAATAACTTTTGGTACGTACTTTTGCCCTGGGGTCCAGTCATAAAAACTTTTCTCAAGAATAGGAGGTAGTTTTACTTCCATCCACTTATTATAGCAGACAGTAAACCCAAGCAACCTATAATAGGTGTTCATTATAAGAGCACCAAATAGTGAAAGCAAAGTAAAGATCATAATCGATTGTAGAGAAAAGCTTATACATTGTGTTAGCCAACCATCAAACAGCGATTTCAGTTTTGAAAATAAGATACCAACAAAAAATATCGGCATGAGTGCTATGAGTAACGATATTCCAATTAGCCCGGCAAGATATATAGCGAACGCATATATACATAAGAAAACATATATGAGAACGATAACGATAATAAAAAGAACACCAAATATTCCAGCAAATTCGCTTATGATAAGCGCTCTCATCTTGATATTCCACACTATAGAAGAAAATATCTTATCTCGTATCATGTAATCTAAAAAAGCAAATGGTGAATCTTGATTGTAACTGCGCATTCCAGAGTGACCGTTTATCATGCCAATTATTGCATCAGTACCATTGATAAATAGTGACAGGAAATTATCATAAAAAAATTGCCAGCTATTAGGTGAGATTAACATTAAAACCAGTGATATCTTAAGAACCCTAACTAAAAAATCAGGCATTGGTTGCTGTATCATACCTAAGATATAAAGTAATGCTGAAATCATCAAAAATAAGACCAAGAGTGAGTGCACAAGACTTTTATACGAGTCATTCTCTACTATACGTTTGAATATTGCTTCACCACCTTGAGTAATTAAAGTCTCTTTGACTTTTTTACGAATGGTTTCAAATATCATTAGCCCACGTTCTTGTCTTACTCCACTTATAAATTCAAAAGCATACCCTCCAGCATTATCCCAATAGTAGCGATCTAATATCTTAATATATACTTTCCACCCCGGTTGTAACTCTACATTTTGGCACGAAGCATCTTTAATAGGGTGTTCAATAGAAGAAAAAGCACCTGATCCACCTTCATCAGCTGATTTATATCCTAAATGCACTACCGGAGACCTAGGAGAACGCATAATGTCTACATTATCATTTGGATCTGGATCGCCATCACGTTTTAATAACAAATATGCACCATAACCATTTCTGAACCAACATGGTGCACCATAAGCACCTTTTTTAACATCATCTTTAAGACCTTCATCGATATATTGGCATTTGTTGCCAGGACATCCAGGTATAATTGAATCTTTTATGGAATAAGGTCCACAAATTCTATCTAAAGGAATGATAGATTGATAAATAGATTTATCTTTACCATTTTCAGTATCTGATAACGTTATAATTCCTGCAGCTGAAGTATATTGTTTGTTTGATTTTGCCCAAGAAGTCCACATGCCATTAGTTCTGACCTTTATAGGCTCACCATTGGTAACTAAACCCGTATCAACCCATCTAACAACTTGATTGGGAGAAAATACAGCAGTATTTTCTCCATCTTTAGCTTTAAATGCTTCACTATCTTTAGGATAATAAGCAGACGTAGTTACTGCTTCAAGACCAAAATTATCAGCAGAAATACACCTTGGAAAGGGTGAAATTGGTTCACAACCAACTTCTAGTAACAAAACTAAAATGAGCAATATTTTTAATAGAAAAGAGAAACAACTATTATTCATAAACTTAACTGTGCAGTTTAAGTATTCTTTCATCTTGTTACTCACTAGATTCTCTATCACTTGATACTTCATCTGACTCGTTACCACTTTGTGTTTCTTTATTGTCCCTACCTGAGTTTTTTGATAACGGATCTTCGTTTGCCATGCGATTACTTCTATTTCTCTTTATATCGGCTTCTGTTGCTCGATTTTTAGGTTCAAGATTTTCTGTTGGTTCAGAACTTTCATTGAGGTTTTCACTCTGATACCTTGGGCTTACATTAGCATCAGAGCCTTCAAATCTAACTGGTCTTTGACTGATAGTAGGTCGATTTCTTACTGAATTTATAATTTGCTTAGTATCTCTATCCAGACCGACCAAAGAAAGTAATGCCTGCGATGCATTGTCTACAGCAGCACCTCTATGGCCTATCATGTTTGACAAAGTACCAGAGATTGACAATGCAATCGATTCAGCCACTCTTGCAAAACCCCTCATTGCATTTGCTATAATTAAATATAGCAAAACGGCTGTAATAGAAAATGGTAACCCAAAAAAATCTAAACTATTACCTCTTTCATTCTCCCTCATTCTTTCTGTAAAACTTAGATCATTAGAGAAACCACCAGGAAGTAGCACTTCAAATAAACAAATGCTCCCCTCTTCATCCTTATAAATTTTAAACTCTCCTATACATCTAGGACATGCAGTGAAGTTAGTGATTGTATATAAAATTGATAGCAATGCTTGATTTAAAAATGCTAAAGCTGCAAATAAGATTATTGGTTGTATTGAGAAATTCAGTAGTAGCTTAATCCATCCATCAAATAGTTGCTTGGTTTTTTGAAAGAGAATGAAGGTGAAAAATACTGGAGATAATGATAACAAAAAAGATGTGGATATTATCATCATAAAATACATAAGCATCGCTTCTAAAATGCATGCAAAAAAACTAAAACTACCCCACATAATCATAAGGAATACAAGCCATCCAATAGGGCCTGCAAAGAACAATGATAAAAATCTAAGCCAAGTATCACCTGCAAGAAGTACCCCCACAGTTGGATCTAAAAATCTGAAAGAATCATCTGCTTCAAGATAACCAGAAAAAGCAGTTATTAACTGATTTACTCCTTGTGTAAATAGAGCAAAAAAATGAGTACTAAAAAACTCCCAGCTATTTGGGCTAAAAATCATAATTACAAAAGCTATTTTTAGTATTCGTATAGATAAGTCAAATTTGCTCAGCTGAATTAAGCCAAGAACATAACCGATAGCAGAGAATGCAATATACAATACAAATAAAGCCCTAACTCCATCCCAAAAAGGTTTTGATGTAGAGTAATTATTGTATATTTGTCTAATCGTACCACCTTGAGATGAATTGATTGCACTACTTATATCTCTATTACCAGTTGATGCAGGTGCACCATATAATACATTTAATATTGCATCTCTAATACTAATAAAAAAATTAGAAAAAATAGGATTCCACTTAGTGCGAAAAACATTAATGACATACTTATTTGCGCTTACAAATTCTTGACTCACATCTATAAATTGCTCATCTTGCACACCTCTTGTATCAATACCAAAATATATCTTGCCTGTTTTAGGATTATTATCTGTATTAATTTCGTAGACTCCGCTGCAATTATCACTTTCACATATAGGAAAAGTACCACTTTCCCCAGGGAGCATAGTAGGAGAAGTGTCGCTTATATACATATATAATTTTTTACCATCAGCAAGTGGACATGTTCTTTGTACTTTTACATAGTATCCACCAATGTTGTTGTCGTATTCATTTTTACTTGTATCTGCTATCCCCAACATTAGAGGGCTATTTTTTTCCACATTACCCACAACATAATTATGATTAAGTTGTAAGGATAGTTTTTTAAAATCACTTAAGCTTCGATTATAGTTTATACATTGTCCAGTGCCTTCAGGAAGGCACTGCCTAGCATTAATATTCCACTCTTCACTCTTTGACTGATCAATTCTTGCAATCAAAAGTTCAGCCCAGCTAGTGGTAAAATTATATTCATTTAAATCAAGATCTTCTGTGTTAAGACTACATTTACCATTACCTTTAAATTTATGCCTTATGGAAGAAATACAATTTTTATCGCTACTTATACCACTATCGCTTGCCCACGGGCCTTGATTATAACATATGTTACTGCAGAAGCAGTTTAAATCATACGCAGAGAATTTTTCTGCTACTGAATCAAGCTTTTGAATTCTGCCATATTTTTTACATATATTATTATTTAAATCTGGTTTTACATTTCGCAAATCCAGCAATGCCCCTTTTTCCCAAATTGAATATCCTTTTCCTCTATTTGGATTTTTAAAATTATCAGTACTAAGATGCACTTTATTGTCATACGGGGTAAAGCCATCACCAACTAAAACATCAAACTCTCTGCCTTGCAATGACTCAAACTTCATAGATCCTATACTATTACCTTTTTCGTCACGAGCTTCGTAAATTCTACCATCATCCCCTTTCATATAGTAATTGCCACCTGACCTACAAACATCAACGGAACTTACAGGTTCCTTACCATCCTTGTCTCTGTAATAAACATTTGGTCCATCAATAATGACTCCTGGAGGCAGTTTTTTACAGTCATTGATAGTGATTTTTCTTGGTATTAAGCTAAAATTTAATATATCACCTGGATTAACACTTAGACCAGTGTCAACATAACGTCCTTTACTGCTAAACCATCCTCCATGGCTTTTACATATTTTTTTGGGATCAGCGCCATCATTGCTGTCACTATATTCTGGTATTGCTCCATCACTACAAAAAACTGCAGGTACAATTACGTTTTTGGGATTGCTAGAATCTTTAGGACATAAATTAATTGCACCACTGACAGTCATCTTTAGAGTTTGGTCTGCTGATATACTTTCACCAGAATCAACCCAATAATAGCTAGCAGCTGAACCTCTTTTAACCTTTGGAGGTACTTCAATTTCAATACTACTGCTACTTACTCCAGACCATGGTTCTATGCAGTTAATACCACAGCTAGTTATAATACAGCAGAATAACAATAATAATTTTTTTATCATAATTACTGCCCATCTTGAGATTGATCTGTAGGATCAGGGAAAGAAGATGGTGGGTCATGTATAGGGCTGTCAATAGGATTAGTATTGCTTCCTATAGGACCTCTGCCTGCACTTCTTGAAGATGTATAAGATTTTTGATTGTGCTTTATCTGCAAACGACGCATTCTACTTTCACTATCCATACCAATAATGCCAAGTGCACTCTCTTTAGCGCTGTGAGCAACACCAGATAGATCAGCCACCATCATGCCAAATATACTAGAGGCTATGGTACCTGCAACTTGAACGAAGCTTTTCATGGCATGTGCTAATATTACAAACATCATTATATTAATAATTGGTATTGGTATCCCCATAAAGCTTATTAGACCACTATCTGCATCACGCAAATGATCGTAAACGGTAGATACAGGAGAAAAGCCTAGTGGCAGGAAAAATTCAAGTAAACAAAACTTAATCTCTGTAATTTTAAGATCAATAGAGGGCTGAAATACACAGGCAGTGCATATATCAAAGTTAAATAGTCCATATAACACACCAGTCATAGCTTGATTAAGCATCGCAATAGATGCAAAGACCAAAACTGGTTGCATTGCTACTTGAGCTAGTAATTTTATCCATGAATCAAAAATGGCCTTTGTGCGTTGGAATAATATGCAAATGATAAACAGTGGAGCTATTGAAAGGAGTAGTGCAATCATAATGATGGATATAAAGTAAAGCATGACAGCTTCAAAAAGGCATCCAATCAACATTATCAAACCCCAAAAGATCAGAAAAATTGCGATCCAACCAACAGGACCAGTAAATAATAAAGAAAGTATTTGCAGCCAAGTTTGTGGTAGAGTAAATCTGTATAAACTTAAATCAAGAAATTTAAAATCAGTGCTACTAGATTGTTGTCCTGTCATTATATTAGTTAACTCTATTGGTGCCTTAGTAAATAAAGGAAACAGATAAGTATTAAAAAATGTCCAACTATTGGACCCAATCAATATAGTAATAATACTGATTTTAACAATAAGCGATACCAGCTCTGCTTGAGAAGCTCTAAACGTTCCGAGTAAATAAAAAAGAGAATAAAGAGTGACGTAAAGTAATAAAGTTACTTTTGTAAGTGATATAAAACTACTATTTTTGATAATCCCTTGATATACCGTGCCTACAGCACCACTACTTAAGTTGTTATTAGGATTGTTGACATCAAAATTTGGTCCGTAAAATGCTTTAAAAATGTACTTTTTGGTTTCATTTACAAGCCAGGAAATAGTTTCTGGAACATCTTTATCTACAAATGTAAGTGTTTCAAAATAACCGATATTGTTTTCGTATCCATCGCCATTATCACGGATACCATAATATACATTACCGGTACCTTCTATTTCAAAGTGGTCTTCATTCCTATTATTAAGGTCAATTAGCTTGCCAACTTTTCCAGGCATACCATCTGGAGGCTCATTTCCTACATAATAATACAAGCTTCGACTTGTGTAGTAACTACAATCCTTTTCTACTGAAATATGATATCCTCCAGATTGCTCTTTGCTATTGATGTTGCCAAGGTACAAAGATAATGTATCAGTTGTATAACCATCCGATATTTCATATCCATAACCGGAGCGAGTACCACTATTTATATTGCCATATGTCTTGAAATATACCTGACTACTTGAGTTACCTGAGCGATAATATCTAGCAACTTGTAATGACGGTATATATGTTAATTCTTTCTTTTTAACCCACGTTACATTTCCATCTTGATCAATTTCTGCATTTTCTGTTTCTATTCCCTCAGGATGTTCTATAGAAACTTCAGTTTGTGCACAATTTGACCAATTAATCTTGCCATTTGCATCTTTTATTCCACAAATATTACCACACATTGAATTGAGCAAATATGTATTGTTATTAAATATGGTAGATTTTATGCCTTCAATACATTCTGAATCTTTTTCGCCACACTTACTTCTAACAAATCCATCTAAATTACAAGGCAATTTAAACTCAGTTAATTCATTTAAAAGCTCAATCGATGAATCTGATACTGATTTTTCATTGCTATCTACCTTATTTAAAAGAGCATAGATTTTACCATCTAACCATTTCTTACTATCTTCTTTATTAGGGTAATATCTATTAATTATAGATCCATTGCCATTACTAATTTTCGCTGAATATTGAGTTCCAATGTTATTCTTTTTGCATGCACTTGGATCTTGTACATAAACATTATCCTTTTTGTTATCACAAATATCTTCACTGAAAGATCCGATAATACTAGGCTCTAGCCTAAAAATTAGTTTTTCATGAACAGCAGCTAGATATCTTAATTGTAAAATATTTTTTCCCGGTTCCACCATTGTATTTTGAACTGCACCATAACACAGATTTATACCATTAGGGGTAATTCGTACCTTTTGCTTACCATTTTCTTTTAATTTAAGATCTGATTTTATCCAATAGTTAGCAATTTTATTTTTATCAAAATCTTTATCACCAAAACTACTTGGTTTTGTCGGAATTATATCTCTAACTTCATCTTTTAAAAGACCAGGAGCTGTAAGGCATGCAGTACCACCACAACTTGAAAGTAAAAAGATAATAGAAATGATGGCTAAGGTTTTGAACATTTTGAAAGCTACCCTTTAGATACTTCATCACCAGCTCTACCTCTACTCCCTCCACCACCTTTTGCTGCACCTGCTATTTTCTTAGCAGCATCTTTTATGCCACTGTGTGCACTTAAAGCAGCACTTAAGCCTTTTTTCATCATTGTTGTTGGTGAAGTTACCCCATGAGCTAAATTTGCTCTTGGGTTACCAGCAAGTTCTGCTGCTAAGCTGCCAATAGTACCTAAGAAATGGTAAAATAAGAATCCCATAAGTCCCATCATTCCAAGTTTTGTCCACAATAGCTCAGTAACACCTTTATCAAGCTCAAAACCTGTCACCTCCATTCCAAGTATTATTTTATGATTCCTAAATCCTATAGAATTCACAATGCAAGCAAGGTTGCCCTTATGCTCTGTAAGGTCACAAGCATCTTCCGGATCTAAAGTGAAGGTTATTTTTCCATTATCACCTGTGACACGTTTGAACCTCAAATCACCAAAATACAAGTTATCGAATACTGAAAACATAAGTGAAAGAAAAGCAAACAGTATGACAGGATATAAAGAGTAAGTCATAATCTCTTTAAGCCAACCGTCGAAAAACCCCTTAGTTGCTTGGAATAAACACATAGGAATAAATAGAGGTGATATAAGAATAATGATAGTTAAAGCGATTAAAGATAGTATGAATAAATAAACCATCCATATTGCAACCAGAATTATCATTATCACCATAAAAAGAGCAACAATGCATATAATAACTTGTGCACCAAAGAAGATAGCAAAAATAATAAGCGCTGCTAGCATAAAACTTGTCAGTATTGCCACGCCAGTTGTTGCATTAAGCTGGCTTCCTAAATAAAACATTATGCGACAATCCAGCCTATCCCATAGTGCCAAATATCCAAGATTTTTTCCATTAATAAGATATTCATCTTGCCTATAATTACATATAGTTTCATTGCCTCCTGCTCGCAACACTACATCTGATAAACCTTGCGATAGCTTTATAAGTTGATCGTAATAGTGCGACATAACCCCACCCATAGTAAAATATAGCACTAATGCAAATTTTATTATCAGTAAGTATAGTTCAGCAGTGTGTTGCACTCCGCCAAGCATTGTTTTAATGGCAAATAACATCAAAGCTAGTACTAGCGCTGCTTTGATTGCTGTTTTTAGCCTCTTTTGCGCAATATCTAAAAATCCATCCTTGCTTTTTGTCCCATCAGCATATGTTCCTGTAAGAAGATTGTTCAATGACTCCTTGAGGCATTCAACAACTACTGAAGTTAAAGGGAAAGGAGATTTTGCATGTGCCCCTGTTATGCTATAACAAGCCGGTGAGATGTACCAATTAAAGCACTTACTATTATCATAACTTACAACTTTTCCATCTTTTATCTCAGGCTTTGATTCTTTACACATAGGAGCGGGTGGACCGCTTGGACGCATGTGACAACCAACTTCTGATTGCGGAAACCATGGAAGATCGCCCATACCCCAAGCGTCTACACAAATTTGGTCTCTACGTTCTATTGCCTTAAACGTCACTCCATGCAGTATAGCTTTTTGACCGGCTCTTAAGGGGCCACTACATTCTACTGATCCACCAAGCCATATTTTTGCATTTTTTAAATCGTCATTGCCATAATCAAGCTCCCTCGGCAAAAGCTTATCTTTTCCGTAAACTCCTACAAGAGGAGCTCTATAGCATACTTCTATATAATTACTGCTCGATATCCTATTCTTCGGCCAATAATACTCACCAACGGTTTCAAATTCTTTCTTTGGGCATCTTGGCTCTAACCTTCTACCTTTTTCTATATCTCCATCTCCTATACATCTAAAATAATCATCTTCATTTTGATATATCTTATTGGCACAGGCTGGATAAGCTTTATCAGGATTTCTGCAGTGTTTATATTGCCCAGGTTGACCTCCACTTTCATCGTTGATATCAGAACGTAGTACAGGATGTCTAACAAAGCTATAATTACAGCCAAAAAACATGGCATTACTCATGACAAGAGCTGTAATGGCTCCAACACCTGAACCAAACATTACTATGCCAGCTTTAATACCTATAACACTGGCCTTAAGAGCAACACCAGTTATTATTAAAATAACTCCAGCAGATATACCTGAGATAATTTGTGTTGAAAGTTTCGCTGCTTGGCAATTAGGATTGCTGGCTTTTGTATCTCTAAAAATTGCTGTTGCACCCTCTTCATTTGCTTCTGCAGCAATAGCGGGACTAGCGAGTAAAAAATCAACATTTAATAATAAAATAGCCAGTATAAGTAATACTACTTTAGCGTTTTTAAGCATTTTTTACCCGTTCATAAAATATAGGTAGCCATATTTGTGGATCATGACCAACTTCTTTTATAATATTATATAATAATAACACTGTTTCTGCACGTCCAGACAGTACATTTACTATATCATCAAGCCCTTTTAAATCTATTCTTGCAACAACAGAATTAATTCCTTGTTTTATTAAAAAGAATCTAGTGCCTGGATCCGTATGTTTAATTAACATATATTCTCTTTCGGTAAGCATAAAGACATCTCTGTATACACTTGTTGCCTTAAGATTGGGTAAAAAGATCTGCGTTGCAGTTTGTTGTACTAAAGTGTCACTAATAGAGCTTTTACTTGCATCTTCAACACTTTGAGTGGCAAAAATTACAAAAGTATTAAGCTTTCTCAGCACTTTAAGCCAGTCTTTTATTTTTGGAGCAAAAATTGGATTATCTATAAGCGCCCATGCCTCGTCAAGAACGATCATAGAAGGTGTACCATCAAGAGATATGCTTATTCTATGAAAGAGATAAAGCAATACCGGTCCAAGAGCAGCTGAGTCTTTTAGTAGATTTGCCATTTCAAAGCCAAATACTCTGGATTTAGAAAAATCCAGCAGATCCTCACTGTTATCAAATATGGATGCATGAGAGCCATTGCCATACCACATAGACATACGTCCTGCTAAAGTATCCGGTCCACCTAATCCTAAAAATGGTATAATGTTACTTAATATTCTTTTTTCTTTCG
The DNA here is from genome assembly GCF_964020175.1 of Candidatus Mesenet endosymbiont of Phosphuga atrata. Classification (NCBI taxonomy): domain Bacteria; kingdom Pseudomonadati; phylum Pseudomonadota; class Alphaproteobacteria; order Rickettsiales; family Anaplasmataceae; genus Candidatus Mesenet; species Candidatus Mesenet endosymbiont of Phosphuga atrata. Next base: position 684,517 of record NZ_OZ026541.1, on the reverse strand, counting down.
CAAGTTTAAAATTGCCTTCTATTGCATCATTAATACGCTCTATATCTTCAGAAGAAAATTTATCATCATATGTTGAAACTAAAACCTTAATCCATTCCATCAAGAAAGTTCTATTATCGGGAGTATCATCTAGTTGCAACGGATTAAACCCTGTGGGCGTTCTTGGTTCTATTACAGTATAAATTCCATTTAGTGCTCTAATAAAAATCTCAGCACCACGATCTTTGTCAAAAAAAAACATTCTTGGTGTGAATTTCATCGCTTGTGCACAGAGAAAATTCATCAAAACAGTTTTTCCGCTTCCTGTTGGACCAATAATCATAGTATGACCAACATCCCTTACATGGAAATTAAAAAAAAATGGAGTACCTGAAGTTGTATCAAATACAGTCACAGCTTCACCCCAATGATTATTGGACTTATTGCCAATTGGATAGTTATGTAATGAAGCAAAACCTGCTAAATTAAGTGTACTGATTGTGCTTTTGCGTACTACATAATCAAAATTACCAGGCAATTGTGCCCAAAAAGCTGGCTCAAGATTTATTCTCTCTCTAACTGGATAAATACCACAATTTGAAAGTTCGGCTTCAATTAACGCTAAAGCATTATCTAAAGTTTTTGGTGTTTTTTCTATACACAAAATAGTTAAATGGTGGTTGCCAAATGCAATTCTACCACTCATCGCATCATCAAGAGCTTGTGAAATTTCAACAACCTGTGAAATCGCCTTATCTGCAGATTGCATCATACGATTTTGTTGAATTTGCATTTTTGTAATTGCCATCTGACGATTTGTGAACTCAAATGATTGTGTAATTATAAATTCATATGGAAGTTGCAAGAAGCTATCTAACATGCCAGCAAAAGTATGCTGACCATATTCTTTAACACTAATTATACCAGCATACTTATTTCTATCATGGGAGACTATTTGTATCATCTTATGACCGAAATATAATCTATTCAATGGTAAGTATTTTGCAATTTCAGTTGTAATTGGAAAAAGTGCATTAGTTACAAAACCACAATTTACAATTTTTGATAAAAATTCTGTAATTTCACAAAATAAACTACCAGAAGTCTCACGTACCTTAAGTACACGAGGTCCGTAATTGCGTAAGCTTACAACTACACGATTTGTCATCTCTTCTAGATCTTCGTATGTAGCCCTCATGTCATTTTCACGCGCATGTTTTGAGGTTACATTGTCAAATTTTTGTAATAAGTAGCTGAGAAATTCTACTCCCTTTCTGTCAAATTTACGAACAATTGTAATATACAGCTCATTAATAAACGATTGTCTTGTTGAGTGTTTTTCTCTCCATTTTAGATTCACATAGTCAGAAAAGTAATTGGAAAGTCTTTTACCAGCAAAACCATCAGAAAAGGCATCTTTTCTTCGTCTTATTATATGAAAATACAGCCCAAATGTAGGTGATGAAATACTACGCAATACTTGATTTCTAATAGAGTTCTGTATAGATAAATCTTCATCATCTGCAGTCTCAAAAGCAAAGCCATCAAGCTTTACAACTTTTAACATATAACCTTCTTTTGTCATTAAAGTTGTGCTATTCCAATGATGAGAATAGGGTATAAAATTAGCAGAATGAATTTCCCTTCTTATTATACTGCTGTTGCTTGATTCTAACGTTCTTAGTTTAAACATTTTTACGTTATATCATATGAATTTGTCCCATGATAAAAGCGATTTAAGCACTTGGAGCATTTTTGCATTTTTATCATAAATAATTCAACGAATAGTGGCTCTTTTGTTGAAGCGATATATCCTGCTCCATGAATTATTGGACCTAAAATAAAAAGAACCCTAAGATCCTCTAAAAACACAAAGAGCATCATAATAGTTAAAAGATTGAATACAGAAAAAATATAGCTAACACCAAATAGCATTGCTGGTCTTGTTAATCCTTTAAACAATTGATCTGTTTTTACATTGCCAGTATTAGCCATCTTTGTTCCTAGGTTTTAGAACTATTAGTATAGCGTTGCAAGCGTTAGAAAACCATTAATAAGATTATTGTACACTAAAATTTACATTTATTGTGAAAGAGTTTATACCCACAAGCTATTTTTTCGTTAATATCCTATGTTTTGTAAAAGATTTACAATATTAATTGTATAGGAATAAAAAGATAGGTTAATTCAAAAATTAGATAATTGTACTGTAAGTAATATAGTTTTTAACTAAAATATCATATACTCTTTTCTTTTAAAATTACGAAAATCTAGTCTTGCTCTAACAGAAGTATTGACTATTACATAGTGTGCAATAAAATTAATTAATTATTAAATAAAAGAAATTTAATGTACCATAGGGTATCCGTACTGTTATTATTATTTATTTTAATGTTTGGCTCTAGTGGTTGTCTCATAAAAAGTACGTTCCCTATGCTACACAATAGTCAAAAGGTTTGGAAAGTTTATTTTTCGTGTGATAAATCAGAAATTACAGATGAAAGTAAGTTACAATTGTTAGACACTATAGAGTTTTTACAAATTAACCCTGATAAGGTAATTAAAATAATAGGATATACTGATCAATGTTGTGTATCTAATGGCCGCAACAAAAAAAAGTATAACCTCACTCTAGGAAAAAGACGTGCAGATGCAATAAAAGAATATATAATAAGTTGTAATCAATCTTTAAAGTATAGAATATATACTGAATCTAAAGGAGAATCGGAACCTGAGATTATTGGCAATGATGAAAGAGCTTGGTCTAAAAATCGTAGAGTCGTTGTTGTAGCAAGTTAAATTATTTATTAAATTTATTTAAGGCAGTATAAAGGTTTTTCTTGTATATTGACCTTAGGTGTCTTATTATCAAGATGGTTGTGTAATGTCTTATTTATTTTTATATGGGGGCATAGCTTAGCTGGTAGAGCGTCTGTTTTGCACGCAGAAGGTCAGCGGTTCGACTCCGCTTGCCTCCACCATAGCAACCTGTACGAACTGTTCTCTATTCTAATATTAGCATGATCTTAAACCTGCTACAGTAGCCTATTTTGCTCGGTATACATGTATACTTTGGTATTCAATTATACTTCAAATAATCCTATGTTTTGTTTTCCATAATGTAGCATTTCTTACCTTTTTTCTCTAAAATATGGGTACTTCTATATGGTTTTGAGAGAATGAAGTAAGAGTAAATAAATAAAATGCTGTTAATGCTAAAGAGGACAATATTTTTTATAAACTTATTTGTTTAGCCACGTTGTAAATAAAGAAAATCTTATGATCTCTTTTAAGAATTGAACAATTTACTTTATAAAATTAAGATTTAATAATATACTTAATTAATATATTGAGGGGGATAATGAGTGAAGATTCAATAGAAGGTCAAAAATCTATTTGGGATGAATTGCAGCACTGTTCTGCAGAATCTGAAGCTAAAAAAGTAGAAACCCTAAATATTAATGATACTGAAACTGTACATCATACTGACAGCTTAGACAGCTTTGAATTAATAGATTACCCTGACCCAGACGAAATAGAAATTGCAGGGTTTAACAAAAAAAAGTTATTGAAGATGTGCACTTTCTCCAAAATAACCTATGGTAATAATGATATAAAATTATCTGAAGCAGTGTATAAGACTAAAGCTGAATTTATCAAAGAAGGATACAATATTATTCCATTCTACCACACTAATGGAACGTTAGCTGGCTTTGTTTTTACAAAAGATAGAGAAATAACCATAGCTTATCGTGGTACTCAAGGTTTTGATGATATTATGACTGATATTAATGCATGGCTTACTATCCTAGAGTTTTTATCTGAAGGTGGAAGGGTGCATTATGGTTTTTATAATTCATTTAAAGATTCAAGAAAGTGTCTTGCTGATATTATAAAAACTTATTCTGATGAACAAAAATTGGAAATTAAAGATTTTAAATTTTATCTTACAGGTCATAGTATGGGGGGAGCTATCGCTAAAATAGCTGCTCTTTTTCTAAGTAAAGTAATAGGTGCTCAAGATCTTCATGTTGCAACCTTTGCTGATCCAAGAGTCTTTGATCTTACTGCTAGTGAAATTTACAATAAAGCTCTTCCAAATAGGACTGTCAGAGTAACTCAACATAGATGCGATCCAGTTCCAGCAGTAGCACCTGGTTTTTTAGGCTATGTTCATGTAGGCACACAATTAAGAATATCAGTAATGCCAGAATATACTGTTCATAAAATAGATGGCTATTATCAAGCTATTAATATGATGCAAGAAAGCGATTTCCAACCTGATATAGTGCATCTATCTTTTACTATCTTTCTAGATCATTCATCCTAATTAACAATGTAGTCTTAGGTAATAGTCAATACTACGCTGCTAACTTTATAAGATATCTTTTATATCAGGAAAATCCATATGTATGCTTTAACGCAATAGAAGATACTAACCATATAAGTGTGATTCCAATTTCAACAATAATTTTTAACCCTTTAGATCATAATACACAATTGAGAATGCCAATGATGCTGGAAATATGCAAACCAGATCAAGCTATTGGCATAGGTAATAATGTACCTATCTTCTATTCCTCTGTTAGGGTATTAACTTCAGTCAATAATGTGGTTTTAGTAGGATTGTTTTATGGTACTGGTTTTAATGTTGATAGCCATTTTGGCAGGAAAGTTGGATTTATAACTCAAGATAGTGGATTCAGTAATAGAAATAAGAGAATAAAAGCTATACAAAACCTGAATTTAGTAAAAATTAATGATCAGCAAAAAAATGATAACCTACTTGATTATGTTAGTTTTGATAAAAAAGAGGATACACAACAACCTGAGATACAATCCTCAATAACAGAGGACTTTGATTCTACAGAAGATTTAAATTTTAAACAATATGCAAAATTACCAATGTTAAACACAAGCAGCTCCATTGTTGCTAATGATTATCAAACACAAGTGATAGTAGATAAAGTAGCAAGTAACAACAGAGAGCTTAGTTTAACGAAGAAGGCTGTATATGCCACTATGATAGCTTCTCCATTTATAGCAGTAGGGATTTACGCTGCAGTAGCTTTATCAGTTGGTGTAACAGAGTTTAACCCTATCATTGCTGCTGGGATATTTATTGGAGTAGCAGCTCTTGCAGTTATGTGTTTTGTAATAGCGAAAGTTTGTGAAAAAGGTAAAGACCCAAATACAAATTTATCTACTGCTTTGAAGAATGCCCTTACCCTTGAATGCTTTAGAAGCAGTGAGACAGGACTTCCTGATTCAATGTATGTAAATTAATTAGCAGTATAGTTTAAGTTATTAAATTTAATAATATCTTGAAATAATTATTAACTAATTAATAATAACCAATCAGCATTACCCATAATATTTCTCCCTCTAACAACAAAACTGCTCTACTATAGCGAGATGTGTTATGAAGAATGCAACATTTTAACAAAATGCTAATCTGTCTTATTTTTGTTAAATTGTATTAAACCTACCACTGCTGCTATGAGATTGCACTTCTGCTGCATTCATATTAGAACCTGGTATTTCTTCAACTTGCATCTGCAGCTTTTCCAGTTCTTACCTCAGCTTTATGATTGAAATTTATCTTTCATACTAGCCTAAGCTGTACAATAAAAACTTTAATTTTTAAATTGAAAAACTTCAGCTATGCTTCTTATCTGGCATATTTGTAACTTCGATATCACTGTCACTTAAAGAGGAAGATGGAAAATCACAATCCGGTTTAAGAGCTTGGCTTTGATTCACCATCACTGCTATCATTTCCTCAACTTTGCTCAACCTACGTACTAGCAATTGATACTGCTCTGTTTTTTTGATATTTTCCGCTTTTAATTCCTGTATTTCCTTGCTTTGTGATTGTATTTGTCCTACTAGCACTCCATTCTCACTTTCTAGTTGCTTATTTTTATTTAAGGTTTCATCTAACACATCTTGTGTCACAGTTAATTTATTCTTTAATTCATTATTGTGATCATCTAAAGTATTGTTTCTACAGTTAGCTATAGTAGCCTTTAACTCACTTGCTGAGCTTTTTACAGATAAATGCAACTTCTCTAAAGTACTGCTACGCTCAATTCGAGCTTTTTGATCCTTATATTCCACATCCAAATTTATTTTTGCTAGTCTACTAATAATCTCACTACTACTCTTATCTTCCTTTTTACCTTCATCAATGGTAGTAGATATCTCTTCAAAAACTATTTTATAAGATTTTATCTGTGTTTCAAAAACCTCAAGTGTGTAACGGTCAAACAGTTGTATAATAAGCCTTTTAATTTTTAACATTTTCTTGATATTATCAAGACGCACATTTAAACTTTCATCTATTGCTTTCAGCTCATCTACTATTGTTTGCAACTCATCATCGGCTTTTTTCTTTTTATCTACCTGTTGCACACCTGTCATCTTTTCCCCTCATTTATATTAAAGTTAACATGTTATTAACCAGTTAGTGTTGTGTCAATATATTATCCTCACCACAAATAGATGCCCCTTCTAAAGTAGGATTTGGCTTTTGGCTTTCTTCTCCTGTACTACTATGCAATTGTTCTGCTTCTTTAAATTGTTTTAATACTTGTTCAATATTGTCTAACCTTTGTTCTAATTGCTGTGCTTGTTCTTTTTGATTTTTATTATTTTTCTCTAATTGTTCTAATTGTTCTGATTGCTTCTCCAATTGTTCTTCTATTTTTTTATGATCTTCAGCAATTCTCTCTTGCTGCTTTTGAACTTCTTGTGCTTTTTCAAGTATTTCTTCCACTTTTTTCGCCAATCTTTCATAATCAGCAAGTGCATCATTTAGGGTTCTTTTTGGTGTAAATTCACAAGTTAAACGCGCAAGATACTGTGAGATTAGCTTATAGACTAGACCTTCTGCTTCTTTTTTATTTATTTCTCCAGCTTGAAACTTTCTCTGCAACAAATTAAACAAATCTTCCTTATTTAAATTATAACAACGGTAACTCATAAGATAGTAACAAAGCTCATGTAATTCCGCGCGTGGAAGTTCTTGCATCTTTTCTAGTACCATCTCTTCACTTGTTTTATCATTTGATAATTCTTCTGACGCTTCACTAGCTACTTCTGTTTGATTTACATAACTTCCTATTCTTGACGATATAAATTTCCTCGACTTCTTATATAAACCTTTACTTTTTTTCTTCTCTGCCTTCTTTGCCAGCTCACAAGATATAAATAAAATGTTTAAATACTCTATTACTGGAAGAACAAAATATTCATCTACCTTCTCATAATTCTCTCTCTCTGCTAAGGAATACGGCTTTGGATTTATTAGATAGGAAAATATATATCCACTTCTTTCCTTAAAAAATTCTTGTGCTGAAGATAATATATTACATTGGAGTTCACATCTCTCTAGCAACTTACTTACGGAAGATTTTATGTATTTAAGATCCTCATCATCTTGGCAATCTTTATGTAGCTTAGCTAACTCTTCAGTAAAACCTCTATATCTTTCTATATATTCATCTGCTGCTTTTAAAACTTTGCGCTCTATATCCCATTCTAAAGATTGAAAATCTTTCTTTTCATCTAACAGATGCTTCTCCATAGTGGACTTGCTTGCTACTAAGAACTTATCTAACAAACTTGTCAGATGCGCATGACTTACCTTTGATATCCACCATAATTTATCTAATATTTTATCATTAAGCTGCTCCAACTTGTCCTTATTAGATAATAGGCCAATTTCTACATTAGCATAAAAACTATATTGAAAATCCCTGTTGAGAACTGAAGTGTGGTTAGAGATTGCATGCTCATAAAGATTCTTCATTATTCGCCGTGTAGTATTTACTCCTTGTTGCATTTCTGTGGCTCTTTTTTTATCTTCATCAGCTACTTTATCTGGATGATAAGCTAAGGATAACTTCTTAAACTTTTGATTTACTTCTTCGTTGAAATACTTTTCATAATCTTCTTTTTGCGTTTGATGTGATCTCATTGCATACAACCCATGATCCAAACGTTCCAGTAGTTTAGGCAAGCCAAAAAGTTCTAATGCTTCTTTTAAACTCAGCTGCATAATTGAGTCTTCTATTTTGCCAAAGGAGAAGGTAATTCCTTCTTCAGGTACAACATCAACATCATCACTAATCTGAGTCTCTTGATTTAAAAAATGAATATGCGATAGATCATTAATGTTTTTAGTTCTACCAACTTTATGTTTTTTTACCATCTCATCCCCCTGATAAGATAACTTATGCCATTTTTCTAAATAGAAATGCAATGATATGGAAGTAAAAATATTAAGTACAAACCTATACCACAACCTGTAATACGGATAATTTTTTACTCTTTCCTTTTGGTTCTGGCTTAAACTTATATCTTTAATTTTCCTACTCCACGGCCACCAATGGTAGGCTGGCATTTCACCATAAGCATAGACCAAGCCATAAAGCTGATCTTTTACTTCTTCGTTTTCCTCATTTTCAAGTAAGTATTTAGCATTAAAACCTAAAGCACCACATAAATGATTAAACAAGCTACCACCAAATCCCCACCAAAATATCCTGTACCTCTTTTGCTCTTGCAGAAAATTTATCACTTCCCCTACCATTTTAATCTATATTTTTTTAATTATACATTAATCAGTATAAATTGATCTTGTAAATAAAATAAAGTTCTGTAGATATTTTTAAATAGTTCTAAAGAAACTCACCTACTAAAGAGATATTTGTAAAATTGGGTGCATTGACCTTTCAAGCTACTAAAAACGTTACTAACTGAAATTTGTTCCAAAAGAGTAGGTGGGGTAGCTGGAGTAGCTGATTTATAAGACCAATGTTTAATGAATTCTTTGTCTTGGATAGCTTGTATAACACTTTTGCCACCTAAGAAGCAGTTTTTGCCGAAGCTTGATTTGTCCTTTAATTTGTCAAATTTCTCTTGATTCTCTTCATCTAGTTCTACTTTAACTTTACTACTGTCGTCTTTATCAGAGTACAAAAGAATACTGATCTTCTCAGTTTTATCTTCTATTTTTGCAGTAAAAGACATCTTAATTACACCTTGCGGAACATCTGTATAATTTCTTTTCTTTTCTAACTTCTCAACTCTAATTACACTGCTGCCAATCTGTAGTATGCCAACTTTTAAGTTTAATTTATATTCTGAGTTTAAATCATCTATAATTTTATTGTTTGTAACCTTTGTTAGTTCAACGACGCTATTCTTTTCATACTTTATGTAAAAATAACCATTATCTATTGCTACTTCAAAATCATCTCTGCTCTTATTCTTATTTATAACACTTTTGTATGCTATACTTCTAAGTTTGCTATCAATCTCCTCACACTTTTCATAAAGACCATCATCAATGCTACGAGTTACATGAGCTAACCTGTCATAGTAGAAATAACTGCGTTTTGCTTTCCCGCCCTTTGTCAGCAAATCTCCTATAATACTGCTAACAATTTCTGCACTACTACCTTTAAATAATTCGTACTCATCATCATAATCTTCATCATAATTAGAAACGTCATAGGGCTTAAACTGCCCATATGCTGTAGTGTTACAGGTTACACGTACAATACCATCAAGAACGTATATTATTTTTTCAAATATAAGATTTGTTACAGTGTGACCATCATAAGATGCATTTAACCTTATCCCTCTCTTCAAATATTCATCGACTAAACACTTAATACGTTTTAAAGCGTTCTCAGTACAATTTATACTAGAGTTATGTATATTCTCTTTACGCTCTTGATCATTTTGTGCCTCTACTTCTTTCATCTTTTGATAAAATTCATGGATCAAATTCTCTTCATTTTCAGTTAATGGTACTTCCAACTTCATCAAAAATGAATCTTCTGGAAGAATATCATCTGAACTATAGCTTAAATCTTCCTCTGAACTCCAATCATTAGAGTCAGAATAAGTTTCTTGCAATACAGATTCAATACATGACCTAGCAGTTTTTTTTGCTTCTATATCATATTCATCTTCTTCATTTTTTAGAGCAAATTGATCATCCTTTTGACCCAAGTTTCGTATTTCTTGTAAAAATCGAATATCATCAAGAGCTTTTGGGCTATATTCACTGCCAGTAACACTAGAATTAATAGATTGCTTATCTTCTTCTTGATATTCCTTCACGTTATGAGGAAAGTGTGGCAAGCCATCATCTGTCCCTATACCACTTTCAGGAGTGAGTTGATTATGTTTTTCTGAATGTTCTGGGATTGAAAGATATCTCTCACTTTCACGAAGCTGCTTTTTTGCTACGTCTTCTTCATCATCTAATTCAATCGGTGATACCTTTATATCAATTGGTGTAAGTGGCATATTTTTTGTTTAAACGCACTATACAAATAGTAGCATAACTCTTATAAAATTAATATTATTTTAAAAGGAATAGCTGACACTTTCTTCTAAAGCACAGACAACTGGGGCATGATCTGATGGATTTTCTTTTGCACGTATTTTGTTATTGATTTCTCTAACTTATCTGTTGCTTCTGGAGATAATAAAATGTCTCTTATTCTGTTGCCATTCCCACCAACTAAATTCCTTACTTTCTGGGTTTGTTATTCTAAAAGCATCACTGAATGAAGTATAGCAAACCCGTTCATCTATATGAAAACCTATCTTATCTTCAGTGGCATATGCACATCTATCTTATTTGTACCTCCTATATGGTTATTTCCTCTTTTTCAAACAAGTCATCTGATATAAGCAATCAAGAAATTATACTTAAATGCTTCAGTTTGGCCATTTGGTACATATACCCCTTAGATTAAAACCATTACATTCAATCAAACATTCTAAATAACTTCATTATCAATAATACTTGTGTTTAAACTATCTTCAACTATTTGATAATATTGCCACACCGTTTCTTGCCTTTTCTCCATGAACTATACATCTATAACCTAATTGCTCTATTTGTTCACTGCTCATTTGTACATTTGTAACATTATAATATCAATTTCATCTTCAGTAACAAAGCTGCAGAGTTGATCAATCCGTTTGCGTATAGGTTCCAAGTGGCAATTTTAAGCATAAATTTAGTACAGTTATATCGCTATCTATCTTTTTCTTTAAAACTAAAATATCTTTTAGGATTATGTGATCCAAAAACTCGATCTGCATACAATGGCACGCTAAATTTTGTAATATCTATATCATCCTCTGAAATTGCCGCTTAAGTGGTTATGACTTACTATAATCGATGTTGCTCTTAAACTCTTTTTATAATATTTCTAATGTAGAGTGATCTACTGTTCCACATCTTTGTAACTCATCAGCAATTATGCGATATTTTTTATTCAAACACGAAAATTCATCTTGTCATACATTCCCACACTAACCGTTAAGTAATCTATTAGTTTACTCCAATTACTAACAATGGGCAATGCATCTATCTCTTCCTGTGTTTTAAAATTTCTTTCGCACATAATATAGAATGCGTCATTTACACCTTCTATGCTCTTTAAGTCATAAATTAAAGATCTTAGTAATACTACCTAGCTTATCCATTAACCTGTATACAATTTCTCTAACATTTGGTTGTGCCCTATACAATATAATCTCCATGATTTCACTAGTTGACATACCTTCACTGCTTGCTATAAAAAACTTTGAGTGTAGATATTGCTGTCTTTTATCCTGTTTGGATAGTACTTGCATCATTGTTCATCTATGCTCTGTAAAAGATATTAAGTAATTAATATGTTGACATCTATTAAGAATAAATAAATTAATTTATGCTAATATCATATAATTTTAACAATAATCTATAATGCACACTTTCTTGGGTAAGAAGATTAAAAAGTATCTAAAATATCGGTGTTTAAATAGTGAGGATAATTTGCCATATATGATATCCCTCAAGGAATGCTCATAGATTATGACCTAGAACAGGTATTGCTCGATCATTTCCAATTGTCTTACATATACTCAATGACCAGATTTGAACTTCTTTTTTACTACATAAGACGTAAAATTGACAATAAACTGATCAGTGTTTAAATTACGAAAATTTTAAAAATATCATATGCTTTATCCAATGATGTAGAAGAAAATTTATGCATGCAGCTCATTCATTTTAATCAAAACTGGGGCATTTCAACAGAGAAATTCGAAATTTTCAAAATTATAATTGTGTGCATTCTACTTAGCTAATCCAAAATTAACACTCTTATTTTCTTTAGTTGAAGAGGAGAATCTCAGTAATGATGATATGATCCACAACTTCTATGCCGATACTATGGCAGGCTACAGAAATCTGTTTTCTATGTCATTTTGTGAGACTGCCGCTCGGGTGATTGTGCGATATAATTATAGAAGTCGCTCCTACTAGTAATGCCCTTTTTATAACTTCTCTTGTATACAGTGGTCTAGTATCTTGGATATATTCATCAATTAAACGATGTCTTTTATTTAAATTCGAAAGTTTTCTTTACTTATCTGACCTATTTAAGGTATTCAATTAACTTTTCTATGTTATTGGTAGTTTTTGTAGGTCTTCTCTTAATGTTCTCTCTAAAGTTTCCTTTATGCAAAAAATTATTGCTATTGCTAAACTATTCACCCCATTTTTAGTTCATGAAAATCTGCATTTTCCTACGTTATTGAACAAAATTTTTCTGCAACTTCTTGTTTTACGATAAGTGGAGTATAAAATTAACTCAAGTATTTCGTAATCAAACAATGACCTACCCCTGCTAGATAATATACGTGCTTCAACTTCTTCTTTTTCCATTTTTGTTTCCATTACCATTATTATTCATACAAAGTTGACCTCTCAAGTAGCATATAAATTTTAGATTTGATATCTTCAGTGGTATCCATCTATTTATACTTAAGTCAACTTATATTTATCTTATTTTTTGATGTTTTTTATTTATAAGATATTCATTAAAGTACAGAAGATGTTAATACTTAGATTTACAGAATAAACTGCAATCACTACTGTTCGTAAAAAATCTTCTCTTGTTCATGCCATAATATTGGTATATTTCTTATACTGGAAAAGTTAGGCAGTAAGTCTGCTGAGCCATTTAAAATATCTTCTTTGATTTTAGGTGAAAGAAAGTTCAATTTCATTGCGGATATTTTGATCCTGTTGTGAATATTTATAGTTCCACATTTACCATAAGTTAATTGTCTTTGCCACATTTACTAACGCCTTAAGTAAGGTGTAATTTATATTTTTTTCTTCTTTAAATTCGGGGAGTAATATTACTGCTTGATCTGTTTAAATTTTAATGGCATAAATAAGGATATTTCCTCGTTTTCTATGTTACTATCTGGTCCTTCCTCAGTATTCCCAGCAAAGTTCTGTAGGATTAATGCAGCTTCATCTTCATTTACTCTTATAGCTTTTTCCGAATAATCTTCTCTTGGAAATAAATTGTCCCAACTATCTTTTGTAATTGAGAGATTTTTTTATCATCTAAAATTTGCATTCTCTTATTGGATTTTTAAGTAATAAGCGAATTTGTATTACTCTCTATCTCTCCTGCAGCTATACTACTTAATAAGCACCTCTTATATGACTGTTGCAAACATAATAACAATACCTCTTACTTTTCTTCTTGGTATATTCATTACTGATTTACAACTACCACAAAACCTTTAATTTATATTCTTCTTTAGGCTTTATCCCTTCACGTTTAATAAAAACCTCTTGTACCTTATCCCCTTATTAATTATTGCCTGATGTTGTCCGGTTGCCTCTATGAGTAATATAGCCAATATAAGTAGTATTAGTGAGGATGCCTCCTACTGTAGCAATTTTAAATGGTTTTTCTGCTTTAGTTTTATATCCTTGGTTATTTAATTCTCTAGCAACGGCAGCTGCTGATTTTAAACCTATAAATCGATTGAAGATATATCTTACTACCTCTGTCTCCTCTTGATTGATAATAAGCTTACGGTCTTCTACATTGTAACCAATTGGTGCTTTTCCTCCCATCCATATACCTTTCTGTTTTATCTCTAATTCTTTCTCCCTCTTTCATATTGAGCAAAACTTAAGACTATATTCCATTGAATTTACGGTATTGAAAGACTGTGTTACTGAAACAAATGTTACTTTATGCTTATCAAACAAATCCACTATTTTAGCAAAATCAAGTAGAGACCGAGAGAGACGATCTATTTTATAAACCACAATACAATCAATCTTAGCATTCTCGATATCCTTAAATAGTTCTTGCAGAGCTGGTCTCTCTAAAGTGCCACCACTATAACCACCATCATCATACTTTTTATCTACTAAAATCCACCCCTCATGCTGCTGACTTTGAATATAACTTTCCCCAGCTAAACGTTGAGCATCGAGACTATTGAATGCTTGCTCTAATCCTTCCTCACATGATTTTCTGGTATAATTTTATCTCTTTAATAACTTCTTTAAGCATTTTTCCTTGTAGGTGACTTTTTACGCATGCCAAAAAATAAAGGACCATTGTAGCTATTGCCAGTCCTGCTATTTTAGACAATGATTTATACTGCTGTCCCTTATAAACATATCCTATATCAGTTACTATTACTTCATCCTCGATACTGACGAATAACCTGATATGGGCTATCTTACTATTTACTTTCTTCCATTTGATCAGCTAAGTTTTTTCTCGGCTTTATCTGATATATCTTGTAATCTATAATTGGTATTAAATATCTTTTTGAATATGGTGAGTATTAAAAAGTCTCCTCCACATCTCTCTCAGTTCTATTAATGTTTTACTTTCTAGAGACATCACTTCTTTAATTACAGATGTATCCATTTTTTCCCCTTAAAAATTAGCTTCTTCAGCGACAGAGAGTTTTCTAATGTTTACTGCTATACTTCACAGTAGTCCTTAAGCTAAATTAGAAGTCAAGTTGCTTATAGTAGTACTAAAATAGTATATATTGTAATATTCATATATATATTTAATATCTACAGATCTAACATCGGACCATTTAAATGTTTATGTTGGTGCCAACCAAGGTAAAATACTGCATTTCTAATTCACGAATTTTGCTTTGAGTCTAAATCACTCTTAAGATAAACATTGCTAAGTTATATCTCCTATGATCATGATTGCTTCATAGTGATACTGAATCTTTCTAAAATTGGCTTATATTTTAAATTTCATTGAAATTTCCCAAAGAAAGTCTACCTCTTCATCAGAGGAAAACAAGCATTTACGTCTTCTAATATCTGACAACACTTTTAGCAAATTTGATCTGTGGCAATAAGGTTTGTGGTAATAAGCTTGAAAGTTGTGCCACTGGTGTTGGCGCTTGCAGACACTATGATAATTCTTAGTTCTGTTTCTCCAAACATCTAAACGATATAAATCATTGCTTGCTCATAATGATCACGTAAACAGTCATCTTAATAAGTGGACTTTTAGATTCAAAGTAATTAACTCTACCGAATGACAGCACTGGACCATCTTTTATAACCTTTATCCCAGAGAAAGAAGATCTCCCCATAAGCTTGCATCCAATATAAACCTTTGAGCATTGTAGTGATCATTGTACATCCTCATCAGCCGTGATCTTACTGGTAATGCCAGCTTAGTTAAAGCTATCACTGTATCAATAAAGAAATTATTTGCAATTCAAAGAACTTTCTTCAATGGTGATGGTATCAATATTTTAATGCCATTTTAAGTGAAGCTGGTGTTCCTCTTAAACGTTGGAACTCTATTCCTTCCTTAATTGCTTTTCTTTTATCAGCTACCCAGTAAAGAATCTCTTCTAGGCCGTACTCATCAACCAGCCATGGTAGTATTTCTTTCTTAAAATTAAACTTAAATCCTCTAATGCAACTCACGTCTAAAGGATAATTAATTGCTTCTACTATCGCTTTTTCTGTCGCCGATGAATTAGGGGGTAATAGAGCAGCTTTCATTTGAATTTGTTAGAATAGATTTTATATTGTTATTTCTATTTGATGAGTAAAAAAGAGATAATACATACCATCCTGCCTGCTCACAGACGTATATGTTTTAGGGATTTCTCAATCTTAAAATTACCTAATTTCATTGCCCTTATATCTTCTTTTGGCTCTATAAATTCTCCACACCTTCTGTAAAAAATGATCTGGTTACATTCCAACCCAACCTTTTAGTAGATTCAAACTTTTGTATATTTTATGTTTTCAATAGTATCTATCAATTTTGGCAGAGATATCAACTGGAATGATATTACAACTGTTACTGTATCAGTTAAAATTCTTATTTGGTTACTTGTTCTCTGACAATACTTAACAGTTCGTCAGAGGGTATCCCTTCCGTAGATAATATAGCAATCTCGACACTACCAGGAATAGGTTAAAGCATCTTTAACTCTAATATCAGCTGATAGGGCGTGATAGCGATTTTACTTCCTGCAGCTCCCCAGCCTTAGCTTTAACTCTTTTTCTTAAATGCTCATCATTCTCTGCACCTTTACGCTCAACTCCATAAAACTCAGCTAAATGCTCAACTGTGGCAAAAGCTAGTAAATTAGCACTTCGTTAATTCTCTGTCTTAGCAAAAGCTCTCTCCAATTTCTAAAATCTTTATCGCTTTCAACTAATGCAGAAAAGTTAGTTTACTAATTCCGCATTCATCCGTGATAAGATCTCTTCAAAATTTAGTGGTTCAATTACATTTGGTGTTTTTTCCATTCAATCTTCGCTGCTAATTAAATTTTTTGAAATAGCTATTTTTAACTAAAGGCTGTGCCCACAGTGAGGATAATTTGTTACACTTACACTTTCCATTATAGTAAAAGGCAAGTTAGGTTGCTCGCCATTCTTTGCTTTTACAAAACTCTTGGCACCAGCAATAATCTTGGTTAAACGTGGTTCTTTTTCTAACTCTTGACAGTGTTTTGCAAAGATCTCACAACTTTTGTCATCCATATGTACTATTATTGCACCAAAGTTTAAAGCATTATTGACCTTGTCATCAGCTTTTATGGAAGATAGATTCATCTCAAGAACTTCCTCTCCAAAGTTAAAAGTCATTTTTACCCTACCTTTCATGAAGAGGTTTTTTTCCATCACTTAAGGTTAAATGTACTATTGCTTAGTTCTGTTACAGGTGGTGGGATTGAACAATTTTTAGACATGGAAATAGAAGAGTTCATTCTTTGGGTTAAAGTAGCAACGGAGTTTAGATGTCAACATTATCGATAAAAATAGGTGCAGTACTGGATGGTAGCTTTAGTAGTACTATTACAGGGAGCACAGCTAATAATTTACAACTGCTTAAAAACTCAATAACAGAAGTGGGAATGAATTTAGGTTCAGTTATGCTCCCTACTTTAAATATGATCACTGGAGCTTTAAAAGCCGTATCTACCAACATAGCTCAATTTGCAGAGAGATATCCCAAAATAACTACAGCAATTATGGGTATTATTACCGCATTGATTAGTTTTAAAATAGCAGCAATAGGATTAGGTTATGCCCTCACTTTTATTAAAGGTGGAGCTTTGGCACTAGCAGCTATTATGCATGGACCACTTACTTTAGCATTTACTGCGTTATCTTCATCGGTATTTCCAGCAGTAGTAATGGGACTTAGAGCCATAACGCTTGCAGTAATAAGCAATCCTATAGGATTATTAGTGCAGGACTTGTAACTGGTGCAGCTCTGGTTATTGCTAATTGGGAAAAGGTAAAAAGTTTCTTTGCTAGTTTTTGGGAGTACATTAAGTCAATTATCAAACCCATTGGTGAGGCTTTTGCTTGGATAGGCAATACTGTTGTTTCTCCACTGAAAAGTGTTGTTGGAAAAAAGCTTTCTGAAAATAGCCCACTCAAAGAGTTTGAAAAAAGGAGAAGTTCATTAAGTGAAAATGATATTTCTAAAAATGGTACTTTAAAAAGTATAAATTCTCCTTTAAACAACAGCGCATCAAAAGAGTTTTCTAAAAATAATACTCTTAAGAATTTTAAGATAAATAGCGTTATCGAAGAGAAAAAGTTTGCTGAGAATAACTCTAAAAACGATACTGACAAGATATTTAAAGAAAGAGTAAATTTGAAAATAAGGAAGAGAAAACCTTCAATAAAGCTCAACATATTACTAATAATTATAATATCAGTATTAAAGCAGAGCCTAATCAAGATACTCGTAGTCTTGCCGATGAAGTGATAAGAAGAATAAGAGAACAAGCACGCGCTGCGCTTTTTGATACAGTAGAGGAGATTTATTAATGTTGTCACTTGGACCATATAAATTCTCTCCAACAAGCTTAAGATGCTATAAAGAGCAAAGATGGCATACGGTTGAGTGTATTGGTCAAATATCATTACAAAATATTGGTTCAGGAATAGAACATATTGATTTGGAAGGGGTGATCTGTCCGCAGCTGCATTTTAATGATTTAGTTGACATGAGAGAGTCACAGGTAAAGCAAATACCCCATATCTTAGCCCAAGCTTCAGGATTTATCTTTGGGCATTTTGTTATTACTCATATAGAAGAAAAGCAGAGATTCTTTCTCCCTTCTGGTTTGCCAAGAAAGATTGAATTTAACTTAAGTTTAAAACGTTATGTATTACTATACTCAGGAGAATGAGATTTTAGATTATATCTGTTTTAAACATTATGGCTTTACTTCTGGAGCTGTGGAAAAAGTGTTAGAGCTGGACTTGCAGAATATGGTAGTTTTTTGCCCACAGGACTTAAGATTTAAGCTTGAGAAGATGCCACAAAAGTCCATTGTAAGAATTTTAGATTAAAATGATACCTGATTTTAACATAATCACAGAAGAAAGCTTTGTTATAGAGAGTTTGAAAAATAGGTTAGTATCACTGCGTATTACTGATGAACTTGGCACTACCAGTGATGAAGCTGAGATATGTTTTAATTATGAATTTAGAGTTTGCAGGTAATTTAAAGTTGGATATAAGGAGACAGCCCAATGGGAGTTTATGTAGCAAATGAAGTGATAATACAAAGTCCACCACAAACAGTAAGGATTAAAGCTCATGCTGCTAATTTAAAGAGATCTTTAAAAGAACAAATGTCAAAGCAGTGGCACCAGATTACCTTAGGTGATTTAGTAACACAAATAGCACGAAAGCATGGTTATGGAGCTAAAGTTGCTACAAAGTTTAAAGATATCTTAGTGCAGCATGCCTATCAAACCAATGAAAGTGATATGAGTTTTTTAACTAAAGTAGCTAGAGAATATGGTGCAATAGTCAAACCTATAGGTGGATATATAATTTTTGTCTCTCAAGGAGAATCAAAGTCAGTATCAGGGAAGGCTTTAGAAGCAGTAGCTATCACTCCTCAAGATGTAATTAACTGGCAAGCATGTTTTACTGTACGCAATCGTTATAACTCTGTGATAGCAAAATGGTATGATTACAAGAAGGGAGAAACTATCTCAGAAACAGCTGGAATTGGTAGTCCAAGTTATGTGATACAGGAAGTTTACCCAAGCTCAGAATTAGCATTAAGTGCAGCTCAAGCAAAATTAAAACAACTAAAGCGTAGTACAGCAACTTTAGATATAACCATGCCAGGTGATCCTCAAGTTTTTACTGAAGCTAGACTTAATCTTGCAGAGTTTGGCAAAGAAATAGATGGTGAGTGGGTGATAAATAAGGTAGAACATACTTTAAGTAGTAGAGGTTACCTTACTACATTAGTGGCATCTAATAAATGAAAGGTTAAGAAAAATTAAGTAAATTATCTATTTAATGTAGAAAAAATATTGAACATGAACAAGCTAAATAAAAACGTAAAAAACAGTTTAAACCTTGTATGGCTTATAGTGACAGTAATGTGTGTTCTTATTACCTATTATTGCATGAAAGTAAAAGCTACTAGTAAAAAAATTGACACCACTATTTTTTTATGTTTTACTATTAATAAGTTAATTATTTTTATACAATGAAAAAGGTATTTTATACTACTATCACTCTGGCAACTTTAATTTTATCAGCGTCAATAGCATCTGCTATAATTATTAATATTGGTTTATTAAGTCCAGCAGTAATATCAAGTCTTTATCTTGCATCTATTGTTGGTTATGTTGCGCTTTCCGCTGTAGTTATTGTATTCTCAGGTGGTATGTTACTAGCTTTACCAAGGTCCAAGAAATTTCTTGATCAAAATGAAATAGGATCAATTGACTTAGAGGCACAAAAAAAATTTAGTGATGTTGCAATTTCAGACGAGGTGATGGAGAAGTTGAAGATAGTTTGTGAGAGTATATCAGAGGAAATGCAAAACAAATTAAACACACTGAAATATGAGCAACCAAAAGGCTACCTTTTTTACGGTCCTCCTGGCACTGGTAAAACTCTTCTTGCTCGTGTAATTGCAGGTGAAACTAATAGGAAATTTATAAATGTTTCGGCCTCTGAATTTGTTTCAAAGTATGCCGGTCACGGAGTAGATATTGTAAAAAAACTTTTTGCAAAAGCAAGAAAAAATGCTCCTTGTATAGTTTTTATAGATGAAATAGACGCTATCGGTGCAGAGCGTACTTTTGGTAGTACTACATCTCAAGATAGAGTTCAGACTTTGAATCAATTATTGACTGAGATGGATGGTTTCAAAGAAAATAAAGATATAGTCGTAATTGCTGCAACCAACTGTATAAAAGTTTTAGATTCTGCACTGATTAGAGAAGGCCGCTTTTCTGAGAAAATTTTTATTCCTTTACCAGACTCTGGCTTACGAAAGCAGATATTAGATATTAATATAAATGGTGTACCATCTATAGATGGTTTAGACCTTACAGAAATTGCAAATAAAACTGATAGTTTTTCAGGTGCTAAGTTGTCTCATTTAGCAAATGAAGCAAAGCTTATTGCTGCAAATCGTGCTAAAAAAACAGAAGAACTAAAACTCACCACAGAGGATTTTAATATAGCACTTGAGCAGCTTAAGGTTAAGCCTCATCTTAGTGAAGCACAGTCTGATAATGTATCTAGACTCAAATATGTTATCTATGATGAAGAGATTGATTTCTCCTGAAGTAGCAGGTAGCTAATGGTATTTCCAAACGATGATATAACTATTTTTTCTATTGGTACAGGTATATTAGAAAGAACCATAAAGTACAATAGATCAAGAAGATTTGGTAATGGGTTAAACCTTTACTAGATGTTATGTTCAACAGTGGTCTTGATGCTGTGGATTATCAGCTAAATGAAGTAATGAGTGATAAATATATAAGAATATAATCTCAATTAAAAGTTGTATCAGCTGAAATACTACTGCCAAAAATATTGAGGACTTAAAGCAAGAAGCCCAGATGATGATTAGTAAAGGATAATAGAAGAATTTTGTCAGATAGTAGCATAAATATTATAGATTTTTACTAAATCCAGCACCAGAAGTTTTTTAAATTTCTCGTATAAAGAGTATTTTTTTTAAATATTTCTCTTGCTAAATATTAATACTATCCTAACCCTGAAGAGTACACGCTCTAGTATATAACGCTCTATAGAGGTCAGTATGGGGATTGATAAGGATTTAAATGCCATAGCTAAAAAGGTTAATAAAATTTTAAGATACTTCTTTACTTTGTTATTAATTTGATTTAAAACTACTGCATTTAGCTGCTAAATGGAATTGGGAAAACGTATTGGAATTTCTTGTAAGAAAAGGCGCTAACGTTAATGCTAAAGATAGAAAAGGTTTTACACTTTACTGCTAGAAATGGTCATTTGAATATTCTTTTGCGCAGTGGTGCAAATGTTAATGCTAGAAACATTAGTAATAGTACTCCGCTTCATCTTTCCATTAAACACAGCTTTGAAGAGATTGTTGAAATTCTGATAAAAAATAAAGCAGTATGAAGATGTGAGTGGTCTCTGCATCTAGCTGCTAAAATGATGAAATTATAAAAATGCTCATAAAAAGTGGTGGACATGTTGATACGATAGACAGAAATTGTAACACTCCTCTACATATTGCAGTTTCACATAATTGTGAAAGAGTTGCAGAAATACTGATACGAAGTAGTGCGAGTGTTAACATACAAGGTAAATATGATTTTGCATCTTGCCGTAATTAACAGTAATAAGAGTATTGTTGAGTTGTTATTAAAAAAACAAGCAATTAAAGGCTCATTATAACCATGACAGCTCTAGATATGCAACCAGAAATAAAGAAATTATACAATTGTTGCTGAGTTATGGTGCTACTTTTGAACATAATTTAATTGAATCCACAGAGGAATAGTAAAAACAAAGGAAACTACTGACTTTCAGTATTCCGGAAAATCCGGACAACTTGGTTTTTATTCTTACCGTCTTTCAAACAATTTCTCAATATCAGAAAGTTTCATTTCTATGTAGGTTGGTCTTCCATGGTTACATTGACCAGAAAAAGGAGTTGCTTCCATTTGTCTGAGTATGGCATTCATTTCCTCAAGTTTTAATTTTCTACCAGCTCTAATTGAACCATGACATGCTATAGTTGCACATATCTTCTTCATTTTATCTTCTATAGGTAGAGTATCTTCAATTAGTATCAGATTATCGACTAAATCTAGTATCATTTCTTTTACATTAATTACACCAAAAATTGCAGGTGTTTCTCTGACAGTTACCAGTGTATCTGAGGCAATCTCAAGATTAAAACCCATTTCACAAAGCTTATCTTTATACTTTGCTATAAGTTCAGTTCCAGCCTGGTTGTTTATTACTACAGTTTCAGAAATAAGTAATTTTTGTCTTTTGATTTCTGATTTCTTCATTATTTCTTTTAAATACTCATAAACTAATCTTTCATGAGCTGCATGTTGATCAACGATAATTAGCTTATCTTTTGTTTGTGAGATTATATAGGTGTTATAAACCTGACAACGTGCAAGCCCTAGAGGATATTCTTCTACTATGTTTATCTGTTCAGTTAAAACTTCTGTTTGGTCATGAACTGTAGGGCTTAGCTCTTTTTGTAAATTTATTGATGATTTCTGTGTCTCTAAATCAGGAGATAGAAATTTATTCATTAATGAACTTTCTAAAGGAGATTTGGGATAGAATTCTTGATTCCTTCTATTATCCTTACTTATCTTACTGTTTTCATTACTCTTATCATCAGCAATAAATCTCTCAAATGGGCTCAGAGGAATATCTTTTTTATCACTTTTCTTATCATTTAATCTCATTGATAAAGCTTTAATTAATCCCCTAGTGATTACTTCATATATAAGCTTTTTATCTCTAAACCTTACCTCTAGCTTATTTGGATGAACATTTACATCTACTTGATCATATGGTATTTCTAAATGCAGTACTACAACTGGATATCTGCCACTGGGAATAAAGTCATTATATGCATATCTTATTGCCCCTATGAGCATATTGTCTTTAATTGGTCTATTATTAACGAAAGTATAGATCATAGTAGAGTTACCACGATTTACTGTTGGTTTGCAGATATGCCCTGTAACCTTGGCATCTTCATCTTTCTCATTAATCTCCAGAGCATTTTCTTGAAACTCTTTTTCAATTTCACAAAGTCTAGTAAGCAATGAAGTTTGTTTAGTATATTTGAAAAGCCTTTTATCGCTTGAATAAAGAATAAAGCTAATACCAGGATTGATCATTGCTAAGTTATTGACAATATCAACAATTGCTTGAGTTTCTGCTCTTTCAGTTTTGAGAAATTTCAGTCTGTTTGGAGTAGCGAAAAATAAGTCTCTTACTTCAATTTCTGTACCACTTGGTATTGCAGAAGGAGTAAGATCCATCACCTTTTCCCCACCTTCATAAGCTATAGACCAAGCAGAATCAACTCCTTTTGCCCTAGACGATAATTTTATTCTACTGACTGCTGCAATTGAGGGCAGTGCTTCTCCACGAAACCCTAAATGTTTTATTTCTATCAAATCATCATCATTTTTGAGTTTAGAAGTTGCATGACACATAAAAGCTAGCTCAATCTCTTCTTTTTCTATACCGCTACCATCATCTGTAACAGTAATAAGATTACGACCACCACTTTCTATCTTGATCTCTATTTCAGTACTACCGGCATCTATAGCGTTTTCTACTAATTCTTTTACCACACTGGCTGGACGTTCTACAACCTCACCAGCTGCTATCCGACTTACTGTTTTAGCGTCTAGTAATATTATTGCCATTATACTTCCGTATTTATTCCTGCAGGTTTGGACTGCTTTTTTCTTTTGTACCAGTTTTCTGTATATTTTTTAGCTACTTCCGCATCGTCAATTGCAAGCAAGTTCTCAGTATTCCTTTTTTGTGCTGCAGCTGTAAAGTTAAATGAGCCTGTTATGACTTTATGATTATCTATTACCATCACCTTGTTGTGCGCAATTGCAGGTTTACTATCAATCCATACAGGTATCTTGTTACTTAACAGCTCTCTTACAACTACCATACTGTACTTGTGTTTTACTTGACTTTTATCAAGAATAACTTGAATTTCAATACCACGCCTTTTAGCTTCTATAACCCCATTCACAATAGGTTCTGAGGTGAATTGATATGCTTGTAGCAGTATAGAATTTTTAGCATTATTTAACATATTAACAATTTCTTCCGTACAGTTTTGACCAGGAGTAAAACATATTTTTACACTTGGGCAAGTAGATGCATAACTATGCAATGAGACCAGTATAGTTAGTATAAATATAAAATATTTCATTTTCCCCCACCCTTTTCATGAAATTATATCATAAAAAGCTATAAGGGCTGTTTAATTTTATTTAGCAAAGTTACTTTAAATAGTGTATAATTATTAATGTTTTATTCTTTTTCTTTATATGGCTCTATCTAAATTTCTCGATGCACGCAATGATATCGCCTTTAAAAGGATATTCGGCACTGAGAAGAATAAGGATATTCTCATTTATTTCTTAAATGATATACTAGATTTGCATGATATCAATAAAATTACAGATGTTTCATTCTTGAGTCCTATTCAAGATCCTATTATTGCCTCTCAAAAGCAAAGCATTGTTGATGTTCTCTACATTGATTCTACAGGAGTCCAGACAATTGTTGAGATGCAAGTCGCTAAAACTACTGGTTTTGAAAAACGTGCTCAGTATTATGCTGCCAAAGCTTATTCTAATCAGGCCAATGTAGGGAATCAGTATCATGATCTCAAAGGTGTTGTTTTTATTGCTATCACTAATTTTATCTTATTTCCTAATAAGCTTGCTTATAAATCTGATCACGTTACTTTCGATAAAATTACCTTTGAACACGACCTTAAAGACTTTAGCTTCACCTTCATAGAATTGCCTAAATTTCATAAAACAAAAGAAGATCAGCTGGATAATATCGTTGAAAAATGGATATACTTTTTTAAATATGCCAATGAAACTGACGAGGAAGATTTGCAAAAAATAATAGGTAGTGATGTAATTATTGGTAAGGCTTACAATGAGTTAAACCAATTTAATTGGACTAAAGAAGAGCGTCTTGCTTATGATCAAGCTAAGAAACGTACTGATGATTACCTTTCTTCTCTCTCTGAAAAGCTTAATGAGGGCATCAAAATTGGCGAAGAAAGAGGCATCCAAATCGGTTCTCTCCAAGGGAAAATTGAAGTTGCAAGAAACCTACTTAAAGCTGGTATACCTATAGATATCATAGCTAAAATAACTGGCCTACCTGAAAATGAGATCAAAAAATTACAAGAATGATAGTTGCTTTATAGGTGTATGTTACCTAAGTAGGTCTGAGATAATTCTCGTTATGTCAGTTGGCTCTACCTTTAGTTGTATTAAATAAGATTTGAACTGACACTTAGAACAAAAAAATAACAAAAAATAAGAGAAATGAATACAATGCAAAAAAAATACTAAAACTAGGATTTTAGCAAGACAACTAGGAAATGTGTCACAAGCGTATGGGATATTCAAATTTTATCGCTTCAAGGAGTTATACGAAAATGGAGATGAGATAAGTAAGAAAGTTTGCAAACAGAGTTTCGGAAGACATAGAAAGATCTGTATAGCAACAGAATTTCCAGCATATAAAAAATGAGCTGAGAAAAAAATAATATCTGAAGGTGGATAGTTGAGACTTTTAAGAAAAGACTTAAAGCACTAGAAGCAAAAAGATGGAATAATTCTAACAGCTTTAGAAAAAGTGAAAGAACAAAGATAGTGAAATTGATACTCAGGTTATCTGGGTTCTCAGGATACATATTACGTGGGTAATATAATGGGCGAATTTACCAGCTAGACTTTTATTGATACTTATTCTCGTTTGCTAAGTCGATAAGACAGCAATTACCTCTTGCTAAATGATAGCATTCTTTGATATTGCGCATTTTGACTGATAGAGGTACAGAATATTGCGTGAAATTATCAGCTTTATTTAGGCATATCGATCATTCTAGAACCAAAACCCACTCTCCACAGACCAATGCTTCACAAAACTATGCAAATCATCTTTAGAAATATAGTTCTTTAGAAGATCTGCAAATTGATGTTGGTTGCGTTCTTACAATGAGACAATCAGACAAATATTGCTATGATAAAACGCCAATGCAAACTTTTCTTGATATATTGCTTTTTAGAAAAATATTAAATCAGGATTCTGATAGTATATTTAAATTCTTCTGTCAGTTAATTCGTCACTGTCAGATTAAGTGGTGTCTGGTACAGTTTATCGCAATTCTCAGAGAAAATATAACATGAGGTTTAATATTATTTCTGGAACTTGAAGCATGGTTTTTTTGCTTTGGCCTAACTCATACCTCGTTACTATAGTACTTTCCAAAGTAAATGATAAAGGTATAATGAACAATTTTAGAAGAGGGAAAATGGCATACAGTGTAGATTTAAGAGATTATCTTTAGTTGAAAAAGAAAGGCTGAGGTTGCGGAGCTTTTAGAGATAGGAATAGCGACGATGGCTAAAAAAGAAAGCAGATGGTTAAAACCAGCAAAAAATGGTAATTTTATCCGAAAAATAGATCCCTAGAAGAATATGTAAAAAAGCATCCAGCTGGCAGAGATGAAATTGGTTTCGGAATAAGCGCAATTTGGTACAACAGCTAAAAATCACATTAAAAAAAATTTATCAAGAGATGAAAAAGATTTATCGAAAAAATTGCCAAAATAGACCAATCGTATATATAGATGAAGCTGGAATTGATAATAGATTATATAGAGAGTATGGGCGGGCGCCAAGAGGTGAGAAGATACATGCACTGGTAAAAGACGAGAACATAATAGGATGGAGGAAGATTTCAATGACTGTTTACTGGAGGTTGTGACAAAGAGGTGCTTAATCTGTGGTTAGAACAAATATTATTACCACAATTACAGTGCGATAGTTATCGATAATGCAATAAAACCGCTAAAACAAAATAGAAAACTCTATCTTCCTCCATATTCTCCTGATTTAAACCCCATTGAACATTGCTCGCATACCATCAAAAGTTACCTCTAATGCATCAACATTTCTTCTTCTTGTTGGTAACTCTATTATTGAGGTTTATCATTCAGTTTAGGAAAGACTATAGTAATCAACACAATCAGACACCGATGAGTATTGCTATCGATAAGAATAATACTGATATTGTTGATTTATTAATAAATATTACGAGAAAAATACAATATCAATTGTAAAAAAAATAGATCATTGTAGTTATAATGATAGAAGTATTACAATAGATCGAGTTGAGGGATATCTTAAGCATCTTTATCCTAAATTGCCATTTCAAAGTTTCCGTGATTTGCCATTTTGCAGTGATATAGCGATCACACAAGATGTGCCTAGTGTTAGTAATACTAATTATATTAGAGGAAATACATCATCTATGATAGGGTCAAGCCTCTTGGCTTACCTTTTTGTATCAAAATTTATGTGCTATTTTAATCAGAAAGAGATTATTCCTGATAAAAAAAACTGAACTTTTTGATTCAATATATATAGGTGATATAAAAAAGACCACTCTATTGTTAAAATTAGGGATTAGTCCAGATATAAAAAGTGATTCTGGTCAAGCACCTATCCATGTTGCTGTTTTATTCAGTAACTTACCTATAGTAAAGAAGTTACTTCGATTTAAAGCTGATATCAACATGTTGAATTGCAATGGAAGTACAGCCCTAGATCTTGCAATTTGTCAGCAAGATCAAGATACAATTGAATTCTTGTTAGACCGAGGTGCAAAGGTTGATATTGGGAGTACACCTACTCTTTACTTAGCTACTTTGAATGGGAAAAAAGAGGTAGTAAAGTTGTTATATAACAGGGGAGCTAATATTGGTTTAAAAAGTGATAAAGGATGTACAGCTTTATTTCCTGCAGTTTCTAGTGATTATATAGAAATAGCTAACTTTTTACTTGAGTTAGGAGCAAATGTTAATGATAGTGATATATATGGAACCTATCTTGTTCATTTAGCTGTATCTCATGCAAAAAATATTGATATGGTAACACTGTTATGTGATTATGGTGCTAATGTTGATGTACAAGATAATATGGGAAGAACAGCTTTGTTTATAGCAATAACATGCTATGCTCAAGGGGAAAAAGATATGAAAGATATAATTGGCTTCTTATTAACAAAAAAAGCACGTAGTGATATTTCTGATAGAAATGGTGATTACCCTATTCACTTAGCTATAAAACAGATGGGGCACCCAGTTATAGTTGAGATGCTCCTTATTACTGACCAAAATAATGTAAATTATAGGGATCTTACTGAGCTTACTCCTCTTAATTTAGCAACAAAATGTGGCAATTTAGATGCAGTTCTTGTATTAGTTAAGTACAGTAGTATTAGGGATATAGGCTATGCTATTGCTACAGAAAATGAGGAGGTTTATCCAGCTATAGAAAGATTTTTATTGCAGTGCATGAAAGATCGCAATATCAAAGATGGTATTAAACCGATATCCGTTGGTTCAGTAATTTTAAGGGAGGTTGAATGCAGTAAACTGCCAGAGCATAAAACGCGTGGGCTTTTTATGCTTAAACGTAAAAGATCTAATGATAGTTCCAGTACAAAATCTTCTTCTTTTTATTCAATATCCACTCAATCTTCTTTAGTATCATTTAAATCTTGTTTATCTACAAATGATAGTTTATGTAGTAGATTTGATAACTTATTAGACTTTGATCAATTTGAGTGTGATTCAGTTTTACCTGCTGTAAAAAGAGTAAAAATCAGTAGGTGAA
Organism: Candidatus Mesenet endosymbiont of Phosphuga atrata; assembly: GCF_964020175.1. NCBI lineage: Bacteria > Pseudomonadati > Pseudomonadota > Alphaproteobacteria > Rickettsiales > Anaplasmataceae > Candidatus Mesenet > Candidatus Mesenet endosymbiont of Phosphuga atrata. The sequence continues at coordinate 655,416 of NZ_OZ026541.1, read as the reverse complement.
ACCAATCAAAGGGGGAACTAATGGGTTTGCAAGAAGATTTTTTTTCTGCTGTATCTTGTGCCGATATACGGCAAGTTGCACGAGCATCATTATCTTCATCTTTAAACGTTAATGTACAAACAGTGAGGGGCGGACTGCCATTTTGTTAGCTCCTTTGCATTGCAATGCGTGTATAGCAAAGATGTTGATGGTATTTGGGGCTAATCCAAACATAGAGATAGAATATTAGAAGTTATATTACAAGTCTATCTACGAAATTATCTTGTCCATTTTCCTCTAATTTATCAGCAAGTTCTAAATATTTTTCTGTTATTAAATCATCCGGCTTATAATCATTATAGCTAAAGCTATGACCACCCCTCGCTCTACTCATTATTATCATCTGCCTTTTGAAATGTTACATCAACACATCTTGATATACAGCCATATAAACCTGAATATTTTTCAATACAACTCATCTTACTAAAATTTTCTAAACCACTCCTCAAAGACTCTTCAGTAATTGGATTATAGATCATACAAATTCCTTATTTAATTAATAATAATTATTTATTTTATAAGCATAACTTACTGTACTGATTCAGCATCATATTGAGACAATAAATCATAATCAATACCTGTATATGCTTTATTCATCAAAGTGTTATAAAATAGACATGTTAAGTAATTGTTTTATCTACTCGAGTAACAAAAAGCCCACCATACCTAAAATATATTCTAATTTCTCTTTGTTTTTTCTTAAACCTCACTTGAAAGATATAGATTTCTTAAAATCCTTTTCTAATAGGTTTTAAATTTAATTTAAGATCACTGAATATTTATAGATTAAGTGCTATTTATTTTATTTGAAAATAATAATTGCATTGAATTTTAAACGATATAAATATCATTACTTCTATTGAGTGCAGGACGATACTTAAATTTGTAACTTAAAACTATACAAACTCATTGAGAGTTTTGAATATTACATTAAGTGAATAATCATCTGACATATTGTGTTGCGCTGATTTAATTAGGTGTATTTCTACATCACTTGATGTTATTTTCTCTCCTAAACTTATAGAATAATGATATGGTACATCTTTATCGTTCAAGCCATGTAACAATCGCACAGGACAATTAATGTCTATATTATCTTTATTTAGTAGTAAATTCTTCCTACCATCTTCAATTAAATCTCTTGTGATTTTATAGCTGCAATCACTAAACTTCTCTTGAGGTTTTGTTTCTTCAATTGAAGGAAAATCTATTATTCCCAAAGAAGATAGATCATTTTTCTGCTTATCTGATAATTTTTTAAATATTAAATCTTCTGTAAAATCAGGAGCAGCAGCTATTCCAATGAGTGCTGATACTCTTTGAGGCATGCTTAACGCTGTCATAAGCATAAGCCACCCTCCCATACTTGAACCAATGATTATTTGCTTACCATAAGTTAGATTTTCCATGACTTCCAGACAGTTCTCATGCCAGTCACTTATTATATAATCAATAAAATTACCACTAGAACTTCCGTGCCCTAGATAATCAAATAGTGTTAACTCTATGTTGGATTTTTGGCAAAAGTCATATAAAGCATTTGCCTTCGTACCATTCATATCAGAGGCAAAGCCACCATAGAAAATTACAGATGCTCTTGTTCCTTTAACTTTTTTGTATGCTATGCGGTTGCCGTTTTTATCAATATGGTACTTTATCATTAACTTAATTCAAACCTTGATCCATACTATAATCTTGAGTGGTGATATTATTTATAGAATTGCCATTTAATTTTTTAGGTGATTCTAAATCCGCAATCGATTCTTTATAGTAACTATAAAGAGTTACTGCAACAAGACAAACAATAGCTAACATGGAAAACGACAACCCCACTGACAGAAAAATAGTATCATTTTTTGTTGATTTTATTAGTGGAATAATCGTTAAAGACACACCTGTTAGAGCAAAAGGAATAGTAAAAAATACTGTATATTTCATACCTCTGTCGTGACTTCTTTGTGTGTTTAATGTTTGAGTTTCCTTATCTGATATTTCTTGTGTTGTTGAGCTTATTGTGCTATCTTGTAAACTCCCTATGGGATCCTCCAAAAATGAATCTTCATCTTGTGATATATCGTTCTGTAACTCATATTGCAGAGGCTTTAGTATACACTTAAATTGGTCTATAGAATTTGATTGTCTGATAAGACATAATCGCATATTTGCTAATTCCTCTATTTCTAGAATATTGGATTCATACTGCATTGCCGCTTGATCTTCTAAAGCCTTTAACCGATTTCTTTCGTTTTCTTCTTCCTGTTTTAATTCTGCTAGATACTCCCCTTTCTCTATATTGTGTTCTTTTTGATTTTCTAATTGTTGTTGCATCAGATCAGTCTTTGTTTTCAACTTTTTTAATGTATCTTTTACATTTAATATTTCTTCATCTAGCTTTTTTGAATACTTATCTTCTGCTGCTATTTCTTTTTCTTGTTTTTTTGACTTACCGTATATCTTTTCTATTTCACTTACTAGTCTATCTCTTTCATCTTCTTTTCCCCCTATTTCCTTTCTCAGTCTACTCAACTCTTCATAATTGAGCAAAGTTAATTATTTTAAGCTTTGTACTTTTTTGTTTACAAATTCTACTTGTATCTTTAAATCTTCTAATACTTGGTAACATTGATTATCTTGTTCCGCTTGATTGTCCATTATTACTTTTAAGTTTTCTGCACATTTTACTTTATCTTCTAATTGCTTTCTTAAACTTTCTAGTACTTGATAATGTTGATTTTCTTGTTCTATTTGAACATTTATTATTGTTTCCGGATTTTCTGCATTTTTTATTTCACATTCCAATTGTGTTTTGAAACCTTCTAATGCTAAGCCATAAGGGTCTTCTCGCTTTATCAAACCATTTTCTGTTATTTGAGACAGAGACATTTTGCTTTTAAGATCACATAATTTATTATATAATAGCTTTAAAATTTGTATGTTATCTTGGTTACTATCTAAGTCACACTTAATATTAGTTAATTCTTTATCCCACTCAGATATACCATACGATATATCTTTTGCTAATTCTTTCATTTCTTGACTACAGTTCTGCAGATAATGATCAATATCTCGCAGTTCAGAAAACCAAAGGCTGAAGGCATAATTTAATTCTGCAAACAGGCTTGCACATAACTCTTTGTAATTCATATTACCCCCCAATTACTAACAGCTTGTATTTTTTAGAATATTACTAATTAATTTACTATAGTATGATATTATCAAAAACATATACAGTAAAGTGCTTATTGACTGATATTTCTTAATTTGTTACAGTAAAAATTAAAACTTTTCATATGGATAACTTTGAGTTAAACAAAATTGCAGGTGCAATTTTATTTTCAGCACTTGTTATTATGATAATTAGTAATATTGTTGATGTACTGTATAATCCCGCTGAGCACACAGTTATAGAAAGCCAAAAAATAGAAGTTGCAAGTAGCATTACTGGTCAACAGGATATAATTTTGGATATTGCAGCTTTAATGGAAAGTGCCAGTGCAGAAAAAGGAAAGGTAGCGGCAAAAAAATGCATAGCATGTCATACTTTTGAGCAAGGTGGACCAAATAGGGTTGGACCTAATCTATGGAATATAGTTGGAAATAAAAAAGCTCACTTGGGTGGGTCTTTCAATTATTCTAAACCAATGCTAGAAAAAGAAGGGAGTTGGGGATATGAGGAATTATTTGAATTTTTAAGAAGTCCTAGATCTTATATTAAGGGAACAAGCATGGCTTTTGCTGGTATTTCCAAACCACAAGAAATAGCAGATGTTATTTCTTACTTACGTTCTATGGGCAATAATCCTGTACCATTACCTAAAAAAGTTGAGTGATAGTTCAATTAGCTATCTGTAATGATAGCTTTGTTTATAACGAGAAAAATAACAATCTTCAATGATTAAAAATATGAAAAGAAATAAGAGGTCTTGGTATCAATTCCTTAGATAAATCATTAACTCTTAGGCAATAGATTTAAGTGATTTTTATTGTTTTTAACATTAGGTCCCCTACGAGAAGGTATACTAGTAACGAGGTATGAGTTAGGCCAAAGCAAAAAAACCCATGCTTCAAGTTCCAGAAATAATATTAAACCTCATATTTTCTAAAAATTACATGTGACATAATTTTAAATATCTTTGAGTCTTATTTTCCACCTAAACGACGCAAGCTATGATCCTTTTGCTCCGGGGTTTTTTACGGTATTTTTTATACGGAATCACAACTGCAATTTTTGCCAACCCTAGAATCAGCATATTTTATATTGGCAGAACTATTTTCGTATCTTAAAGTCATGAATCCTGCCACGATGAGATTTTGAAACTGATAAAATTTGTCCGTTTTCTTCATTTCGGTTTTTATGTTTTCTTTTTTCCAATTCCTTCTCTTTTTGCTATCTTTTGGCTGCTGTGTCTGTCACATCTACCAAAATATTTTTTCTGGTTTTGTGATCTTGATTTTTTTCGCTAACCCATTTTTTTTAGCAAATATTTGAATTGTGTAAATTAAACAAATAGCCCAAAAATGGATGCATTATATACGTTCGGTAGTATATTAACACACATAAAATTTTGTCTTCTAGCGTTTTAATGTGATTCCGTCGCCTGTTTTTTAACTTTTTCCCACTAACTATTTCGACTATTTTTTCGCATTCTGCTATCAGCAAATTGACGGAATATATATTTGCCACTTTTTCATAACTTCTGCCAAAACTGCTATTTTATATCTTTCTCTCTCTTTTTATACCTGTTTCCTCATTTTCGCAGGGGGTCTTGAGATCTCTTACAGGTTCTTAGAAGAGCAAAATTTAGAAATATTCAAAAATTTCAAATTCTAGTTTTTATGACAGCGATAGTTCAAAAGAAAATTATCTTTTTGTATCCCTATTTGCTGTTGCTCAAAAGTAAACCATTTTTGCCTAATCTTAATTATTTATACTATTTTTAATAGTCCGTTTTGATTTTTTGCATAAAAAGAATATATTAAGGTAATTTAATATTTATATTATGAGTTTTATCAATGCCATAATTTCTGCATTTATTGGTGGTATTATTTTAAATTGTATGCCATGTGTTTTCCCTGTTCTTTCACTAAAATTTCTTTCAATTTTAAAAAAAGCTAAAGGTCTTAGTAATCTTACAATAAAAATTGAAGGTCTTGCCTACACCGTTGGTGTGTTGCTTTGTATGTTTATATTAGCAGTGTTGCTATTAATACTACGTAGCATGGGCGGTGCTGTAGGTTGGGGATATCAAATGCAGTCTCCCATATTCATATTAGTGCTACTATACCTTATGTTTTTAATAGGATTATCCTTTTCTGGATTCTATGACATTTCTTTTATTTTACCTAACTTTGGCAACAAATACATAAATCAATCAAATTGCATTGGTAGTTTTTGTACTGGAGTATTTGCAATTTTAGTTGCAACTCCATGTTCTGCACCATTTATGGCATCTGCTGTAGGTTTTGCTTTAACTCAACCAACTTTACACTTTTTACTTATTTTTCAAGCACTAGGATTTGGCGTGGCTTTTCCTTATCTTCTTATATCATTCTTTCCAACTATTCTTAAATTTTTGCCAAAGCCAGGGCAATGGATGGAGACTGTTAAACAATTTTTAGCTTTTCCAATGTACCTCTCAAGTATCTGGCTATTTTGGGTATTGATTAAGGAATCAAATGCTAACACCATACTACCAGCACTAACAGGACTTTTACTCTTAGTTTTTAGTATTTGGGTACTCACTAAATTAAGCTCAAGAATTTATACAGTTGTGCTTCTAATTTTCCTAAATTTGCTTCCATTTGCTGTAGTGAAAAATATGGTGTATGTGCAAGACACTAATGTTGCTGATTTCTCCATCGATAAACTGATCAGTCTAGTTCAAAATGAACGCAATGTTTTAGTTGCAGTTGGTGCTGATTGGTGTGTGACGTGTAAGATTAATGAGCATTTACTAACATCAAAGGATATGCAAACTCTTTTAAGAAGCAAAAATGTTATGTATATGAAAGCAGATTGGACAAAAAAAGATGAAAAAATTACCGAGTATCTACTAAAATTCAAAAGAGGTGGTGTGCCTTTATACGTGTTATATTTTCATAATAAGGAAGGAAAAATTCTACCACAAATTCTTAGTAAAGAAGTATTGGTATCTGAATTACAATGATTTTTGCCTTTGAAAAACTCAAAGAATCTAAAATTATGTCCTATAATTTATAGGTAGCTAGAGACATAATCTATTGACTAAATAGCTAAAATGTTTAAAATAAATTAAAACTTCTATATGGAATAATTAAAATGAGTAGAGTATGTAGTCTAACTGGTAGAACGAAAGGTTTTGGTAATAAAGTATCTCATTCAAATCGTAAGACTAAGCGTACTTTTTTGTTGAACTTGCACAACGTTTCTTTAAGAAGTGAGATTTTAAACAAAAAATTCAAAGAACGTATAGCAACAAAGACTTTAAGAACTATAGATTATAAAGGTGGATTAGATCAATATTTATTAAGTGTTGCTAAAGAGGATTTAAGCTTAAAAGCTCAAAAGATAAAAAATAAGCTAAAGAAGCTAATTTCAGCAGAGCAAAAGATAGAGATCCAGTTTAAAGGTTTAGTTTTAAAAATAAGGAAGATAGAAATACAACTAAAAGGGTTGGTACCAGAAAAGCACAAGACCGAAATTCGACTTAAAAATTTGATTGCAAAAATGCCTAAAATAGAAGTACAGCTTGAAAAAGTTGGGCTGAAGATGCAGGAAGTAGAAACAAATTCTGAAGAATCAGATGCAAAAAAGATGAAAGTAGAGCTTGAGGAGTTAAAATTAAGAGCGCAGAAAATAAAAATACAACTTGAAAACTTTTATAAATAAATATGCAAAGTAAGCCTGAATGGCTAAGAGTTAAAGCTCCATCTGGTGATGTTTTTAATGAAACTTTAAATATAGTTAAATTATATAATTTACATACAGTATGTGAAGAAGCAGCATGTCCTAATATTGGAGAATGTTGGAATAAACGTCATGCAACAGTGATGATTTTAGGATCAGTGTGTACGCGTGCTTGTGCATTTTGTAATGTTGCAACAGGAATTCCTGATAAACTTGATCCTCATGAGCCAGAAAATTTGGCAATTGCCGTAAAAAAACTAGGTTTAAAGCATGTTGTAATTACTTCTGTTGATAGGGATGATCTTCCAGATGGTGGAGCTGAGCAATTTATCAGATGTATAGAGGAAATAAGAAAAATTAATTCCAGTACAACAGTGGAAATTTTAACACCAGATTTTTTAAATAAAGAAGGGGTAATTGAAAAAATAGCAAAAGTGGGCCCAGATGTTTATAATCATAACGTTGAAACAGTACCTAGATTATATGCTAAAATTAGACCGCGTGCTCGCTATTTTCATTCTTTATTTTTACTTAAAAAAGTTAAGCAAAATAATAGCGATATTTTTACTAAATCTGGGCTTATGGTTGGTCTTGGAGAGGCGAAAGAGGAAATACTGCAGGTTATGGATGACTTGCGAGCAGCTGATGTCGATTTTATCACAATTGGCCAATATCTCAGGCCTACACCTAAGCATGCCAAAGTTGATCGCTATGTTACTCCAGAAGAATTTGAATATTATAAGTATGCAGCTTATTCCAAGGGGTTTCAAATGGTATCATCAAGCCCATTAACTAGATCTTCATATCATGCCGAAGAAGATTTTAACAGACTCAAAGCTGCTAAAAAATTCGCTTTATAGCATAAACTGTATTAAATAAAACTTGAACTGACACTTAGAACAAAAATACTAAAATTAGGATTTTAGCAAGACAACTAGGAAATGTGTCACAAGCGTATGGGATATTCAAATTTTATCGCTTCAAGGAGTTATACGAAAATGGAGATGAGATAAGTAAGAAAGTTTGCAAACAGAGTTTCGGAAGACATAGAAAGATCTGTATAGCAACAGAATTTCCAGCATATAAAAAATGAGCTGAGAAAAAAATAATATCTGAAGGTGGATAGTTGAGACTTTTAAGAAAAGACTTAAAGCACTAGAAGCAAAAAGATGGAATAATTCTAACAGCTTTAGAAAAAGTGAAAGAACAAAGATAGTGAAATTGATACTCAGGTTATCTGGGTTCTCAGGATACATATTACGTGGGTAATATAATGGGCGAATTTACCAGCTAGACTTTTATTGATACTTATTCTCGTTTGCTAAGTCGATAAGACAGCAATTACCTCTTGCTAAATGATAGCATTCTTTGATATTGCGCATTTTGACTGATAGAGGTACAGAATATTGCGTGAAATTATCAGCTTTATTTAGGCATATCGATCATTCTAGAACCAAAACCCACTCTCCACAGACCAATGCTTCACAAAACTATGCAAATCATCTTTAGAAATATAGTTCTTTAGAAGATCTGCAAATTGATGTTGGTTGCGTTCTTACAATGAGACAATCAGACAAATATTGCTATGATAAAACGCCAATGCAAACTTTTCTTGATATATTGCTTTTTAGAAAAATATTAAATCAGGATTCTGATAGTATATTTAAATTCTTCTGTCAGTTAATTCGTCACTGTCAGATTAAGTGGTGTCTGGTACAGTTTATCGCAATTCTCAGAGAAAATATAACATGAGGTTTAATATTATTTCTGGAACTTGAAGCATGTTTTTTTTTGCTTTGGCCTAACTCATACCTCGTTACTATAGTACTTTCAAAAATAAGTGATAAAGGTATAATGAAATTTTTAGTATATAAAGAGATAGCTTAGATTTACGGGAGAAAGCGGTATCTATGGTTGAGAAAGGGAAGTCGAAAGCTGAGGTTGTGGAGCTGTTGGAATAGCAATACTATACAGATGGCTGAAAAAGCAATCTGCCGGATAAAACCAGCAAAAGCTAGTGGTTTCATACGAAAAATAGACCCCTAGAAGAATATGTAAAAAGCATCCAGTTGGCAGAGATGAAATTGGTTTCGGAATAAGCGCAATTTGGTACAATAACTAAAAATCACATTAAAAAAAATTTATCAAGAGATGAAAGATTATATAGAGAATATGGACAAGAGGAGAGAAAATACATGCACTGGCAAAAGACGAGAACATAATAGGATGGAAGAAGATTTGTTGCACCTCTGACCTTTACTGGAGGTTGTGACAAAGAGGTGCTTAATCTGTGGTTAGAACAAATATTATTACCACAATTACAGTGCGATAGTTATCGATAATGCAATAAAACCGCTAAAACAAGAGAATTAATTGAAAAGGCAATTTACTCTATCTTCCTCCATATTCACCAGATCTTAATCCAATTGAAAATTGCTGGCACACAATTAAAAGCTGGCTAAGACCTAGAATGTATCAACAAGAAAACTTATTACTTCTTGTTGGTAACTCTATTATTGAGGTTTATCGTTTATTTTAGGAAAGACTATAGTTACGCTAGTGAATTCAATTCTATTGTAGATTTCTCTGACGGGTGCTGCATAAGCTTTTTGTAATGTATTAAGTACAGTATCTCTATTAGATAAATCTGATATGTATTGTGCTGTAGATTTTTCCAGCATGTATTGCTTAAGGTTTTGTAGTGCATCATATATAAAAAAATAATAAGAATTATTAATATTTTTAAGTTTTTCATCTAATTTTTGAATATCTTTATATTGTAAAGTGGCTTTTGAAGCTTCATTTGCTTGTATCAATTGTGCACAATTGGGGTATTTACTTTTTATTCTGTTAAATTTTTTCATACGTTTATTAAAAATAGAGTTATCATCTATTTCATCAATTAAGTTAGCACCAAAAACTAAAAGTAAAAAGGTGATATTACCAAGAAGTTTGGGTTGTTTTTGTGTATTATCCTCAATATGTAATTTTAAAGGTGTCATACCATTACAATCTTTAATATTAACATTTGCTCCATTTTTTAATAACTCTTTTGTTGCTATTAATTTACGTTTTGATGCGGCGATATGTAAAGGCGTTCTACCATCTCTATTCAAAGCGTCAATTTTTGCACCATATTCTAATAACATTTTTATTATCATGACACTGCTATTATGCTGAATAGCAATATGCAAAGGACTACTTCCGTTCAAATTTTCAGCATTAACATTTGCACCTTGTTCTAATAGATTTTTAATTTCGTTTATATCTCTTTTATAAAGAGCTTTAAAAAGACTATGATCAAGTTCAGCTTGTGATTTATTTTGATTAGTTAACATAAAAGTATCTTTAAATTTATTATTAAATAAATATATTAATAAATTAATTTAAAAAATCAAGAATTTTTCATTTTGGATTAAACTGATTGCGCTCTAGGTTTTAAAGTTAAATTTTCTCAAACCTGAAGCTTACTTGCAAAAAAAGTTAAAAAAGTGCAAAAAACACATTTTTCTGCTTCCATGGTTGTGAATGTATATGATATAAAGAGAATGCCAATCTGGAGAGATTGAGGCTGTAGAGGCGGCCTTTAAAGTGGCAGATGTATAGGAAAAAAAGATCTGAATATATTGAATAGGATCTTTGGCGACCTACTGAATAGTTTTAGCTATTTTAGGCTCTTTTGCCTAGAGTAAGGGTTGATATCCTTATAGTTATATGCCTTAAAACATATAGCCATAGCGCTTCCAATTATCAACTGGTAGTCCTCTCATGGTGGGAATCCGTGAAAAGGGCTAAAAACGCTCCTCTCTCTGATGTTGTACACCTCTCCAGATTGGCACTAAATCAACAATAGGTCGATTAAAAAATCAATACAATATATCTAAAATAAACAATAACTCAGAGAATTATGTATACTTATGAATAACATTTTTAAGCATTTTGAATTTTTTCTTTTTTACTATGAAATGAATTAGTTACTCTACAAAAAACAAAATTTACTTTGCAGAATTTTGCGTTTAAATAATCTTATTTATAGAATTAAATGCAGAGAGTTTCAGTTTTTGGTTCAACAGGCTGTATTGGACAAAAGACCGTGCAGCTTTTGCTAAAAAATCCAAACAAATATAAAGTAGAAGTTTTAACTGCAGATTCAAATTTTGAATTACTCGCAAGGCAGGCACGTTTAGTAAATGCAAAAAATGTTGTTATTGCTGATAAGAGATTTTTTAGAGATTTGAAGGAATCTTTATCTGACACAAAGATTAATGTTGAAGCAGGTAGTGAAGGACTTGCAGCTGCAGCTTCTATCCCTATAGATCGAGCTGTTGTTGCCATAGTTGGCATTGCTGGACTTATGCCAACAATGAAAATCATAGAATCTAAAACAAAGATTATAGCTCTAGCAAATAAAGAAAGCATCATATGTGGTGGGGGGTTTATGCTAAGAAAGGCAAAGGAGCATAAGGTAAAAATTGTTCCCATAGACTCAGAACATAATGCCATCTTTCAGATCTTTCATAGCAGTTATAACCTTGATAAAATTGTGCTCACAGCTTCCGGTGGTCCGTTTTTACATTTAACTTACGAGCAAATGCAAAATGTAACATTGCGTGATGCAATGAGTCACCCTATTTGGAAAATGGGGAAAAAAAATTCAATTGACAGTGCAACTATGATGAATAAAGCTTTAGAATTAATTGAAGCTCAGAATTTATTTGCAGTTGGTCTAAGTAAATTGGATGTTGTTATACACCCAGAATCAATAGTACATGGCGTAGTATCCTATAAAGATGGATCTAATTTAGCAGTACTCGCATGTCCCGATATGGATATCCCTATATCTTATGCGTTGTCTTGGCCTAGAAGGTCAAGTATAACAAATAAACAGCTGGATTTAACTAAGCAAAAATTAACATTTTTTGAACCTGATTATAATCAGTTTCCTGCTTTAAAATTAGCTATGGAAGTATTGCGTTCTAACACACCACATGCAAATAGCATAATACTAAATGCTGCAAATGAAATTGCTACAGGTGCATTTGTAGAGTCAAGAATAGGTTTTTTAGATATTGCAAAAATAGTGCAAGAAACGCTTGCAGCAGTAAAAATCACAGCTAATTTTTTTGATTCTCTCGATAATATTATTGATCTTGATTCTAATAGTCGAATTTTAGCAGAAAGATTAATTAATTCTAATTATGTTTCTAGCAGATGCACAGTAGCACTATAGATTCATATTGTGTTGATTACGTCCGTCAAAATGATAGAGATCGTTTTGTTTGTGCATTGTTCTCCAAAGGAGATATAAGATACTACTTCTTAGTCTTATCTGCGTTTAACATAGAGATCAGCAATATATTGTATAATAGTACCGAAATTATGACTGCTCTTGTACGCATTAAATGGTGGCGTGAAAAGATTGAGATGATCTACAGTAACAAGCTTACAGATGCTGATAAGATTACAAAAGAATTAGAAGTAGTGATAAAGTCTACTAATATTCCAGAAGCTTTATTCCATCAATATCTTGATGGTTATGAGGAAGCAGTTTGTAAGGATGAATATTTAAATATTGAGGAGCTTGAGGATAATGCAGCAAAAACTACAGTAAATCTGATGAAGATGATTCTTACTACTGCAGATATTAAGGATTGTGATAGTGATTTAGACCAAATAATCTATCACTCCGGTATTGCTTGGAGTTTAATGAATAATTTGCGTAATGAAAGATATTTAAACAGCAAAGGTAGAACCCTTTTGCCTAGAGAGCTTTTACAAAGTGCAGGGATAGAAAATGCACTACCTTTCAAAAACAATTTAGCTCTTAAGGGAGTGGTGGAACATGTGGTAAAGGTAACACAAAGTCACATAGATAAGGTTAAAATGCTAATAAAGAGTATCCTAAAAGAAATTATTAGCATAGCTTTAATGCCCATCCTTGCAGAATTTTATCTAAAACGCATTTGTAGAAGAAAATTTGATATTATAAATAAAGAGGTTGGAACAATTTCACCAATAATGCAGATAAAGCTTTTACTATATAAGACAAAAATATGCTGTTTATAGGGATTGCAAAAGAACCTAAAAGATTAGATTCTTAATTTCAATTATTTTAAAATATAGTAAAATGTTAACTTTCAGTAAGTCTGATGATAAATGAATTTGAAATAGAACCGCTACTGGCAAATAAAATACCAAAACAAACAAAAGTTGTAGTGGCAATGTCTGGAGGAGTCGATAGTAGCACAGCTGCGGTACTACTTCATAATTTGGGCTATCAAGTTATTGGTATTACCCTTGAACTCTATAGTAGTAACAATGGTGCTCGCAAGGGTGCTTGTTGTGCCGGACAAGATATTTATGATGCAAAGCGTGTTGCTGAAACTTCTGGTTTCCCTCATTATGTATTAAACTACAAAGAGATATTTCAAAAAGAAGTTATAGATGATTTTATTGAAAATTATACTCATGGAGAAACACCAATTCCATGTGTAAAATGTAATCAGACTGTCAAGTTTCGTGATTTGCTTAAGGTGGCACAAAATTTAGAAGCTGATGCATTAGTTACAGGACACTATATTAGAAGAATAGAAAAGGACGGAGAAGTTCAACTATATTCTGGTTTAGATAAGAGTAAAGATCAAAGTTATTTTTTATTTGCAACAACAATTAAGCAACTAAAATTTTTGCGTTTCCCTCTTGGTGCTTTTCATAAAAATAAAGTTAGAGAGCTTGCAGAATATTTTAATTTAAAAATTGCTCAAAAGCCTGATAGCCAAGATATATGTTTTGTTGCTGATAAATATGCCAGCACTATTGCTAAACTGAAGCCTGAGTCTTTAGTAAAAGGTAAAATTGTGCACGTGAATGGTCAAGTCTTAGGTTATCATAACGGTATAATAAATTTTACAGTTGGGCAAAGAAGAGGGCTTGGTATATCTTCACATGAGCCACTTTATGTAGTTAAAATAGATGCCAAAAACCAAGAAGTAATTGTTGGACCAGCAGATAAACTGATGAAGAATAAACTCTTTGTAAGAGAATTAAATTGGCTAGCAAAAGACCCAATTCCAAGTGAGGGACTAGAAGTAACTGTAAAACTTAGATCATTACATAGTGGTAGTATAGCAAGGATATACCCTACTAATGAAAGCGGTAGTACTGAGGTTATTTTAAAAAATGATTATTTTGGTATTAGTCCAGGGCAAGCTTGTGTTGCCTATTTAGGGGAAAGAGTTCTAGGAGGTGGCTATATATCATACTAAATCCATTTTTCTTCTTATTGATTTTTGTATGTTTCCTGCTGATCATCATCTAATTTGAAATTTAGCTTTGGTACATAACGTAAGCTAACATCTTTTAACAAGAGCTTATATATAAAATAAGATGATTGCTTTATTTCTGCTAAAACAGAATGCTTATCTCCTTTACTCCAAAAAGACAAAGCTATAAACACGTCTGCTACTTTTAGATCATTACTTAAATTAATTTTCGAAACTGAAACACCATGGCTACATACTTTGCCTTCCATGAAGATCTTTGCAATTGCTCTACATAAAACTGACTGTATTTGTAATTTTCTATGCATATTGCTTTGCCTGTTTTTCTACCAGTTCAAATGCCTCTATAGTGTCATTAGGTTGTACTTCAGTACAACCGCTTAAAGATATACCACATTCAAAGCCAGATTTAACTTCCTTTACATCATCTTTAAATCTACGTAAGATTTTAACCTCACATTCACATATTAGTTTGTCATTACGCTTTAATCTAACTAATGCACCCTTCTTTATTACACCACTTGTCACATGACAACCCACAATACTTATTGTTTTATCTATACTAAATACTTCCCTAACAGAGGCCAATCCAACATTATGCTCTTGTATTACAGGTTTTAGTTTACTGTTTAGAAAATCTTTTATGTCATTAATTAATTCATATATTATATCATAAAAACGGATATCTATCTTTTTCTGTTTTATAAGGTCTCTTACTCTTGAATCTGCCTTCACATTGAAGGCTAAGATAATAGCTTGTGAGGCTTCAGCAAGTAGAATATCTGACTCAGTTATTACTCCAATCCCGCTATGTAAAACATTCACTTTAACTTCTTCATTACTTAATTTAACAATTGCATTACGTATTGCTTCAATTGACCCTGTAACATCGCATTTCAAAATAATAGGTATTTTTGTTACATCATTTTCTTGACTAAATATATCTATTGAGTCAGTGCTTACTTTATTATTACTTAAATTATTTCTATACTCAACAACCTCACGTGCTTGCTTCTCAGATTCTACAACTACAAACTGATCTCCAGAACTTGGTATAATATCTAGTCCAGCAACTTCAATTGGAGCTGAAGGCAAAGCTACCTTCTCATTTTTTCCATTATGATCAAACATACTACGAATCTTACCATATCCATTCCCTATAACTATTATATCTCCTATTTTTAATGTTCCCCGTTGCACTACCAAAGTTGCAAGTATCCCACGACTTTTATCAACTTTTGACTCAATAACTATTCCCGAAGCATGACAATCAGTAACTGCTCTCAAATTAATTAATTCTCCAATCAGCACTATTGCCTCTTCTAATTTTTCCAGATTTATTTTTTGTTTTGCTGATACTGGCACAATTATAACATCGCCACCTAATGTCTCAGGAATAAGATCGTACTGTAATAAATTATTGGCAATTTTTGTTACACTACCTTCTACATTACTCACTTTATCAATTTTATTAACTGCAGCTATAATGGGTACATTCGCAGCTTTAGCATGGCTAATTGCTTCAACTGTTTGAGTCATTATCCCATCATCTGCTGCTACAACTAGTACTACTATATCAGTTACATTCGTACCACATGCGCGCATTGCAGTAAATGCTTCATGTCCAGGTGTATCTATGAAAGTTATTTTATGACCACCTTGAGTTATCGTTTGATACGCACCAATTTTTTGAGTGATTCCCCCTGATTCTTTTTCAGCAACATTTGATTTACGAAATAAATCAAGCAGAGAAGTTTTACCATGATCTACATGTCCCATAAATGTAACAATAGGAGGGCGTGGTAATTTAGGTAACTTTTCATCGATTTGCAGTATCTTTTCTTCCACTTGAGAACCACCTACCATTTTAAAAGTATGATTGAAACTCACTGCTATTTCACATGCTATATCTGGATCTAAAAAATCATCTAATTTAATAATTTTACCAATTTTAGATAGAACATTTAATACATCCTTACTTCTCTCTGCCATACGCTTAGCAAGTTCTCTCACTGTAATTTCATCTGGAATAAGAATTTCGCGTGATATATTTGAGCGTTTTATTGATTTAGGGCGCCTATTTTTTTTAGCTCTTATGCCAAAAGTTCGTCTTGGTTCATCATTCTGATCTTGTACCAAGGCTTTTTCAAGAGCAAATTTTTCATGTTTAAAGTATGTATTAGAGGATTGATTTTTATTTATATTCGGTTTAGCTTTTTTAAACTTTTGATTATCATGATCAGTTTCTTTTATATTCTTCTTGCTATCATCAACGTATTTAACACCTTCCAAATTTTGATTTTCTTCTATTGCATCTTTTTCAATATGCTCATCTTCTTGTTTATAATGGCTTTTCACCTCTTGTTTTGTTAACGCAGCATTATAAAAAGCATTTATCCTAGAAACTTGCTCTTGCCTTGTTAAAGAACCATCAGTATCCTCACCTCGTAAAACAGAATCCAATGAATTATTTTTTCTCTTTCTTTTAACTTCTACTGCAGTACTACCCTTAACTGAATATAAATTGTCAGCAGAAGAGCTAGACTTAAGCCTATCACTACACTTGTCCTTGCTTAAATTAAAACTAGCAAGAGTCAATTTTTTATTACTGATGTTCTCAGGCTCATTCATATATCCACTCAATTAATTATCAAGCAATCCAACTTTTTTACGTGCCTGCATTATTATTTCATTTACCTCTTCGCCTAAGGAAAAACGAGAAACTATGCTACAAAATTCATCATCAGACAAACCCGCAAGATCATCTATAGTCTTAATATCATTATTATATAGTACTATTATATCATTCACTTGGAGGTGGGGAAGTTCTTTAATAAATTGATCCATCCCTAATTCTTTTAACTTAGCTTCATTATCATGTTCTTTATTTTTTAAATATTGCACTGCTCTATCACGCAGCGCGATCGCAATCTCTTCATTAAACCCTTCAATTGATGCAAGGTCAGAGGTAGATGCTTGAGCAACGTCTTCTACACTAGAAAAACCTTCTGTAATAAGTAATTGCCCTATAATTTCCTCCACATCTAGAGCGTCAACAAACAAAGTCAAACCTTTCTTTAATTCTTGTGCTCTTTTTTCTGAATTCTCTTTATCACTTAACACATTTACTTTCCACCCAACAAGTTCTGAAGCTAATCTAATATTCTGACCACGCTTACCAATTGCCATACTTAACTGATCTTCAGGAATAACCAGTTCTATGCAGGATTCATCTTCATCAATAATAACCCTCAATACTTTTGCTGGGGCTATTGCTTCAACAATAAATTCAGCTAAACTTGTAGAATGTTTGACCACATCTATTTTTTCATCATTAAGCTGAGATTTTATATTCTTAACTCTATGGCCTTTAATACCAATACACGTTCCCACAGGATCAATATTTTTATCAAAACAAGAAACCGCAACCTTAGTACGGGAACCAGCATCTCTAGCTATTGCTTTAATAACTACTATCCCATCATAGACTTCAGGTATTTCTTCTTTAAATAATTGTTCTACAAAACCTTTATGTGTTCTAGAAAGGAAAATTTGTGTACCATAATCTACATTTCTTACATCTTCAACATAGGCATTTATATTATCACCTTGACGAAACACCTCACCCTTAATTAGGTTGAATGTTTTGAGATAAGCCTCATTACCATTTATATCCACAATTAAACCATGATATTCAATTTCTTTCACTCTACCACGAACTATAGTGCCAACCCTATTTTTAAACTCTTCATACTGCTTTCTACGTTCTTCTTCTTGTACTATTTGCTTTATTCTTTTTTGAGCAATTTTTGCTGAGGTATAGCTGATATCTATTGGTGGTAGTTGCTCTTGTATAACTTCACCAACTTCAGCATCTTCTTTAATTAGCCTTGCCCCTGATAAACTAATAAAATCACCATCAAAAGGGCCATTATCTACAACGGTGATTTCTCTAAAGATAGATATTACACCAGTTTTTCTATCTATAGAAGTTACAATTTTATAATTACCATATTTCTTACGCGCTGCAAGTTCAATGGAAGCTTCAACTGCTTTAATTATAGTTTCTATATGCAAACCCACTTGTTCTGCGGTTTCCTTCGCTGCTCTTAATAATTCTGTGCTGTTGAGACTATAAGGGGTAGACATAGTAAAAATAAGTTTAATTAATGTTAACTGAGAATAAGTGTTTAGTATAACTTTTGAATTTGTTTTTAGTCAAGTTTTTTTCTTACTGCGTGCTTATTTAACAAGAATAATACAGATTATAAAATTAAGAACATGTTGATATATGTTTTATGATTTATAACATTACTCTAATTCTATGAGAGAGTCACCAGATTTTATACTTTCTCCCTCCTTTATCGCAATTGTTTTTATTGTTCCTTTTGTCTCTGCATGTATTATATTCTCCATTTTCATTGCCTCTATTATACACAGCGGTTGGCCTATTTCTATTTTTTCACCTTGATCTACACACAGCTTGACAATCATTCCTGATATTGGGGCTTCAATACACAACATATTCTTATCTTCTTTAGATTCTAGCATAAATTTATTAAGATTTGCTATACTAGGACAATAAACAAAGCATTGCGCTTTCATACCTGCATGACTGAGCAGGTACATATTTTTATTGACACTAACTTTTACATTCAGAGCATGGTCATTAATGGTAACTTGTAGCAGCTTATAGCTTACATCCCATCTATTCTTAATCAAATATTCATTATGATTATGTACCACTAAAAGAGTAACGCCATCATACTTTACCCTTATGTTATATTTGTTTTTATCCACAAATACTGAAAATGAATCGTCTATCTCTTTACAAGGAACCCAATTACGACATTCACTGCTTAAATGAATATACAACGAAACAAATATAAATATCTGGATAGATTCTTCAGTTAAAATATCACTATGAAAACCATTCGAATAAAATTCTGAAATAAACCCAGTATGCAATTTTGCTGCTATAAAAGCTGGCTGATGAAAGATTGATTCAAGAAATTCAATGTTGTTTGCAATACCGCCAACATAAGACTCAGATAATGCTTGCTGCATACAACTTATTGCTGCTATTCTATCTTTTCCATATGTAATGATCTTTGCTATCATTGGGTCATAGAACATACTCACTTCTGCACCAGCAAAAACTCCATCATCTATTCTTACGTTACTACTTTCTTTCGGCATGTTATAATACTTTACACGTCCACTAGCAGGAAAAAAGTTCTTTGCTGGATCCTCAGCATAAATTCTACTCTCTATTGCCCACCCATTTAATCTTATATCTTCCTGGCTAAATCCTAACTTTTGCCCACAAGATATTTTTATCATTTCTTCAACTATGTCGATACCTGTAACTAACTCTGTAATGGGATGCTCAACTTGCAGTCTAGTGTTCATTTCCAAAAAATAAAATTGCTTATCTTTATCCATGATAAACTCTACAGTACCTGCAGAAAAGTAATTGACTTGTTTTGCTAAAGATACGCATTGCTCATACATCTTTTGTCTTATTTCTTCAGTAATAAATGGACTTGGGCTTTCTTCTATTACCTTCTGATTATGTCTTTGTATAGAGCATTCTCTTTCTCCTAAGCATACGACATTGCCGTATTTATCACCTAGAATTTGTACTTCGATATGCCGTGGCAACTCTACATATTTTTCTATAAAAAGGCTACCATCCTTAAAATTTTTCATTGCTTCGTTAGTTGCAGAGTCAAACGCTTGAGCGACTTCTTTTATTGATCTTACAATCCTCATGCCTTTTCCCCCACCTCCTGCTGCAGCTTTAATCATAATTGGAAAACCAATTTGCTGAGCTATCCCTTCAGCGTGAGCTATATTTAAAACCACACCAGCGTAGCCAGGAACTACACTTACTCCTGATTTTACAGCAACTTCTTTGGCTGTTATTTTATTTGCCATAGCTTTTATTGCCTCAGTGCTTGGTCCAACAAAATCAATGCCAAATTTTTCAAGAGCAAGAGGAAAATGTTGATTCTCAGATAAAAAACCGTAACCTGGATGAACTGCTTGTGCTTTAGTATCAACTGCAGCTTGACATATTTTATCAATATCTAGATAACTTGCGCATGCAGGTGATTGTCCTATATGTACTGCTTCATCTGCAAGCCTCACATGTAGCGAATTCACATCAGCATCAGAGTAAATACAAACACATGATATACCCATCTTATGAGCAGTCTTGATGATTCTGCAGGCGATCTCACCCCTATTAGCTATTAATATTTTACTATATTTTTTAAGCATTTATATAATTTAAAGACATTTAGTAAATTTATGCTTTAAAGGTTTACATTTGTATATATTTGCTAGCAAGTAATTTTTTGTTTTAAAATTTAATCAAACTGTTTTTTGTTAATTTCAAAAGAGATTTTAGCTAGAATGGAAGAGTCTTGATTTGATAAAAAATTAGGTAATTTATATAACGATATTGACAATTCTACCTGGAACCACATATATTTTACTAATACTGTTGGCATCAATCTTTTGTGCCACTGCATCTGCTGCCAATTTTTTTAGCTCTTCAATATCTAAATTGCTTTCTACATCAATTGTGGTACGTAATTTACCATTAATTTGCACAGCTATTGTTACCATTTCTTGAGCTAATAATGAATTATCAGCTAAAGGCCAACTTTGATCGCAAAGCATTCCTTCTCCACCTATCTCCTGCCATAATTTTTCAGCTAAATGTGGTATAAATGGTTCTATCACTCTAATTAAAATGCATATACCTTCATCTATGACATGTTTACCTGAATCTAGCTCTATATTGGCTATCAAATTTGTCATTTCACGAAATTTAGCAACAGCACAATTTAACTGACAATTCTCTAAATCAGAAGTTAAGCCATTTAGTAGCTGATGCAGCTCCTTTCTATACTTTAGCTGAACAGCAGTGTTATTACACTTGATATCAATTGGTTTTAATTGCATAACCATGCGCCATAATTTATTTATATAACGGAAGTTACCTTCTATCCCCTCATCAGACCACTTCATGTCTTTTTCTAGTGGAGTATCAGATAAGACAAACAGACGGGCAGTGTCAGCACCGTATTTGTCTATTATGTAGCTTGGATCAACAATATTTTTTTTTGATTTGCTCATCTTTTCAAGTTTGCCAATCTCTATTTTTTCACCCTTTTTAGTTAGTTCTTTTGCTTCCTGTGGAAACAGCCAATTACCTTTTTCATCTTTATAGGTAACATGACATACCATTCCTTGTGTGATCAGAGTTGAAAATGGCTCCTTGATATCTAGGTAGCCACACTTGCTCAGTGCACGACAAAAAAATCGTGAATATAGCAAGTGTAAAATTGCATGCTCAATGCCGCCAATATAGTAATCAACTGGCAGAAAGCGATCACATGCATCTTTATCAATCCCTTTATCTTTGCTGCAAAACGCAGCGAAATACCAAGATGACTCAAAAAAAGTATCGAATGTATCTGTTTCCCGTTCTGCCTTATCACCACATTTAGGACAATTTGTATATTTCCAAGTTGGATGGCTCTTTAGAGGATTGCCGCTTGTAAAATCAACATCAGTTGGTAAAGTAACTGGCAATTCTTTCTCAGGCACTGGCACAGTACCACAAACTTTACAATAGATAATTGGTATAGGGCAGCCCCAGTAACGCTGTCTTGATATTCCCCAATCATGCAAACGGTAATTAATTTCTTTTCTGCACATTCCCTTCCCTTCAAGTTTTGTAATGATTTTTTGCTTTGCCTCTTCTACTGATAAACCATTTAAAAAATCAGAATTAAACATAATTCCGTCTTCTAGGTACGGCTTATCTTTTATCTCAATTGCTTCTGCATCATTTGGGCGTATAACAGCAGTAACTTTTAGGTTATATTTATGAGCAAAATCTAAGTCACGCTGATCATGTGCAGGGCAGCCAAAAATTGCCCCTGTGCCATATTCCATTAAAACGAAATTAGCAACGTAAATAGGTAATTCCTCATCTAAAAATGGATGTTTTACATCAATTCCAGTATATACTCCTATTTTCTCTGTTTTTTCTGAAGGCTCATCACAATCTTGAATATATTTGAGCACCTCGGTATTCATAATATCTTGCAGTATTGGATGCTGTGGGGCAACCGCACAAAATGAAGCACCAAATAGAGTATGAGGACAAGTTGTAAATACCTCTAGCTTCTTGTCTGAGCCCACAATATCAAAGCTAATTATAAAACCTTCTGAGCGCCCTATCCATTGCTTTTGCATTAATTTTACTTTTTCAGGCCAGCCTTTTAAAGCTTCGATATATTCAAGTAAATCATCAGCAAAATCGGTAATTTTTAAAAACCACTGAGAAAGTTTTCGTTTTTCAACTATTGCACCGGACCTCCATCCCTTTCCATTTACCACTTGCTCGTTGGCTAAAACTGTCTGATCTATAGGATCCCAATTAACCCATGCCTCCTTGCGGTAAGCTAAACCAGCTCTAAGAAAGCTCAAAAAAAACTTCTGTTCATGCTTATAATATTCATGATCACAGGTGGAAAGCTCATGTTCCCAATTATAAGAAAGCCCTATCGACTTTAGCTGCTTCTTCATATTACTTATGTTATTTTGCGTCCATACTGCAGGGTCTATCTTGTTGTCTCGTGCAGCATTCTCAGCTGGGAGGCCAAATGCATCCCAACCAATTGGATGAAAAACGTTAAAGCCACATGCCCTTTTATAACGACTAATGACATCACCTATAGCATAATTGCGTAGGTGCCCCATGTGTATATTACCTGAAGGATAAGGAAACATTTCAAGCACATAGCATTTTTTTTTATTGCTATCCATTCTAATTGAGAAATCCCACTTTTCTTGAAAAAACTTCTCAACGCTTTTGAAGTCATATTCCATAACCAATAAAACCCGTGTAAGAGCAGAGGGTCATTATATATCTTCAACACTTTTTATCAAATTAAATATTGAAATTAACTAATTTATAGATTAAAATAATTAAGGGGGATAAAATGTGCAAGCTAAAACCATCATCGATACCAATGCACCAATACTTATGCAATGGATCGTCTCCAGCCCTGATCGTTTAAACAAGGAAGCAGAACCAGGAAGGCATCCATTACCAAATACTGAAACTTTTTCCCATCACCAGCGCCTTGTGAGTATGGCTAAAGTAGAGCCAGATCGCCTCATATGCCTATATTATTTAGGTGATACTTTAAATGAAGAGCAGAATCAACAAATGCAAGACCTAGAAAAGTTAGCACCAAATATCAGGGCTATAGATTTTAACAAGCTAGACTGGAGTGAATATGATTTTGAATTTGATACCAACCGATTAACTTCTGATCTAGATTCAGGTAAGAAAATGAGAATGACTGAGTACTTAAAGTTACCAAATATAGATGAACGTATGGGGTTTCGCTTAGATATGATGCGGATATTAATGTTGCTTAAAGCTGGAGATGGACTTATAGAATCAAAAAAGGTTAAACCAGAAGAAATATCAAACAGTAAATCAGTAATTTATTTTGACTTTGATGCTAAAATAGAAGGTAAGATTGGTGAATTGAATGCTCCTTTAGGAATATTAGCCTCAAGAACAAAAGGTGTAGTGCTTTCTAGTAAATATAAATATGAAAATGGTGCTATTGCTGTTAATAGCATTAGTCATCTTGTAATCATTAAAACTTATGACCAGATTAAAGCCAATCTCACTGAAACAAAACCGGTATTATACAAAAAATTACGAAGTATTATAGTACCATACTTAAATAATAAAAATGAATTTGATAAAGAGAGTCAAAAAAAGCTTCTGAATAGTATTAGAAATTTACAAAAAGAAACAGATCAATATTCTAGTGTAGTACATTTTGATAATCCTAAGAAACGTAATAAAAAACTTATTGATAGCCTTATAAATAAATTTAAGGATGCAAAAAACACTCAGGAATTTTTAGATGTAGCAAAAAAAGCTATGAGTTGGCCAGATAGTTTCTTTTTAAACGCAGGTCAGGAACAGGTGGTTTATTTTTTCTTTAGAGACAACTTAGAAAAGTTTGCCCTACAGAATATTGATGAAATTTCAATAGGGATCATGCGAGAGCAACAAAAGAAATTATACGATCAAGAAACTGAATTAGATAAAATTTTAGAAGAAAAAATATGCTTAAACACTGCTATAGAAAAAAATGGCTCTCAGTTCAGTATACAAGAAGGTAATAGGAGTTGGAAGTGTTATAAGCATAATATGTACAAAGCACCTGAGCTAGAGATAGAAAACAGTATATCTGCTAAATTGGAAGATGTAAAACTTGAGCAAAATAAGTGTCTTCGTATGCGTTGATTAGATAATTTTCATACAGTGCTTAAAGGTTATAATAAACAAAGCAGCGCTAAGTGAAGGAATAAAGGGAAATGTTTCCTTTTTATATGCAATTCTCCATATTGTAGCAGTAGTGATACCAAATATGCCAGATAGCATTAAAAAAGTTGGTATTGAACTTGGTTCAATAAATAAACCACTAGTGAAGAAGAATTTTACATCTCCCCATCCTAGTGCTTCTTTATTTAAAGCAGCGGTAAGTGAAAATTTTAAGGTTATAGAAGTAAAAAATAATATGAGGGCTGACAATAGATGTTGAAAAATGGAGTAATAACTACTGTACATTAGGCCAATAAATAACAATATTATTTGTATTGAATTGGGAATAATGTAAAACTCTATGTCAATTAAGGCTGCAATTAGCAAACAAATGACAAGTGCTATAAGCAGCAGGAATTTGTAAGATAAGGAGAATTTATAGTAAAGTAAAATAAATATCAGTCCTACAGTAAACTCAATGATTGGATAGGTAATAGGTATTTTTGTTTTGCAATATCTGCAGACCCCATGTAAGAATAAATATGATATTATGGGAAATAAATCAAAGGGTTTTAATTTCTGTTTACATGCAGAGCAAAACGAACGTGTTAGTATAATATTCATATTGCGTGGAAGACGATATACAACGCAGCATATAAAACTGCCAAAACTAATTCCAAGTAAAAAAAATACTATATATTCTACGCAGGCTACCATCTTCTCTTGTTCAATTTACATAAGTTATGTTACACATATTCTAAAAAATGATTTAATCTTATTTTTCAAAGTTATAGTGCTATGGATTATACAGAGCTAATAAAATCAAGGCTTTTACTTTCTAATATCATTGGCAAAAAGGTTAAATTAATAAAAAAAGGGGCAAATTTTGTTGGCCTATGCCCATTCCATCATGAAAAAACACCTTCTTTTACGGTAAATGATGGTAAGGGTTTTTACTATTGCTTTGGTTGTGGCGCAAGTGGTGATGTATTTGAATTTGTTTGTAAAACAGAAGGTTTAAATTTTAAAGAAGCGGTAGAGTCATTAGCACAGATGACAGGAGTACAGCTGCCAGAAAAAAGATATAATCAAGATAGCAGTAAAAACAACGATATGACCAAAGTTTTTGATCTAGCTGCAGACTGGTTTACACATAAACTCCATAGCAATGAATTAGCACTTGATTATTTAAGGCAGCGCAAAATCTCTCTCGATATGATTAAAAAATTCAAAATAGGCTATGCACCAAACAATGGTTTAAAAGAATATTTAAGTGCTCAAGGAATAAAAGATGAAGTCATAGGGCTTATAAATAAAAACGGTGACTATTTTAGGAGCAGAATAATGTTTCCTATCTGGAATATGACAGGAAAAATTATCGCTTTTGGTGGAAGAATATTGGATGATAAGATGCAGCCTAAATATCTTAATTCCCCTGAAAGTATATTATTTAAAAAAAGAGAGAGTATCTATTCTATAAATTTTGCTTTAAGTGAAATACGAAAAAAACAACAAGTATTTATTGTTGAAGGGTATACAGATGTCATTGCATTATTTCAAGCTGGCATTACAAATGTAGTTGCACCACTTGGTACTGCCATTTCCACTTGGCACATAGAAAGTTTATGGAATATAGCACAGGAAATATTTATATGCATGGATGGGGATAATGCTGGGCACACTGCTGCTTTAAGAATTGCAAGTCTTGCTTTATCTGTTTTAGAACCTGAAAAACTTTTGAAATTTGTAATCCTCCCATCTGGTTGTGATCCATACGATATATGCAACAGCTATAACTATAATTCAGAAGAGATTCTTTCCTTACTTGAAGATAAAGCAAAACTACATTCTGAGTTTTTATGGGCTTATGAGATAAGCTCTAGTACTTTCATCACAAGCTCATCTGCACCAGAAAAATATGCTATGCTTGAGAATAGATTAATGCATTACATAAATGACATAAAAAATAGCAGCGTAAAAAAGTACTATAAAAACTTTTTCTATAACAAGATTCGTTTTTTGCAAACTAAGCAAGGAGTAAAAAGTACAAAAAATTTTAAAATGACAAAAGAAGAATGTCTATACGATAAAGTACCAAGCTTAGTTGAACAAGAGCAAAATCAAACAGCAATACTACGCATAGCAATTGAATTTCCTGAAGTTCTCGATGATCCAATTCTCTTCGAACAGTTCGCTGACTTTAATATAACGAATAAAGATGTTTATAAACTACAACAACATATTATTGATATCAAAAGTAAAATTAACTGTAAATTGTCTAAAGAAGCTTTACTTGAAGAGCTAGAAAAGTCAAAAGTAGCTGATATCGTTCAATATATAACAGAAAAAACAAAGTTACTCCGTAGTCAATTGAGTAATTATGAATCTGCTAAAACTATTTGGTACAATATTATGTTGTTCAGAGAATTAAACACATTAAAGGAAGAGGCATTACAAGCCAGACTTAGTGGTAACTTTGGCTATCAAGATAGCCTTATAAGGCAAATAGAATCAATAGAGGCAAAGCAACGAGAAATGCAAATGGATATAATTAAAAGATATAATCAACCTACAATGCCTCTATAAATCTTTAACAAATTTTAGTAGTTTAAATCTCTCTTTATTGAATAGTTATAACGCGAAACAGAACAAAATAAAATTCTGCTCAAGAAGAAAGATGAGATAATTCATCCCTCTATTCACCATAAAAGAAGAATAAGTAGTTTTCTATTTATTGGATAAGCGAGAACGTTCAACAAACAATGTCAAACCGAATATAAATAATATAAAAAAGGAGGAATGAACGAAAAAACATCGAATAAAAACAGTGGATTAGTAGACTATAAAGAGTTAGAAAACAACATATTATCGTCCATCCGAGAAACTAACTGGAAAAGGAGGAACTGCTAATCAAAAAGTTACTAGAGGCTAGTTTAGAAGGTGAAATACCTATCAAATGAAGATGAAGAAAATAATCATAGGAATGGCAAAAGTTCAAAGACTATATATACAGATGCAGACTCATTTGAGCTTTCGAGATAGGGATGGAAGTTTTGAGCCACAAAAAAAAGACAGACATCCTGAACTTGAAGCAAAAATTCTTAGTATGTTTGCCAGCGGTATGAGTTACAAAGATCGCATATTGAAGAAATTTATGACCACAAGATATCGGCAGCAGAAATATCAATGACAAATTACTACCAACGAATGGCGTAACTGCAATCTGTATATCCAATAGTATTCATATGTTTTTTAAAGTCAAAGAGGATGCGTAAGTAAATGTATGTATAACATACTAGGTATAGATCAAAATGGCAGAAAAGAAGTATTGGGCTTTTATCTGGCTGATAGTGAGTTCTGGCTTAGTGTATTAAATGATCTCAAAGTGTGGAATCGTTGCCTGTGTAGATGGACTAAAAAGCTTTCCATAAACAACGTATTTCCCAACGCAGAAGTGCAATTGTGTATAATGCATCAGATAAACTAAAATATGTATCCAGCAAAATGAATGATTTGAAGAAAAGCTTCAAATAGAGAAATCGCTAAAAATTTGAGCTGGAAGAAAAATGGGAATGTAGTGGCAAAATAATTGGGAAACTGGCTATTTTAAGTACTCAGATCCTGTTAGGAGGCTACTACCAATCCAATTGAAATAGGCAAATCAGGAAATTCACTAAAACCAAGGGCTCTTTTACCAGTACAAATGCTTTGTACAAGCAGGTATATTGTGCTATAAAAAAGGTAGAGCAAAATTGGACTATACCAAATTGGGCTTTAACTATCTCTCAACTTGATATTTTCTTTCCTAATAGATTGAAAATTCAGTTGAATTAAAATATGGTTTGACACAGTTTGTTGAACACTCCCAATTTCTTCGATATGCGATTTTATAACTCTTGCAAACATACTAAGAATTTTTGCTTCAAGTTCAGTGTCTTTTTTTTTGTGGCTCAAGTCTCTATCTTCAAATGAGTCTGAATCTGTATTTTGAACTTTTCTACGATTTCATTCTCATTTTTTCTAAACTTGCCTCTATTGATCAGACTTTGCCATTCTCGGATGGGCGATAATATATTAACTCTTTATTAATCCACTGTTTTTATTCGATGTTTTTTCGTTCATTCCTCCTTTTTTATATTATTTATATTCGGTTTGACACAGTTTGTTGAACACTCCCTGTCCATACTTTGTGACTGACTTCATCATATAATATGAATCAGCTTATTGCAAAATTCTTTTACCTTTTATATTACCTCCATAAACTGTATGGAGGTAATATAAAGATCCATTACATATATGTACCGATGTCATATGTTGCAGGCTCTATAGCAAAATTTGCTTTTGCCAGTTCTGATATACACGGGTGATGCTCTCTTGATAAGGCCATACTTGTTTCATCAAGCTTTTTGCAGAGTGCTTCTTTTTCTCTATTACACTCTTCAGTTTGACAATATGGATTGTCTTTGTCTTGTTCCGCTATCATTATTTTATCTAAAATATTATAGTTTATGTTTATGCTTTCAATGTCAGTTTGTGGACGATCCCAACGATAACCCTCTACGTTTTGGTAGTACAATTGGTAATAGCCATCTATTTTATTCATAATTGCGTTAACCTTATCATCATAGAATGAAGATGAAAGATTATCATTCACTACTGTAAGCTGATTATCGGAAAAACAGCACTTGTGTCAACAAATACTCCTATTTCATTGTCTTTGGTGTCATATAATACTACTCTATATAAATTGAAGCTATCCCCTTTAATATAAATTTGCGGTTCTTTTACATTTAGATATTGTTCAAAGTCAATATTTATAAAATCTTTTATGCTACTGACCTCTAAATCATGAACTTTACTTCCATCTTTACGATATATAGCTAATTCTAATTCACCCTGGGCATTCTTTTCCACTTTTAAAAGTAAGTCTTTTCCTAGAGTAACATTTTCTCCATTTGCATTATCATGATAAGCAAGACTACCTTCTTTATTGAAATAATACTTATATGAAGAATAAGTACCAATCACTTCATCGTTTATTGATTTTAAGATTACTGTGTAGCACCTATTACCATATTGACCACAATCTAATTCTCTCCCTCTATCTAATTTTAGCATAGCTTTCATAGGACACTTATCAGACATATCACCCTCATTAATTAATTATTATACTGATTATATAATATAATTGTTAAGATATTAATAACTACACTAAATACTAAAAGCCTTGGGCTTATAAAACTGGACCCATAGGTCTATCAGTAGTTTTGTTAGCGTAATTGCTGAGAACATAGAGGATAATATCCCAACTGATAGGGTAACAGCAAAACCTTTGATTGGCCCATCACCAACCATAAACATTATTCCTGCAGCAATAAGTGTTGTGATGTTAGAATCTAGTATTGCTTTAATTGCATTTTTAAACCCTTCTTCAATAGATCTAATTATCTTTTTTCCTAATTTAATTTCTTCTCTAATACGTTCAAATATTAAAATATTTGCATCAACTGCCATGCCAACAGTTAAGGCAATACCAGCAATTCCAGGCAAAGTAAGAGTGGCTTTAAGCAAAGTTAAAATCAGTAAAATAAAAACTACGTTAAAAAACAGTGCTATGGAAGCTAAAATGCCAAGCAGTCCGTAAGATATTATTATAAACAGTGATACAGAGGCAACAGAAATTAGTGCTGCTATCTCACCTCTTTTAATTGACTCTAAGCCAAGGCTTGGTCCTATACTTTTTTCCTCAATGATACTTAATGGAACTGGCAGCGCTCCTGACTTGAGCAGTACTGCAAGTTCGTTGGCTTGATCTAGCGTAAAGTTACCACTTACTGATGCCTGCCCACCAGTTATTGATTCCCTGATTACTGGAGTAGTAAGCACTGTATTATCTAAAACAATTGCAAATGGTTTCCCGACGTTTTCTTTGGTAATTTTGGCAAATTGCTTGCTAGCTACGTTATCAAATTTTAAGTTTACAACTGGCTTACCGATAGAATCAAAGCCTACAGTTGCGTTTGCCAATGAATTACCACTAATTTCAATTTTGCGTAATATTGGATATAAATTACCATACTCATCATTTAGTAGAAAAGTAGTAACCATATTTATATCTTCTATTTTTTTTACATTGTTATCTAGCAGATGAAAAGTAAGTTTTGCAGTTTTCCCCAGCATTGATCTTATCTGTTCTGTATCATTTGTACCTGGTACTTGTACTAAAATTTTGTCCTGCCCTTGTCTTTGTACACTTATTTCTTTAGTGCCCATTTTATCCAAACGCCGCTGTACATTAGCTATTGATTCAAGCATTATATCATGATACAGAGCGTTTTTAGAATTTTGATTATATGAAAGAGAAAGTATAGTATCTTTGTGTGATAATTCTACGTTACTACTAATCTTTTTTATCTCCTGTACCACGTTATGATAATCACTTTTTTCTTTTAAAACTAGTGTTAGAACTTGATTGTCATAATCAAGCTTATCATATTTTATTTTTTTTTTAGTTAATACCTCTTTTATTTCGCTAGCAATACTATCTAATTTCTCTTTAACGTAAAAATCAAAGTCTGCCTGCAGTAGCAGATAAGCTCCTCCTTTAAGGTCAAGGCCCAAATTCATTTTATTTTTTAAAACAAGTAGCTTACTGTCTATAAAGTTCGGTAATACTAAATATAACGAAACAATAGATATAAAAAATATAAAAGCAGCTTTAATCTTTAAAGCGGATGACATACTATAGTTTTATAAAAGTTTTTATAGCTATATACACAACTTCACAAAAAAGCAAAATTATAAATAATGTTATAAAAAATACAGCTTTACAAAATTTCTTCTTCAAATTAGTTGTTTAACTTGAACGCTTAGGTTTGCTCTTTAAAATAGATATATTTTCCTAATAGAAGGTATTCAAGGTGAGAGGTTTATATATTAAAACCTATGGCTGTCAGATGAATGTTTACGATTCAATGCTTATGCAAAATATAATTAAACCACTTGGGTTTACTGTTGTTGAGGATATGCAAAATGCCAACCTTATTGTACTTAACACTTGTCATATACGGGAAAAAGCAGTAGAAAAATTATATTCAGAGCTTGGGCAAATTCATAAATTAAAAAAACAAAAGAGAGATATCACAATAGTTGTTGCTGGTTGCGTGGCACAAGCAGAAGGTGAAGAGGTCTTCAGTAGAGCACCATTTGTTGATGTTGTTGTAGGTCCTCAAAGCATACATACGCTACCAGAACTGATAGTGAAAGCAGAACGTGATAAAGGTAGAGCGATTAATATTGATTTTCCTGAGGTATCTAAATTTGATAAACTACCTCACTATAAACAGAATCAAAGTATATCTGCACTTCTTTCAATCCAAGAAGGGTGTGATAAATTCTGTACTTTCTGCGTTGTTCCTTATACTCGTGGCGCGGAATATTCACGTCCAGTAAATGAAGTATTTCGTGAAGCATTAAGCTTAGTTGAGAGCGGAGTTAAGGAAATTACATTACTTGGACAGAACGTTAACGCTTATCATGGTGAGTGTGATGAAAGGTCATGGACTCTGGGTGAACTTATTAGTTATTTAGCTAAGATAAAGGGATTAGAACGCATTCGCTACACAACTTCTCACCCTAAAGATATGCATCAAACTTTGTATGAATCTCACGCAACAGAGCCTAAACTTATGCCATTTTTGCATTTACCTGTGCAGTCTGGTTCTGATAAAGTACTACATTCTATGAATAGGAAGCATACTGCATCTGACTACTTAGATATTATTGATAACCTCCGCAAGCTAAAACCTAACATAGCATTTTCTTCTGACTTTATTGTTGGGTTTCCTGGTGAAACAGAAAAAGACTTTGAGGAGACTATAAAAATGGTTGAAAAGGTAGGGTTTACACAGAGCTACAGTTTTAAATATAGCCCAAGGCCAGGTACTCCTGGTGCAGAGCGCAAAGATCAAGTATCAGAAGAAATAAAAACTGATCGTTTAGCACGGCTACAAAAGCTAATCAGTGAAAAACAACTGGAATATAATAAAAAAATGGTAGGTCGTACTTTATCAGTGCTATTTGATGGTAAGAAAGGTAAATACAAAAATCAAATCATTGGCAAAACTCCATATATGCAATCTGTTTGTATTTATGATCCAGAGGGTGAATACTGTGGTAAGATAATAGACATTAATATACTTGCAGCTAATCAGAATAGCTTAACTGGAGAAACATTAATTAAAGAAAAGGTTAGAAAAAATATTTAAATTGGTATACTCAACTTAGGGCTTTGAGAAATCAAAATCTTTAGTTATTGAGGGGATACCAACATGCATAGCGCTAGCATTATAAACAACATGAATGACAATCAAGATATTGTCATGAGATTAGCACAACTGGATTATTTAAATGATAGAGCAGTACAATTTGTCTTTGGAGATAAAAAACGTCTCAGCAAGTTAAAAAATGGGTTAGATATACTAAGCATATTGATAGAGTCAGGCAAGTTTTTCAATGATTATGTAATAGAGCTGATATTTGATAAAAACCTAGATAGTATCAAGAATAATTTACATATCTTTGAAGAATGTTTAAAGATAAAAAATAGAGATAATCGTGCGCATCAAGATAGCATCAACATTGAGCTCATTAAAACAGTGTTTAATGATAGAAATGTTCTTTTGAAGATAAAAGAGAATAAAAATATTTTTAAAAAAATATTAGAGCATAACAAACTTAATGAAGATTCAATTCGAGCAGTTTTTTACGATCAAGAGTGCTTAGATCTTATAATAAATAACATTGATATTTTTGACATGTTACTTAAGTTGAGTCACGAACATCAATTTCCATGTTTAGTTAAGAATGTTTTTAACAATATGCAGAGCTTTGATAAGTTTAGAAAGCACATAGATGTTCTAGAAGAAATATTAGAGATAACGTTTAGTACTGATAAAGCAATGTATTCATATGAAGGTTGGATTCAGGATATTTTTGATAATGATGAGATATTTGCAAGGATAATGGAAGCACCAGATGTTTGTTGCAGATTACTAGAAAAACTGCCTGCATCATACTTAGTTATGGAAGTTTTAGGTGATCAAAAATTTTACACAAACATTATAGAGAATAAATGGCTTTTAGATGAATTATTAATCTTAAATGATGGTGCTGGTGTACTGAAAAGAATTTTTAAAGACTATAGTGATGATGCTGAAGGCCATATTAGCAGAAGATTAAAATCAGTTGATCGTGATATATTGTATTCAATACTTAAGGCACCGAATATTAATACCTATGATAAGTCAAATATAATCAGAACAATACTTGATAATCAGGGTATACTAAGTAAGATCCAGAACAACCAGCAAGTTTTTAATATTATATTAAAATCAAAAAATTGTGGTCAGTATTTTGTAGAATTCATATTCTCTGACGAAGGAAGACTTTGTGCTTTTGCAAAAGAGTTAAATACAGCAAAACTAGAAGATTTAAGTGTTATCCCTACTGAGTTGGTAAGTGTTGCTTTAAGTAACGTGTTGATGATGCAACAAACTGTTTAGGTTTAGAAATTTTTTATAATCAATATGTAAGCTGCATTGTAAAGTAACATAGGTAATTCTATGAATATAAATTTTGCCCTTAAATTAAAATTGATAACTTTAGTGTTTCTTGTTGCTATAGGCAGTAGCTGCCTTGCAGGGGAGAGTATAAAAAGCAAGCGAAAAGTAATTGAGTTTAATCAGAATACTTTAATATCAGAAATAAATAAAGATAAACATAAGTTTAAGCGTATTTACGAATATTTAGTAGACAGAGATAATGCTGGATTATGTGTACTACTTTCTAGCTATGTTGCATATTATAGATTATTAAATGAAGAAAATGTTGCTCAGATTTCTAACAATGAAGTGATACTTAGTAATTTACAAACAATACTAAGAATAGTGGAAAGTGATAAGAAAAAACTTAAGTTTACTATTTACCCTATAGAAGAACAAGTTAAAATAGCTGACAAAATTTCTCTTCTTATTGGTGAATATATTCAAGCTATGAGCAATAAGGAATCTCGACTGGCAGCAGATACATTTAACAAATTTGATGAAGTAGTGGTAACTTGGTGGAACGAAATGTATGAAAAAAATCAGATACCCTATTCAATAGGGGTGATGGTAAATTGCGCTATATTGTCACCTCATAGCATATTTGATCCACTTCTTATACCATGGATTCTTAGTAAAGATAGTTCTGGCCTACTTACCGTCAATGAGGAATTCTTTAGGCATACCATGAAAGAAGTGAAAATAGGAACTTACATAGATTTTGCCGTTGTCAATATTGGAGAAACGTTTTGGCAAAGGAGTATAATGTTAATTGCAAAAAATGGAGATGATAACTTTGCTTTCTTTGATCCAGGTAGAGGAATTGCACTGAATTTAACACTAAGTGAATTACTTTGGTTAGTAAACGATACTTTAAAGTTTTTAAAAGAAAATATGTTTAATAAGGCAGGTGCTATGGGTGTGCTATTTAATGACAATACAAAAGCTGCAGAGAGGATAGCACGCAAGTTTGCTATTAGTTCAATAGCATCGCACTTTTTAGGGTTACGATTTTACCTTTCTTAAGTATTCACAAAACTAAAGCAATCATGTAGGTAAGTATAAATTGTATTTAGAATGTATTAAAAAATATCTGTCTATTACACTGATTATTGTCAGTGTAATACTTTTAATATCATATCATAAGTTGTTGCTAAATAATGATAATGTATTATTTACTTGTGTTGCAAAAAGATGTGAAAAAGCATCACCTTTAAATCAAGATGGTGTTATTGTCCTTCATGGAATTTTCCGTACTAGTAGTAGTATGAGAAGTTTATCTAGATTCCTTGAAGGATCAGGTTTTAAAGTTTTAAATCTCAACTATCCTTCTACTAAGTATCCAATTGAAAAATTAGCTGATATGATTCATAAAGATATTAGCCAATTTGCCTCATCAGTTACAGGAAAAGTACATTTTGTTGGATACTCGATGGGTGGATTATTAATCAGAGCGTATTTTAACAAATATAAACCAGATAAGCTTGGACGTGTGGTAATGATTGGTACTCCAAATCATGGAAGTGAAGTTGCAGATTTTTTAAAGAATTTCATGCTTTACAAAAAACTTTATGGTCCTGCAGGACAGCAACTCATTACGAATCAGGATGGTTTTAAGGAAATTTTTGCTAATACAGATTTTGAGCTTGGCATTATTGCTGGTAATAAATCCATTGATCCAATCTCATCAAAGCTTATTAATAAGCCAAGTGATGGTAAGGTTTCTGTTGACAGTACAAAGCTTGAGGGAGCAAAAGATCATATTGTGCTGCCATACAGTCATACTTTTTTCCATCAAATAAGCAAATGTTTAGACAAGTTCTAAGCTTTCTTAAATTTGGCAAGTTTGTACAGAACTATAACTCAGATAAAGCTAAGCAAGATTAAATAGAGTATATACAAGTAAGGTTTTATTATATATAGTAATCATTATAATCGTGTTCTATGGATAATAAGAGTTTTTATATAACAACACCAATATACTACGTTAATGATGTGCCACATATTGGTCATGCGTACACTGGTATTATCTGTGATGTTATGTCGAGATTTTTAAAGTTTTATGGCCAAGATGTGAAGTTCGTTACTGGAACGGATGAGCATGGGCAGAAAGTTGAAAAAGCAGCAGAAAAAATGATGATCTCTCCACAAGAGCTTGCAGATAAGACAAGTGAGTCTTTTAGGCAACTGGGCCAGGTAATGAATTTCCAAAATGATGACTTTATACGGACAACAGAAAAGAGACACAAAAATGCAGTTACAGCTTTATGGAACTTGTTGTATGAGAAGGGTGAAATATATCTTGGTTCGTACTCAGGGTGGTATTCAGTTCGCGATGAAGCATTTTACCAAGAGAAAGATTTAGTGGATGGAATAGCACTAACCGGTAGTCCGGTTGAGTGGGTAGAGGAGCCTAGTTATTTCTTCAAACTTTCAAAATGGCAAGAAAAGTTATTAGAGTTATATGAAGGCCATCCAAATTTTGTTTTTCCAAGTCATAGACGTAATGAAGTTATATCTTTTGTAAAATCTGATTTGATTGATCTTTCAATTTCACGTACCAGTTTTTCTTGGGGAATAAAGGTACCAAACAATAGTAGCCATGTAATCTATGTATGGATTGATGCTCTAACTTACTACCTTACGCTGCTTGGCTTTCCAGATATTCAAAATCATGAATACAAAAAATTTTGGAAAAATGGTTTTAGTACTCATGTTATTGGCAAAGATATATTGCGCTTCCATGCTGTATACTGGCCAGCAATTTTGCTTGCTGCAGAATTGCCTCTACCTAAACAAATAGCAGTTCATGGTTGGTGGTTAAATGAAGGGCAGAAAATGTCCAAATCTATAGGCAACACCATTAACCCAATTAGTTTAACTGCAGAATTTAGTGCTGACCAAATAAGGTATTTTCTACTAAAGGAAGTTTCCTTTGGCAAGGATGGTAATTTTTGTAAAGCAGCAATGATAAAATGCATAAATTCAGATTTAGCTAACAATATTGGCAATTTAATTCAAAGAACAGTCTCATTTATACATAAAGAATACAGAGGATTTGTTCCAGAAGCTGATCATAACTTGTTTGTAGGAAGTGAAGAGTTGCCAAATTATGAAGAAATATTAAAACAAATAAGAGATCACTTGTTTAAATATGAGTTTAATAGC
The DNA here is from genome assembly GCF_964020175.1 of Candidatus Mesenet endosymbiont of Phosphuga atrata. Lineage (NCBI taxonomy): Bacteria > Pseudomonadati > Pseudomonadota > Alphaproteobacteria > Rickettsiales > Anaplasmataceae > Candidatus Mesenet > Candidatus Mesenet endosymbiont of Phosphuga atrata. Next base: position 618,063 of record NZ_OZ026541.1, on the reverse strand, counting down.
ATCTTGTCTATAATACTTAATATTGCATCAAAGGCAAATAGCTATATAGATCAAAGTGCTCCTTGGAAGCTGAAAAAAACTAATCTTCAGCTTACAAATGTGGTCATTTATAAGCTTTTAGAACATATAAGAATCATTGGTATTCTTTTGCAACCTGTAATTCCAAGTTCTGCAAACGCTATTTTAGATCAGTTGCAAATTCCAAATGAAAAACGAGATGTAAAACATTTTATTAGTAAAATCCAGAGTGGTATTTTATTGCCTATAGCTAAACCAATCTTTCCTAAGTTTGAAAATTAAACTTTAAGGAAAATATACCGGGAGTGTTCAACAAACTGTGTCAAAGCAAAATTAGCTGTACCAGACACCACTTAATCTGACAAATGAGAATTAACTGACAGAAGAATTTAAATATACTATCAGAATCCTGATTTAATGTTTTTCTAAAAAGCAATATATCAAGAAAAGTTTGCATTGGCGTTTTATCATAGCAATATTTGTCTGATTGTCTCATTGTAAGAACGCAACCAACATCAATTTGTAGATCTTCTAAAGAACTATATTTCTAAAGATGATTTGCATAGTTTTGTGAAGCATTGGTCTGTGGAGAGTGGGTTTTGGTTCTAGAATGATCGATATGCCTAAATAAAGCTGATAATTTCACGCAATATTCTGTACCTCTATCAGTCAAAATACGCAATATCAAAGAATGGCTATCATTTAACAAGAGGTAATTGCTGTCTTATCGACTTAGCAACGAGAATAAGTATCGATAAAGGTCTGCTGGTAGATTCGTCCTATACCTTTGATATTACCTACATAATAGGTATCTTGAGCACCCAGATAACCTGAGTATCAATTTCACTATCTTTGTTCTTTCACTTTTTCTAAAGCTGTTAGAATTATTCCATCTTTTTGCTTCTAGTGCTTTAAGTCTTTTCTTAAAAATCTCAACTATCCACCTTCAGATATTATTTTTTTCTCAGCTCATTTTTTATATGCTGGAAATTCTGTTGCTATACAGATCTTTCTATGTCTTCCGAAACTCTGTTTGCAAACTTTCTTACTTATCTCATCTCCATTTTCGTATAACTCCTTGAAGCGATAAAATTTGAATATCCCATACGCTTGTGACACATTTCCTAGTTGTCTTGCTAAAATCCTAGTTTTAGTATTTTTTTTTGCATTGTACTCATTTCTCTTATTTTTTGTTCTAAGTGTCAGTTCAAATCTTATTTAATACAACTAATACGAAGTCTTAGCTTCATCCTCTGTTCTTGCTTATCGCTTCCATCGGCATTACTATCTTTACTTTCAATAAAATTATACCTATATTCCTTTAGTGTTTATTGATAACAAAATTCTTTTCTATCAATTAGCATCCTATGCATAATTACTGACAACTTCCGCGCTACAGCAACAATTGCTTTCTTCATACCTTTCTTTTTTGCTAATCCCCAGCTTTTTAACTTAAATTTTCTCTTACATCTTGTCAGCAAGGATTGCGCAGCCTCATATAGCATACTTCTGCACTCCATTGTTTGATATACTTCCATGTCGATCAATCTCCCCAGAAGCATACTGTCTTGGGCTCAATCCCATATATGCTCCAACTGTATAAGATGTTTCAAACCTATGTGTATTGCAGCTTTGTATGTCATTGCTACTATAATACCAACCCCTGGGCTAATAATTTTTATCTTTTTTGCACTTTTCTGAAAGTAATTTATCAAATTGATTCTTCTATTGTTTCTAAGCTATGTACTAATGCTTCAATTGAGTTTTTGCTAACTTCATCTAGATCATTTCTTCTATTTTTAAAGAAAAGCTTTCAAATTTTAATCCTCGACCAACCGTATATCTTCAATTTATTGTTCCAATAATCTGCTGTTTGCTACATGTTAACTGTCTTCTGCTTCCAAGTTGATTTGGTAAGATTTATCTGATTTTACTAATACTTCTCTGTACAACCCAACCCTCATCATTTGAGCTATACCCCTTGCATCTACACAAATCACTGGTAATCCAAAATCCCTTAACTCTTTACACATTGATATTGACAACTTTCTATCCCTATGGATTCTTATTTTTTGCCTTGACTTAGCAAGTTCTCTGCTATTGCTTTACTTTTTCTTGCAACAACTTCTTCCTTAACAACTTTTCCTTTCTCATCAACGATACTTATAAAAGTTTCTTTGAGTGAGACATCTAACCCAATATAATATTTTATGAGACTACTCCTACTTTAAAAGTTTAAATTATTTTTGCAGAACTAATTCTATCGAATTTCTTACTTCTCTCTAAAATATTCTATCTCCTTTTTTCAATAGCTATTACAGTATGTCTATTGATATGGAAGGTTTATATTTTTAGCTTGAACTTGCAAATTCAATACAAGAATTCAAGTACAAGTTGACATAACAGATCTTCCATATACGATTTAATGTTTAACTATTATACTTCTATTCTATATGCCAGATATTAAGTCCATGACTTTAAATTTTGGTCCTCAACATCCAGCAGCGCATGGTGTTCTGCGCTTGGTGCTTGAGATGGATGGTGAGGTTATAGAAAGAGCTGATCCTCACATTGGGCTGCTGCACCGTGGTACAGAAAAGCTAATAGAATATAAAACTTATTTGCAAGCATTGCCGTATTTTGATCGTTTAGACTACGTGTCACCAATGTCACAAGAGCATGCTTACTCTTTATGTGTTGAAAAGCTACTTAACTGTGAAGTTCCTCTGCGGGCTCAATATTTGCGGGTTCTTTTTTGTGAACTGACTAGAATATTAAATCATCTCCTGAGTATTTCTTCGCAAGCATTAGATGTGGGAGCTATGACACCACTTCTTTGGCTATTTGAAGAAAGAGAAAAAATACTGAATTTTTACGAAAGAGCATCAGGAGCTAGGTTTCATGCGGCTTATATACGTCCAGGTGGGGTTGCTGCTGATATTCCTGATGACTTAATTGATGATATTATGAAATTTATAGAAGAATTTCCAAAATATATAGATGATGTTGATGATGTTTTAACTGAAAATAGAATCTGGAAACAACGTACAGTTGATATAGGAGTAGTTTCGATAGGACAGGCATTGGATTTAGGGTTTAGCGGTCCGGTGTTGCGTGCCTCTGGCTTGCCCTGGGATTTACGCAAAAGTCAACCGTATGAAATATATGATAAGCTCGACTTTGACGTGCCAGTTGGACAAAATGGTGACTGCTATGACAGATATTTGGTTAGATTAGAGGAGATAAGACAATCCGTTAAATTAGTTAAACAATGTATAGAAAAATTACCTAAAGGCCCTGTAAAATCTGATGAGCGCAAGATTTCTCCACCACCACGAGCTGAGATGAAAAAGTCGATGGAAGCTACGATTCATCATTTTAAGTTATACTCAGAGGGGTATCATGTACCACAAGGAGAGACATATGCTGCTGTTGAGGCGCCAAAAGGTGAATTTGGCGTATATATAGTTTCTGATGGAACAAATAAGCCATATAGATGTAGAATTAGAGCACCTGGCTTTGCACACCTGCAAGCACTGGATTTCATGGCACGAGGACATATGCTAGCTGATGTTGTTGCAATTATAGGCTCTTTAGATATAGTTTTTGGTGAAGTAGATAGATGACAGAAAATAGAGCATTGAGAAAAGAGCAGCCCGATTTTAAATTTAACTCTCAAAATTTAAAAAAAGCAGAGGATACAATTAAGATGTATCCTGATGGTAAGCAAGCAAGTGCTGTGATGTCTTTATTATATCTTGCGCAAGATCAGTGTGGTGGCTGGATACCAGAGTCAGCAATGACGTATATAGCTGATTTCCTAAAGATTCCCCATATTCAAGTATATGAAGTAGCAAATTTTTATACTATGTATAATTTATCTCCAGTTGGTAAATACCTCATACAAGTGTGTAGAACTACTCCATGCTGGCTTTGTGGTAGTGAAGAAATTTTAAATACATGCAAGAGAGTTTTGGAAATTGACGTTGGTGAAACAACTGAAGATAATTTATTTACACTTAAAGAAGTAGAGTGTTTAGGTGCTTGTACTGCTGCGCCTGTAGTTCAAATAAACAACGACTATTATGAAAATCTTACTCCTGATAAAATGGAAGAGATAATAGAAAAGTTGAGCAATAACTAGTGACGATGTTTTAACCATCTGCTATGATGTAATTAATTAAGTAATTAAGATTTATGGAAAAAAAGTATAAAATTGCTGTAATTGGTGCAACTGGAAATGTTGGACGCGTTATTCTTGAAGTACTGTCTGAAAGTAAAATTACAATAAGTGAAATTGTTGCTTTAGCATCAAAGGAATCAGTAGGAAAAAAGTTAAGCTTTGGAGATGAGGTAATAGAGGCTTTATATCTTGAGGGTTATGATTTTAAAGGCACTGATATTGCGATATTTTCTGCAGGAGCAAGAATTTCAGAAAAATATGCACCTACTGCTGCAGAGGCTGGGTGTGTAGTCATAGACAACACGTCTTTTTTTAGAATGAATCCAGATGTTCCCTTAATTATACCAGAAATCAACTCAGAAGAAATTGCATTGTATAAAAAGCGCAACATTATCGCCAATCCGAACTGTTCAACAATACAAATGCTACTAGTACTTAATCCCCTGCATAAAGTAGCACGAATAAAAAGAGTTGTTGTTTCAACATATCAAGCAACTTCAGGTGCAGGTAAAGCAGCAATGGATGAGTTATATAACCAGACAAAAAAGATGTTTATCAATGAAACTGCTGAATCTCAAGAATTTACCAAGCAGATAGCATTTAACTGCATCCCTCATATAGATATCTTTATGGAAGATGGATCAACAAAGGAGGAGTGGAAAATGGCAACAGAGACAAAAAAAATACTTGGCGATGAAATAGAGGTAAGTGCAACCTGCGTCAGAGTACCAGTTTTTACCGGTCATGCTGAATCAGTAAATATTGAGTTTAATCAGTCAATATCAGAGGAGCAGGTGTATGAGGTATTAGATAATGCAGAAGGAGTATTGATTTACGATAGACGTGAAGATAAAGGGTATATGACCCAATGTGAAGTACCAGGAGAGAATGCTGTGTATGTATCTCGTATTCGCATGGATAAAACTGTTAAGTATGGACTAAATATGTGGATAGTTGCCGATAATTTAAGAAAGGGTGCAGCTTTAAATGCAGTGCAAATAGCTGAGATTTTAACAAAGGAATATTTGCTAGACTGATAGTTGGGAGTTTTACTGAAACGAAATTATAGCTAACATTGACTAAATAGTATAATATTTATTGATTAATCTACTAAGTTAATTTGAAGTTTAATGAAAGATATTACTATTCATTCGCAAAAAGACTTTGAATATATGCGAAAAGCTGGCCGGCTAGCTGCAGAAGTACTTGATTTTATTACTGGGTATGTAAAACCAGATGTTACAACCAATGAGTTAAATGATTTATGTCATAATTTCATTGTAAAATCTGGAGCAGTGCCTGCTCCTTTAGGTTATAAAGGCTATCCAAAATCGATTTGTACTTCAAAAAATTTTGTTGTTTGCCATGGCATTCCAGATGATATTCCTCTTAAAGATGGAGATATTTTAAATATTGACGTTACCGTAATATTAGATGGGTGGCACGGAGATACAAGCCGTATGTTTTGGATTGGTGAGCCATCAATTAAAGCAAAACGCCTTTGTGATGCAACTTATGGAGCTCTAATGGCAGCAATAGAACAAGTGAAGCCTGGTATTAATCTTAATGAAATTGGCTTGGCTATAGAGAAACATATAAATAAGTATGGTTACTCTATTGTGCGCAATTATTGTGGTCATGGTTTAGGAAAAGTTTTTCATGCTCCTCCTAGTGTATTGCATTATTATGATGAAGATGAACGCATGGTATTGTCTGAAGGAATGTTCTTTACTATTGAACCTATGATTAATGCTGGAAAGCATGATACTATATTAAGTAAACACGATGGATGGACGGTGACAACGCGAGATCTTTCGCTTTCCGCTCAATTTGAACATTCAATTGGTGTTACAAATAATGGAGTAGAAATCTTCACATTATCACCTAAAGGCTTGCATTACCCTCCTTATTCATTTGTAACTTTTTGCTAAAACCATTCTAATTTATTAAGTACAGCAATAGAGTAATTCTTGCTTTGGATAAAAGAAAGATCCTCTAATTTAGATTAGGTAAAATATTAATATTTGAGACTAGATATTTAGTCCCATCAAGTAATGATAAGGATTTGAATGAAACATGTTAATTTGTATTCAGACAATATCTTTTCCATGGTGTTAAAATTTGAGGGTCTTGAGTTTTTGAGCATAGCTTTCAAGAAGTCATAAATTCAGTTGGTTAACTGTTTCATAATGGTAAGTCTTAACTGTGGCTTGTTTAATAGTTCTATTCATTCTGCCCATTTATCCAATAAACTTAGTCAAACAATGTTGAATTTCTTATATCGAAGTCATGAATTTTGTCTTTAGAAGCTTTTTTAAGCAAAGAATGGGAGAATTGAATACAGTTATGAATCTTATAAGGCACAGCAAATTTCAAGAAAATAGCAGCCTGTGCGAGAATCCCAGATATTTACAATATTCCTACATAAATATAAACTTTTTCCTCTTTTTTCACAAATATCAACATAAAAGTATCGTATTTTTTGAAGTTTTGGCTTAATATTCTTTTTAGGTAAAGATTGTGTCTTTTTAAGCAACGATACTGCGAGATAAGGTAGTTGTTTAAAAAACAATCATCTGAAGATTTTTGACGGTAATTCCTCTCTCTCAGATAATTAGGGCCCATAGTTCTATAGAAGTTTCCATTTTAAGACCGTTTTAGGATTCAGGTTATATTGTTTACTTAACTGCGTGATTGTAAGCGCTGTAATTCTGTTCGCACAGCGTACGTTGTCTTGTGTGTAATATCTGTCCCACAATATCTCTTTTTTTATTAAGGTATAATATACTTGATTGGATTAAATATCTAGTGCTGTTCACAGCAGAGGCCAATAGCGAAGATTATACCACTTAATCAGTAGAAAATCAGGATTTAGTTTTGCAAATATACTTTGATTAATATATTAATAAATTCTTTAACTTTAATTGCTTCAACATTTCTAGCAATAGCAGCTGCAGGAATAGCTTGTATAGCAATTAGTCATAGTAAGGATAAGGAGAAGAAAAGCTTAGAAGAAAAAAAGGATAAAGAAATTAAAAATTTAAAAAACAATCCTATAAATAAGACTATAGCTAAAATAAAGGGTATGAAAAAAATAGAATTAACGCTAAACAAGGAAGGTTTATCAGTAACTGGTGACTTGGATAAGTTGACATTTGATGGGAATGGTGAAAATGAAGTAATGACAGAAAGTAGTGAGATTCTGACATTGACAAAAGAAGAAGAAGAGGATAACGAAGTTTCTTATAGGATTACTTGTTATAAAGAAAAGTGTAGTGATAAAGACAGTATTGAAGATAAATTATTTAATGAGAACAATGAAATATCAAAAGATATAATCGTTTTTGATCCAGATAAGGTTAGTGAATTATACAATACTGTAACTCAAGCTGCTTTTTCTTCGGTAATAAATTTTAAATAAAAGTTTTTATGAATTTTTTAACTGCTAATAAATCAAACAGTTTTATGTAACTGCTTTAAATATGTAACCTTAAGTTTTAAAAAAACTTAAGGTTACTTAAATTAATTATATTAAATCATCACTATTACAAAAATTTGGATTATCGATTATATCGGCGATTATATTACACAATTGTGCTTCTTCTGGAATATTAGTATATGATTTTCCACATTTAAAACCTTCGGTCCATTCAATCGTAGTCGTTATTTCTTTAGCAATATTTTTAATATCATTATTATCAAGATCTAATTTATTTACCTTATCTATAATGTCTTTCATATTAGCTTTAATTATATTGCGGATGCAGTCATCAGCATCTATAGATTGTATTATATGTTCTGTGTTTGGCTTATAAGGCATATAAGACTCCGTTTAATAAATATATTCTCACTATAGCATGGAGTATTTAATTTTATGCTAATTCTGCTTTTTTATGCTATATAAATGCATTCAAGCCAAATAAATGCCATGGCCTATCGCTACGTATCCTTTTTATTTTGATCTTTTTGCTAGATAGCCAGATTGAATGCGTACCATAAATTTCAAGATCGTCATACCTTATAATTGCGGTATTACAAACAGGATAAATAAATTTGTTCAGCTGTATTATTAAGTCAACTTTATCGCAGTTTTGCACAATTGATTCTTGTTTATAGGCAATAAGTACTGACTTATTCGCATTTTGATATATGCAGCCAAAGTCATCACATGATAATCTTTTATCTTCTCTATTATAATTTTTATAATGTAAAGCCTTTAGTTGGCCATTTTGCTTTGCCCAGGTTACACTGATAAAATTTCTATTTTTCTTAGTTAATGAATATAGTAAACCGTCATTCTCTTGAGTAGCAGCATTGTTACTGTTTACTAAAATATCTGGAGTTTGATAAAAGATACCAATAAATATTCCTATAACTATAATAACTAAGCCCCAAAAACGCCAGTTTCTCTGCCACAAACATAACCATAACAGTCCAATGGTTATAATTATTGCTGCCTCAGGATAAATGCTATGCATATATACAGTTGAGTATTTAATATTTGCAACTTTCTCTGAAAGCCTTAAAACTATATCTATTGAATATTCAATAGCCCCTGAAATAAGCCATTCAAACTTAAATGGAATCAGTGTTACATAGATTATTCCCATCGGGATTGTAAGTAATGTAATAATTGGTATGGCAACTAAATTAGTAACAACACCACCAATTGAGATGTAATTAAAATTGTATATTGTATATGTCATAGTAGCTAAACTTGCCACAGTTGAGCTTAAGAGAATTGAAATAAAATACTTAATTGTTTTACCAGTTGGAAGTTTTTCTGTACTAATTTGATAGCTTGCAATAAGTGCAAGTACAGCAGAGAATGACATTTGAAAACTTGGTTTTAAAATTGATTCTGGTTGAAATAGTAGAATTCCAAACGCAGCAAACGCTATTGAAGTAAGACTATTATACTTTCTTTCTAGAAGAACAGCTATAACTACTAAAGTTACCATAATAAAAGCACGTTGAGCAGAAATCTGCATGCCAGTAATCAGGAGATAAAAGATTGTTGGCACTATGCATATTGTTGCTGAAATTTTTTTTATGTTATATTTTAGGGTAATAGTTTCAGATAAAGCAAATGCATTTCTAAAAAGAAGAAAAAATAAATTGGAAACAAACGCTAAGTGCAATCCTGATATTACAAATAAGTGAGCAATACCGGCATTTCTAATGACATTCATTACGTTTTTATCTATTCCATCTTTTTTACCAATAAGTAAAGCAGCAGTAATATTTGCATGCAACTTGTTCATATTTTTTTGCAGGTTACTATAAATATATTGCCTAAACGACTCTATATATTCATGAAATTTCTTACTATTTGCTTTTTGGTATAATGTGACTGTGCTTGTAGAAAAACCAACAGCACTAATTTTTTGAAAATACGATATTCTGGCAAAATCGTATGAGTATTCTGAAGGAGCGATATTAGGAGGAAAAAGAGCGGCTGATAGCATTACTTGATCTCCTATATCAACATTTTCTTCTACCTTTGTTCGCACTGTAATCTTAATATTATCTATCTTGCTGATATTTTGCACTTCACTAAGCAGCAATTGTTCATAAGAACCCTTTTTATTTATTTCTTTAACTTTTGCTATGATGTTTTTTACGTATATTTTTTGATTAATCGTATGGGTAGAAGTTAATCTTGTTTTAATTACTACACTGATAAACCCTAAGAACAATAATAATGTAAGAAGAAGAAGTATTAAATATTTTCTGTAGTAAAAAACAATTACAGCAAATAAAGAGAATACTAGAAAGAAAACTAATATAGTAACAACCAGATTTGGCTCAAAGCTAAGAGAAAAATAAACTAAAATACCAGCTCCTTGAAGGACTGGAGCCCATAATATTAAGTTATGTGATTCTTTTTTGAGATTATACGCTATATAATTAATCAATATATTAGCTGATAAGAATATTCTTTTTAGAAAAATTAGCATTTAATTTTTATCTAAAATAATTAATTTCTTAAATTATAAAATTTAATATTTTTATTGCATTAAAAATTAAAACGCTATAAGTTGTAATTATACTATTTTAATAGTTAGTGACGCGGGGTAGAGCAGCCCGGTAGCTCGTCAGGCTCATAACCTGAAGGTCGTAGGTTCAAATCCTACCCCCGCAACCATAATTTAGTACAATAATACTTTACCTTCTCAACGTTTCAGCCCTCTACTTTCTAGAGAGTTTGGTCATTAACTTCTCGAGTGCTATTTGGCTTAGTAGAAGCTTCTTCCACTGAGCTGTTTGGCTGATATTTTTTTACTAATGAATCCATATCTATTAAGTAGTTATTTTTCTTCATTATATTATCTAAAAATTCACATATGTCTGTGAAATTACGTCTATCAGATAAAACACCCCAAGGCATTACAGCTCCCTCTTTAGGGTAAAGATCATCTTTTTTAACCAGAGTATTAATTTCACTTGTCAAATCATTTTCTACTTTCTCTATATTTTCAATATCAGGTACATCTGAATATCTGATATCAGGAATTTTTACTCCATACTTAGATAACTTTGTCTGCATTTCTTTATAAAATTTATCTCGAAATGTTTCTTTGGCATTATTTTTCTTAATATTTTTATAAATTGGTTCAAATTGTACCATTACCTGAGAATCAGACATGAATCCTTGCTCGTAAGTTTTAGTATTACTAATTAATTCTTCTTGGAAACCCATTGGCAGTTTTGTATATGAAATACCTATATTACCTTCATGTAGTAGTTTCTTGCACATTAGAGCAGCAACATATCCTTTTATGCAAAATCTTAGTTTTTCTCGATGATTCATGTGTTGCTTTTCATATTTCTCATTTTTTTTAAATAAGTCACCCCTCATATTAATATTACTCGTATCTTTAATATCAATTAGTACATGAGCTGTAATCTTTACCACTATGTCTTCGAAATATTGGTCTAATATATCTTTAAAATTAGAGTAGGCTTGCTTATCCCTTTCCTGCTGCTGTTCTTTATTTTTTTGTTCCCTATTTTCCTTATATTTTTTCTTGCACCTTTTTTTCTCCGGCTCTTTTTGTTTTGGTCTTGCGCCAGTTGCTTTTGTAGGAGATTGTTCTGTGTTTGTTGAACTACTACTCGCTTTTTGTTGTTCTTGCTTTAAATCTTTTAATTTTTGTTGTTCAAGCTTCTCCTGTTCTTGCTTTTGTTTTTCCTCAATTTCTGCATTTACCTTTCTATTCCAATCTATAAGTTTTATTGCTGCTTTAAGATTATCAGTCAACCACCGTTGCCTTACTGATTCCTCAAAATCTGCCTGAGTAAATTGATTCTTAGGCATATATTTCCCCCATTTAATTATTACTATATTAGTATATCTAATAATAAAAATCAATAAAAATCTGTCTTTATTAAGATATATGCATTTGAATTACTGAAAGCCATTAGTAAAACTTTTTAAAAGAAATCTGATTTATAGTGTATATTAAATAAAATGAAGAGTTTTAAATGCTTTTATACTGCATATTTTTACTGTTAATTTTGGCCTTTATCGTAATATTTAGTAAAAACTTTAATGTAAAATATATTGTAACATGGCTAATAATTATCACATCTATTGCCACTGTTTATGGTCTACGTGATGAAATATTAAATAGTAAATTAGTTACTGTATTTTTCCCATACAAAGGATATGTTGCAAAGGATGGCAGTCTTGAGTTTAAACAGTCATCAAACGGACATTTCTACATTCAAGCAGAAATTAATCAAAAAAATATTACTTTTCTGTTAGATACAGGAGCCACAGATACTGTGTTATCACTGAAAGATGCAGAGAAAATTGGCGTTAATTTAAAAGAGATTAGAGATTTCAAAAGATATCAAACAGCAAATGGTACAGTACTAGCTGGATCAGTTGAAATTCCTAAGATAAAAATAGGAAGTTTTGTGGTAAAAAATATGAGAGTTAGTATAAATACATATCCTATGTCTACCTCTTTGTTGGGAATGAATTTACTCAAACATTTTGATTTCACTATAAAAAACGATAGGTTGATAATATACCATGATTGAAAGACTAAATAACTTAATGAAGAAAGCACAGGCAGATGCGTTCTTGCTTCACAACAAAGATGAATACCTAAGCGACTACCCACATGAAAATAAACAGAGACTTAAATGGCTCTGTGGTTTTACTGGCACAAATGGTACTGTAATTGTAACAAAAGAAGGCAAATCTCCTTTTTTTACAGATGGGCGTTATATTCTGCAGGCAAGTTATGAAATCGACTTAAATATATATGAAATATTCGATATTAGCAAAAAAACTCCTTGGCAGTGGGCTAAAGAAAACTTACAGCAAAATAGCATCTTAGCTTACCAAATATCGCTATTTACTTTAAATCAAATTAGAAAGTATGAGGGAGTTTGTGTGCTTAAGCCATTAGATGATAACCCTATAGATGAACTATGGAATCGTCCTTTTGCAACAAAACAAAAAGTTATTAATTATCCATTACAATATTCTGGCAAAAGCAGCAAGCAGAAATGTTTGGACGTAGCAAAAACAATAAACAAGCAAGATGCAGTGTTGCTGACAAGCTCTGAATCAATATCGTGGCTGCTTAATATTAGAAATGACAACTTTTTATATAACCCTGTAGTACTTAGCTATGCAATTCTTTATGGGAATGGTCATGTGGATCTTTTTATGGAAGATTTGTCTTTTGAGTTTAGGTTAGATGAGCATGTACATGTCTTAGGCTTCAGTTGCCTTGGTAACGTTTTAAATAAAATTGACCTAATAATAATTGATCCTGAAACAGTACCAATGAGAATTATGAAATTGCTTGATGGTAAGAATATCATGGAAGCAAAAGACTTGTGTGCTCTGCCTAAAGCTATCAAAAACGAAGCAGAAATACAAGGTGCAATTAACGCTCATATTAGGGATGGAGCTGCAGTTACAAATTTCTTGAACTGGCTTGAAAAAAACATAGATAAAGGTATTACAGAACTAAATGCAGAAGAAAAACTTTTAGAGTTTAGACAAAAACAAAATTTATTTAAATCTTTAAGCTTTCCTACAATTTCAGCATTTGCTGAAAATGGAGCTATAATTCACTATAGAGCAAATGAAAAAACAAACAAACGTATAAAGAGAAATGGATTATACCTCATAGATTCAGGAGGGCAATACTTAGATGGCACAACTGATATAACAAGAACAATTGCAATAGGTACACCCTCAAATGAGCAGATAGATAACTACACTAGAGTACTTAAAGCTCATATAGCAATAGTACGAGCTATCTTTCCTCCCAGCACAACTGGTGGAGAGTTGGATATATTAGCACGCATGCACCTGTGGCAGGCAGATTTAGATTACAGCCACAGCACTGGTCATGGAGTTGGTAGCTACCTTGCAGTACATGAAGGGCCGCATGCCATTGCAAAAGGTAATAATATTCCCCTTCAGCCTGGAATGATACTTTCTAATGAACCAGGATATTACAAGCCAGGAGAATATGGCATACGCATTGAAAATTTGATGTATGTAGAGGAAAAAACAGAAGGATTCTTAGGTTTTAAACAATTAACATGCGTGTCATATGATAAAAGATTAATAAATTATAACTTATTAACCCAAGATGAAATCAACTGGATCAACGAGTATCATTCATTTGTTGATAAAGTTATATAATAACCTCTTTATTTATTTTACTTTTAATTTGCTTTAAGAACACAAATATGTTAGAAAATTAGTTATTTAAAAGTTAACAGTGAAAACTTTAGGTCTTATATTATTTTTATTATCACTTACTTTAGTAGCAGCTAGTAATAAGGCAGAAGATATAAGAAATGATGTTTCTACAGAACAAATAAAAAGTCAAGCTTCTCAATTAACAAGATCGCCTATCATAACAAAATCATCGCAAGGAATTGTAGCTCCAGTTGTATTAAAAGATGATATAGCTGTGCTAGATGCACAAGGTAATTTATATCTATTAGATAATGAAAATCTAAGTGATTTAAAGTGGAAGTTGAATCTTCCAACAAAAAAGTATATTAGGGCAAGTCTTTTATATCAATATGATTATATTTTTTGCACGATAGAGAATGTAGTCTATAAAATAGACCCCGAAAAAGGTAAAATAATATGGCAAAAGGAACTAAAAGCTCCTGTTAGGGGTGAAGTAGCAATATTAAATGATGTGCTGATAGCTTTAACTATAGATAATTACTTATATGCAATAAGTGTAAAAGATAGCAGCTTAGCATGGAGTTACCAAGGTAGTCAGGTAGAGTTTACAAAATTAAATTCTACTTCTCCTGTAGTTAATAATGATATCATTGTTGTACCATTTTCAAGTGGCGATATAGCAGCGTTTAATGAATATGGGGAAAAGCTTTGGGAGCATAAATTACCTACTTCAGATTTTCTAGATCATCCTTTTACAGATGTTATTAGCACACCAAGAATTCAAGGGGGAAAAGTAATAGTTACAAATGGATCTGGCATATTTGCTCTTAAATTAAATTCTGGAGATGAGATTTGGTTGCAAACATTGAATGTTAAAGCTGTATCGGAAGCTAATGAAAATAGTTTGTTTATAATCACAGATGATAGTAAGGTCATAGCACTAGATCTACTAAATGGTCAGTCAATTTGGACCTTGGAATTAACAAAAATAGATAATAGCACTTACCTTAATGAACCTGTGTTTGTTCAAAATAAGTTATTTATTACAACAAATCAAGGTATGCTTATGAAGATTGATCCAAGTGCTGGAACAATTGAAAAAGTCAATAGTATACCAAAAGGAACCTATCACAGTTTGGTTTCTTCTGACTCTTCTTTCTATATTACAACAAATGGTGGTGGTTTATTTAAAATAAGGAATTTATATGAGTGATGTTTGTTATGATATCATAATTATTGGGGGAGGGCCAGCTGGGTATAAATGTGCAATTACAGCTGCACGACTTGGGCTTAAGGTTGGTTGTGTTGACAGCAACCCAGTTTTAGGTGGAACATGTTTAAATCGTGGCTGTATTCCATCAAAAGCACTACTACATTACTCACATGAATATTATAACATAGTCAACAATGTCAGTAAATTTGGCATAAAAGTAGATAATCCAAGTTTTGACTTAAACAAAATGATGGATTTTAAAAATGCTAAAGTTAATGAGTTAGGCCAAGGAATAGATTCTTTATTTAATAGTTATAAAGTTACTAAAATTACAGGAATTGGTCGTATTTCTTCTTTTGAAAAAGGCAATTTATCAGTTTCTGTTGAAGGAAAAAACATAAAAGCAAGGCATATAATCATTGCGTCAGGGTCAGATGTTGCTACTTTACCAGGAATAGAGGTAGATGAGCAAGATGTTGTATCTTCAACAGGTGCATTATCATTTCCCACTGTTCCAGGTAGGCTTGCAGTAATTGGTGCAGGAGCTATAGGGCTTGAGATGTCTTCTGTGTGGAGTAGATTAGGTTCAAAGGTTACTGTAGTTGAGTTTTTCGATAAAATTGCTGGTTCAACGGATAATGAAGTAAGCAGGAATCTGCTGTCAGTTTTAAAGAAGCAAGGTATTGATTTTAAATTAAGTAGCAAAGTTAAGGAAATTAAAAAAGAAGCTGGGGCATTACAAATAGTAATTGAATCCGCATCTGATAATACATTAAGTACTATTGAAGTAGATAAGGTATTAGTGGCTGTAGGTCGCAGGCCAGTTACTCAAAATCTTGGAATTGAAAATATTATAGAGCAAGATAGTCGTGGGTTTATTAAGGTAAATGAAAAATATGAAACAAATGTTTCTGGGGTATATGCAATTGGCGATGTAATCGGCAGGGCAATGCTGGCACACAAAGCAGAAGAAGAAGGAATTGCAGTTGCAGAGATAATAGCAGGCCAGCTTCCAAGCGTAGAGTATGACATTATTCCTTCAGTGATATATACTCACCCTGCGGTATCTTCTATCGGTAAAATAGAAGAAGAGCTAAAAAAAGAAAATGTTCAATACAAAGCTGGGAAATCTACTTTTGCTGCAAACGGCAGATCAAGAGTAGAGGGAGATACTGAAGGATTTGTTAAAATATTAGCATCAAAAGATAAGGATGAAATATTAGGCGTACATATCATTGGTGCATATGCAGATGTTCTTATTAATGAAGCAGCAGTAGCTATGGCATATGGTGCCGCTACAGAAGATATTTACCGAATATGTCATTCTCACCCTGATGTTAATGAAACATTTAGAGATGCAGCAATTAATGCATTTTTTAAAAATATTTAAGAAATACAATAAATTATCTAATCCTTTATATCTTCCTCTTTTTGATGAGTGTTTTATTAAATAGCATTTTTATTTTATTATCCCAAATTTGGGATTGCTTTCAAGTATATAATAGCTGATGGTAAGTTTGAGGAGATATTAGAGGAAAAGCAGCCATTTGGTATATATATCATATGGTATGAAATATCAGTGTTGGTAGAGAACCAAAGATGTAGTACAAGAGGTATGTAGAAATCAGAGGAAAAATTACATCAAATCATGTCCATATATATGTTTCTATATTTGAGTATAAAGTGCAAATGATTAAGGGAAGAAAACAAAATTTTCCGGAATTGAAGAATGGATTTATGGGCAGCTGGCTATTTTGTAAGGGAAATGTAACTGATCAGATGATAAAATCACTCTAAACGAGAATTGGTAAATTAGCATTCTATGCTTTTTCTCATTCTTTGGATTTCTAATCCATAGTGGTTGAATAAATAAAATAATAAATCAAAGAATATTCTAACTAATCCAGTAGTTGAGATTTTAAATAGATCTATAATATATTTTACTCTTTTGATTAATGATAAAAATTAACATCTAAAATAAACCAGAAGTTGTTCTTACTATAAGTAAAATTATGAGAAATTTATAAAATATAATATTGCAATTCAATCATAAATTGTGTAAAGACAACTCAATTGATGTAATCATGGGGGATTTTATGATAATTGATTTTTACAATACTTCTAATGCAGGTCGTAGTTCAACTTCAAAGGCTGAAACAACTGATATGGTGGAAAGTGTCTTTGATGGTGCTATGCAATCTCAAACAAGCAGCAGCTCTTCTAACGGAGAAGCTATACCTTCTGTTAAGCAGAGTTCTCCTATTGCAGAAGGGCAAGGAATAGAATTAAAAGATGGCTTATCAACAGGTGAGGAAATAAGTAATAGGCAAAAAAGAAGTTTAAATCTGATGTCTATCCTGGCTATTCTAAGAGAAGTTATGGTTCTAGCTATTCATGAAGAAATAACTGAAAGATTAAAAGGTACTGATGTTGCAATAGATGATTTTTTTACAACGCCATATGAGAAAATGGATGGCCTTAAACGTATGCTTGGTACGGTAAGGCCTATGGATTTAATGGAAATACCATATAATACAATATCTCAAAGAATGGAAGGTATTTTTACAAGAAAAGAATTTATAGATCAATTAGTGAATGGTCATAGGTTACCTCAAAGTTTTATTAGCGAGTTTACTAAGCAAGAAATCGATGGTTTTGTTCATCTAGTTCAGAATCATTATTCAGAAGTTATGAAGACAATGGCGACATATAGTTATGGTGTTGATAAGAAATTCCCATTGCCTCTTTTACCATTACTACAGAAATTAAATTTTAATGAAGCTGGACGTGTAGCAATAATAGAAAATTATGAATCAATGTTAAATTATAATAAATATGACTTATCAAATATATTTAAATTGTATTATGAGTGTCAACACAAACAGCAATTACCTTATTTTTTTAAGGAAGCTTTAGGTATTTCATTTGATACTCTGTTTTTAAGAGCTAAGTTTTTTGTTGCTTGTGCAGTAAATGAGTGGGATGAAGCTAAAACTTATTTCAATGAGCTTATTAATAACCAGAATTTAAGATCTCAAGGAAGAGTCTCTAAAGAAAATTTAGCCTACGGATCTATGGAGCTAGTATTTAAGTATAATACTGATAAGAGTGATGAATTTTTTAACTCTCTATTTGGTGAGATAAAAAGATTGGGCTTGATGCCATCTTTATTTGAATCGACAAGTCGTATTGCTGGAATTGTTCCTGCTATTAAGCATAGTCATCATGTAGCTATAGGGATGCTTTTAAGTGAACTAAAATCATTAGAGGTGGAGCAAGGTTTAAATTATCTAGAAGTTTTACAGTGTCCAGGAGACCATAAGTCTTTAAGCATATTTGAAAATGCTCTTAAAAAAAAGGATGTTAATATTGTGAAATTATTTTTAAATAAAGTAGAAGCAAATAGATTAAGAGGAGTATTGGAGAATAATAATCATGTAATATTTAAAGCTGCAGCTCGTCTCTCTAGTAAAGAAGTAATTAATTACTTGTTTGATGTAACCTACAGGTTAGGAAACGAAATAGGAAAAGAAGTGCAAATTACTGTGTTGCAAGACACTGACATATTATTATCTGCTATTGAACATAACAATAAAGAAGCAGTAGACACCTTGTTTGAGAGAGCAAGAGCGTTTGAACATATTCGGCCAATGATAATAAGGACGTTTTTTCCCTCATTTATGGATGCTGTTAATCGTGGTTATCATGAAATTGTGGCAACGTTTTTGGAAGAAGCAAAAGGAAGGAATGAAGGACTTGCACCACTACGGCATCATTTACTGTCTAATAATGATTATGAAGCGTTTAGGTCTGCTGTGCAAGGATGTCATGTTGAAGTTGTTAAAATATTAGTAGATTCAAGCAAAGAATATAGACTATTACCTTCTATGTTAGAAGCTGATGGATATGGTGCTTTCGAAATTTTTAATCACTATGTAAATAACAGAAATTATTATAAAAAAAATTATATAAAAATGATGAAATTTTTATGGGGTGAAGTTGGGCAGTTGAAAGAAGGAAAAACATTACAGCTTAGTATGTTAAAGGCTAAGGATTACTCTATGTTCCATATTGCTGGTGGTGTTGGTATAGAGGCAGTGAAATTTTTATGGAATAAGGCAGAAGAATTTGAGAAAGATGTACAGCGTGAAATGTTACAAAGCTCAGGTTATAGGGCACTTAGAATGGCTTTCGCTAATGGAGATCTAAAAGATTTAAAGTTTATATGGGATAAAGCAGAAGAATTTGGAGCAGAACGTGAGAGGATCAAGCTTGAAATGTTAAGAAACTTTGCTAATGGTAATCTTTTATTATGCAAAGATTATGAGAGTTTGAAGTTTATACTGGATAAAGCAGAAGAATTTAGAGTAGAAAGTATGGAGATGCAGCTTGCAGTGTCAGAAAAATTAGCTAGTTTACCACACCAAGATGAGTATTCGAAGTCTATGCTGGGTAAAGCAGAAAGACTTGCAGCAGACCGTAGGGGGATGCAACTTGAAATATTAGAAAAATATGCTGTTACTATGATACGCAAAGATCCTAAAAATTTTAAGTTTATATGGGATAAAGCAGGAGAATTGGGAGGAGAATTTGGAAGTGAGGCGCAACTTAAACTACTAAGAGATAATGCATCATTAATTCAAGCTCTTGATCCTAGTGCGATGGAATACTTATGGAACACAATCAAAGAGTTTGAAGAAAATATACAACGTGAAATGTTAGAACGTGGTCACTACGTAATATTTCTAAAGTCACTAGAATGTAATGTCGAATTAGTAAAAAGCATTTTAGATAGAGCACAAGAGTTAGGCATAGAACAGGGTGATATGCTGAAATATAACGAGTTTGATCTTGCCCAATTGGGTGAAGCGTATTTTCCATTTTGTACTGCAATTGAAAATGGTAATTTTGAAGTGACAAATTTGTTAATAGATAGGGCACATGAACATGGTGTGCTGCAAGGAGCATTAGAATCATCTTATGAAGTATTTGGATATAAAAGAAAATCAATGTTTTTTGAGATAATAATGCAGCAGCGCTTTTCTCCTGAAGAACAAATGTCACTTCTTGAGAGAGTCGTACCACATCTTAGTGTAGAAAAGGCAGTTGATTTATATGATGCATTAGGACAAAGCATTTCCGTAATAGACATAGAGCATTGCTTAAGGGTTGCAATTATTACTGAGAATGAAAAAGTATTTAAGTGGATGAAGGATTTTGTTACCAAGGCTGGACTTCAAAAAAGAATAGGGTTATATGATCAAGATTTAAAAGAGGCATTAGCACAAACAAGAGGGTGTACTATAAGCAAAAAGAAACGTGAGGCAGGCCTTAAGTGTATAGACTCACAAGAAGAGGAGGAAATAACAGAAGAAGAGAAAAATAAACGTATTAAAGAAGTGTTTAATATTAATGATGCAATAAGCAGGACAAATAATATTGAATTTTATGGTGAGCTTCTTGAATTTTCTCAACGAGCATCTGAAGATTTGAGTATTGACTTAGATGTTGAACAAAGATTCATAGAAAAAGTTAAAGGTATAAATTTAGATTCACTAGATCCAGAAATAAAAGACATTATAGGTGAGTTAAAAGAACAAATAGAAAATAAGGAAGAAACAAAAAATATTTTTAAAAGACCAGGAGCAGTAGAAAAGATAAAAAGAGTAGCAGAAGGCGCAGGTCTTACTAACACAGTATTCCTAGATAAGAAAGGTAGATTTCAAGATTTTATTAATACTGTTAATAGTAATCCAAAAGTTATGAATCATCTTGGAAGAGTTGGTAGAGTATCTGGCTGGGCTATGCAAGGTATGATGTATAAAAATCTTATGGGTGATCTACTGAGTGGTAATAAAGAAGGTGTAGCGATTAATTTGGGTTTTATAGCTGGTAATCCACTTTTAAGCAAAATGGCAGAAGCTGCATCTGCTAGAGGATTAGGGTTAGTTTCGGAAGGAAAGGTATTACTGGGTCAAGGCTTAAGAATGGCATCACCTTTTCTTGCACGTGTTCCTTCAGCATTTGTTATTTATGACCTAGTAAATCAAGTCAAAGCACTTAAAGCTGGTAATCAAGATGCACTAGTTGGTGTTATAGGGGATAGTATTTATATTGGAGTTGATGTTGCAGAGATTGGTATAGAAGTTGCTGAAATTGCTGGATTATTAGAAGGTGTATCATCAGTTACTGGCCCTATTGGAGCAGCAATTGGAGCTGTAATATTTATTGGTACTGATATTTATATGGCAGTTAAAACAGTTGAGGCAGAAGATAAAATTATTCACTTAACTGGAGGAGAAAAGTTTACTGAAGGTCTACGTGCATTTTTACATATGAAAATGGAAGAATCCCTAGAAAAATTAATGAAAGAAAAGCAAGCTAATAATGAATTAGTTAAAAATGCAATTAAGTTTTTAAAAGATCATACAGATATTGAAAAGTATGTTTTTCCTACTGGAAAACTTGTTGATACTAATTGTCGTATAATTTCTCATACATGTTATTATAGCAGTCGTCGGGAAGTAACTAATTTAGGATATTCAGGAAGTTGTTATGATATACCTTGTCCTCCTAGGGAAAATTATGGGCTATATCATTGTCAAGATAATACTAAGTGCGATAAAAAAATTGAATTGGATCAAGATAATACAGTATATTTGGATAAGAAGAAAACTAACATAAGGCTTAGCAGAACGAGACCAGATAAACCAGAAGGAGGAGAATTGTTTTGCTTACCGTCTGCTCCATTGCAACTTGGTGGTAATGAGAATACATATCATTGTTTTAATGCTATTGGTCTATCTTATTCAGTTGGAAGAACAGGAAATCATACTCTAATTGCTTTAGGTCAAGGTAGAGATGTAGCAGTTGGTTTTAAGGATAGTCCTCACATTCTTTTAGTTGAAAATGGTGACAAAGATTTTGGAGGTGGGGATAAAGATGATATATTTATATTACAAGGAGATAATATCTCAGGAAAATTAGATGGCAGTGGTGGAAACAATACTATAGATTTAGTAAATTTTTCACAAAATGCACATCAGCTAGTTATTGACTTAGTAGAAGGTCTGAGAGGATATGGAAAAATAGAAATATCACCAAGTAATACTTTAGAAATAAAGAATATGAATATAATAAAAGCTAGAAAAGGTAAAAAGGATATTATAAAATGTAACTATAATACACGATATGTTGATGGTGGAGGTGGAGAAAATAAAGATAATCCTGATGTTATTGATGTATTTGAGCCTGACGATAATATGCAGCTTGTAGTAAGGCCATACACTACAATTAATAATTCTGCTTATTCGAAGAATTTTACCTATACGATTTTTCCTGATATGGAAGGGAGTGCACAAGTTAATTTACTTGCTAATTATCATCACAAAACACATAACGATTTTATTTTTAATTCCACTATTGCTGACTTAAAAAATATTAATATTCAAAACATTGAAGACATTAATCTTAACATTGCTGGTAGTGGAGATATTTATAGAGATGTTTACACAGTTAAAAACATTACATTTAGTTCTCTACTACCATCATCTAATAAGGTATTCAATCTTACTATCTCAGATATTCCAGCTAATTCTAATTATATATTCAATGATAGCACCCAAATGAAGGTAGGTAAACATGGCAATCTATATGCACTGCAAAATACTGATAAGCCCATTGAAGAGATTGTAAGAGACTATCCAGCTATAGCTAATAGATTAAATATGACTATTACTGTCCAATCTAATAATGAAACAGTTATTGTTGGGCATGGTAAACATGAAGTGTTATATAACAACCCTCTTCTAAAGAGTTATTTAATAGGTAATGGTGGTGAAGATATATATGTAATTACTTTAGATGAGCAAAAATTTTGGGATAGTTCTTTTTCTGAAATAGGCATATATAATGTTGATGGTGATAGTACTTATTCCACTATAGATTTACGTAATGTAGTAAAGATACTTAAGAATGTCTTAGAAACTCAAGTTGATTTGCCAGAAGTTTTGCAAGATGGGCATGACTTATTGATTAAGTTACGTATAAAGGTCGAACAAAATACTTTGGAGAAAATTTTAAAAGGAAATAATTTAAAAGATATTTTAAAGTTTATTTTTAAAAATGGTTCTCTAGAGCAACATACTATGAGAGATATTTTAAAGCGTTATTCCCTACAAAGATTAGGTAATCAAGGGGGTAGAAATGATTTAAAGAATACCTTAAGAGAAGCTCTAGAAAAAGGCAACTTGGATGAAAATTTAGAATCTATTTTTCAACATATTTCTGGTGAAAGTATTCTAAGGGGTATTTTACAAGATGGTTTGGTAATAAGAGTGAAAGATGGTCTATTTTTTTATCAAAAGCTGCATATTTTTGTGAATAATGTACCCATGAAATTTAATTCTATTGATTATCGAGATTACCGGGACAGTAATGATAAGGTTGACCATAGGATAACTTGGATGCTAAAACCATCACCCTTGACTTTTGATAAAAAGGTAAAAACTATTGCTATAACAACAAATGACATTGAGAAAGAAAGTGAAATTATAATACAAAAGCAAGCAGGAAATTATACCTTTATGCGTTTAAGGAATGATCTAGTTGTAATGAATGACCATAGCTTAGGGGAAAGCAACCTCTGTACTGTGATATTAAGCAACTTTTATCAAGAACCTAAAATGCAAACATTGTCTATTAAATTCAATGATGTAAAAATATCACTGCAAGATGAAAAAGATAAGATTGAAAATGCAATGGCTTTCTGTCATCAAGGTTTAAAAATAAATAATATTCTCAGTATTAACGATATAAATTCTTACGATTGCTTCACTTTTGATTCAAACAAAGTACTCTTTTTAAAGTCAGAAAATGACTTAATGTTACTCTCGGATAGAGGTACATTGCTGATATCAGATTATTACTCTAGTACTCATAATAATTTAGGTTTATCAATAAAGTTAAATGATCAAACTATAAAACCAGAGGAATTCAAAAGTAAAGCTGATAATCCAAGTGCTTTCAAATATTACAAACCAAACAACGAACAAGGCTTACAAATTTATCACAATCAACCTGAGAATAAACATCAGATTGGTTTGGTAGATCTAAAAGATAAGTCTACATTAGACTGTGATATGCGGGTTATTGGTGATAGCCTAATTGTATCATCTGGGGGTAACACTATTGTAAAAGTAGAAAATTGGTCTTATAGCTCAGAGGCAAAAGAGATGATTTTTGCTTTTAGTGATGCACTAATTTCCAATGCAAAAGATATAGTTGAAGAATTTCAGCAAGAGAAGAATAGAGTGGGTAGTAAAAAAGCACCTGTTACACACCGTATAAGACACAAACGTCATAAGCACCATAGAAATCACAATTCTCAAGAGCGCCTCCGTCGTTCTGTTGGAATAGAAGATGCAGTAAGTAAAGAAGAAAGTTTAGAAGTAGAAAGAGAGGGGGTGCCAATATCAGCAAGCAGCAGTGGAGCAAGGCAGGGGTCATGGCTAAACTCAGGTGCTGCATTGGTGAAGAGATTCATTGTAGGATCAGTGTATGGTGTTGTAGATAGAGTTAAAAGTGTTGTTAGTAGTGTCTCTACTGAAGATAGAGTTAATCTGCCAAGTATGGAGGGAAATATACAGTTTGGCTATGATACTGGCTATAGCATAAAAGATAAAACTTGTCAGCACGAAGGAATAGGATCCAATAGGCAACAAGGTTTAACTGTTGGTTTTAGTGATTTTCTAAGCCATGAAAATACTTTACTGTTGCATTGTACTGCTGATGCAATGGATAAACATCCAATTAAGCGTTATCAAGAATTAAAGAACAAAGGAGTAGAAGTTGTCCCAAGCACCGATGATGTAGCTATTGAACCTGGAGTCAGTCATGCTTTTAAAGAATTTAAACGTGAGATAAAAAATGAAATTAAAAAGGCAAAACCAGAAATAATTGCAAGTTTAATAAGAGGTAAAAAGTATAGAGGTAATGTTGGCTTGGATGATGTTTTACACAAGTGTAAGGAACGCTTTAGTGAACTTCTACCGAAATTAATAACAGGCAAGTATGAATCATATGAAATCGATAAAACTTTACCATTCAATGTCACTGTATCAAACCCAGATGAGCAATTTGAGAAAGCGCAAATGTGGGTACGCAAAACTGAGTTATTAAAGAAACAAAAAAATACATTAAGACCCGCAACTGGACTCAATGATATTTCCATTACCATGAGCTCAACTCAAGTTATGGAAATATAATATAAACTGATCAATGGCTTAACCTATAAAGTATTGCTACATACAATTTGACTGGGTTAAGCTATGGTTCTTTTAAGATGATAAGCTTTATGCTACTATAGTACTTTCAAAAACAAATGATAAAGGTATAATGAGCATTTTGGGGAATGAAGGAAATGGCGTACAGCGTGGATTTACGGAAAAAGCAGTATCTTTGGTTAAAAAAGGAAAATCAAAAGCTGAGATTGCGGAGCTTTTTGAGGTGGGGATAGCGACATTATATAGGTGGCTAAAAAAGAAAGCTGCTGGTGAAAGTCTGAAACCAACGAAACCCAGTGGTTTCATACGAAAAATAGACCCACAAATGCTTGCAGAGTATGTAAAAAAGCACCCAGATCATACGCTAGCAGAGATGAAACAGAACCTTGGTTTCGGAATAAGTGCAATTTGGTATAACAGCTAAAAATCACATTAAAAAAAAGTCACAATTTATCGAGAGCGAAGTTATGAGGATAGACAAAAATTTATTAAAAAGATCGCCAAAATAGACCATTCGAGCATTGTGTATGTAGATGAAGCTGGAGTTGACAATAGGTTATATCGGGAATATGGAAGAGCTTTGCGAGGAGAGAAAATTTATGCGGATATTTTAGGTAAAAAACGCCAAAGAATTAGTATGATAGGAGGTTGGATTGAGAAAAGATTTATCGCACCAATGACTTTTACAGGTGGATGTGATAAGGAAGTGTTTAATATGTGGTTAGGGCAAATATTACTGCCACAATTGCAGCGTGGCACCACAATAATTATGGACAATGCTACTTTCCATAAAACTGCCAAAACAAAGGAATTAATAGAAAGCGCATATTGCCATCTGCTCTATCTTCCTACATATTCTCCAGATTTGAATCCCATTGAGCACTGTTGGCATACAATAAAAAGTTGGCTAAGACCTAGAATGTATCAACAAGAAAACTTATTACTTTTTTTTGGTAAAGCCATTACTGAAGCTTATCATTTAGTTTAGAATATACTATATATTTAAATTCTTCTGTCAGTTAATTCGTCACTGTCAGATTAAGTGGTGTCTGGTACAGCTAATTATTGCTTCCTCTCTCTCAGATAATTAGGGCCCATAGTTCTATAGAAGTTTCCATTTTAAGACCGTTTTAGGATTCAGGTTATATTGTTTACTTAACTGCGTGATTGTAAGCGACGATCGCTGTAATTCTGTTCACACAGCGTACGTTGTCTTGGCGCGTTTGTGTAATACCTGTCCCACAATATCTCCTTTTCTACTAAGGAATAACTTACACCATTACTTGATAGGACTAAACACCTAGTTTCGAAAGAAGTCTATTGCCAGAACGATTTTATGCTTTAAAATCTGGGAAAAAGAGTCAACTGAATAATGGTATGATCTTCGAAAGAACACTTGGTTTAAACAATTTTTAACACCAATTTTGCAGAAACTATAATTCTTGACATTTCCATAAATCTAAAAAAATCAATGAATTTGCTAAGCATCCTGACTTTTCATTGGTTTGTTATCAAAAACAGGGCCCTGTTCAAGTCTTTTCCTGCTTTCTTATGAATCGTTCAAATTATTGTGGGAAATGCTATAATACAATACCCCTGGCTCTTAGTAGAAACAGCTTCGGGGTTTAGCTTTAGTTAATAACGCAACTGATCTTTTACAAATATTTTTTAATTTGCTTTAAAAATGCATCTTCTTCTTTTTTGCTTTAGTAAACTTTTGCCTTTTTTGATACATTTTTTTATCTACCAGATCAAATTTCCCAGGGCATTTTAGTTATTTGTATAGCATTCCAAGCAATCTCTTTTTCTCTTTTCTCAAATTCACATAATTTCTTTCCTTATATACCCAAGTGACTATTTATTTAGGAAAGTACTGTAATCACAATTGACAGATTGTAGTTGATGATATGTTTTTTGTTTTTTTATAAAAACCTTGTTTTGAGTACGTAAATCAATTGCTTTCCAGTTGCTTTTCATTATGTTTAACTCATCATGTAATTTTTTTAAACAATTCCATGCATCGTTTGGGCTGTCTTGCGGTAATCTTACTTCAAGTCCATTGTTAAAAACAATATTCCAACCTTGCATATAATTAAAAGAACTTATTTGTCGACTAAGCTCAGTGTTACTGTTTATCACTGCTTTTACAAAATCTAATTCTGATAAAGCATTATTACCAAAAATAAGAACTAGCCCATCAACATAATAATCATTGATAATTACATAACCTGTAGAATCAATAACCGAAAATTGATTGCCATGATGCCAAATAGCAAATGGTTTATGTTCTTCTATACTAATCACTATAGTGTTTGGTAATATTCTTTGAACATCAACATCTTTTATCCACCTACTAAACAATTCAATGTTACGTTTGATCTTTGATAAAGATATAAATAAGATAGGTTTACTCTTATCTATGAATTCTGAAACCTCTTTTTTACTGACAAAGTGATTTCCTTGTAAAGATATAATATCGATACTCAAACCCCAATTAACCAATATATCAGATAATTTATTATTACATTTAGCAGTTGAAGAGTTTACATAGGTAATTATCCTGTCTAGATAATTAGAAAAAAATAATGAAAGTGAAAATAGGATAATAATTACAGCAGTATATTTGTGTAAAACACGTAATTTGCTCTTTTGTGTATAAGCATCCGTCCTTACAGCTTCTTTGTTCATAAACTACTCTAAACATATACCTCTAAAATAAAACTTACAACATTGCCTAATGCGTGAACAACTTTAAGCCTATGATTCCTATTATTATTAGAGAAATACATAAAATATGTGCTAAATTACTAGGCTCATTGAACAATACAACCCCAAGTATTGCTGTGCCTACAGAACCAATACCGGTCCAAACTGCATAACACGTTCCTAAAGGAATAGAACGCATAGCAAGTGCAAGAAGATATAAACTGACAGGAGTAGTAAGCATTACTGCAACTGTAGGCCAAAGACGTGTGAATCCATCACTATATCTTATCCCTAAAGTCCAAATTATTTCGATAATTCCAGCAATTAATAAGTATAACCAATTCATACAGTCTTATTTTTACTTGTCTCTTTACTATGTGGGCGAGTGACCAGGATTGAACTGGCGACATTTAGTACCACAAACTAACGCTCTACCAACTGAGCTACACCCGCCATCTCTTAAGTTAATAACTTAATAACACATTCAATAAATCCGGTCAACGACTTCTTTTTACAACCACTCAAAGATTTTGTGATATTAATAAAGAGGTTAAAAATCTACTTTAAGATCCTTATCTTTAATTTGCAGTATAGCTATAAGTCCTATCAAGGCACAGAAAATCATGTAGAAACTAGGACCGATTTTTATTTGTTTCATAAGCCATGTGCATATAAATGGACCTAATCCTCCGAAGAATCCAGCTGCTATATTGCGTGATAGACTCATACCACTATATCTCACCTTTGTTGGAAATAACTCACACATAGTAGCGCTTACTGGTCCTAAAGATGCTGCTATTGGTATCATAAAAATAAAATATGCCACTGTAACAATCAAATTATTACTACTGCTTAGCATAAACAGTGTTGGCAAACTGATAATGGTAAATGTTATAAACGCTGGAATCATTACTTTTTTCCTACCTACTACGTCAGATAGCATTGCAAACAATAGTGTTAATATTGCTAAAAAAACCTGACTTATAATTTCAATTGTATAGAAGAAATTGTTATTTAATTTAGCAGCTTCTTCTATAAAGATTTTAAAAAATATTAAAAACATATAGAGCGATGCATTTTCGACGATATCGATTCCTACAGCTATAAGAACGGGTTTTTTATAGCATTTAATAAGTTCTATAAAGGGAGATTTGGATAATTTATCATGCTTTTTATTGATCTCATATGCAGGACTTTCACTCAGTATATATCTAAGGTAGATGCTAACTAAACCTATAAACAAGCCAAAAGCAAAAGGTAATCTCCAACCCCAAGAATCGAAATTAGATATTTTTTGACATATAAGTATAGCTATTAAACTCATAGCTGATCCAATTATTGCACTTAATACTTCAATGCTACCAAAAAATCCACGCTTTTTATCAGATGCATGCTCTATTAAGAATGTTGCATTACCTGCTTCACCTCCAAGGGATATCCCTTGAAGTAAGCGTAATACTGTCACCAGTATTGGAGCTAGTATTCCTACCCTTTGATAACTTGGTATTATAGCAATTGTTATGGAGGATATTGACATTAGTATTATCGAAAAAAGCAAAGCAATCCTTCTTCCATATTTATCCCCAATATAACCAAACATTATTGCGCCTAAAGGCCTCATTAAGAATCCAGCAGCAAATACGCCAAGAGCTGCAAGCAGGCTAACATAGTAATCATTATTAGGAAAAAAAGTGTGGCTAATGATGCTAATCAAACTACCAAAAAGCATATAATCATACCACAGCAGAGTATTGCAAATTATACTGAGAAATATTACTTTTTTAACTTGTAACTTTTCCATAATCTAACTTTAATATATAAATTCTCTAACAGTTTCATAAGTCAAAAATTAGTATGACTGTAATAGGATGTTGTTGAGTATTAAACTTTGACTAGTATAAAACAAAACATCAGCATATAATAACTTTATTTTTTAGCAATTTAAATTGTCAGCTAGTCCTTTAGATCAGTTTAAAATACTCAGTGTAGTGAAATTACCTAATGTATTTGGATATAATATAGATTTTACAAACTCATCTCTATATATGCTGATTTCAGTTATTCTCGCAGCTTCTTTTTTCTTATTTGGTATAAGAAAAGCTGCTATAGTACCTGGCTATTGGCAAACAGCAGTGGAATTTGTCTATGAATTTATTGCTTCACTTCTTGAAGGTAGCAGTGGAAGAGAAGGATTAAGACATATACCACTAGTTTTTACTATATTTGTTTTTATTGCAACATGTAATATAGCTGGTATGTTACCTTTGCCTATGAGCTTTACCGTAACAAGTCATATTATAGTTACTTTCGCTCTTGCAATGATAGTTTTTTTTAATGTAACAATCACTGGATTTAAGCAGCAAGGATTAGGTTTTTTACGCATATTCCTACCAAAGGGTACTCCCTTGTGGTTAGCTCCAATGATGATTCTTATTGAGTTATCTGCTTACTTTACTCGTCCCGTAAGTCTGGCAATTCGTTTAGCAGCAAATATGGTAGCAGGTCATATAGTAATGAAAGTAATAGCTAACCTGACTACACAAATGAATATTTTGCTTATACCTTTACCACTTATCTTTATTATGATGTTGATTTGTTTTGAAACATTTATAGCTATTTTACAGGCATACATCTTTGTAGCACTTGTAAGTGTCTATTTATCAGATGCAGTGAATAAACACTAATTGACTTTAAACACAATGCTTTTATAATTTTATTAAGTTAATTTAAGGTATTTTATTATGCTTTGTTCAGAATCTTTGAAATATATAGCAATTGGTTTAGTTGCGTTTGTTATGGGAGGAGCTGCACTTGGTGTTGCTAGTATATTTTCCAATATGTTAAATGGTATAGCAAGAAATCCTGAAGCTGAAGAGCAATTAAAAAAATATGTTTATCCAGCTGCAGGCCTAGTTGAAGCATTAGGGTTATTTGCATTCGTAATTATATTATTGTTGATATTTGCAGTTAAATAATGCCACAATTGGATTTCTCCACTTATTTATCACAATTATTTTGGTTTACTATCTTCTTCTTTTTACTGTATCTGATATTAAGTCATCTTGTTCTGCCAAAAATTGAAACTGTAATAAAGAGAAGATATGAAGCAATGGACAAAGCAATAGGTAATGCATCTTCTTTTTGTGCTATTGCTGAAGATAAGATAAAGAATCGAAAGCAAATCCTACAAAAGGCACAATTA
Source organism: Candidatus Mesenet endosymbiont of Phosphuga atrata (assembly GCF_964020175.1). NCBI lineage: Bacteria > Pseudomonadati > Pseudomonadota > Alphaproteobacteria > Rickettsiales > Anaplasmataceae > Candidatus Mesenet > Candidatus Mesenet endosymbiont of Phosphuga atrata. The sequence goes on along the minus strand of NZ_OZ026541.1, from coordinate 586,776 downwards.
GAGGCATCAAAAATTATAAGTAATGCAGTCAAAAAAGCTGAACTCTTAGAGTATAACATGAAAAATTTATTAAATGCTGAAGCTATTGAGATGCTAGATTTAGTTGATAAGGAAATAGAAAATTATAAGATAAAAATGCATAATCAACTTGTGGAGATAGCAATTTCTTTGGCTGCAGTCTATTACGAAAAATTGGTTAATTCTCATATTGAAGATTATGACAAATTAAAAATTGTTACTAATTCGTTATTCAAAAAAGGTTTATTATAATGTCTGCATCATCAATTATTCTTCTTGCATTTATTATGGTTTGCGCATTTGGATGCAAACCTGGTTATAAATTTGTTAGTAATTTTTTGAGCAAAAAACGTAGCTGTGTTCATACAGAAATAGAGAATTCTTTAAACATCGAAAAGGAATCATTATCTTTTTTGAATTCGATACTGCTAAAAAATGAGAATATTCAAGAAGAAATAAAAAAAACTATAGAGAATGCTAATTATGAAGCAGACTTAATAATAAAAAATAAAGAAAAACAAATAGAAGAGATGCTTGATAACTATCAAGATCTTATTATCTCTAAAATAGATAATAAAATTTCAGAAGCAGTGCAAAAGTTAATGTCTGATTCAGTAGTAATTGCAGCAAAGACAGCAGAAAAATTGATTCAAGAATATGTAAGGAATGAAAACAATAACAGCGAGGTTATTTCTTCTTTATCACGCGATTTAAGTAAAAAATTGCATTAATGTGCAGAGAAATTGATATATCAAAAATAAAGTTAGATTACGATATTTGGGGTATCAATGATAAACTTTACTATTATAAATTTGGTTTACTACCTTGGCAAAGGCTAAATAATATTACTTTTATCATAGTAAGTGATATTGATCACTTGGTTATAAGATGGTTAAAAGGAAAATATAGCAATAATTTCATTTTATTTAAATCAGATTATAATAAAATTATTAGCTCTCTTAACGCTTTTTTTGGTTATATAGAATTTTCAACGAACTATTTATACTATAAAAACGATAAATTTTCAGCTAAAGATATAAAGTTTGGTACTATAACCTATGTAATATTTACTCTCCTCATCTCTATCTTAGCTTTAACAAAAGGTTTTGCTGCAGTTTCATTACTAATCATATTATTTATTTCCGCTTCTAGTACATTATTTCGGTACATAATAATTCTGCTTGGTTTTTGCAATAAAAAAGCAAGCTCAAAGTATAAGGATGGTAACGAATTGCCAGTATATACAATACTTTTACCTATTTTAAATGAAAATAAAGTTATTAAGCAGCTAATTGATAATATAAATAACATTGACTATCCAAAATCTAAACTAGATATAAAACTTATAATAGAGGAAGATGATAAAGAAACTATATGGAACTTAAAGGAATTTAATTTACCAGAAAATTTTGAAACTATTATAGTGCCAAATTCGTTTCCTAAAACAAAATCTAAGGCATGTAATTACGCCCTATGCTTTTCCAAAGGAGAATACGTTGTTATCTACGATGCTGATGACATACCAGATCCTCTGCAGCTAAAGAAAGCTTTAGCTGAATTTAAGCAAGGAGATAGTAAATTGGCATGTGTGCAAGCAAAACTTGGTTATTACAATTATGATTGTAATCTTTTAACAAAATTTTTTTCTTTAGAATATATTAGTTGGTTTCATTATCTGTTACGTGGTATGCAAAAAATTAATATACCAATACCCCTGGGCGGTAGTAGTAATCATTTTAGGATGGAAGCTTTAAAAAAAGTATATTTATGGGACGCATATAATGTTACTGAAGATGCTGACCTTGGTTTAAGACTTGCTGCAATGGGATACTATACTAAAGTTATCGATTCAGAAACTTTAGAAGAGTCACCAATCAATATATTTGCTTGGATTAAACAGCGTGCTCGTTGGATAAAGGGCTATGTTAAAACTTATATTGTCCATATGAAAAATTTGAAACAGTTATATAAAGCAACTGGGCTAAAAGGAATTTTGTTATTAAATCTCTTCGTTGGAAGTACAGCTTTTACTTTTTTCACCACTCCATTTTTATTTACATCTCTTATACTTGTACAATACTTAAATCAGGTGTTTTTATATTATCTTACTTTTATGTATATCATAAACACTGTAACTCTTTTTGCTATAATAAAAGAGAAAAAAATGAAAGCAAATTTTTATTTATTAGCTGTCATTTTTCCAATATATTGGCTGCTACATTCAGTTGCTAGTGCTATTGCTTTATGGGAGTTAATAAAATCCCCTCAGCGTTGGAATAAAACCAAACATGGGTTTCATTTATGAAAAAAGAGCCAGTAGCTATTTGGCTTTTTTTTTGCTGCATAATGATCATTGTAATGATATTTATTGGTGGGGTTACAAGACTTACAAGAGCTGGCCTATCAATCACTGAGTGGAAACCAATAACAGGAATATTGCCACCACTTAATAAAAATCAATGGCTTTTGGAAAAAGAAAAATATCAGAAAACTCCTGAATATAAAATTTTTAATTATGATATTGATATGGGGGATTTCAAAAAAATCTATTTAATAGAATATATACATAGGTTATTTGCTAGAATTACTGGTCTTATTTTTTGCATACCATTTATCTACTTTTTAATAAAAAAAAAGTTGCCCAAAACGCTAGTTATAAAATTATCCATAATCTTTATATTAGGGCTTATACAGGGTTGTGCTGGGTGGTACATGGTAAAAAGTGGATTAGTAAATCAGCCGCATGTTAGCCACTACAGATTGGCCATACACTTGGCCTTGACTCTTATGATTTTTTCTATGCTGTGGTTAGAATTTGTAGAATACGTAACAGATCAAAAAAATAAAGTAGAAGTTAGCATCAACAATGTAGTGCTTTTGATATTAATCTTAAGTTTAACCTTTATACAAATAATATACGGTGCTTTTGTCGCTGGGCTTAATGCAGGACTTATTTATAATACTTTTCCACTGATGGACGATCAAATCATACCACAGGATCTATTTTTTATGGAGCCAAAATGGCTCAATATTTTTCAAAATAGTGTAGCAGTACAATTTATACATAGAAATTTAGCATTTATAATAATAATTATAGCTATATCTATAGTAGTAAAAAATAAAAAAATGAAGTCTTTACTTATACTACTACTGTGCCTTATCATACAGGCAACTTTGGGAGTAATAACTCTATTGCTAAAAGTACCGATAGTTTTTGCCTCAGCACATCAGGTATTTGCTTTTATATCGTTCGCAATGAACTTATATGTTCTAAAATGCGTAAAGCAACAAAATAAATGTTAATAGGAATAGGAAAAAATGAAATACAATCTATTGGTTAAAAGCTGTGTTGGGAAAAGCAAAACTTTTTTACAGGAGAATACATGCATTCAATACATAATATTATTGCTAATCATCTATTTTTTCATAAAAAGCCGGTATAAAACCACGTCGGCAAAGTTGTCGCTATCTCTTTAGAAAGTATTAGATTTGCTAGAATAATATTCATTAGATCCAATATTTTCTACATGAGCTTGACTTAATGCTTTAATACCTTGAGAAAATTCTTCTACATCATCTGCCTTACCAATAAAGACCACTCTAATCTCTTTTATTTTTTCTACCAATGCTGTACTTTCTTTTTTGAGACCATGTTTTTTTACCAATTTTCTAGCCTCATTGTAGTTTATTTTTTCGCCATTTAATATTTGATGTAAAGAAATCTGCTTTTGAGAATTTGAAGCAAGAAGATTGCCAGCAAGACCAAATTTTAATGCAACTGAATTATGCGCCGCTCTAAAATCGCTAGCATTAAGGCTATACTCTGTTCCTCCATAATTAATTTTGCCTTTTTTCTCACAAGAAGTAATTAATTGATTCAACTCACAACTAGGTAAGAAGTCACCAAGATTAATAAAGTTACCATCAATGGTTCCAATATTTACGTGACTTAAGTATATCATTCTTGTAACTTCAGATGCAATTAAACCACATGAATAGCCGTCTTGTTGAATTTTAGTAATAGAAACATGCAGACTGCGTTTTGTCTCCTTTAAAAAAGATTCTAAGATTTTTTGAATATCTTTTGAATTTCTCCCTTGGCTTAAGGAATCAACAAATAATAATTTATTCTGCTTGTTCTCTCTAAAGAAGTAAAAGATTATCCAATGTCGCTCGTCATTACCTGGTGTTTCTGTAGGATGAAGTCTGATATAAAGAATGTTTCTCTTATTATACAACTTAGATATTTCTTCGAATTCTTCGGATAAAGAAAGCGGCTTAGGGTTAAAGTTAGCCCCTTGTACGAGAATCACAGGTCTTTCCTTATGGCGACAAGAATCTAAAAGCAAATCAAATAGTGAAATCAGAATTCCTTCAGAAGTATACCAACCTGGATTGTTTGGGCTTGTAAAGAAATCTTTAAACTCTTCAATGTTTTCAGGATCGATGCCATCAATAATTTCTTGTACACCATTTCCTACTTTACTTGAGGTTGTAGAATTCTCTTGTTTACAAGTAGTACTGCTGTCAGATTTGTCGATATTAATACTTTGCTTCGTTTTACTCAAATCTATTTCGTTCCCTTGCTTATATGTAGTATTGCTATTAGATTTTTTGATATTGCCTACAGTAGAAGCTTTAGGTTTTAAAAAACCAAAGAAGGTTAAAATTTTTGATATAACGTTTTTAAGCCACTGCCAGATGCGTTTTAAATAATGCATATAACAACCCCCTAAGTTATATATCATGACTAAAAAGCTTACTTTTCTTGAGCTAAATTAGATTTTAAAATTAATCTTATTTTGTCATTAAAATATTAATAAGCAAGCAATATCAAAAATCACTCTGCTTGCTGTTACGCATAAAGATTATTTTTTGTTTCCTACCTATTTAATTCTCACTTAAACTTTCAATAGTTTTAGCTAAAGGTATTTTCAAATGCCTTTTTACAGAATTTTCATACTACAAATTTCACACTTATGTCTACAATAATATTATCTGCAATTGGCAGCAGTATTGGTAGTTCCTTTATGGGAATGATAGGCCAATTTATCGGTGCAGAACTTGGCGCTGCACTTGGCTCAAGAATAGACAGTGCACTGTTTGGTCTTGATAATACAAAACACGGATCCAGGATTAAAGATTTAAACATTCAAACCTCAACTTATGGAAAGATGATTCCAATTATCTACGGCACTGCACGTGTTGCAGGGAATATAATATGGGCACAACCAATTAAGGAAGTACGTTCTGAAGATGCAAAAATTGCCAGTATACTTGGGTTTGGCAAAGCAGACAGCTACGTAAGCTATAGTTATTTTGCAACTCTTGCAATTGGTATATGCGAAGGAGAAATAGAGGATGTAACCAAAATCTGGGCTAACGATAAACTTTTAACTGCAGATGAGATAAGATTTAAGCTTTATAAGGGCACAGAAGATCAAGAGCCTGATCCATTTATTGAATCTATAGAAGGTAGTAGCCCAGCTTATAGAGGCTTAGCTTATATTGTCATTGAAGATTTTCCTTTAGCAGATTATAGCAATCGCGTACCAAATTTTACGTTTGAAGTTACGTCACTGCCAAAAATTAACAACTCTTCAGTTGTAGCACGAATAAAAAACGTAAACCTCATACCAGGTTCTGGAGAATTTGTCTACGATACTAAAATACAGATGAAAATAGCTCAGGAGAATGTAGGTGATAAAAACATTACTTATGGGCCAACTCAAAGGGTGAATCATCATAACTATAGTAGCGAAACAGATTTTATGCTCTCCTTAAAGCAGCTAAAAATGAATCTACCAAATATTGAATGGGTATCAGTAGTTGTAAATTGGTTTGCCAATAATTTAGATATAAAGGATTGCAAAATATATCCTGCAGTTGAGTTTCAATATGATTCAGTAACAATTCTAGATGATTGGCAAGTTGGAGAGATAACAAGAAGTAAAGCTAAGATCATCTCAAAAGATAGTCAAGGTAACCCAAGATATGGTGGTACTGTAAGTGATGTAGCGTTGCTTAGATGCATACAAGAACTGCACAGCAGAGGTTATAAGGTTATGCTTTACCCAATGCTACTTATAGATATTCCCACTAAGCCTTGGCGGGGATATTTAACTGGTCTATCTGAGGATGTAAATAGCTTTTTTGTAGAGTATAATAAATTTATATTGCATTACTCAACACTTTTTCAAGGTAAAATAGACGGGTTTATTATTGGTTCTGAATTTATTGGCCTAACCAAGATAAAAGATAATAGTGGCGATTACCCTGCTATTACAGAATTTGTAAAACTTGCAGAGCAAGTAAAGCAAAAGTTGGGAAATAATGCAATAGTTACGTATGCTGCAGATTGGACTGAGTATCATTCATCAGATGGATGGTATCATATGGATGGGCTGTGGTCTTCAGACAGCATAGACGTTATTGGTATTGATGCCTACTTCCCACTCACTGATGGACGTCAACCAACTTTTGGTTATACAAAACATGATATAGAAAAGGGGTGGATAAGTGGTGAAGGTTATGACTATTTCTATTTAGATCCAAAAAATAGAACTGGCAAAACGAATTATACTGATGGCCGCTTTGCTTGGAAAAATATTGAAGAATGGTGGAGCAAACATCATATAAATCCAGATGGTAAAACAACCAAATGGCAGCCAAAAATGAAAAAGATATGGTTCACTGAATATGGTTTCCCTAGTGTTGATGGCTGCAGCAATCAGCCAAATGCGTTCATAGATCAAAGCAGTATTGATAGCAAATACCCATATTATTCACAAGGAAATGTGGATTTTCATACACAAAGAACTGCAATAGATGGCACTTTAGCAAAATGGTATAACTCAGAGATGGTAGAAAAAATGTTCTTGTGGGCATGGGATGCAAGACCATATCCTTATTTTCCCGATTTGTGTAAAGTTTGGGCCGATTGTGGCAATTGGCAAACCGGGCATTGGATACAGGGTAAAATTTCATTATTAGAAATAGATACCGTTATAGCAGATATATTACAAAGATCAGGAATAGATCAGAAGAATTTCGATGTAAGTATGCTGAGAGGATTTTTACATGGATATGTTATAAACTACAGGCAACCTCTGCGTTCAATAATTCAAATTTTACAAAATGCATACTTTTTCGACATCATTCAGCAAGACCGTAAGCTACTCTTTCTTCATAGAGGCAGAGAAGCTGACATATTTGTTACTACAGATGATATCGTGCCAGATACGCGCTATAGTGGGCAAAATTTGATTAGTATTGAACGAATAATAGAACTTAAAAGTAAAGTTAATGTTATATATATTAGTAGAATACTTGATTATCAAGTTAATGTAAAATATGCACAACTTTCAAATAGTAGTAGTTTCGGTAATACTACTACTATGGAAATCCCATTAGTCCTCGAAGAAAATCAGGCACAGAATATAGCTGAAGTTATGCTTTGTAATTTCTGGCAGGAAAGGAATATATACAATTTTACTTTACCGATAAAATACTTATGGCTTTCGCCAAGTGATATTATCAAGGTCAAAAACGACAAAGAAGAGCATGTTTTAAGAATAACTAAAATAAAAACGGGTAGCCTATCTCTGCAGATTGAAGGAATGAGCTACAATAGCTCGATATATCAATTTTCCTTTCCTGCAGTAAAAGGAGAAATAGCTAATGCAAATTTGCCTAAGCATTTAAGCAGTACATACTTGGAAATATTGTATCTGCCATATGACAAAGATCACATAAAACTAGTAGTTGGCAGAGTAGAAGATAATTGGCGTGGTGCAATCATATTTATGTCAGAAAATAATGGGCAAAATTATAAAGCTATTGCAAACGCTAATCAACCTTCGATCTACGGCTTTGTCATAAATTATTTGGATGAAGGACAGATTGGAGCTCTCGATGAAAAAAATGAGATAGAGATAGTATTAAATTATTCAACCGTTTTAGATCAAGCTAATTTGGCATTTGTGGGTGATGAGATTATTGAGTTTCATAATGTTGAACTTATCAGTAAAAACAGGTATAGACTGAGCAAATTGCTTAGAGGAAAATTTGGGACAGAAAAATATATGAAAAGCCACCAAAAAGGCGAAGGGTTCGTTTTACTCAATGAATCAATCATCAATATGGATATAAAATCATCAATGATGGGAAAATCACTTTTTTTTAAGGCAGTAACTTACGGTAGGTCAGTCGATGATGCTAAAGCGTTAGAATTTAAGTTACCAGATAAAATTTGACATGCATACGCTTATAGTTAACATGCATAATATGCTTGTTTAAGTATAATTATGAATAATAGAGGGGATAATTATGCTAACTACTTTATCTAATAGGATATCTAAACTTTCCACTAATGATGTAACTCAATCGCAGTTTGATCATAAATTAAAGTATAAAATAAACTTGGATACAGATGTGCTGAAAGGTAACACTGAGAGAGCTGAGCGAACATCAAGAATGTGCTATAGAGAAGTATAGATCTCTTTCGGAACTGGCATAGAAGTAAGAGATGCTAATGAAACAGTAAGAACCTGTCTTGAAAGTAATTAAGTAGCCAATTTACGTAACATCAAATGTGTGATTAATAAAGGTTATTACAATAAAGATGTAAGATTAAATAAAAATTGAGATAGTTTATAGACCTTATTACAATCATAAAAAATAAACACACCAATGAATGGATTCTAAGGTTAAGTTACGTCTGAATTGGATAGAGTTATATAAAAAATTGGGCCATGCAGGAAAGAATATTATGGTATTGCGCGATTTACCTTACGTAAATGGTACAAACGTTATAAAGAGTTAGGTAAAAAGGGGTTAGTAGATCTCAGTAGTAGGCATAAAACTTCACCCTTACAAAAGGTCAAGGAGTCAGATAAGCAGCTCATTCTTCATCTGAGACAAACTAGAAAATTAGGGGTATTCAAACTGAACTAAAACGTTTACATGTACTAGACACCACTTAATCTGACAATGACGAATTAACTGACAGAAGAATTTAAATATACTATCAGAATCCTGATTTAATGTTTTTCGGGAGTATTCAACAAACTGTGTCAAAAACTCAACTGAATTTTTAATCTATTAGGAAAGAAAATATCAAGTTGAGAGATGGTTAAAGCCCAATTTGGTATAGTCCAATTTTGCTCTATCTTTTTTATAGCACAGTATAATTGCTTGTACAAGGCATTTGTACTGGTAAATTGGTTTTTTCCTGATTTGCCTGTGCAGTCCCTCTATGGGATTGGTAGTGTAAACTATCCGCCTAACAGGATCTGAGTACTTAAAATAGCCAGTTTCCCAATTATTTTGCCACTACATTCCCATTTTTCTTCCAGCTCAAATTTTCAGCTATTTCTCTATTTGAAGCTTTTCTTCAAATCATTCATTTTGCTGGATACATATTTTAGTTTATCTGATGCATTATACACAATTGCACTTCTGCGTTGGTTCTTTATGGAAAGCTTTTGAGCCCATCTATGCTGGCAATTATTCTACACTTTGAGATCATTCAATACTCCTAACCAAAACCCTCGCTTTCAGCCAAATAAAAACCTCTTTTTTTGATCTATGACGAATTTGCTTACTTTGAAAAACCATACAAATTATTGGGTAAATATGACCGACTGCGCCACTCATTGGTAATTGTAATATTGCTGCTGCTGATATCTTATAATTTCTTCGATATGCGATTTTATAACTCTTGCAAACATACTAAGAATTTTTGCTTCAAGTTCAGGATGTAAATTAGTCTGTCTTTTTTTTGTGGCTCAAATCTCCATCTCGAGGCGTTATAAGCTCAAACGAGTCTGAATCTGTATATAGTCTTTGAACTTTTGCCATTCCTACGATTATTTTCTTCATCTTCATTTGATAGGTATTTCACCTTCTAAACTAGCCTCTAGTAACTTTTTGATTAGCAGTTCCTCCTTTTCCAATTATAGTATATTCTAAACTAAATGATAAGCTTCAGTAATGGCTTTACCAAAAAAAAGTAATAAGTTTTCTTGTTGATACATTCTAGGTCTTAGCCAACTTTTTATTGTATGCCAACAGTGCTCAATGGGATTCAAATCTGGAGAATATGTAGGAAGATAGAGCAGATGGCAATATGCGCTTTCTATTAATTCCTTTGTTTTGGCAGTTTTATGGAAAGTAGCATTGTCCATAATTATTGTGGTGCCACGCTGCAATTGTGGCAGTAATATTTGCCCTAACCACATATTAAACACTTCCTTATCACATCCACCTGTAAAAGTCATTGGTGCGATAAATCTTTTCTCAATCCAACCTCCTATCATACTAATTCTTTGGCGTTTTTTACCTAAAATATCCGCATAAATTTTCTCTCCTCGCAAAGCTCTTCCATATTCCCGATATAACCTATTGTCAACTCCAGCTTCATCTACATACACAATGCTCGAATGGTCTATTTTGGCGATCTTTTTAATAAATTTTTGTCTATCCTCATAACTTCGCTCTCGATAAATTGTGACTTTTTTTTAATGTGATTTTTAGCTGTTATACCAAATTGCACTTATTCCGAAACCAAGGTTCTGTTTCATCTCTGCTAGCGTATGATCTGGGTGCTTTTTTACATACTCTGCAAGCATTTGTGGGTCTATTTTTCGTATGAAACCACTGGGTTTCGTTGGTTTCAGACTTTCACCAGCAGCTTTCTTTTTTAGCCACCTATATAATGTCGCTATCCCCACCTCAAAAAGCTCCGCAATCTCAGCTTTTGATTTTCCTTTTTTAACCAAAGATACTGCTTTTTCCGTAAATCCACGCTGTACGCCATTTCCTTCATTCCCCAAAATGCTCATTATACCTTTATCATTTGTTTTTGAAAGTACTATAGTAGCATAAAGGAGTTCCATCACTTACTTTGATATCTACATGAATCCCTTGCGCAAGTAATTTTTTAATTTGTTCAATATCACCGTTTTTTGCAGCATTGTGCATTAAATGTGCATTTTTATGAGAATCTAGCCAATCTGGTTTATATGAAGTAATGGTTATAGCATTCTTATCTAATGGTAATTTAACAGGTAATTTTGCTTCAAAAATATTTGAGTTAAATAATATATCAATAGCTGGCTCAACATTTGCAAGAATTGGGTTAGATAAAAGCTTATTACGGTAAGAATCGCCAATATAGCGTAATTCCAGCACTAAATTAAGTGCTATAAATTCTACAATATCCCTTCCTGATACAGTTTCATCACCAAGATTAACTACGCGCTCTAATTCAGTACTATCTTCTCTAACATAATGATAAGTTTTTGTAGGAAAATTGACATTGTGACAATATATCTATATTAATATATAGAATAATGAATAAAAAGATTTAAAAAATTAGTTGATAGCATTCATTAGTATAGGGGGTACTAAGATGAAAAAAGTTAAAAATTCAGAATTATTAAAAAGAATTTTATTCTGCTTAATATGCATAGCAATTATCGTCTCTATTACTTTTTTATTTGCCTACTTGCACTCAATTTTGCTCAGTAAAGGGCATGAATTAGCTGCACGTTATATCAATGAGGCTATGCCTGTTGTATTATTAGTTACTTTGCTTTTTATGGTGTGGTTCGTATATGATCAAGTGTTCAGTAAAATGAAGGAAATAGAGCTGCCTATTTCGATAGAATTAGCTAATTCAGGTGATAAAAAGATAACATTTGCTGATGTTGTAGTAGATGACTCCTTAAAACAACGATTACGGATGGTTTGCTGCAACCAAATGACAGAAGAAATGCGCAAGATGTTTAAGAGCAAAAGTATCACCTCACTAGGAGGTTATATATTATATGGTCCACCTGGGAATGGCAAAACTCTTATTGCTCGTGCAGTTGCAGGAGAATCGAATATGAACTTCATAAGTATTTCAGGTTCTGAACTTATTGGAGTGTATGTTGGTCATGGTGCACATGCTGTACGCGAACTTTTTAAAACAGCAAAAAGATATTCCCCTTGTATAGTCTTTATAGATGAAATAGATGCAATTGCTCCAAAGCGAAGTGGGGGTTTCATTAACAACTCAGCTTATCATTGTCGAGAGAGTTTAACACAATTATTAACTGCAATAGACGGATTTGAGAGTAGAAAAGGTATAATAGTGATTGGTGCAACTAACCTTATCGACGATATAGATCCAGCACTTATTAGACCTGGACGTTTAGGTCAGAAAGTTTTTATACCTAATCCAGACACAAAGGCGAGGCAAAAAATATTGGAGCTTTATATGCAAGATACAGAGACTGATCAGAAGCTAAATCTTAAAGATGTCGCAAAAAGAACCAAAGAGTATTCGGGAGCTGAGTTGGAGCAATTGGTAAATGAGGCAAAAATTTGCGCAGTTGAACAAGGATGTTCTACAGTTAATATGGAAGATTTTAATCGCACATTTCAAAGGCTAAACCAAGAAAGAGATATGGTGAGATCATTCTCAGACGTACATGTACAAACGGAAGAAATGGTTTCTTATACGGCATTAACGTAAAAATAGAAATCTAAAAAAGTCAAACGAGAAAATAACAAATAAAAGCTGGTGAATTATGAAGAGGCGTATTATCCTGGTGCCAGAAAATACTCTACTCCTACTGCCTAATTTTGAATGTTGATACCATACTTTGCTTCTTCTACAAGATATCATCTTTGATATTAACAGATTATCAAATTACAATTAAGCAATTTTTAAGGATGCAAGCTTTTCTTATAGGGTATTTTCCTTCATCTGTTAAACACTGTTTTGAGCTTGATTTTGAATTTAAATCAGCAAAATTACCTAAGAATGATCTATAATCGCATTTTTAGGGTTATTTGGTATAATTTCCTCTTCTATACCTAATGTACAATAATTACTATACTTTTAATATTTCTTGTTCTTTTACAGATAATAGTTTCTCTATTCTTCCTACGCTGTCATTGGTAATTTTTTGTATCTGATCATTAATATCACGGGCATCATCTTCCGATATCTCTTTGTTTTTTTCCATACTTTTTATTTTGTCAATAATATCACGACGTATATTTCTGACTGCAATTTTGGCATTTTCAGCAAATTCATTCATTAACTTAATAAACTTCTTTCTGCTCTCTTCAGTAAGTTCAGGCAAAGTTACACGTATTACACTACCTTCTATTGTTGGGTTTAGGCCCAAGCTTGAGTTCAATATTGCATTTTTAACAGAACTTATAACACTTGCATCCCAAACATTGATTAATAAAGTCTTATTATCAACTACAGAAACTGATGCAACTTGACTTAATTTTAAATTACCATTGTAAACATCCACAGTAATTCCATCTAAAAATGATGGGTTTACCTTACCTGTACGTATACCCTTAATATCATTTGAGAAGACTTCTATAGTTTTTTCCATCCTCTCTTTAGTAGTATTTTTAATGTTATCCAACATTTCCTAACCTATTAATTTGAAATTTCAGTATAATCTCCATGACCTTTTACAAGATCAGTTATCTTCTCCTTATTTATAGCAAAAACTATTATAGGGATAGAGTTTTCACGTGCCATCGACACTGCAGATGCATCAATAATTTTTAAATCTTGTGATAATAAATCAGTATACGATATTTTTTTATATTTTTTTGCATCTTTATTATATTTTGGATCTGATGAATAAACACCACTTACCTGTGTGCCCTTGAGAATAACATTACAACCTATTTCAACTGCACGAAGTGTAGCAGCTGTATCGGTAGTAAAAAACGGATTTCCAGTTCCTGCTGCACATATTACAATTCTTCCTTTTTCCAAATGACGAATTGCTCTTCTCCTTATATACGTTTCACAAATAGTTACCATCGGTATTGCAGATAACACTCTAGATGGAAGATTGATCTTATCTAAAGAATTTTGCAAAATTAAAGCATTCATTACAGTTGCAAGCATACCAATATAATCATTACTTGCTCTCTCAAAACCGGTTGAAGAAGCTGAGGCGCCTCTAAATATATTACCTCCTCCAACAACTAAACATATTTGTATTCCTAACTTATGAATCTCTTTTATCTCTTTAGATAACTTATTAATAGCATCTACGTCATGACCAGATCCCTTAGAACCCATAAAAGCTTCTCCAGATACCTTTAATAGAATTCTGGAATACTTGATTTCTTTATCTAAAATCATAAAATTAAGGTCATATAATAAACAGCTTATAATCAACCAAGTTGATTGCACAATTCAATTCTGCTTCACTTGATTTAATTAAATCGACAATTTTTACTTTTTCACCTAGAAAAAATTGCTCTAAAAGTACAACTTCTTCATAATATTTAGCAATGCGGCCATTAATTATATTTTCCATAACTTTCTCAGGCTTACCTAATTTTTCTACATCTTCTATAATTTTAAGACGCTCGCTTGCCAGTTCTTCCTGGTCTAAATGACTAACAGATAGTGCTTTTGGTTTCATGCTAGCTATGTGAATAGCCAACTGTTTGCCAAGTGCTTTTAATTTTTCTTTATCACCCTTAGATTCTAGTATCACTAATGCACCAACTTTACCAAAAATAGGTGGGGCATTACCATTAAATGATGCATCTTCACTAGAAGGGATACTGCTATGAACATAGCCAGCAACTACTCCATCTTCTATGTCTAAATAGCAAATTTCACTTAAGTTGATTTTTTCCTTTAGCACCATAACTTCATTCATTATTGTTTCTTCAATACTACTGTTTACATTGTAATTACTTCTTTTAAAGCTATCTAAATCGTTAGAATTATTTCTATGTGCAAGTAAAACAAGCTTTTCAGCTAGAACTTGAAACCTACTACTACGGGCAACAAAGTCACTTTCACAATTTAATGCAATCATTGCGGCAGATTTCTCTTCTATATGAGCTATAATAACCCCTTCTTTAGCTTCTTTATCTACTCTCTTTTGTGCATTAGATAAACCTTTTTCCCTTAAATATTTAATTGCAGATTCAATATCTCCTCCACATTGCTTTAGTGCTTCTTTACAGTCAGATACACCAGCACTAGTTTTATCACGCAAAATTTTTATATCGTTTATATTCATATCACTCATTTTTGTCACTCTCCAAAGCTCTTCGATATCTTTTTTGTGAAGCATCATCTATCTCTTCCCCTGAGTCAAATTTCAGCTTCTTTTTTGGTGGCGTATTACCTATTTCTGTATTTCTTTTTAATTCCCTTTCAAATTTACTATCTTTTATATCGTCAATCTTGACACCAGACTTAGCAAGATCCAGCTCAATACCAGCTAAAATAGCTTGCGATGCAAGCTTACAGAATAATTCTATTGATCCCTTTGCATCGTCATTGCTAGGTATAAGATAATCTATTCCTGTAGGATCAGAATTTGTATCTACCATAGCAATTATTGGTATTCTCAGCTTTTGTGCTTCCTTTATAGCAATGCGTTCCTTATTTGTGTCTATAATAACTAAAATATTAGGCATACCACCCATCTCTCTAACGCCACCGATGAATCTTTCTAGTTTAAATCTTTTTTTATCAAGGTCAGATACTTCCTTCTTAGTTAAGGTAGTATCCTCGTCCTGAATCATCTTCTCATATTCTTGTAACCTCTTAACTGAAGAGGAAATGGTTGACCAATTTGTTAACATACCACCCAGCCAACGATGGTTAACGTAATATTGGCTACAATGAGTTGCAGCTTCTACAACAATAGACGCAGCTTGTAGTTTTGTTCCAACAAATAAAATACGCCACCTCTTTAAGGCAGCATCGTGTAATATTTGAAGGGCCCTTTTTAAAAATGGAACCGTCTTTCGTAAGTCAATTATATGGGTCCCATTATGAATCCCATATATATATGGAGCCATTTTAGGATTCCAGTGACTGGTTTTATGACCAAAGTGCACACCAGCTTCAATTAAATTCTGTAAAGTAAAATCGGGTGAATATACCATAGTTTTCTCCAAATAGTTTTTCCTCCATGACTATACCTAACTTAAGGACTATTTGTTTTGTCATGTGCGAAGTATAAATTTTAAGTATTATCAAAAATATACTCATAAGCAATATATATTGCAATATTTAAATGCATTATGTAATTGTTTAAATATGTTTTGTCTTAATTATTTTTTTAATGTTACTTTAAAAATATCCCTTCTACTTTATAGCGTTCCTTCTCTTAACGATATTAAGGAGAGTCGTCAGAAGGGAAGAAGCAAATGCAAAATATATATATTTTTGTGATAATTCAATATGTAATCCATCTAAGATAAGATAAACGCCAATGGCGAATATAAATAAGATCGCTACTATTTTTAATTCAGGGTAAGAACTTACCAATGAAGTTGTATGACTAGATAGGAAAAACATAACTAGCATAGAAAACATAAATGCAATTGTGATAATTACAATGTTGTGAGTTAATGCTATAGCAGTTAATATTGAGTCTATAGAGAAAACTAGATCTATTAATACAATTTGTAGTACAACTAGTATAAGCTTAGACTTAGGATCAGTATTTCTAACTTTATTACTATCCCCAATAAAGATATCTCTATACAACTCTAAAAAACTTTTAGTTGATAAAAATATACCACCTATTACTAGTACACAATCTTTTATTGATATATCAAACCATAGAAAAGAAAGTATGATTTTATCCATACTAAGTATAGAAGAAATAAAAAATAATGCTACAAGACGCATAAGAAGTGCTAAACTAAGTCCAAAAATACAAATCTTATTACGTAATGCACTAGGTATTCTTTGAACTAAAAGGGAGATAAAAATTAAATTATCTATGCCCAGAACAATTTCTAATGCCGATAGTATAAGTAGGACAAAAATATCATGAAACATTTTATGTAAAATAAATAATGCACTATCTAATGCTTAATAGGCTGATTGTTTTCTTATAAACTAATATGGTTTAAAAATCTTTAAAACTTCAAATTTATTTTGATTATGGTATGAAACTGATTAAAGTCCCTTTCAAGAAAAATTTGCCTAAATAAATCAATAACAACCTAAATCAGTCATTATCAACAAGTAAACTAACACAGTTAAAATTTCAATATAGGATTAATAACCCTGACGTGCTTTAAATCTAGGTTTTAATTTATTTAAAACATAAATCCTTTTCCCTCTACGAACAACCAAGCAATTTCTGTCACGTTTTTTGGCAAATTTTAAAGAACCAAACACTTTCATAATTTACTGCTACATAGTATGTAAGCTATATTAGAACATGATAACATTAAGTCAATTAAAAAATTTATTTTATCTTGATAAAAAGTTAATTAATAAAAGATATTTTATAATAAATATAATATATTATAAGAGGCCGGGACCGGAATTGAACCGGTATGAAAGGATTTGCAGTCCTCCGCATAAACCATTCTGCCACCCAGCCATAGAGTTAGCTTTTATATAAGCCAATTACTTTTTCTAACATAGATAATGCATCTTTTTTGTTTTTTTGAAAAGTGTTGCGTCCTATTATTGAACCATCACCTCCACCTTTGGCAATTTCTCTGACTTCATTATATAAATCACTTGGATCCTTGGCTTCTCCTCCTGAGAAAACTACTATTCTTCTTCCAGCAAAACAAGCCTTTTTAACGTATTTTATCCTTTCTGAAATCATATCAATTGCAGGAGTTTTATCACGTTCTATATAATTGGTTGGCAATTTTACCTTTATAATATTAGCACCAAGCAATGCTGCCATATGTGCTCCATATGCAACAATGTCAAGTGCAGTTTCACCTTCTTTTGAGATATCTCCACCTCTTGGATAAGACCATATTATAACTACTAAACCATATGATTTAGCTTCAGCTATTATTTCACGGGCTTCTTCAATCATATTTAAGTTATTAGAAGAACCAGGATATATAGTAAATCCAATAGCACTGCAACCTAAGCGCAATGCATCTTTTACTGAGGCAGTAATTGCTTGATCATGAGAACTTGATTTAGGATGCAAAGAATTAGAACTGTTCATTTTTAAAATAAGTGGTATAGAACCAGCATAAGACACAGCTCCAGATTCAATCATGCCAAGAGGTGCAGCATATGCACTTAATCCTGCATCGATTGCCAATTTGAAATGATAATGTGGATCATATGCTTCAGGATTGACATCAAAGCTCTTTGTTGGACCGTGCTCAAAACCTTGATCTACAGGCAAAATGACTAATTTACCACTACCACCAAGTTTACCATTCATTAAAATGCGTACTAAGTTTGCTTTAACTCCTGGATTTTCACTTTCGTAGTTATTTAGGATCTCAGTTACTCTGCTATTTAGAGCCATAATGTTTTAAAACTAACAATAACATCAAAACTATAACAATATTTCCTATCTATACAAATAAAATTAGACTTCTGTGTAAAGAGCTCTTAAAGTTGCTTTAAATAAAAACATATCAACTAAAAAAGCATTCATCTTAGCTTTTTTAAAGGTGGTTGAATAACCAAATCGAATGGGGGATAAACATGAATGAAAGAGAAAGATGGCAATACTATACTTCTCTTGCTGTGCTTGATAAACACATTGTTTATACATCAAAGCAAGAAGGGAAATATGAAAATAGTAGTATTACTCTAAAGCCAGGAAATGGCTCTATATATTTTGAGTTACATTTCGATGTAGGTAATGCTACAAAAACTAAGCAAATTTATACCTATAGTTCTGAAGTAAAAAATAATTATTCAAAAAGTTTTACTGATACTGCTATCCTAGTTAGCTGTGAGGAAGATCATAAAAGTTATAATCTTATAAGACAATGTTTTAAAGAAGCATTAGATATAACCTTTCCAAGCAAACAAGAGTTAATTGAATGTTTGCAAGGCTTTGTCTATGATGAACGATGTCAGAAATATTGGCGTTTACCTAGTGATTTAGCAGTAGATAGTGATGAATGTAACCGTCATAATAAGAAATTAAAAAGTAGAATAACTTCACGCGTACCATTATTTAGTCAAAATATTTCCAATGCATCAGTTGACTCAACTGATTTTCCTCTTATAAGGATTAATAATTCTAGCTCATATACGCTGCGGCCAAATTATACTGCTTTTAATCAAGGAGTGTTGGAGTTCAATAGTACTAATGGTATGTCATCTAATGGAAACGAAAATTCTGGAATTTTTTTAGCTTTTTTACCACTTTTCTTTCTAGCAGGGTTATTCATAGTGACTAGATACGTTATCTGTCAGTTAAAAAACAAAGTATATGTAGAAAAAAGTAAGGAGCGAATAGCTTTGCAAGAAGTTGATGTTGAAAATAATTTTAAACCCACAAAAAACAACCTTTAAGATTATGTTGCCTTTTATAATGGATAAATAGATTTGAGTATTAAATACTTAAGTTGAATTTACACTGAATCTATTAAACAGCATGTTTAATTAAATTTTTAATATAATTATTATTAGTCTTTTTTATCTCTTCTACAGTGCCGCAGAACAGAATTTTTCCATGGTATAGTACTGCTATTTTATTTGCAATTCTAAATGCACTATGAATATCATGTGTAATTGTAATTATTGTTGAATTTAGTTCATTAGATAACTTAATTATTATGTCACTAATTAAATCTGTTACTATCGGATCAAGTCCAGACGTCGGTTCATCAAGGATTATCATTTGTGGACTATGAGCTATTGCTCTTGCAAGTGCTACCCTTTTTTTCATGCCACCTGAGAGCTCTAAAGGAAACATATCAGCTGTATCTCGGCTTAACCTTACCATATTTAACTTATCTATTGCCAGCTTCTTTGCCTCTTTTTCACTTACATTTAAACGTTTTTTAAAATTGAACGATATATTTTCCCACACAGTTATGCTATCAAATAGGGCACTATTTTGAAACAAAACTCCAAAATTCAGTACTTTATTATTGCCTGGAATATTTATTTTAATTGTTCCTAGATCAGGGCTCATAAGGCCAATGATGATCTTAGTAAGAACAGACTTTCCGCTTCCTGACTCACCAATGATAACTAGGGATTCTCCTCTTGACACTTGTAAATTAATCCCATCGAGTATTTTTCTACCATTAAAGGACAAATGCAAATCTGAAATTGATATTATATTGCTCATGAATAGGTTAAAGTGATAATATAGTTTAATAATATTATAAAAATTGAAGACAATACGACAGCTGAAGTTGTTGCAACTCCGACACCACGTGCACCTTCTTTGCAAGAATAACCATAATAGCAGCTTACAAGTGATATAACTGCTCCAAAAACAAAAGATTTTATAAGTCCAAGTGTTAAATCGCACATATTTAAGGATTTGATGGCATGTTTTATGTATATATCTGGGCTGTAATGCAATTCAAAAACTGCCACTAAATATCCTCCATATATTCCTATCAAATTAGCACAGGTTATAAGTATAGGTAGAGTAATGACCAATGCTATAATTCGTGGAGCGATAAGATATTTAAAAGGATTAACACCAAGCGTTATAAGTGCATCTATTTGCTCACTTATACGCATAGTACCAATTTCTGCTGCTATTGCTGCTCCTACTTTTCCTGCAATTATTAGCCCTATTAAAACCGGTCCTAACTCTCTTGTAATTGATGTAACGACTATATATGGTATTATGGAATCAGGGTTAATAATTGGTGGATTTAATCCACTTTGCAGTACTATTATTGCACCAATAAAAATTGAAGCTAGGCCAACAATTGGTAGAGAAAAATATCCTACTTCCATGATTTGTTTTAAAAGAGTATGAAAGTAGTAAGGTGGCAAAAAACACTGATAGATAGATTTAATAAAAAAAATAAACATCCTGCCAATGGATGACAGAAAATTAATTGAGTATTTACCACTACCTATAAATATACCCATAGTGTAAAATAGCATCACACTTTACCCCAGCAACACAAGTTATATATTACAGAATAAATTAGCAGCTACATAGTAAAAAAGGGTTAATACAAAAAATTTATCTTAAAATTTTTTAATTGATATATTCCATTTTATGATTTTTTTGGATTGGAATAGTTCCAATCCAATACATTCTTATTTTTGCGTTTAACTCTCTACTTTATTACATAATTATACAATTCTTATTATCTTTTTCTACTTTTGTAGTATCAAAGGAAGTACTAGGGCTATCTTTGGAATCAGACATTTGAGCTCTTTTAGCGGGGCTGCCAGAATTCTGAATGTACTTATCCATCAACGGCTTTAAATTTTTAGATAAGTTTTTCACGCAATTTTCAATTGATTTATTTGAGTGGTGCTTTAGTGCTAATTTTTTATATACTTCCCTTATCTCACCTTCAGTAGCATTTCTATCTACACCTAGCACTTCATAGTAATTGATGAACATAATATCTCTATATATTTAAATGGTTTATATTATAACATTATTTTATTAAAAAATAAAGCTATTTTCTTAATTTATCTAATATCTTTTTAACTAAACTATCAGCGTTGATGTTAAAATGTTCATATAGTTTCTTATATGGAGCAGAGCAGCCAAAGCTTTCCATACCAACAAAAATTCCATCTTGACCTATATATTTATGCCACCCCAGGCTGCTTCCTGCTTCAACTGCAGCTTTAATGTTATTATTATTTAAAATTTCTAACTTGTATTTATTGCTTTGCTGATCAAAAAGTTGCCAGCACGGCATGGATACAACTCTTACTCCAATTCCTTTTTGCTGGAGTTTATTCTTTGTTTCTATGGCAATTTCAACCTCTGAACCTGTAGCAAATATGGTGACATCTAAGCTATCTTTATACTCAGATAGAATATACCCACCAAATTCACAGAGATTTTCCTTTTGATATGGTCTGCCCATGTAGTTTAAATTTTGCCTCGATAACACAAAAAGGGAAGGTGAGTCTTTAGAGCTTAAAGCAATATCCAAACATTCTAAAGTCTCAAGTGCATCAGCTGGCCTAAACACAAGAAGATTTGGAATTGCCCTCAGTGATGCAAGGTGCTCAACTGGTTGATGCGTTGGCCCATCTTCACCAAGGCCAATGGAGTCATGCGTCATTACATATATCACCTGCTGCTTCATCAAAGCTGACAGACGAATTGCAGGACGGCAGTAATCAGAAAATACTAAAAACGTTCCTCCATATGGCAATATCCCACCATGAAGTGCCATGCCATTCATACATGCTGCCATCGCGTGCTCTCGTACTCCAAAATGAATATATGAACCATTAAAATTGTTTCGACTTATAATTTGCATATGCGGGTATTTTGTACAGTTTGAATCACTCAAATCAGCAGAACCACCTATAAGCTCTGGCATGATTTTTGTCAATTCCTCCATAACCCTACCAAATGAGCGCCTAGTTGCTTCACTTGGCTTTAAGTTAAAGATCTGTTTTTTTAAATTTTCCAATACCTCTTTTACATTAGGAGGCTTCTCTATAATTCTTTTAAGTTCTGCATTGGAATTAAGCTTTTCATTATATTTTTCGTAACCAGATCTAGCTCTTTCTACTGTCTTCCTCCACATATTTAACATGTCTTGTGGAATAATAAATGGCTCATGCTTCCAATTTAAATCCTGACGCATTTTAAGCACTGCACTTTCTTTAAATGGACCACTATGAGCACAAGATTTACCAGCATATTCTGCAGCAAATTTACCAATAGTAGTTTTGCAGCGAATAAGAGAGGGCCTATCGGAGTTATGTGCATTTTTGATGGCGCTTGAAATTTGAGCATAATTGTGGCCATCAATGCTTTCCACATTCCATCCGTATGAGAGAAAACGAGCAGTGATATCATCTGATAATGCTAAATCTACACTACCATCTATCGATATATTATTATCGTCAAAAATGGCAATAAGCTTATTTAACTTCAAATGACCAGCAAGTGATGCAGCTTCAGAACTTACCCCTTCCATCAAGCAGCCATCACCTAGCATAACGTAAGTGTGATGATTAACCAAATCTGGACCAAAACGTTCTCTTAAAACAGCTTCAGCTATTGCCATCCCAACTGAGCAAGCAAAACCTTGTCCTAGTGGACCTGTGGTTACTTCTACCCCTGGCGTTAATCCATACTCTGGATGACCCGGAGTTTTAGAACCAAGCTGTCTAAAGTTTTTTATTTCATCAATTCCTATATAACCAGTTAAGTATAAAATCGAATACAGTAGCATTGAGCCGTGACCGTTTGATAAGATAAATCTATCTCTATTAAACCAATTTGGATCACTTGGGTTGTGGCGTAAAAATTCTGAAAACAAAACAGTTGCAACATCTGCCATCCCAAGCGGCATTCCTGGATGCCCTGATGCAGCTTTCTGTACCGCATCAATTGATAAAAACCTTATGGCCTTTGCCATATTAAAATAATCATTTATCATTTTTTAGTATCGTATTGAAATTAATAAATCTTAGAAAAGATGCATAAATCTTGCAAGTAAAGGATTTTTCTCTGCGATAACTGCTACTCTTTACGCACACAATATTTCTGATATTATAATTTAAGTTTTTTATCAAAGATCAGATGACAGATTATGATTTAATTGTTATAGGCAGTGGACCTGGTGGCTATGTAGCAGCAATAAAAGCAGCACAGCTTGGCCTTAAAACTGCTTTAGTTGAAAAAGAGGAAAACTTAGGCGGTGTATGTTTAAACTGGGGATGCATTCCAACAAAGTCATTACTGAAAACTTCTGAGCTGTATCATTCAATAAAAAAAGCGAAAGATTTCGGCATAGAAGTTAAAGATATAAGTTTTAACATAGAAAATGTAGTAAAGCGTTCTAGAGATGTTGTGGCTAAATTAGCAAGTGGTATTAGTTATTTAATGAATAAATATAGTATCACTGTTCATAAAGGGTTTGGTAGGATAGCTAATAAAAATACAGTAGACATCACAAGTGGTAAGGAAAAAGTTAGCATATCTGCAAAACACATTATTTTGGCAACTGGAGCAAGAGCGCGCAGCCTTCCTGGTATGGAAGCAGATAATAACCTAATATGGAATGCGAAAAGCGCTATGGTGCCAAAAGTATTACCTAAATCTCTACTTATAATAGGCTCTGGAGCAATTGGTATAGAATTTGCAAGTTTCTATAACACAATGGGCAGCAAAGTTATTATTGTAGAAGCGCAAGATCGCATTTTGCCGCTTGAGGATCAAGATATTTCTAAGTTAGCACAAGATATATTTGTTAAACAGAAAATGGAGATATATACAAACAGTACTGCTAAAATTTTAAATAAAAAAAATGACTCTGTAGAACTAAGTATAATCGATAATAAAGGTAAGTCGATTCAAGTAGAAGTAGATAGGGTTCTTTTGGCTGTTGGAGTGCAACCTAACACTGAAGATATTGGTCTTGAGAACACTAAAATCGTAAAAGATAACTTAGGTTTTATAAAAACAAATCAGTGGTATGAAACAGCGGAACCAGGAATTTACGCTATTGGTGATGTCGTTGGCAACCCATGCCTAGCGCACAAGGCAAGCCATGAAGGAGTAATATGTGCAGAGAAAATTGCAGGAAAAAATGCTATTTGTTTAAAAAAAGAAAATATACCTAGTTGCATATATTCTTATCCACAAATAGCAAGTGTTGGGCTCACCGAAAAGCAGGCGATAGAAAATGGATATGAGATAAAAGTGGGTAAATTTCTTTCCAATTGTAATGGCAAATCCATTGTAATAGGTGAAGATGAGGGAATGGTAAAAACTATTATTGATAAAAAAACAGGAGAATTACTTGGTGCTCACATGATTGGAGCAGAGGTTACCGAGATGATCAGCACTTACGTTGTCAGCAGACAACTTGAAGCAGTGGATCTTGATATAAAATCATCAATATTTCCTCATCCAACTCTCTCTGAAATGATACATGAGTCGGTGCTATGTGCAGATGATGAGTCATTAAGTAGCTAAAAAATTATTTATCTAGTCTAATGACTCGCTAAGTCTTTTTAAAGAACCAAGTTTCTGTATGAGTTGGGAAATTCCCTACTTTATGTAACATTGTCCGGAAACTACTTCTGGCTGAGATGCAGCTAATGCTGTACTTGGACTTTGATAAACATTTTTTAATTCACTTAAAAACACATCTGCTTTTTCGTTTAAAGCTAATAATGCATTATCAAAATTTAATTCATTTAGATTTGAATATGATGATATCTCTTGTATTATTTCATTAGGTAATCTTTCATATTCATCTCTTGTTTTATCAGTTATTTTACTATCAACTAGTACTGCTTTGGTTATTTTAATATCATCTTTTTGTTCTAACAATAGCTTAATTGCCTTTTTATTATCTGTATGAAATTTTAAAAATTTTATGGTGATATGCTCAACAAAATCTAACATATGCTCAGGTACAAAAGACAACTGCTCATCAGAGCTATATTTTTCTTTAATTGTTTTGAACTCTTCAATTAACTTTTGTCCTTCTGCTTCATTGTTTATGTAACTAGCAATAGTTTTTGCACCTTCTTTTTTTGTGTTTGCTTCTATTAATTTACCTAAGTGCGGCATTGCTTTTATTTGTTTAAATGCTGTAAAGCATTTTTTAAGTTTAGATGAATTGTTTATTATATGTTTAGTATCATCATGTAAAATTGCGCCATAAATTAAAAGCAATACTACAATCTCTGTACGATCTCTTTCAGCAGCCTGGCGTAAAGGTGTCTTCCCCTTATTATCTTTAGCATTAACATTTACTCCATTCTCTAAAAGCAACCATACAATCTCTATATAACCACGGTAGGCAGCGCCGTGTAAAGGTATCTCACCAAGAAAATCTCGGATCTTAATACTTGCTCCATACTTTAG
Source organism: Candidatus Mesenet endosymbiont of Phosphuga atrata (assembly GCF_964020175.1). NCBI lineage: Bacteria > Pseudomonadati > Pseudomonadota > Alphaproteobacteria > Rickettsiales > Anaplasmataceae > Candidatus Mesenet > Candidatus Mesenet endosymbiont of Phosphuga atrata. Next base: position 560,950 of record NZ_OZ026541.1, on the reverse strand, counting down.
AAGCAATCGTACAATCTTTGTATGACCGTTGTTTACAGCCTTATGTAAAGGTGTCTCACCATAACAATTTTCAACATCAACATTTACTCCATGCTTTAAAAGCAACTCTGCAACCCCTGTATGACCATTCATGGCAGCCTCATGCAAAGGTGTAGGTACCTGATGATTATTAATTTTAGCCTCAGCATCTGCTCTCTCATCTAAAAGCCACTGTGCGATCTCTGTACGACCATATTCGGCAGCATAGTGTAAAGGTGTCTTACTATAATAACTTGCCTCAATATTTGCTTCCTTATCTAAAAGCAACTTTGCAATCTCTGTATGACCATATATGACAGCACTGTGTAAAGGTGTCTCATCATAATAACTTTTATAATTAACATCTGCTCCTTCTTTTAGTGAAGAACGTACTTTTTCTATATCGCCTTTCTCTGCTTCATAAGCTAATTGTTTTTCAAGTGACATAAATTCCCCCAAATTTATGATAATAATTAATATATTAATATATAATGCTATACTTGTCAATTTATAGATTGATATTTTACTTTTTTATAAAAATAGTTATTATATTTCTGCTATAAGAAAGTTGTTGTCTTAGTGTCCCATATTTCAATTATGTCATCGCTAAAGTTGAATGACTCAACTTTTTTTAGGGCATAACATTGACTTATATCTACAATGTTTAAATTTCCTATTGCAGGTAGCGCTTCATTGCCAAGAATTTTGCCCGCTCTGCAGCAAATTATTCTGTCAGCCAGCTTTTGCTTAAGCAATTCTGTAAATAGAATGCCTCCACCTTCTACTAATAGTCTGGTGATACCAAACTTTGTTGTTAGTTCTTGCATTACCTCCTTTAGAGAAGTTTTGTAATTATCAGCTATAAGATAATCAATATGTTTTATTCTTTCCTTTGGTTCACGGTCTGTAATTACTACAGTCTTTATTTTACTAGCTGTTTTTGCAATCTGATGCTCTGGTTTTAATCTTGCTTTGCCATCTATTATGATCCTCATTGGCGATTGCTCTTCAAGTCCAGGTAGGCGGCAATCTAGCATAGGATCATCAATTTCTAAAGTATTACCACCTATCATAACGGCATCGTGCTCAGCCCTAACCTTATGGACCCATTTTCTAGTAAGAGAACTAGTTATCCACTTACTTTCACCTGCAGAAGTGGCAATTTTGCCATCAAAGGACATTGCCATCTTTAATGTTATAAAAGGCCTGAATAGTTTTTTGCTGTAAAAAAATCCAGCATTTAATTCTTCTGCTTCTTTTTTCATCACATCGCATTTTACTTCGATTCCTGCCTTTAATAAGGCTTCAATCCCTTTACCTGATACACGACTATCTGGATCGCATGTGGCAACTACAACTTTTTTTATGCCGGAAGCAATTATAGCTGCAGTGCAGGGTGCTGTATTTCCATGATGGCAACATGGTTCAAGAGTAATATACATAGTGGAGTTATGTGCTAGATTTCCAGCACGTTCTAAGGCGATAACTTCTGCGTGAGGGCGCCCACCAGCTTGAGTCCAGCCTCTACTTATGATAACATCATCTTGAACAATAACGCAGCCAACTGTAGGATTGGGTGAGACGTTTCCTAACCCTCGCTTTGCCAGTCTTAAAGCAATTGACATGAAATGATCATCATCGTACATAAAAAATTTAAAAAGACGTCATTTCATACGAAGTATCAAATATTCTTCTATGCTCCTGAATAGCGAACCTGTCAGTCATGCCAGCAATGTAATCACAAACTATAATAGAACGCTGTTTTTCACCTACGCTAGATGCAATTTTGCTCCATTCTGTAGGTAATATATTTGGTTCATTGTGAAAAATATTGAAAAGATCGCAAATTATTCGCTTTGCTTTGCTGGTTACTCTATTAATTTTATAATGCCTATACACCTTTGCATTTAAAAATTCTTTAAGCTTTTTATTACTTTCAGTAAGCTCTGGGGAAAAATGCACTAAAGGCCTTTTTAGCTTCCTTATATCTTCAGAAGTCTCAATATTATAAACTTGAATGTTTTTTTCAACCTGCTTGACAATATCTTGAATCATGAAATTTATCATTCTCCTTAGAAATTCATATATTATTTTATTTTGTGGTAAATTTGGATATTCGTTCAATACTTCCTTAAATAACTCACCAAATAAAGGAAGAGTTGATAAATCATCAACAGTAAAAAACTTCGCCCTAAGCCCATCATCTAGATCATGTGCATTGTAAGCTATATCATCAGAAATTGCAGCAACTTGGGCTTCAGCGCTTGAGAATTCCGCAAATTTTAAATCATATTTTTCCTTCTTTTTTTCATATTCAGGTATTGTTTGTACCAAATGATTAGTAATTAGAGATTTTTTATTCTCAGGTAAAGGACCATTATGTTTGGCGATGCCTTCTAAAATTTCCCAAGTAGGGTTAATGCCGTTGAAACGAATATATCGCTGCTCAAGATACGTTAAAATTCTTAAAGATTGTATATTATGATCAAAACCAATAAAGTTCTTTGTTGCTTGATTTAAAGCATCTTCCCCTGCATGACCAAAAGGTGCGTGTCCTAAATCATGAGCTAAAGATATCGCTTCAGCAATATCTTCATTCAAACGCAATCTTTTGCATATAGAACGTGCAACTTGTGCTACTTCTAAACTGTGAGTTAATCTTGTACGATAATAATCTCCTGTGTAATTAATAAATACTTGTGTTTTATATTCTAACTTGCGAAATGCACCAGAGTGAATAATGCGGTCTCTATCGCGTTGAAAACAGCTGCGATATTTATCATCTTCTTCATCAAAAAATCTTCCTTTTGTTTGATCAAATGCACAAGCAAAGCTTGATAAAATATTTTTATTTGACATTATCTAATATTATTATTATAATATCTAGTTAAAATAAATTTGGGTATTTATGTCAATGAATTATAATATAACTCTAACTGAAAATGCAATTAGGAAAGTTCATTCCCTTATAGATGAAGAAGGTAGTTCTAATTCTGCCTTACGTGTTTTAGTATCTGGTGGTGGATGCTCTGGGTTTCAATATAATTTCAAAATGGATGAAGTACAAAATGATGATGAAGACGATGATTACGATATAGAAGATGACGATTTTGATGATGAAGATGATGATGAAGATGAACTTGATGCATCTGGTATCATGATAAATGATGAGTGCGGAAAACCAATCTTACTTGTAGATAATAATTCTGCTCAGTTCTTAAAAAATTCGGTAGTAGATTATACTGAAGATTTAAATGGATCTGGGTTTATTATCAAAAACCCTTTAGCTAAGTCTAGATGTGGTTGTGGTAATAGCTTTGCGGTTTAATATATAAGTAAATTATGGGTACAATTGGTCTATTTTCCAGCTATTATCCTCAGTTAATTGATATTTGTAGCGGGTATGATTTCTGTGCTTACCCCCATGCCAAAACTCTATGGCTTTTGGGATAACGCAGAACCCTACCCAAAAATCTGGTCTTGTAATTTCTTTATCTTTAAATTTTTCTGCCATTTCTTTCATTTCATTTCTAAAAGAATACAAGTCTTCTAGAGTACTTGATTGTTTTGAGCACCAAGCATTTATTTGACTTTCTTTTGGACGCGAAGCAAAATAATTATCAGCTTTATTGCTTTCTAATAGCTTTACTTCACCTTCAATTCTTATCTGTCTGTAAAGCTCTACCCAATAAAACACTAAAGCTGCTTTTGGATTCTCTGTTAGTTCCTTGCCTTTACGGCTATTTACATTAGTAAAAAAAACAAACTCTTTCTTGCTATATTCCTTAAGTAGTACAACTCTTGCAGATGGAGTATAATCTTTACTACAGGTTGCAAGCACCATTGCATTTTGATCCTTAACTTTTGTTTGCAAAGCTTCTTGGTACCAAAGGTCGAAGAATTCTATAGGATTTGCCGTAGGTATAATAGTCATGACACAATATTAAGGTCAGCTAACATTATTGACAGCTTTTCTTTAAATATCAAATTTTGAATATCAAAATGAATACCATTTTAAGAATATTTAAATATTAATTATTGATATTTATTATTTTTTTAAGCATAATATTTAATATACAGGGGGGATAATTATGCTATACATCAACAATCAAGCTATTGATAAAACAATTGATATCAATCAGATAATTGAAGCTATAAAAGCTTTGCCTTCTCCTTTTTCAAATTTAGAGGAAGATAAGGTAATTGAGGATAAAAGTTTATTTGAATTGTTTCGCACAAAAATAGAATTTCTAGATCATCTTGTAGAAGGCGAAAAGAGAAGTTTAATTAGTGTCACCTACTGTGGTAAAGATTACGACTTAGATAGTTATTTTGATACAATTAAAAATGAGCTTGATGAGCAAAAAATTGATTACTTTAGTTGTTGCAATATCTTAAAATATGCTGAAATGATATTAGTATATCTTGCTCAGTCAACAAAGCTTGCTAGTTTTTATTTTAAAGACATTCGTGATTTAAGTTTTAATAAATTTCAAGGTAAGTATGATAAAGAGGCACATATTGTTGCTCAAGGAGAAGTGGGTTTTTCATCTAATCAAAAGATGGGAACTTTTGGTCTATTTAGCTGTATTGCCTTAATTATTAGAGACATAAGTAGTAAAAAAACAGCTCTCATTCATGTAGATACAGGTGTTACTGAAGATCACTTATTTAATGTACTTAAATACATGCCTGCTGGCAGCAAAAAAGTTATCTTAATGGGAGCTAAGGAAGGAGATAGAAGATCACAGCAAAATCTTGAAATGGTAATAAAAGCTCTACTAAAATACGAACATGATATCAATATTGATCAGTCTAATATTCTATGTCGCCATGGACACATTACCTCATGCGTAGTTGATCCCATTACTTTTAAGATAAGGTATCTTGTACCTAAGTTAGAGATGGATAAAGAATTTAAACGATGTTCTCAACCTAGAATGCTTCAAATATTTAAAAATGTAGTTTTTACAAAAAATGGCTCTGAGTATTCTATGTCTTTTAACAATAGGTTTAAAGACAGGCTTGAATACGCTTTTGATTTAGATGTAAAAGAGTCTTACTTGCCTATAGAGATTTGTAAAGAAACTGCAAATAGCGTATTTAATATTATAAAATATATGAATATTAATAACAATTATCCTTTTTACAGTGTAAATGAAAGTTGTGTTCAAAATCATGTTAGCTATTTCGCAAAATATGCAATAGATAATGTTAAAAATGGCAGTTACGGTGAGTCTAGTGAAATGGAATTGCCAAGAGTAATGGAATTATACTGTAATGCCTTAAATAATCTAATGGGTGCAATAGACAAATATGTTTCTTCTTTTTCTAATGTTGTAGGTTTTTTAAAGAAGAAATTTATTCGAGATGTTGCTGAAACACTAAAAACCAAAAAGATCTTCATTGGACCGAACTCTCAAGAGTTAAATTTGGAGTTTTTACGTGTCATGAAAGAATACGAACTTGAAAATCTTAGTGTAGAAGAGTTTGAGTTGCAAACGTCAAAGTTAATTGGTGATTTGAAACGTTATCAATTACCATTCTCAACTGACTTCAGTGATCTTGATGGCTGTCAAAAGTTAAGAGAATTTTTGATAAGAAGTAAAGCAGAAACGTTAATTTCATCTACCAAATTGTCCGAAGTATCCTTACAAAAAGTATCGAGTTCTGTATGCTGCAATAGGTAGACTGTTTATTTTAACTTCTTCACTCTATATCTATTAACTCATACTCTGCAAAGAAAAAAGCAATTTCTTTTTTAGCGTTTTCAATGCTGTCTGAACCATGTACGCAGTTGGCATCAATATTATCGGCAAGATCACCTCTTATTGTGCCTTTATCTGCTTGTTTTGGGTCTGTCGCTCCCATAATAGTTCTGTACTTATTTACAGCATTCTCTCTAGAAAGGACTTGAACAATAACAGAGCCAGAAGTCATAAATTCAACGAGATCAGGAAAAAAGGGCCTTTCTCTATGAATCTCATAAAATAATTCTGCCTGCTTTTTTGTCAGTAGCATTTTTTTCTGGGTAATAATTTTTAATCCAGATTGTTCAATATATGAGATGACCTTACCTATAATATTACGTTTTATTACATCAGGTTTTAAAATAGAAAGAGTCTTTTCGTTCAAAATTTATCCTTTTAGTTATAATAATGTTATTTTACTTATAAATTTTCAAATTTAAAAGGGATTTTTTCATTGTACTTAAAGCTAGCGTACAATATAGTTAGCTTTAAAGGTAAATGATAGAGGTACAGGTGGGAGACTGCTGTAAAAAGAAAAAAGAAAATTCCGCATACTTTGGTCACATTAAATCATCTGTGTTTTGTGCAGTTAAGGGTCACTTTACATTCCAATTGGCATTTGTAAGCTATATTAATTATTCTTTACGTTATTTATTGCTTAAACAACAAAATAGTAATGGAGCATTGACAGAAAAATATCGCCACCTAAAAAAAAGTGCTGCTTTTTCAATGGCAAGAAATATTATTCCATTCTTTGAAATTGCTATTATCATGCCGCTTGTATGTTTTGGAATACCAAGAATCCCAGGTGTAGATAGCGCTTTACAAGATCATATGTATTTGTATTGTACTTTGATTTGTATTATCTTGATGGTAGCTATTTGTTTTACAGTTAGAACTTTTGAGCTGCGTGAGAAGCTAACTAAGTGTTTTTATAAAGATTACAATTTAGAAGAAATCAAAAGTAGTTTTAAGCAAGATGATATCCACTACCCAATCTATGAAGACGGAAATTTGATATTCAACTTTCCTGGTCATAGTAATTATAAAGATAAACAAAATGCACCTTCAAGAGGAGATTTTATTTTACTAGTTTTATTAAACATAATTACATTGCCACTTAAATTAATACAGGCTACCACTATGCTATCTCTTTCTGTTGTGGAACTTTGTGAGGCAATATTTAATCTTCCTTTTGATCTACTTACTTGTTGCAGCGATAAAGATAAATTTGCTGCAACTAAAAACGGTCTAAAGCGCTCTGGGTATTTATTTTATGGGTTTATCAGAAATGCTATTGATATAACTTTTTTTCCAGTTACGATTTTTGTGGACAGTCATTACCAAGTTTGCAAAAACATGAATTCTCCCTTTGAATGTCTGGATAATGCAGTAGCTAAATGTATAGGACAGGTAAAGTCTACATGCTGTAATGCATAGGAAAAAAGTTGCTGTAGTTTTATTTAATCTAGGTGGACCATCTTCTTTAGAAACTGTAGAGCCTTTTTTATTTAATCTTTTTTATGACAGAAGGATAATCAATTTACCAAATCCTTGGCGATTTCTCTTAGCAAAGCTAATTTCTAAGAAACGGCTCAGTACAGCAATAGAAATATATAAACAAATAGGCGGAAAATCACCAATTCTTAAAGCAACAGAGATGCAAGCAGAAAAGTTAGAAGGCAGGTTGAATGAGAGCAGTTGTGGTATTTATAAAACTTTTGTTTGCATGCGTTATTCACCTCCATTTGCTGATGAAGTCGTACAAAACGTTAATAAATTTGATCCAGATAAAGTTATCTTATTGCCGCTATATCCACAATACTCTACTACTACAACATTATCCGCAATTGAAAATTGGTACAGAGTAGCCTCTTATTATAAGTTTAATTTTATAACAGAAGTTGCATGTTGTTACTATGAAAATAAAGACTTTATCATATCTTACAGTAACTTAATAATAAAATACTATAAATTAGCTAGTGAATTTGGGAAGCCAAGGATTTTATTCTCTGCTCATAGTTTGCCTATTAGTGTTATTGAGAAAGGTGATCCATATGCATGGCAAATAGAAAAGACAAGTGAGCTGATAGCTGAGTCTTTAAATATTGAAAATTTAGATTGGAACGTATGTTATCAAAGCAAAATTGGCCCTGTAAAATGGCTGGAGCCTAGCACTAAAGATGAGTTATTGCGTGCTAAGAGTGACAAGGTGCCAGTGATTTTAGTGCCTGTTGCATTTGTTTCAGAACATTCTGAAACTTTAGTAGAATTAGACATAGAATATAAAAAGTTAATGCTTGACCATTATTATTATCGCGTTCCTACACCAGGAACTAACACTTTTTTTATTAATTGCTTATTTCAAATTTGTTTAAATGTGAAAAATAGTAAGTGTTGTAAGAGATATAAAATGTGTTGGAGGAATTATAATCTCAGGTATTTTTATTTAAATAGTAATAGATAAATCACTTGTATACTTATAGAAATATGATATTAATATTATTAACCTTTATAATTTAATAGGATAGCCTTTAGTGGTGTTTGTATTTTCATTATTTTGAAATTGGAATATGTTTTATGTCGATAACTTCTGAAAGAAAAAATGAGTTAATTAGTGAGTATCGTACTACAGGAAATGATACAGGTTCATCTTTTGTCCAGTGTGCAATTTTAAGTGTAAGAATTAGTAACTTAACGGATCATTTTAAAATACATAAGAAAGACTATCATTCTAAACGTGGATTGTTAGTCCTAATAGGTAGAAGGCGTAAGCATTTAAACTATATAAAACATAAACATGGTGACGAGGAATATAAAAAATTAATAGGAAGGTTGGGCATTAGAAAATAATTTTTTTTGAAGGATATAAGTATGTTTAAAATGATCAAAGAATCTATAGAGTGGGGTGGGTCTGTTTTGTCTTTAGAAACTGGCAAAATAGCACGTCAAGCAAACGGTTCAGTAGTTGTAAGTTATGGTGATACAGCGGTATTAGTAACTGTTGTAATTGGACAGGCAAAGGAAGATGCTGATTTTTTACCTTTAACTGTGCAGTTTGTTGCAAAAAGTTATGCTACGGGCAAAATTCCCGGCGGTTTCTTTAAAAGAGAAGGTAAGCCATCGGATAGAGAAACCTTAATTTCTAGGTTAATAGATAGGAGTATAAGGCCATTGTTCCCAGAAGGTTTTTATAACGAAGTAAGTGTAATATGTAATCTACTGACTTACGATATGATAAATGTTCCAGAAGTGCCAGCATTAATTGGTGCTGCTGCTGCTTTAGCTATCTCTGGTGCACCAATTAATGGAAGTATTGCTGGTGCAAAAGTTGGTTGCTGTTTTGATAAAAATAACAACTGTAATTATATACTCAACCCATCTGTAAAGGAGATATCATCAAGTAGATTAGATTTATTTTTATCTGGTAATGAAGATTCTATACTTATGGTTGAATCTGAAGCAAATGAGCTATCTGAAGATCAAATGCTTGAAGCTATAAAGTATGGTCATGAAAAGCTTCAGGATGTAATTAAATTAATCAAAGATTTTGCAGGTAAAGTTGAAATCAAACCTATAATTTTCACTCCTTGCAGTGAAGCTGATAATATTATTAACGAAATTAAAGAAAAATATGAAGGTGATTTTTCTCGTGCTTACACAAATATTATTAAAAAGGATAGGGTAGAAGCTCTTGATAATATTAGAAATAGTATATTAGAAGAGTTTAAAGAAAAAGATGAGCAACTTGTATCTTGTGCAATTAAAAATTTCGAACGAGTGTTGGTACGTAGTACAGTTCTGTCTACAAGTAAGAGAATAGATGGACGTTCTGCTACTGAAATACGCCCAATAGAAGTTGAAGTTAATATTTTGCCTAAAACTCATGGCTCTGCTCTTTTTACTAGAGGTAATACTCAAGCGTTAGTTGTTGCTGCTCTAGGTACCACTCAAGATGAGCAGATTGTTGATGATCTTGAAGGTGATCGGCGTGAACATTTCATGCTTCATTATAACTTTCCTCCTTATGCTGTTGGTGAATCTACAGCTTTACGTGCTCCAGGAAGAAGAGAAATTGGCCATGGTAAACTTGCATGGCGTGCTATACAGCCTGTCTTACCTGATAAAGCAAATTTTCCGTATACGATTAGATTAGTATCTGAGATTACAGAATCTGATGGTTCTTCATCTATGGCAACAGTTTGCGGTGCATCGCTTGCTCTTATGGAGGCTGGTGTTCCAATTAAATCTGCAGTTGCTGGTATTGCTATGGGGCTTATAAAAGAAGAAAATAGTAATTATGTGATTCTTTCTGATATATTGGGTGATGAAGATTATTTAGGCGATATGGATTTTAAAGTTGCGGGTACTAGGGCTGGTATTACGGCGTTACAGATGGATATGAAGATCTTTGGTATAAATTTTGATATTATTAAAGAGTCATTAGCACAAGCTAAAGAAGGTAGGCTTTATATAATGGATAAAATGGATGATGTTAAGTCAGAACCAAATGATAATCTAAAAGAAAATGTTCCTAAAATGATATCTATGCTTATAGATAAAAACAAAATTCGTAACGTTATAGGAACAGGTGGAAAAAATATCAGAGATATACAAGATAAGTGTAAGGCAGTTATCAGTATACAAGATGATGGGGCAGTAGTGATTTCTGCATCAACTACCAAACTGGCAGAGGATGCTAAAGAAATGATTATTAATATTATTGCAGATCCTAAAATAGGGGTGGTTTATGAGGCAAAAATTACTGCAACAGGAGACTATATTGCAAATGCTGAGTTTTTAGGTTCAAAACAGGGAACAATACATATTAGTGAAATAGCAGATAAAAGAATATCTTCAATAAGTGAGCACTTAAGCATTGGAAAAGTTGTCAGGGCTGCAGTTATTGGTATTGAACGTGACCGCTTTAAATTATCTATACGTAGGGTAGATCAAGAAACAGGAGAATTACTTGAAGGTGCACTTTCTGAAGTACCAAGGAGTTTTTCAAAAGATAAAGGTAGTTTCTCTAGTTATGATAATAAATCTAATAAAAGCTATGATAGTAGCAGTAGAGGTAAACCTTCTTTTATGGGCAGTAGAAATCGTAGTGGTGATTCTCGTTTTAGTGATTCTCGTGGTGGTGGTTCTCGTTTTAGTGGAGGAAATGTTAATAATCCTAGAAAGCCGAAAACATATTAGGAAGCCGGAAACTTATATATAGTTTTTTCTTTACAGCAAATAGTATTATATTTTTAGTAATAAATTGATATTTGATCGTAGTTTATACAGAAAATATAGAGATAGAGCAGCTTGTTTAGATGTAGAATGTGATTTCTTATTTAATAAGATAATTGATATAATATTTGAAAAGCTAAGCATTTTTTTAAATCAAGATGATAGCTTACTTCATCTAGGTTGCAGGAATGATAAACTGGCTAATCTTTTACAAAGTAGTAACTTTTCTTTTGAAGGAAAGTTACTACAATGTGATATTTCTTGTAATGCAATAAATAAAATCAAGTATGATAAGAAGGTTGTACTTGATGAAGAATTTCTACCGTTCGCGGAACAAACGTTCGATATTGTAATGAGCACGATGTCGTTACACTGTGTTAATAACTTGCCAAGTGTTTTGCTAAGAATTAACGATGTTCTGAAAAAAGATGGTGTGTTTATTGGTACTGTGTTTGGCTCACAAACTTTAAATGAACTGCGATATTCCATATTGAGTATTGAGTCAAAATTTGGTGTGGCGACACCCAGGGTAATACCATTTATAAATGCAGTAGATGTCACTAATTTATTAAAGCAAAGTAGATTTGTAAATTCAGTATTAGATGTATATACTATAACTGTAAAATATAAAAGTATACTTGATTTATTCCACGACTTAAGGGGTATGGGAGAAACTAATATGCTATACACAAGAAATAAAAGTTTTTTATCTAAAAGTTTGATTGCTGAGATTGAAAAGTTTTATATAGATAACTTTGTACAAGATGATCGTTACATTCCAGCAACATTCGAGATGATAATTATGCAAGGTACTAAATTAAAATAGAGAGTTAAATATAAAAATAAAAATTAGAACCGCAAAGGGGAGGAAAATATCATCTACTAAGTGGTTATCTCGTCATGTTAATGATAGGTATGTTAAAAATGCACGTACTAGTGGCTATAGATCACGTTCTGCTTTTAAGCTTATTGAAATAGATGATAAGTTTAAGCTCTTTAAAGCATGCCACAAAGTAATTGATCTAGGGGCATATCCTGGTGGCTGGTCACAAGTTATAGCACAAAGAGTTATTAAAAATAATCAAGGTTTAGTTTTTGCTGTTGATATTCAAAAAATTGAAGATATTCAGGACGTAAAATTTGTGCAGTGTGATATCATAGATGATGCGCATATTTTACATAATAAGCTGGGCTCTTATAAATTTGATCTAATACTTTCTGATATGGCACCAGAATCCTGCGGTTGTAGCAGAACAGACCATATTAGAATTATTAATCTTTGTGAAGGAGCACTCGAGCTTGCTAAGCAATTCTTAGGTAAAGATGGCAAATTCGTAGTAAAAATATTTCCAGGTGAATGCGAAAAATCTTTTTTAGATGAGTTAAAGCAAGCTTTTAAAGTAGTAAAATACTTTAAACCCAAATCTAGTAGATCTGATTCTGCAGAAATATATTTACTGGGATTAGGTTTTTGTTTATAGGAAATAAGTCTAATAACTGTTTTCTAACATAAAATCAGCTGCTAGAAATAATGAGCCACAAATTATTATATTTTTAATTTCGCTGCAAGTAGCTTCATTTAATATCTTAGATATTGCATCACTCAATGAATCACAAGCTATAGCGTTTATTCCTGCAGCTACTGCTTTCTCTTTAACAAATTTAGCATTTTGGCTGCGTGGTTCTGATTTAACGCAAACTGCACATAATAACTTTGCGTGAGGTTTAATATACCTTAAAAACCCTTCAATGTCCTTATCTTTTGTTACACCAAGTATAATATACACACCTTTTTTAAAATTATCTGCTATCCATTCAGATAAAACCTGAGCTCCTGCAGGGTTATGGGCACCATCTATAAACAATTTCCAACCATTAGGTAACATATCAATTAGCTGTCCACTTTTTACATGTTCAAGTCTTGCAGGCCAATACGTTTTTTTTATGCCAGAAGCAATGTGTTCATAATCTATATTATAGTTGTATTTTCCGCTCAGTATACTACATGCTGCTATTGCATTACCAGCATTGATAATTTGATGCGCTCCTTGTAAAGATGGCAAAGGTAATTTCAAAGATTGAACAGATGAGTTAAACGACATGGTATGATTATCATGCTGTTTACATATCCATTCATATCCTCCTCTATATAAAGGAGATTTATTTTTAGACGCATAAAACTCCAGCATTCTCATCACGGAATCTTGTTGTGGAGCTATAACACAGGTAACATTAGGCTTTATTATACCGGCCTTCTCACCAGCAATAATCTCTACTGTTGGTCCGAGATATTCAGTGTGCTCAAGCGATATAGAAGTAATAATCGTAAGCAATGGGTTATCTATTACATTTGTTGCATCAAGACGTCCGCCCATTCCCACCTCAATTAGCAATATATCAGCTTTTACACGTGAAAACGCTAAAAATGCAGCAGCTGTTGTACCTTCAAAGAAGGTAATGGGAATACCTTCGGCAGCAATTCGACACTCTTCCAGTACATTATATAATTCCCTATCAGCTATGTGTTTTCCTGCAACGGTTATTCTTTCATTGAAATTAATTAGGTGGGGTGACGTATAAGCATGAACTTTATAACCCGCAGCTTTCATTATAAAGTTAATAAAAGCTATTGTTGATCCCTTACCGTTAGTACCTGCAACGTGTATTACTGGAGGTAGTTTCTTTTCTGGATTTCCAAGCCTATTTAGTAAATTAGATATGCGATCAAGACCAAAGTCTTGAGGCCTAAAACCTAAAGGCTTTGGCCAATGCGGCATCATTTTAAAAATTATTGTTGAGGTTAGATTGTTTTAAAGTAGCTATAATATTTTTAAGTCCATGCTCTTCTATTTTTTGTTCAAACTTTAAACGTTGTGTTACAACAACACTAATACCATTAACTGTAATATCAGTTATATAAAATGAATCATCAGATTTTCTAAGTTTATAATTCATATTGATAAAATCATCATTACTACTGAATCTTGTACTTACTAAATAGCCATTGTTTCCTAAATATCGATTACCGATTATCGTAACCTTATTGCCTTTAAATTTATATAAATTATTAACATATAAATGTTCTAAGTAAATACTGTATTCTTGAATAAAAGCTTCTTTTTCCTCTGCATTTGCTAATTGCCAATGTTTTCCTATAACAAGCTTTGCCATTTTTTGAATATCAATATTCTCTTCTACTATTTTTCTTAGCTCTTGATAAGAATACTCCTTAGACTCATTAGATATACTATTTATTTGATAATTAAGGGAGCGTATAAAGTCACGAGATCTACTTAAATCTTCTGCTACATCTGGCTTTTCTATTTGGCTAATTAAGGTTGCTTGTTTTGCAAAACAATTACTATTTATAATCAATAAAAACATAAAGATTACAAAATTTATAAAAAGCCTCATATTCATTACCGCTACCTATATTCTTAATAAAATAACCGATGAAAAATAAAAATTAATTAACAGTAGAGAAAATGGGACCGGTGCGATTCGAACGCACGACCCCCAGATTAGGAATCTAGTGCTCTATCCTACTGAGCTACGGCCCCTCATTAAAAAATGAACTTAATATAAGTCATTTCTATAAAATTAGAAAGAAATAAAAATAGCAGAAGTTTTTATATTGATTATATAAAAAATCTAAAGCTTTAATTAAAAAACAGCTTCCTCCTCTAGAAGTTGGCTACTGCTATTGATAACGATAGAATTATCATTTGATATATAATCCCTAATTTTTTTTTCTATCTCATCTATAGTACTTTGATTTTGCTTTAAATAACTTTTTACATTTTCTCTTCCTTGCCCCAGGCGTATGTTATTATAAGAGTAATAAGAACCAGCTTTTTCAATAAAACCAAACTTTACTCCCATATCTATTACTTCACCCAATTTTGATATACCTTCATTATACATTATATCAAAATCAGCTTGCCTAAATGGAGGAGCTACTTTATTTTTAACTACTTTAACCTTAGTTTGATTGCCAACTATAATATCCTTATCTTTAATAGAGCTAACCTTGCGTATATCGAGCCTAATTGAAGTGTAAAATTTTAGTGCATTTCCACCTGTTGTTGTTTCAGGATTGCCATATACTACACCTATTTTCATGCGAATTTGATTTATAAATAGCAATATACAATTTGCTTTTGATACAGCAGAAGTCAACTTACGCAAAGCATGACTTAAAAGCCTTGCCTGCAGTCCCATATGCTGATCTCCCATATCTCCCTCAATTTCAGCTCTCGGTGTTAAAGCAGCAACAGAGTCAACAACTATCACATCAACTGCACCAGAGCAAACTAAATATTCAACTATATGTAATGCTTGCTCTCCTGTATCTGGTTGAGAAATAACTAAGTCATCAGTTTTTACACCTAATTTACCAGCATACAGTACGTCGAGTGCATGCTCTGCATCGATAAATGCACAAGCACCACCTTTTTTCTGTGCTTCTGCAATTACATGTAGGGCTAAAGTAGTTTTTCCAGAGCTTTCTGGACCAAAGACTTCAATAATACGTCCTTTTGGCAAGCCACCAACACCAAGTGCTGTGTCAAGAGCAATAGAACCAGTAGATATAGTGTCAATTTTTTCCACAGGATTTTGTTTCAGCCTCATGATAGCACCTTTACCAAAGGCTCTTTCAATTTGACTTATCGCACTATCAAGTGCTTTCTGTTTCTCTGAACTTATGCCGTTTTTGTTTATCTGTTTATCTACTGCTTCTGTCATGATTTTCTTTTTAGAATTAAAGATTAATTATAATTTAATTACCAGAAGCTGCAAATACATTATAAGTAAATATTTTAAGAAATAGGTTCTTGTGCATTAAATTTTTCTATGCAAGCCCTAGGTAACTTGCAAAGTATTAGCAATTTAGCTACATTTTGGCCTAAAAAATTAGGATCCTCTTTATTTTCACTATTATTTTTACAATCTTTTTTTTCAGATTCATTTACTTTTTCACAATCACCTTTTTTATCGCCTTGTATCATCTTTTTATCTTCTTTATTGAGATACTTATAAATGCTAAGTGTACCTAGTCCAATTGCTGCGACTATGCATAAGAATGTACCGAGATGCAATGGAAAAGATGTTTTATTTAAATAACCCATACCTAAACGGTCAAAATCATTACTCTGTAAGAGTGCTTGCACTTCAAATATAAATGCAACAAAGGTTAATGCTACCGAGATTGAAGCTAGAATTGGAACTAAACGTCTATGTAATCTGCTGTAGTTACAATCTATACATGAGTTATCTAAAGCATTACTTTCTACTTTCTTAAAAACTAAATTAATTGTGCTTTTTATGGTTTTTGCATTGTTCAACTTATGTATACCAAGCCCTAAGAATGCTGTGCTAACAAGTGCAAATACAATAGCTATACTAAAATGTATAGGAAGAAAAGTTATAACATTTGCACCTGTAGGTAAATTAACATTTTTCAAGAAGGGTAGGGTAGATATTCCTGCTGCATGCAGCATCAATGCACTTGCGATACTGAATAGTAAAATTGATAAGGTAAATGCTATAGGAACATAGACTTTGTTTCGATTTAATTGAGCATCTTTAATCCAATCGAGTAAGAACATCCGTGAGATAAAATATACGATTGAAACTAGTGATATTCCTGTAGGTGGGGCAAAGTTGGTATTTTGATTCTCTTTGATATATTTTTGCTCTTTATAATATTGATAACTAGATTTGCACCCTAATTCAAAATCTTCTTTTTCTTTTAATATTTCCTTATATTGATTTGTACACTCTTTTATTAAATGTACTGTTGCATCATATTCAGCTAGCTTAACACGTGGATTATTACCTATATGTTTATGATAGAGGTAAATTTTGCACATTTCAAATTTAATGCGCTCTTCTAAACCATCCTCAGCATATTGGTCAAAATAGTTATTACCTATTATCTTTAAATGTTCTTTTAAAGATTTTGTATCATTTATTTCTATACTGCATTTGCATTTCGTCATTTTCTTTGCATTGTCCCTCTACAATACTTAATTGTGGCATACTTAATGAAAAATGCAATTTTAATAATGTGTATTACTTAATAAATAAGTAATTTAAGCTTTTAAAGGTGCGGATGCCAAAAAAGAAATAGATTTTTATTAGGTAAAGCTTGCTATATGAGTATGGAAAGGGTAGGGGCATTAAAGTTTTTTGATATAGAAAAAATCAAGCAGCAAAATAAAAATAAATGTTGAAAAATAGAATCAAAAATTGATTAAAATTATTTGTTTTAGTCTAAGCTGGTGTACGTAAAAATCCATTATATGAATAGATTTTTTGATTTGATCTGGGCTTTATAAATTAGAGATGAAAAGTATGTGTTTTATTTTCCATAATAATTATTATGTATTTTGATTTTTATCAACTTTTTCAAGTTAAATAATAAACTTTAGGATATTTTGAATTTTTCCATAAGCTTCCATAAGCTCCAAATCGCTTATTGAATATGGTGGTAATAAATAAACTGAATTGCCTAAAGGCCTGATTAAAAGCCCTTGCTCTAAACATTCAATTTTTAACTTTTGTACAGTTGAATAATTACAAACATCAAACGCTGCTATTGTACCAGTAATACGCGTGTGTTTAACATTTACGCAAGTTTTAAGTAAAGCTAATCCTTCTTGATGTGCATTATTAATTTTTTTAATTGATTTGGCAGTACTAGATTTCATTAATAGGTTTAAAGAAGCAATTGCAGCTGCACAGCCCAAAGGGTTAGCAGTATAAGAATGCCCATGGGCAAAAGCTTTGGTGAAACTTTTATCTAAAAATGCTTCATAAACTTCTTCAGTAGTAACAGTTAGAGCAAGCGGTAAAAAGCCTCCTGTTAGTCCTTTAGAAAGGCATAAAAAATCAGGTATGATTTCAGTTTGCTCAAACGCAAAATTGCTACCAGCGCGACCAAAACCGGTCATAATTTCATCAAAAATTACTAAAATCTTATACTCACGTACTAAACGAATAACTTTATTAATAAATTCTGGGCGACACATCTTCATGCCACTTGCTCCTTGTACTAAGGGTTCTAAAATCAATGCGGCAATTTTATCACTGCATATATTTAAATGATTTTGCAGCACATCAAGTGCGTGCTTCTCTTTAATTTCTACTTCCTCATCTCCATCCCACGTTTCTGGAAAAGGTACTGTCATTACGGAAAAAAGTAATTTTGCAAATGCATTGTGAAAACCAGACTTAGCTCCCACGCTCATTGCTCCAAAGGTATCTCCATGATATCCTCCTTCAAAGCTTAAAAATATAGTTCTTTCAATATCACCCTGGTTATACCAATACTGATAAGCCATTTTTAGAGCCACCTCAACAGCTGTTGAACCATTATCTGAAAAAAAGAATTTGGATAAAGTGTTGGGCAGCAAGGTATATAATTTTTCACAAAGTTCAACAGCAGGCTTATGAGTAAATCCTGCAAAAATTACGTGTTCTAAAGTCATACTTTGCTCATATATAGCTTTGGCAATCTCAGGATGAGCGTGACCATGTAGATTCACCCACCAGCTAGAAATAAGATCTAAATATGATTTATCATTTTCATCGTAAAGGTATGATCCAAATGCTTTCTTAATTGCAATTGAAAATCCTGCTGTTTTTTCTTGCGTGAATGGATGCCATATAATTTTTTTATCGCGTTCACTTAAATTCATAAATTAGATGGGTTTTTAACACTTATTGTCATAATAATCATTCCAATTACAACCATAGGTATTGAAAGTAGCTGTCCTGCTGTTAAGTTAAATAAAAGATAACCAATTTGCAAATCAGGCTCACGAAAAAACTCAATTAAAAATCTAATGACGGCGTAAAACGTTATCCCAATTCCAGTTAATGCCCCTCTGTATGACCTGAGATTTGTAAAAAACAGCAGTAAGTTTAGGATTATAAAAAGCAAAAGCCCCTCCCCTACTGCCTCATATAACTGGCTTGGATGACGGGCTAGATCATCTCCTGGAAAAACAACACCCCAAGGAAGATTAGTGATTCTCCCAAATAGCTCTCCATTTATAAAATTCGCTATGCGTCCTAAAAACAGTCCAATAGGTGCTGCACAAGCAAGTAGATCCATGACAAGCAATGCAGAAACGTTGTGTTTTTTACATACTGCTATAATTGCAATAATACACCCAACCAATCCTCCATGAAAGGACATTCCCCCATGCCATATTTTAAATATTTCTATTGGTGAGTTTAAATAATAGCTTAGGTTATAGATGAAGACGTACCCTACCCTTCCCCCAAGTACTACCCCTATAATCGACCATGCAAGAAGAGAATCATGAAATTTTTGGCTAAAAATCTTATGCTTATCTACTTTATGCAAATACCAATGTGCAAATATTATTCCAAGCACATATGCAATGGAGTACCACCGAACGGACATAGGACCTACACTAAAAATCACTGGGTTAATATGTGGAAAAAGTATTACATTCATCTTTTTTAATTAAACTCTTATAAAATAAGCAAATTATTTAATGTCAAGAAAAGTAAACCTATCACGTGTAGCAAAAGCTAAATCAACAACTTTTTTATATTTACCGGTATCCCAACCTAAATCTTTAGCATCAGTTGCCATACCCAGATCACAAAATATCTTTTTCAATACCTTAGATGGAATATGATTTTTTTTCACCACCTCAGAAAATTCATTCCAGTTTTTTTGCACTATATCGTTTAAATGCTCAGCTTTTTCTTTGTCAATTTTTTTATTATTAAAAATCTCTATAAACTCATCACTGCCAAAACATTCAATGATTTCTTTTTCGTTTGCTGCTGTTGGTTTTATCGTTGGTATAATCAGTAACTTTTCCTCTTGCAACTTAGCCATGGTGAGCGTAGTTACAGCTATCTTCTCACCATGTAGAGGCAATAAGTTATGACCATAAACTGCATCCATAGCATGGGCAATCATATGCTCTCCCTGACTTGCAGGATGGCTTCCTCCACTGATTGTCATTCCAATCCCGGACAACAAAAGAGCTTCTATCAGCAGCATCACAATGCCTTTATCTTTTGCAATTAACTTTTGGTACTCTTTAAGTAATTCTTGCTCGATATCGCGTAAGAGTGAAAAAGGCAAATTGTTATATTCAGTGTTAAGTAAAAGGTGTGACAGTAGCCAATCAGCTTGTGCTGTAGAGCGACAGATAAAATCAGCAAAACCACTACGCGTAAGACGAAATGGAGCGTTTGTCACTACATCCAAATCAATATATATTGCTTTAGGCAGATGTGCCTGAAATGACTTTTTATAGCCACCGGTAAGTATTGATGCACTTGCTGACATATAGCCATTCATAGAGGCAGCAGTGGGAAAGAGGATATAGTCTTTACCACTTATATAGCTTGCATACTTACATAAATCATTTATAGTGCCGCTGCCTAAAGCGACTAAAGTGTTAAAATCTTTTGCTTTGTTAACAATAAGTTCAACCAGGCTACTTGAAGGCGGTGAATCACCTGGAATAACATGATGAGAGATGCTGGCAGCTAATTTGCTGTCTAAAAGTCTTATTGTGTTTTCATCTGCAATTAAGTAGCTACTGTTATAGCATTTTATAATACTATCTATACCACTTATAATACCTTGTTCTATCACTACCTTTTCTGTAGAAAATTTAAGTAGCTTATTTGAACAAGGATCAAAAACACCATCACTTATAATTTGTTTACTGCAATACATTTTATAATTTTTAAGAAGATACCTCTTTTACATGGAAATTAAAGCTTAAAAAATATAGCATAATATATTAGTTTACAAGATTCAAAGGGGGAAAATATGTCACTTGAAAAACAATTGATCAGGGCTATTAAAAATAGAAACGTAGGAAAAGTAAGATCTTTACTGGAGCAAGGCGCGGATGTTAATGCTAAAACGAATGATGGAATGAGTGCTATATTTGTAGCTATGACAAAAAATAAAGATATTGTAAAGCTACTTTTAGATTATAAAGCAGATGTTAATGATAAGTTTACTGACTTTGAAAGATCTAATGATGGTACCATTGTTCGTATCTATACACCTATTACATTTATGCTTATGGGTAAATTAAATAAAAGAGACAAAATAGATATATTGAAGTTATTGCTACAGGCAGGTGCAAATCCTGATACTACATGCACATACAAAGATGCTAATGATACAATTTTAGCTTCAATACTATTTAATGCAAACCCAGAGATTCTATTTCTACTTTTAATTTTTGGTGCAGAACTAAAGAATGAAGATTTAGCAATAATTAGAGAAAAAGGTGACCTTCAAAGCTGCTTTACAGCATTTGAAACAGTAAAAGTAATGCCAAATTTAGGTAAGTTAATAGAAGCAAACAAAAGCAGAGATAAAAAAGAAAATGCAGAAGTTATTGCTAAACATATAAACAACAAAACTGAAAGACAAAAATTAATTAAGGAGCTTGGAGCAATTGAAGAAGGGTATGGCTCTGATGAGCAATTATCTTTTATGCCTGAGTATTTATTAGACACTATAGATCATATCACTCTAAAATCCCGAGAAGATAAAGGGGCAGGTGTTGTATCTCTTGCTCAAAAAGCAAATACATTCTTAAGCAAGTTAAAAGATGTTCACCAAAGTCCAAACACATCATTAGCTGAATCTCAATTAAAAGGAATAGAACCTTTAGCAAAACGTCAACGTATGGAGATATGATATAAATTTCCTAATTATTCAGATCATAAAACAGTTGCTGTGGGTAGGATTTAAAAATTTTTGAAAAAATAATAAAATTCTGCAAATTTTCTGCTTCCATAGTTGTGAATGTATATGATATAAAGAGAATGCCAATCTGGAGAGATCAAGGCTGTAGAGGCGGCCTTTAAAGTGGCAGATGTATAGGAAAAAAAGATCTGAATATACTGAATAGGATCTTTGGCGACCTACTGAATAGTTTTAGCTATTTTAGGCTCTTTTGCCTAGAGTAAGGGTTGATATCCTTATAGTTATATGCCTTAAAACATATAGCCATAGCGCTTCCAATTATCAATTGGTAGTCCTTTCATGGTGGGAATCCGTGAAAAGGGCTAAAAACGCTCCTCTCTCTGATGTTGTACACGTGCTTTCTCTCCAGATTGGCACTAAATCAACAATAGGTCGAAAAAGGTTGAAAGATAAGATCAAAATAAATAATGATTCAGAGAATTATATAACAACTACTTATGAATATTTTAAATTCTTTCTTTTTTATTATGTGATTATAATTAAATATTTATTTTATAGTTAAATTATACTTTTTAAGCAATCTGGAAGTGGTAATTGCATTAGAGATTTCTTACTTACTTCTTGTAATTTAGGAACTGAAGCTAATACTTCTACTTTGCCATAAAACTCTATGGCCTTAATATTGTCTTGATTATGTGATCCATTTAAAATTACTCCCAAAATAGAGATGCCTCGCGTGCGCAATGCCTCCAAGCTAAGTAATGTATGGTTAATTGTGCCAAGAGTAGAACGAGCAACTAAAATTACAGGAATGTTGAGTTTTTTGATTAAATCAACCATAAACATGATCTTATTAATCGGTACAAGAATTCCACCAGCGCCTTCTACAATTAAGTTACGTTCTTTAGGCAAATTGATTCTGCTAATATCAATACTGCTATTTTCTAATGAAGCTGCAAGGTGTGGTGATAGAGGATTTTTATAAATATAACTTTCTTCATAGATATTACTATTAGCTAGTTTACTTACTACATCACTATCTTTATCTGCTCCTGTCTGAATGGGTTTAAAGTATGAATATCCAGTATGTAAGCAAATCCAGCTACTTATAAGAGTCTTGCCAACGCTTGTATCGGTTCCGGTTATGAAAATCTGCATTTACTTAAAACTCCAAAAAACACTTTATAAGTGATATTAATTTTATCTGTATATGTTTTAATAACTTGTTTTAAGTCAGAAGGAAGTATTACTTTGCTGCCTTGATTTGCCCCTAAATTTTTTAGATATTTAATAAACTCACTTGCATTTGCAAATTCCAATGTAAATTCCTGTGAGTCAAAAAAATATTTTTCTGGATTTAAAGCAAGCAAATAGTTTTCCAATCCTTGTTTAAGTGGATACTTATAAGTTGGAACAGGTAACGAGAGTTCTGTAAAAATTTTAGACCATTCATCAAATGTGCCATCTAGCAGGCAGGAAAAAGCTAAAACACTTGAATTTTTATATGCTTTTTCTATCATATCTTTTAAATCATTTACCCACTGAAATGCTAGATTTGAAATGACAAGATCATAGAAACCAAAATTTTGTGTTTCCATATCATCTAAAATGAAACGTATCTTTTCATACTCTATCAATTTCTTCTTTGCTTTTGTAAGCATATTAAGTGAGATATCATTTAAAGCATATTTACTTTTTGGGAAACTTTTTAGCAAAATTTCTGCAATGTATCCTGTACCAGTTCCTAAGTCTAAAATAGACTGTGGATGAAATTTAGGGAAATAATTTGTTAAGACACTAACTAATTTCACAGCACATTTTTTTTGCACAAAGGCTACACTGTCGTAAGAAGAACTTGCTCTATTGAAGTTTTTTTGTATGTGCATTTTTTTATATATATAAAATAACTAGAAAAATTTAGAAACTAAAAATCTGTTTAAGAGCACATATTAGGTGATCTAAATCACTTTTACTATGACTTACATTCAGTGCAATGCGCAATCTAGATGTTCCAGGTGGCACAGTAGGGGGGCGCACAGCAGATACAATAAATCCTTGTTTTAAAAGCTCTGCTTTTGCAGTTATAGCCATATTCTCATCACCAAGAATTATTGGTATAATATGTGTAGTGGAGTTGCCCGTATTAAACCCAAGCTCCTTTAATCTTTTTCTTATATCCTCAGCCTTTAAAGATAGATTTTGGCGCTCATTATCAAGATCTTGCACTAAGCTCCAAGCCTTAGCTGCAGCTCCAACTATCATGGGCGAGAGCGATGTTGAGTAGATAAATCCCGAACACTTGTTAATAAGATAATCTTTTACAGCATAAGAACATGCAACATATGCACCAAAGCACCCTAAAGCTTTACTAAAGGTACCTAAAACTAAATGGGGAATTTCACTAAGGTTGATTTTTGTCGATAAACCATACCCTCTATCACCCACAATACCTGTGGCATGCGCCTCATCTAAATATAAAAAAGCCTTATGTTTTTTACTTAAAGCAAAAACCGTATCTATTGGCACAACATCCCCATCCATACCAAAAATAGTTTCAGTGACGATAAATTTCGCTCTTGGGTCACTTTCAAATTTCACAAGTAAACTATTTAAATGATCCATATCATTATGCTGGTAGCGTATAAGTTCAGCTTTGCTTAAAAACACAGCTTGATATAGACTTGCGTGGTTTAATTTATCAAAAAAAACAATAGGCTTGTTTCCCAGCACAGACTGATCCAACAAACTAGCAAGCACTGCAATATTAGCTTGAAATCCTGAATTTAAAATAAGGGCTGATTCAGTTTTTTTATCTTCGGCAATTTGGCTTTCAAAAGCCTCAAATATTTGCTTGTTACCTGAAAGTAATCTAGAGCCGGTAGATCCCACTCCAAATTTTTCTCCGGCAAGTTTTGCTGCTGCAAACAGCACTTTTGACTTACTTAAACCAAGATAATCATTTGTAGAAAAATCGATACATTTCTCATCGATAACTGCCTTTGGTAGCTGCCTATATTTACCTTCACCTTTTAGTATACTACAATGTTTACAATACAGCTCATACATAAAAACCTTAAAAAATCTTAATGTTGTAATTTCTGCAGTCCCAGCTTCTGAAATAAATAATTATCTTTCTCAGGTATCGGATTTTGAGCAGTAAGTAACTTCTCTCCATAAAAAATTGAATTTGCACCAGCAAGAAAACAAAGTGCTTGCAGTTCATCTGACATTTTTTCTCTTCCGGCTGAAAGACGAATATATGATTTTGGCATTATAGTTCTTGCTACCCCGATAGTACGTATAAAATCAAATGAATCTACATCAGCTGCATTTTCAAGGGGAGTTCCAGGAATTTTGATAAGCATATTAATCGGTACAGACTCTGGAGGTTCATCCAAATTAGCAAGAAGAACCAGCATTTTTACCCTATCTTCATTAGTTTCACCCATACCAATAATGCCACCACAGCAAACTTTGATACCAGATGCACGCACACATTTCAGTGTATTTAATCTATCCTCAAATGTACGCGTTGTTATAACTTTATCATAATACTCTTTGGATGTATCAACATTATGGTTATAGAAATCTAAACCGGCTTCTTTGAGCATGTCAGCTTGATGAGGTTTTAGTAGCCCAAGAGTTACGCAAGTCTCAAGACCCAACTTTTTTACTTCTTTGACCATCTCACACACAATTTCTAGATCTTGATCACGTGGACCACGCCAAGCCGCACCCATACAGAAACGAGTACTTCCAGCTACCTTTGCACGTTTTGCTGCTTCAATTACCTCAGTGATTTCAAGCAAAGGTTCTTTCTTTAATCCAGTTTGATAATGTGCTGATTGCGGACAATAAGAGCAATTTTCTGGGCAGCTCCCTGTTTTAACACTTAAGAGCGTACTAACTTGTATTTTTTTAGGATTAAAATGCTGTCTGTGTACAGTTTGTGCTTTGTAGATCAGTTCAGGAAATGGAAGATTAAAAATCTGATCTGCCTCAGCAAAACTCCATTCCTTTTTCACATTTGCCTCTTTATTCAGTAGTCTTATCTCTAATAAATCTTTCAGCATCCAAAGCAGCCATACATCCACTACCAGCTGCAACCACAGCTTGACGGTAAACTTTATCTTGCACATCACCAGCAGCAAACACCCCAGCTTTACTTGTAATTGTTGTTCCAAGCTGAGTCACTATATAACCAGCATCATCAATTTTAACTAAGTTTTTAAATATATGAGTATTAGGGGCATGACCAATAGCAATAAAAATCCCATCAATTTCTATTTTCTTTAACTCTTGATTTCTTACAGATTTTAGTACCATTGCTGTAACTCTTTTGGGATTTTCTTCTCCAACTATTTCTTCTACAACGTGATCCCAAATAACTTTAATTTTTGGATTATTAAATAACCTGCCTTGCATAACTTCTTCGGCTCTGAGCTGATCGCGTCTATGTATTAGCACAACCTCACTTGCATGATTAGTTAAAAATAAAGCCTCTTCAACTGCAGTATTACCTCCGCCAATTACTGCAACTTTCTGTTTTTTAAAAAAGGCGCCATCGCAAGTTGCACAAGCTGAAACTCCATAGCCCTTAAACTTTTCTTCGCTTTCTATTCCAAGCCATTTAGCCTCAGCTCCTGTTGCAATTATAAGTGTACTGGATAAATATTCATTCCCATAAGAAGAAGATTTAAATTTATATTTACCACCATCTATGCATTCTACACCCTTTACTTCATCTTCTATAATCTTTGCTCCTACATTTTCCGCTTGTAGCCTCATCTGCTCCATAAGATATGGCCCTTGCACAGCTTTTGCAAATCCGGGATAATTTTCCACATCGGTAGTAATTGTAAGCTGCCCCCCTGGTTGCATGCCTGTTACAACTATTGGACTTAGATTTGCCCGAGCAGCATATATTGCAGCGGTGTACCCTGCCGCTCCGGAACCTATAATTAAAACTTTTGTTTCATGTAAGGCCATATATATTTATAGCTCCTCACTATGTGAAGTTAAGTAATCACATACTCCTTCACTGCTTGCCTGCATAGCAGCTTTACCTTCTTTCCAGTTGGCAGGGCAAACTTCTCCATGCTCTTCATGGTGCTTGATTGCATCAATTATTCTTACAATCTCATCAATATTACGACCCAAAGGTAGATCATTTATCGATTGGTGACGCACCACAAACTTATCATCAATTATAAAAGTTGCTCGCAGCGCTATTGCATCGTCATGCAGTACTTCATAATCGCGTGATATGGATTTTTTTATGTCAGAAACTAAAGAATAATTAATTTTCCCTATTCCTCCTTCGGTAATAGGTGCCTTACGCCAATGATGATGTGAAAATTTTGAATCCACACTAATACCAATAACTTCCACTTCACGATGCGTAAATTCACTAATCTTATTATTAAGTGCGATCAGTTCAGTTGGGCAGACAAAAGTAAAGTCTAGTGGATAGAAAAAGAGAACAGCATATTTCCCCTTTACTTGTTCACTAAAACAAAAATTATCTATTATTTCTCCATCTGCCATTACTGCTGGTGCAGTAAAATCCAATGCTGATCTAGTAACAAGATTCATAAAATACCTAAAACTACTAAATTATATATTAATAAGTTATTGTACAACCTTTTTATATTTTTTGAAGCTGCTTTAGAAATAAGATATTATAAGAAACAGCTATATTGTAAAACCGCATCAAATGAATAATATAGAAGCTTATCGTCTTTTATTCACTGACAGTTTAATTTCATCTTTAATTTTGCCATTGAATGAACCGTTTATATTTAAAGCAATGCTTTATTTTAATACTTATAATCATTTTTTAATGCTAGTTACAGCAACAATGGGATCCTGCATAGGAGGAGTAATTAACTGGTGTCTAGGGAGGTTAATGGTTTATATTAGGTTAAAATACAATAAAACTAACAAAATATTTAACTATTATAAAAGCGTGATTATATGTCTGATTATATTTTTAGCTTGGGTACCAATTTTTGGAAGTTTAATAACAGTTGTCTCTGGCCGCCTTAAGCTCAACTTATATTACTTAATTCCATCTTTACTTATCTCTTATGCTTCTTATTTCCTTTACCTAATATTTTATACAATTTAGATTGAGACAAAGATATAATAGAGAATTGTAAAAGAGCAGATGGTGTTGTATCTCAAAATCTAGAATTAAGCTAAGTGAAAAGTTTTTATCCTATCCTCTATAACATGGCGAAAGTGCCTAACTAACCCTTGTATAGGCCATGCTGCTGCATCGCCAAGCGCACATATAGTATGCCCTTCTACTTGGCTAGCAATATCTAGTAATTTATCTATCTCTTCAGTAGTTGAGTCACCTTTAACCATTCTCTTCATAACTCTCCACATCCAACCTGTACCTTCTCGACAAGGGCTGCATTGCCCACAAGACTCATGCATATAAAAATGAGAAAGCCTCTCTATCGCTTGAATAATGTCTGTAGATTTATCCATAACTGTAACCGCTGCAGTGCCAAGACCAGATTGTACAGTTCTTAAGGAATCAAAATCCATTTCTATAGTATCACATATTGACTTAGGAATAAGAGGTACGGAAGATCCACCAGGTATTACAGCAAGTAAGTTATCCCAACCACCACGTACTCCACCTGCATGTTTTTCGATCATCTCTCGCAGTGATATTCCCATTTCTTCTTCAACGTTACAAGGCTTGTTTACATGCCCAGAGATACAAAACACTTTAGTACCTGTATTATTTGGCTTACCTAAAGATGCAAACCAGTCACCGCCACGTGTTAAAATGTCTGGTACAACAGCGATAGTCTCAACATTATTTATTGTAGTGGGACAGCCAAATAACCCAGAAGCAGCAGGAAATGGTGGTTTAAGGCGTGGCATGCCTTTTTTTCCTTCAATAGATTCAAGCTGAGCAGTTTCTTCGCCACATATATAAGCACCAGCTCCTCTGTGAATAAAAATATCTAGATCATAACCTGAATCACAAGCGTTTTTGCCAACTAGTCCAGCTTTATACGCTTCATCTAATGCTTTTTTTAATACTTGATACTCGTTATAAAATTCGCCTCTAATATATATATATGCAACAGATGCACCTATTGCTTTGCTTGCAAGTAATGTTCCTTCTATTAACTTATGCGGCTCATGCCTTATAATATCTCTATCCTTGCATGTTCCTGGCTCAGATTCATCAGCATTTACCACCAGATAAGATGGTTTATCATCTGATTTTTCTTTAGGCATAAAGCTCCATTTTAAAGCTGTTGGAAACCCAGCTCCTCCTCTGCCTCGCAATCCAGATTTTTTTATTTCATTTATGATATCTTCTGGACTTAGCTCCAAAAACTTTTTTGTTTGCTGCCAAGCACCACGCTTTTTGGCAGCGCTTAAAAATGGACTTTCTTTGCCATTTAAGTTAGTAAATATTCTATCTTCTTCTTTTAGCATACATTATATATACATTACTTTGGATCTTTAATAAGCTGGTCTTTTAAATTGTCTAGCTTTTTTTCTATCTCACTTTGTTTAACAGCAGTTTCTTTTACTACTTCACTTAAAGCTGAAAATTCATCACGATTTACCAACTCATCATTAAGACAAGTAAACATACCAGATTTTAACTTCTGTACACTGCATACCACAGTATCTAAAACTATACCAGTAAAAGACACAGCCAAACGACTTGCATCATAGAAGAAATGTTTCATAGAAATTACAGTTACTACCGCAACATTTTATTCGTTTATAAAGTTTTGGCTATTTGTTTTTTTTACTTTCTGGCATTAACATTTCTACTCCATTAGAATCAAACTTACTTAGTGGATCATTTTTTTTAGATCTATCATTTGAATAACACAAAAAAATTGAACCAAAAGCAATCATAAAAGTACCAGAAATAGCCAACGCTACAGCACTATGTAACTTGTCAATTTTAAAAAGCAACAAAGATAACGATAAAGTAGAAGCAATCATAGAAAATATCGTTAAACCTAAAAAGATCTTTTGCCCTTTAGAAAAATTAGTAAATAGTGATTTAGACACTTTCTTTTTTGGAGAATTATGATCACTTAAAATACTACTATCTTTACTCATACGCGAAGTTTTTGTATGAGGCGTGCTAGAATCAGGAGTACTATCAATTAAACTTTCACCATCACTAAGAGACTCTTTTCTCGATTGAGCCCTTATATTTTTTTCTACTTCATGCTCATTTTCTTCTTCTTTTAGCTCAGGCTTACTTGTATCATCAGCACTCAAATCTTCATCATCAGAAGAATGTACTGTGGTTAGAATTAAATTACTTTTTTCTTCTGGTTTTGAATCATCTTCTAGTTCACGTTCATCTGTATCATTATCAATATCATCTTCCTGTCTTACAGAGTTATCATTATTAATTGTTTTTGTATTACTAGATTCACTACGCTCAAGAGGAGTAGCATAATCAGCCTCAGTACTTACAGGGCTTTGTACTGTACTAACTTGATCTACTTTTATCTCATTACGAGCCTCGCTTGTTTGTTTAACGCTTTTATTTTCACCATCACTATCTAATTTTGTATGAGCACCATCAGCACTAACTACTTCTATATCATCGGATCCACCATGTTCAGAAAAGGGTAGCTCATTGAAACCGCTATCCTGACCTACCTGTGGATTATCAACATTAGTTTTATTTGTTTGCTCAATATCTTCGTCTAAACTTTTTGCATCAAAATCAAGTTCAATTGAAGTTTTTTCGCTTATTGAATCCTCTTTGCCACTTACATTACGAGCAGTTATATTTTGTTGTTGTTCAAGAATATTGTCATTATTAGTAGCAGTACTTTCAATAGACTCATCTTTTTCTGTTGGAGTCGTCTGTTCTTTTTCTAAGTTTGTCTTAGTTATATCTCCTTGTTGTCCAATAGGAGAGTTACCACTACTAGTTGCTCTTTTATTTTTATCTTTACCTTTTCCTGGCATAACCTATCCCCCTTTTTAAACATTTGTTCTGTTACTAAAGTGTAGCGTTATTAACAATTTTACACAACTAATAAGTTATATACTTATTATGCCCCCCAAGGACAATATTGAACCTATATGTTTTTATGCCATTTTTGTCTACTGTGTAAGGAGCTGCAAGCTGCTCTATGAAATCTTCTGATTTTGAGTTATCAGAGAAAAACATTTTTGTATGTAATTCAGCAAAATCAGGATGTTGTATAAGGAAATTAATATTTTGATAATTACCTGGCATGACAGTAATAAAATTATAATAGCCCATATTATTTGTAATATATTTTCCTGAACCTAAAAAATTTGGGTCAGCATTACTTGCATCTTTTATGTTTTGATAAATTCCATTCGCATCAGCTTGCCATATAAATACCACTGCATTTTGTACTGGCACACAATTTATGTCTGTTACTTTTCCTCTTATATATATTAACTCCCCTTTAGCTATATCTGCAGAGCCAGCTTTACGTCTTAAATTATTTGATGAATTAAACTCTTCCGGCTTGTTTTCTAAGTCATAACTCTCAGGAGTTTCAGTGCATTTCGTTTCAGCAAAATTTGACGCAAATAAAACTCTACCATATAGTAGAAAGCAGATAAAAAATAACCTATAATATTTCATCCCTTTACAACCTAAAATATATTATCTAAACTTATACCTAAATTTGGATTTTTTGTAAACTTTATGTAAATACTGAAGAACGAAAAACTTAAATTTAGAAGATCATTCTATTGACATAGTTTGTCATCTTCTTAACTACAATAGTTGCAAAAGGGGGATTCAAGATGGAAAGGTATAAGCAGTATAAACAAACTAACAATCTATTACATGTTTTTTCACTTACTCTCTTTATATTTGCCTCTTTGTTCTCTGTTACAGGTATCGTTTATAGTTTAGTAACAGTAGGTATTGGTAGCCCGTTATTCTTACTATGCTCTATTGGTTTTGCTACATGTACAATGCTCTCTGCTTATAATGCTTATGCTATTTGTAATAATATCACTCATAGAAGGGGTGCTCCTAAAAAAGGAACTGCTTGCAGCACTAACGAAAAGCTTATAAGATTAGAAGATAATCTAAAAAACCTTAACCCTATTGATTTTAATAATCAATCCATCCCTAATAAAAAATATGACACACAGCAATACATTTCTTGTGTACCTGAAACAGATAAAGAGATTTTAACTCCTAAAATTGTTCAAGATGTTGAGCAGAATAAATTAAGCTTGGCTTCAAATGATGAGAAATCAAGTAACCAGCTCTTAAGAAGCCCTGGTACTCCTCAAGTATCTGGTACAGGATGTTTTGCTGTATCTAACCCTTCTATAACAAGTAGAACGAACCAACAGTCAAACAATACTTCAAATTCTCATCAGCCACAGAAAAATTCAACTTCTTCTATATACGGAATTAATACGGGTAGTAAGTCTAAAACTTTGCCTCAATCACAGAATATCAGTAATCCAAGCAAATCTACTATGCTTATTCTTCCTTCCATGCCTATTGTCATATATGATAACTCTAAAGTTTTATCTCAATCTCAAGCTGCAAAACAAAGCAATTCTAATGAACGAAACAACATTAAGAATGATAAAGAAAAAATAGATCAACAACCAAACAGTGTTGCTTCTGAGTTTCAAGCACCTCCACCACCGCCTCCTATGCCTGAGAATAGTTTCTCAGTTGATAAGCCTAAAGGTATAGATCAATTGCAACATATAAAAGATATCAGCCAAACGAAGTTAGAGTGCATTGACGAGAGTGAGAAGGATAAATATAGCAAAAGTGGTAATAGGAATGAGCTCCTTGAAGATATAAGAAAGAATACAAAGTTAAGGCACTTTACTGATGAAGAAATAAGGCAGCGTTTCAAAGCTCCTGAAAATGATGAAAGTTTAAATTTGAAAAGTCAGTTAAAGAAAAGAGCAGAGGATATGGGTTATTCCGATGAAGAGAGTGGCAGTACTACACCTGGCTCTGATTATTGGGAAGATGATGATGTCCAAACTCCTCCTAAAGCACAAGTGGAAGATAATAATAAATCTACTGAAGATCGTGTTGAGGATAGTGATCATCGTATAGACAGTGGCATCAGTGATGGTGAAAGCAGTCCAGAAAAAATTAATAATCATATTGATAAAGGTAGACGCTCATCTTCTAATAGTTATACTGAGGGAAGTGTGGAGCAGCCAAAAAATTTCTTATCACATTCATCTTCTTGCCCAAGTTTTATAGCTATTAACATGAATACCTTATAGTGGTTTAGAAAACAGAAAGCATTTTAAAAAACGTTAGCTGAATACTATAGTAGCATTTTTTCGCATATTATCAAAATATATAGCACTTTGCATTGAGACTTTTTGTTCATAAATCTTCTGTTTTATCCATTCACGCTGATCTACATATTTTTTTTGTATATTGCACAGCATTATTAATCTTAGATTGCCTTTATTATCCTTAATATCTATTATCTCTCCTACTTGTAACTTCTGTAAAGGAGCTTGCATATAAGGAGCTAGTTCCCCCATTTTTACCTCAATTTTTTCTACTTTTGGTAACCCTAAATTTTCTACCACTCTATCAAACATTAAACAGTCCACTTTCTGACTTTTTAGATCATCTAGCTTTTCATAATATTCCTTAAAACTTTCCTGGTTATTTAATAGATAAATTTGCTTTAAGCTTAAAGTCGCATCTAGCAGTGATGGATCAAATTTTATTTTATCAGTAACTTTTACTACTAAGTATGCACCATCTACAGCAATTGGATCGCTAATATCATCAACATTTAAGCTTCCTAGTATATTTTGTAACTTAGAAGGCAACTGCATTATACTTAACGCTTCTTTTTGTACAGATACTGAGAACTCAGTATAATCTTTTACAATTGCCTCAAGGCTTTCATTATTACGTAATTTTTGAACTATGTTAACAGCGGTGTTATATGAACTATTAGATTTATTAGGTATTAGTATTTCTAAAGCATTAATAATCACACTTGCTCTATCTATTTGTTGTGCAATATTGTTTACTTCCTCATTACTAATATTGATAAAAGACAATATCTTTAATTCAGAGATTTTACTCCACAATAGTTGGGATTTTATCTGCTTTATTATTGAATCATAATCTATATCATTATTTTTAACTTGCTTTATAGATTCATCATAATTTAGCTTAAATCTTTTAAAAAATAAGGGAATTTCATCATTTAATTCATTGTTACTGACAGAGATTTTAAGTTTTTTTGCCTGATTTTCAATTAATACTTCATCTATTAAGCTTTGTAAAACTTGCTTTTGATCTGTTTTGATACCAAGATGCTCCATAGATAATATACGTTTCTCAACATCCAGACTTGAAATTAACTCTCCATTAACAGTAGCAACGGTTTTAACTGAAGCAAATACACTTGTAAATATACAGGATAGTGAGAGAAAGATGATTACTAACTTATTCATTTTGTTTATCTTAACATTTTAATTAATAAATTAACATCATTTGCAAGATTCACGTCAGTTTTTATTAAATTCTCTATTTGTCTTACCGCATGAATGATAGTTGTATGGTCTCTACCACCAAAACTTCTACCAATATCAGGTAAGCTTTTCTGTGTTAGTATCTTTGCTAAGTACATTGCAACTTGTCTTGGTCTAGATAGATTGCGAGTTCTTTTGATTGAATATATATCTGACAATTTTATCTTGAAAAACTCAGATACTTTTTTCTGTATTTCATCAATTGAGATCGTTTTGTAATTTGAACGTAAAAGATCCGATAGAGTATCATTAGCTAATTCTATAGTTATATTTTTACCATTTAATAAAGAGTGAGCCATAACCTTGTTTAATGCTCCTTCTAGCTCCCTAACATTAGACTTTATATTTTTTGCTAAAAATTCAAGCACCCCATCAGGAATATCAGCTTCCATATTTTCTACTTTAGACTGTAATATTCCTAACCTAAGCTCAAAAGTTGTGTCATTAATGTCTGCTACCAATCCCCACCCTAAACGTGACTTTATTCTATCCTCAACTCCATTTAAGCTACTTGGCGATCTATCAGCGGAAATTACCAACTGTTTGTTTTGATCAATTAATGCATTAAAAGTATGAAAGAATTCTTCTTGAGTACTGTCTTTACCACTGATGAATTGTACATCATCTATCATAAGCACATCAGTTGAGCGAAATTGCTCCTTAAACACCATGATATCCCTATTTCTTAATGCTGTTATGTATTGGTACATAAATTTTTCTGCTGATAAATACACTACCTTTCTTTTACTTGAAGAATTAACAATATGCCATGCAATAGCATGCATTAGATGTGTTTTACCCAGCCCTACACCACCATATAAGAACAAAGGATTACTTCCAAGAATAGAAGCAGAAGATTCAGCAATACGCTTTGCTGCAGTGAACGCAAGCTCATTTGGCTTGCCAACAACAAAATTATCAAAAGTAAATCTTGGATCTAATGGAGAAGATAAATTATCATAACTAGTAGTAATGGTTTTATAGCCTTCCTTATCTACAACATTACTCTCTTCCTTAATAACTCGAACATCAAGTGAACGTATGGTATTATCTTCACTCTGCCATAGAGATAGTATTTTATCTATATAATGTATCGATATCCATTCCTTAATAAATCTAGTTGGAGCTGAAAGTAACACTTCTCCATTGTTATTACTGATGAATTTTAAAAAGCCAATCCAACTATTAAAAATAGCCTCCCCATAAAGCTTACGAAGTTGATTTTGTATCCTTTCCCAAATGTTATTGCAATCATCAATGGCAATAATGTGGTCACAGAATACACTTGCAACTTTAGGGCTAGTTAAATTCATAAATACACCAAAATATAATAAAAATTTAGCTCTTAAAATAAAATATTGATTAAAACTATTTGTATAAATTAACAAAAGTTACAGATTATTATCATTATGATGTTTTATTTATTAGTTGTAAAGCCTAGTAAATGCTTTTTCTTAAATCGACTATAGTAGGGGGTTACATTATAATATAGGAGCATTTTATCACTTTATAATTTTGATATAATAAATTTTTGTTGCGCGAATATATTAATTATTTTAATCTTTAATAAGATAATTAAATTAAATCCTTATTTTTTATACTATATTAACTAAAAATCAATATTTTAGGATTAATCTTAATTTATTATATTAAAAAATTAAGCTATTTAAAATCAAGGGGAAAGGTAATGAGCAACATAAGTATTAAGAAGAACAGAAATAATGATACCCTATTACAAGAGATAAAAAATTACTTATTTGGTAAAAAAAATAAGAAAGAGCTAAATTATTACACTGTGTTAGATTTTAAAGATAAAGATGATTTTACAGAGAAATGCAATAATTTTAATCACAATGTTAAGGATTACTTACTTTCTTCTCATAAGAAGAAAGCTAAAAGGCAATTAAAAGCACAATTAAAAATTGAATTAGAAGATATACAAAGCAAAAAAGGAAGGAAGAAGCTTAAAGGTGACATTGAAGAAAAAGCCCTAAAAACTAGTAAGATTATTGATAGTGAAATACGTAAGAAGGGCTTGCAGTATATAATAGATCTAGAAAATAAAGTTATATCTTGTAATTTAGACGAAACAGGCTCTAATAACAAAGTGGCTGTTTTGCAAAGGAATAATAATAAACCTTCGAATGAATCTTATAGGGATAATGCACTTAATTATCTAAGCTCCTTAGAAGAATATTTAAATATTGAATTGTCTGCTATTAATTTAGATTCCTTGCCTCAAAGTGAGCAAGATAGACTTGAGGAAGAATTTCAAAAATTTAACGAAAAGAAGCAATTTAGCGAGAAAGTAATACACGATAGTATTAAAGAAGGAGGATTACATGATGCTATACGCTTAAAAAAACAAATTCTATCTTATCAGCAAGAATTTGAAAAGGAAAAGGAAAGTGAAAAAGAAAAAAATCGTGATAACTTAAACAAAGTAGATGAAAGTTATTCAAAGATATTAGGAAATGATCAAAAAAAAATCGCGCTTTGGCACAAATTTAATCTTGATTATATAAGCCAAGTGAAAAATCATCTTGGCTTTAATCTGGAATGTCCATTAGAAGAGACAATAGAGGGATGTTTCTTAATGAAACATAAAGATAAATTAGAAAGAAAATTTGGCAAGGAAATAAAAAAATTTAATCGGGAAAGTGCCGCAAAAATTTTATCAGATTCAAGTCTACGTTTAATTTACGACGAAGGCGTAGCTAGTAAAGAGCTTAGTCCTTTAGCTTCTTATGAAGATTGTGTTAAATATCAGCAAAAAGTTAATGAGAGAGATAGCAGTGTGGGGAAATCTGAGGCAATAGTAGAAGAAGCAAATAACCAGCAACAGATTGATTTAAAGAATGAACCTCTTCCGAAACTCACTTATGAGGAGAAAGTGGTAGGGAGCGGAGAATCGGAGTGTATTGATGAGGGTTCGAGCACCGGAATAACGATACAATTGTCCACAGAAGTAGAGTTGCAAAAGAAGTTTAATGATAGGGAGGCAGAAAAAGCTTCAGTTGTAAAACATGTGGATATAAGTTATTCACCTACTATCAATGTGAATGCACCAAAACCTAAAAAAGTGTTTTCAATTACACAATCACTTAAAAAAGCGCAAGTAGTTCAAAATCTTGATAGCAATACGATGAGTAATTTGCATATAGTGCAAAAGCAGAAGAGGTTATCATTTAGTAACACAATGACATTACTATTATCAATATATGGAAGGCCTATAAGCAGCATATTTGGAATGAAAAATTTTCAAACGTCTTTTATAATTAGATTTAATTGGCCAAACTTGAACGTTAACACGGAGATAAGCAATATAAAAGCTTTAGAAAGCCCACAGGAAAAATTGACTTCCGAAACATCACAAAATGTTCAGCAGCAAGATAATAAAGAAGAAAGTAATAACTCTTTCAGTACATTTAGTAATATTAAAAACTGGTGTTATTATAATATTGTAGAACCAGTGGTAAATTTTGTTGGTGTAACACTAGAGTATAATGCACTCAACTCAAATTTAAATACAGATTATAAGAGTGATATAGAACCTGGAATTTCAGGTCGATATACAAAAACCCCTGATAATATAACGAGCAGTGTAAGTAATGAATTACATGGTGTTACTATACACAAATTATTAACTACTATAAAATGTATAGGTTGATTTTTTAAGAATGCTAAATGAATTATAAGATGACAGATCAATAATTCTTAAATAACTTCTATCTCATATTGTAAAGATGGAGATTAATCAAGACATCAATGAAGAAGGCATTTTTTTTACTTCATTAGTTCGTTTATCTCGCCATTTTTTTAATTTATCAGCAATATCATTATTGCTGATAGATAATATGGATGCAGCCATAATAGCAGCGTTGAATGCTCCACTGCTGCCTATTGCCATAGTTGCGACAGGAACTCCTTTGGGCATTTGTGTGATAGAGAGCAAACTATCTATACCATTTAAATGCTTGCTCTGAATTGGCACGCCTATAACAGGTAGATGAGTTAGTGCAGCTGTCATTCCTGGCAAATGAGCTGCACCACCAGCTCCAGCTATAATCACTTTGAAACCTTCCTTTTCTGCAGATTTAGCGAAATCAAATAACCTATCTGGCGTTCTATGAGCAGATATTATACGGATTGCGTACGATATCTGTAATTCCTTTAAAACAGTTAATGAGTTTTCCATTGTTGTAAAATCTGACTCACTGCCCATTATTATAGCTACTTCTGCTGTCATATTCTTCTCATTTTTATGATTTTTAAACCCTTTGATCACATCAGATAGTTATACTTCCGATCGCTCACAGACCAAATTTTAACTTGATGTGTTTATATAATAGCTTCACATTTACGATATAAGAAGTCATTAATTATAGCCATGGTTATTAAAGTTGCTATTTCCCTTTTTTTGTAATTCTCAGAATAGTAACGCTTAGACCTTAAAATAAGAGATTCTGGATGTCCTTGAAAGTGAATATTGCCATGCTTATCTTCAATTGCTTCAATGACATCATCATCAGAAAGCCCTATAACTTTATAACCGAGTGATTGTAACTTTTCAATATTCTCATCACTGTTATTAATCATCTCTCCATGAGCGTCAGGGAAATAAATAGCAAACCAACCATCTTCATCAGGTTGTGCAAAGCGTGATACCATTGATGACAATCTACTTTCCGGTGCTATCTTTAACTTATTAAGACGGCGATCGTTATGATAAGATTTTTTGCTCTCTTGAATCTTATGCAGCTTTTTCATGCTGATTATCTCAATCCCTTTTGCATGCATAATTCCCTGCAGCCCCCCACAAATAGAAAGCAGGCTGATATTGGGATTTTCATCTACGATTTGTACGATTGCTTTAGTCACTAATTGACGATTTGGGGTAGGAGGTAAAGGATCAGAATCAAGATTATAATAATTTCCTGGTAATAATATTCTATTTATTTTGCTATCCTTAATAAAATCCTTAACTACTTCTTTTATTTTCTTAGATTCTAATTGTTCTGCATGTATCACATCATCCTTAGTTTCAGATAATGCTTCTTCCTTTGCTTTACTGAAAAGTTTATTGTAATCAATTAATATAACATGTGCACCCATACTAACAAGCATCTCACATATTTTATCAGAAGATGCCCATTCATGGTCATAAGTTTCTTTTTCCGTTCTCAGTAAGCCAACAGTAATATCACAGTCTTTGTTAGGAAAATCTCTTACTTCTGCAATAGCAAAGTTAAATTTAAGCAAAAATAGCAACGTTAATATATTTATAAAAATTCTCATTCTCTATAAAGAAAATCATTTAAAATAGCTATAGCCACCAAAGTAGCAATTCCCCTCTCTTTTTCTTTTGCAGGGTAATTTTTATCAGATTTTATCACAAGTGCTTCTGGATGATCTTGAAAATATAGGTTTCCATGCTTATCTTCAATCACCTCAATAATGCCATCATCTGAAAATCCAACTACTTTATACCCAAGATGCTCTAACTTTTGTTTATTCTGATTACTGGTATCAACCACTCCACCGTGAGCATCAGGGAAATAAACAGAAAACCAACCATTTTTATCTGGTTTGATAAATTTAGATGCTATTTCTCCTAACCTACTTTCTGGAACGATTTTTAGCTTATGCAGATGCACATTTTCTTGCTGCGGATTTGGCATTGATATTAAATGTGCCTCTTGTTGCTTTGCATCTACCAGTTTATCAACACGAATTATTTCAACTCCTTTTGCATGCATCACACCTTGCAATCCACCACAGATAGCAATAATATGAATATTAGGATTATCATCTACTATTTTTACAATTGCTTCAGTAACTAATTGACGATTTGGTGTTGGTGGAAAAGGATCATAATCAAGATTGTAATAATTTCCAGCTATAAATATTCTGTTGATTTTATTTTCTTCAATAAAATTTTGAACAACTACCTTAATTTTATCTAATTCTAACTTATTTGCTAATAATTGATCTTTTTTAGCTTCAGATAGTGCTTCTTTTTTTATTTTATCAAAATCTACTATTTTATTATAATCAATCAGTAAAACATTTGCTCCCATATATGTAAGCATTTCATATATATTATCAGAAAATTCCCATTCATATGGGTAAGTTTCCTTCTCTGTCCTAAGCAAGCCAACCACTACCTCTTTTTGATCATTAGAAACATCCGTACTCTGATTGCTAATTTCGTTTGCGTTTACAAAACTAGATATCAGGAAAAACAGCAATATGAATATTTTAACAATAAGCAATTTATGGCAACTGTTTTGCAGCTTAAACATACAATTAATTAAAAATATAACACTATATAATATAATGCAATTTGCTATAAGAGGCAAATATTCTTGTAAAAATTTTAATAAACGTGGCTTGAGCTGGAATCGAACCAGCGACACAAGGATTTTCAGTCCTTTGCTCTACCGACTGAGCTATCAAGCCAA
Organism: Candidatus Mesenet endosymbiont of Phosphuga atrata; assembly: GCF_964020175.1. Classification (NCBI taxonomy): domain Bacteria; kingdom Pseudomonadati; phylum Pseudomonadota; class Alphaproteobacteria; order Rickettsiales; family Anaplasmataceae; genus Candidatus Mesenet; species Candidatus Mesenet endosymbiont of Phosphuga atrata. The sequence continues at coordinate 520,190 of NZ_OZ026541.1, read as the reverse complement.
CTTAAAAGTTCTAAACAAAAAACTTTATCATGTCTATAATAAATTTATTACATTGTTTTAAATCTTATGACGATAAAGATAGGTGTGTATCCTGGTACTTTTGATCCAATTACTTTTGGTCATGTTGATATAATTAAGAGGGCATATAATTTAGTTGACAAGTTGATCATTGGTGTAGCTTGTGACGTTAAGAAAGACATGATTTTTTCTGCTAATGCGCGAGCAGAGATGGTACGAGAAGAAATTAAATTACTCAATATAAAAGCCGAAGTGATAATATTTAATGGATTATTGATATATTTTGCTCAAAAGCAGAACGCTTCAGTGATAATTAGAGGTTTAAGGGCAGTATCGGATTTTGATTATGAATTTCAAATGAGCTGGATAAATTATAAACTATCTCCTAAAATTGAAACAATATTTTTACCTGCTGCTGAGGATACTCAGTTTATCTCTTCAAGTTTCGTTAAAGAAATTGCAAGACTGAATGGAGATGTAAGTAAGTTTGTTTCGAAAAATGTGAAAGAACAACTTTTAAATTTTTATTATAAATAACTTTTATTTAAAAAAAGAATTCAAGCTACTTTGGAAACCCAAAGTAGCTTATTTAGTAAATTATCTTTTGCGACCACAAACTTGCTTAACTTCTTTTATATTAATCATTTTACACTTTGATTCAGCATTTGAATCTAGATTATTTTGATTTATTTTCTCTATAAGAGTGGCAACTGTTCCTTTAGGTTGTTCGAAATTTCTTCTTATATCCTTTACAGAAACCTCACAACATTCTTGCTCAACAGTGATATTAACATTTGATTCTTGACGATTAGAGCCACAAATTTTTTCATCGTGATGCTCTAGTTTTGGTCCTTGAGGTTTTGGTGGTGGTATAGGTTTTGAGGATACAATAGATTTAGGCCAAAAATCATCTGGCAACTCAAAAGATTTTTGCTCTATAACTTTCTTTTGTATGATGTCTTGATTTTCTTTAGTCATACTTCCCCCTATTTTAATTAATAATAAAATATTAAAAATTACTTATAAGTCAAGAATTAAAGTTAAATTGAAGTAATATCAACCTACATGTATTTTTTCTCCATCATTAACAAAGTAATGCCCTGAAGTAATTAATTTTATATCCTTAGGAAGGCCAAAAATTAATATATTATCTTGATCTATAATTTCTACGGGTAAGAAAGAAACAGTATTATCATTTTCAACAATTTTAACGCCAATAATACCATCATCATTTAAAATCAAAGTTGAAGCAGGTACTTTGTGCGCAATTACTGTACCCACCGCTAACTGAACGTCTGCTATCATGCCTTTAGTAATAAACATTTCATAATTGTTTTTTGGAATTGTTACCTCTATTCTATAAGTCCTAGTTGCTGGACTTATTACCTTACTTATAAAACTTACTTCTCCTTCAGTCTGATAACTATTTGCTAAGTTTATCTTGGCAGTATTTCCCAATTTTATTTTGTTTACATCTTTCTCCGACACATGTACTGCAATAATAACTTCATCAAAATTAATAATAGTAGTGATAGGTTTGCTAGTAGTTATAAAATCTCCTTTTCCAACTACGATCTTATCAACGTAGCCAGATAAAGGTGCTACAACAGTTGTATTTTCTAAATTTATCTGTGCTCTTTTTAGGTCAGCTTTAGCACTTTGCACAGCAGCAAAGGCTGCTTCAGCTTGAGTTTGAGATCTATAACCCTTTTCATTTAGAGATTCAGAGGCTTGATATTCAGCTTCATATTGTTTTACAAGAGCTTTAGCTCTTTCGTACTGCTCTATGTAATCATACTCTTTTAATTTTAAAATAGCGTCTCCCTTATTTACTTTATTTCCACTTGAAACATAAATATCAACAACTTTTCCGTTGATTTCTGGTACAACATTTATGAATTGATGCATATCTACTGTTCCAGTAAAAGATAAATATATCGTTTCCTCTTGTGCTTTTGACTCCACTAGCTTAACTTGTACTGTTTCTGTGATGTTATTACCTTTTTCTATTACGTTATTGCTATAAAACAAACCGCTACTAAACCATAATATGGAAAGGATCAATATTGATAACGCTATTTTATATTTTAATTTTAAAGCTTTTAACCTAATAAGTAGATCTCGCAATTGAGCGTAAAATTTAGTGTTATTGTTCATGGTATATTTTTTTAATAATTGGCTAACATTATATTAGCATAACAGTAAATCATTCTTCTAATTAAAAAACTAAACAATGTAGAAATTATTAAATAAACTTAATTATGAGGATTGATTAATATATTAACTATAATATACCTTGAGCATTAAAATAAGTAAATTAATGATAGGTGGCAGGAAAAGGCTATTGGATGAAGCTCCTATAATAGTAACCTGAATACCAAGAGAATTAGGTGCATCGCTGCCAGATGGTAAAAATAGCAAATTTAATTATTTAGATATATTAATAAACAAGAGAATAAAGAGGACAGATATATATTTAATAATAAATGGTAATGATCCAGGATTTATAGTACTTTCAAAAATAAGTGATAAAGGTATAATGAAATTTTTAATATATAAAGAGATAGCTTAGATTTACGGGAGAAAGCGGTATCTATGGTTGAGAAAGGGAAGTCGAAAGCTGAGGTTGTGGAGCTGTTGGAATAGCAATACTATACAGATGGCTGAAAAAGCAATCTGCCGGATAAAACCAGCAAAAGCTAGTGGTTTCATACGAAAAGTGGTTAGAACAAATATTATTACCACAATTACAGTGCGATAGTTATCGATAATGCAATAAAACCGCTAAAACAAGAGAATTAATTGAAAAGGCAATTTACTCTATCTTCCTCCATATTCACCAGATCTTAATCCAATTGAAAATTGCTGGCACACAATTAAAAGCTGGCTAAGACCTAGAATGTATCAACAAGAAAACTTATTACTTCTTGTTGGTAACTCTATTATTTAGGCTTATAATTCAGTTTAGAATATATTATAGTTATGGATATATTGATTACATATTTTATAATTCTCTATCACCTTAAACCCTCTAGTATATATATGATATATAACAAGTTTATTCATTTAACGTTGCTATTTTGTACTGGCTCTAACTGTTTTAATATTGATTTTAATCTAAAAAGACATTCATCTTTATTAAGTATTACCATTATATCAATAATACTTGGTGAATTTATTGTTCCTACAATTGAAGCACGTAAAATCTTATAAATCTCACTTATTTGTATGTTATGTAAATTTGTAAACTCTTTAATTTCTATGGAGATTGTATCTCTATTCCAATTTTGATCAATAATTTCTGATAAGAAAGATGCTAACAAACCAATACTGTCAAGGTTAGATTTTATAACTTCATATGCATGTTCATCAGCAATAATTGGAGGACTTTCAACATAAAAGAGAGCTGATTTAGCTAAACTAATCAAAGAATTAGCTCTTTTTTTTAGTTCTGTAAGCCCTTGCAATAAGTAATTTTTATGCCTTTCAGTTATTCTGTTCTTAACTTCTTTTTCTAAAATTGGAATAAGCATATTGAGAAGCTGTTCATTACTCATATTATTAATATAATAACTATTGAGATGCTCAAGTTTTTTAAAATCTAAACGTGCAGGTGAACGTCCAATTCCTTGTAAATTAAATATCTTAACTGCTTGCTCATTACTTATAATCTCATCATTATTATGGCCCCAACCAAGCCTTAAAAGATAGTTGCGCATTGCTTTCGGCAATATACCCATTTTTTCATATTCAACTACACTTAAAGCATTATGCCTTTTAGATAATTTGTGACCGTTTTCATCATGAATAAGTGGAACATGTGCAAAATTAGGAGGATTAAAGCCAAACGCTTGATATATCAGTAACTGCTTAAAAGTATTAGTTAAATGATCAGAACCCCTAATTATTTGCGTGATCCCCATATCATGATCATCAACGACAACAGCAAAAATATAGGTTGGAGTCATATCTGAACGTAGAATTACTATATCATCAAGTTGTGCATTATCAATTTTCATTGTGCCATATACATTATCATTAAAAGCAATTTCCCCATCTGATGGAACCTTAAAGCGTATTGCCGGAGTGTTACAAGACGCTGGACTATTTGTACATTTATGTCTATAAGGTTTTGTCTTTAATTCTCGTTCTTCAGTATTATTAGGGGGACAAAAGCAGTAATAAGCTTTACCAATTTTAACTAAATGGTTAGCTGCTTCTATATGTCTCTCTATTCTTTGCGATTGAAATATAACTTCTCCATCGTAATCTATGTCAAGCCAAGAAAGACCCTTAATTATTGCATCTATTGCTTCTTTGGTTGATCTTTTTTGATCTGTGTCCTCTATTCTCAATAAGAATTGACCATTATTGCGCTTTGCGTATAACCAGTTAAACAAAGCAGTACGTGCTCCACCAATATGCAAAAAACCTGTCGGGGAAGGAGCAAAACGTGTGATAACTTTAGGCATTTTCAATTCTATCTAAAATAAAGTCTAAAGCAGCATCTACAGCTGCAACTTGTATTTTATTGCGATCACTGTAATTAAAGTGATATTCTTTGCAATCAATATTAATTTTGGAAAGCATACAGCTTATATATACCAAACCTACAGGTTTACAGCTTGATCCTCCATCTGGACCTGCAATTCCAGTAATTGCAACTGCAATATTGGCATTTGATCTAAGTAAAGTACCGCGTGCCATTTCATTTGCTACTTCCTTGCTAACAGCACCATAATTTCTTAATGTTTCTTCCTGCACACCTAAAATCTTACTTTTAGAATTATTAGAGTAGGTTACAAATGCACAATCTAATATTGTTGATGCTCCAGAAATAGTGGTAAATAAAAAAGATAAAAGACCACCGCTGCAAGACTCAGCAATAGCAATCTTAAAGTTACTTTCTTTAATTTTTTTGTAACATGCTAAAGCTTTATTTAGTATATCTTGATCAATCATTTTATTTGGAAATTTACTTTTTCATGAACTGAACTGTATCAAGAGCATAACTTAAAATCAATCTTATATTAATTAATCGCTTATCTTAAATGCAACGGCACTTTGTTTATCATTCATAACAATATTTAACTTTTTCCCTTTTGATAATCTCCCAGATAATATTTCATCTGCAATTTGCTCCTTTATCTCCTTGGTTATTACTCTTTCTATTGGACGAGCTCCTAACTCTTCATTATAGCCAATTCTTGCTAGATAATGCCTTGCTTCATCATCAATTTCACATTTAATTCTTTTTTTCATAAGTTGAACCTTAAGTTGTGAAATAAACTTATCTATTATGCAGGTAATAATTTCAGGCTTTAAGTGGGAAAATGATACAACAGCATCTAAACGATTACGAAACTCAGGAGTAAATACCCTTTCCATAGCTTTCTTACTGGAATCAATATTAAAATTTTTATCCCTATCAAAACCAACAGAATTCTTGCTTAATTCGAAAGTTCCAGCATTTGTTGTCATGATTAAAATTACATTACAGAAATTAACTTTACGTCCATAAGTATCAGTAACACAACCGTAATCCATCATCTGTAGCAGTATATTATATATGCTATAATGGGCTTTTTCTATCTCATCAAGCAGTAGCACGCTATGCTGATTTTTAGCAACAGCATCGGTAAGAAGTCCTCCGTTATCGTATCCTACATATCCAGGTGGAGATCCTATAATCCTTGATACAGTGTGAGGCTCCATATATTCAGACATATCAAAACGTATGAACTTCATGCCTGTATTTTCTGCTAATTGTTTAGCAAGTTCAGTTTTTCCAACTCCTGTTGGTCCAGCAAATAAATAGCTTGCCAATGGTTTATTTTCATTACCAAGACCTGACTTTGCTATTTTAATGGAATTAATAAGACAATCAATTGCCTCATCTTGACCAAAGACAAGATTTTTTAATTTTTTTTCTAAGGACTTAATTTTTTTCTGATCATTAAATGTTAGTTGGTTGCATGGCACACCAGAGATCTTCGTTATAACATTCTCAATGTCTTTTGCAGTTACCATCCTTCTCCGAGTATTTAGTAATTTACAATATGCACCAGCTTCATCAATGACATCCACAGCTTTGTCTGGCAACACTCTATCAGAGATATATCTACTTGATAACTCAGCAGCTAATTTTATTGCCTGATTGGTATAATATACACCATGATAAGCTTCATAATGAGGCTTAATACCATGTAATATCTTTATTGTTTCTAGAATAGGAGATGCTTTAATATCTATTTTTTGAAATCTCCTGGCAAGTGCTCGATCCTTCTCAAAACTATTATTATATTCTTTATAAGTAGTCGCTCCTATGCAGCGTAATGTACCACGAGCTAAAGCTGGTTTAAGTAAATTACTAGCATCGAGAAATCCACCACTTGTTGAACCAGCACCAATTATTGTATGTATCTCATCAATAAAAAGTATAGCATTTGGCCTTACTTCGATTGCTTTTATTACAGACTTAACACGCTCTTCAAAATCCCCACGATAGCGTGTTCCTGCAAGCAGACATCCTATATCAAGAGAATAAACTGTACTAAATCTTAGAGGATCTGGAACATCACCTTTAATTATTTTTAAAACTAAGCCTTCAACAATAGCGGTTTTGCCAACACCAGGATCACCCACGTATATAGGATTACTTTTTTTATGTCTTAGCAAAATTTCAATAGTTCTATTAAGCTCATATGTGCGCCCAATTACACTATCTATTTTTTCATCTTTTGCTTGATGATTCAGATTGACGCAATAGGCTTGCAGGCTTTCGTCATCTTTAAGTAGCGCATTATCTTCAGTAGTAGTAGATTGTTTTTGATCAAAATAATCGACACCAGATTCTTCATTACAATGTAATATACTAGATGCGGTATTAATAATATCACTTAGGTCTAAATTATATTCATGTAGAAAATTTGCTTTTAGCAAATGGCACTCAGAAAGCACCTCAACAAGCACGTTAGTACCATCAACTTCCCTTTTTCCCAAACCATGAGCATGTATAATAGCCCTATGTATTACACGTTGAAATGCAAAATCAGGTTTAATAGTAGCTAAGTCATATTCAACTACCATTCTGTCTTCATGCTGGAGAAAATTCACAATATTATTTCTTAGCTCACTTATTTCAACATTACACTTATATAAGATTTTCTTAACATCTATATCTTCTGTAAGAGCAAGTAACAAATGTTCAAGTTTAGCGTATTGATGTTTTAAATCACAAGCAATAGTTAATGCTCTATATAAGCTAAATTCGAGATTTTTAGATATCACTAATGCACTCCTAAATAACATATTATACTTACCATATAAGCGTTAAAAATAAGTTGAAGATGAAATGCCTTTTTAAATTTGCTAAAATTCTGTCTTTAAAGATTAGTCAATGCTGACAATAAAGAAGAAAATAATATTTTAAGGAGAAGAAAGATGCTATATACCTTCTTAAAAAGATTTTTAACTTTATATATTTTGAAGTTTAAGTTTTCTGAATAATCGTGATGAAAGATAAATTTTATTTAGAGTCTTTTTTAGAGGCATTAGTTGCGGAAAAATACGTAACACAAAACACGTTAGATGCTTATAGGCTGGACTTGCTGGGATTAATTGATTTTTTATCCGCAAAGAATATTAATTTAGTACGAGCAAGTACAGAAAATTTACGTGCCTATATAAGTTTTTTGCGTAAACAGGGTTATAAAATTAGCTCAGTACAGAGGAAAATATCATCTATTAAGCATTTCTATCGTTTCTTATGTAGTGATGAAGTAATAGATTATAACCCAACAATTAAGCTTATCGTACCTAAATCACATCGGCCATTACCGAAATATCTAAGCATAGATGAAGTAAACAAATTGCTGACTTCAAATTATGAAGCAAGATTAAACGTAATTGTGAATGTTCTTTACTCTTCTGGAATGAGGATTTCTGAACTGATAAGTATTAAGCTTGATGAGACTTTAGCAGCAATTAGTAATGGCGAAAAGTGCAGTTACATTATAATAAAAGGAAAAGGAGAGAAAGAAAGGTTAGTTTTATTGAACGAAACAGCAATTAACAGCATTAATAAATATCTCACTATTCGAGCAAAATTTATCACAAATAATCAAGAATCAAAGTGGTTATTTCCCGGAGATAAGTTTGACAATCCAATCACTAGACAACGCATAGGCCAGCTACTTAAAGACTTAGCAAGAAAATGTGCTATAGATGAGAAAAAAGTCTCCCCACACGTTATTAGGCATTCCTTTGCCACTCACTTACTTAATAATGGCGCTGATATTATTTTTATTCAAAAAATGCTAGGGCACAGCAGCATATCTACCACACAAATATACACTCATGTTGCTAATGAAAAACTTAAAAATATCTTACTTAAGTTACATCCACTGGCTAAAGAAAAGCCAATATAATTGCTTTTTTTAAAAGAACTATATAGTTATAAGACATTGTTTAGGGGGAAATATGCCTGGGGGGAGTGCAGCTGAAATAGATATAGAGTTTTTCAGTAATAAAGAAGGTAAAACACATATAACATCTCCACCAAAGCCGAAATCTCTCTTTGGTTGGTATGATTCTGAATTTATAAAAGCTTCACTTGGGGATATTACTACTAATGAATATGCTAATAAGGAAGCAAATGCAATTATTATCGTACAAAGTGAAGCTTATGAATCAAACAACGATAAGGAGTCAGATAAAGAATTTATAAAAAATGTGGTAAGTGAAGAGTTTAGTCAGGCACTTATGCTTCTTAAGCAAACAAAACTTTCAGTATGCTTCATTAGAAGTATTCCTCATTATGATGAAGGATATGAAGAAAAAATTACTGAGCATTACATATTTTTATACTTTTTCCGTAACCACAATCATAAGAAAAGTGTTCTGATAATTGATCCTCAAGGATCAAAGTTCGGCACCGATCAAAACGAAAAAGCTATTGATGAAGAATTTGTTGATATTATCTATTATGCTGCGAAAAAAAGTGGAGCTAAGTTGTATGTTTCTGAAGATGTCATACAACAAGATGGCCGTTCTTGTGGGCCAATATGTGTAGAGTTAGTTCGAGCTTTTTATGAAATAGATAGTGATGAAGGAAAAAAAGAAAGATTGTTTGAGATTTTGAAAAAAAACGAACCTAAGCCTGGCCTTTTCGACTATTTTACATCAAAGCAACTTTATAGGCTCTGTAAACTTGGCACTGATATTATACCTCAGAACGTAATTGATGATTTTAGTATAAAAGAACCAGTTACATTTGTTGATGGTAATCATGAAGATGTTGGTGGGGAGAAGACTAGAGAAAAACATCACAACACTACTGCCTCTGTTGACAAAAAGAAAAAGTATTTAAAGGAAAGTTACTTTATATCCCATATCAAGCCCTTTCTTATAAAATTAGGTGCAGATCCAAATCTACTAGATCTAGAAAAATTATGTCCATCTTTTAAAAGCGGGATTATTACTGGTGCTGAAATACTTGATCAGGTAAAAACTTCAAAAAATGCAGTAGACACACCAGAAGCTAAAGGCAAAAAGAAAGATAAGAGAAAAAAGTCACTAATAAAAAAAGATAATAAAAGGGTTACACTTCAGTTAGCCGATGGGCAAATAAAAAATCCATACACACAATTAAGCAATGAGGAAAAAAGAGATCATCAACATACTAGAAAGAATATAAAACGGATTGCTGATGAAGATCACAATGAATACACAGAAATTCAGAGTGAAGAATGCTTGCAAAAATTCAATCCTTGCTTAACATTACTGATTGCTGTCTGTATTTCTGGTTCTATCTTATCTTCCATGTTATTACTTACAGGTAATAATGGTATGAGTATAGGGAAAATGATAAATATAGGTATTCTGGCTACTTCATCAATAACGCTTGTCTGCACTATTTCTGTTGTATGTTTTGTAAAAAATAAGGAACAAAAAGTAGCACCTAAGATAGATGATCCAAATATACAAGCTGAGCTACAACAAACTAAGAGTTATAATTAGTTACTTTATATAATTAATACTTCTTCATCTGCAGAAATAAGAGTTTCAAAAATGGTTGCTTTTTTAATAAATAAATGATATTATTTCCGGTATAGTAGCTATTGGTTTTGTTATGAATGGTGGTGGTCAATTTATAAATAATAACTTAAATTCCCAAGTTAACTTTTTGAAAGACTGGTACACTCCTGAAATCATGAAAGCATCACTTAGCGATATTACTGCTAAAGAATACATTGATAAAAAAGCAAGTGCAATTATTGCAGTACAAAGCGAGAGTAGTGTTGAAGCGTATGGATTTGAACTAAATCAACAAAAGGATCAAAAACTTATAAAAGAAGCAGTAAATAAAGAATTCAAGCAAGCATTTCAGCTGCTTGAAGAAACAAAATTGCCTGTATGTTTTATTAGGGGGATACCTCATTGTGATGAAGGATACCGAGCACAAGTTGCTGGGCATTATGTGTTTTTATACTTTTTTCATGGTCATAAAGATAAGAAAAGCGTCTTAGTAGTTGATCCTCAGGGTTCAAAATTCGGTGACCGCCCTACTGATCAAGGAGAAAAAGCTATTGATGAAGAATTTATTGATATTATTCGTCATGCTGCAAAAGAAAATGCAGCTCAGATATATGTTTCTCAAGATGTAATACAACAAGATGGTCGTTCATGTGGACCTGTGAGTGTGGAACTAGCACGAGCTTTTTATGAAGCAAGCAGCAACGAAAAGAAAAAAGAAAAATTATTTGAAATTTTAAAAGACAGTCAGCTTAAGAGCACTAAGTTGAATGACAACTCAACATTAAAATATCAACTTTGCAAGCTTGGAAATTCTATTATATCTCAGAAAATCATTGATGATTTTAATAATAAAGTTAAGCATGAATTTACTAATAATGGAAAAAAACCTACTGAAGAGGTTGGAGGGCAGAAAGTTAGGGAGGCTCATTATCATACTAGTATTCTTATCAATCAAAAGGGCATAAATAAGATAAAAAGAGGAGACGAGAACTACAATGAGAATGTTAAACCGTTTTTGAGAGCACTAAATGCAAGTGAAGGTTTGTTAAAAAGCATATGTTCATCTTTTAAGAGTGGTATTATTACCGGAACATCACTTCTCAATCAAGAACAAATCCAACAAGTTCAGCGAAAAAGAGAAAAAATACTTGACATAAAAGAGAGAAAAAACGCTAAGTCTGAGATTTCAAATGAGCACAAATCAAGTAAATCAGAACTACATAACAGTGCTCAAGATCATAAACCAGCAGGGAAGTGTGGATTATTAATGGGGTTAATGGTAGCTAGCATGTTTGCTATCATATTTTTTGCTTTCTTTTTATCTAGAAGTGATACAGATATAGGAAAAGAAATTTGTGGTGCTGGCCTTGCTGTTTCGATATTAGTGTTTGTTTCTACTATCGCTTATCTTTGTCTGAGAAAAACTCCAGATTCTAAAATGACTATAGGTATAAAAACTCCTCTTATAGAAACTACAACTACTACAGTTTAGCCTTCCCAAAAATGAACTTAATTAGAAATATCAGCTTTAACTTATTTCTAGTTGTTTGGGCAGCTTTATATACTATAGCTGCCTTGCCTATACTTCTTATGCCATTACCAGTTATTATTGTGTTTTCTTCATTTGCTGTAAGAATTGTACTTTTGATGCTGAAATTGATTTGTGGTATTACCTATGAAGTTAGAGGGAAAGAAAATATTCCAGATAGATCTTTTATAGTTGCATCTAAGCATCAATCTCCTTTAGAAACATTCATTTTGATGGTTTTATTCAAACGGACGGTTTTTATCCTAAAAAAAGAGTTACTTTGGCTACCTTTTATTGGGCTACATTTTTTTGCACTAAAGATGATATTCATTGATCGCAAGGGTGGCAGTAGTGTTATACATAATATGACTAAAACCACAAAACTTCGTTTAAAAGAAGGAAGAACTGTAGTGATATTTCCAGAAGGAACTAGAGTGGCAATTGGTCAAAAAAGAGAATATAAATCTGGTATTGCGTTTCTATATTCAAATTTATCCGTACCGGTTTTACCTATTGCACTCAATACAGGACTGTTTTGGCCAAGAAATATAATGTCTCTACAAAGAAACTGCGGGAAAGTTATAGTGGAAATATTGCCACCTATATATCCTGGGCTTACTAAGAAGGATTTTCTTACTTTATTACAAAACTCCATTGAAGAAAGAAGTATATTATTGACTTAAGTTTATGTTTCATATTAAATTATGAGGGATTTAATAATTTATTGGTTGTAAATATGGCAAACACTGCAAGTGCTAAAAAGATGATAAGGAAAATAGAAAAACGCACTTTAATTAACAATATGCGTAAAAACAAAACACGTACTACTGTTAGAAAAGTAATGGATGCGATAAGTGCAGGTAGCTATGAAAGTGCAATGTTAGCATTTAAAAGTGCTATGTCTAATTTGCATAGATGCGTAACTAAAGGTGTGATGCATAAAAACACAGCTGCACGTAAGATAAGTCGTTTGAATGCAAAAATACATAAATTATTTAAAAGCACAAATTCACAGGTCAATTTAGTAGAAAAAAGCTAGTGTAACGGGTTTATAATATTATTACTTAAGAAAAAGTCTAAAAACTCAGAAAGTTCTATTAAATTTGTGAAAATAATAGAATTCGTGCTAGTATAAATTAAATCAATTGCTTATAAAACTATTCTTTTTACTTACTTCAAAGAACGATAAATTGTCAGCAGACAGTGAAGAATATAAGATATTGTTTACATCTTTTAATGTAGTTTTTTCAAAATTATTTATATAATTGTCGATATAATCTACATTAAAGTTATGCAGCTGCATTTTCGTTAAATAGTGAATTATGTTATCATTATTTGATAATGAAAAAATAAACGAATTAATGATATTAATTCTTGCATCTTCAAACAGTTGACTATTTATTCCTTTTTCTTTAATTTCGTTAAAAACTTGTTTTATAGCCGATATAGCTTGAGCAGCTGTAGAATTATCAGTATATAAAACACCACTTAAAATGTTGCTATGCTCGTTGGTATCAAGAAAAGTGCTAATATGATATGTAATTCCTAGTTTGTCACGTAATTCATGCATTAACACGGAATTTAAGCTCATACCACCAAGAGCATAGTTTAAAAGATAAACCTTATAGTAATTAGGGTCATCTATAGCAATTCCTTCTTGTCCAAAGAACACTACACTTTGTGGGATATCCATAAAAGCATGACCATTCTTGCCCAAATTAAGGTTAGCGTTTTCAACCCTATGTACTGATTTCTCTGCTTTAGTAGGTAACTGTAATAAATAATTGTCAATCAACTCACTTAGCTCTTGCGAGCTTGCAGAGCCTACAACGCTAATTACCATTTTCTCTTGATTAAAATTTCTTTTTACATACTGCAGAACATCATCTTGCGTAATATTTTTGATAGTATCAAGCGACCCGTATTCAGCATTTGCATAAGGATGCTTACCAAACAGTAACTTCCTTAATCCACTTTTTGCTACAAACTGAGGATCATTATCAAGCTTTTTGATTAGGACAGTCTGCATTTCTTTTGCCCTGTTAAAACCATTGTCATCAAAATTGGGTCTTAGTAAATAATCACTAAGTAAAAATATCGCATCAGGCAAGTTTTCGGATAAAGTTTTTAAATAGACATGAAAATATTCTTTACTGACATTAGAGGATAATTTAATGCCCTTATTTTCAAGCTTTCTTGCAAATTCTAAAGCATTACTATTACCTGCACCCTCGTGAAGAAATGCAGAAGTAAAAGCAGCAAGCCCTTGCTTTTCCTGGTCATCATATGCATAACCAGAGTTTTTAAATGTAATATCTAAAGACACAACTGGTAAATCATGATTTTCCACAAATAAAAACTTAAAATTATTATTGGTAGTAATTTCTTCTACTTTAATGTTCACATCGCCAGCATGAAATGCTGTACAAAAAAATAGTAAAAGAAATAGTAGTAGTTTATTGTGCATTACTTTCACCCTCTTTAGGAAGTAAATAACCAACCAATTTAGCTTTAGTAAAAATAGAACTAATCTCTGGGTTTATCTCATCCACACTAATATTATCAAATTCCTTATAAGTTATATCTATATTTTCGATTGGAATACCCAAGACTAAATTACTACCATAAAAATAAGCTATAGATGTTAAATCGTCCAAATCATAAATTTTGTTAGCTTTATACCTATATTTTGCACTTTGCAATTCTTCATCAGATATACCTTTATTAATAAAATTAGCAATAGCTTCATTTAATGCATTTTCTATTTCTTGTATCTGTACTCCACTTTTGGGTAATATTGAAACTTTTATAGCACTGTCATTATACACCATTTCATCATAATCCACACTAATGCTAACTGCTAAATTTTTGTTTAAAACTAAGTCCTCATATAACTTGCTAGACATTCCTCCACCCAAAATGTCAGCTATTAAACTAATTTTTAGATAGTTCTTTCCAGTTACCTTGCTTGGAACTTTATACCATACAAATAACTCAGGCTCCTGTACTCCATCACTATCTAAAGTGACAGCTATGTTGGCATTATGCTCTGGTTCAGATCCAGGGAAACGCTTAGCTACTGGGCCAGATTCTACAGATCCATAATGTTCTTTTGCTAGACTTAATACCTTGTTGGTATCAACGTCACCAACAACTACAAGTATTGCATTGTTTGGATAATAATATTTATTGTAAAAACTTAAAGCATCACTTTTATTTAAAGAATTAATTTCATTTTCTAAGCCAGCAACTGGCCTACCATAATTACTTCTGTAAAACGCTCTTTCCATTTCTTCTCTAAGTATTGCTCTAGGGGAATTATCTATCCTCATTTTCCTTTCTTCCAGTACAATATTACGTTCCTTCTCTGCTGCTTCATCTGTTATATTTAAATTACGCATTCTATCTGCTTCAATTTCCATAGCTAAACTCAAGTCCCTTTTTTGCACTAGCTCGTAATACACAGTAAAATCAGCAGAGGTTCCAGCATTAAATTGACCACCTATCTCCCCTATAGTGGCAGATACATCTTTAAATTTTTTAGTACCTTTAAACATTAAGTGTTCTAAGTAATGAGCAAGCCCCGACTTGCCAACTGGATCATCAGCTCCTCCAACCTTATACCAAATCATGTGCATTACTGCTGGAATTCTATGATTTGGTATAATATAAACCTCCATACCATTTTCCAATTCTTCGTGACTGATTCTCGCATCAAGTGCAAAAGCTGATTGACTAATTATAAAAAATGAGAGGAGGATAAACAGTTTATATATCATGTTTAGAATCAACATATGATTAAATATTTAATACTTGATATAAAATAAAGATGCAATAGTTTTTATTACGCTTTTTTGATTAAATCATAAACATACCACTTAAAGATCAATAAGAGCATCCCTATAACTATAAAAGTATCTGCGAGGTTAAAAGTTGGCCAATGCCATTTTATGATTTTTATATCTATAAAATCATAAACTGCACCCCAGTATATTCTATCAATAAGATTTCCCATAGCACCGCCAATTATCAGGCTAAAATTAAAGCGAACTAGCTTACTACGTGTTTTGTATAAAACATAAGTAAATATACAGGTGATAATAATTGAAGATAATGAAAAAATAATATTATTCCTTGGCAAATCATCAAATAAGCCAAAACTAATTCCAGAATTCCAGATCTCTATGAATTTTAAAAAGCTACAGATCTTAATTGTACCTTTGCTTGCAATCAGCAACCTAATCAATAATTTACTTATCTGATCAATAAGTACAATGATAGATATAATTAAGGGGTAAAACATTCTCATAAACAATCCTTTAATTTGCGTGCTTCTATTACGTCAGAACGTATCTGTGCTATAAGTTCTTCAGCATCAGAAAATTTCTTTTCTGGACGCAAGAATCTTAAAAATTCTATTTTTACCAAATGATCGTATAAGTTATAATTAAAGTCAAATATATACATCTCAAGTATTGGTTTTTTAAAATCTTCAAAGGTTGGTCTGACTCCAATGTTTACTAACCCATAAAAATGATTATTATTTTGTACTACTTTAGCAAAGTAAACACCAAATTTTGGCTTAACCACATCATCATCAATATTTAAGTTTATAGTCGGAAAACCAATTTTTTTACCTCTACCCACTCCTCTTACCACAGTACCGCTCATGCAATATGGCCTGCCAAGTAATTTATTTGCAAATTCTGTGTTGCCGCAAGTTAAGCACTCTCTAATTAAAGATGAAGAACAAACAGTATTATCTTCTATAGCCAGTGAGTTAAGCTCTACAATCTTATAATCACAGATTGCCGCAAAGTCTTTAATCAATTTTAAGTTGCCCAAACGCTTATAACCAAAAACACATTCATAACCTGTTACTATATATTTAGCTTGGTAATTATTAACTAGTACTTCCTGAATGAAGCACTCTGGGGTCATTTTTGCAAAATTTTGATCAAAATTTATAATATATAGGTAATCTATACTATGATTTTTTATAAACTCTATTTTCTGCTTTACATCTGTTAGTCTAAAATCTTTTTTATTGAATAGAATAGATGCAGGATGAGGTTCAAAAGTGAGTACAGCAGAAGGAATGCCTTTTTCTACAGATAAACTTTTAACAGCGGATATAACATGACTGTGACCTAGATGGACTCCATCAAAATTGCCAAACGCTAAAGCAACTTCTCTACCTTTATATTCTTTATAATCATAAACAACTTCCATGCTAGTTCAATTAGGTGAATTTTAATAAAAGATACTTATAATCAAACCAAAAGTAAAATGGAGAGTGATTTATGGCACATACAAAACCAGTTGTGATTTATACAATAGAAGGATGCCGTTGGTGCATAAAAGCAAAAGCATTGCTTGATGAAAAGCAAATACAATATCAGGAGTTTATTATAAGAACAAAAAATGGCGAAATTAATTATGATCTGTTAAATGAGATGAAAACGAAGTCTAACAATGCTGCAACAGTCCCTCAAATATTCATTGGTGATGAACATATTGGTGGCTATGGTGATTTAGAGAAACTTAATGCGGAGAATAAATTAGATAAAATGTTACAAGATTATTCTTTTTACATGGCAGATATTTATGAAAATGATATGGATCAACTTGATGCGTTAGATATAGTATTACGTACTAACTATGACGATATATTATAATAAAATTTAAATTGTTTTAGGGAGAATATTTTTCTACCTAAAAGACACTACTTTTGATATTGTATAAGATTACCTATAAGGCTGTAATAAATCAAGATAAATACAATTTCTATCCAGCTTTCTTAAGACCCCCTGCGAAAGTGAGGAAATAGGTATCAAATTTGGCAGAGGGCAATAAGTTATGAAAAAGTGGCAAATATATTTTCCGTTAATTAACTGGTCTGACGAAAGAATCAAGAAAAGTTTAATATGTTAATAAAAATATATAGTTTTTATAAGGTTTTTACGATTTTTAGCAACTTGATTGCATTGGTGTTAACTAACCCTCCACCTAATCGTTTAGTGGTATAAAGCTTTACAAATCCTTTGCTGGTGAATGGATCTCTTAAAATTTTCATTCCTCTATGATCTACTATTTTATATGCCTGTTTAAAATTTGCGATAGCTATCACTTTATGCGATTCTTCTATGCCACTTGGAAGCTTTGACTTAGCGTCCCGAGCGCTAGAGGCAAGCCCTGCCGGCATCTCAGCTACTTGGTAGACCGGAATTCCCATTATTGTATCTTTTGCTCCCAAAGATAACCCTGGTTGCCATAAGTATTGACTTGATTGCTCCAGTTTTAACAATCTCACTTCTTGTAATACACTTCTATTCATCAAAAACGATGCATTTTTAGCATAATATTCATTTAATGAATAATATAGTTTGATTACTGCATCACTATTTAATTCTTTAGACTCTATTTGTTCTACTTCCCCTTGCCTTTTACTGTTTTTATAGGACAATATTCCTTGAGGTTGTGTTTTTCCATCTCCTTTGATGAAAGCTTCATTTTCTTTTGCACTAAAAGCTTCAACTAGTTTATCTACCAGCCATGCTTCAATGTTAACGAATGCATCATCAAGCAGCTTTTGAGTAATTTGTGGTTGGGCATACAGCTCATAAGTTGTAATCTTTATATTTTTAAATTTTTGCGTATTTTGATCTTCTGATATTTCTTCACTTTCTTCGTGCCAACCAACAAAGGTTTTATCATCACCTTCAATTATATATTCTATACTTTCAGTTGATATTTCTTCGCTAGAACAAAGCTGACGCATAGGAGAAATATCTATGATATTTTGATGTATACGCTTTGATATTTCTTTTATGATTAAATACCCTCCTTCTGGTCCAGTAGAAGTTAAAGCTTTTTGCTCATATTTCATTAAATTATCTGCTGTACCCTTACGCAAATATTCAGAAAAAGCTTTATTCTGAAAACAATTATCCTCAAATTTTCCGTTTATTTCTGGCCTCTGCATAGCCGTTTCTAATGTTTCTATTCTCTCTTTATAATCATCAATTGCACCACTAATTTTATTTAGCTGCTCAGTAGTTGCAGATTCTGCGTGACCTTTGCTTTCTATTTCTTTAAGTCTACGCTCATTAATTAGTTTAAATTGCTCCCATGATGAAGCAAGATCATTAATACGACAGGCAATATCAGTAAGTGACATAAGTAACCTCCTATAAATTAAAATTTTCAGAAAAAGCCTAATGTTTAATTATGGTTTGAAATTTTTGATTAGACTGAAGTGTTTTTAAAAGAACAATCCTTTCGCATGATAAATTACTTGTTCGACTTATGTCAAACACTTACTCAAGCTCCATAACAAGTGCACAATTTACCTCTTTGCTTTTGATATTATATGCATCACCTGTAAAGCATGGTTCTTTACTGTCTTTTGTATTAATTCCCCTAATTTTCCCTGTAGTTGGGTTACCATCATCCATTTTTTTATCTATAAGGTATGCTTGTTTTGCTGTTAAAATAGGGCCAACATTTAATTCCTTTTCCATATTTTCTCTTGGAGCACCAATAACAAGTACATTACTTCCCTTAAATCCATGCACTCCATAATTTAGAAAAAACCCACTACCCTTAATTTTAGAAGTGGGGATATCGACCCCAAGAATTGGCATAGCTGAGATTGAATCAGGCCCACCACCAGATTGATACCCAAGCTCAGCTTGACTTAAATGACACCAAGCTAAATATGATTCTATACCACCATCCCTGCGGTCTTTGAATTCAATACGACCATCACCATTACCATTAATTTTCCTTATTCCTCCACATTTACTTGAATCAAAAAAATCCGAAGCATTGGGCATGTCTCCGGGGTAATAATGATATTCCGTATAAAAGAAATTAACATCTGACCATACTTTCCACATATCTTGCATAAGTCTATGAAGACGAGCGTATTCAATCAAAGATGAACCTTTCATTACTGTAAAAAACAAAAGTCCACTAATTAATAGAACCACAGAAATTTCAATTAACGTAAAACCATCTTTCTTCACCTTACAACCTAAATATCACTTGAAACATATTTTAAAAAATAAAGCAACATACTTTCATATCTTTAAGGTTAATAAATACAATTAGATTTAATTAAAGCCTTTCAAAAAATTGATTAAAATACTATATTTAGTATATAATATATTGCTTAACATTTCAGAGAAGTAGGGGAGAAGTGATTGGCTCAAAAGAAACACTGGAAACATTAAACAGAATTCTCTTTGGATTAGTTCATAGCAATAGCATAGAAAAAACAATTACAATATTAGGTTTGGGCCTTGATATCAATACACAAGATGATCGTGGGCAAACACCTATTTTTTTAGCTGCTCTGCACAACAATTTACTAATGGTCGAAAAATTAGCTGAACTTGGGGCTGATCTTGAAACAAAGGATAAGCTTGAAGATACAATACTAAGTAAAATAGTATCAAAAAACAACCTATATAAGAAAATATCAAAAGAGGAACAATTGGCTATGGTTAAGCTTTTAATAAAGCAGGGTGCAAAACTTACCACTCGTAGTCATAATGCTCTTCCTATTCATAGAGCAATTCAAGCAAGGTGTAGTTTGAATATAATAAAAATACTGCTAACAAAAGAAACTATCAATGAAAAAAATTGTCCTGGGCGCACACCATTACACTTAGCAGTGTTGACACGACGAGCTGACATAGCTGAGCTACTGATAAAACATGGTGCTGATATTGATACACAAGAAGATGGTGAGCAGAACACTCCATTGATGTTAGCAGTAAGTAAAGATTATGCAGATTTAGCAATACCACTGTTAGTTAATGGTGCTGATCCTAATCAAAAAAACGTATATGGACAAACATTTTTTGATCTTGCAAATTCAGAAGAAATGAAGTCACTTGCATTGGATGTTATGCGTCCATTATCCACAGACACGGAGTTTGAAAATAAATCGATTGCACAACCCTCCCCTTCTAATAATCATTCACCTGTTAAGCGTCAAGTACTAGAGAATAAGCCTCAATCTACCAGGTCTATTCTTTCTGATTTAAAATCTATACACAATATATTGCCTCATCCTGATTTATTAATACCTAGTGTCTACGCAATATCTCAATCCAGAATGTTGGATGTCAGTCCACCAGCATCTGAGCATAGCACATCAGCAATTTTAGGTTCACAAAAATCAAGTTTGTCTGGATCTTTTACAAACCAATTCCAAGGAGCATTAAATATTGACTCCTCATCCAGATCTACTATTTCTGAAATATCTCAATCTGAGGGTATAATCTCACCTGGATATAGTATTTCTGGAATATCACAATATGAGTATACAAGCTCGCCTGGATCTGGTATTTCTGCAGCATCTCGACGTAGAAATATAAGTCCACCTATATCTAATATCTCTGAATCTACAAGATCAAGTATAGACTCATTTAGCCCATCAGGATCACATGCTGTAGACACTAAAAGAAGAAGGTTTTCATACACTCTCCTATAGTAATTTTTTTATCAAATTATAAAGATAAGTTACATTTTTAAGTAATTTAAAACAGCTTATTTTACATAAAACATAATGTAGTACTCCACCACTTTTAAAATTTCAACTGCAGTTTCACTCAGTATTTTAATTTTATATATTGATTAAAATACTATATTTAGTATGTAATATATTGCTTAACATTTCAGAGATCAAGCAAAGGGGGAAAAATGATTGGCTCAGAAGAAACACTGGAAACATTAAACAGAATTCTCTTTGGATTAGTTCGTAGCAATAGCATAGAAAAAACAATTACAATATTAGGTTTAGGCCTTGATATCAACACACAAGATGATCATGGGCAAACACCTATTTTTTTAGCTGCTCTGTATAACCATTTATCAATGGTTGAAAAATTAGCTGAACTTGGTGCTGATCTTGAAACAAAGGATAAACTTGGAGATACAATACTAAGTAAAATAGTATCAAAAAACAACCCATATAAGAAAGTATCAAAAGAGGAACAACTGGCTATGGTTAAGCTTTTAATAAAGCAGGGTGCAAAACTTACCACTCGTAGTCATAATGCTCTTCCTATTCACAGAGCAATTCAAGCAAGGTGTAGCTTAGATATAATCAAAGCATTATTAACAGAAGATACTGTTAATCAGAAAGATTATGCTGGACTGGCACCATTGCATTTAGCAGTGCTAAAAGGACGAAGGGATATAGTAAAGTTACTAATAGAATATAAGTATGTTGATATTAATATACGCGAAGATACTAACGAGGATACCCCATTGATAATGGCAGCTCGTGACAAGTGGCAAGACGTAGTAATGCTATTATTAGCTCATAAGGCTGATCTAAATCTAAAAAATAAATACGGGGAATGGTTTTTCGATTTTGCTTCACAAGATGTGTTATCTTTTTTATTCACTAATGTATCTATGTTAATGGAATCTAGAAATGAATTAGATGAACACTTACCTAACCATGACCCATACAATAATCATTTACAAGTAAAATATCAAGTATTAAAAGGTGAATCCCGTACTGCTCCTTTGATACCTATTCTTTCTGATTTAGGGCCTACGTATGATAAGCAGCTTTACCACGATTTATCAGTACCTAGTACTTCTAAAATGCTTCAACCTAGTATACTAGATCTAGATTCACTTAGATCTAGCCTTTCTGGATCTTTTACAAACCAATTCCAAGAAGCATTAAATATTGATTCCTCATCCAGATCCACTATTTCTGAAATATCTCAATATGAGGATATAAGCTCACCTGGATCTAGTATTTCTGCAGCATCTCGACGTAGAAATATAAGCCCACCTAGATCGATTACTTCTGAATCTACAAGATCAAGCATAGACTCATTTAGTCCATCAGGGTCATATGCTGTAGATAGTAAGAGGAGAAGGTTTTAGTAATTTTTTTATCAAATTCAATTTTTATATATTCAATAGAACATAATGCAGTACTCCACCACTTTTGAAATATTCAACTTCAGCTGCAGTTTCAATACAACATTTCAGTTTTATATTTTGTAGAGTATCATCTTGTTTTTTAATAGTACAATCAACCTCACCACGAGGTTTCAACTCTCCTTTTATACTCACTATCTCATTGCCATCAAATATTTTTCTATTTACTTGATTGCAAAATATTAGCGGCAGCACACCCATACCAACTAAGTTTGATCTATGTATACGCTCAAAACTTTCAGCAATCACTGCCTTCACTCCAAGAAGCGATGTACCTTTTGCTGCCCAGTCTCTACTTGACCCAGTTCCATACTCTTTTCCTGCGATTACAACTAAAGGAATATTATCTTTTTTGTAGAGCATAGCTGCATCAAAAATTGATATCTCCTCTTCAGAATACTTAGTGTACCCCCCTTCCCTACTTACCATTTCGTTACGTATTCTAATGTTAGCAAAAGTACTACGCATCATCACATTATGATTACCCCGGCGTGCACCATAAGAATTGAAGTCTTGTGGATTAACTCCATGCTCTCGCATATAGTTCGCTGCTGGAGTATTTATAGCGATATTCCCTGCAGGAGAGATATGATCTGTAGTTACACTATCCCCAAAAATTGCAAGTATCTTAGCATTTTCAATTTCTATATTTTGTTTTGAATGAAAATTCTCAAAGTAAGGGGGATCTTGTATATAAGTACTCTTCTCATCCCAATTATAAACAACGCTCTGCTCAGTTTTTATTTGCTGCCAATGTTTATCTCCAGAGAAAATATCCTTATACTTTTGAATAAACATATCACGTGTAATAATTTCACTTATTATGCTTTCTATTTCCTCATTTGTTGGCCATATATCTTTTAAATAAACGTCCTCTCCTTTCTCATTTTTGCATATTGGATCTTTGGCAAGATCAACATTAACTGTACCTGCAAGTGCATATGCTACAACGAGTGGCGGAGATGCAAGATAATTAGCCTTAACCAAAGGATGAATTCTCCCTTCAAAATTACGATTTCCAGATAGTACTGCCGCAACTGTTAAATTATTGTTTTTTATCTCTGCTTCAATATTATCATCCAGCGGCCCAGAATTACCTATACACGTTGTACAGCCATAACCAACTAAATAGAATCCCAAAGCATTTAAACTATCTTGCAAACCAGATTTTTGTAAGTATTCTGTTACAACTTTAGATCCTGGGGCAAGTGACGTCTTAACCCATGGTTTAGACTTAAGCCCAAGCTTCTGAGCATTACGTGCCACAAGACCTGCAGCAATCATAACACTTGGATTTGAAGTATTTGTACAACTTGTTATTGCTGCAATTACTACATCACCATTTTTAAGCGCTCCTTCCTCCTTATTTGCCCCTTCTAATTTAATTAGATCAGTAAAAGATTTTGCAACCTGCGATAAAAAGATTTTATCCTGCGGTCTTTTTGGCCCTGCCATAACTGGCTCAATTTGAGAAAGATCAAGCTCCATTCTATCGGTAAAAAGAGGCTCATTGTTTGTACGCCATAAACCCTGTTCTTTAGCATATACTTTTACTATTTCTATTAGCTCTGAAGATCGCCCAGTTAAATATAAATAATCCAAAGTTTTTTGATCAATAGGAAAGAATCCACAAGTTGCTCCATATTCAGGTGCCATATTGGCAATTGTGGCTCTATCTGCAATAGATAAATTATCTAGCCCACTACCATAAAACTCTACAAATTTCCCTACAACTCCTTTATTTCTGAGTATATGAGTAATTGTAAGCACCAAATCTGTAGCAGTTGTTCCTTCAGGTAATTTACCTATCAACTTAAATCCCACAACTTCTGGAATCAACATAGTTATCGCTTGGCCAAGCATTGCAGCTTCTGCCTCTATCCCACCCACACCCCAACCGAGCACTGAGAGGGCATTGATCATTGTAGTATGGCTATCTGTTCCTATCAGCGTATCAGGATATATCACATCATCCTTTATGCAAACAACCTGTGCTAAATACTCAAGATTAACCTGATGGCATATACCAGCTCCAGGTGGAACTACACGGAAATTCTTAAATGCTAATTGGCCCCATTTTAAAAATTTATACCTTTCTAAATTCCTCTTTATTTCAAGTGCAACATTTGCTTCAAATGATAAGTTATCACCAAATCTATCTACTTGCACAGAATGATCAATAACTAAGTCTACAGGTATTTGAGGATTTATCACCTCAGGCCTTTTACCTCCCTTATACATATAGCTGCGCATTGAGGCCAAATCAACAACTGCTGGCACTCCTGTAAAATCCTGCATTAACACTCTTGCTGGCCTATAATTAATTTCATGTTTCCTATGACCATTTACACAATTCAACAGCTCTTTTATATCACCCCGTGTAACACTTATTCCATCTTCATTACGTAGCAAATTCTCAAGCAGCACCTTTAGCGCGCACGGCAATTTGTTTATATCTATACCAAAAAAATCCCCAGCAGCTTTTAAACTGCAGTATTGATATGATTTATTCGCTATATTTAATGATAACTTAGTGTTTAAAGAGTTTCCACTGTTCATAAAAGTTAACCATGAGTCCTACTATTAGGACGTTGGTTTACATTTTGGGATTGTTGCTCATACATAGCAAAAAAATCTATTGGATCAAGCATTATAGGAGAAAAACCACCGCTTCCTACTACTCTTGCTATTATTTCTCTAGCAAAAGGAAAAAGGAAACTAGGAGCTTCTATCAGTAATGTCCTCTTTAGCTCTTCTTCGTCAATTTGATTTTCAAATAGAAACACACCACAGTGCTTTATTTCACAGCGAAAAACGTCAATTTCGTCAGTATCTGCTTTAGCAGTTGCTTTTATGTCAACATGCAATGTCACTTCATGAAAAGACTTTTCTTCATCATTTTCTTCACTCTCTTCTTTTGCTTTTAATTTAGCAGAACTAATATTTACCACTACCTTAACATCAGGTGCTGATTTACTTAAAAGTTGAAACACAGCTGGAGAATTTGGATTTTCAAATGAAAAGTCTTTAATATACTGACCTTTGACTTTTAACTTTCTTTCTATCATAATCTCCTAATTTAATTATTCTTAAGCTAAGTATATTACACTTATATTTTAAATAACAAATTAATTTAATAGTAATTGATTAATGTACATTTATTACGATATAATTATGAAATTACACAAAGGTTAGCATTTATGATAGAGCTAGCAGTATATGCGCTTATTGCTGTTTTCATTTTTTCAAGGTTATATCATTCCCTAGGAAAAGCACCTATTTTAGGTTTTAAAAATCAGCATAGCAATGTTATAGACAATCATGCTAAAATAGAAGATGAAGAGAGTAAAGATGAAAATATAACTGATTATATTGATCAAAACAATGGTGATTTAATAAAGGCTGGTATTACTGCCATAAAAAGCAAAGATAAAAACTTCTCTGTTAAAAGTTTCATGAGAGGTGCATCTACAGCTTTTGATTTAATCATAAAAGCGTTTAATATAGGCAATTTAGAACAACTGAAATCCCTACTTGACAGCAATCTATATTCTTTATTTGAGCAGGAAATCAAAAAGCATAAAGAATTGAGTGAAATTCATGAATCAACTATTGTGTCGATAAAGTCACAAAAAATTATAGAAGTTAAATTGGTAAAAAATACAGCTTTCATTGCAGTAAATTTCCTTTCTGAGCAAATTAACTATGCTAAAAATCAATCAGGTGAGCTCATCTCTGGCAGCATATCAAAAATTAATAAAGTTGAGGATACATGGCAATTTAAAAAGAACATAACATCATCAAAACCGAAATGGCTTTTAACTTCTATCAATTATTCTATTTCTTAATCTTGTTGAATATTTTTTAAAATCAGATATTATTTATTAATATAATTAAAAGTTTTACCCATGAGTTTTATTGACAACCTTAATAATGAACTTGCTAAATACAATTTGCTTAACCATCCATTCTATGAACAATGGAGCATGGGTAAGCTGTCTTTTTCAACCCTACAAAAATATGCTCAGCAGTATTATCATCATGTTCAAGCTTTTCCTTGTTATATCAGTGCAATTCACTCTCAATGCAGTAATTTAAAGTCTAGGCAGGTATTACTTGAAAATTTAATAGAAGAAGAAAGAGGAGAAGAAAATCATCCTGAGCTGTGGATGCGTTTTGCTGAAAGCATTGGTGCTATAAGAGAATCAGTGTTAAATTCCACTTGGCTCGACGGTACCAGTAATCTTGTTAATGGTTATCACAAGTTATCTAGAGATTCTTATGCTAAAGGGTTAGGCGCCCTATACGCATATGAACGACAAGTACCAGAAGTTGCAAAATCAAAGATTGAGGGGCTAGAGAAATACTATAAGGTAGATAATATGAAAGATTGCCTAAAGTTTTTTGAGGTTCATATTACAGCTGATGAATGGCATTCAGAAGAATGTGCGAGTTTAATTGATGAATTAGATGAAAAGCAAAAAAATGAAGCTTATGAAGGAGCAACAACTGGAGCTAAATTACTGTGGAATTTTCTTGATGGTATTGATAGCCGCACGCTAACTTACTCAGTTTCTCTTTAATTATGGATCTTGCCTTACCTCGAACGTAAACTGGTTTATAGCCTGCATACTCACATACAACATCAAAATCTTGATTAAAATCAAATAGCCATTCAATTGCTTTTTTCTTTTCGAGTTGTATTTCTGTTCTTCTATTACTGCTAATTGAATCAGTTACTGCTTGTAATATTACTGCTTTCCAAAGTGAACGATATCTCTCGATGTCATTTATCAGTGGATCAGTTTCAAAATGGTCAAAAAAATTTACACCAGAATCAAATTTTAAATTTGACATATAAATCCTCCATTATAAAGATTGATTTTTAAAGAAATAAATTGAAATTGATGAAAGTCTCTTAGGAGACTAGAAATTTAGAGATATGAAATATTTAGGTGATTTTATATACTAATAGTAGTATATAATGCTACTATTTAGTATATCTTGAGTTCTTATAAAAAAGTTCTGAAAAAAGTATTATTATCTTTTGTGGATTTGTGCTACTACAGGAGCAGTACTTGTTTGTTGCATACTAGAACTTGGCTGTATTGATATTGGTTGTAGCTGTATAGCAGCTTGTGCATTAGAGGGCGATGCTTCAGTGTTACAACACTTACCAGAATGGCCAACACAAGGTGTTATACCACACCCTGCCATTCCCGCATACCCTAAACTATACCCTACTTCATAAGGTAAAACACCTGTTCCCATTCCACAAATGCCAGTTGCTACAGACGCTACAGATAGCCCACATAACACCCGTGCAGCCTTACCTGATTTAGTATCCTTTGGCCCACAATAACAATTATTTACAGCATCGCTCGCAGAATCTATACATGTTCTCTGCCTATGTGCAGAAGTTCCAGGAATATGTGCTTCTCTATCATATCTTGCGTGAGCTTCTAATCTTTCACGCATCCTTTCTTCTCTTACCCTTGTAGGATTTAACAACTCTTGTTGCCTAACTCTCCAGTCATTACTTTGCATTGTACCCCCTATGTTTTATGCTATAGTAACTATATAATTTGCAAATCAATAACGCAAAGCAGCTTTATATCATTTTAGTATAAGATTTCATCAATCTTAATATTGTCTTTACTTTTTTGACTTTTCCTTTTCCATATACCTACAAATAAGTATTGAAATTTCGTACAATATCATCATTGGTATTGCTAGCCCAATTTGACTTAAGACATCAGGTGGAGTTAAAATAGCTGCAACTATAAATATTATAACTATTGCTACTCTACGCTTGCTTACTAAAGCTTCTGTAGTAATTATACCAGCTTTTGTCATAAGCGTAAGCAATATAGGCATCTGAAAAGCAGTACCAAATGCAAACATTAGTTGAATAACAAGATCCAAATATTCACTCACCGATGGCATAAATTCTATTGGAATGGTACCTGCTGTAGGGCTACTGTTTTCAAAGGCAATAAAGAACTTCCACGCTAAAGGAAATATGTAGTAGTAAGCTACAGCAGCTCCCAGAACAAATAACAACGGTGTTGCAATCAAATATGGTAATAGAATATCTTTTTCATTTTTATAAAGCCCAGGAGCTAAAAACATATAAAACTGCCATATAAAAACAGGAGAAGAAAACAGCAGTGCTGACATAACTGCAACTTTTAGATAAACAAAAAAAGCTTCTGTTAAGTCAGTATATATAAGGGAAAATTCACTATTATTTCCTTCAAGGTCTATTAAAGGTACAAGTAAAAAACCATATATCTTATCAGAAAAATAATAACAGAAGCAGAAAATAACACAAAAAACCAAAAAAGAAAAAATTACTCTTCTTCTGAGTTCTACAAAGTGTTCTAAAATTGATATTTTTTTCACTTAAGCATTTGACCTAATAAAATGGCAATATCCAACATTCTAAGCGAGAAGGCCCATTCATTATCATACCATGCAGCAACCCTACATAAGGTAGAATCAACAACATGTGTACCCTTAAGATCCAAAGTAGCACTATGTGGATCATGAACAAAATCTATTGATACTAACGGTTCTTCACATACAGCCAGCACTCCTTGTTTCTCATTTTCAGCGGCATTTTTAAAAATATCATTCAATTCTTGTGCTTTTACGCTCTTCTTTGCAGTAAATTTCAAATCAACCAAAGATACATTAGCAACTGGCACTCTAATTGCTACTCCATCTAGCTTTCCTTGCAGCTCAGGAATAATTAAACCTATAGTTTTAGCTGCTCCAGTAGTTGTAGGTATCATAGAAAGTGCACAAGCTCTCGCTCTGCGCAAATCTCCATGACTACCATCAACAACATTTTGATCATTGGTATAAGCATGTATAGTTGTCATAAAACCATTACTTACACCAATACTATTATGTAAAACCTGCAGAACAGGGGCCAAACAATTTGTTGTACATGAACCAGCTGAAATTACTTCATGCTCATTTTTTAAAGCGTAGTTATTTACACCATATATTATTGTCGCATCAGCATCTGTCACTGGTGCAGAAACTATAACCTTTTTTGCTCCAGACTTTATATGCTTTTTCGCTTCATCTTTTTTATTAAACGCACCTGTGCATTCCAAAACAATATCAACTTCATGCTTACTCCAAGGAATATTCTCAGGATTACGCTCACGATAAAAAGGTAACCTATCATCCTTTATAGCAATTATACCCTGCTCTGCCGTTACTCCGTATTTAAACTTACCATGGACAGAGTCATACTTTAGTAAGTGTGCATGTTTCTCCCCCTCCATAGAACCATTAATAGCTGCAATCTTTAATTTGTCTCTATACTCTTTAATTTCATAAATAGCACGTAGTATATTATTACCTATCCTACCTAATCCATTTATTCCCAAACGAACTGCCATATCTATAAATTATGAACCTTCTATAAATTTAACTAATTTATCAATAGTCGTTAATTTAATTTTATGCTCCTTAGCAAATTCTAAAAGGTGAGGTAATCGCATCATAGAACCATCTTCCTGATTCATTACCTCACAGATTACAGCTGATTGATCTAACCCTATTATACGTGCTATTTCAATACTAGCTTCCGTATGACCACGCCTTTTTAAGACACCGCCTTGATTTGCAATTAGAGGAAAAACATGGCCAGGGGTTGTAATATCATTCACTGTGCTGTTTTTATCAATAGCAGTAAGTATCGTATGAGTCCTATCTTGAGCAGATACTCCAGTGGTAATACCATACCTTGCATCTATAGAAGTAGTAAATGCTGTGTGATAACTACCGATATTTCTCCTCGGCATAAGGTCAAGCCCCAAATTATTCGCATGTGAATTAGTTAGTACTAAACATACAATACCACTACCATATCTTATCATGAAAGTAACAGCTTCAATATTAACTCTCTCTGCCAAAATAACCAAATCACCTTCATTTTCCCTATTTTCGTCATCAGCAAGTATAAATAATTTCCCTTGCAATGCATCTTCTAGCACATCTTCTACAGGAGAAGTTTCCAATGAACCCATTATAAGACCAAAATTATAAGATAAATTAGGTAATACCTTACTTCAAATCAAGAGTCAATAAGGCTTATTTAAATTCAATATTAACTACAGTGTATGATTTTTCACCATTAGGAGCTTCAACCTCAACAGAATCTCCTACTTTCTTACCAATTAAAGTACTAGCTAGAGGAGATGTAACCGATATTAGTTGTTTTGAAACATCAGCCTCATACTCACCAACAATTGTATAAATACATTTTTTATCTGGATCGCCATCTATACATAGTTCAACAGTAGCACCAAATGCAATAGTATCCCCTAAAAAATTATCAATATCTATGACTTCAGCATGAGAAAGCTTATCTCCTAGATAAGCTATACGACCTTCAATAAAACTTTGCTTTTCACGTGCAGCATGATACTCTGCATTTTCAGATAAATCTCCATGATCACGAGCATCAGAAATTGCTTTAATCATACTTGGCCTTTCTTTTTTTAGCTCTTCAAGCTCATTTTTCATACGCTCTAGACCGAGTCTAGTTATCGGGAATTTAGTAGTTTCCATACCTTATACCTATAAATATTCGAGATCAACTAAAATTAGATATAAATTTCTCTAAAATACCAGACATTTTAATTTTTATATCACTATTTATAGTTTTTGACAAGATTTCTAAAACATCTGGATAATTATTACGTAGATGTGCGATAAAATCGCATTCAAACGTACTGATATCTTTAATATCTATACTATCTAAATAACCATTAACACCAGCAAATATAATTGCAACTTGCTCTGCTACTGGAATAGGCGAATATTGTTTCTGTTTCAACAATTCTATTAAACGCCTTCCTCTATCTAACACAGCTTGAGAATAACAATCCAAATCAGAACCAAACTTAGAGAAATCTTCTAGCTCCCTGTACTGTGCTAAATTTAATTTAATAGGCCCCGCAACCTTTTTAATAGAATCTACTTGTGCAGATGAGCCAACTCTTGATACAGAAAGCCCAACATTTACTGCAGGGCGAAAACCCTTATTAAACAGCTCTGATTCAAGAAATATTTGCCCATCAGTAATAGAGATCACATTTGTTGGTATATATGCAGAAACATCTCCAGCTTGTGTCTCAACTATAGGCAGTGCAGTTAAAGAACCTGACCTTTTTTTTTCGGACATTTTGGCAGCCCTTTCTAAAAGACGCGAATGAATATAAAATATATCACCAGGATATGCTTCGCGTCCTGGAGGTCTCCTAAGCAATAAGGACATTTGTCTATATGCAATGGCATGTTTTGATAAATCATCATAAACTATAAGACAGTGCATACCATTATCGCGAAAAAACTCACCCATGGCACAACCAACATACGGTGCTAAAAATTGAAGAGATGCTGGATCGGATGCACTTGCAGCAACAACAGTGGTATATTCTAATGCTCCACTCTCTTTAAGCTTATTTACCACCCTTGCAATTGTAGATATCTTTTGCCCAATAGCCACATAGATACAATATACTTTTTGATCATTACTACTTGTACGATTAATACTTTTTTGATTAATTATTGTATCTAGTGCAATTGTTGTTTTACCGACTTGCCTATCACCAATTATTAATTCGCGCTGCCCTCTACCTATTGGAATTAATGCATCTATAATCTTAATCCCAGTCTGAAGAGGTTCATGGACAGATTTTCTCTCTATTATACCTGGAGCTTTCGACTCTACCGGCATTCTAATATTACTCTTTATCACTCCATTGCCATCAATTGGATTACCCAAGGGATCAACTACTCTGCCTAATAATTCAAAGCCTACATTAGTCTTAATAACGTCCCCTGTACATTTAACAACATCTTTTTCCCCAATATTACAATCGTTACCAAATGCTATTATGTTGGTAATATCACCATCTAAACCTTGAACAACTCCTTCTATATTATTAGCAAAAACTATCCTTTCACCAAATTTAGCTTTTTCTAAACCATAAGCTATAGCTATACCATCAGCAGCTGAAACAACTTCACCAATATGCTCATATTTTATATGTACATTATATTGTTCAACCTTTTTCTTTATAACACTTAATATTTCAGAGCCATCTATACTCATATTAAACTCCCTTTAATAAAACCGCTTCTTTACTTACCTCCAATAACCTTCTTAAATAACTTTTTAAAGAAGCATCAATAATCGTAAAATCTACCTTAACTATAAAACCGCCTAAAATAGAAGGATCAACAATATTAGTGAAACTAATAATTTCACCAAAACTAGACATAGAATTACTAATGAGCTTGATGTCACTTTTACCCAAAGAAAATGCAGATGTCACAACAATGTCAATTTTATTTTTGAATTTTTTTACTAAAGTTAAAAACTTCTCAAAAATAGTTTCTAGTAAGAAAAAACGTCTATTATTAACAATCAGTAATATAAAATTTAGTAAGGTATTACTGATATAATTCCTAAAAAGAGATATAACATCACTTTTTACTTTAGCAGAATTAACTGGATTTAGAAAAAACAAAACCACCTCTTTTTCATTTGTAAAAAAATTCAGCAAAAACTGGATATCCTTTTCAACAATTTCAAGCTTTTCATTTGATAATTCAAATAAAGCATAAGCATAACACGATATTAGTTTTTCAAACTTATTTTTTCTCATATCACAAAACTTAAGCTAACAACCAAAATAGCATCTACTACTCTACCCAAGCATTTTCTATATAAACAGGTAACCTTCTTAATGATAAAAAACAAAAATCAAAACTTAATATAAAGTTCTGAAATTTAGAATTTAGACTAATAAAATATTTAGCAGAACTTATTATTGCATTGCGTTGAAAATTAGAAATTGGAATTTCACCACTAAATAAACTAGTCTTTACTTCCACAAAGAGGAGCTTATTTTTCTTACATGCAATTATATCTATTTCTCCTAAATGACATCTATAACGGTGTTTAATAATATTGTACAATTTCAATCTCAAAAAAAGCAAAACTATCACCTCACCAATATAACCAATAAAGTTAGATAAATTAACTTTATTCACTATTAAACCCATAAATTTATGATAATTTCTTTTTAGTAATAACATCTCTATCAATAAGCTCTATAACTGCTAAGGGGGCATTATCTCCTTTTCTAAAACCGTATTTCATTATTCTACAATAACCACCATTACGATCTTTATAACGTTTAGATAGAATAGTAAATAATTTTTCAACAAGTACTTTATCTTTTGTTTTTGAATATAAAATACGCCTACCTTGCAAATTATCTTTCGTCTTGGCAACTGTAATAATCTTTTCAACATAAGGCCTTAACTCCTTAGCTTTAGGTAAAGTAGTAATAATTTTTTCCTGATCAATCAAAGACATTGACATATTGTGCAACATAGCCAACCTATGCTTAGAAGTACGATTAAATTTTCTTTGATTTATGCCATGCTTCATAAATTACCTACCTATCAACATGTCCCTTAGTATCTTCATTATAATTAGAAGATAAATCTGAATATTTTTCAACGAATTTTTTGATATCATCAGAAGGAGACCAATTTGGAATAGACATCCCTAGAGATAAACTTTTCTCAGCTAATTTATTTTTTATATCCTCTAATGTTCTTTTACCAAAACTTGGAGCTTTAAGCATATCATACTCTTTCTTTTGCACTAAATCTCCAATATAGACTATACCTTCTTTTTCTAAATAATTCTGAGCTCTAGTACAAAATTCTAAATCACTAACTTTAGATAGCAAAATAGGATCAAATGGTAGTTTGTTATTATCTTTAATCTTTGCGAGTTCAACATCATTACAATCAATAAAGGGTAGAAGCTGTCTTTGTAAGATTTTTGCAGCTAAAGCTACTGCTTCTTTAGGAGATAAAGAGCCATTAGTCCGTACCGACATGATCAACTTATCATAATCAATAACCTGACCCACGCGACTATTTTCTATTGTAAAAGAAACTTTATTAACAGGACTATACAGAGCGTTAACACGAATAAAACCTACTGAATTAGTAAAAAATCCCGTCTCTTCTTTTTCATACTCTACAGTTGAAGCATAACCTTTACCACTATTAACATATATTTTCATTTTAAAATTTGTATTACTATCTAGTGTACATATATAAAGATCACTATTAAGTACAGTACATTCACTATCACTTTCTATCATATCAGCTCTTATTTCACATGGACCCTTTGCTTTCAAATAAAGACATTTCTTACCCACAGAAGATAATCTAACACAAAGTTTACTTATATTAAGCACTATATCAGTTACATCTTCCCTTACTCCAGAAATTGAAGTAAACTCATGGGAAATATCATCAATTTCAATTCCATATACTGCTGGCCCACTTAAAGAAGAGAGCATTATACGCCTAAAAGCAGTCCCCAAAGTCAAACCATAACCTCTTTCCAATGGATCTAAAATAACATCTCCCTCATGATAACCTTCCTTCACAACCACTTCGCCTACAGAGAGATTAGCAATAGCATTTTTATCACTTATAATGATACAAGACTTATCATCAACAACATAAGACATAAATATCCTTTAAAATTAATAACACAAGTCAAACTCTTCTTTTCTTCCTTAACCTAGGACCATTATGTGGAACGCAAGTTTTATATTTTATAGAGATTATCGAAAGGCCAGCACTTTCCATAGCTTTGACAATACCATCTTTACTCGGCCCAATACTAAGACCAGCACCACTCATTACTACATGCAATGTTTTCATACCATCTTCCATAGCACTTTTAGCAATAGATTCAGCAGTTGTATTTCCTGCATAAGGAGTAGACTTCTTTGCCCCTTTAAAACCATGAACACCAGCAGAAGTGTATTTTATTACACGTTTATCAATAGCATTTGCAATAACAATCTTATAATTATTAAAAGTTACTAAAACATATGCAATACCATCAGTCACTTTTTCTTTCTTTATGGCTACCGATTTTTTCTTTAACACTTCTATCATAATCTTAACCTCTCAATCTACCTCCTAATAGTAATCAAACGCCTACAAGTCTTTGCATTAGAATGGGTCCTTTGCCCTCTTACAGATAAATGTAGCCTATGTCTAACCCCTCTATAACAACCTATACTTACTAAAAGTTTAATATCTTTAAAAACCTTCTCTTTTAAGTTTTCTTCAACTATATAGTTTTTCCTAATATGCTCATTAATAGCATTTATTTGCTCATCAGTTAAATCTGAAACACGTAAAGTTTTTGAAATACCACAAGCTTCACAAATTTTATTACCTAAAAAAATGCCCACACCCTTTATGTAAGCTAAAGAAAAAGGAACACATTTATTTAACGGTAGATCAACACCCACTACCTTATTACTTACTTTACGCACAGATTAAACACCCTTTAAAGTATAAGCTAGCAATTTAACATAACATATATTAAAGTCAATAAATAAACTAAGAAAAAAAAGCATACATTACCTCACTTACTTGAGCTATGCTCATCTCAGCATTAATCCCTAATATTTTATCTTGATAATATTTCCTTAAATCCTCCATTTGTATTTTATATTCCTTTATTCTTTTCCTGACTGTACTTAAATTTCTATCATCATATCTTTGTCTTATTTCTTTACTACCACACTTTTTACACTCATTAATGTACATAAAATTATATATATTCCCACAATTTAAACATATAAAACGATTTACAATTCTTTCTATTATTAGATTATCACTAATTTGCAATTCTACTATATAATTTATAACTTGATTCATTTCTTCCAATACTTTATTTAAAAACTTAGCTTGATTTAAATTTCTAGGAAAACCATCAAGTATAAAATTATTAGCCGACAATTTAATTTGCTTATATATAATGTCACATATAAACTTATCTTCTACTAAAATACCAGATTCAATAGCATTTTTAACTTTTATATCAATATTATTAGCAATAACTGCAGCTCTTAATAAATCACCAGCAGCAATAATATTTAAGCCATATTTTCTTGATAACATACATGATTGCGTTCCCTTACCAGAACCTGGAGGACCAAAAATTATAACATTCATTAAAGATTCCCTAACTCAGACTTTTTCATAAATGCATCATACCTATTTGCAAAAGTATGAGCTTGAATTTGAGAAATAGTATCCATAATAACATTTACAATAATTAGCAAACTAGTTCCACCAAAAATAAGAGGTATACTATAATAATATCTCATTATTTCAGGAATTAGACATATACTACACAAGTAGAGAGAACCAAAAAAAGTCAACCTAAAAACTACATACTGCAGATAACTACAGGTATGACTACCTGGCCTTTTTCCAGGGATAAAATTACCATTTTTTCTTAACGTATCTGCAACTTCTTGTGGATTAAAAACAAAAGCAGTATAAAAAAAACTAAAAAATATCATAAGCATTAAATAAAATACCATATATGTAATTTTACCAGCAGAAAAGTTACTCAGAATAAAACCTGACCATGCGTATTCCTTATGAAAATTTGCTATTGTTATAGGAGTTAAAATGATAGCATTAGCAAATATCGTAGGTATTACTCCAGCAATATTTAATTTAAGTGGTATATAAGTATGATTATCATTATATAAGCCACCTTTGGATTGTTTTCTTGGATATTGGACAAAAATTTTTCTATAAGAACGCTCAACAAAAATTACTAAAGTTAATAATAGTAAAAATAAAAGGAAAATAAAGAAGATCATAATTGTTGATATACTACCTGCTCTATTAAGTGTAAAAATAGATGATAGAGCATTATGTAATTCTGATATTATACCAGTAAAAATAATAAGAGATATACCATTACCTATACCATTAATATTTATTTTTTCACCAAGCCATACTAAGAACATAGTTCCACCAAGTAAACTAAAAACACCTATTACACGAAACCAAAAGCCAGGAGATAACACAATTATATTATCTTCAGTGTTCATATTCTCTAGCCCTAACAAAATAGCAAAACTTTGGATTATACAAAGAATTATCGTCACATAACGAATATAAGAATTCACCTGAGAACGCCATAATTCATTATTATTTTTTATCTCATTTAGCCCTTTTATTGTAGCTAATATAAGCTGAATTATAATTGAAGATACTACATACGGAACAACATTCAGAGACAATATAGTCATTCTACCTAAAGCTCCGCCCGAAAGTAAATTAAATATTCCAAAAACACCAGTATTATTTTTTAAAAAAAAATCATTAATTAATTGAAGATTAATTCCAGGAATAGGAATATAAGTAGCTAAACGATATGTAATAAGAGCCACTATAGTAAAAAGACAACGCGTTAACAGATCACCCTCATATAATAAAGAAAAATCAAACTTATTTAATAAATTTTTAGAACTCATAACTTTTTTTATAATTCTACTCTTCCACCAGCTGATTCAATTGAAGCTTGTGCTGATCTAGACACCGCATCAACATCAAATATTAATTTGCTTTTTAATTTACAATTATTTAACAATTTCACTTTACATCTTAGCGATTTAATTAAACCTAACCTAAATAGTACATTCTTATCTATGTAATTATCACTTATCTTATCAGCATTGATCAAGTATTCAATATCACCAACATTAACAATAGCATAATGCTGCTTAAATTTTGATTTAAACCCTCTTTTAGGTAAACGTGTAAATATAGATTGTTGACCACCCTCAAAACCATTGATTGAAGCACCACTCCTTGCCTTTTGTCCCTTATGCCCTCTACCTGAAGTTTTACCTTTACCGCAACCAATCCCTCTACCTAAAAGTTTTGCTTTCTTTTTCTTAGGCAAGCCTGTAAACAAAATATTTAATTTCATATAATAACCTATCTTTTTCCAATTATTTCATTAATTTTCTTACCCCTTTTATTTGCAATTTGTCTCAAAGATAACATTTTATTCAAAGCAGAAAATACCGCATATATGACATTATGAGGACTAGTTGATCCGATAGATTTAGCAACTATATCTTTTACACCTAAAGCTTCAAACACAGATCTTATAGCCCCACCAGCTATAATTCCTGTACCCGGCTTTGCTGATCTTAGCAAAACCTTACCTGAACAAAATTTAGCTACAACATCATAATGCAAAGTTCTACCTTCACGCAAATGAACTTTTATTAACCTTTTTTTTGCTGAATTTGCAGCTTTTATTTTAGCTTCCGCTACTTCACAGTGCTTACCTAACCCACAACCAACCCTTCCTTTCTCATCCCCTACTACAATCAAATCTGAAAAAGAAAATTTACGTCCACCTTTTGTAACCTTTGACACTCTCTTAGCAGAAACTAATAACTCCAACAACCCAGAATCATCTTGAAAATTTTTCACCATAACCATAAATCAACCTAAAAATTTAATCCAGATTCTCTTAAAATCTCAGCAAACTTAGATACAACAGTATTTTTAGCATATCTATAAGGACCTTTATCGAAAATCAATTGCTTATTAGAAAGATCTTTATCAGATAAACGACTAATAATTAATTTACCTACAGCTTTTGCGGATTCCTTATTTACTCTACGACCACACTCAACTTTAAGGGCTTTCTCCAAAGTTGAAGCAGAAGCAACAGTAACACCATTTTCATCATCAATTAATTGAACATAAAAATACCGATTTGACTTAAATACTGATAAACGCAGATAACCACAACCTTTTTTTATTTTTGCACGGGTACGTAGCTTTCTTTTCTCCTTATTATCTAATGTATCTAATAAAGTTTTAGAGTTTCTCATAAATCATTCCATTTTGTAAAATTATTTCTTTTTACTAGTCTCTTTACGTAACATAATCTTACCTTTTAATACAATACCTTTACCTTTATAAGGATTAAATTTCCTTATTTTACATAAATCAGACGCAGTCATATGAACTTTTTGCTTATCTATTCCCGTTATTACAATATCTTGTTTAATACACTCGCATTTAATGTCCTCTGATACCCTATAAATTATATCATGACTAAAGCCTAATGATAAAATCAAATACTTACCATCACACCTTGCTTTATATCCTATACCATTAACTTCAAGACAGAGAGAAAAACCCTTAGTTATACCATGAATAAAATTATTAATATTACTTATATAAGTTCCCAACAAAGCATCATTTTTTTTATCAAAATTGTTATTATCAATTGATAATAACAACTTATTACCATCACGCTTATACAAAATAGAGCTATTTAAAACAAATTCCCTCTTCCACGTACTATTTTGAAATAACAATTTATCATCATAACATTTAAGTTCAATACTATCAGGAATAGTTATAGGTACTAGATTAATATGAGACATTAATAATTCCTACTTAAAAAACACCACATAAAATCTCTCCACCAACATTTAATTTTCTTGCATCAAAATCGGATATTATTCCTTTTGAAGTAGATAAAATAATAATGCCCAACCCATTGTAAAATCTAGGAATTGCCTTAGCTGCAGAATAAATACGTCTTCCAGGTTTAGAATATGCCTTTATTTCATGAATCACTGGCATGTTATTATAATATTTTAATTCTATAATAAAACTAAATATTTTACTCTTCACTTCTTTTTTATCAAAATATGTTATATATCCCTCATCTCGTAAAATCTTTAAAACAGAACCTCTCATCTCAGAAAATGGAACTTCTACAACCTTCATCATTGCTGATTGTGCGTTACGAATCCTTGTTAAAAAATCACATAAATTTGCCATTACATATTCCTCATAATTATAAATTACCAACTATGCTTTAACATTCCTGGAATAGACCCAGAAGAGGCTAACTTGCGCAAAGCACTACGAGATAAGCAAAATCGCCTATGAACATCTCTACCCTTACCACTCAAAAAACATCTATTCCTAATCCTTACTTCAGCAGAATCTCTTGGCATCTTAGATAACTTAAGTTGAACAATAAATCTTTGATGAATAGGAATATTTTTATTCTTTGTTATACTTTTAAGTCCTTGCCTTTTACTCCTATATCTATCACACATTTGTCTTCTTTTTAAATTTCTTTGTATAACAGATTTTTTTGCCATAATACCATCCTTATTAATCAAAAAAAGGGAATTTTAAAATAGATAACAATTCCTTTGCATCCTCATTATTAGTTGCACTTGTAACAATATTAATATCCATTCCTACAACTTTTCCTTCTACAGTATATCTCCCTTCTAAAAATGAAGTATGCTCCTTAATACTCAATGAAATATTGCCACGATTATCAAATTGTTTAGAGCTTAAACCCTTAAAAGCCCTCTCCTCAGGCAAAGTAATGTAAATAAGCTTCTCTAAAAATTCATACATTCTTCTCTTACGCAAAGTCACCTTACATCCTATAATTTCACCTTCTCTTATCTTAAATCCAGAAATTGATTTTCTTGCATAAGTATAAACAGGTTTTTGACCTGATATCAAACGCAAAATTGTAAAATAATAATTAGCTATTTTACTATCAGACGCAATATTACCCATACCTATATTAACGCACACCTTCACTAACCTAGGAACTTGTTCTTTCTTATTATAAGCAAGCTTTTCACACAATAACCCTAAATTATTTTTATATAAATTCTTCAAAATCGACATAAGATTAATCCACCACTTCTCTAGAATTTTTAGCAAACCTAACCTTATTATTATCTAACAATTTAAACCCCACTCTAGTTCCAATTTGATTTTTAGGATCAAATAAAGCAACATTAGAAATATCAATAGGTAATTCGTCCATTAATATACCATTTTTTTTATTTCCATTTTGTTTAATATGCTTCTTACACAAATTTATACCAGAAACTACTACCTTATAGCCTTTATCTTTCACTACCTTGATTATTTTACCAATTTTTCCTTTATCATCACCACTTATTACGATTACATCATCACCACCAACTATTTTCATACCCATTATAAAACCTCAACAGCTAAAGACATTAATTTCATAAAAGAACCAGAGGTTAATTTTTTAATTGGACCAAATACCCTGGTACCCAAAGGATCACCATGATTATTAATTAAAACAACAGCATTAGAAGAAAAAGATATCACGCTTGTATCAAATTTACGCACTAATTTCCTAACTCTTACTACCACTGCTTTATATACTTTACCTTTTACAACCTTTGCTTTAGAACTTGAAGATTTGATAGAAACAGTAACTATATCACCTATAGATGCAAATTTCTTTCCCTTTAATAACCCTATACACAAAACAGAGTGTGCACCAGAATTATCAGCTACTTGTAACAACGTATTCTTTTGAATCATACATGACCTCTATAACCTTAACGCATTTCCTCTTTAAATACTATCCACTTTTTAGCAGATGAAACTGGCCTATATTCTTGTATTTTAACTAAATCACCTTCTTTATAAGGATTACAAAACTCACCAACATAAGGGTTATGGACACTATATTTTTTACATCTCTTTATAACCTTTTTATACAATCTATCTCTAGTAACACTCAAAATAGAAACCATTATCGTTTTATTAGATTTATTGCTAATTACAGTACCACATAAAATTTTCTTAGACATTATCTTGCTCTCTCTTCTCATTTAAAACAGTTAAAATACGAGCTATAGACTTCTTAATCAAACTAAAACGCATAGTATTACTAAATTGATCCATTTTTTTTTGAAAGATTATATTTACAAACTCTTTTCTTAGAGTTGCTAAAATATTATACAATTCTTGAGAAGATTTCAATCTTATTTCTTTTATTTCCAATTCATTCTCCATAATTTTATAAAATATTACAATCAGATACAAGTTTGCATCTTACTGGCAATTTAGAAGAAGCTTTATCAAAAGCAATTTTTACTAAATCTATAGGAACATTACTAACCTCAAATAAAACTCGACCAGGACTTACTCTAAAAACCCAAAATTCAACACTTCCTTTCCCTTTACCCATACGAACATCAGCTGGTTTTTTACTAATAGGTATGTTAGGAAAGATTTTAATCCATAATTTAAACTTTTTATTATTAGTTCTCAATACTTTAACTATAGTACGCCTCGCAGCTTCAATCTGATTAGAATTAATTCTAGCAACATCAACAGCTTTTAAACCATAATCCCCAAACACTAAATTATTACCACCCTTGGTATTACCTTTGATTCGACCCTTAAAGATCTTCTTATACTTAGTCTTTCTCGGTACAAACATCACATTTACCACTAAATAACAACTTAATTACCCAAACAAACAAAAACCTTTACACCTATAATACCATATATAGTCTTTGCTTCACACAAGGCATAGTCAATATTAACACGTAAAGTACTTAAAGGTAATTTACCTCCCTTACTAGATTCAACACGAGCTATTTCAGCACCATTTAAACGCCCAGAACATATCACTTTTATTCCTTGTCCACCTGCCTTCAAACAATTTTGCACTGCTTTCTTTATAACACGTCGAAAAGAAGAACCTCTTTTTTCTA
The DNA here is from genome assembly GCF_964020175.1 of Candidatus Mesenet endosymbiont of Phosphuga atrata. Classification (NCBI taxonomy): domain Bacteria; kingdom Pseudomonadati; phylum Pseudomonadota; class Alphaproteobacteria; order Rickettsiales; family Anaplasmataceae; genus Candidatus Mesenet; species Candidatus Mesenet endosymbiont of Phosphuga atrata. The sequence goes on along the minus strand of NZ_OZ026541.1, from coordinate 477,122 downwards.
ATTGTCGAGCTATAGTTTTAGCTATTAAAGACGCACTCGTTTCAACTTTCTTTACTTCTATAATATTAAATTCAACAGGATTTTTTATCATCTTAGAAAGTATTTGACTTGTTTTTTTTAACTCATTTCCATCCCTACCTATTATAATACCAGGCCTTGAGGAATATATTATAATAACCACCAATCCAGACTTACGAGATATCACCACCTCATCAACCCCAGCATCACAAAAGTGCTTATCAATATAAGCACGAATCAATAAATCCATACAAAGAAAATTCTTGTATTCTTTTTTTCCAGCAAACCATAAAGCATTATGCTGAGCTACTCCTCCTAATCTAAATCCAATAGGATTTACTTTCCTACCCATAACTTTAAACTCTCTTTTTTAATTCAATAATCATATTACTATACTGTTTGTTTATCTTATTAGCTCTCCCCATAGCTTTAGGAAAAACCCTCTTTAATGTTATAGATTTACCAATCAATATTTTATTAATATAAAGATCATCAACATTTAAATTATAGTTATACTGAGCATTAGCAAGTGCAGATTTCAAAACTTTATTAACATAAAAAGCAGCTTTCTTTCTACAAAAAGCCAACTGCATTACAGCTTGAGCAATACTACATTTACGTATTAAATTAGCAACTAAATTTAATTTTTGAGGACTAATCTTTAATACAGTTGCCTTAGCCCTAACCATCGGAACATCATTAATCACCATAACTATACCAAATTTATTTTTTTATTACCTTTTTATCGCCACTATGTCCCTTAAATGTACGAGTAGGAGAAAATTCACCAAGCTTATGACCTATCATATTACTGTCAATCAATACAGGAATATACTTCTTTCCATTATAAACATTAAACCACAAACCAACAAAATTAGGCAATATAGTAGATCTTCTACTATGAGTTTTAATTATAGAATTATTCCTCTCTCCTACTCTATCTAACAATTCTCTAACTACCTTGCTTACTTTATTAAAAAGATTAGGATGACAAAAAGGAGGTTTCCACGCAGACCGACTCATAAATTACCTATAAACGCCTAATATACTGATTACTAAATTTATTCTTTTTTCTTGTCTTTTTTCCTTTCGTAGAAACACCCCAAGGCGTGACTGGATGCCTACCACCAGAAGTTTTGCCCTCACCACCTCCATGAGGATGATCGATAGGATTCATTGCAACACCGCGGACAGTTGATCTAATACCAAGCCACCTACTTCTACCAGCTTTACCCAATTTAATATTTTTATGATCAGCATTAGATAATATGCCAACAGTAGCCCTACAAGCAGAAAGTACTAATCTCACTTGACCAGACCTTAATTTTAATAAAACATAAGAACCATCATATCCTAATACCTTAGCATAACTACCAGCAGATCTAGCAATAATACCGCCATTACCAGGCTTCAATTCAATATTGTGCACAAAAGAACCAACAGGAATAAATTTAAGTTGCAAACAATTACCAGGCAATATATCAACATCATTACCAGATGCAACGCTATCACCAGGCTTAACATCTTGTGGAGCTAATATATAAGATTTAACGCCATTTTGATCAGAAATTAGAGCTAAAAAAGCAGCACCATTAGGATTATACTCTATCCTCTCTACTGTAGCGATAGTATCGTAATTTCGTTTAAAATCAATTATTCTATATTTTCTTTTATGACCACCACCAATATGGCGAGTAGTAATTCTACCAAAATTATTTCTACCACCAGTAGATTTTTTACCAACCACAAGAGATTTTTCCGGCCCATCTTTCCATAAATGACTCCTATCTATTAAAACTGTACCACGAGACGATGCAGTAACTGGAGCAAGTAATTTTATACCCATTATACATTTACCATATCTAAATTTTGACCATTAGCTAATGAAAAATAGATTTTCTTCTTTTGCTTTCTATTACCTATTACACCCTTAAATCTTTTTTTTTTAGACGGGACTTTAATAACATTAATAGACAAAACATTAACATCAAAAATAGATTTTATCGCCTCTTTAAGTTGCTTTTTACTAGCTCTAACATCTACATACAAAGCATACTTGCCAAACCTTTCTTTTAAAAAGGATGCTTTTTCAGTGATAAGAGGAGATTTTATAAGATTATAATAATTCATCATAATAATCTAGTTTCTAAATAACTTAAAACATCAACAGTAAGAATAATATAATCATGATTTAATAAATCAAGAACATTTATTCCAACAGGCCTAATTATATCAATTCTTGGCAAGTTGCTACAAGCTGAGCTAATACTCTTATCGTAATCAGTCACTATTAAAAGAGTAGAACAAGATGGAAGTTTAAAACTATCAATGCATTTCTTCATTTCAGATGTTTTACTAGAATTAAGATGAATATTATCTAAAATGATCAGCTTACCATCAGAATACTTCAAAGACAACGCAATTTTAAAACCTAATTTACGAATTTTCTTGTTAAGAGAATAAGCATGATCTCTAACTACAGGCCCAAATATAACTGCTCCTCCTCTAAATTGAGGAGAACGCAAACTACCCTGTCTTGCTCTACCAGTACGCTTTTGCTTATATGGCTTAGCAGTAGTACCAGATATATCACTTATACCTTTAGTTTTATGTGTACCACTTCTTCTTTTAGACAATTGCCACTTTACTATATCATGCAATATTAACTTACCTGATTCCCTGCTAACAAAAAATATTGAAGGATTAAGATTTACCTCACCAACATCTTCATTGTACAAATTAACTAATTTATAATTCATATTATTTCAACACCCTAAAATCTATTCTAAGAGCAAATTTTCGTGCATAACTTTCTTACTTGCATCTCTAATAAAAATATAAGAATTACAATAACCAGGAACATTATTACCCTTTACAGCAATTATAGAAGCTTCGTTATCAATAAGAACAATTTTCATATTTTGTACTGTAACTCTTTTTACACCTAAATGCCCAGCCATTTTTTTTCCTTTAAAAGTCTTACCAGGATCTTGACATTGTCCAGTAGATCCTTGAGAACGATGAGCTATAGAAACACCATGAGAAGCCCTCAATCCCTTAAAATTATGCCTTTTCATTACACCAGCAAAACCCTTTCCTTTAGAATAACCTGTAATATCAACATACTGATTAACTGCAAAATGATCGACACTAAACTTTAATCCAATCTCTACATTAGATAAACTAATTAATTTACTCTCAAACAATTTATAATTATTATATATATTATTTTTTCGCAAAAATCTTAATTGAGGATAAGAAATATTTTTTACATTTCCTACACCCAAAATAGCGGCAAAATAGCCACATTTTTCAGATTTTAAATCAACAATTACTGTATCTTCAAGTTGCAACAGTGTAACAGGAATTAATTTACCTAAAAAAGGTAATGCTGTATGGCCAATATTCTTCATTAATAAACCAACTCTATTTAATGATCTAATTCTATTCATTATTTTTATCCTTAGTTTTAAAACTCACTTCTACACCACTTGACAAAGACAAATCATCATCTAATCTTTGTAAAGCATTATTAAAATCAAAGCTACTTAATAGAATCAGACGCTTAAATTCATCTTTTTTATACTGCTCTTGTGATTTCTTATCAATATGAGGGCTACGTTTAAAAGTAAAATTTTCACGCTTAGTTGGAAAGTAGATTGGACCTTTGAATTTAATCCCAAGTTTTTTAAAACTCAAAACTAATTTAACTACATTTCGCTCTAAACACTTACTATCAAAAGCTCTAATAATAATATATACTTGACTTTTATCTGTATTTGCCATTAAAAACCTACACTAAAATATCATTAACGATACCAGAACCGATAGTCTTACCACCTTCTCTTATTGCAAACCTCAATCCCTTATCCATTGCTATTCCACAAGGATTCTGCAATTCTACTTCCATACTTACCTGATCTCCAGGCATTACAATTTCCTTACCGTCTAAAATTTTCATGTTACTAGTTACATCAGTTGTTCTAAAATAAAATTGTGGCTGATAATGTGACCCAAATGGTGTTTTACGGCCTCCTTCTTCTGCTTTTAATACATATATTTCAGCCTTGAACTTCTTATGTGGCATAACTGTACCAGGTTTCGCTAAAACTTGTCCCCTTTCTACATCTTCTCTCTTTATACCACGCAACAGAATACCAACATTATCACCAGCTTTTCCACGTCCTAACTTCTTTTTAAACATCTCAACACCTGTACAAACTGTCTTCTGTACTTCTCTAAGTCCAATTACTTCTATCTCATCACCTTCTTTTATCGTACCACGCTCAATACAACCTGTTACTACTGTGCCACGTCCAGGTATTGTAAATACATCCTCTATTGGCATTAAAAATGTCTTATCTAAATCTCTTATAGGCTCAGGAATTTTATCTAATTCTTCCATTAATTTTAATATCGCACCTTCACCTAATTCACTTTCATCGCCTTCTAATGCTTTAAGTGCAGAACCTTTTATTATTATAACATCATCACCACTATAACCATATTTATTTAGTAACTCCCTAACCTCCATCTCTACTAACTCTATCATATCTTGATCTGCAACATCAACTTTATTGCAAAAAACTATGATATGCTCTATTCCTACTTGCCTTGAAAGCAATACATGCTCTCTTGTTTGTGGCATAGGACCATCAACCGCAGATACCAAAAGGACTGCTACATCCATCTGTGCAGCACCAACTATCATGTTTTTTACATAATCAGCATGACCAGGACAATCTATATGCGCATAATGCCTACTCTCCGTTTCATATTCAACATGCGCAGTTGAAATAGTTATCCCTCTCTCCTTCTCTTCTGGCGCTTTATCAATTTGATCATACCCTATAGCTTTAGCTTGCCCTTTGCTTGCTAACACTTTTGTAATCGCTGCTGTTAACGTCGTCTTCCCATGGTCAACATGCCCTATCGTCCCTGTGTTTATATGACATTTCCTCTTCTCTACTTCACTCATGTGTGCCTCAAAAATTTCAAATATTTAACTTCAATTCATTTATTATATGCTCTGGCACTTCATCATACCCAGAGAAATTCATATTATACTGTGCTCTACCTTGAGAAATAGAACGCAAAACATTTACATATCCAAACATACTAGATAAAGGAATTAATGCCAAGATAACCACAGTATTATTATGTGTTTCCGAACTTGAAATTTGCCCTCTCCTACTACCTATATCTCCCATAATATTACCCATATATTCTTCGGGAGTTATTACTTCTACTTTCATTATAGGTTCTAATAATTTTGGAGCCGCCTTACTTGACATCTCCTTAAAAGCTCCTTTAGCAGCAAGTTCAAAAGCTAAAGTACTTGAATCAACATCGTGAAATGCACCATCAAGAAGAGTAGCCTTAAAATCAATTACAGGAAACCCAGCTATGATACCATTTTCTTTTATAATCTCTAATCCACTCTGTACACTAGGTATATATTCTTTTGGGACACTACCTCCTGTAATTTTACTTTCAAATTGAAATCCATCTCCTCGTTCAAGAGGCTCAAATAATATCTTAACTTTTGCAAACTGTCCAGCACCACCAGTTTGTTTTTTATGAGTATAATCAATCTCAACTACTTTTGTTATAGCTTCCCTATATGCAACTTGAGGAGAACCAACATTTACTTCGACGTTAAATTCGCGTTTTATTCTATCTACAATAATCTCAAGATGAAGTTCTCCCATTCCTTTTAAAATAGTCTGACCACTTTCAGGATTTACAATTCTTTTAAGAGAAGGATCTTCTGCAACCAATCTATTTAAAGCCAAACCTAACTTCTCTTGATCTGCTGTAGATTTAGACTCTACAGCTATCTCCATAACTGGCTCGGGAAAATCCATACACTCTAAAACTATAGGAAAATCAGAAGAACATAAAGTATCGCCAGTTGTAGTATTTTTTAATCCTACCAAAGCAACTATATCACCAGCACATGCTTCAGTTATATCTTCTCTGTTATTAGCATGCATGAGCAACATTCTACCTATTGATTCTGTACTATTTTTTCTAGAATTTAAAATAGTAAACTTAGATTTGAGCACACCAGAATAAATACGTATAAAAGTCAAACTACCAACAAACTTATCAGTCATTATTTTAAAAGCTAAAGCAACAAGCTTTTCATTAACTGATGGCTTAACTTCAATTATCTGTTCCGGATCTTTTGGATTATTTCCTTCTATTATCTTAATGTCAAGAGGAGAAGGTAAAAAATTAACTACTGCATCTAAAAGAGGCTGAACCCCCTTATTTTTAAAAGCTGAACCACATAATACAGGAACAAAATCACCATTTATAGTACCCTTTCTAATACTACCTATCAATAAATCAGGAGAAATATCTTGATCATTGTAATACAAATCTTCTATTTTATTATCAATTTTAGAAGCTTTATCTAGTATCAATTCTCGATATCTTTCTGTTATCTCAAGCATATCATCCGGTATTTTATCATAATAAAATTCAGCACCTAATGTTTCATTCTTCCACAGCACAGACCTCATAAAAATCAAATCTATTATACCTACAAAATCCTTTTCTTTACCAATAGGTAGTTGAATGATTAATGGATTAGCACCAAGCTTCTCATTTATCATATTGACACATTTATCAAAATCTGCCCCAACCCTATCCATTTTATTGATAAAACAAATACGAGGAACGTTATACTTATCAGCTTGACGCCAGACAGTTTCTGATTGCGGCTCAACTCCTGCTACACCGTCAAAAACAGCAACAGCACCATCTAAAACACGCAAAGACCTTTCAACTTCAATTGTAAAATCAACATGGCCTGGAGTATCAATAATATTAATACGATAACCTTCCCAAAAACAAGTAGTTGCAGCAGACGTAATAGTTATTCCACGCTCCTTTTCTTGCTCCATCCAATCCATAGAAGCAGCGCCATCATGCACCTCTCCAATTCTATCTTCCTTACCAGTATAAAATAATATACGCTCTGTTGTAGTAGTCTTTCCAGCATCTATATGAGCCATTATCCCTATATTTCTATACTTTGATATATTAAATTCATCAACTGCAGAAAATTTAGTAGCCATAAAACCTATACAAAGTTAAAAATTAAGATGAGAATAAACCCTATATGACATAGCTGCCTTATATTTATCTTCACATATTTTAAACGCTTCACCACGCTTATTATAAGCATTAACTAACTCAATATATAAATAATAAGCAGTATTTTTGCTTTTTCTTGCAGCCCTAACTGCCTTAATAATCCACCTCAACGCTAAAGAAATAGCCCGCTCTTTTCTAACTTCAATCGGAACTTGATAAGTTGCACCACCTACACGACGAGAACGTGCTTCTAAAGTAGGAGTAACGTTCTTAACCGCATTATTAAAAATCAGTAACGCATCCTCTCCAAGTTTTTTTTCAGCAAGAGATAGAGCTTCATAAATAATCTTTTCAGCTATAGATTTTTTTCCACATTTCATAAATTTATTAATAAAACATGTAACTAAAATACTATGATAGCGTACATCTGGAAGAATAATCCTCTTTTTTATTTTATTATAACCACGCGACATATAACCTCATTTGCCAGATTTCTTAACACCATATCTTGAACGAGATTTCTTGCGATTTTGCACACCAGCTAAATCTAAAGCACCCCTTATAATGCGATAACGTACACCAGGTAAATCCCTTACACCACCACCACACATTAAGACAACAGAATGCTCCTGCAAATTATGCCCTTCGCCAGGAATATATGCAAGCACCTCATAATACTCCCCACTGCTCCTTTTAACTCTCACTTTCGCCACTTTACGTAGCGCTGAGTTAGGTTTTCTGGGAGTAGTTGTATACACTTTCACACACACTCCCCTTCTCTGAGGACTGCCGCAAAGGGCTAAAACTCTATTTGTACGACAAAAAGACGACCTACCCTTCCGTATTAATTGATTTATCGTCGGCATAAAAACTTAAATAACAGCATTACAAACCAAAAGATAAAATAATAAATATCAATAGTCAACATAAAAATAAAATTATTTTAATATACCTTGTAACATCATTAAGCTATCCGAAAATTTAAAAAACCTTTACATTTTTAGCACTTCATTTAATAATTACTTGATGAATTTAATAGAGTAATCTCATGGCTATAATGCCTGATAAATGGATAAAAACTAAAGTTAAAAAATCTAATATGATAGAGCCTTTTGTTGATTATAAAAACAGTAAAGGTGTTATCTCTTATGGACTTTCTTCTTACGGTTATGATGCAAGAATAGATAATAAATTTAAAATATTTACAAATATAAACTCAACTATTATTGATCCTAAAAATTTCTCTTCAGGAAATTTCATTGACAAACAAGATGACATATGTATAATTCCACCAAATAGTTTTGTTTTAGCAAAAACCATTGAGTATTTTCGTATACCCAGAGATATTTTAGTTATTTGCGTTGGTAAATCAACTTATGCTAGGTGTGGGATAGTAGTAAATGTTACCCCTCTTGAACCAGGATGGGAAGGGTATGTAACTTTAGAATTTTCTAATACAACACCACTTCCAGCTAAGATATATGCAAACGAAGGTGCATGTCAGTTTATTTTCTTAAAAGCTAATGATGAATGTGAAAAATCATATGATGAAATAAATGGGAAATACATGAAACAACAAGATATTACCTTACCAATCGTTGAAAACAACAATTGAAAAAAAAATAAAACCAATTTATACGCTGCACCTGTACAATAGCATATGCAGCTATGCCTTTGTGGCGTCCTATATCATCTAATTTTTCTGTAGTAGTTGCTTTTATACTAACAAGGTTATTATTTATTTGTAAAAGCTCTGACATACGTTTTTTCATATTATCTCTATATTGACTTATTTTAGGTCTTTCACATACAATGATAATATCAGCATTAGATACAAAATAACCTTTATCTCTTACCTGCTTAACAGCAAATTCTAAAAAATGACTAGAATCTTTATCCTTCCATTTTAGATCTGTAGGGGGGAAATGCTGTCCTATATCCCCAAGTGCCATAGCTCCAAGCATTGCATCAACAACTGCATGAATCCCAACATCACCATCAGAATGTGCTTCTATCTCCATATCATGCTTTACAGGCACTCCACAAATTTTAATTTCGCAACTATCCATGCCATCCTCAAGTGCAATAAATCTATGCACATCATATCCTATACCAATACGAAATTTTGGTGCATTTGTCACATTATTACTCAGTAGATCTCGTTTTGATATGTATTTTGCGCTCCTTAATTCTTGCTGCTTTTCCATATAAATCGCAAAGATAGTAAAGCTTAGCTCTACGTACTTTACCTAGCCTTATAACTTCTATTGATACCAATAGAGGAGAATAAACAAAGTATTGTGATACTATACTCTCCCCATAACTCACCTTTCTTAGAAAAAAAGAAGCATGTAAATTAGAAGAAAGGTTACGCATTCTCCTTTTAGATATACATACCCCCTCAAAGACTTGGGTACGCTCACTTGTAGCATCAACTTTTGCTGTAACTTTCAAAGTGTCACCAACTCGAAATTCAGGTATTTTTCTATCCATAGCTTGAATTTGTTTACGATTAAATTCCTCAAGTAAGTTAGTCATTTTCACCTCCATTTAAATTATTTAACAAATCAGGACGACGCTCTTTTGTAATGAATAAAGCTTTATCTTGTCTCCATTTATTTATTGCTTCGTGATTACCAGAAAGCAACACTTCTGGAACTGAATATCCTCTCCACTGACGAGGTTTAGTATATTGAGGATATTCAAGTGTATTGCCAGCAAAGCTCTCATTTGCAACACTATCGCTGTTTTTCACTACTCCAGGAATAAGCCTCACACAAGCATCAATTAATACCATAGCAGCAAGCTCACCTCCTGATAATATATAATCCCCTATACTTAACTCATAAAAAGGATAAGCGTCAACTATTCTTTGGTCCACACCTTCATAACGACCACACAATATCGTGATATTAGAAAGACAAGATAACTCCCTTGCAACATTATCATCAAACTTATTACCAGATGGTGTTACATAGATTAACTTAGTATCTTGATTTAAGGATAAGACATCATCTACTGCTTTACCTACCACATCAGCACGCATAATCATGCCTTGCCCTCCACCATACGGCGTATCATCAACACTTGCGTGTTTATCGTCTGCAAAAGAACGAATATTTCTAGCCTCTAAACTCCATATTCCTTTGCGCAAAGCTTGACCAATAAGAGAATAATCTAAAGGCCCAGGAAACATTTCAGGAAATAAAGTCAATACGTTAAATGTAATCATTTTTATCAATAAATTCAGGCAAATCTAATGTGATAATTTTTTGTTTAGAATCTATATGTATAAATATCTCTTTTGAAAAAGGTAGCATGATTGCTTTATTACATTCTTTTATTAAGATCTCAATTATATCACCAGCACCAAAATTGTACACAGCTTTAACATAACCATAATCTGTATCATCTATAAGTTTCACCTTAGAGTCGATTAAATCTTCTACATAAGATTCATCTTCATTTGTTAACATCGGCAAACTTTCTCTTGATATGTATAACCTTCTATTTCTTAAAAGATCAGCACCACAACGAGAGTCAATACCTTTAATATACGCAATAACAATATTATCATTTATTATAGATACAGATTGTATTGTATAGCTTTTGTTACCATCAGTTAATTCACCATAAATAGCAATATTCTCTGGTTTTTCTGTAAAAATTTTTATTTTTACTGCCCCTTTAATACCATGTGGCGACAAAACCACACCCAGGCACACCATTCCATTATTCACATTACAAAAAAAAATTTTTATAGAATAATTCTATTCAAATTAATGAAATTAGCAACTTAAAGCATTCCTAAGTATAAAATAACTGACTGATTATTCAATAAAACTATTTTCTTTTTTACCAAGCAAAGCTTTACTACAATTAGCAAAATATTAATCTTACAACATAATTTTATACGAATATATTATTGAATAATATTAATAAATTTGCTATATTTATCAACAATAAATAATTAAAAATAATTTTTAAATGCATGATACAGCAGAGGTTAAAAACTTAGACGAATTGAGCAGTAACGTTTGTAAAATATTTAACATTGAGAAAGTAGAATATATAAGACCTCAAGACAAAATAACAGGAGTAAAATTCAGTCTTAATCAGAGTAGTAAGGATTTAAATATAATTGCAGAATTATTAAACCTTTATATTGTCCCAGCTTTTGTTTTACCAAGCGATCGAAAAAACAAAGATGTATCGGTAAGAATAGGAAATCGTCAAGAAACATTTATAGTAAAAAGATACATTAAGCAGAATGATGCATATATAGAAAGCACACAACTAGAGCAGCAGAAAAGCAGTGGAGGATGGCTTGAGAAAGCAAAAAATACCGTTAAAAGTTCAATCAATGTTGTTCACAATCTAATTAATGGAAAAGAAGAAATAGAATTTATTGAGATTAATAAAGATAATTTAAACTTTCAAATTAGCAGCAATGAAAGTACAGAAGTTGAAATTACTTTTGCTGAAAGTGAAATAAATATGCAGCATATGGAAGGCATATTAAACTGTATATCTAATTTTAAAGGATTAACAAATAATGATGCAATAAAACCACAAATTAAAATTAATTGCGACCATCCAGTAGCTGAATCGCAAGATAAATTAAACATACACCCGTTTTTTGCTCAAAGAACTATTAAAAATAATAAAGGTAACATTAAACAGCAAGAGACAACACTGTGCTTAACTACAACACAAAATGATGTTGAATTAGTAAGTAGTATTTTTAGAGATAACACAAGCCAGCTTAAGATTAAATATAAAGAAAATGAATATTCACTTCTTAGCTATAATTTAGATAATCCTTTTTCGCAGAACTTAGTTGATTTTTTGTTGTTCTTTAATGATTCATCTTGTAATGGAAACGCTAAAATTAGCAATTTACAGAAAGTAGAAAAGATATTTAGTGAAGATATTGAGATAAAAAATGGCCAGGAAGATAGTAGAATTAAAATCGAAAATGCTACTTGTTTTACTTCTTCTCTTTATTATAAAGATAGAAATTTGCAATTAAAGAAGTCGAGCTTAGGAGAAAAAATATATTTTAATTTTGAAGTGAGAGTTGAAAATGATTTAGATCAAATAGAAAAGAAGTCAGGTCATATATATAGAGCTGTAATTTATAAAATTATTTCCCTGATAAGTTTTTTTGATCTGCTCTTAAACGAAGATAAGTTTTCTATTCTTATAGAAATTGATGGGAAAAAAAATTACTCCATTGAAAGATCTTTAATTAATAAAACTGTAGCAAAATTTAATAATTTATTTAATGTAAAATACTACACAGAATACTTAAATGACAATATCTCTACACAACTAAACGCTCTTGCTAAATCATTGAATATGCAAGTTTTAGATTTGTTTTGCACTAAAAAAGTAAGTTTAAAACTGGAAACTGAAGTCCAAAAAATTGCAATCAATAGATTAGAAAATATTAAACATTTAGTAAATGGTATATCTGCATTAGAGTCATGTAAAAAAGAATTTTTAGATAACACCAGCAATCCATCAATGCACTGTTATTTGTCTAATTTTTTCTATGAAGGTAATAACCTATCATGCGTATATGTTATTACTCATCCAAAAAACTTAAGTATTAACGGTGGACTTTTAGACAAAAATTCAGCAATTGACTTTTTGCAAAATGAACTGCAAAAAAACTTTGATCGTATTTCTAACAATTTAAAGCAAATTCAAAAAGAAGAAAATTTTTCAGTCTATTCAATAGACATCAATATAGATAAATTGTTAAGCCAGCACATCGATAAATTCCAAGAAGAAGAGGCAATTGAAGCAAAAGAGGAAACAAAAATTATAGAAGTAAAAGCTGAATCTGAAAAATATGATGTAGATTGGCAAGAAGAATGCTTTGTAAAGATTACACCTGCAAATGACTATACTTCGCTAGAGCTAAGTTTGAAAGAAGCATGCGAATTTGTCCATCGTAGAGTACAACACGTTTGCAAGCAATTACTAGAAAAAATAAATGCCTTACAATGTGGCAAAGAGCAAAAAGCAGAGCAAGATGATCAACTTTCTATAGATGAGTCTATTATACAAGCTACTTTAGATGATAATATCAGTAACTTTAATAAGTTTGCAGATGAGAAGGTCAGAAAGTTTAAAGATATAAAACCAGATCTTGATGTAGAACAAAGAAAAGTCATAGACTCTATTGGAAATAGTACTTTAAATGCAGTTCAACGTTATGGAGAGGTTGCAAAGATATACCTCTTCATTAACAAAAATGCTAATGACTTACAAGGAATCTTAAAAAAGAATGTTGAAGAACTTGAGCGATTAATGCTTGGTATTTCAACAAGTAAGGAAGAAAGTGAAGAAGTTGAAAATGAAGTTACACTTAAGCACGTTCTTGAGCTATTCGATAAGCTTAGTAAGAAGCTCAGTGAGTGGGAAGGCCAGGATCAAGATTTTCAAAACAAAATCGCAAGTAGTATCCAAAAAAAAAGTATTCCTGATTTATTTTGCAATCTTACATCTAAAATAACACATCTAATTAAGCAAAAAGACGCTAATGTAGAACAAACTCAAACCTTAGACCAATATAAACAAATACTGAATCTTGCATATAATATCTTCTATAGTGCTAAAATTTTACACTATTATAAAATACAAAATGGTTTTGAAAAGTTAGAAATAGAAATACATAACATAACACATGATTGCCTAAAAAAAGAATTAGATGAGAAAGAAGAAGAGTTAAAAAGAAGGGAAGTGCAATTAGAACAAATGACCAGTGTAAAGGAAGATGGAAGTGATATTATTATAAGTACTGCTCAAAGTGTAATATCTTTGTGTAAAGAAGTAAAAAATAAAGTAATTAATTTTAAAAATCAATTTCAACCACAAAACTCTAATGTGCAAAATATAGAGTATTTAAACGATTCATTTTGTAATCAAGGTAATGGTAGTACCCATAATCACAGTAGTCAACAATCAGGCTATAAAGAAAATAATATTAAAGTAACAAGTCAGCTCAACTATTCCACCGCCGACAGTGCTTACAACCATAAATCTAACCTTCAAAAACTAAAGGCAGGTATAAAAGATGCGTTTTCTGAAAAAGAAAATTATGCTTTCTTTGTATTCATTGCTGTAGGAACAGCTGGAACTTTAGCATACTTTGTTCCTGAAGGTTTAAGGAAATTTGTTCCTAGTAAAAAGCTAAATATCATTGATATCACAGTCGCTGTAGGTGTAACAGCTTTAATTGCTCTTAGCGTTGTTGCTTTAGCTTATTCCGTATATACTAATATAGTACACTCTAATATGACTGATCCTACGGCTTTCTCTCATAATCAGAATCTTACCCATAAATCATAACAAACAAATGATCTTAATACCAAAATAAAGTTGTTTTGTACTGAAGTTACTATATCTTTATCTTTCTAATTTATTAAATTTTAAACATGTGCAATGCAAAAACTCTTGTATCTATCTTAGTAATTTTGTCTATAGCAATTACTGATATGTCTACTGACATATATGCTGTTGCTTTACCTAAAATAGCTGAATATTTTAAATCCTATAATAGCATCGTACAATTTACTATCGGTTTAAATCTTATCGGACTTTCTCTATCAGGGCTGATCTATGGACCGCTCTCAGATCAATATGGTAGGCGTAAAGTAATACTGGTTGGCATGACAATATTTGCTTTAGCTAGTATAGCATGCTGTTTTGCGCAAAATATAATGCAATTGATACTGATGCGGCTTATTCAAGGCTTTGGTGCTGGAGTTGCAGTTGTTGTTGGCTATGCAACAATAAAAGATATGTATTCTGGATATGAGTGTTCCCAAGTTATATCAAAATTAAATATGATAGTAGCCCTTTCCCCCGCAATAGCACCAATAATTGGCAGTCATATTATATCACATGGCTATAGTTGGCGTTTTCTTTTTGTAATTATATCAGTACTGTCAGTACTTACTCTTTTGTCACTCTTTTTTAAATTTAAAGAGACAGTTGATAAATCTAAGTGCAAAGATTTAACTTTAACTGAGCTTTTGTGCAAAATACTAAAACAATATATTAAAATCTTTAAAAATTATAGATTTTTAGGTTTTACAGCAATTAATTCTCTAAATTTCATGTGGATCTGGGCATATATTGGCAATTTACCTTTTGTACTCATTGAGGGAATGAATATATCAGCTAAATATTATGGATACTTAATTGCTATAATGATTATATCATACATGATAGGTGCTGCTATCAATAGAAAATTCGTCAAAAAAGTTGGAATAAATAATATGTTGCTTATAGGTCTGTTTTTACCTCTTATATCTGATTTATCCTTAATCTTTCTATATTACAATATTGGCTTAACTATAATAATTATGGAGTCATTTTGGCTAATAGCAAATGTTGGCTTTGCCTTTATAATTAGTAATGGTGTTACCTCAGCACTGGAAGAAACTGAAGAATCTGGTTTAAGCTTAGCATTGATAGCATTTATGCAAATGATTTTTGGTGCAGTAGGTGTGTCAATAGTTGGGTATTTTAGTAAGATAAGTTATAGTATTGTGCCAAACTTACTGCTAACGGTAACATGTTCTATAATCGCAATTGCGATATACACGCTACTCAACTTTGAAACTAAGTACAAAAATAAATTAATTTTTTAATTGGCAAAGTATTTTCAATTTTATATCATTAACAAATCTGAGTTAGCTAGGTAGTTTATGGGTATTGTAGAAATTAAAGATGATAATAATTTTAGTGAAGTTATAAAAAACAATGATTTCGTTTTAGTTGACTTTTGGGCTGAATGGTGCGGGCCTTGCAAGGCGTTAATGCCTCATATAGAAAAACTAGCTGAAAGCCATAAGGAAAAAATAACAGTATGCAAGCTTAATATAGACAAGACACAAGAAGCTGCTTTATCTTACAATGTTAGGTCTATACCTACGCTAATCATATTCAAAAATGGAAAAGAAGTGGCAAGAAAAATTGGAGGTTGTGATTTTGAGACTCTTGTTGAGTGGGTTGATGGCAAAATAGAAGATTAGACAAGCTTAACTATATATGTTAATTTAAATAAAAATACGGGACTGTAGCTCAGGTGGTTAGAGCTATTCGCTCATAACGAAGGGGTCGTAGGTTCAAGTCCTACCAGTCCCACTGTGATTTATAAATGTTCTATATACAATGTCTTCCATTCTAGGTAACTTATTTCTATTAATAGCCTGCGTTTTAACCTCAACTTATATTTTCACACCTTTTTTTTCAATTCCTTCTCGAGCATTAAATGCTATTACTTTTTTATGTGTGACGTTTGCTTTATCGATCTTACTTTACTGTCACATTACCGACGATTTTTCTCTATATAACGTCTATTATAATTCTCATACAACAAAGCCACTACTGTATAAAATTTCTGGCATTTGGGGCAATATGGAAGGATCAATGTTACTTTGGTGTTGGGTTTTAGCTTTATATTTATTATTGCTAGAATTCTTTTTAAATAATGATGAATTTAAAAAAAAATCCCTCATAGTACAGAATCTCATCTGTTTTGGCTTTTTGTCATTTACTTTATTTAGTTTAGACCCATTTGCACAAATTCAGCCCACAGCTAGTAATGGTCTAGGTTTTAACCCTATTTTACAAGATATAGGCCTTGTAATTCATCCACCAATATTGTACTTAGGATATTTGGGATTTAGTGCAGCTTTTTCACTATCAATAGCTGGGCTTATAGTTAAGATAGAAGGAAATAAATGGGCAAATACCGTTCGCCCTTGGATACTTGCATCTTGGTCTTTTTTAACACTAGGAATTGGTCTTGGTAGTTGGTGGGCATACCGCGAGCTTGGCTGGGGAGGTTTTTGGTTTTGGGATCCTGTAGAGAACGTATCTTTAATGCCATGGCTGATTGCAACTGCACTTTTGCATTTGATCTTGATAGTGAAAAAATTCAACTTACTTAGGAATTTTGCAATTTTACTGTCAATTATGACTTTTATATCAAGCACTATGGGAACGTTCTTAGTACGTTCTGGTATTTTAATTTCAGTACATGCGTTTGCAAATGATTCCAAACAGGGTCTATATATACTAGCTTTGTTTTGCCTCATTGTAGCCAGTAGTTTGATAACTTTTATCTTATTTGCAAATAAAGTAAAAGAAAGCAATCATCAATTTCCGTTTATATCGCGTTTCACTTCAATGCTTTTAAACAATTTGCTTTTTATCACTGCTTTTACCGTTGTTTGCATTGGTACTTTATACCCTATAATACTTGAGTACTTAACTGGTGAAGTAATCTCAGTTGGTGCACCTTATTATAACTCACTGTTTAACAGTATTGCCTTAGGAGTTCTAATACTCACTATTATAGGCCCTTACCTTAGCTGGAATGGTGGTAAATTGATCTCAATATTTAGTAGATATAAGTTTTCATTTTTTTTAGCACTTTTAACCATCCCTTTTATCTTTAAAAAAGGGTTTATGGCTACTGCTGCCATAACACTTGCTGTTGCTTTATTTGTTTCTATTTTAGAGAGTTATAGTAGAAGAATAAAGTTGTTTTCGTTACCCCTTGTAGAATCAATCGCTCTGGCAAAAGGTGTTTCAAAAACCTATTATGCAATGATGATATCTCATATAGGTGTAGCAATTTTAGTGTTAGGAATAACCATAGCAGCAAATTGGCAAGAGGAAAATGAAAGCTATATGAGAATTGGGGAAAGCATTAATATAAATAAATATAAAATAAATCTAATTAATGCTGAATTTATAAAAGACAAAAATTTTAATGCAGTAAAAGGAAGCTTCATTATCCAAAATTTGAGCAATAAATTGCTTATACCTGAAAACAGATTTTACTCAATTGAGAAGCAAAAAAAAATTAAAAGTGATATTTATCATCATCCTCTATTTGATATATATGTCACTATCGGTGATATAGATAAAGATAAGGGCATTGCAACACGTGTATACTACAGACCAGGAGCCATAGCTATTTGGCTTGGATGCATAGCCATAGCTCTTGGTGCTGTAATTTCAGTATTTAGTATTTTAACTAAGTCAAAAAACTAAAATAGTATAAGTAAATAAACTCCTCTTAAAAATTGAATAACAGCTATTATAAAACCCCTTAAGAGGGCTAACTCTCTTTTGTTCATCTAAAACTAAATTTTGACTCTTACATCATCAAGACTTCTCCTTTTCTCTGCCTTTACCTTCATTATCCCCTCCTCTACCTTCATTATACTTAAAACTTTTCCATATGGAGGAACACTTTCACCACGATGAAACCTCATACCTCTCCCACTTTTTACTTCACTAGATTTTGGTTCTAAATTGCTAAGGTCTGCTATATTAGCTACTGATCCTGCTCCACTATTTTTATTAATAACAGTAACATCAGAATGCGTAGGTGATACAGTATGAATTGACTGACTGCTTCTATCTTTTTTAGTAGGTGAATTTGATTTACTGTTCCAGCCAGAATCAAATGAAGTATTATGAGCATCTAGAGTATTATAAGAATCTGATTCAAAACTAGTATCTAAACAACCAGGATTAGCAGGAGATTCTCCAAATGCTGAATCATTACTTTTAGTTGAACCTTTACGACTTGAAGACGCACTACTTCTTGGAAAATCACTGAACTTGCCAGGTATTGGTAGAAAATTTTGTCTACTACTTGAAGGAACGGTCTCATTTACTACTCTAAGCATTCTACTGGAACCCATTACATGAATAGGGCGAACAGTACCGTTACGCTGCTCAATAGCAAACTCTTGAGCCTTCTTAATAGAAGAGACATCACAAGGCACTTTATTCACAATAACATTTATATTGTGAAGGTTAAAATTGAATGATACTGTAATATTACCTTGACCCCTTTTTGTAACATTTATAAAATTATGAAAAATTTCATTAATTTTCTTACCTTCATATAAATTATATATCTCCTTTACATGCTCTTTATCTCTCATTTCATCAGAATCTTCCCCATAATAATCAAAACTTACAATATTGCCCTGAGCTTTTGCTGTGTTTACGCATCCAGCCCACATTTTCCTTACAAATTGTTCACAGTATGGACTCATTCCTTCTTTAGCACTTAGATCATGATAAAAAACGTTAAATAATGTAAGTAATTTTGTTGGATATTGTCTTAATATTTGAGTGGGAAAGTCTTTTATTGCTCTTTGTACTGCTTCGTCGGCTCTATGTTTATGGATGTATGTGCAATCACATAGAGTATCATTTTCATCTAATATAAGCCCATTTTCTATAGAAAAACTATACCTATTCAAAAGATCCTCTACTTCTCTTTTTCGTTTAGATGTATTACCGTCACCTCTAGGAAAGGCCCAACCAACAATATATCCCTTCCTTTTATCATCTTCATCCAAATCAATATCATTTGGAAGATTTGTCACATCTAGCTCAAATGATAAAAGCTGAAAAACAAACATATAGTATAAATTATTTATTACTTCTTTATTTAAAGGAACTTTAAACTTTCTACTGCGAGTGCTAAATTGACCTGGGCTCATGCAAAAAGGAAAGCTCTTGGCATCAAAGTTACTTTTTTCAAATGAAGTCCTAGCGCCTTTATACTTTGCAGTTACTTGCTCTAAATATTTCTGATACTCTTCTTGTTCACCATTAGGAAATAGTATACAAATCTGACCTTTACCTCGACAATTTCTTGTTTCTCTAAACTGAAAATTAGTGTAACTACCTGTTGTTGTTAAAAATTCTATATTTAAAGCTTGAACAAAAGCTTCTTTGCTTTTTGAACTCCATTGCATACTACCCCCTTCAGTATAACCATGGCTAAATTATATATCAAATATGATATATCTCAATCATATTTATTTTTCCCAAATTTTACTCCGATTTTGCTCTAATTGTCGAACATTAACTTCTTCCATCAATGAATTTGGTTGCTCTTTTGGCATTTGTAAATCTGTATCTTGATTTTTACTACCAGAAGAAAATATTCGACCTTTTTTTACCTCATCTTGATTTACTGGAATTTGCTTTTGGGTTTGACCACTTGCTTTTACAGCAGTAGGTAATTTTTGAGTAGTTGTTTCTTTATCACCACCCATTCCTAGTTCCATATGCTTCGCTGCATAGACATTTGCAAGTGCAAGAAGCGTATATAGTAGTTTTAAAAAGCCACTGTTATCTTTGGCAATGTTTTGTGATAGAGGAATGAGATTTAAATTGTTATTTTGTTCTTGAACAGGCATGAAAGATTTACCTTTAACATTTTCTATACCCTTATTATTTTGAGCAACATTACTAACTTGCCTTATAAACCTATCTGAGTTTAATAGACTGTCAACTTTTTGCCATTGTCCTTTTGTTGTTACTATTTCTTTTGCTTTATTTGCCATTTCAGCAACAGTTTGCATTGCACCAATTGTCAAAAGCCATTCCGTAGTTCTATTTAAACTTTGCTCCAGCGAAAGTTCAAAAAGCTTAGCTTTAAGTTCCATCAGGAATTCCAATTGTTTTTTAATTTGATGAATAACCTCTGGATCATTTTCACTACTTAACTGCTCCTCTAACGCTTTTATTTGCAGCTTTAGTATTTCTTCTGAAGTTAATTCTCTTTTGAAAAGCTTTTTTAGAATGGCATCAAGGAATGAAAACAGTAAATTTTTCCTTTTTTGTTTTTCTTTTGTAAGAACTAGCTCATCTTCTAGCTTTAAATCCAAATTTAAATTAAGCACTTCATTGAAAAAGTTTAGTAGCTTTAAAACTTTCTTCCAAAATACTTCACTAATACCTAGCTCTTTACTAAATTCTTTGTCTAATTCATTCTCTACTACATCTATTGAATCTAAAAGTTCATTTAAACCTGCCTCGGGCTCTAATCCTTTGAGGAGATTTTGTTTTAACAGATCATCACACTTTTGCTCTAGCTGACGAGTCAGATCTTCACTCTGTAGGTCCTCTAGCCTTATTTTACCCAAAAAGATGCTGTCTCCATCCTCCTGAGGTTGCGATATAATATTTTTACTTAGATAAATTTCGCCCATTAATCCCTACTTAAGTAAGTCAATAGAAAATATTTTAGCATATAAGGTTTAAAAGTCATAAAATATATAAAATAAATTATATACATTACTTTACAATTATCATTTTAAACTACTTATAATATCTCTAATTTTCGCGGCTTTTTCAAATTCCAAATTTTCTGCATACTCCAACATCTGTTTCCTTAGTGCTTCCTTGCTTCTCTGTTTACAGTTTACTTCCTCATTTTCTGTTACTCTATTTTGCAGAGAATTTAAAACGGATTTTACTACACTTACTGGCTTTATATTATGTAACTTATTATAATCTTCTTGTATTTTTCTCCTCCTTCTAGTTTCGTTCAGCGCTCTTTCCAATGATTTTGTTATCTTATTTGCATAAAGAACCACCCTACCGTTTACATTACGTGCTGCACGTCCAATAGTTTGAATAAGTGAAGTCTCACAGCGTAAAAATCCTTCTTTATCAGCATCGAGGATCCCAACTAATGCACATTCGGGAATATCAAGTCCCTCTCGCAACAAATTCACTCCCACTAAAACATGTATCTCGCCCATACGCAACTTATTTATAACTTCAATTCTTTCTAAAGTATTAACATCAGAGTGCAAATAATTAGCTTTAATGCCAATTTCACACATATAGTCAGCTAAGCTCTCTGCCATTTTTTTTGTCAAAGTTGTGATTAAAACACAGCATTCTTCCTTTATTACAGTCTGTGATTCATAAATAATATCATCTACTTGGTTTTCTGTAGGTTTAACAATACAAATTGGATCTAAAAGGCCTGTTGGCCTTATGACTTGTTCGGTAAATAATCCCTTCGTTTTTTCTAGTTCGTACTTCCCAGGTGTAGCTGAAATGTAAATAGTTTGCGGGCGCATATTTTCCCATTCTTTAAATTGAAGAGGCCTATTATCTAAAGCAGATGGAAGCCTAAAACCATGATCAACTAGATTTGATTTACGTGCACGATCACCACTATACATAGCACCTATTTGTGGGACTGTTACGTGACTTTCATCAATAAATAGAATTGCATTTTGTGGTAGATATTCAAACAGTGTTGGTGGCGGTTCACCAGCTTTTTTACCAGAAAGGTAACGCGAGTAATTTTCAATTCCTTTGCAACTTCCTGCTTCTCTAATCATTTCTATATCAAAATTTGTCCTTTGCTCTAGACGTTTAGCTTCAACTATTTTGTTTTGCGCATAGTAACATTCTACACACTCATTCATTTCCTTTTTAATCAAATCAATCGCCTGCAAAAGCGTTAGTCTTGGAGTTACATAGTGATTATTTGCAAAAATAGTGATCTTATCTAAATTACTAACGACTTTATTTGTCAGCACATCAATTTCAAAAATTTCCTCTATTTCATTACCAAAAAAAGATAAGCGCCATGCTCTGTTTTCGAGATGAGAAGGAAATATATCAACTGTATCGCCACGCACCCTGACCGTACCACGACTAAACTCATATTCTAAGCGCTTATATTGAAGTTCTGTTAACTTGTTTAGCAACGCTGGAATCTTTATCACATCACCTACATTTAAAGACACTATCATATGTAAATATGCTTCTGGAGAGCCAAGACCATAAATACAAGAAACACTAGCTACAACTATAACATCAGGCCTCTCAAGCAAAGAACGCGTAGCAGAGTGCCTAAGTAAATCTATCCTTTCATTTATAACTGAATCCTTTTCAATATAAGTGTCAGTTTGTGGTAAATAAGCTTCCGGCTGATAATAATCATAATAAGAAACAAAATACTCTACAGCGTTGCCCGGAAAAAACGCTTTCATTTCTTCATATAACTGTGCTGCCAAAGTTTTATTATGAGCAACAATAAGAGCTGGCCTCTGTGTTCTCTCTATAATATTTGCAGCAGTGAAAGTTTTACCTGAACCAGTAATGCCCAAAAGCACCTGATCTTTTTTGCCATTTTCAAGCCCTAAAGTTAGCTCGTCAATAGCTTTAGGTTGATCACCTGTAGGCTTAAAATTTGCAGAGATCTTAAAAGCATTCATAAGCTTAAGGTCAATTCAGATCATTATTCTGTATTACACTAAGGTTAATAATTGCCACATTTTTTTCATCAGGTTTTATGTTATCTATAACCATATCATCAGTAGTTGTGAGAAGATCAGGAGGAGAAATTATTGTCCGCTTTCCACCTTCCTGCATTTTAAGAACTCCAAGTTCAATAGCTAGTGGTACCTTACCATCACCAACTTTAAAACGTGCAAATTGGTTGTCAGTAAATAATTCACCATTATGCTTGTGCACTGAATAATTTACCTCTACCTCATCACCACACATTACTGGTACACCACTTGTATAATTTGCATCATCAAAAATCATTAAATTATCAACCGAAGACGGAGACTCAGTTTTAACAGAGAGAAGTTTTACATAGTAGGATTTTTTATCACTGATTTCTGTATTATCTACAGTATGGTTAATCAATATAACACGTTCCCCACCTTCTTTCATACCAATTATTCCTAAATCCAATTCTTTTTCCTCTCCTATCTCACGCTCAAAGGTAGGATTGATATTAAGATTCATAAACTTTTGCAAATATTGCTCCTTATTTATGATATTATCATAGTTTAAGAGCTTATACACCTGTAATGAAACCTTGCTTCCACATAGAGCTTTTTTACCATTACCATAGCTTATGTCATAAAAAGTGACTAAATCTTTAAGTTCTTTTTGTTTTTTTATTTTCTTCAAGTAATCAAGTAGCCCATGCTTTTCTATATAATAGTCAATTCTAGCCTCAAGAATAGGCTTTAGCAAAGAAAAAGCTATTGTCTGTATAATCCCATCATTTAAATTATTGATCTCATACCCTTTATCTGGCTTTTCTTCTGTCCTTCTTATATCGTTTTTATTTGTAAAATAAGAAACAGACAAATTAAGAGCAGTAATAAATAAAGTAATTACAGCTATTATCCATAACAACTTGAACGCAAATTTTTTCACTACAAATTTCCTATTAACTCTATCACAGAGTATAAATAGTTAGTTCTATTTGAAAATAAATTAAGATAACTAGCTGCATCATCAAGTAATTTTTTTATGCGTTCTTTCGTATTTCCCAAGCCTATTGAGCATACAATGTTATTCGTTTCATTTTTTTGTAAATAATCATTAATGTCATCTTTTGCTTGAAATGCAAGACCGATCTTTGTCCCGTAACTTGATAAAGCCCTGCATTCCTCATCTGACGCATTACCCATTATCGCTCCAATTTCACACGCAGCAGAAAAAAGTTTAGCAGTTTTTAGCAAATGCACGTCATGTATTTTATCAAAGTTGCTAGCAACCAAATCCAAAACCTGCCCTCCTACCATACCATTATATCCAATAGCGGTAGATAAAGTCTTAATTACTCTAATACATTTACTATTATCCTCTATAGAAGTAGATAGTACTTCAAATGCTAAAGTAAGAAGCGCATCTCCAGCAAGTATTGCAGTTGCTTCGTCAAATTCTTTATGGCATGCTGGCTGACCTCGACGAAGGTCACTATTATCCATACAGGGCAAATCGTCATGTATTAAGGAATAGACATGAATAAATTCAACTGCAGCTGCAACTTTTAAAATTTCTTTTATTCCAAAAACCCAAGAAGAGGCAAAAACAAGAAATGGCCGAAAATGCTTAGCAGGAGCAAGAACGCTATAACGCATAGCTAAATGCAATCTATTAGAACTTTCCTTAGGTAATATACTATCCATCTCCTGAATAAGCATACTACTAAAACCACCAATTATAATGTAAGACAACTACTTAATCCTTTTTTGAACAATATAACTTATTATTTAGTAAAGTCCTGCAAGTATTTGGACTTAATGTACTGTTAAAAAATTCCAAATTTTCTATAAATTAAATTTTCACAAATATTCTACTATTACTAAAGTTTTGTTCTTTACAAGGAATTAGAATAAAAGAAGCTTTTTTATTCTTTATTATATTTTTCTTAAGTTCTTTCCTTATCAATTGAACCAACGCCCCAGTATAGAAACATACATATTTCTGATTTTACACATCTTTTGAATTTTTACCCTATCTTACTCTATTTCTTAGATCTAACTCATTCCTAATATAAATTACTTATTTTTTATATTTTTAGTATTTTCAATTTATATATTCAAGTTATTATTGAATATTTTTAATTTATGTTTTAAAATTATAAAATATATAAACTAAACAAAAAAGGGGGGGATATGTTTAGCTGCTTTACTAAATGCTGTGCTAAAAAAAACTCAATTACTAATCATCCCGTAAAGAAAGTAAGCGATAATACTGTGCGAGAGATTCTACTCGAGCTGGCACATTATCGTGACCCCGAAAGATATAAAGCTTTTCCAAAAATTCTTGAGGATCTCAAAAGATTAGAGCAACTTGAAAAGCCTATCAATAATGATTGTACCCTGTATGTAAGTTCAGTATAGAGACTTTGACAAATTCAAATAGTAAAATTCATAGGTCCTTTTGATATACACTTTAGCACTTGATATCAAGAAATAATATTATTATATTTCTTATTAAGGTTTAAGGAAAGTTAATAATGACAGAAGATGACTCAAAAAATAATAATAATCAAATGAATGAAAAAGACATTAAGCAACCAGAGATCAAAGGTTTAAATAAGAAGGATTCTCATAGTAATCAAGTTCAAAGAAAGGAAGAAAATCTGAGTCAGAGTTTATCAGTATTAAAGGAACGTGTAAGTCATCTTGAAAATCAATTACGTTTAGCTATTGCTGATAAAGAAAATTTAAAGCGCATCATGGAAAGGGATGTTGATGAGAAAAGTAGTTATGCAATAACAAGTTTTGCTCGTGATCTTATCAGCTCTTGCGATAACTTAGAAAGAGCTTTAGCAAGTTTAGATAAAAACGACCCTGCTCATAATGGTGTTAGCATGACATGGAAAGAAATCGCAAATACATTACAAAAACATGGTATAGAAAGACTTGATCCATTGAACTTAATTTTCAACCCTAATTTGCATCAAACTGTATCTAAAGTTGTAGATGATACAAAAGAACCTGGGACCATCACTACAGTTTTGCAATGTGGTTATACAATTAAGAAAAGATTGCTACGTCCCGCAATGGTTGTCATTTCTGAAAAATCATCTGATACTCAGCCAGTATCTCAATGATAAGAGATATAGTATTCTCTGGTGTCCAACCAAGTGGTACTTTACATTTAGGTAACTATCTTGGCGCTCTTTGTAATTGGGCTGAGCTTCAGGATAAATATAATTGTCTCTTTTGTGTGGTTGATTTGCATGCAGTTACTGCTAATAAATATTCACCAAATAAATTTAAAGATAATGTACTAAAAACAGTAGCTACTTATATTGCATGTGGTATAGATCCTGAAAAATCTGCTATATTTAATCAGTCTGCTGTGTCACATCATGCTGAACTGTGTTGGTTACTGAGTTGTTATACTCCACTGGGGTGGCTCAGCCGTATGACACAATTTAAAAGTAAAGCAGGTAATGATAAATCAAAAGCTTCTTTAGGCTTATATAGTTACCCAGTGCTTATGGCTGCTGATATTTTGTTATATAAGGCTAAATACATTCCAGTTGGGGATGATCAAAAGCAACATATAGAGCTAACAAGAGATATAGCAAATGTTTTTAACAGCCATTATCAAATAAGTTATTTTACTCCACCTGAAGCTTTAATTTTACAAGATTCCGCAAGAATTATGAGTTTAAAAGATGGACTAAAAAAAATGAGTAAATCAGATGCTTCTGATTATTCACGTATCAACCTTGATGATAATAGTGATGCAATTACAGAAAAAATAAAAAAGGCAAAAACAGACTCTATCATAGGCTTTGAATTTTCGCTGCTGCAAGGTCGCCCTGAGGTGTATAACTTAGTTAATATTTATTCAATTCTGAGCAATATAAATATAGAAAAAACATATAAAAAGATAATTAATTATAACATGAAAAGCTTTAAAAAAGAACTAGCCGACTTAATAATAACTAGACTAAACCCAATACGTAATAAGATAAATGATTTATTGCAAGATAAGTCTTACCTTTATAGTATAATAGAATCTGGAACTGAAAGAGCACAAGAAATTTCAAGTAAAAACATAAAAGATATTAAGAAAATAATAGGTTTTCCTCAAATTTAAAGCATGCTATAAAGTTAGCCGCATTTTTTGTAAAAAATAAAGTTTTTTCTATTTTAGAATTTAACTCTATATTTCAACCTAATATCTTAAATTTAAGAGCTACTTTAAATCAACAATAGACATACTGTAATAGCTATTGAAAAAAGGAGATAGAATATTTTAGAGAGAAGTAAGAAATTCGATAGAATTAGTTCTTCAAAAATAATTTAAACTTTTAAAGTAGGAGTAGTCTCATAAAATATTATATCGAGTTAGATGTCTCACTCAAAGAAACTTTTATAAGTATCGTTGATGAGAAAGGAAAAGTTGTTAAGGAAGAAGTTGTTGCAAGAAAAAGTAAAGCAATAGCAGAGAACTTGCTAAGTCAAGGCAAAAAATAAGAATCCATAGGGATAGAAAGTTGTCAATATCAATGTGTAAAGAGTTAAGGGATTTTGGATTACCAGTGATTTGTGTAGATGCAAGGGGTATAGCTCAAATGATGAGGATTGGGTTGTACAGAGAAGTATTAGTAAAATCAGATAAATCTTGCCAAATCAACTTGGAAGCAGAAGACAGTTAACATGTAGCAAACAGCAGATTATTGGAACAATAAATTGAAGATATACGGTTGGTCGAGGATTAAAATTTGAAAGCTTTTCTTTAAAAATAGAAGAAATGATCTAGATGAAGTTAGCAAAAACTCAATTGAAGCATTAGTACATAGCTTAGAAACAATAGAAGAATCAATTTGATAAATTACTTTCAGAAAAGTGCAAAAAAGATAAAAATTATTAGCCCAGGGGTTGGTATTATAGTAGCAATGACATACAAAGCTGCAATACACATAGGTTTGAAACATCTTATACAGTTGGAGCATATATGGGATTGAGCCCAAGACAGTATGCTTCTGGGGAGATTGATCGACATGGAAGTATATCAAACAATGGAGTGCAGAAGTATGCTATATGAGGCTGCGCAATCCTTGCTGACAAGATGTAAGAGAAAATTTAAGTTAAAAAGCTGGGGATTAGCAAAAAAGAAAGGTATGAAGAAAGCAATTGTTGCTGTAGCGCGGAAGTTGTCAGTAATTATGCATAGGATGCTAATTGATAGAAAAGAATTTTGTTATCAATAAACACTAAAGGAATATAGGTATAATTTTATTGAAAGTAAAGATAGTAATGCCGATGGAAGCGATAAGCAAGAACAGAGGATGAAGCTAAGACTTCGTATTAGTTGTATTAAATAAGATTTGAACTGACACTTAGAACAAAAAATAAGAGAAATGAGTACAATGCAAAAAAAAATACTAAAACTAGGATTTTAGCAAGACAACTAGGAAATGTGTCACAAGCGTATGGGATATTCAAATTTTATCGCTTCAAGGAGTTATACGAAAATGGAGATGAGATAAGTAAGAAAGTTTGCAAACAGAGTTTCGGAAGACATAGAAAGATCTGTATAGCAACAGAATTTCCAGCATATAAAAAATGAGCTGAGAAAAAAATAATATCTGAAGGTGGATAGTTGAAACTTTCAAAAAAAGGCTTAAAGCACTAGAAGCAAAAATCATGCAAGATGGCTAACAGAATTACAGCTTTAGAAAAAGTGAAAGAACAAAGATAGTGAAATTGATACTCAGGTTAGGGAGTGTTCAACAAACTGAATCAAACAAGAAAAATATTAATATAAAACATGGAATGAACGAAAAAACATCGAATAAAAACAGTGGATTAGTAGACTATAAAGAGTTAGAAAACAACATATTATCGTCCATCCGAGAAACTAACTGGAAAAGGAGGAACTGCTAATCAAAAAGTTACTAGAGGCTAGTTTAGAAGGTGAAATACCTATCAAATGAAGATGAAGAAAATAATCGTAGGAATGGCAAAAGTTCAAAGACTATATATACAGATGCAGACTCATTTGAGCTTTCGAGATAGAGATGGAAGTTTTGAGCCACAAAAAAAAGACAGACATCCTGAACTTGAAGCAAAAATTCTTAGTATGTTTGCAAGAGTTATAAAATCGCATATCGAAGAAATTATAAGATATCAGCAGCAGCAATATTACAATTACCAATGAGTGGCGCAGTCGGTCATATTTACCCAATAATTTGTATGGTTTTTCAAAGTAAGCAAATTCGGCATAGATCAAAAAAAGAGGCTTTTATTTGGCAGAAAGCGAGGGTTTTGGTTAGGAGTATTGAATGATCTCAAAGTGTAGAATAATTGCCAGCATAGATGGGCTCAAAAGCTTTCCATAAACAACGTATTTCCCAACGCAGAAGTGCAATTGTGTATAATGCATCAGATAAACTAAAATATGTATCCAGCAAAATGAATGATTTGAAGAAAAGCTTCAAATAGAGAAATCGCTAAAAATTTGAGCTGGAAGAAAAATGGGAATGTAGTGGCAAAATAATTGGGAAACTGGCTATTTTAAGTACTCAGATCCTGTTAGGCGGATAGTTTACACTACCAATCCCATAGAGGGACTGCACAGGCAAATCAGGAAAAAACCAATTTACCAGTACAAATGCCTTGTACAAGCAATTATACTGTGCTATAAAAAAGATAGAGCAAAATTGGACTATACCAAATTGGGCTTTAACCATCTCTCAACTTGATATTTTCTTTCCTAATAGATTAAAAATTCAGTTGAGTTTTTGACACAGTTTGTTGAATACTCCCGAAAAACATTAAATCAGGATTCTGATAGTATATTTAAATTCTTCTGTCAGTTAATTCGTCACTGTCAGATTAAGTGATGTCTAGTACACTTTTGGTGAGTTTACCTTACATCCTTCATAATCAGCGTCATTACATATAAGCAATAATGCTACATCACTTTGTTTTTGCTCTATTGCATACAACAACATTTCTTTTAAAATATTTTGTTCTTCTTCTATTAACAATTCTACAGTAAATTTTTTTACCATATATTTTTTTACTTCTTTCTAGTTTTTACAACTTGGTTTCTCCAAAGGAATCAGATGCAGAGTAATGTAAATTTAATTTTTATGTAGTTAGGTGCTCGCCTTGAGCTTTAGTATTAGATCTATTTTATAGATATTTACAGGTGAAATAGCAGTAGAGAAGAGAAACATAAATTACATAGATGTTGTAAGTGGTAATATTACACCTTACATATTCTATGTCACCCACTATCCAACAGTATATCAAAAACAAGAATTCGAACAATTAAAAAAAAGATATTGGATCTATGGGCAATTTGCTGTCACTGTTGGTAATGTAAATTCTTCAGATGTACAGAAATATATTGCAGAGCAAGAAGTTCATAATAAACATTTAACATCTCTGAGTTTTAAAACTTGCTTTATAAGTGTTACCACCAGCTAAAGCTGGTGGTAGTTGATAAACTTTTGCAATATGTAGAAATGTTTTATATTATTAATTCCTGTACAAATCGAAATTTAACCTAAAGTGGAGGGTAATTAGCATAAATCCCAGATTTTCACTATAACCTTAAATTAAGATTTATAGTTTTACCCAAGAATAGTTTTTGGGAATTAAAGCTGAAGAAAATCTTAATTAAAGACTATATAATTAATAATGCCTTCCAACAGTACTATTTGCTACTTTTCTATCTTGTAAAACTTTTTCCGTGTGGTTTCTAGGAGGCAAGTACGGTTTTTCATTAGATTGATCTTGGCTCATGTAGTTTGAATTTATATCTCTTTTTTGTGAATTACTTTGCGATAACTTTAATATTTCTTGCTTTAGTTCAACACCCTTATAATTATCACCAAGATTTTTAATTTTCTCTTTGTCTAATTTCTTTATTTGCATTAAAGAAGTGTCAATTACATCCGTTTTTATTTTCTCGGTATCTATTGGTTTGTTGCTATAAATGGTAATCCCACTCTTGTCTTCTTCACTATTGGCGCTATGACCTTGCTTTTTTATTTTTGCCATTACTATTTCTTTAAATGCACTACAAATAGCATTGATTATGCTTTGACCACAATCTGCGAAAAAAGATTTGATCGTTTTGAATCCTTCTGCTAAAGAGATGGTGCTTTTTTCAGTATATACATCTTCTTTTCCATTTTTACCACTGATCGCTATATCATCATAAGCAGCTACTGCATTTAAATTCTTAGGTTTAGGAGGTACTGATGGAGGAGATAATATTTCTTCAGTATTTTGATATATAGGCTCTTCAGATGTAGTTTTAATATCTTGAAGGTTTTGGTATATAGGCTCCACCTCTCTTAAATTCTCATTAATTGATTCTTGTTTTAATTCGTCATTTTTGAGATTTTTATTTTTTATGTCATTTAACACAGTATTACTTGCTGCAATTACCTGACCTAATACATCTGTTATTATTCCCTCAATATCTATTGATTTACTTCCTTTGACAATAATCTCAGACTTTTTTTCTTCGCTGTTTTTTACACTATAATTTTGTTCCTTGATTGCTTCCATTACTGTCTCTTTAAAGAAATTTTGAGTACCACGTATTGTTTTTTTATCGTCATAATCGTTCTCAACAAAAAATGACCTGATCTCTTTCATTGGCTTTGCTAAAGAAATAGTACTCTTCTCAACCGTAGCATATACTGGTTCTTTCAGATTTAAATTTTCATAAATGGGTTCGTGTACTAAATTGGTATTGATAAATTCTTGTACTTTTTCTAGATAATTAATATCTCCTGTTGTTTTTCCGTTTTTGTTTTTATGAAACGCCTGTACCCCTTCAAATTTAATATTTTTTATATCTTCAAAATTAAATCCATTCTTTTCAAGCCACTCTTTCTCTATTGATGATGTCAATACATTAACTTTCCTAATATTTCCTATACTATCATCAACCAGCATGACAGTCTTCGGTAAATTACCATGTTTATTCTTGTATTCTACAATTGCTTTACAAATATGTAAGTTCTTGCCAGCTTTACTTTGCTGTTCTTTTATGTCTTCTGGTAATTTAACATCATAATCTTTTGGAAAACCACCAAATATAGAGACTTGCTCTTTTGGTAATTCCAAATAATCCTCTACTACTTTTTTTACAGCATTTGGATATCCTGTATATGAAGCAACGCTGATTTCTATTCCACCTGAAAGCACGGACTGTAACGCAGTTTTTAACTCTTTCTCATTCTTGATTCCATCTGTGTTCTCAAGAAAGTTACTTATGTCATCATTAGTTACCACATATTTTCCTGCATTTTTCTGCTTCCATGGTTGTGAATGTATATGATATAAAGAGAATGCCAATCTGGAGAGATTGAGGCTGTAGAGGCGGCCTTTAAAGTGGCAGATGTATAGGAAAAAAAGATCTGAATATATTGAATAGGATCTTTGGCGACCTACTGAATAGTTTTAGCTATTTTAGGCTCTTTTGCCTAGAGTAAGGGTTGATATCCTTATAGTTATATGCCTTAAAACATATAACCATAGCGCTTCCAATTATCAATTGGTAGTCCTCTCATGGTGGGAATCCGTGAAAAGGGCTAAAAACGCTCCCTCTCTCTGATGTTGTACACGTGCTTTCTCTCCAGATTGGCACTAAATCAACAATAGGTCGATTAAAAAATCAACACAATATATCTAAAATAAACAATAACTCAGAGGATTCTATGAAACAAATTTTAAATTTGAATTTAAATCAGCAAAAATTAGCAATTTTTATGACGTATGTATACAAGTATACTTATTATTGCTGCAGGAGTAATACCAGATATATTTTTTGCAACTCCCAGTGTTGCTGGACGAACTGCTTGTAATTTTTCATATACCTCATTGGATAATCCTTTAACCTTTGAGTAATCAAAATCGTCTGGTATTTTTGTATTTTCTTCTTCTTTGAGAAATCTTAAATCCTCTTCTTGCCTTGCTAAGTATGGTTTATATTTTGCTTCAATTTCAATTTGTGCGCGCACTTCTCTTGAAAAGTGTTCCAATTCTGGCCATATTTTTTGTAATTTATCAAAATTCATATCCGTATAACCAAGCAGTTCAAGTGCTGTTTTTTTTGTTCCATCTTTAGCAGTG
This sequence comes from Candidatus Mesenet endosymbiont of Phosphuga atrata, assembly GCF_964020175.1. NCBI lineage: Bacteria > Pseudomonadati > Pseudomonadota > Alphaproteobacteria > Rickettsiales > Anaplasmataceae > Candidatus Mesenet > Candidatus Mesenet endosymbiont of Phosphuga atrata. Next base: position 443,748 of record NZ_OZ026541.1, on the reverse strand, counting down.
AATGGTAGAAGATCAAAATAATTTATTTTTAGATTTTCTAATGTGTCAGTAAGCCTATTTATTAGTGCAAGTTTATCTTGTAAAACTAAATATCTCTTTTGTGATACAGCAGAGATGTTATACCCTTTTGGCGTTAATCTTATGTCAGCATTGTCTGATCTGATTGTCAGCCTATACTCTGCGCGTGAAGTAAATAGTCTATACGGCTCTTCAGTTCCTAAAGTAACTAAATCATCAATCATAACACCTATGTATGCATCACGGCGGCTAAGAACAAAATTGTCTTTATTACCAGATGCAGAAAGTGCAGCATTGATTCCCGCTATAATGCCCTGCCCTGCTGCTTCTTCATAACCAGTTGTTCCATTGATCTGGCCAGCAAAGTATAATCCTTTTATTTTTTTTGTCTCAAGCGTGTGATATAGCTCTCTTGGATCAACATAATCATATTCAACAGCGTAACCTGGCCTGAGCATAACTACTTCTTCTAAGCCTTTTATACTTCTTAGCATTGCCTGCTGCACTTCAGCTGGTGCAGATGTAGAAATGCCATTTGGGTATATGGTGCTACTACATAACCCTTCTGGTTCAAGGAATATCTGATGGCTGTTGCGTTCAGCAAATCTTTTTACTTTCTCCTCAATGGAAGGGCAATACCTAGGAGCTTTAATTGCACCTAAATCAGAATGAGATGCAGATTTATGTAAATTCTCTCTAATGATCTTATGAGTATTTTCGTTCGTAGCAGTAATGTAACATGACACTTGCTTTTGCTTTATTTCTTTAGATAAGTAAGAAAAAGGCGTAGGAGGATTATCCCCCTTTTGCTCTTGCAGAACAGATAAGTCTATAGTATTACCATCCAGCCTTGGAGGCGTACCAGTACGCAGTCTTCCTAAGCTAAATCCATATTTTTTTAACGTATCTGCAAGTGCCACTTCTTGTTTCTCACCAACTCTGCCAGCTGGTGTTTTTTCTGCACCAATATGAATTATCCCACGAAGAAAAGTGCCAGTAGTAAGTATTACCCTACCTGCAAGTATATGCTGACCACTGCTTATGACAACACCATTTACTACTTTTTCAATATTGACTAAAATATCTTGAACTGACTCCTCTAAAACAGTCAAATTATCGTAATTTAAAATTACTTCCTGCATTGCTTTTTTGTAGAGCTGCCTATCTGCTTGTGCACGTGGTCCCCAAACTGCTGCACCTTTACTTCTATTTAAAATAGTTGAATGAATACTAGCTTTATCTATAACAGTTGCCATGACCCCATCTAAAGCATCTATTTCTCTAACAACTGTTCCCTTTGCAATCCCTCCTATTGCTGGGTTGCACGACATCTCCCCTATAGTTGATGTCTTGTGAGTTATAAGTAAAGTTTTAGCACCAATGCGTGCAGCTGCCGTTGCAGCTTCACATCCTGCATGTCCACCCCCAATTACTATGACATCATACTGATACATTTGCAGTAAAAGTTAAAATTTAGTTAACATGGTACGTAAAATATTATAATTTTGCAAATTATTGTATAAAAATCACAGTTGATTTATATATTTTTTATTAGAAAATAGCTTGCATTCTTTGCTCTTTTTGTTATAAGACATGTGGCGAATGGGCTTTTTATGTCTGTTGTACAAAATATTAATTATAGGTTAGATCTCATGAAAAAAATATTATCTATTACAACAGCTCTTACATCTTTAGTTGCATTTTATGGAATAAATGTTTTAGCTGATCCTTTAGTTGAAATTGAACAAAAAAATGTGAATAAAGAAGTTGAGCAAAGTAAGCAAAAAAAAATTTCTCGCTCTGATGAAGAATCTGATTCTGAAGTTTCAAGAGTGAACAAAGCAAAAACAAAACTTGAAGAAAGAGAGAAACGTGTTTGTGACAAAGGTTGTGGATGCAAGCATGACTCGTCCTTCAAAGAAGGACCTCGTATTACAATTGGCGGGGGATTTGATACTCAATTCCACAAAACATCTGATGTAAAGGATTATGATGTCATTCCTGGTGATGATAAGTTTGCAGACTCAAACGCTTTGTTTGGGGATTTCAGCCATGGTCTTGTTGGTGATTATAGTAAAACTTCTGGATCATCAGTAGATACTACGCTTAATATCAGAGCGGAAAACACAAATTATGATTTAGGTTTGATATATGGTGCTGATATAAAATTAAACGTACCAATAACAAAGTCTGGTAGTATGCGCAGCCGTGGTGCACATATTTTTGCCAATACTGAATTTGGTGATATGAACGTTGGTTTCATGGAAGGTGCAGAAAGCATAATGCGTGTTGATGCATCAAGAATTGCAGCTGGTGATGGTGGTGCAGATAGCGACTGGTTTAAAAAAGCTAATCTTGAAGGAAATAAAGGTAATTTTCCTTTTTATGTAACTCCACATCTTTACAGTGAATCACTTTTCAGTGAAAGCAACTGGCTTTCTTTCCGTGATTCGGTTAAGTACAATAAAAGTTTTATTGACACGCAACCATTTAGAATCTCTTATTTTTCACCAGCTTTCATGGGGCTTAAAGTTGGAGTAAGTTACTCACCAAACTACGATAGTGACTTGTTCGCAACTGGCGGTATGCAGAAAGTTAAATATCTTGAGCCAAATAATAAAATTGGAGAAGACTTTAATTCTGATATGGATCTAAGGCTTAAAGCAATGGCAGGTGAAGCAGCTGCAAAGATAAAGTATAAGAAGATTGATCAAGCTACGATAGACAAGATAATAAAAGTTGGTGCAGTAGATGCCGCAATACAGGCTGGTGTTGTTGATGATACTAAAAGAGATACGCTTATTGTGGCTATAGCTACAGAAATAGTTAAGGTATCTCATGTTCCAGATGTTGTAGATAATGATATTAAAGCAGCTATCCGTGAAATTGTTGGTTTAGAGGTAGCTGCAGATGTACACGATGATGTAGTAAATGCAGCTAAAGTTACGTGTCCTATTAAGAATGACATTATTGCTGCTGTTAAAGCTGATAAGAGCGTTCCTGATCATAGCACCACTGACGCGAATGATATGGCAAATAAAATTATTGCATCAGCAGCTAAAAAGATGGAAGCAGCACAACTAAACGTAGTAGATCTTGCAGCTGAAATGAAAAAGCATGCTGATATTACGTCTAAAGTGAAGTTTGGTACTGCTAAAGAGTTCTACACGTTGCTTGCAACTAGTGGTAACTACGTTGGCCCTAATTATGAAAATATAGTTAGCGGTGGTATATCTTATGACTATGACTTTGACGACTTTAAAGTTAAAGTTTCAGCAACTGGTGAGAGAGGGCAAGTAAAAGAAATTAAAGGTGATCGTTACGGCATGTATGGTAAGTACAATGACTTAATGGCTTTTAATTTAGGTCTTTCGGCAGAATACTTTGGTTTCAAATTTGCTGCTTCTTATGCTAACTTGGGTAAATCTGGTCAGCCAAAAGAAATCTGCGAAAGAGATAAAACAGATTTAAAGAAGTATAATTGTGATGGTAAGAAGATTGATAAGCTACAGAAAGACACTTATTATTGGACTGCTGGCGCTGGATATGAATTTGGTAGTGCATATGTAAGTGCAACTTACTTTAAGAGTAAGTCAGCTGAAGCTAATGAGCTTTCTGATATCGTCATTGGTGCTGAGTATAACTTAGCTCTAAACGGTAGTAAGAATCCTTTAGTTCCATATGTCACATGGCATCACTTTGATACTAATGAAAAAGATTTGCCTTCTGATAAGAAGAACAACAAAGGAGATATCTTCCTTGTTGGTGTTAAGCACAACTTCTAAATTACAAACTAGTTACTTGTAGCAATACAGGTAACTAGTCTTTTTATATCTTTTTGAGATTATTTTCTTTTTTTTAAATTCTTTAAATTTTAGAACTATTTAAAATATTCCTGTAGAGGTTTTACTTCTAAACTTTTATTTTTTAAACTCTGTATAGCAAGAGCTAAAGCCTTTGCACCAGGGATTGTAGTATTATATGGTATTTTATGTAGTACTGCTGTTTTTCTAATATCTGCGCTTTCTGATATTGATTTTTTTCCTTCTGAAGTATTTATCACTAAATCTATCTCTTTATCTAAAAGCATATCGACAATATGAGGCCTACCTTCTCTAACTTTATTTACCACCTTGGTTTCTATATCTTTTGTACTTAAGTATAAAGCAGTACCTTTAGTTGCATAAATCTTAAAACCTAAGTTTTGAAACATTTTAGCAATAGGTACAATCAATTCTTTATCACTTTCCTTTACTGAAATAAACACTTTGCCGTGTGTTGGTAATCTATGATTTGCTGCCAGATGTGCCTTGGCAAAAGCAATTTCGAATGATGAATCAATACCCATAACTTCACCTGTTGATTTCATCTCTGGACCAAGCAAGGCGTCAACACCGGCAAAACGTGAGAAAGGAAATACAGCTTCTTTTACGGCAACATGGTTTAATTTTTTTTCTTTTTCAATTTCTTTTATATCTTCAAGTTTTGCTCCGAGCATTATTTTAGTTGCAATTTTTGCAATAGGAATTCCAGTTGCCTTAGAAATAAACGGCACTGTTCTACTCGCTCTTGGATTAGCCTCCAGCACATAGATCTCATTGTTATAAATGGCATATTGTATATTGATAAGCCCTTTCACCTTTAAAGCTAAAGCTAATTTGATAGTTTGTTGCTTTATTTCGTGAGTTAAATGATCGTCTAGTGTATAAGGAGGTATAGAACATGCAGAATCACCAGAATGTATCCCAGCTTCTTCTATATGCTCCATAATCCCAGCAATATAAACTTGTTTGCCATCGCAGAGAGCATCAACATCAACTTCAATGGCATTAGTCAAAAACTCATCAATAAGCAGTGGTCCATAACTTAAAACTTTTGAGTAACTTTCAAGATATTTTTTAAGATCTGTCGTATCATGTAAAATTGACATAGATTGCCCACCTAAAACATAGGAAGGCCTAATCATAATAGGGAATCCAAGCTTACTTGCCCTATACATAACTTCATCTTCTGTGGAACAGATGTTACTCATTGGTTGTTTTAATTTAAGATTTTCAATCAATTCTTTAAACCTCATCCTATCTTCAGCAAGATCTATAGAATCAAATGATGTTCCTAATATTTTTATGCCACGCTTATTAAGAATTTTAGCCAATTTCAGTGGAGTTTGCCCGCCAAGTTGCACAATAACTCCTATCAATTCACCATTTTCTTTTTCCTTTTCCAGTATTTCAATAACATCTTCTGCTACTAATGGAGAAAAATAAAGACGATCAGAGATGTCATAGTCAGTTGAAACAGTTTCTGGGTTACAATTAATCATTATAGTTTCATAATCCATCTCTTTTGCTGCCCAAGCTGCATGTACGCAAGCATAATCAAATTCAATACCTTGACCAATTCTATTTGGACCACTTCCAAGTATTACAACTTTTCGCTTATCCGAAGGGTTCGCTTCACATTCAGTTTGCTCTATGGCATTGCCCTCATAGCAGCCATACATATAATTTGTGCTAACTTCAAACTCCGCTGCACAAGTGTCTATGTGCTTATAAACTTGTCTTATACCTAGCTGTTTCCTTATGCTTTCAATATCCTCCACCCTTTGTTTGCTTAGCTTAGCCAATCTATTGTCAGAAAATCCCATTTTCTTTAGTTGTAAAATTGCAGCTTTAGTTTTAGGAAATCCATTTTTTTTGACTTCATCTTCAGCCTGAATTATCTCCTCAATTTGCTTTAAAAACCACAGGTCATAGCCTGTGATTTCATTAATCTCATCAATACTAATATTATGGCGAATTGCATCGGCAATGATTAGCAACCTCTCTGGAAGTGGTTTTGCAAGTAGAGATTTTATATAATCAATATCAGAATTTTGAGGCAATACTTCATCTAAACCAATATAATCATTTTCTAGCGAGCGCAGGGCTTTTTGTAAAGATTCAGAAAAACAGCGCCCAACTGACATAACCTCACCAACAGACTTCATTGAAGTTGAAAGTTCTTTACTTACCCCAGGAAACTTATCAAAATCAAAGCGTGGTATTTTGGTTACGATATAATCCATTGCTGGCTCAAAAGCAGCAGGTATAACCGGTGCAACATCGTTACGTATCTCATCGAGTGTGTAACCTATAGCTAATTTTGTTGCAATCTTTGCTATGGGGAAACCTGTGGCTTTGGAAGCAATTGCTGAGGAACGTGAAACTCTGGGATTCATTTCAATTACAAGTAAGCTGCCGTCTTCTTTGGGATTAACGGCAAATTGCACATTAGCACCACCTGCACTTACTCCTATTTCTCTCAGAACTGCAATTGATGCCTCTCTCATTTTTTGATATTCCGCATCACGTAAAGTGAGTGCTGGAGCTACTGTGATACTATCTCCCGTATGCACACCCATAGGATCTATGTTTTCTATGGAGCAGACAACTATACAATTATCTTTAGAATCTCTAATAACCTCCATTTCATACTCTTTCCAACCAACTACTGACTCATCTATTTGTATCTCACCAATTGGAGAAGCCTCTAGCGCTTCATTAGCTTTTTTTAGAAATTCCTCTTTATTGTAGGCTATCCCACTTCCTGTACCTGCTAAAGTAAAAGAGGATCTAATGATTGCTGGTAGCCCTATATAATCCAGTGCATCTCCTATTTGCTCTATATTTTTAATTATTATGCTTTTGGGATATTTGAGCCCTATATTATCCATAGCAGCACAAAATAAACTTCTATTTTCAGCCTTTTTTATTGCCTCTTCATTGACGCCTAAAAGCTCAATGTTGTACCTACTTAATACACCACTAGCTCCTAGCTCCATGGCGCAATTTAGAGCAGTTTGCCCACCCATAGTTGGTAATATTGCGTTTGGCTTTTCTTTTACGATAATTTTTTTTATAATTTCAGGTGTTACTGGTTCAATATAGGTAGCATCAGATAGTTCTGGATCTGTCATAACTGTTGCCGGGTTAGAGTTAACAAGAATAACTCTATAACCTTCGCTTTTGAGCACCTTGCAAGCTTGAGTTCCAGAATAATCAAATTCACATGCCTGTCCTATAATAATTGGGCCTGCCCCTATTAGTAAAATAGATTCTATATCTGTGCGCTTTGGCATAATTATTTACTTTCTTCATTATTTATTAAAGTATATAGACTTTTAGGAAAAAGAAATGATAAAATTTAAAGTAACCAAACAATCGAGTAAAGCGAGAATTGGCGAAATTCACACTCCTCATGGCACTATTTACACCCCAGCTTTTATATTCTGTGCAACCAAAGCTGCAATTAAAGCTGTAGATACAGAAAGAGTTGCAAGTTGCAATACACAGATCATTTTATCTAACACTTATCATCTTATGCTACAGCCAGGAGAAGATAAAGTAGCAAAGCTTGGTGGGCTACATAAATTTATGAACTGGAGCAAACCAATGCTTACTGATTCTGGTGGTTATCAAATATTTAGTTTAGGTCACGGCTCAGTTGCCGAGGAGATTAAGGGGGTAAGAAATAATACTAAAAGGACATTGATTAAAATCACTGAAGATGGAGCAGTTTTTCGCTCTTATATTAATGGTCAAGAGTACTTACTTACGCCAGAAAGATCAATACAGATACAACAAAAATTAGGAGCAGATTTAATTGTTGTTTTGGATGAATGCACTCCATTTCACGTCAGTCGAGAATATACAGAAAAGTCAATGAAGATGAGTCACAGGTGGGCTGAAAGGTCTTTGGTTGAATTTCAGAAGAATGATAGTGGCAAACAAGCTCTTTATGGTATTATCCAAGGAGGAGTTTATGAAGATTTGCGCATAGAGAGTTGTGAATTTGCAAATAGTATGCCATTTTTCGGTCAAGCAATAGGAGGGTCTTTAGGTAGTAGCAAAGAACAAATGCATGACATTGTTGCATTTACAACCAGCAAATTAGCTGAAGATAGGCCGACCCACTTACTTGGTATTGGTGGTATAGAAGATATATTTCATGGAGTAGAACTTGGCATTGATACCTTCGATTGCGTTCATCCAACGCGTCTAGCAAGGCATGGTAGTGCACTAGTTAAAGCAGAGAATAGAAATTCTTTTTCTTCTAAGCGTAAAGAGCATATCAATTTGCGCAATCAAAGATTTAAATTAGATAAAGATCCTATTGAAAGCGATTGTCAGTGTTTTACGTGCCTGAGCCACTCAAGAGCATATATTCATCATCTTTTAAAAGCAAAGGAGCTCCTTGCCTGTAGCTTAATTACAACACATAATATTTATTTTATGAATAGTTTGATGTCATCAATTAGAAAAGCAATTATTAACAATACTTTAAAAGATGAGAGAAAAAATTGGGTTTAAAAATTAATATAAATATTTTATTATAAAATATAATATATCATAATTATTATTATTTTGTAATATAATTGAATACATATTTAGAGAGGAGTGTTTCATGTCAGGTACAAAGTCAAGTGGGGGACAATCTTCTAAAGGTTTTCTTCACTGGCTGAAAAACACTTGGCTAGGCAAACTTTGGAATTGGATTGTGAGCTGTTTTAGACCAGAACAAGAAGAAACAGAGCCTGGTTCAGCTTCAAAAAAGGAAGTAGTAGTAGCAAGTGATGATAATGAATCTAAGTCTCCTGAGGTAGGACAAGAAAAGGATAGAGAATCAAGCCAAAGTAGAGAAAAAGTTCGTGAAGATGTGCAAAAAGAGGATAGTGACTTACCACAAACTCCAATTAATTCTAAACCACCTACAATGTCACGATCTTCATCAAAAGCTTCTCTAAGTAAATATAATAATCTAGAGCCTGATAGTGAACAAGTAATTAATGGTCAATTGGAGTTTGATGACTGTGAGATCAGTCAGACTTCATTTTGCCAAAAAGCTCAAGAACCTTCATCACAACTGGAGCGAAAACCTGATAGCAGCGACACAAAAGGAGAAAAGGGTAATAGAAAAAGGAAGAATGATTCTGAAACAAATGATATACCCTATAAGATTAGTAAAAAAGAAGATCGGATAAAGAAGAAAGCACATAGAAATCAAACTCCTAACCCAAACCTATCAGGCTCTAGTTCTTCATCAACTTTATCAAATAGTCAAAAGCATTGATTTAATTTTAAAAGCTAAAGTATGTTGGACATTAGTGGTTACATTATTCAATTGAAACTTTATATTAAGTAATACATACTTAATATATGTTACTTTTTTATTACTTATGGTAGACTATAGCAAAATATTTGCTAATAAAATAAAAGATATAAAAGATGAGGGGCGTTATCGTCAATTCATAGGGTTTATATCTTCGCCAGATCAGCTTCCTTACAAAATAGATTGTGAACACAAAAAAAATGTTGTTGTTTGGTGCAGTAACAATTATCTAGGGATGGGACAGAATGAAAAAGTTATCGCTGCAGTTAAGAATTCCTCTACTAATATAGGAGCGGGAGGAACAAGAAATATCTCAGGTACTACAAAGGAAGTTGTAGAATTAGAAGAATCTTTGGCTGATCTGCATCAGAAAGAAACTGCTTTAACTTTTGCCTGTGGTTATTTAGCTAATCAGACTACCTTAAGTACTTTACTTTCAATTATTCCCGAAGTGGTGGTCTTTTCTGATGAAAAAAACCATTACTCTATGATAGAGGGAATGAAAGTTGGTAAAAGCCCAAAATATATATTTAAACATAATGATGTAGATGATCTTAGGTCCAAACTAAATCTTGTTAGCAAAGAAGTACCAAAAATAATAGCGTTTGAATCTATCTATTCCATGGATGGAAACATTGCACCTATTAAGCAGATATGTGACCTTGCTGAGGAATATAATGCCCTTACTTATTTGGATGAAGTGCATGCAGTTGGGATGTACGGCAAGCGTGGTGGTGGCATAGCTGAGGAGCATAATCTTATGGATAGAGTGACTGTAATTCAAGGTACCCTTTCTAAAGCGTTTGGAGTGATGGGTGGATATATTGCATCTTCAAAAGATTTAATTGATGTTGTTAGAAGCTTTGCTCCTGGATTTATCTTTACTACTGCACTATCACCTATCTTAGCAGCTGCAGCAAGAGCAAGTGTTGAGCATTTAAAATTCAGCAGTACTGAAAGAAAAAAACAGAAAGAGATGGTAAAAAAAGTCAAATCTTCTTTTACAAAAGCTGGGATAAAATTTGCACCTAATGAAACTCACATTATTCCGGTAATTATAGGAGACCCAGTATTGTGTGAAAGAGCATCCAAAATGCTATTTAATGAATATAACATTTATGTACAACATATAAACTACCCTACAGTTCCAAGAGGCACAGAACGGTTTAGAATCACTCCAACTCCATACCATAATGATAGTATGGTTGAACACCTCACTAGTTCACTTGTGAAAGTCTTTGAAGAATTATCGATACCACTACAGCTTAAAAATTTGCATGTAGAATATAATTAATACTGATTTTGTATTCTTTTTTAAGTGTGAAAGAATAAAGATTTGTATCTAGAGTAAAAACCTTCTTTGGAAATTTAGTATGCTTAAATAAAGAGAGGAAGATCGTACCAGATAATCAAGTAAAAATAACACTCTCAGCATTATCTGTAGGCCTTTCAATGATCTTACCGATAGTGCTAACTGTTTCTCCACTTTTAATTAAGCTATCACAAACATCAGCTATATTATCTTGTGCTATCACTAGCACCATCCCTATGCCACAGTTGAATGTTTTTAACATTTCTTCTTTTTCTACTTTACCTTCTTTGCTGAGCCAAGTAAAAATTTCTGGCCATTGCCAAGAATCTATCTCTGCTGCTGAATGATTTGGCAGAATTCTCGGTATATTATCTATTAATCCTCCTCCTGTGATATGAGCAATGCCCTTGATTTGAGACATGATAGGTAGCAGAGTGTTTACATAAATCTTTGTTGGCTCAAGCAGAACCTCCCCCCATGACTTTCCATGCCAAGGAGATAGATCACTATAATTTATGTTGCAGTTTTTGATTATGTTTCGGACTAAAGAAAATCCATTAGAGTGAATTCCGCTGGAGTGCACACCAATTATAGCGTCACCTGCAGTTATGTTTTGCGGCAAAATTTTGTCCTTATCTACTACTCCAACTGCAAATCCTGCTAAGTCATATGCACCTTTTTTATACATGCTAGGCATTTCAGCTGTCTCTCCACCAATTAACGCCACTTTTGCTTCTTTACAGCCAATACCAATACCATTTATTACAGATAATACTATCTCTTCATTGAGACTACCTGCTGAAAAATAATCAAGGAAAAACAAAGGTTCTGCTCCTTGGGCTAGTATATCATTCACACACATAGCTACCAGATCAATACCAATAGTGTCATGTTTACCAATCTCTTCAGCTATAAGCAATTTTGTACCAACACCATCGGTGGAAGAAACTAGTACAGGATTTTTATATTTTTTACATAAAATAGCAAAATCAAATAGTGCAGCAAAAGATCCTATACCACCAATTACTTCATCTCTAAAGGTTGACTTTGCAATTGGTTTAATTTTTTTTACTAACTGATTACCCAGTTCAACATTCACTCCAGATTCTAGGTAAGTCCGCATAAAATTATTAAAATAGTATTAACTGATTGTAATGAAAATATAAGCAAGAATCAATGAGGAATTGACAATTATACAACTAGCTCCTACATCTTAGGAATGGATCAAGACATCTTATTATCTGTTATTGAGCTTATAACTGCACGTTTATTTCATGACTTTGCCAGTCCAATGAATGGTATAATAAACAGTGTAGAGTTTTTTGAAAGTGACAGTGTAGAAGAAGAATCCTTATCCATTCTACGAGATGGTTCCAATTCACTGCTACATAAGTTTAAAATAATGCGGCAAGCATACAGTTTTTCAGAAAGTAACTCAAGTTTTGCAGAAACAAAAAATAATATTATAAATTACCTATCTTATAAAAAAATTGCAGTTGAGTGGGGTATAGAAAATTTAGATGTAGAAGATGAAGGTTTAATTAGCAAAATAAACAAAGTAATTGCTAATATAGTAATACTTATAAACTATAAAATAACAAGCGGTAGTACAGTTTTATTAACAGTAAAAAGAGCAGATAGCAAAATAGCAATGGCTGTAGAGATAATTAAACAAAGTGAGAATATAAATTCAATACTTAAAACAGCCTTGGAGAATGTAAACAATAATCAATTAGATACAAAAAATATAAACGCCTATTTCCTACATTTGTTACTCAAAAGTTACAACGCTAATATTAAATATGATAATGATGATGCTGTAAATATTGTATTTCCTCGCACATATTGATTACAATTTTAGCATGATATGAAAAATTATACCTTTTAATATATAAACATTTTAATTGACTTTATTTATATATTAAGTTAAGCATTTACTTTCTTCCCAATAAAAAGGTAATATATGTTAGATATTAAAAATATTAGTGAAATTGATCAATTAGCTATTATCACATCAGAAGAAGATGTTAAAATTTGTCTTTCAAATCTTGAAAATTTAGATACTGATTCTACGTATGAAGAGAAGGATCAGTTTTGTCGTATGATTTGCACAGAAGATAAAAATGCTGAGATTTGCTCTATACTTATAGAAAGCGACAATCAAATTATATAGCTTAATACAACTCCTAAGAAATATTTTATGTTTTTTAGGAGTTTTGTGAAATTTTAAAAACTAATCTCTAAGTAGATATAGAAGGGATTCTCGTATTTCATAAGCTAAAGTTTTCATTTATATGCAAATAAAACAACTAAGTTACGATGAGCTAATTGCGTGGCTGCGTCTTATCCGTACTGTAAACATTGGTCCTGTAACTTTTTTTGCTTTTTTAAAAGTATACAAAACACCAAAGAATGTATTAGAACATTTACCAACTCTTATAAGTAACTCTGGTGCAAATAACAAAATATCAAAAATATGTGCAGTAGAAGAAGCAGAAAAGGAGTTAGAAAATGCAAAAGCAATAGGAGCTAAAGTTATAGCAGTATGCGAACCTGATTATCCAGAAAGTCTAAGAAAAATTGCTGACTTTCCTCCTGTTATTACAGTGCTTGGAGATATTTCTTTACTTAAGAAAAATATAATTGCAATTGTTGGTGGGCGTAATTCCTCTATAAATGGTAGGAATTTTGTAAATAAGCTAGCGTATGATTTAAGTCAAGCTGGATTTATCACAATTTCTGGTCTGGCAAGTGGCATTGACACTGCAGTAAATAGTATAATATTTCAAAATCATCCAACCATTGCAGTTACAGCTGCTGGTATTGACGTTGTTTATCCTAAGGAGAACTTGCATCTATATAACAAAATAGCAGAGAACGGTGGTTTAATAATTACTGAACTACCTTTTTCGACTAAACCAAAACCACAGTATTTCCCACAAAGAAACCGCATTATATCTGGATTATCCCTTGGTGTTGTTTTAATTGAGGCATCTAAGCGTTCTGGTTCTTTGATAACTGCAAATTTTGCTTTAGAGCAAAACAAGGAGGTCTTTGCAGTTCCAGGATCTCCTTTGGATCCACGTTGTGGCGGAAGTAACAATTTAATTAAAAAAGGTGCCAAGCTTGTAGAATCTGTCGATGACATAATAGATGGTATTCATTTTAGTTGCACCATTCAAAACAGCTTATTTGACGATGCCACTAATTATGGTAATGATGAGTATGCTGATGTTACAGATACAGAAGTGCAAAAAGCAAAAGCCATTGTTTTAAGTTGCATCGATTCTATGCCAACTGATATAGATGAAATCATTGCGGTAAGTGGGGTGCGCACTGAAATAGTATTAGTAGCACTATTGGAGCTAGAGCTAGCACAAAAAATAGAACGTTATCCAGGCAACAAAGTTGCTTTAGTGTTTGATTGTAAGTAATGCTAAATCCTAATTCAAGAAGTCAAGACTCTAAGCAAGATCTAATATGTATGATTAATAAAGGTTATTACAATAAAGATGTAAGATTAAATAAAAATTGAGATAGTTTGTAGACCTTATTACAATCATAAAAAATAAACACACCAATGAATGGATTCTAAGGTTAAGTTACGTCTGAATTGGATAGAGTTATGTAAAGAATTGGGCCATGCAGGAAAGAATATTATGGTATTGCGCGATTTACCTTACGTAAATGGTACAAACGTTATAAAGAGTTAGGTAAAAAGGGGTTAGTAGATCTCAGTAGTAGGCATAAAACTTCACCCTTACAAAAGGTCAAGGAGTCAGATAAGCAGCTCATTCTTCATCTGAGACAAACTAGAAAATTAGGGGTATTCAAACTGAACTAAAACGTTTACATGATCTTTCTTTTTCATTGGCTACCATACATAAAATTTTCAAAAAATGTGGTGTCAGTCTTTTGAATGTTAAACGTCACTATCGCAAACGGATTAGGTGTTATAACTGTAAAGTACCAGGAGAGCGTGTGCAGATGGATGTATGCAAAATAGCATCAGGACTTTATCAATACACTGCTATAGATGATTGTACACGTTATAAAGTCATTGCACTATACTCAAGACGTACTGCAAAAAATACTTTAAATTTCCTTGAACAACTAGAGACCCCCTGAGAAAGTGAGGAAACAGGTATGAAAAGAGAGAGAAAGATATAAAATAGCAGTTTTGGCAGAAGTTATGAAAAAGTGGCAAATATATATTCCGTCAATTTGCTGATAGCAGAATGCGAAAAAATAGTCGAAATAGTTAGTGGGAAAAAGTTAAAAAACAGGCGACGGAATCACATTAAAACGCTAGAAGACAAAATTTTATGTGTGTTAATATACTACCGAACGTATATAATGCATCCATTTTTGGGCTATTTGTTTAATTTACACAATTCAAATATTTGCTAAAAAAAATGGGTTAGCGAAAAAAATCAAGATCACAAAACCAGAAAAAATATTTTGGTAGATGTGACAGACACAGCAGCCAAAAGATAGCAAAAAGAGAAAGAAAACATAAAAACCGAAATGAAGAAAACGGACAAGGTTTCAAAATCTCATCGTGTTTAAGATACGAAAACAGTTCTACCAGTAGATAGCATAAAATATGCTGATTCTAGGGTTGGCAAAAATTGCAGAAAGTATAAAAAATACCGTAAAAAACCCCGGAGCAAAAGGATCATAGCTTGCGTCGTTTAGGTGGAAAATAAGACTCAAAGATATTTAAAATTATGTCACATGTAATTTTCAGAAAATATGAGGTTTAATATTATTTCTGGAACTTGAAGCATGGTTTTTTTGCTTTGGCCTAACTCATACCTCGTTACTAGTATACCGTTTCTCAGGGGATCTAGAGTAATAAATTTTAATACTTTAGACATGAAAGAATATGATTTCAGCTTTAAACATCCAACTCTCGAAAATACCAGTATTTCAAATTACTATAAAAATCTATATTCTATACCAGAAGATAAAAGAATTAATTTTGCAGTTGAAATTGATCTAATGCGGATTCTTATTTTACTTAAAGCAGGTGATGCGCTAATTGAATCGGGAAAAGCAAAGCCAGAACTGAAAGTAAAGCAGCAATCTATTTTGATTTTGATATATTGCCTAATAAAGAAGGTAAGAAAATTGGTAAGGTAAAAATTCCTGAAGATATTTTAGTATCTTTTTCTCAAAAAATGTTCGATCAAAATGTAATAGAAAACTCAATGATAGCTGTAAGTGAACCAAATAATGATGTGTTATTACGTGTCCATAATGATCTAGAATTTGTAATGGAAGGAAAAAAGGTAAGCAGTATTAGCTATGAACAAATATACCGTATCACTAAAAATGCACTAATTACTTCTAATACCAATAAGTATCTTACAGAAAATGAGGAGTATAAGATAGATAAAATGATACACTTGCTTATCAATACACTTGGCTTTGAATATAGTAGCATCTCGTCTGATTTTGAGCATAATAATACATTAAAAGAGCTTGAAGAAAATGTTATAGTGGATTCTGACCGTAGTTGGGATTCTTCCGTGTATGAATGTAAAGATTTAAACATTGTTACAACTCCATTAGAGCACACAACCGTACAGGAAGTAACAATTGATAATAAGAGTATAAAATTATAAATAAGAAAGGCTGCTATTTAAGCAGCCCGTAATTTTTAAATTTAAAGCACTTTACTAAAAATGCTATTGATACGATCTGAAAAAGCACTGGTGTCGCCTATTTCCTCACCTTCAATAATACAAGCTTGGTTAAATAGCAAGTGTATAATGTCCTCGAGTATAGAGCCTTCACCATCTTTAATATAAGACTTAATAATTCCTTTGATTACAGGATGCTTAACATTAATTTCCAAAATTTTTGCACTTTTATAACTCAGTTGCTTTTGCTCACGTAAAAAACGTTCCATTCTAATATCCATACCACTTTCACCGGCTGCAAGACATACAGGGCTGCTAGTTAACTTCTTTGAGACCTTAACACTGCTAACTGAGTCTCCTAATACTTTAGTAAAATACTTAATTAACGAATCTACCTCTTCTTCACTACTCTCATCTGAAGATTCATCTTTTTTACCTTCATCACTTTCTTGCACAGAGAATTTTTCTAAGTCCGTATCAACACGAGTTATAGATTTTAATTTATACTTTTGATATTCAGTCACAACGTTAGTCCAGAAATCATCAACTGGATCAACAAGCAGTAGTACTTCAAGCCCCCTACTAATAAACCCCTCAAGTTGTGGACTCTTTTTTATTGTTTCTATATTATTGCCAGTAAGGTAATATATATTATCCTGATCTGACTTCATTCTCTTTATGTAATCTTCAATACTAACTAGCGTATTATTATCATTCGCTGCTGTACTATAAAAACGGCATACAGAAAATAGCCTTTCTTTTCCATCTGTATCCATTGCTTCGCATAGACCCTCTTTTAAAACAGCACCAAAATTATCCCAAAATTTTGCATAATCACTTAAATCTTCCTCTGCTCTTTCTTTAAGAGCAGATATTACCTTTTTTACTAAGGACTGCCTTATCGTTCCAACAACTTTATTGTTCTGTAGTGTTTCTCTACTAATATTTAAAGGTAAATCTGGTGAATCAACAACACCTTTTAAAAAACGCAAATATCGTGGTATGATCTCTACATTATCTTCGGTAATGAAGACTTTATTGACATATAATTTAATAGAACAACGTCTGTCTGGGTGAAATAAATCAAAAGGTTTTATTGAGGGAATATAGAGTAAATTCGTAAACTCTATTGTACCCTCATTTTTATTATGTAATATCATCCATGGTTCACCACCAACATGGGCTACGCTGCGGAAAAATTCATTATGTTCTTCCGTAGTAATATCGCTTTTAGCTCTAGTCCAAATTGCAGATTTGCTATTTAATTTCTCACTATTACCTTTTTCATCTATGAACTCAATAGGGAAAGCAATATGATCAGAGTAAGTTGTTATAATATGTTCTACACGAAATTTGTCTAAAAATTCGTGTTCTTCAGGACGAAGCAGAAGAGTTATTTCTGTTCCTCTTAATAGTTCTTCATCTAAACTTCCTATTGTAAACTCACCATCACCTTTTGATTTCCATAGCCAAGATTCTTTCTCTCCAGCTTTTCTTGATTTGACAACAACTTCCGATGCAACCATAAATGCTGAATAGAATCCTACACCGAATTTTCCTATTAGCTCCACTGCTTGACTAGAATCTTTATTGTTTTTTACTGCATCTAAGAATTTCTGCGTACCAGAACTAGCAATTGTGCCTAGATTCTCTACTAAGTCTTGCTTATTCATCCCTATGCCATTGTCAATGATACAAAGCTTATGATTTTCTTTATCAATTTTAATTGTAATCTTAAGTTCATCCTGTGAATCGCTTAGATCTGGGTTAATTATAGAGCTAACACGTAGTTTTTCACATGCATCAGAAGCATTAGATATGAGCTCACGTAAGAAAATATCTTTGTTTGTATAGAGCGAATGTATGACTATATTTAATACTTTCCCTACTTCAGCATCAAACTTTAATTTTTCTTCTATGCTATTCATTGACTGCACCAAAAATTCCTATTATTTAGGATTTAATCATCACTTTAGCTCTTTTCAAGTGTACATACTTAAAATCAGTGAAATTTTGCATTAGCATGCAATTTATATTATTATGCTCTACTATAGTAGAAATTCATTACTTTATCATTGCACAGATTTATAATTTAACTGCCAAAACATGCTAAAAACTAGCTATAGCAAACTTTAACTTGGTATCTACTCCTTCAAAAGGTGACTTTATTTATTAATTTCTGATATAATATTTTATTACCTTGACAAAGCTGCATCAACACATCTCACATCATGTACCGAACTTAAATTAATATTGTTACTTGGCGAAGTTGGCAAATCTGCAGTAGATGACTGTTTTTTGATATCTTTTCCCATACTTAAATAGTTTATTATCTGCTCAATTAAATTTTTGATTTTTAAAATCAGCTTTTCCATCATCTTTAGTATTGATTGTTCATCATTACACAATATTTTTTTAATCTTCTTCGAATTCTTTATGGCTTTTTGTATATCTTCATTTTCCAATACTTTATCAAATACATCTTTTATATTTATAGACTGAGTATTAAAGTTACCAAACAAGTTCTTAATCAAACTATAATCTTTTTTATCTACTGCAGTTTGAAGCGCACTTGTTACACTATTTTCCAGTTCATTAAGTAGCAAATAAATAGCTTCCATTTTTGTTATAAAATCTTCAGGATCCTTGCAAGAATCTGCTTGTGCTAATTTGTTTATATTATCTTTCGTTGCTTGGAATTTTAAGTAAATATCTTTTACTATATACCATTCTTTCATTAGCTTAATTATTTTTACTGAATTAAGACGTCCTGTTTGTTGTCTCTTATACTCTTTTCTTACATCACCGCATTCTAATGCAGTAATGAACACTTTTTTCATCTCCACAGAATTAGTTTTATTAAACCTATCATATAGATAATTAACAGTCTCATATGCTTCCATTGATATCGCAGTAGACAAAACATTTACTAGATTAGTTGTTAATCCTTCTAACACTTCTTGCTTAGTGAAAATATTAGATGATAAGTTAGGTTTATCCAAACTTGTAATTAGATCATCATTATCCGACTCACTACTACCAAAACCTGAGTCAGGTGATTCATCACTGTCTAAACTATTCAAAGATTCTTGTGATCCTGTCAGTTGTTTAGTTTGTTCAATCTTATTTTGTATATCCTGCTCTGCTCTACGCAAAAATATTTCTATGAACTCCACATTATTACGTGTAGCAGCAGTTTCTAGTAATCCATACATTGGGTGGCTATAATCACCTCGCAAGCATTTCACATAAATTTGCTCTATATCTTGTGGTGCTAAAATTTTATCTAGTAATCTTTTTTCTTTCACTGCACCTGCAGCTATAGTAAAAAAATCAATCTTTTTATATTCTAATTTTACCTTTAAGTCTTTTAACTGACTTAATAAAGTCTGATCTTTTAATATTGTTTTTATGATTTCTTCGTTTAAAGACAATGCTAACAAAGCATCTAGATTTTTTTTAATTAAAGAATCATCTTCAATAAGCCAGGCACTATACAGACATAGAGAAAGTGGGGAAATATTATCGCAATTTCCTATTTGCTTTCCTATCTTATCATTCAGAATATCATAATTATTCTCATCTATTGCTTGCTTTAATGAATTAATTAGTAATTCGCTCATCTTTTCCCCCAATACCCTAAACGATAATACAAAATGTTTAATGCACTATTAAGTAGTCTATGCTTTTTTTTACATATGTTATTTAAAACATAAAGTTTTCTTTATAATATTTAGATAAAAATACTTTGACAATTAGTGTATAATACTAATATGTTAAACCAATTTAAGAAATAAATATTGTACATATGGTAAAAAATTTAGAGGAAAAGTTTAGCTTATATAACAATGCACAAACTATTGTTGGTACGGCTTTTAAAAGCATTAAGGATATATTTACTCTTAACTTTGGCAATGCACTCAAAAGGTGGTTTGTAGATAAAAAGCTAAATACATTAACTGTAGAAAAAAAGAATCTTTTATTAACGCAAGAAGTAAGAAAGATAATTGTATCACAAAAATATCAAGGTATAGATATCACTGATGCCGATAATGATCTAGATGGGTTTCTAGAAGAGAAATTAGAAGAAAAAATTGAAAAAGATGTAGCGAGTTTATTCTTTAATATTGAGTTAAAATTAGAGGAGTCGACAGAATTCGATAAGTTTGTAGAAGTTGCTAGCGAATTGCTAAGAAAAAACCAAGAAAAGAAAAAAGAAATAATAGAAAGTGCAAAGGTGTTAGAAAACATATCATACCCACTTACTGAAAAATATTTTCTATGTCGTTATTTAGCAAAAGCAATAATCTATAAGTCAAAGAAAGAAAATACTGCACAGGAAAATGGACTTTTACTAGAAAGATCAGAATATGAAAGTGAAAAAAGTCTTTGTTTAAGCTTTTCAAAAGAAATTGATACACTTAAATCTTGTCAGAAGGAATTCAATAAAATAATACAGAAAGCAGAGGAGCAATTTAGTTCTAAGCATAAATATGTCAGTGCTTTATTAAAAGCATCAAATGCTGTGAACAGGCACTCAGGAAAAATAGCAGCAGTATATGTTGCTTATGTAGCTGCGATGACTGGAATCAGATATGAATGTGAGGATGAAAAAGATAAATGGTGGTATGAATACATTGCTGCACCTAGCACTGCTCTTGCTTTACTGCAAATTTTTTCCTCTTTTCCACAAATATTATTTTCAAATACAAAAGCAAGAGAAATTAATAATTATACATTAGAAAATTTCCAAAGTAATGATATACAATTTATAGATCAAAATATTCCTGCATTTTCACATGATATGCTATCAAAAGTAACAAGTGGAATCAGATGGTTAAGTAATATGATGCTGCAACCTATTGACCTAATTCAAAATGATACTAAGGATTTAGTATTGGGTTTAACTGCTCTGCGTCTTCTTATTCCTGCTAGCATCATAGAAGAACAAGGCAAGGTTGCACATTTTGTAAAATGTGAGCTGAGAAACTTTTTTTATGAAAATATAGCAGCAGCTCTAGTAGAGGGTGATAAGAAACCTAATAATAAACATATTAATCGTTTCTTTTATTTGTTACATGAACAAATGGGAGGGGATGCAAAAAGCAAACTCGAGGAAGCATATAAAAAACTAACTGGAAAGCAAAATGTAGATTTTAACAAAATTATTTCTGCTAAAGAGAAAAGGCAAATGTCAAGTTATAAGAGATGGCTAAGAATAACCTACTATAGTACAGCCATTGCATTACTTCTTGAATATCAATGTTTTATGCTCATACAGCAGTGAAGTTTATGCGTTTTGGTTCTTTAATACTATCTAGTAAATATGCTAATAAAATTGTAGAGTATTGTACAGGCAATAAGCTGACTGATGACACATATTTTAACGACTTTTTCTATAATGACGTAGCAAGAATAGTGCTAGCTACTGCTCCCTTGATAATGTATGAATCTACTGGTGACGTAAAAATATTGAGCATAGCAACAGCAATTGATGTGTTAACTACTGTAAGGTCTGATATGAAGTGTGGAGATGCAATAAGCGTGGCTAATGATTTTAGTACGAAAAAAGCAACAAATGAGAATTTGAGGCTACAGAATTCCAATCTACAAGGAGTTGTTGTGGAGCAGCAAAACCTATCTTCACAACAAAGTCATGAGCACAAATAGAAATATCATTAGAGGGTACTCTACAGTTTAGAAAAAGGACTATTGACTTTACTTCTTTTTTTATATAAACCTAGAATTTACGCCGGCTTAGCTCAATTGGTAGAGCAACTGACTTGTAATCAGTAGGTTGTCAGTTCAAGTCCGACAGCCGGCACTTTTTATTTTTTTCAAATATAAAGATGTCTTTTTTAATAATTGCCAATTGGAAAATGAACGGTTCACGTTCATCGTTTACAAATTTTATACGGAATTTAAACGAGCGTTTCCAAAGCACAAAAATTGAGCTAGTTATATGCCCACCATTTACTGCGCTGCCAGACAATACTGAGCTAACGCCTCATATCAAAATAGGTGCACAAAACTGTCACTATGAAGAAAAAGGTGCTTATACTGGAGAGATAAGTGCCAAAATGTTATCTGACCTAGGTTGTAGTTATGTAATACTGGGGCATTCTGAAAGAAAGTTACTATGTGGAGAAACAGACGACAAAATAAGATCCAAAGCCTATGCTGCTTTAGCAGCTGGGCTTCATCCGATTATTTGCATAGGAGAAACACTACTTGAGAGAGAAAAAGAAAAAACTGAAGAAATCTTATTGAAGCAATGCAGAGATTGCTTACCACACGAAGAAGAATACAGAGGTAAATATACAGTAGCTTATGAGCCAGTTTGGGCAATAGGGCAAAAGTCCATATCTGATATTTCTTTAATTACTGAAACCATAGAGATAATTCAACCTAACGTTAAGTCGCAAATTATATATGGTGGTTCTGTCAATTTAATAAATGTTGAAGAATTAGTCTGTACAAATAAACTGTCAGGATTCTTAATTGGCAGTGCTAGCTTGAATTTTAATGAATTCTTTGATATTATAAAAAAAGTTGAAAGTCTTTTATAATATTAAACAGAAGCGAAATTGAGAAAATACATAAAACATTTTATACTACTATTTACTTTTATAGCTTTAATGTGCACCACTCATGTACATGCAAAAGAAAGTAAAAAAAAATTCTTAAATATAGGCACTGGTTCAATCACAGGCATTTATTATCCTATTGGTAGCACAATATGCAGACTTCTTGCACAAGATAGTAATAAAGGAAAAGTAATATGTTCAGTTGCCTCCACCACGGGAGGTGCATACAATATAAACTCAATGCGTAATGATGATTTTGACATCGGTATTGCCCAATCAGATTGGGAATATATCGCTTATCATGGCAGTGGAGTTTCAAAGCTAAAACCAATGCATGATTTAAGGCTCCTTTTTTCAATGCATAAAGAATACTTTACTCTTGTAGCTAGAAAAGGCTCTAACATTAATACAGTTAACGATATAAAGGGCAGAAGAGTAAATATAGGCGCACCAGGAACTGGAGTTAGGAGCATGATGACAGCATTTATGGATGTAAATAATTGGACAAAAAAAGACTTTGCTGTAGCGTCAGAGCTTAAAACATCTGAACAAGCACAGGCATTATGTGATAATAAGATAGATGTAATGGCAGATGTAATTGGGCATCCAAATGGCACTATGCAGGAAGTAACGTATTCTTGTGATACTATATTTATCCCTATAGATGATGAAAATATAGAGAGATTACAAGAGAAATATCCTTATTATAAATCTGGAGTAATTCCAGGTAATATATACAGAGGGAATCCACAAAGCACAAAGACTATCGCTGTTTACGCATCTTTGCTGACGAAATCTAATCTCGATGAGAATATAGCATATGAATTAGTAAAAAACTTAATGAATAATTTAGATGAATTAAGAAATATAAGTGGAGCATTGAGTAATCTACAAAAGGAAGATATGATAAAGGAAAATTTTGCACCACTACATGATGGAGCAAAAAAATATTATCAAGAAATAGGATTACTTAAATAGATGGATAAAATCGTTTTAGCCATAGAAACAAGCTGTGATGAAACTGCAGTAGCTGTGATAAAAAGTAATAAGCAAGTTTTATCACATGAAATTCTATCACAACAAGAACACAAAGTATATGGCGGTGTTTTTCCAGAAATGGCATCACGAGCTCATATGGATAATCTTGAGCATTTAGTAAAACAAGCAATGAAAGATATAAAATTTCATGACTTAGATGCAGTTGCAGCTACTGCAGGCCCAGGACTTATAGGGGGGTTAATAGTTGGGCTTATGATGGCTAAAGGAATAGCAAATGCTGCAGATAAACCTTTTATTGCTATTAATCATCTGGAAGCTCATGCACTTGTCGTCCGACTACTGCATACAGTGGACTTCCCTTTCTTACTTCTGATAGTATCGGGAGGGCATTGTCAATTTTTAGTTGCTCAAGATGTTGGAAAATATACTCAACTTGGAACAACTCTTGATGATTCACTTGGAGAGACGTTTGATAAAGTGGCAAGAGTTTTAGGTCTTCAGTACCCTGGAGGCCCTATAGTTGAAAGTAAAGCTTTAAAAGGAGATGGAAAAAAGTTTAATTTTCCCAGAGCACTCAAAAAACGCCCTGGTTGTGATTTCTCATTCTCTGGAATCAAAACATCAGTGAGAAATTTAGTGCATAAAATTGAAATAAATGAGGAAAACGTATGTGATATATGTGCTTCTTTTCAGGAATGTATAAGTGACATATTAATAGATAGAATTAATAATGCTTGTAGTATGCTAGAATCACTTAAGATACAAAATTTCGTTGTAACTGGCGGAGTTGCAGCCAATAACTTTCTTAGAAGTAGAATAGAAGAGTGTGCTCTGCAAAATAATTTAAACATATTTTTTCCTCCCAATAATTTATGTACTGACAACGCTGTTATGGTTGGATGGGCTGGGATTGAACGTTTGCAAAAGAATTTTATAAACTCACTTGACTTTCCACCAAAAGCAAAATGGCCACTGGAGAGCTTGCAGAATGCATGAGGAAATAAGAATTATTAAATCATTTGCAAGAAGATCAACTCTAAAAGAAAGCGATAAAGAGCTATTGGATAAATATGTGGTTAATAATAGTGAAGAATGGATAGAAAAAACAATTTTTCAAAAGAGGGTTTGGTTAGATATTGGTTTTGGTAGTGGTAAAAATACCGCTTTCCAAGCAGTAGGAAATCAAGATGTTATAATAATAGGCTGTGAACCTTATCTTAAGGGAGTATCTTCTTTATTAAAAAAAATAGAGCAAAACAATATAAAAAATATTCTAATATGGCCAGATGATGTCAAAAAAATAATAGTCAATATTGCCGATTGTATCTTGGAGAAAATATTCATACTCTTTCCCGATCCATGGCAAAAGAGAGCACACAATAAAAGAAGGTTAATCAATGCTGAATTCTTAAAACTTTTAGCGAAAAAGATGATATCAAAAGGTGAAGTAATTATATCTACTGACTACCCTGAATATGCAAAGTGGATGCAAAAAGAAATTGAAAAAAGCAGTGCGTTTACTTATACCAAAATCAATGAAAATGAAGTTGAAAACTACGCTAAAACAAAATATCATAAAAAAGCAATAAAAGAACAAGTAATATTTTTTAAGTTAGTCTATGATTGTCAAATATAGAGGTCCACAGAAACTCAGATCAATTGTAGAGAGTTGTGCTTCTAAGTGCATAAAAAAGGAAGTGAGCAAAATTGAAATTCGCCTTCTGCTAAACTGGAGGAATATTGTTGGCAGTGAAATATCTAAAGCTAGTGAGCCAGAGAAGGTTGTATTTTACCAAAACTCAAACTCTGGCATACTTCATTTACTTGTAACAAACAGCAGTATGGCCTTGCAAATTCAACATCTTAGTTTGCTTATAATAGAAAAAATTACTGTTTTTTTTGGTTATAAAGCGGTTTATGATATTAAAATTAAGCAAAGACCAGCTTATTTGTTTTAAAAATTACTTTTAAAACTTATCCACACTACACATATGTACCATTGTTTATAAAAACTTTAAGATTTCTTTTTGAAAAATTTCTGTCTTAATGTTAAGTTACTATTTGACAAAAGTCATCAATTGCTTTTTGATTGCTTTCAATCATTATCTGTGCTTCCTGCTTTAAGTTTTGAATGTTTTGTGGAGTAACATCATCTAATGCATGAGATGCAATTTTTAGCTGAGATTGTATTCTAATATATCTATTATTCATAATTTCATTTAATTGATAATCTGTCGAATCTGATTCACTGCTATACAGTATATTTAACAGATGCTTAACCCAAGTTACCTTGCCAAATTCCTCTGAGCTTGCATATGTTATAGGATCTTTTGTCATACCAGTACCGATAGATAAAATAACTATATTATCATTAGGAAATAGTTTTTTGCTATCAGCATATGCACAAGTAGCTGGATTATTAGCAAATACCCCCCCATCTACTAACACTCTGTCTATCTCATCAATTTTAAGGGATTTAGGTATAAAATAAGATGGTGCAGCTGTAGTTGCTCTTAAGGCATCTTGTAACTTTATAAAATTACTATCTTCTTTCCAACTTTTAAAAAGGAATGGACAGCAATTATATATATCGTAACTAGTTAGTAATAGATTATTTGTCACATTAGCAATGGTACTATCACCAAAATACTGATCAAGCATATATTCAATATTTTTATTTGAATATTCTGCATCATCAACCCAACTAATTAACTTTTTAATAGGTGAAGAATCAAAGATATAAGATCCATATTCTTGATAAAGATTAACACAATCGTTAGCATAGTATTGAGACTTACCTTCTTCAGTTTTTTTACAGAGCGCAGCTGCAATAATACCCCCTGTAGAAGTTCCTGCCATTAAATTAAAGATTTGGGAGATAGTTTTTTTTGTTCTCCGCTCTATTTCTGCAAGAACAATAGCTGGTATGATACCCCTAATTCCGCCACCATCAATTGATAAAACGTATTTTGTCATATATTTATGTTCAGTAATTATTTAAGTTCTAATTTTAAATTAAATATTTGAATTATTCACTTATTTTTTGATGAGATAAGTTATTTTTCTTAAGTAGATTTGCTATGATATTATTGATTGTGTCCTACCTTTTAAATTAAAAGCTTTTATGGTAAATTTAACAATTTTATCCTAAGTAAATTTTTTACAGTGCGTTATAAGATAATAGTAGAGTACGATGGTAGTAATTTTAGTGGCTGGCAACGTCAAAAACATTCTTCAAATTCCATACAACAAATACTTGAAGGTGCTATAAAAAACTTTTCAAATGAAGAAGTAACAGTTCATTGTGGTGGTAGAACTGACGCTGGTGTACATGCTTTAGGTCAAGTAGTGCACTTTGATTTAAAAAAAGAACATAAATTGTATGTAGTGAGAAATGCAATTAATTATCACTTAAGACCATTACCTATTTGTGTATTAAGTGCAGAAACTACAGATGATGAATTTCATGCACGCTTCTTTGCGAAAAAAAGGCATTATTTATACAGAATAGTCAATCGCTACTCTCCATTAACTATTGACCACAATCGCGCATGGCAAGTATGTCAAAAATTAGATGTAAATAAAATGAATAAAGCTGCTGAATACCTAATAGGAAAACATGATTTTTCTAGCTTTCGCGCGAAAGACTGCCAGGCAAAAAATCCAATAAAGACGATCGATAATATAGAAATATTACAAGATAATTATAATATTAACATAGCAATATCAGCACGTTCTTTTTTGCATAATCAGGTTAGAATAATCGCTGGTACTCTTGTAGAATGCGGAAGGAATCGCTTATTACCAGAGGAAATCTTAAGCATTTTAAAACAATGTAAAAGAAGTGCAGCTGGTACTACAGCACCACCATATGGATTGTATTTAATGAGAATAGATTATTAAAATTGAATTCAACAAGAAATCAACATATCTTAAACTGAATGTGCTTTACCTTTTCTTTGTTCTAACGTTAATGTTAATTGTTCCATAAATGGTACATTATTTAGGTTAGACTGCATATTAACTATTTTATTTTGAGATGTATTACAAAATTTCTCCTGCTTAATTCTACTTTGCTCTTGCATAGGTAACGATAAAGGAAGCTTTGGTCCTTTAAAGTTTACCAGACCTCCAATAGGCGGAGGTGGTGGTGGCATAGAAGAATTATTATCATTAGAAATTACAGGTTCCTGTTTAGTTTTTGGCTCTATTGGCAAAATTGAGATATCCTTAGAACTAGAAATAAATGATAAAACATCTCCCTTGCAAGCTTGCTCCTTCTCTTGCTCTTTATTTTTACTACTAAGTAAGGAAGTATTTTTACTGTTAGATTCAAAAGAGTTCTTTAGTTTATTTTCAAGTTCTTGTTTAATTTTCGAAAAATTAGGATTATCACTAAGTTTTTTAGGTTGCGTAGCGATATCCGCTTTCTTTGGCTCCTCAGCATCGCAAAATACTATAGGCTTAACATTCCCATGAGATAGATTAATTTTTAACGATTCGCCCTCCTTAGGTAATTCTAATTTTTGAACTGATGACTCTATACTGACATTAGGCTGACTACTCAAATCAGCAATATTTTGATTAGATCTAGATTGTGCAAGAATCTGTTCAGATTGAATATATGGAAGTTGTAACTTTGTTGATATGGGATGCTCTTCTGACTTATTTAAAATGTTTTGAGTTTGTTCTTCTTGCACATAATGACTAAAATAAAATATAGATTTAACACTTTTATTTGTATAGTACTCACCACTAAGGTTTTTCTTAAAAAGCGATGATAATAACTCCATCAACGTTTCAATATTCTTAATTATTCTTATCCCCATACTCCCCCATTACTGTATTTTCAAAAACTACTTAAACCAATAAAATATTATTAGTTCATCAATTTTTTACATCTAAATTATGCAGGTTGACGAGTTTTTCTCCTTGCTCTTTTTACAAAATTATTTTTATTTACTGTTGAAACATTATCTAACCATGCTTTAACATAATCATCAATAATCTTATTAATTTCTCCTATATTATCGTGAAAAAAGTGATCTGCACCATCTATAACGTGATATTGCATGTATTCGCTATTCATTGAACTGATTAATTTTTCTGCTAACTGCGATACCATTACTTCTTCAGAAATATTATCTCGATCTCCTTGTATTATCAATCCAGGAACAGGGCAAGGAAAAAGAAATGAAAAATCATATTGATTAGCAGAGGGTGCAATACTGATAAATCTCTCTACTTCTGGACGACGCATCATAAGTTGCATAGCAACCCATGCACCAAATGAAAAACCAGCAACCCAAAAAGGTACTGTACTGACATTATTATCTTGCAACCAATCCATTGCTGACGCTGCATCACTCAGCTCATCTATACCTCTATTGAACATGCTTGCCTGCTTTCCTATATCTCTAAAATTAATCTTGAGTACAGAGAGACCATTATTAGCAAAAGTATCAAAAAGACTACAAACTACCTTATTATTCATATTTCCACCATATCGAGGATGAGACGGTAGAACTAGAGCTAAAGGAGCATTAACATCCTTACTTTGATGATATATTCCTTCTATTCTTCTAGTTGAACTATCACCAATTGGAGCTGAGCTATTAAAAAAAACTTCAACCATTTAATTAAACTCGAAAAAACCCACTTGACAAGTGGTCTATTATTTTATATAGATTATTATATTTATTAATTATAAATTAACTAAGTCAGTTATGCAATAGATTTTTAATAAGATGTTGATCACAGCAAAGTTAAGGTATGCAATTATGGTTATGGTTCATTTAGCGAGTAATACTTCTGCGCCTATAAAATTATCTAATATATCTGATTTTCAGTCTGTACCAGAAAGATATTCAGAACATGTGATTTCAGCATTGCGAAAAAGTGGCTTAGTTTCTGCTGCAAGAGGTCCAGGGGGTGGGTATTACCTAAATTGCTCACCTGAATCAGTAAAGACAAGTGACATACTAGATGCAATAGGGGAAGAAATAAAAATAACAAGATGTGATAATGATGGTATAGGATGTCTAAAAGACCAAGCTCAATGCAAAACTCATGCTTTATGGAACGATCTTGGTAATTATGTGAAAGATTATTTTGGCAAAATATCTTTAAGTGATGTACTTAACGAAAACTTTGACATAAGCAGCAGATCATCATTTGATTCTAATGAACACACGTATGCTGACTATAACTCAACAGCTCCAATTAGTAACTCTGTTAAAGAAAATACATCTTATATATTATCATACGAAACATTAAATCCTTCTTCAGTACATCAAGCTGGGCAAAAAGTGCGCAAAATTCTACAAGATGCAAGAGATGATATCCGTAGCTTTATCTCTGCTACTGATAATAAGGAAATAGTCTTTACTTCTTCTGCAACTGAAGCAAATAATTTAGTTATGAAGGGAATGAAGGAATACATTCAAGTTATTTCTGCAGTAGAACACCCATCAATTATGAGATCTGCAGATAACCCTTATATTATACCTGTTGATTATGATGGCATTGTCAATCTTTTAGAATTAGAAAAGACGTTATACAAACTGGAAGGGAAGAAGGTACTAGTTTCAGTTATGATGGCAAATAATGAGACAGGAGTAATTCAACCAATTAAAAAAATAGCACAAATTTCTCATAAATTTGGTGCAATTTGCCACACAGATGCTGCGCAAGCATGTGGAAAGATTGATGTAAATATGGAAGATTTAGGAGTAGATTTGCTAACTTTATCAGCTCATAAGATGGGTGGGCTTGCTGGTGCTGGTGCTTTAGTCTTTGATAAAAAGCTACAAATAAAGCCAATTATTACCGGTGGTGGGCAAGAAAAAGGACTTAGAGCTGGTACTGAAAATGTTGTTGCAATTGCCAGTTTTTCTTCTGCAATTAAGCAGATTACAGAGCTTTTAGGCAAGGCAAATAAAATTGAAGAATTACGTGATCGACTTGAATCCGAAATATTAAAAATCGCAGACAATGCAATTATTTTTGGCAAGGATAGTGATAGATTGCCCAATACTAGCTGTATTTGCATGCCTGGTGTTAAAAGTGATGTGCAACTTATGACTTTTGATATGAATAACATTGCAGTAAGTAGTGGAGCTGCATGTTCTTCAGGTAGAATTGAGCCTTCTTATGTTTTACTCGCAATGGGTGCAACAAAAGAGCAAGCAGAGTGTTCAATTAGAATAAGTATAGGATGGTATACAACAGACGATGATATAGAAAAAATAGTTAATTGTTGGTATAATATTTATAAAAATAATACTAGATTAGTTTAAAATTTATGAATGCAAAGGCCATTAATATGAAACAGAATGATAAGTTAGTAAACATATACCTTGATTATCAAGCTACAACTAAGTTAGATCCTCGTGTACTTGAAGCAATGATACCTTATTTTAACCAGTTTAGTAATCCTCATTCTCGCAGTCACGCTTTCGGCTGGAATGCGGAAGAAGCTGTAGAGGTAGCTCGCAAACAAATTGCTGATCTTATTAATGCTCAAGATAAAGAGGTAATATTTACCTCTGGTGCAACTGAATCCAATAATATGGCAGTTAAAGGGGTTGCAAGGTTCTACAAAAATAAAGGTAATCACATAATAACTGTCTGTACGGAACACAAATGCGTGTTAGATTCTTGTCGACATTTAGAAGATGAAGGTTTTGCAGTTACATACTTACCTGTACAAACAAACGGGATAATAAATTTATCTGAATTAGAAAAAGCAATTACTGATAAAACTATCTTAGTTTCAGTGATGATGGCAAATAATGAGATAGGTGTAATCCAACCTATAAAAGAAATAGGTGAGATTTGTCGTGAGCATAATGTGTTCTTTCACACTGATGCAGCTCAGGCTTTCGGTAAGATACCAATAGATGTACATGATATGAATATTGATCTGATGAGTATTTCTAGTCATAAGGTTTACGGTCCTATGGGGATTGGTGCTTTATATGTACGCAGGAAAGACCCGCGTGTAAGGCTTACTCCACTAATTAGTGGTGGTGGACAAGAAAGAGGAATGCGCTCAGGCACGGTACCAACACCACTTGCTGTTGGTTTTGGTGAAGCAGCTCGTATTGCTAAGGAAGAAATGAAGGAAGAAGAGGAAAGGATAAAAAATCTTAGGGATATTCTATATAATAGAGTAACTAATGGATTGGATAAGGTAGCTAAAAAATCACAATACGTAGTACTCAATGGAGATTATGAAAAACGCATTCCTGGAAACTTAAACATAAGCTTTCCTTGTGTTGAAGGTGAGTCAATCATTATGGCAATAAAGGAGCTGGCAGTCAGTTCTGGATCTGCGTGCACTTCTGAATCTCTTGAGCCTTCTTATGTTATAAGAGCGTTAAACAATGGCCACGATCTAGAGCATTCTTCAATTAGATTTGGCATAGGAAGGTTCACAACAGAGGAAGAGATAAGATATGCTGCAGATTTAGTAGTAGAGAAAATAGGCAAGCTACTTGATATGAGCCCTTTATGGGAGATGGTGCAAGAAGGTGTGGATTTGAAATCTGTACAGTGGGATGCACATTAAATTTTTATGAGGTGTTTATGAGTTATAATAAGCGTGTTTTAGATCATTATGAAAATCCAAGAAATGTTGGGTCTTTAGATAAAGATGATCCAAATGTTGGTACGGGGTTAGTTGGAGCACCATCATGTGGTGATGTTATGAAATTACAAATAAAAGTAGGTAAAGATGGTGTGATTGAAGACGCTAAATTTAAAACTTTTGGTTGTGGTTCTGCTATTGCTTCAAGCTCTTTGCTTACAGAACTGATAAAAGGTAAAACTGTCAAAGAAGCCACTGAAGTCAAAAACACTGATATTGTGCAAGAATTATCTTTGCCTCCAGTTAAAATACACTGTTCAGTGTTGGCGGAAGATGCTATTCAAGCTGCCATTAAAGACTATCAGAACAAACAAGAGCAGACAGAAGATACCAATGCTTCAGCATAAATATTATTTCATGTTAGTGACCAATGAGTTTTGCAAACAGAAAAAATCCTATCACTATAACTGATAAAGCGCTCGATAGGATAAAATATTTATTAGATGGTAAAGGGCAGGAAGTGATTGGCATTAGAATAATTATCAAGCAAAAGGGGTGTTTTGGTTTGAAATATAATATTGAATATGCTTATGAAATTCGCCCTTTTGAATCAACTATTGAGGTTATGCATAGTGGTGAAAAGGTCAAGATTCTCATAGATCCAAAGGCCATCATGTTTATATTAGGATCAGAGATGGATTTTGTAGAAGATAAGTTTTCATCAGGCTTTGTCTTTAAAAACCCAAATGAGAAAGGTAGGTGTGGTTGCGGAGAAAGTTTTTATGTCTGATTATTTTGCTCTATTTAACATACAACCTAAGTTTGATGTAGATTTAGATTTGTTAGAAAAAAAGTATATTGAACTCAGTAAAACTTTTCACCCTGATAATTGTATCTTAGATCATGAAAAATCTGTAGCTGTGAAAGATACTATCAACATCAATAAAGCTTATCAAACATTAAAATCGCCTTTAAAGAGAGCTGAATATTTGCTTTCCTTACTTAACGTTGCAAAAAATTGCAAAGTAGATCCTGAGATTCTTGAAGAATCGATGCAAATTAGGGAATCTATATTTAGTGGTGATGATAAGCAGATTTTAACTAAAACTATTGAAGATAAGACAAAAGAATGTATTAGGAATTTAAAGAATTTCTTTGCCAATAAGGATTTAAATAAAGCAGCAGAACAATTGCATAGGCTTAAATATTTAAATAAATCATACGAAGAGGTAAAGTGGAATTAATTCAAATATCAGATCCTCATGCACCTATGGCCTTCGGCATAGATTTTGGCACTACTAATTCTCTAATTGCTGAAGTTGATAAGGATAATAATGTGCATATCTTTAAAGATGAGCGTGGTGAAGAATTGCTGCGCTCAGCAGTCTCTTATTATGATGGTGCAATTGAGGTTGGATCTAAGTTAGATGCTAATGCTATTTATTCTATAAAGCGTCTATTGGGTAAAGGACCTGATGATGTAAAAGAAATTATCGGTAAAATTTGCTTTAATTATGAAATTAGTAGTCACGGCGGTACTGTTAAAATTGATCTTGGTGATGGTAAATACCTTTCTCCAGTTGAAATAGCTGCTGATATAATAAAAGCATTATGCAGAAGAGTTAAGAATACAAAAGGCTATAAGGTAAGCAAAGCAGTTATCACTGTACCTGCATATTTTGATGATGCGGCAAGAAATGCAGTAAAATTTGCAGCACAACTTGCAGGGATAGAAGTATTAAGATTAATTAATGAACCAACCGCTGCTGCGCTTGCATATGGCGTTGATAAACAAAATGAAGGAGAAATATACGCTGTCTATGATTTAGGTGGTGGTACATTTGATATATCAATATTAAAACTCCACAAAGAAAAAGTATTTCAAGTACTTGCTGTGGGTGGCGATGTATGCTTAGGTGGGGATGATTTTGACGCTTTACTTGTTGAGTATATACTTGGTATGTATAACCATATTAAACTAAATACTGCTCAAAAAAATAGGCTTATTACTGAAGCGCGTGCTGCAAAAGAATTTTTAAGCATGCATGAAAAAGGAGTTTTTAGTTTTAATGTAGATGAAAATTCATTTAAATGTGAAATTACAAAAAGTGAATTTGAAGCTTTAATATCAGGTTTGGTTGATAAAACTATGAATATTATCATAGATACGATACGAGATGCTAACTTAAGTATTGAAGATATCAAAGGAGTAATACTAGTTGGTGGTTCAACTAAAGTCCCATTGGTACAAAACACTCTTGCTAAAGTATTCCCTAATAAATTATTAAATGATGTTAATCCAGAAAAAGCAGTAGTTGTTGGTGCCGCAAGACAAGCTCACTATCTTACCTCTAATTCTCAAAATAAAGGACTTTTAATTGACGTTTTGCCTTTATCCTTAGGGATAGAAACTATGGGAGGAATAGTTGAAAAAATTATACAAAGAAACACTCCGCTACCAGCTTCGGAAATACAGGAATTTACAACTTATGTTGATGGGCAAGCAGCAATGACAATACACGTTCTTCAGGGTGAGCGTGAGATGGTTGAGCAAAATAAATCTTTAGCAAAATTTGAATTAAAGGGAATCCCACCACTTCCAGCTGGCAGAGCAAAAGTTAAAGTTGAATTCAAAGTTGATACCGATGGTATATTACATGTCACAGCAGTAGAATCCACCACAGGTATTAAACAAGAAGTTACTGTCAATTCAAATTTTGGTTTAACCCAAAAAGAAATAGAGGATATGGTAACTGCATCGGTGGAAAATTTCAGTGATGATATAGAAAAAAGATCTCTAGCTGAAGCTAAAATAAATAATAAGCATTTTATTGAAATAATTGATGCAGCAATGAAAAATTATGAAATAAAAGATCATGAATTGCAAAAAGCTTTAGATTATGCAAAGGAAACATTACTAGAATCAAACTTAAATGAAATTAATAACGCTATTGCTCATTTAAAAGCTGAAACTCCTAAGTTATTGCAAAAAGTAACAGATAAAAATTTACATAATGCAATAATTGATTATCAATTAAAAGATACTGAGAGATAAAGGATATTATGCCAACTGTAACATTCATTTTACCAGATGGAAGCAAAAAAACTTATGATGCATACGAAGGTGAGACATTACTAAGCCTAGCGCATAGAAGCGACCCTGATTTACTAGAAGGTGCATGCGAAGGGTCGCTTGCTTGTTCTACCTGTCATGTTATTGTTGAAAAAGATTTTTATGATACTGTTGAAGAAACTAACTCAATATCTGATGAAGAAAATGATATGTTGGATTTAGCATTTGGCCTCACTGAAACTTCAAGACTCGGCTGCCAAGTCAAAGTTACTAAAGAAATCGATGGCTTATGTGTAAGGATTCCAAGCAGCACACGTAATATATCAGTGGATAAAAAATAAGAATGCGTAAAATTTTTTGTGCCATAGCCGTCATAATCTTATTATTTTTTACTACTTATAGTGGATTATGGCTTTATGCCACTAGTAAAACTAAAAATATGCTGCAAAAGATCTCATCTTATGCAAAAGCTTATGAGATTGAGCTTACTTATGGCAATATTGTCACCTATGGTTTTCCTTTTGGTATAAATTTAGATATAAAAAACCCTGAAATTACCATACCCCAGTCAACTTCTATCAAGTTAGACTCTTTGCTGCTTAAGTATAAACTATTCAGTAAGTGGTTATCCTTATCTATTCCTAACAATATTATAGATATTACCATATCGGACAATCAAGAAAACTATAGTGTAGTTTGTAATACTCACAAATTAGCTCTTACCTCAAAATTAAATAAGTTGCCCTTTTTACTACAGATTAAAGATGAGCTCAGTGTTGTAGATTGCGTTAATCTGTTAAGGTACGAAGATCATGGATTAAGCTGCATAACTTTAAGTAGCAATAGTGAAACTAGTACAAAATCCAGCCAAGAAAACCATCTACAACTGATATTTGATAAAAAATCTGATGAGCATATAAAGCTCAGCGTTAATTCTCACATTAGCGAACATACTGATATAAAAGATCAGATTAGCCCAGAAATTAACGCAAATTTTGATGTTGAAATTTTAAGTAATAAGTCGAATGTTAAGTTAAACTTAGACATAGAAAAGTTCTCAATCAGTGGCAATGATTTTACTATTAATGCAAAAGGGAAGTTACACGACTTTATCATTGCAGTGTTATCATACTCATTCAAAGGTGAAATCAGTATTGATATGTTAAATTATAAAGAAAGCATATACTTTCTAGCCAGCCAATATTTACCCTCAAACAATGCTCAAATCATAAATAATATTCAAGAGCTAGTTTTGAATGTTGCACAAAAGATTAGTGAAGATAACATAAAAGTTATATTAAGCTATAATAATGATGATAAAGCAGTGTATATTGGCAATATGCGGCTTGACGCATTCATAGATAAAATACAAAAGATATGTAATAACGAAAAAGAAGATATAGAAACTAATAAATATGAGAATATTGACAATTAGTTTTTTAATGTTAATTCCCTTTTTTGTTGTCCATGCTTTTGTTTTAGATGAAAAACTAAGCGATCATAAGTTGGAAGAACGCGCTACTGATTTATTTAAAATTGTAAAATGCCCTATCTGTGCCGGAGAGTCTTTATACGAATCTCAATCACAGTTAGCTTACGATATGCGTAAAGCCATACGTGAGAGAATTAAAAGTGGTGACAGTGATGAGGAAATAATCTCAGATTTAAGACATGTTTATGGTGATAAGATAATCAGCATACCGCCCTTCAATTACATGTTATGGATTTTACCAATGTTGATTTTCTTTGTTGGTATTTCAATCATTTCAACATTTTATTATAGGAAAATAAATACATAAATTATTAGTAATATATTATTAAATTTTTAAAATTTAATTACAACTTAAGCACTATAATAAAGTTTAAGGGGGAAGCTATAGACCTCCCTAAGGAATGAAGAAAGAAGGATTGGAAAGAGTAGAGAAGAGGTTTAAATAGTAATTTTGATGGAGGGCAATAAGTTATGAAGAAAGAAATCGTATATTTTCAGGCAATTGACCGATTTAACAGTTGCTGAGTTTGAAAAAGTAGTAGAAAAAAGAAATGTCACGGAAGAAAATCGCATATTGAGACATTAGAAGACAAAATTTTGTGCACTCTAATTTATTATAATCTTTTCTAGGCCATGTGAACAAAATTTGTTGAGGTAGAAAAAAGCGGTAGTTTACTGTAATTAGCCAAAAGAAAACTACCATATATAAAAGAAAATAATTGGAAGCAAATTTTTGCATTCTTGAGAAGCATAAAGGGAATCCACAGCAAAAGTGAGGAAAAGTTAAGAATAGACCCCTTTCAAAATTCATATAGAAAGTTCCCAATTATAAATTCCCGCTATTAAATTGAATCAAAACGTTTGGGAGTATTCAACAAACTGTGTCAAAAACTCAACTGAATTTTTAATCTATTAGGAAAGAAAACATCAAAAAGCCAAATTTGGTATAGTCCAATTTTGCTCTATCTTTTTTATAGCACAGAAGGCATTTGTACTGGTAAATTGGTTTTAGTGAATTATTCTCATTTGCCCATGAAAATTGGATTGGTAGTAGCCGCCTAATTGGATCTGAATACTTTAAATAGCCAGTTTCCCAATTATTTTGCCATGATTTCACTACCATGGGAATTCCCACTTTTCTTCAAATCATTCATTTTGCTGGATACATATTTTACTTATCTCCATATATTTCTACGTTGGTTGTTTATGGCTGTAGAAAAATACACAATTTGAGATCATTCATAACCAGCAAAATAAAAGCCTCTTTTTTTGATCTATGCCGAATTTGCTTACTTTGAAAAACCATACAAATTATTGGGTAAATATGACCGACTGCGCCACTCATTGGTAATAATTTATCGGTAATATTGCTGCTGCTTATGGTCGTTTCGATATTTATAACTTTGCAAACATTTCAAGTTCAGGGTGTAAATTAATTTGTCTTTTTTTTGTGGCTCAAGTCTCTATCTTCAAATGAGTCTGAATCTGTATTTTGAACTTTTCTATGATTCCATTCTCATTTATTTTCTTTCTAAACTTGCTTCTATTGATCAGACTTTGCCAGTCTCTGATCGGCGATAATATATTAACTCTTTATTAATCCACTGTTTTTATTCGATGTTTTTTCATTCATTCCATGTTTCATATTAATATTTTTCTTGTTTGACACAGTTTGTTGAACGTTCTCAAAAAATTCTTTTTAACATTTTTAATTTTTCTTTTTTAATTGGGTGATTATGAGATGAGATAGAAGAATCTAATTTGAGTTTGAATTCAAGAATTTTTGATTATTTGTAAAAAATATCTAAACTCTATCAATTTCTAGAAATCGATTTAATTATACTCTATTATTATATCCTTTGAAGTAATTTGATAAATTCATATATTAAGTTAAATATTTAGAATTAACTGTAATAAAGCCATGGGTTAAGTCACACGTCCATACAGTTGCTTTGCTTTGGCCTTGACTTAGATCAATTTCAACCTCAATGTTACTTCCTTTCATATATTCTGTAACTAGATGTTCATCATACTTTATACTTAATTCACCATTTTCTACTATCTGAACGTTACCGATTTTTATTGCAATCTTATTCTTATCAAACTTTATTCCAGCTTTACCAAGAGCCATAACTATTCTACCCCAATTAGCATCTCCACCAGCAATTGCAGTTTTTACAAGCGGAGAATTTGCAACTGAAAGAGCTAGTTGTTTTGCCGATAAAATAGATGATGTACCCTTTACTGTTATTGTGATAAATTTGCTTGCACCTTCGCCATCTTTAACAATAAGATGTGCCATTTCTATTAACATTTCTCTGAGTGTTAGCTTAAAACTGCTAAATTTTGGATCATCAAATGAGTCTACTTGCTCATTATTTGCACAACCTGTTGCAAAGATAAGTAAAGTATCGCTAGTTGAAGTATCACCTTCAACTGTTATGCTGTTAAATGATATAGGTACATATTCATCTAACATCTTTTGTAGAACTTCAGTTGAAATATTAGCATCAGTAACCACATAAGATAGCATTGTTGCCATATTGGGTGCAATCATACCTGAGCCTTTACATATTCCATTTATGGTTACTTCAACTCCACCTATTTCTGTTTTTCTGGTTGTCATTTTATGATATGTATCAGTCGTCATAATGGAAATAGCTGCATCTTCCCATGAGTTTGCACTTAAATTTTTTGCAGCTCTCTCTATTGCAGCTTTCATTTTATCTACTGGGAGGGGTTTGCCGATTACTCCTGTTGAAGAAAAATATACTTCTTCTCCCTT
This sequence comes from Candidatus Mesenet endosymbiont of Phosphuga atrata, assembly GCF_964020175.1. Taxonomy (NCBI): domain Bacteria; kingdom Pseudomonadati; phylum Pseudomonadota; class Alphaproteobacteria; order Rickettsiales; family Anaplasmataceae; genus Candidatus Mesenet; species Candidatus Mesenet endosymbiont of Phosphuga atrata. The sequence continues at coordinate 404,094 of NZ_OZ026541.1, read as the reverse complement.
GCATTGAAATAGATCAGTACATAAGTTAACTATCTCTTCTACTGCCTTATATCCCGCACTGCCATTGGCAACATTAGCATTACCTGAGTTTACAATAAGTACCCTAGCTTTACCAAAAGGCAGGATCTTTCGGCAATGTTCAATGTTACTACTTGCAGCATATGACGTAGTAAAAACGCCAGCAACAGAAGTACCTTGAGTAAATTCCATAACTAGCATATCATTTTTACCAGAGCTTCTAATTCCTGCTTTTGCTACAGCCATTTTGATACCTTTAATTTTAGGCATCTCTGGAAAATTTTTAGGATAAAAAGGAGATTTCGGTATTTTCATAAAATTATAACATATAGATTGTTTCAGTATAATACAAATCACACTTTTTGTTGAATATTAAGATGATTGATTTTGTTACTAAATAAGTATATTATATAATAATATTAATAGGGGGATTAATAGTGTCAGTATCAGAAGAACGCAAAAAATACCTGCTGGAAAAGTTTATATATGCAGCTAAAAGTTTTGGTAAAGCTGGCACGAGATCAGATTATCCTGGAGTACCTAAAGAACAGCAATTATCTATTGATCTGGGAAATAAGAAATCATTTAGCATTATAGGTAAAATACTTAATTGGATAGAAAATAAACTCAAATTCCTTTTTCCATGCTATAATTTTTTTACAGAAGTAGGAACAGAGGAAAGGAAGGTCATTGCAACTAATACCAAAGTTAAGTATTTTTCTCAAGAGGAGCAATTTGAACATGCTTTATATATCGGTGAAGACAATAAAGATCTAAAACTATATAGCTTAGAAGGTAAGTTATATGATACGCGTGGTAAAATTAGCAAAACAAGAAAGGATGGTGTAGCTTATGTGATAACTCTTGATGGTAGATTAGTGGTGCATGAGCATACTGATGTTGGTAAATCAGAATATGCTTACCGTCATTCAACGCTTGCAGGCGGTAAACCTATTATTTGCTCTGGATTAATGAAAGTAATAGATGGTAAAATTGCGTATATAGACAACAATAGTGGACATTATAAGCCGAAGGAGGCAAACTTATATAATGCAATAAAGAAATTAAAAGGTCTATTTTTACAAGATGCAAAAGTTACTTATTTAGGATCTTTAGAGCTCTTAAGAAAACAAATTCCACTTATATGCAGAATTCCACATACACAAAAATCAGTAAAGAAGTTTTTGAAAACAATGGAGAAAAAAGGAAAAGATGGACTAACTAAATATCAAAGACATTTTGCGCAGGTAAAAGAATATAATGATCGGTATATAGAGCTATATCAGTGTACACCACAATTTAGACAACAGTTATTTAAACCAGTTCCTATTCTAGATGGGGACAGCCATAAAATGGCAGTAGAACACTCAATCAGAAAAATCATCGGAGCGGATTATGGTCATAAGCCGGTAATTCATAAGAACAAGGAAGATCATGTAATCGATTTTAACTACGAAGATGATTGTAAAAGATTAACTGAAATTTTGAGTTCAGAAGGATATGATTATCAAAAAGTAACCTATTGTTTGAGCAAAAAAGAAAATGAGCAAGATAATGAGCAAAATAAAGTCAACAAATATAGAGTCTCTATCAGACACAGTGATATGGATAAATTTATTAAAAACACTTTGCAAATTAACGTAGATAGTATTGAGTTGCTTAATCAACAAAGAGCTATGCAAAGTTAAAATAATAAAGAAATTATTTAAAATCCCCCATGTAAATTAACTCTTAGCTCACTGAATCCTTCATAAGCTTAAAAAGCAACAATCTTATTTTCTTTTATCAAATAATATAATTTATTTTTAGTCATTATGAAGGGTATATAAATTCACCTAAACTATAACTTTACGTATTTCCTTTGTTTTACAAGCTATCATCTCTGCTATATGCTCAGCTCCCTTGTTCCTCGCAAATTCTTCTGCTGTTTTTCCTTCATTATTTCTAATAGAGAAATCTATATCTTTATTTTTGAGTAATTTTTCTACTAATCTTTCATTAGGTAATATAGCAACTATATGTAGAGCGGTATTACCATTTCTTTTATTTTGAATATTAATGTTTAATCTCTTATTATTAAGAAGTAAATTAATCATACTATAATATTGTTCTTCTTTATTATCATTGGTTACCACTGCTATAGAATTAATAATATCCATTAAAATCGTGTTGCCATTATGATTTGTGGAATTTATATCAATATTTTTCTCTTCTAGTAATTTACTGAATTCTACAAGATCTACATTCTCTATTGCTTTTTTAATATTTTGTTGATCATTACCTTCTTCTGGAACTTCAGCAAGCATATATCCCCTACCCCAAATAGTTTTTATATGGTTTTTCCCACTATCAGCTTCCATTAACTTTTGACGTAACTTACATGCAAATACATCTATTATTTTAGAATCTGAAGGCTCATCAGATCCGCTATACAGATGATTTAAAAACATTTCTTTTGAGATAACTGTCCCCTTCCTCATAGCCATTAATTCTAGCATAGAGTACTCTTTATTAGTTAATTTTACATCATATTCACAACCATTTTTTCTAACTATTAATGTACGTCTATCAAAATTAATTTTAAAGCTGCCAAACTGATTAGAAGACTCTGGATGGCCAATAGTACGTCTCATTACAGCGTGAATGCGTGCTAACAGTTCACTTTTTGGTAGAGGTTTAACCATGTAATCATCAGCCCCAAGCTTAAGGCCCTTAGTTTTATGACTAACAGAACTTATACATGACGTTATTAACACTGGGACTGTTATTTTTGCATTTCTCAACTTAAGTAAAATATCAAAACCATTATCATCATCTCCCAAATGTATATCCAGTAGAATCATATCATAATGACTGCAATTACTTGAATAAACCAGATCATTTCTATATTCTTGAGGACAATTTATAATGTCACAGGAATGTCCACCATCTCTTAACATCTTTACAACACTCCTTGCACTGACAGGATCATCTTCAACTAATAACATACGCATATCAAAACCTCATAAAATTTACAACTTAAAATAACAGAACAATTACTATTTATACAAAAATTTTTGAAAAATAATATTAACTAGATACCTTACTTAATTACCTAATTTATTTAGAATTTATAAATTACTTAAGCATAATCCTCAAGTTGAAACTTAATAAATATTAAATATATTCAACATAAATTAATACATTATTAATAAAAACTTAAGCACTAATATCTCACATACAATTAAGTCACTTGTATTTTTTCCTACTATCTATATCTTTTACTATAGTTGCTTCATAAAAAATAATAACTTAAAGGTAAAATTAATGGTAGAATTAATATCAATTTTAGGTGCTGGATCATGGGGAACATCATTAGCAATATCGTTAAGTAGCAATACTAATATCAAATTGTGGACTCGCAATCAAGGCATAATTAAGTCCGTCAAAGATTTTAGTGAAAATAGCCAATATTTACCTGGATGTAAAATTCCTAATAATGTTTTTATCACTTCCGATTTGGAAGAGGCTATCACTTCAAAAATAATAATCTTAGCGGTCCCAACTCAGTCCTTGCGCGACTTATGCATTAATCTTAAAAAACAAAATCTTGTAAATAGTCATTTCATTATAGGATGTAAGGGAATAGAGCAACTAACACTTATGTTTCCTAGTGAAATTGTAAATGAAATGTTTGGCAATAGCCCAGTTGCCGTTTTATCTGGTCCAAGTTTTGCATCAGAAATAGGGCGTAAATTGCCGTGTTTTATGACACTTGCATGTGAAAGTGACAAAGTTAAGTCATTTCTTATGCCAAAGTTAGAAAATAACCATATAACGTTGCTTCCAAGTGCAGATTTGATAGGAATTCAAATTTGTGCTGCAATCAAGAATGTTATAGCTATAGCATGTGGTATAATTTTAGGTAAAGAAATTGGGTGCGGTGCCCATGCAGCAGTTATAACTAAAGGTATGGAAGAAATAAGAAACATGTGCGTAGCAAGAACAGGCAACACTAATATAGACACTTTACTTGGTATCTCATGTTTAGGAGATTTGGTTATGACTTGCAATGCTTTAAACTCAAGAAACATGTCTTTTGGTTTTGCTATAGGAAAAAGCAATGGCAACGTCAAACAGATCTTATCAGAAAGTAAAACTGCAATTGAAGGTGCAGCAACTGCTGAAGCAGTATCACAATTAGCAGCAAAATTAAATATATCAATGCCAGTATGTGAAACTATTCATAAACTTTTGCGTGCAGAGTTAACAGTAGAAGACTCAATATCAAACCTCTTAAGTAAGAAAGATTGAGATGAAATTATTTTCTAAAATAATATCGACTTGGTTTCTACTTGGTATGTTTAAAAAAGCACCTGGAACGATAGGTAGTTTAGCTGCATTGCTACTTTTACCTTTTATTCTGCTAAATAGTATTATAGGTGCAATAATTATTTTTGCCATGTTTCTGCTAGGTTTTTGGTCTATAACTAATTACATGCGTCATTATGGAACTATCAACGATCCGAGCGAGGTTGTCATTGATGAGGTAATAGGGCAGCTATTAACAATCTTCTTAACATTCATTACGCTAGGCAATAATGTAAACGTAAAATATCACTTTAGTTTATATTTCGTATGTTTTATTTTTTTTAGGTTTTTTGATATAGTAAAAATTTGGCCCATTAGCTTCATTGATAGAAAATTAAAGGGTGCATTAGGCATTATTCTAGATGACGTGTTGGCAGCTGTGTTTGCTTATTTTTCTATAATATTATTATACTATTTACTATGAAGCAGAAAAATAGCGTTCTTAGATCATCTCTCGCAACTAAAAACCTAAGAGATTACATAATAGGTACAACTAAATTGTCCAATTGGGAGGTGCATAAGTTTAATAACCTTATTGTTACAATAGGCGGCACTAACCAATCTTTATTCAATTATGTGTTTTACACAGAAGAAGGTGAATTTTGCATCAAGTCTGTCCAAGAAGTTCTGAATTATCTACAAGAAAGAAAGATAGAAGCAACATGGCCTATAGATTCTCATATAAAGGTTAGAACCAAATTAGAAAACCTTGGTATAAAAAGTGCTAGCACTCCTAAAAAAGCTTTCTTAAATATAAGAAATTATTTGCCATCTCAGGATAGAGTACCTAACTTAGTACTAAAAGTAGTCAATAGTCAAGAAGACTTAACAGAGCTGGATAAAATGACATCTGTTATTTTTTATCATGATCTAGGAATTGTAAGTACATTCTTACGTGGAATACTAAATCATGGTAATCAGGCTTCCAAATTAAAGTTTTTTCTTGCAAAATTAAACGGCAAAACAGTCGGCACTTGTGGAATTTACATTGAAGATGAAATAGCAGGTTTCTACAGCGATGGTGTATTACCTATGTATAGAAACCAAGGCATTGCTACTGAAATGGTTATGCAAAGAATTAAAATAGCGCAACAACATTGCTGTAAATACGTTATAGCTCACTGTATGAAATCTTCAGTTAATCTTTATAAAAGAGTAGGATTTAAAATGTTAGGCAATTTGCACTTATACGTTTCTTCATAAGGCTAGGTTCTTTAATTCTTTCTTTTAAAATAAAAGAGCGAGCTTGTTTTTATCTACTTAGGTTAATATGCTTACATACATTTTTATTTTTGTAAATTTATGGCTATCTTTTTTAGTTTCTTATTTTTTAATAAAAATTAACCATAAGTCAAGAAATTTGGAACACGAAAATACGCTATTAAATAATCTAATTGATGCTACAGATGACGGGTTTTATTTATGGGATGCAGAAAAACGAATAGAGAGATTTTCTCCTAATTTGCTACTTTTATTTAACACTATATTCTACTCATTTAATGAATTTGCAAATTTTTTTGAAGAATCAGACCTATTAAAAAGAAATCTAAATGAAGTAAAAGAAATAAACAAATCTTTCACAATAAAATTAAAAGCAAAAGGTGTTGAAATTTATTGTGTATGTCATGGTAGAAGCATAATTGGAAGTACAACTAATATAGTCGGAGCTTTGTTATGGATTAAAAACATCTCGGATTCTGTTACAAAAATTAATAACCTTAATATGGAAAATACAAGGTATACTCAGAAATTAAGAGACTTTACAGATGTTTTAGACATAATACCATATCCTGTATGGAAGCGTGATCACGGTTTTAAAATAAGTGTATATAATACATCATATCCTCAATGTATTAAAAGTTTAAAAAAAATACTAAATAGCAATATGTCAAGAGGCAACGTTTCATCTAAATATTGCACTGGAACTAAGCATGTCATAATTAATAACGAGCGAAAATTATACAATTTTACAGAAGTTAAAGTAGAAAAATCAAATAAATTTATAGGGTATGCAGAAGATATAACTCAAATAGAGCAGCTAAATAACAAACTTAATAAGTATATTACTATACAAAAAACTTTATTAGCAAATTTACCTGTTGCTATAGTTATATATGATGCAAATCAAAGACTGCAGTTTTACAATAGAGCCTTTGCTGAATTTTTTAGCTTCGACTCATTACTGCTATCAGCAAAACCTACTTATGAAGAAATCTTTGGCTTACTAAAAATTAAAGAGACTTTAGAAAGTAATGATCACAATAGCAAACAAAAATTTGAGTTTTTAAACACATTATCAGATCCATATAACTACTTGTTATACTTAGCTGACGGTAGAATATTAAGTGTTTTAATTATACCATATGCCATAGAGGGACTAATTTTCTTATATGAAGACATAACAAACAAAAGTAAAACAGAAACATCACAGTAGCCTAGAAAAAACTGAAAGATTTCCTCTTCTATATATAAGCCCTTAAAGGCATTAGTATATGTTATAATGATAAAATAAATAATTGAAAAGTAAAAGAAACATTACATTATAATGATTAGGCATGTAGGCAAAACTACTATAAATTGGTCAGGTTAGAAATGAAGCAGCCATATTAGAACTGTTTTGGGTTACATGCCCATATTATACTTTTCTTATGAACATAGCAGCTAAATATAGACCAAATACATTTGAGGAATTAGTAGGACAAGATGTATTAGTACATGTTTTACGTAATTCATTTATCTTGAACAAAATTCCTCAATCTATACTCCTTGCCGGAAGTAGCGGTATTGGCAAAACAACAACTGCGAGAATTATAGCTTTGTGTTTAAATTGTTCATCAGGGCCAACACCTTATCCTTGTAAAGTTTGCAACAATTGTGCAGCTATAAAAGATTCAAGACATCCTGACGTTTTAGAAATAGATGCGGCAAGCCATACAAGTGTCGAAGATATTAAAGCTATACTTGAAAGCACGTGCTATCTCCCAATCAGTGCTAAGTTTAAGGTGTATATCATAGACGAAGCCCACATGCTTTCAAATAGCGCATTTAATGCTTTGCTTAAAACATTAGAAGAGCCTTTGTCTAATGTTAAGTTTATTCTTGCAACAACAGAGGTAAGAAAAATTCCAGGTACTGTTATTTCTCGTTGTCAACGTTTTAATTTAGAAAAAGTTCAAGCAAATGATATGACGGCACATCTAAGTAATATAGCAAAGAAAGAAAATCTCTCTTTTGAAACAGATGCTCTAAAATTGATAACACGTAACTCTGAAGGTTCTGTGCGTAATGCTTTGCTTCTGCTTAACCAAGTTACACTATACAGTGGTAAAAACAATATCTCCATTTCTACAGTTGAAAATATATTGTGTTTAACAGATAGAAAAACATTGTTTGATCTTGTAGAATCATTGCTGGAGAGTGACCCTGCTAGAACTTTAATTATTTTCAAAAATGCGAGTAAAAGTGCCAATACCATTTCTATTCTAGAGGAATTATTACAAATAGTTCACTTGCTATGTTGTTTTTTAGTAACTGGGCTAAAAGATGAAACTGCAACAGAGTACGAAATGGCCAGAATAACAAAATTAGATAAAAAGAAAACATTAAGTTTCATGCTTAGGCTTTGGCAGGCTCTTTTTAAAGGAATTCAGAATATAAAGATGTTTTCTTGTAGTGATTTATTTGCTGAAATGATTTTAATTAATTTATGTTATTTAGCAGATTTACCATCACCAGCACAGGTTATAAATAGTGTATTTACAAATAAAGGCAGCTATCAGGATTCACAGATATTATATAATAGAGAGAGAGAAGAAGATTATAACTTTAATAAAATTTTAACATTATTAGATAAGAATAAAGAAATTTTTCTTTACAACCAGTTGTGTAGTAGTGTAGAATTAATTAGCTGTAGTGCAGGTCATCTTAAGCTAAAGGCTAAGGTTTTGTTACATAAAAATTTTGTTACTACGTTGACGCAATGTTTAAATTCTCTGACTCAATTAGAATGGTGTGTAACAATTGATGATTGTATAGAAGTTTTTGAAAATATACCAGCTGTTAAGAAAGTTTTGGACGTTTTCAAAAGCGCAAAGGTAGAAGATATAAAAAATAAGGAGTGATTGTGGACATTAACAAAATAAAAAAACAAGCTGAGTCTATACAAAAGAAGGTTATGGAAGCACAGGCAGGCCATACAATTAAGGAATTCAAAGGTGTTTCTGCTGGTGGTAAAGTTTCTGTAGTTATTACTACAGAAGGGATGGGCAGTTTTAAAGCTAAGGAAGTTAATCTAGATGATGAATTGTTAAAACATGAAGATAAAGATATTATAGGAGATTTAATAGTAGCGGCATTTAACGATGCGCTTAAGGCAGCAGAAGAAGATAAAAAAAATTTATTTTCAAATCTTGCTAGTATGATGGGTCTACCACCTGAATTTAAATTACCATTTTAGTAGAGTAAAAAATCTATTTCTTTTTTTATTATTTTATACTACAATTAGCAAGAAGTTATTTTAGTTGTTTGTGGAGCTTAAATTTAATTAGGTTTCAAGTAGAGGGGTTATTGGTTCCATGTCTAATTCTGGAGATAGGAAAGTAAAAAATAAAGAAGTTGATAAGTATATTGGCAAGAAAATAAAAGAATCTAGGCTTATAAAAAAAATGACTCAAAGCGATCTAGGGCAAGAAATAAGTCTTACTTTCCAACAAGTACAGAAGTATGAGAAAGGAATAAACTGTATTTCAGCTAGCAAGTTATATTATTTAGCAAAAGTGCTAGAAATAGATGTAAATGACTTTTTTCCTAGAGATGTTTTTCAGAAGGAACAAGCTGGACAATCAGATACTCTTCATGAACAAGGCAATTTTGAATATGACGGATGTCCTGAAAGTAAAGAAATTTTGGTATTAGTTAGAGAATATGCTAATGTTAGAAGCAAAAAAGTTCGTAATGCTATATATTCTCTGGTTAAATCTCTATCCGCATTAGCAAATGAAAGTAAGTGAGTTATTTACTAGATAGTATTAAAAAAGGTATAATTTCTTATTAACTAACAAATATATATGCGTAACTTTTACTAGACTTTAGTTGATTTTTAATTATCCTCTATTTTTATTTAGAGTTAAATTTTTATTTTTATAAGGTTAATATTATGGATATCTATTGTAAAAAAATAATCTCAGGAACTGCGTTGATAACGCTGTTAACTTTTTCTCCTGGTTACTCTTCTGCTAGAGTTGCAGGTGACTCCCCAGTTGGTCCAGTTGATGGGGAGATTAGTAATATTTATGGTGCTCTTCATTATCATGGTGAATTTTGGAACAATATAGGCACCTTGAAAGGAAAGGAAGATGCAACAGGTGTTACAACAGGAGCAATTCTTGGATGGGATTCTGAGAGCAAAGCAGCAGGAGAATACAAACCTAAGTATAAAGGTTCACCCTTGCTCGGTGGCTTGTCTTTAGGTTGTGCTCTTATGGAAGGAGTTAGAATTGAATTTCAAGGTTTATATTCACAAATAAATATTGATGATAAAGATTTTGAATCAGAAGAAAAAGCACAATATGTTGAATTGCAACGTGACAACGCTTCTTCTGGAAGCACTTTTAAACTTGATCATGCTACTAATCCATCAAAATGGGCAAGTATAGATGCAGTGGTCAGAAAAAATACGGAAACTTCTCCTCAAGATATACCAGACTCACGCTTGGCTGCATTTAGAATGAAAAATAAAGGCTTCAATAACATTGCGGGAATGGTTAATGCTTATGGTGATTTTAGAATCAGTGAAGAGTTTGAAGCTGACTTATATATTGGAGGTGGTCTTGGTTTAACTAAGATTAACTTCTTAGATAAAAGTAGATTCGCTCCTGCTTATCAATTCAAAGGAGGGATTAGCTTTGCTCTGCCAAATTCACCAGCGAGAATTTTTGCTGGTTATCGTTATTTCGGCGTTTGGGGTGATAAGTTTAAAGAAGTTAAGCCAACAGAGGCAATAACTGATGCTGCTATTGATACTTCTAAGCATGAACCTGCACGCGTTAAATCAACTACTGCAGCCATCGAAAACAGTTTTGCTGTACATGGTGTTGAAGCAGGTATAATGTATAATTTCTAAATTTAAAGTTTACACGGGGGTTTCTCCCCGTGTGAATTTTTCATCAGATTAACCAATAGAAATCAGTAATAGCTGTATCAGTTATATTTTTAGGTCTTTTTTATTATATATTAGCAATGGTTTTAGACTTGGAAAAGTCAGTGGAGTAATTTCATTAGTTACTCATTTAACAACGTATATTCTAATATATCTAATTATAGGATAAGCCATTTAACTAAAGCGAAGAAAATAGTAAATTTTATTAATGCGGCAATCACCTACCCCCCAATTTAAATATTTAGTACATATTATATATTTTTAAAATAAATATTTTACTGTTAATAAACTTACAGGAGCAAAATTTTTACGATGGTGATCACTGACACCGTACCTATTTAAAGCTTGGATATGCTCTTTAGTGCCATATCCTTTATTTTTATACCAGTTATATTCAGGTGCATCATGATGCAGCTGCATCATAAATCTATCACGAGTTACTTTAGCAATAATAGAAGCTGCAGCGATTGATACACTTAGATTATCACCATTTATTACACATTTTACATTCCACGGTACATCAGGTGGTTGATTGCCATCTACCAATACATAATCTAGTTCCATATTTAAATTGATTAATGCTCTTTTCATTGATAGTTTTGTTGCTCCTAAAATATTGTATTGATCAATTTCATCAACGTCTGCAATACCTATGCCATATCTTATATTTATATCTGATGTCATTTTCTCATATAATTCTTCTCTTTTTTGTGGAGTGAGCTTTTTGGAATCATTGATTTCAGTTGTAATATTTATTCTATTTAAAAAAACTACTGCTGCTGAGATAACAGGACCGGCAAGCGCTCCTCTACCAACCTCATCAACGCCTGCAACAATTCCATCTAATTCATTTTCTAATGAGAAATCAGGCATATCTAAAAATAAACTAAGCCAGCTAAGTATACTTGATGCATGCATAGTTGCACGGAGTATTTTACTTAGCTGGCCTTATAACCCTAAACTTGTCAGTTTAAAGTGTTTTTAATGAACATGCCCAAAAATTTGAACTTCCAATCCGTTCATTAAATAAGTATCATATTCATTATGGTGATCTAAAAATTTAAGATCATTATGATGTGTTTCAAGATGACCTAAAACATCTAGATTTAATTGATCTGATGAATCAGAAGATGATAATAACCCATAACTTAAGTTATCTATTTCATGAATATTGCCGATCACTTTACCATCTGCCTTATTTAAAACAACTAATTCAAGATGGTCCTTTCCTTGATGATCTTTAAGATGCATCAGCTGCAACGATATCTCTTTTTCAGGAAGTTTAATACTCTTTCCTTGTTTATCCTGGATAATGAACTTATCACCTTTGAAGTAATATTTCCCTTTTGGTAGATCACCAATCTTAAAGCTATTACTTTTCAATTTATAATAGAAATCCAATACATATTGCTGTTCCTCTGATGATGCTGCTTTCTCATATAGAGATTTAATATCCTCATATTTAACTTTTATCTCTACTTTATGTATTTTTTGCCCATTAGGAAGAGTTACTTCTTCACCTTTACCAACACTAAGGATAGTATTTTTCAAAACAATATCTTCATGTTTTGCATGGTGTTTATCTACCTTATGTGATGCTTGTGGCTGATCACTTTGCATTTGTTCTTTGTGAGCATATTGCTGTTTATGGTTATTTTGCTCTGAACTTAAGAACTTATCGTCAATTTTATCATAATAAGTACACTTATGTTCATGGTCTCCTAAAGACTTAACAAGAGTCTTAAATTTAACTTCATCTTTACCTAAGTTATAGAACCCACTTTTAGAATGGTCGTTTTTATATAGTACATAAAATAATTGATCACCATCTTCTACACCCTCTTGATGTCCAACCTTTTTAATATCAAAATCCCTTGAATCAAGTTTAACACTTTTCATGTACCCGTTATTAGCTTCTGCTTCTTGGCTTTTTTTAATCATTTTAAAGGTTGTAGATGCATGTTTATCATCAGAGTTACTATTTTCTTTCACTCTGTATATGATAACATCGCCTTTCCCTATGGCTTCTTTGAATTCTACGCTGTTACTACTATCATGCTGCTTTTGAGTTTTTTGTGCATTCACTACTGGTTGATCAGACTGAGCTTGTTCTATCTGTGTATGAGAGAGTAATTTGTGATGTAACTCACTATCAAAAGGATACTTAAATTTAGTATCTAAATATTTAGCAGGAGACTTAAACTTATCTTGCCCTAAGTCATAAAAGCCACTTTTAGAAGGGTCATTTTTATCTAAAACATAAAATAATGAGTTACTGTATGGTATGTGATCTATACCATCTTTAACCATATATTTGCCTTCGTGGGAACTATCTTGAAGTTCAGTTATATGCAATTTATTTGTATCCAGCTTTATGCCTTTATTATCCTCATCGCTGATACCTAAGGCTTTTTGGCTCTTCTTAGTCATTTTTAAAATTGCAGATGAACGTTCGTCATCATCAGGATTAGCTTTCTCTCTTACCCTATATATAACAATATCACCTTTATCTATAGACTCTTTTAATTCTATGTTCTTTTTAGTTAATGCTTCTTCTGCTAATTTTTTTTCCTCTTCTGCCTTTTCTTCTTTTTCAGCAATGTTATTAGACACTTGTGTAAATATGTTTTTTTGTTCAATACCGTTACCATTATGACTTAGCAAAGTATTTTTGACATCCTCTAAAAACTTACTACCATCAAGGCCACTAGGCTCCTTATCTTTCTCCTTAGAATCTTTATTATAAAAATCAGGATTATGAATTACAGATGAAGGATAAAAACCATGATCTATAATTTCAGAACCATCAGCTGATATTTCTATCGAAAGACCGTAATGATTAAGTGGAAGATTGCCAACGAGCACACTACCGCTACTACTCTTAACATATAGTTCGTCTCTACTAGCATATTCAGCGTATTTATTATACACGATATAGTAAAGCTCAGGATCTAAATCAAAATAGTCGTCAAGATTATTAAATTGAACATTATCTCCTAATGTTTCACGTAAAAAGTTTTTACTTTCTTCTGTAAGCTTTATACGTACACAGTGATAAAGCTCAAAATCTTTAAGTGTAAGTTTTAGTTTTTCTACTATCTTCGGATCTCTGCTGTTAAGATCTTCTAGGGCTAATTTTGGATCTCTTTTTTCACCTCTTTCGATTTCAAAATTCAGAATAATAGGTTTTTGTGCTCCAGGTTGGATCGCATTGTTATCAACATACTTTTGTTTAGAAGAGTAACCATCTTCATCAGCTGTTCTTTTCCCTCTTGCTCCACTGTTTTGCCCTTTATCGTATTGCACATTATAATCACGGTAATTGTTATTGCTAGATTGCATTTGAGCTTTTTGTGCATAAGCTACTGGCTGATCGCCTTGCATTTGTTCATCGTGAGACTGTGATTTTTGGTTTTCTGAAGTATATATTTTTTGATAATCTGTATACCCCTTATCAGTACCACCTATATCACCTTTGCCTTGATCAAAAGTTATTACTTTAGTCCCATTACTTAACTGTTCGATGTTAACTTGAGGAGCAACAGACGCTAAGAAATCAGTGTAACTGTAGTTGTAGTCAACAGAGAAGAATATCTTATCTGTGTAATTGTGGAAATTATTAGATAACATACCAACTTCCTGACCATGTTCATCGAATAATTTTACTTTTGTAAAGTATGATTGGTGCTTTAGCTTTATTACATTACCACTTGCATCTCTTGGTATTTGATAGTCGTTTGGGTCATATCTCATTTCAAATATAGTGCCAGGTCTATATTTATCAAAATTAATCAGCCCTATATTTACATGTTTGTGTGAATGATCCTCTTTTGCATACTTATGTGCAAATATTGGATCAATATATTTATATTCATTCGGAATAATATTACCTCTTACATCATAATTACATTCATTACCATTGCTAGTAACAGGCATTAATTTATTCACTCCATCTTTTTCTGCTAATTTTAAGTGAGTAATTTCCTTTGGTAATTGGTAACGTATGTTTTTTCCATGATCATGGATAAAGAGTCCCCCTTCTGGCATAATATAAAAACCCTTATTTTGGAATGTATACATAAAATCATCTTGCTCTATTTTTGCTTCATATACATCATCTTCTGTTCTTTCTGTTCCTTTATTATCAAGTAGCACTCCTCTTTTAACTATGGTAGCTTCTTTAGTTCTATCTGATTCCGAATGATCTAAAAACATAGTATTTTTTAATAATAATGAGCTATCTACCTTCTCTTTATCAATATGGTTAATGCTTGGCTCAAGTAATTCATTTCTATGCAAGTGTGGTTTATCATAGTACTCATCTTTACTTACTGCTCTACCATCTATAAGAGAGGCTGTAAATTCACCACTCTCTTTTGTGACAGCAATGTAAGCTCCATCTTCATATCTCGTATATAGACCCATTAAATTATCTGTAAAAATAAATGTCCCTCTATCACTGCCTTCTATTTTGACAAAATAACCACTTTCAGTGAGTAATTCTCCTACCTTATAGTTACCATCATATATTGATACTCCATTCATTTGCTTTGCTGAATTTGCACCATTTGAGTGAATAGAATATATTTTTCCCTGCTCAAAATCCACAGATGACTTACCTATACTCCTTGCTTGGCTTGGGTCAAAATATGTTAACTCTTCAATCACATCTTCCTGTAGTTTTCCCTCATAACGAGCAATGTTTTGAGATATGTAAAATTTATATTCGTTACTATCTTTATACTCATTACCGTATTTATCACAATAAGTTAACTTCTTTTCATCATTGCGATTAACTAATTTTATAAACCTATACTGTTCTGATAAATCTAGACTACATCTAATAGCTGAATTTTCAACACGCAAATAATCTCCAGTAAAGTAATGCGATGTAGTAGAAAATTTCCCTACACTCTCACCATCCATTTTTTCTATATTAGCTTTGTGGTAAGATACGTTTTTTATTTCTCCGTCCACTACTTCTTTTTTAGTTCCTATAAAATCTCCTTGTGTTACTTGCAAAGCATTTATTTCCTTCATTGCAGTTTCAGTATTGTGTTGAGATAGCCATTCTCTAAAATCTTTCTGTTGTACTAATTCTTCTATGCGACCATTATCACTTTTTTTTGCTGCTTCTAAAAGCTCACCCAATATTCCCTTCTCCTTTGAGTACATAATTAAAGCATGACCCATTTTATATACCAAGCTGTTATCTGCATGGTTTTCTGAATATTGTAATTTTAAGATGTTATTTATATTTAAATCTCTTGTACCAATTGCTTTTTCTGCCTCATCAATGCTAAACCCTTCTTGAGTATTAAAGCTTTGGTCTGAGCTATGCTCAATGTAATCAGCAATACCCTCCATTAGTACGGTAGGAAGTGATTTACCTCCCGTAGCAATATAAGTCAATCCGTGAGCTAATTCATGTTTAAAATTATGAATTTCACCTGCTTGGTAAACATACATGTCAGCAAAAACACCTTGTTCTCCCCTGTAGTAAGTCTTACCACCCTCATCTCCAAGGTCAAAGCCAAATTTACTACCAAGATGCTTATAATCAGCTTGATCATCAAAGATGTAGACTTTTAGAATCTTTTCTGAACCGCTGCTTTTCAAATTAGATATATTCTGAAAATTTTTTACTACTTCCCTCGTATCAGATTCCATCTGAGCAATTTTGTTTGGCTTTAAGTTATGAGAATAAACCTCTACCTTAATATTTAACTCCGAAAATCTTACTTCATAAGGCGAACTAAATCCTTTATTATTATTGCTAAAGTATTCTTTAATCATATTATTATACTGTTTTGTACTCATATTAATTTCCCCTTTTGGTTGATAACTGTACTAATAATACAATAATAAATAGATTTTGCTAAAAAGTTATTAATTTAACAATATTTTTATTGTTATGTTAAGAATAAGACACAAACTTTTAGTACACTATATTCTTGTTCTAACTACCACTATAGTTTTAAACAAAATATCATGCACAGTTTGTTTTTTATTGGAAAAGGCAGCTGTTAGGTACCAAGCTGTACTTAGCATTAATATCATAACTTCTAGTATCGATAAAAAATGCAAAATTGTATGATTTTCTACAATCTCACTTAGTTTATATAATATCATCACTATAAGTGGCAGAAAACATTGAGATAAGCTTCTATCTAATGCAAGTTCTACCTTAATTTTAGTATTATCAAGACTTGCAACGTAAATATTCATTATCTGCTGTCCAATAGTTGCCTGACTCGCAGATGAGATAAAGTAAGTATAATACAGACAATTCAGTGACATGTGCATTACGTTTAAAATAACGGGGAATTTTTCAAGTACTATAAAAAGAATACAGCTAGGAAACAAAAGAATAGCTGTATCGATCAAATATGCAGCAAAACGCCTTTGTATTGTTGTAATCTCTACATTTAAATCATTCATTACATATTTCTAACGCAATAAGTCAGAAAGTTTAGCAAATTTTAGAAAAATAATAAATAGATTAATTAGCTTTTTCCAATCTTCCCTTTACAACAACTGTCTTACATAACATGTCATGTATCATCTGATTCTTATTAGAAATAACTGGCAGTACTATATACAAAGCTATAAAAAACACAAATGATATAGCTTCTAAGGTTGATTCATCTAAAAAATTAATAACTATTAGTATAAATGCACCTTCAATTATAGATGGTAAGAATACCCACATCAAAGATCTTATTAGTGCAAAACCAGCTCTGATTTCAATTCGATTAAGACGCACAACATACATATTCATAAACCTTTGTCCTAATGTTGCTTGCCTAAAAGAGGACGTAAGGTAAGTATAGTACAAAATGGGTAATGAAGCTGTTACAATAATCCCAACAAATGCAAGTATACCTGAAACAGAGGAAACTAATTTTGCAAGCAATCCGCTAAACTGCTCAAAAGAAACGATACTCGTAAAGAATAAAATTAATAATGGGAACAACATAAGCAAAGGTATAACTAAAGAAATTATTAAACCATCAACACAAAATGCAATAAAACGCCTTACTAAATCTGCAGGTTCCAAATATATGCTACTCATTATTTCCCTCCAATATAGGCATTACGAGTAACATAAATTGATTAAAATTCTCAAAAGATAATAAGTCTTCATAACCAAGCATGGGTTTACCATATACAATTGGCAAACAGTTTGCATTTATCGCACAATGCACGTCAGTTATACTATCTCCAACAAATAATACTTCATTACTTGATTTTATATTACTACCCTCTAGAGCAAATACAGCAGGGAGTGGAGATGGTTTGTCTTCTGAAGTATCACCAGAACCTATAATTTTTTTGAAGTAATGACTTAACCCTAGGTAGGCAACTTCTTTTCGTAAGTTATTACCTTCTTTATTGCTAACTATCGCTAGATACAAATTATACTGCTTTAGATTTTTCAGCATCTCTACCACTCCTGGGTTAGGATTGAGATCTTTGAAAGGTGATTGCTGATCTAGATACTGTTGATATATTGCACCTGCTTCTTGCCACCTATCACCAAATAAGTTGACTAAAAATTCTTTTCGCGAGACATAACTATGTCTACTTGCCTGTAGACTATTATTTCCCATTTGCTTTAATGTGTGATTTATTGCTGCACTTACACTTTGTTGACTGTCAACTAGTGTATTATCCCAATCAAATAATATTGCTTTTGGTACTTTTTCTAACATTTATTCACAATTTACCTTAGGTAAGCTATAATACTATTTTACTTTTAATAAAATATTAATATCATTTAATTGCAATAGTACTTTATAAAATCAGTGGAAGAAATTTCAGGCTTGAATTTTACTATAAAGAGAGAAAATATTCTAAGTGCGTTATCTTGTATAAGTGGGATAGTTGAGCGACGTAATGTCATAGATGTTTTATCTTGTGTTCAAATCAAAGCATCTCAAAACACTGTAACACTCACAGCATCTGATCTTGATATTTCTATAGTTGCTTTGCTTGAAGCTCAAATCTCTACTGAAGGGGAAGTGAAAGTTTCAGCACACATGGTTTATGATATTATCAGAAGATTGCCAGCTGGCTTAGATGTTGAATTTAAATTGAGTAATGCCAAACTATCTATAGTGTGTGGTAACTCAAGCTTTTCAGTACCGGTTGTTGTAGCAGGAAAGATCTTCCCTATCGAAGAGGATAATTTTATCTTCAATTTTGAGTTGCCAGCTATAGATTTTTTTAACTTCTTAACTAAGATAAGATTTGCAATGTCTTCAGATGATGCTCGTTATAATTTAAACGGTGTTTATATTCATAACCATAAGCAAACCTTATATTGTGTTGCAACTGATGGTCATCGCCTGTCTAATGCGAAAATTGAACAAAAAATTGAGAATGATTTTGGTGTGATAGTCCCACGCAAAGCTGTTACGGAAGTCTTGAAAGTTTTAGATGAAAAACATAATCTAACTATAAAATTATCACAAACAAAAATACAATTTGAATGTTCACAATATATACTAACATCTAAATTGGTGGATGGAACTTTTCCAGACTATGAAAAAATAATCCCAGCTGACGAGGGTATGTCTTTGATGATTGATAGTAGTAAACTTGCTGATGCTATAGATAGAGTGTCTGTTGTTATTTTAGATAAAGTTAAGCCTATAAAATTTTTCTTAAAAAATAATGAGTTAACTTTGCATTCTATATCATCTGACTCTAATTATGCTACTGAAAGTTTGGAGGTTGAATATAATGGTAAAGAGTTAGAAATAGGGTTTAATTCACGTTATTTACTTGAAGTTTTATCTTGTATAAAAGGCAAATGTGAGCTTGTTTTCTATGATGAAAACAGCGCTATGCTAATGAAGGATAGAGATTCAAAAAGCTTTTTACATTTAGTAATGCCCATGAGGCTTTAATTTTTTGCAACAACAATCAGAAGTTTTTGAATTTGCTTATCAGTTCTTGTAAAGCTATACAATGATAATCAGGAAATAGAGTTTCTTTGATAGGAAAATAAAAGAAAGAAGTAGCTTTAACCATGAATTAATATGGAGAAACTACCAAATAGGAACAAGTTTTTGCATTCCTAAAAAGCATAAAAATAAGAAAGATGAAAATCCAAATAAGAAGGTTTGTAGAAGCAGTTTGGTATATGGTAAGAAATGGAGGCTTTTGCCCAAAATCTACGGCAATTACAGGAGCATATAGTCTTTCCTAAACTGAATGATAAACCTCAATAATAGAGTTACCAACAAGAAGAAGAAATGTTGATGCATTAGAGGTAACTTTTGATGGTATGCGAGCAATGTTCAATGGGGTTCAAGTCAGGAGAATATGGAGGAAGATAGAGTAAATTGCCTTTTCAATTAATTCTCTTGTTTTAGCGGTTTTATTGCATTATCGATAACTACAGTTGTATTAACAGGCAGCTCCGGTAGTGTTCTAACCATGTATTAAGTACTTCTTTATCACAACCTCCAGTAAAGGTCAGAGGTGCAACAAATCTTCTTCCATCCTATTATGTTCTCGTCTTTTGCCAGTGCATGTATTTTCTTTCCTCTTGTCCATATTCTCTATATAATCTTTCATCTATATATACGATTGGTCTATTTTGGCAATTTTTTCGATAAATCTTTTTCATCTCTTGATAAATTTTTTTTAATGTGATTTTTAGCTGTTGTACCAAATTGCGCTTATTCCGAACCAATTTCATCTCTGCCAGCTGGATGCTTTTTTACATATTCTTCTAGGGATCTATTTTTCGTATGAAACCACTAGCTTTTGCTGGTTTTATCCGGCAGATTGCTTTTTCAGCCATCTGTATAGTATTGCTATTCCAACAGCTCCACAACCTCAGCTTTCGACTTCCCTTTCTCAACCATAGATACCGCTTTCTCCCGTAAATCTAAGCTATCTCTTTATATATTAAAAATTTCATTATACCTTTATCATTTATTTTGGAAAGTACTATAGTTAGGTGCTCGCCTTCAGCCTTAGTATTTCAGTATTAGATCTACTTTAGTTTATTTATAAACACAGCTCTCACAGTACGTTTGATTTAAATTGTACTAAATACAGATATTTACAGGTGAAATAGCTGTAGAGAAGAGAAACATAAATTACGTAGATATTGTCAGTGGTAATCTGATCATCTACATATTCTACGCCGCCCACTATCCAACAATATATCAAACCAAGAGTTTGAACAATTTAAAAAAGGGATTACTAATATAAAATAGACAAGATATAAATTCTAATTTAAAGAGATGAGATACAAATATTGTAGAAATACCGTAAAAATGATTATACAGGAAGCGCTATAATTGTAAAAAAGTAGATGAGAAAACGCGTGCTAAAACTTCGATAAACGAACTGCTTAGAGAGTAATATAAATTACTAAACTAAGCATAAATTCAAAAAAACATTTTCATCTCATACTCCTATAATTAAAAAGAAAAATTTAAAATTTGTTTCATCTTATAATTGTTTTATAGAGTTCTCTGAATCATTATTTATTTTGATCTTATCTTTCAACCTTTTTCGACCTATTGTTGATTTAGTGCCAATCTGGAGAAAAAGCACGTGTACAACATCAGAGAGAGGACGTTTTTAGCCCTTTTCACGGATTCCCACCATGAGAGGACTACCAATTGATAATTGGAAGCGCTATAGTCGTATGTTTTAAAGCATATGACCACAAAGGTATCAATCTTGTTTTAAGAAAAAATCTTAAAATAGCTAAAACTATTCAGTAGGTCGCCAAAGATCCTATTCAATATATTCAGATCTTTTTTTCCTATACATCTGCCACTTTAAAGGCCGCCTCTACAGCCTCAATCTCTCCAGATTGGCATTCTCTTTATATCATATACATTCACAACCATGGAAGCAGAAAATTGGCGGAATTTTACTGTTTTTTCAAAATTAGTTACGATATTTATTTAAAGCTAATAAAATTTAGGTTTTATACAAAAACTTACGTTAACCCTAGCTGATACAACATCCCTTGTCAGTTGATGTTTGATAAATATTTTTTAATTTACCTAAAAATACATATGCTTTAGCTAATAATGTATCTGGAGTTTGACAGGTGTCTTGTAACTTGCTTAAAAGTACATCTGCTTTTTCACTAAGAGCGAGCATAACATTCTTTTGTTCATTACTATCTAAATAAGAAAATATTTCTTTTAACACTTCTTCAGGGAGATATCTCTGCACATTTGTGCCTTCTTTTGTCACTGTATCTGCATTTATTGAACTGCCAAAATCAGTTATAATTGATTTTTCTCTATCATAAAATTTGAGGAAAGTGAAAATCATATTTTTTATCACATATAACAAGCACCCAGGTATAAAAGATAACTCTCCATTAAAACCATATTTTTCTTTAATTACTTCAAACTCTTCAATTAATTCTTGTCCTTCAGCTTTATTGTTTATGTAGCTAGCAATAACTCTTACGTTTTCTTTTTTATCTCTTTTTATGTTTGCTTCTATTAACTTACCTAAGTGGGGCATTGCTTTGATTTGTTTAAATGCTGTGAGGCAATTTTTTAAGCGAGGTGTGTAGTTTATCCTTTCTCTTGTATCTCTACACTCTTTATTTACATTAGCACCGAAAAGTAGTAGTAGGAAAAAACTCTCTAAAGGTCTCTTCGATGTAATAGCGCTATATAGATCATAATTTTTCATATAATTTCTTAAAGGCGTGTAGCCAGAATGGCCAGTATTATTAACACTTGATCCGTACTCTAAAAGTAGCCTTATTATTTGTGGATCTGTATAATAGTGGGTTGCAACGTGTAAAGGAGTTTCTTCAGAAACATTCCTGGCGTGAATATTTGCACCTATGTTTAAAAACAATTCTACTAATTTTCTTGATTGTTGATAAATAGCGTTGTGTAGAGGTGTTGATCCATTCTGATCGTCATAATGGATATTTGCACCATTTTTTACAAGAAATATTGCAGCTTCTTCTTGATTTAATATAACAGCAGCATTTAAAGGTGTGAAATTCTGTCCTTTTGTGCCTTTTTCACCATTGTCTATATCTGCACCATGCTTTAGAAGTAGTTTCATAATTTCTATGTTGCCTTCTTCAGCAGCAATACACATAATAGTTCTATTACCAGCAATGGGATCAATGACTCCAATATTAGGATTTGCTCCTTTTTCCAATAAGGAGCGTACTTTCTCTATGTTGTTCCCTTCTACTGCATCAACTAATTGTTCTTCAAGTAACATAACTCCCCCCTATAAGTTTTATACTAATTTTAGTATAACAATAATAATATTAAGTTTTATTAATTTAAAAATTAGTATTTTAGTTTTTATGTAAAAGGGGTTATGAGATAGGCTATTAAATACTACATACCTGAAATTGTAGAACAGCTTTTTTTATTGCTTTTTTATTCTTCTTAAACTTACTTTCTATGTTTCTTTGTTTAATCCGAACTTATAAAACCCATATTTTTTCCAATTTTCTGTAACTTTTTCTATTATCTTTTCATCCATAGTGATTATTTCTCCCCACTCTCTTTTTGTTTCAGGTGGCATCTTATTTGTTGCATCAAACCCTATCTTACCTCCTATTCCAACCTCTGGTGAAGCAAAGTCTAAGTAATCAATAGGGGCATTTTCTATAATTGTTATGTCACGCACAGGATCCATCCTTGTTGATATTGCCCATGCTACTTCTTTCCATTCTCTTATATTAATATCATCATCTGTTACTATAACGAATTTCACATACAAAAATTGTTTTAAGTATGAAATTATTCCCATAATTATTCTTTTTGCATGGCCTGGGTAAGATTTTTTAATTGAAGCTATAGCTATTCTATATGAGCATCCTTCCGGCGGTAGCCAAAAATCAACTATTTCAGGAAATTGACCGGTAAGTATCGGTATGAATATCTCATTTAATGCTTCTCCTAAGGTAGATGGTTCATCCGGAGGCTTGCCAGTATAAGTGCTTAAGTAAATAGGATTTCTGCGCATTGTAACTGCAGTTATGTTAAATTCTGGGAATTGATCAACTGAATTATAATATCCGGTATGATCACCATAAGGACCTTCACTTCGGTAGTTATCTAAACTCACATATCCTTCTAAAACGATCTCAGCATTTGCTGGAACTTTAAGAGGAACTGAGACACAATCGACTAATTCAACTGATTTTCCATTAAGTAGCCCTGCAAATTGATATTCAGATAATGTTTCTGGTACTGGAGTTACAGCAGCCAAAATTGTTGCTGGATCTGATCCAATCACTGCAGCAGCTGGAAGTGCGGTTCTATTTGTTTGTTTCCAACGTCTATAATGGCTAGCAGCACCACGATGTGCTAACCATCGCATTAATGTTGTGTTTTTATTTACAACTTGCATGCGATATACACCCAAATTGAAATTGTCCTGCTTGTTACCCGTTGGTCCCTTTGTTATAACAATTGGCCAAGTAATAAGAGGTGCTGGTTCATTTGGCCAGCAAGTTTGAATTGGTAATTTTCTTAAGTCAATTTCTTCTCCTTGCAATATTATTTCTTGGCACGAAGCTTTTTTGATTGTTTTAGGCTTCATTGATAACAAGGTTTTAAGTAATGGTAGCATTTTGAATAGCTCTTTAACATTCTCTGGAGGAGTAGGTGACTTTAAAAATGCTATAAGCTTACCTATATCTTTTAATTTATCAGGTGTTGTTCCCATGCCCAATGCTATTCTTTCCACAGTGCCAAACAAGTTAACTAATACTGGCATTGAGCTCTTACCATTTTCACTAACAACATTTTCAAATATTATAGCTGGTCCTTTTTTAAGTAAGACCCTTCTATGTATTTCTGTTATTTCAAGTATTGTAGAAACTTGCTCTTTTATTCTGATTAACTGATCGCTTTTTTCTAGTTTTTTTAAAAAATCACGTAGGCTATTATAAGACATTTACTGTTCAAAGTTGGTAAAAGAAAAATAGTTGTAAATCATAGTAATTTTATAATATAAGTAATCAATATTTTGTTTACTAGCAGTATATTTACTATAAAATAAACTACTAGACTTTTTAGAGCAAAAATGGCAGTAGAAGAGGAAAATAAAATAAATGTGTTGGTTATTGGTTCTGGCGGACGTGAGCATGCGATTTTATGGTCATTGAAAAAATCACCACTTCTAGGAGAGCTTTACGTATTACCTGGAAGCGATGCAATGAAAGACTTAGCAACGCAGATAGACATAAATATTAATAATTCAATTAATGTAATAAAAGCTTGTAAAGACAGGGATATTAAACTAGTAGTTATAGGACCAGAAGAATATATCATAAATGGTTTAGGAGATGTTTTAAAAGAAGAAGGAATTTATGTCTTTGCTCCAAACGGATCTTCAGCAAAATTAGAATCATCTAAAAGCTTCACAAAGGAGTTATGTAAACAGTATGGGGTACCTACAGCAGAATATGGTTATTTTGTTAATATAAACGAAGCTAGACAATTTGTTGATAAAATGAAAAAGCCAGTAGTTGTAAAAGCAGATGGTCCTACATCAGGAAAAGGAGCAATAGTTTGTAAAACAATCGAAGAAGCATATTCAGCAATAGATTTAATGCTAGTACAGAAAAAGTTTGGTGCAGCTGGTGATTCTATAATAATAGAAGAGTTCTTAGAAGGAGAGGAAGTCAGTTTTTTTACTTTTGTTGATGAGACAAATTTTATAATTTTAGGTTCAGCTCAGGATTATAAAACTGTGAATGAAAATAATGAAGGAGTAAATACAGGTGGAATGGGCGCATATTCACCTGTATCAGTTATTACTGAAGAAGTAAGGCATCAAATTATTAAGCAGATTATCTATCCTACTATCCATGCTATGAAAGAAATAGGTAGACCTTTTACGGGTATATTATTTGCTGGTTTGATGATAACTAAAACTGGACCTAAGCTTTTAGAATATAATGTGAGATTTGGTGATCCAGAAACTCAAGCTATATTACCAAGGTTAGAATCAGATTTACTCGAGTTTATTTGGCTGACAGCAAAAGGAGAATTAGGTACTGAGCAAATACAATTTAACAAAGATGCTACGGTATGTGTGGTAGTAGCAAGTAAAGGTTATCCAGATGAATATCAAAAAAACTCAATTATTAGAGGATTAGATAAAATAGAAAAACTTCCTGATATACTTGTATTCCATGCTGGGACTAAATTAGATACAAATAATAATTGGATATCAAATGGTGGTAGAGTGCTTAATATAGTTGCAAGAGGAAAAAATATTGAAGAAGCAAGGTATAAAGCTTATGCAGCATTAGATATGTTAGATTGGCCTGATGGTTTCTTTAGGTATGATATAGCTAAGCATTCATAAAATATAATATTTATATTTTTAATACATAGTGTTTAATTATTATTATAATAGAAATTATGAACACTAAGTTAATTTCACAAAATTCTTTAAGAAGCAGAAAAAATCAATTGTATCAAAGCAGTATTATATTCAACTAATATTTTACACTATTAGTAGCGCAGCACTGGTAACTTTAAAAGAAGTGGTTAGAATATAACAAAATAACGTATCTTTCTCACTACTTTGTACAGCTTTTAAAGTAATTTTCCTCTTACTAGAAGAAATAAGATATTTTCTAATATAGGAAGAAATTTAATATTCTTGTTGTAAATATTTATTTTGTCTAGGCAGTGAGGAAATTATGAAATATGAGATTACAGAAAAAGGTCGCTTAAAAATTACTGATAGTAAAACTAATAAGTCATTTAAAGTACCAAAAAAGTTTAGTTACTTAAAGTTAGTAGAAGGCGAAGATGAAGAGTATCAATTTACCTTTTGTACTAAAAAGGGTGATGTTCTATCTGATTACAAAAAATATAATAAGGTAGATGATAAATTTAAATACATTGACACAGGAGTTATAAATGATGAAGAGATAGATCTTGAAGAACTATATGATGAAGAGCGTATTTTCTCTGTCAAACCTAGTAAGACTAATAAAGAAATTGCAACAATATTTGACATCGATGATAATATAGAAATAGGTATTTTATCTGACTCTATGTCAATAGGAGATGAAAGAAAAATAATTGCTCACGCTAATGGAGAAGGTAAGGGGTATGTAACTTTATTTGAAATAATAAAACAATCTGTTCCAGATGCTTTTAATGGCGATGGAAAATTTAAGTATTTAAGTAAGATTAATGATATTGAAATCAAAATGGGTGTAGAGCTTAAAGATACCGATATTTATAACCCTTATGAAAAAATTGCGTATAACTGTGATGCTGAATCGTGTTTTTTGCAGTCCTATTACACTGATGATGGAACTTATTTTAAAATTGATAGTGGGCAAAAGTCACAGTGTAACCTTAAAGAACTTTTGACAGGTAGTGCTTCTCATATGAATATCTATCTTAGAGGCATACCAAAAGCTAACGGTGAGCCAATACTATTTATTCATGAAGATGCTCCTTTGCAGATTTTTGAAAGTGATAAACTTATATTCGAAAATCATCCTAGTAACGATATTCCTGTCTATTTTCCAGATTACATGCTTTAATATTAAACAAGTCACTATAGTTTTTTACTATAGTGGTTTTTACTGAAATTTTTTGATATTGACTTTCTTATTTAAAAAAGTAAAATTTTACCTTCTTTAGGTGTATTTTAAACAATAGGATGACAAATGGTTGCAAAGAAAAAAGCTACTTTACTAGTAAAACTTGTCAGTACTGCAAAGGTTGTTAAAACAAAAGCTGATGGAACAAGTGAAGAGAAATCTACTGGTTACTTTTATGTAAAAAAACGTAATCCTAAAAAATTGGTAAATAAATTGTCTTTCCGCAAGTATGATCCAGTAGTTAGAAAGCATGTTATGTTTAAAGAAGAAAAACTAAAATAAATAGATTGTTTTTCATTTATAAATAAGGGTCATCACCATCTAAGTCTTGCAGGATTGCATAATTGCCTTTTCTAAACTTACGTTTTAAAGATGCTATAGTATTTTCACTCACGCCACTTAAGTTCAGTGCTGCTGCACCTAATTGCAGCCCAACTTCGAAAGTTTCTGGTATTATCTTGCTAACACCAAAGTCTTTATATGCTGCTGAATTACTTAAGTCATAGAGCCTGATAACTATATTTAAATCTTGAAACTTTTGTGCAACTAAAGACACAATTTTTTTTATTGTAACTTCATTTCTTATTGAAATTATAAGGGTCTGAGCTCTTGCAATACCAATAGATTGCAGCATTTCAAGCTTTGTAATATCACCAAGATATATAGGAAATCCTTCATTTTTCCCCTCTCTGACTATTTGTGGTTGGACATCTACAATAACATAGCTTAAGTGTTCAGTAGCTAACATTTTTGTTACCATGCGCCCAGCTCTACCAAAACCAGCAACTATTACGTGATTATTAAGGTCTTGGGTGTCCATAATTAATTCCTTGGTATTTAGAATAACTTTTTCGTCACTTGCAATGTTAGCAATCCAGTCGCCTAAACTTGCTAAAAGTGGAGTAAATGCCATGGTAACTGTAGTTAACATCATAAGTATTTGTGCAATGTTACTTGGGAGGACGTTAAATTGATTTGCTAGTCCGAATAATATAAATGCAAATTCTCCACCTTGAGACAGTAATAACCCTGCATGTATTGCAGAAGCTGCTTGAAAGCGAAAAAACCTACACAATACATAGATTATAGATGCTTTCAAAGCTATCAAGCTGATAGATAGTAGCATAATTAATGGTAGCTGACTAAGTAACAACTTAATATCTATCGACATGCCTACAGTCATGAAAAACAGACCAAGAAATAAGTCTTTAAACGGTAATATCGTTTGTTCTACTTCGTACCTATATTCCGTTTCTGCAACAAGTAGCCCAGCCACAAAAGCTCCAAGAGCCATTGATAAATTAAACTTCTCGGTAATAAAAGCTGCTCCTAGTACAATTAGAAGTGTTGTCGCTATGAATATCTCACTGTTTTTCATTGTTGCTATCATAGTAAAGAGTGGTCTTAAAAGTAACCTTCCGACTATAAATATCAAAATCAGTGCAATTGCTGCTTTCGTAAAAGCATATATTAAAGGCTTGATTAAACCCTGATCAGAATGGCCAGCAAGTAAAGGAAGTAACACTATCAGTGGTACAACCGCAAAATCTTGTAGCAGTAACACAGCTATCGATAATCTTCCAACTTGAGTTGCTTGATGACCTCTATCTTGTAGAACTTGCAACACTATTGCTGTTGATGACAATGCAAGTCCACCACCTATTACTACTGCAGTGTTAGAATCTACTCCAAAAGCATATGCAAGACCCCATATTGATAATGTAGTTACAATCACTTGGAGAGAACCAAAGCCAAAAACGTGTACACGCATGGCAATCAGTCGTTCGAAAGTAAGCTCAAGTCCAATAACAAATAATAAAAATACTACCCCAAATTCTGCAAAATTATCTATTACTTCAGGAGCATGTATTAAATTAAATCCGTGAGAGCTAATTAATGCTCCAGCAACAAAGTACCCTAAAACTGGACTAATACGCATTTTCCAGAATGCAACAACAATAAATACAGCTGCAAATAATAAAATTATTATGTCAAATAAATACTCTGTATTGTTATGCATTTTACTTAATTTATCCTTTCCATTTTATTGAACATCCTATACTTGATCTTTGATTTTCTATAGGCTTTCCAGTAGTTACTGTATATACCATAGCGTTAAGTAAATCGCGATCTTTTTGCTCATTATTAATTTCATTCATTCCCGATTTATCAAAACATCCTCGATAACATAATTTTAATTCAGAATTAAAACCGAAAAAATCAGGGGTACAAACCGCACCATATTTTTTAGCAACTTCTTGAGTGTCATCGATTAAATATGGAAAGTTGAATTTATGTTCTTTTGCAAACAAAGCCATATTTTCATAAGAATCCTCAGGATAGCTTTCAGTATCATTAGGCATAATGGCAACAGCACCAACGTTATGTTTTGTGTGCAGTTCTTTCATATCATGTACCAATTTAGTAATAATTGCTTTAACATAAGGACAATGATTACATATAAACATTACAATCAAAGCTTTAAAATTACAAAAATCATTTAAGCTATAATATTTGCCATCGATCCCCATCAAATTAAAATCTTGAGCTGAGAAATTCGTATCCAAATTTGGTGTACTTAAAGCAACCATAACACCCTTATATAAATAGAATGGAGTTAAAATTATGTAAGATTTATAGCTAGATGTCAAATCTATAGATAAAGATGGCAAAATTTGTTTTACATATGTATAAATTTTTATGTTTATAACTATTGAAGGTATAGATGGGTCAGGAAAAACCACTGCATCTAATTTTCTTGCCGGGCATTTGCAATCAATATATGGAAAAGAAAAAGTAATACTCACTCGGGAACCAGGAGGTACTAATTTTGCAGAAGATATAAGGAAGTTGTTACTCAAAAGTGATCAAATTGATCCCATTGCTGAACTTCTGCTATTTACATCAATGCGCAAAGAACATGTGGAAAAGCTAATACGTCCTGCACTTAAAGAGAAAAAAATTGTCATTTGCGACCGTTTTATCCATTCAACAATTGCCTATCAAGGATATGGATATGGTATTGATATTAAAATTATCAAAGAGCTACATGAAATAGCGGAAATCCCATACCCTGATATAACATTTATTCTTGATGTTGAGGTAAGTGTTGGGCTGCAGCGCGCAGCCCATAAAAATAAATATGAAAAAATGGGAATAGATTTTTACAATAAAGTAAAAGATGGCTTTTATGATATTGCCCTAAGTGATCCAAACCGCTGTTATATTATTAAGTCAAATAGCGATCTCAGTTATCAACAAATACTAACCATTCTTAAAAAGAAATTAGAAGTTATAAACCATGCCAACCTCTAAACCGTAAATACCAAACCTGTGATTAATGGTTGCTGTGGTTGAGGCAATACGTGTGGTGTAGTTATAATTGTGATTATTACGTTCATTACCATTAATAATAACTACATTTAAAGTTCCTGCATCACCAGCTGGAATCTTTATTATAGGTAAAACACTTGCAAATTCATCATTAAAGATGCCAAAATAACGCAAACCAGCAAATATTTGAGCTTTTTCAGCTAATCTACAACTTGCACCAAGCTTTAGTTGATAAGCAGGAGCATAATGACTTTTTCCTAAAAATTTGACTTGAGTGAATCCCAAACCACCACCAACATATGGAACAAGATACGGATTTATATTTAAATCATAATATACGCTCATCAGCATAGCTCGATTGTTAAAGCCCTCATTTTTTATTTTAAATGCAGCATTTGTGCCAACAAGATTTGGATATATTCCACGCCTGTTCCAATGCCATTGTATTCCACAAAGTGGACTGGCAATCGTTTTCCATTTTGAATCACACGTCGTTCCAGCAGAAGCTGTGTTATCAAAAAAACCAGTAGGAGATGGTCGACTGAGGCGGATAAGCTCAACATACCCAGCTTTATCTTTATCTCCATATTCTTCATCATCGAGGTTAAGCTGCGAGTATAGACCTTCAATTTCAATTCTAGAGGGCAATAGGCGTGAAAGCATAAGCGGCAGCTGTAGCGTATTTAACTGATAGCCAATTGTGCCGCCACCAGCAAAGCCTGGGGTGTATTTAGGCTTATAACCTTCTACAAATTCTTCATCTGAATTGAAGCTCATAACCTTTTCTGTTACGTTACCGGCCTCTTCCTTGCCAGAGAAATCTCCTATTGCATTGCCAAATGCGCCAAAATAACCACCTCGAACATAGAAGTTCTTTAATTCAGCACAATGCGCAGATGAACAAAAAAGTAAAATTGTTAGTATAAATATATTTCTATATAACATAAATTTCTCCTAAATTGAAAATACACTAATTTTATAATAAATTGCATACTGGCAGGCTTTACTTAAAGATGTTAGAAATTATAAACCATGCCAATCTCTAAACCATAAACACCAAACCTATGATTAATGGTTGCAGTGGTTGAGGCAATACGCGTAGAGTAATTATAATGATAGTCATTACTTTGATGTCTAACATCGTTAACAACCACATTATTTAAAGTTCCTGCATCACCAGCTGGAATTTTAGTTATAGGTAAAACACTTGCAAATTCATCATTAAAGATGCCAAAATAACGCAAACCGGCAAATATTTGAGCTTTTTCAGCTAATCTATAACTTGCACCAAGCTTTAGTTGATAGGCAGGAGCATAATGACTTTTTCCTAAAAATTTGACTTGAGTGAACCCCAAACCACCACCAACGTATGGAACAAGATATGGATTTATATTTAAGTCATAATATACGCTCATCAACATAGCTCGATTGTGAAAGCCTTCATCTTTTATTTTGAATGCAGCATTTGTTCCGACAAGTTTTGAAACTACTGAATCATTTCCAATCAATAGCTTTCTCAGATTACAAGGGGGGCTAGTGATAGTTTTCCATTTCGAATCACATGTTGTACCAGCAGAGGGAGTCATATCACCAGCAGCAAGTGTAGCTGGGCCACTGCGAACAAGTTCAACATATCCAGCCTTATCTTTATCTCCATATTCTTCATCATCGAGGTTAAGCTGCGAGTATAAACCTTCAATTTCAATTCTAGAGGGCAATAGACGTGAAAGCATAAGCAGCAGCTGTAATGCATTTAACTGATAGCCAATTGTGCCGCTACCAGCAAAGCCTGGGGTATATTTAGGCTCATAACCTTCTATAAATTCTTCATCTGAATTGAAGCTCATAACCTTTTCTGTTACGTTACCGGCTTCTTCCTTGCCAGAGAAATCTCCCATTGCATTTCCAAACGCACCAAAATAACCACCTCGAACATAGAAGTTCTTTAATTCAGCACAATGTGCAGATGAACAAAAAAGTAAAATTATAACTGCATATATATTTTTACTTAACATAGTAATATTCCTTCTAAAATTATAGAATATTATCGTTGCAGTAAAAATATATATATGTCAAGAATTTTTAGCGTAAAAATTGAAATATTTTAAATTAATTCAATTTTAAAGATACTTTATTCTTTACGCATTGACCTACTGAAACGTTTGCGTTCGTTAGGATCAAGATGCATCTTGCGCAATCTTATAGACTTAGGTGTGACTTCAACCAGTTCATCGTCACCTATATACGCTATCATTTCCTCAAGCGTCATTAGTTTTGGAGGAGTAAGTTTTATTGCCTCATCCGCTCCTGATGATCTTACATTTGTTAGCTGCTTACCTTTTAAAACATTTATCTCTAAATCATTATCACGATTATGCTGACCAACGATCATGCCGCAGTACACTTTATCTTGCGGCTTTATAAACATTATTCCCCTATCTTGTAGGTTAAAGATAGCATAGGCAACTGCTTCACCTTTATCTGTAGAAATTAAAACGCCATTACGTCTACCTGATATTACGCCCTTATAAGGCTCGTAACTATGGAATAGGCGATTGATAATACCTGTACCACGAGAATCCGTTAGAAACTCTCCTTGATAACCAATAAGTCCACGTGAAGGAGCTAAAAACGCAAGCCTCGTTCTACCATTTCCTGAAGGGCGCATATCTCTCATCTCTCCCTTACGGAAACTTAGTTTTTCCATTATTATGCCACTGAACTCTTCATCGACATCTATAATAACTTCTTCTACAGGCTCAAATTTCTTGCCATCCTCTTCTTTAAATAACACTCTAGGTCTTGACACAGAAAGCTCAAAGCCCTCTCTCCTCATAATTTCAATCAGTACTCCAAGCTGTAGTTCGCCTCGTCCACCAACTTCAAAAGCATCACCTTTTTCTGTCTCCTTTACCGTAATTGCTACATTTGTTTCTGCTTCGCGCAAAAGACGTTCTTTAATGACAGTAGAGGTTAATTTTGTCCCTTCCTGACCTGCAAATGGTGAGCTATTGACACTAATTGTAACAGCCATTGTAGGCGGATCGACGGGAGTTGATTTGATTGGTTCTAATATTTCCGGAGCAGTAATACTATCAGATACTGAAGCTTCCTCCATTCCAGCAATCGCAATTATATCTCCTGCCCTTGCTTCTTCTATACTGATGCGCTTTAACCCAGAAAATGCAAAGAGTTTTGTCAGGCGTCCCTGCTCTACAACTTTGCCATTAAGGCTTAATACTTTTACATTTGAGTTAATTTTAGCCACACCTTGATACACTTTACCAGTGAGTATTCGCCCAAGAAAACGATCTGACTCAAGCAATGTAACCAGCATTGCAAATGGAGCATCATAATCATAATTTGATGGTTTTACGTGTTTTAATATTGTTGTAAATAAAGGTGCTAAATCTTTTCTTTCATCGGATAAATTATTTACGCACCAACCATCTCTTCCTGTAGCATATAAAACTGGGAAATCAAGCTGCTCCTCAGTAGCATCAAGATTTATAAACAAATCAAATATTTCATTTAGTACTTCATCTATTCTACTGTCAGGCCTATCAACCTTATTGATTATAACTATTGGATGCAGGTCTGCTTTTAGGGCTTTGCTAAGCACAAATTTTGTTTGCGGCATAGGTCCTTCTGAAGCGTCCACTAAAAGTAATACC
This sequence comes from Candidatus Mesenet endosymbiont of Phosphuga atrata, assembly GCF_964020175.1. Lineage (NCBI taxonomy): Bacteria > Pseudomonadati > Pseudomonadota > Alphaproteobacteria > Rickettsiales > Anaplasmataceae > Candidatus Mesenet > Candidatus Mesenet endosymbiont of Phosphuga atrata. The sequence continues at coordinate 369,947 of NZ_OZ026541.1, read as the reverse complement.
CCATCTGCCATAGACAATACTCTTTCTACTTCTCCACCGAAATCTGCATGCCCTGGAGTGTCTATTATGTTGATCTTTTCATCATTCCACATAACAGCAGTACATTTTGCTAGTATTGTTATTCCACGTTCTCGCTCTTGATCATTGCTATCCATGACGCGTTCGCCAATTTCTTGGTTTTCACGAAACGTGCCACTCTGTTTTAACATGTTATCAAGTAAAGTAGTTTTACCGTGATCAACGTGAGCGATTATTGCTATATTTCGAATCATAATTTAAAAAACTTATTAGAACCTTAAATTTTATTAAAAATTCAAGATAAGTCTATAAGTAAAAAGCTTAAAAATTGCATAAATAGTAGAATATAATTACTGGTTTTTAAAGTTGTAAATAAAATGGCAACATAAATATATACAAAAAATACACTTTATGCGTGTAAATAATATATTATTATCTACTTATAATATATATGTTATCTTTCTTTAAAAGGATTTTTCTCTTTATAAACAAGGTTTATTATTCAGGATTTAATAAAAAAATCTTAAATGGGATAAATAAAAATAAAGATGTGTTCTTGGAGATATTGCAATTTCCAAGAAGAAGCAGAAAATTTGTCTCTAAAGTGTTTGCTAGTCAGGAAAGCTTAAGCTGTTTTCAGCTATTTTTAAGCGCACATGAAAAAAATAAAGAAGTATATAATAAAGATAACATTAAAAATATATTTATTGATCCAAATTTTTCAGAAGACCAAATAAATCTAGTCAAGCTTCTGCTTGATAACGATATTCCGATAGATAAAAAAGATACTACAAAACTGAGTATAAAAAATGTATTACGCATAGATCTTGGTAAGCAAGGTCAGCTGTTTTTGAAACATTTACTATACCTTTACAAGGAAGATGAAATTAAGCTATCTAGAGTTGAGGCAATATTTCCTATTGATAATGCAGGAGATATAATAGAGAAGTTTAATGATTTAGAAAAAATAAAAGAGAACTTCGAATTTATTGACTTTCTATTTACATATTCTGTTAATAAGGAAAACATTGGTAAAATATTTTCTTATGATGATATTACTTTTAATAAGATAAAAAATGAAGACAACAGAGAGCTTTTAAGACTTCTCTTACAACATCAAGCTACCTATAGCGTTGATAAAATAAAAGATATATTCTCTTTTGAGGATGATATCTTTAATAAGATGAAAGAGAATCTAGAACTAACAGAATGTCTTTTAAAGTACAAATTTGATGTATCTGACATAAAGTACTTTTTTTCCAAGGAAAATTCTTGTTTTGAAGCAGTTAAGAAAAATTCTGAGCAAATAATAAAATATGTATCAGATCATAAACTAAACTTTGCTAACATCAAAAAAGTAAATTTTCATGAAGGTGAATTGTTCATAAAACTTATGATTCCAGAGAATCAGTTAAGTAATCCTTCTGTAGAAGGGTTAACAGGACAAAAAATGAGTAAATAGAAATTTGATACTACCAGAGGAAAATTAAGAATGCTGTACAGCAAATTTTATTGCTGTGTGTGTGACAAATCCACTAACGGTTATAAAAGCAATAAAAAGTAATCCTCCTATTAGTAGAACATTTATATCATATACATGAGTAATGAGGTAAAAATGTATAAACATTGGTATTATCGTTGGTAAAATAAGCACTTGTGATATTGCTGCTGAATTATTATGACCTATCGTTAACGAACATCCAACTGCAGAGACAAATACTACCCCTATAGTACTCAATAATAAAGCTAGAATAAGCAAAATTGAATTATATAAATTACTACCTAATGTTATTACATCGATAATGAAAGAAATAACTGCAATAGGCAAACCAAAGCATAACCAATGAGCAAAGATTTTAAGAAAAATTACTAGTTGTGAGGGGTAATTGCATATAAATATCTGTTCTAGAGTGCCATCATTATAATCACTTTCAAACAAATTATGCATGGACATTTGTAGTGCAAAAGTTGCACAAATCCATACAAGTGTTACTTTAACTTCTGGTACATCTTTAGTTGCAAATAAAGCTAAGATTAGCATTGCTATAAATAGAGCAATAACGTTTATAAGATTGCTACTTTTGTTTAATATTAAACTTAATTCCTTTTCAATAATCACTACTTACAAATTTGAGTTTGTGATATAACACCTGGCTTCATTACAAGTGAAAAGACTTAATACTTCATTATAATAACGGATTTTTAACCTACAATATTTTATAATATCTTGCTAAAAACGGAGAATTTATGGAGATAGAATTGCTGCACAATTACAAACCTTCGCAAGATGAAGATTACATGAATCCGATGCATCTAGAATATTTTAAACGCAAGTTATTATCAATGCAGTCTTTGCTCACAAAACAAACAGAAAATAAAATTTCAACAGTTCTTGATTATAAGGATCGAGATAAGGATATAATAGATATGGCATCTAGAGAGCATGAAATTGGTATCGAGCTTGAAACCAGTAAACGTTCTTTGGAATCGATAAAAAAATTAATAATGCCTTAAAAAAAATTGATTCTGGACAATATGGGTATTGCGAAGGAACTGGAGAAGAAATAGGAATCGAAAGGCTTGAGATTGATCCTTTGGCTCTTTACTGTATAGAAGAACAAGAGCGTCAAGAGCAATTAAGTGATAAGTAATTTTTCAATAGGAAATCGTGCTTCTTCACTTAAACAATATTCTAACTATTAAAAAATGAATTATTAAATTTAATAATGGAATTTATAATATTAGAACTTAGTGAAATTGGTATAGCTTGCTTGCCAGTTATATAACAGTATAGCTCATGATCATCAAGATCGACAATTTTCTCGTACTCATCTAATTCATAGTCAGAGAAGTGGTCAATAAACTCTGCAGCAAATCTACCAAGCAATATGTCAGTTTCTTTGCATCCTCTATGCAAACTCCTATACAATAGTTTTTTTCTCAATGATGTTGTATCATTCATTTTAATAGTAAAAAAATTCACATTAATAATTTTATTGTCAAGCTATGTATAGGTCAATATAATAACAGAGTTTTAATCTTTTGCTGAGAAATGATATTTCTTTCTGATTTAGCTAGTCAATTTAGTGGAGTGTTATTTTACTTCTTTTCCTTTCTTCTCATAATCTCAATCATCATTTTCATACATGAATATGGTCATTACATTGCTGCTAAAATCTGTAAAGTAAAAGTTGAATTATTCTCAATAGGATTTGGTCCAGAGGTTATTGGTTTTAACGATAAATCTGGAACTAGATGGAAGTTTAGTGCTATTCCAGCAGGTGGTTACGTTAAAATGCTTGGGGATACAAAAGATAGTGAAAAAACACTCACAGATGAAGAAAAATTACATTCATTTTATAACAAGCCACTATATAAAAAAGCTATAATTGTTTTTGCTGGACCTTTAGCCAATATAATTCTTACAGTATTGATTTTTACTATTTTGTTTTATACGCATGGTAATTATCAAACTTCCCCAATTGTCGGTCAAGTATTGGGTGATAGTGCTGCTGAAAGATCAGGCTTTCTGCCAAAGGATGTGATCTTAAGTGTTAACGGACAAAAGATAAAATACTTTGAGGATGTAAAACGTATAGTAATGCTAAGTCCAGGGATAAAGTTGGAAATAAAATATAAGCGTGATGATCATGAATATAAAACTAATATCACGCCTGAAGTAATTGATAATAAGGATATGTTTGGCAATGAAATTAAAATCGGCTTTATAGGAGTGTTGCCTTATGATCCGCAAAGTTTTGTTAGGCTATCTATTTTTGATGCTACTATAAAATCTCTAACTGAAACTTATAGCTTAACAAAGTTTACGTTATCTGCAATTGGACAGATTATTAAGGGTCATAGAGATATTAAAGAACTAGGAGGGCCAATTAAAATTGCACAGCACTCTGGGCAGTCAATGAAAGGAGGGTTTTTTGTAGTTTTATCATTTATAGCGATGATCTCTATTAATTTAGGTATAATGAATTTACTGCCTATTCCTATGCTTGATGGTGGTTACCTATTTCAGTACATAGTAGAAGCAGTTTTGCGTCGTAGTTTAAATCCAAAAATTCAGACATATGCGGCAGCAATAGGGACAGTATTTTTACTGTCTTTAATGGCCTTTGCTACTTTTAACGATATAAGGCATATTTTAATAAAATGAAGAATATAATAGCTTTTATATCAATTTTGCTTATTCCTTTTTGTGTTATAGCTTCAAGTAATGCTATGCGGCAAAAGGTTAAAGCTGTGGAGATTATTGGTAATGAGCGCCTTGATTACCAGACTATACATTCGTATGCCAAAATAAGTGATGAGGTTGACGACAATGACATTGATGCAATTATAAAAAATCTACATAAAACAGGGCTTTTTAGTAATATTGAGGTAGTAGTTGATGAGAAACAAAATCTGATAATTACACTAAAAGAAAACCCTATAGTTAATAATATAATTATAAGTGGAAATCGTGCATTAAGCAGTAAGGAGATAAAAAACAATATATTAGGGCTTAAACCACTTGCTACTTTCACTGAAGCAAAATTGAAGAATGACATAATAAATCTCACTTCTACTTATAGAAATAGCGCTAGCAAACTTCAAGCTAAGGTGAAGTATGAAATTATGAAGCTTGAAAATAACAGGATTGATATAGTACTAAAAATAGAAGAGGGGCGAACATCTTCAGTTAAACGAATTGGATTTATTGGTAATAAGAAATTCTCTGATAATGAATTAAAGCACGTTATTTACAGCAAAGAATATAAGGCAGCTAGAATTTTTAATAGCAATGCAAAATACCTTCCAGAACGCATCATGCTTGATAAAGCTTTAATTGGTTACTTTTATTCAAACAAAGGATACATTGATGTTATAGTCAATTCAGTTGTTGAATTTGATGATAATTTTGGTGCTTATCTAACACTTTTAATTGAGGAAGGGACAAAATATAACGTTGGTTCCACTCAAGTTAATGTTGACTCACAGCTACAAAATATTGAGCAAGAAATAACAAAAATGTTAAAGATCAAAAGCGGAGAAGTATTTAGTGCTGAAGCAGTAAATGGCACCGCTATGAAAATTAACAAATATTTAAATGATAAAGGTTACATTTTTGCTCAAGTTGAGCCGGAATACAATAAACATGAAGATATTGTTGATATCAGTTACAAAGTATCAATAGGAAAGGAAGAATACATTAATAGAATAGATATCAGTGGCAATAATAAGACATTAGACAAAGTTATTAGGCGTCAATTAAGTATTTCAGAAGGTGATCCATATAATATTCTTCTGGTGCAAAAATCCCGCAGAAAGTTGATTAATACAGGTCTTTTTGAAATAGTGGATATGGAAAGCAATAAATTACAGGATAATGTTGTTAATCTTAATGTCAGCGTAAAAGAAAAAAGTACCAGTAGCTTTCAAATAAGTGGAGGATTTTCTACAGCAAGTGGACTGATGGGAAACATTAATATTAAGGAAAGGAATTTATTTGGTACTGGAAGGGAGTTGTCATTTTCGCTTGAAAAAACAGCATTGTCATTTTCAAATAACATAGATTTTACTGAAAATCATATTTTTGATTCTGATGTTTCTTTAGGAATTGGTGTATTTTTTTCTTCACAAGCTCAAAGTATAGATAGTAACTTTAGTAGTAAGAATTCGGGATTTATAACTAGGTTGTCTTATGATATTACAGATAACTTAAGTCAGTCTTTACGTTATTCTTTTAAATACAATAACATTGTAAATGTTGCAAAAAATGCTTCTCTTTTTATAAAAGAGCAGGAAGGGAAAAACATCGATTCATCAATTGGGTATACGCTAACTTATAATAAACTTGATAGTATATATAGCCCTAAAAATGGTTATTTACTTCGTGCAAGCCAGGACTTATCTGGGTTTGGTGGCACTTTAAATTATCTTAAATCTGAAGCCTCTTTTGCAGTTTTCAAATCTATATTACCTAAAATCAATGATAACATTGTACTACGTTTTAAGGGAAGTATAGGGTATGTTTTTTCTTATAGTGATGAAGAATTAAAAATAGGTCAGCGCTTTTTTATAGGAATGAATGAAATTAGAGGTTTTGACTTAGCTGGAGTAGGGCCAAGAGCGTGGAGTTCAAAATATCAAGATAAGTTAGGTGGGGATGCATTAGGTGGTAAATTTTATTTTGTTGGCACCACTCAAGCAGACTTTCCTATAGGATTGCCTGAGTATGCAGGTGTTAAGGGATCATTATTTGTTGACTATGGCACACTATATGGTCTAGACTATAAAAATAAGGATTATTTTAGTGACAATTCTTTAAGAATCTCAGCAGGTTTTGGGTTTTCTTGGAATTCTCCTTTAGGTCCAATGAGGTTAGATTTTGGGTTTCCTCTAGCAAAGGAGCCATATGATTTACCAAAGATTGTTAGGTTTTCTGTTGATACTGGTATTTAAAATGAAGCGGTTTTTGATTTCTACTATTGTTATTCTTTTATTATTTGCTACTGAAGGGATTTGTAGTAATAAAGATTGTGTAAAATTTGCAATTGTTGATAGAGATAAGATTATCTCTGAATCTTTAGCTTTTCAAAGTATAAAAAAGCAGGTGGATAGCGAACAAGCTACTTTGCAAGAAGATTCTTCTAAGCAAGAGGAGGAGCTGCATAAAATTAAGCAAGAGATATCTAAACAGCAAGATATATTATCTGAAGAAGCTTTTAGTCAAAAGATGAGAGAGTTTAATGAATCAGTGCTAAAAGTACAGCAAGATTTATCACAAAAAAATATGGAACTTAGGGAATCTTATATTGCTACGGTTAAAGAGGTTTTAAGTGAAGTAAAAAATATAGCAAGTAATATAGCAGGGGAAGAAAATATAGGTTTAGTGTTATTTATATCAAAAGAAGAGCAAGTCTTTTATGCAAGAAATGAGGTTGATATATCAGATAAGGCAATAAAGATATTAAATAAGAAGATGCCAAGTATTGATATCAAAGCAGCGCATAAATAATGCAATTGCCGTTTAACATAAATGAGATCATTAAATTATTGCCGCATTCATATCCATTTTTACTAATAGATAGAGTGATAGAATATGAGTCATGTAAGAGTGCAAAAGCAATAAAAAATGTTACATTTAACGAATATTATTTCTCTGGTCATTTTCCAGATCATCCAGTTATGCCTGGGGTACTTATTATTGAAGCTATGGCGCAAACTTCTGCAGTATGTGTTTTAAATCAAGAAGATAAAAAAGTTGTATATTTTATGTCTATTGAAAATGCAAAATTTCGCAAACCAGTTATTCCCGGGGATACATTAGTATTGCATTCACAAGTGATAAATCATCGTCAAAACACATGTAAATTTTCTTGTGGTGCATATGTTGAAGATGACTTAGTTGCAGAAGCAACAATTTTAGCAATGATTCAAAATGATAAAAAGAGCTCTGATTTCAGTTTACAATAAAACAAACATTGTAGATCTTGCATCTTTTTTGCTTGAGCAAGAGGTTGAAATAATATCAACAGGTAACACTCACAAAACATTGCTCGAAGCCGGTATTAATACTCAAGAAGTATCAGACTATACAGGATTTCCAGAGATACTTGATGGCAGAGTAAAGACGTTACATCCTAAAGTGCATGGAGGAATTTTAAATAATCGCAAGCAACATAATGCTGAAATTGATCGATTAAACATTGAGTCGATAGACCTTTTAATTGTCAATCTTTATCCTTTTTTGCGAGCTTCTTCTGATGTTAACCTATCTGAAGAACAAGTAATAGAGCAGATAGATATAGGTGGCGTGGCACTGATGAGAGCAGCGGCCAAGAATTTTCACTTTGTAACTATAATTTCCAAAATTGGTGATTACTCAACCCTTAAAGAGCAAATGAATGGTAATTGTGGTAGTACTACACTTGAATATAGAAAACAACTTGCTGCTAGGGCTTTTGCTATAACGTCTAGCTACGATTCTTATATCTATAATTGGCTAGAGAATAAAAGTGATGATTTACCAAAGTTTTTTATATCTCATGGACAAAAGGTGCAGGATTTAAGGTGTGGTGAAAACCCACACCAAAAGGCTGCTTTTTACAGTGACGAGTTCACTCAATATCCGCTGGAGAAGTGTTATGGTAGCAAAGATTTAAGTTATAATAACATAGTAGATATAGAAGCTGCTATAAAAATAGTAGCTGAATTTGCAGAACCGGCAGCTGCTATAATTAAGCACACAAATCCTTGTGGAGTAGCACTTGGAAGTGATATTTTTAATGCTTATAAAAAAGCTTTGCTTTGTGATGAAGTTAGTAGTTTTGGTGGCGTGATCGCGTTCAATAGAGAGATAGAGTTAGAACTGGCAGAGGAGATAAATAAAATGTTTATAGAGGTAGTAATAGCACCGTCTATAAGCAGAGAAGCACTCGCAGTTTTACAAAAAAAGAAAAACCTGCGCATCATCATTTCTAAATCATATAAGCAAAATAAATATAATATTAAAAATGTTACTGGTGGTTTTCTCGTTCAAGAAAATGACCTGCATCAATTGACAATAAAAGAAATGAAACAAGTAACCAGGCGCTTTGCTACAGAAGTGGAGAAAAATGAATTGCTCTTTGCGTGGAAGGTGTGTAAACATGTAAAATCAAACGCTATTGTTATTGCAAAAAATCACAGTGCAATTGGCATAGGTGCTGGGCAAATGAGTAGAATTGATAGTGTTAAAATTGCAATTGAAAAAGCAGGGAATTGTCAAGGAGCGGTTTTAGCTTCAGATGCATTTTTTCCCTTTTCAGATAGTATAACACAAAGCGCAAATGCTGGAATAACAGCAATAATACAACCAGGAGGGTCTGTAAAAGATAAAGAGGTAATAGAAGAGGCAGATAAAAATAATATAGCAATGCTGTTCACTGGAATTCGCAGCTTCTGTCATTGATATATTTGAAGTTACAATTTAACTGAAGCAAAAAAACATATTTAACCACGTCATAAAAATATGTCACAGCTCCAATAATGCATTACCTCTAGTAGTATTAGTTAACTTGCTAGACATATTTGGTATCGTTAATTCACTAGATGGCTTTATGCATACCTCAACATTTTCTTGAAGTCTACTTTTTTTATGGGAGAGGTTGTTATTAATTTTGTCGTTAGATGCAATTTTTCTTTTTGAATTTGTTTTTGTAGCGAAAGTATAGTACTTTCAAAAACAAATGATAAAGGTATAATGAGCATTTTGGGGAATGAAGGAAATGGCGTACAGCGTGGATTTACGGAAAAAGCAGTATCTTTGGTTAAAAAAGGAAAATCAAAAGCTGAGATTGCGGAGCTTTTTGAGGTGGGGATAGCGACATTATATAGGTGGCTAAAAAAGAAAGCTGCTGGTGAAAGTCTGAAACCAACGAAACCCAGTGGTTTCATACGAAAAATAGACCCACAAATGCTTGCAGAGTATGTAAAAAAGCACCCAGATCATACGCTAGCAGAGATGAAACAGAACCTTGGTTTCGGAATAAGTGCAATTTGGTATAACAGCTAAAAATCACATTAAAAAAAAGTCACAATTTATCGAGAGCGAAGTTATGAGGATAGACAAAAATTTATTAAAAAGATCGCCAAAATAGACCATTCGAGCATTGTGTATGTAGATGAAGCTGGAGTTGACAATAGGTTATATCGGGAATATGGAAGAGCTTTGCGAGGAGAGAAAATTTATGCGGATATTTTAGGTAAAAAACGCCAAAGAATTAGTATGATAGGAGGTTGGATTGAGAAAAGATTTATCGCACCAATGACTTTTACAGGTGGATGTGATAAGGAAGTGTTTAATATGTGGTTAGGGCAAATATTACTGCCACAATTGCAGCGTGGCACCACAATAATTATGGACAATGCTACTTTCCATAAAACTGCCAAAACAAAGGAATTAATAGAAAGCGCATATTGCCATCTGCTCTATCTTCCTACATATTCTCCAGATTTGAATCCCATTGAGCACTGTTGGCATACAATAAAAAGTTGGCTAAGACCTAGAATGTATCAACAAGAAAACTTATTACTTTTTTTTGGTAAAGCCATTACTGAAGCTTATCATTTAGTTTAGAATATACTATAGTTTCGAAAGAAGTCTATTCTCATTTTATAGCTATAGACCTTCCTTTAAAGGTCTGAATGAGATAAGATAAAGATTTATGACAATAATGAGGTTGAATGCCAGCACTGCACATTTAAGGAAAAAGGCACAAGAAGAAAAAAGCTTGAGAAGCAACAGGACAAGTCAAGAAAAGTAGGACAAAGAAAAGTGGCGGCAGAGATAAAGAAAGATACGAAATCTCATTTTATCAGTACAATATTAAATATGGAAGGAAACTGCGGTACAAATAAACTCAAAGATTTTCTCAAAAAAACACTTGAGTGTATAGAACTTTTTTATAGATTGAATAATAGTTCTTTTGCCCAAGAAATGGATAGGAAAGAATTTTGTGAGCAATTTGAATCAGAGCTGCATCTAAATAAGAGAGAATCTCATAGACAAATTGAAAAAATTACGCAAGAAGGTGTTGAAATGCCAGACGAAGATAAGAAAAAAGTAAGTAAAATACTGTTAATAAGGAAGGATCCTTACCAAACAGTAAAATAGAGAATTGCACTTGCCGAGGAGCTTGCGCTTGTAATACAAAATCTCAATAATTTTGTAAGATTGAAGTCATTGAGGTAAAAAGAACTTAAAATTCGAAAAAAAGAGAAACTAAGTTAATCTTCGACTACACTCTTTATGAATTACTCGTGTTATACAGATATCTGACCAGACATTTATAGCCGTTTCAAACATGTCAAGTATTGTATATACTGGTAATATAATTCCCATTATGTTTAAAGGAATTTTCATTGATATAAGGTAGCTTGTTGCCATAAAATAGCAGCCCATTGGCACTCCAGCATTACCTATCGCTGCACCAATAGATAAAAGTATCCATATAAACATCTCACCTAATGAAAAATTGTAACCATTACTTTCTGAAACAAAAAGCACTGTAGTTAAAATAAAGGCAGCACATGCATTCATATTAATTGTTGTGCATATTGGTAATACAAAAGAAGATAATTTTTTAGGTACTTTAAGTTTATTTTGCACACATTCGATGGTAGTTGGTAGTGTTGCACTGGATGATTTAGAAAAAAATGCCAAAACTAGTGCAGGTATAACTCCTTTAAAAGTTTGAATTGGTGATACGCCTTTGTACAACATAAGTAGTGGCAGAATTACAAATGCTTGGATAAGATTTGCTAGTGATATGCACACAAGATACCAAATTATATTGTAAAACTCACTACTACCTTTTACTTCATATAAAAAACATGTAATAAATGCCCAAACGGCAAGTGGCATAAGTTTTAGTATATGTCTAGCTATAATAAGTAAAGTATCAAAAAGTGCGGAAAATATTTGATGCAATATATCTTGCTTCTGCTCGGGTAAGGAAATTACAGCAAAACCAATAAGAAAAGCGAGCAATATACTACCAGCAACATTATTATCAAGAAAGACTTGAATGAAATTAGAAGGGATAAGTGAATACAAGTAAGAGAAATAACTATGATTGTAGTTAGCATTCGCATTCCCTATAGAGCTACTCACCAAATGCTTATTTGCTGGATTGATGAGTAAATAAATAGATAAAGCAATAAGTGCTGCTACAGTGGTAGTAAGTAATGTATAAAATAAAGTTTTCTTTGTCAGAGTTTTAATTTCTATAGAATTCTTCAGTCCTGAAATAGTTGCAGTAATAGAAAAAAAAACCAATGGCAAACTAATAAGTTTAAGTAAACTAATAAAGATATCACTTATAAGTTTAGCTCCACCAAATATAAAATCATTGTGCAAATAATAGGATATTACTGCTAGTACTATAGACAGCAACACTGGAAACTTGTACATATATCAATAAAATTTACAAATATTCAAAAGCCTACTAAATACCTATTTTAACCAATAGTCATTTACAGGCTCTCTTATGCAAGGCCCACTACTTATGCCAATGCATGGACTTTTTAATCTGCGTTCTTTTGACATAAAACAAGAAGATAAACTTCCTACTAAAGTTAGTATAACTAAAATATTAAAAATCTTTCTCAGCATTTCAAATTCATATGTACTTAATAATACTATTATAGTAACTCTATATCTAATATTTGTAAACATGCCTATTTATTATTATAAAGCATTAAACCATGCCTGCCATAAAGTGCGTGATAAGCTTTACGCTACAGATGAAAAAGAGTTGGAAGCTAAACTAAATGAGATAGGATTATACTTAATTGATTACCATGTGCAGAAAAATCGGTCATTTTTGCCTAAGAAAATCAGCACAAAAGATTTAATAAGAGTATGCACTCATATTGAGCAAATGGAAAGAGCAGGGCTGCAACTTATAAATTCCCTTGAGGAACTATGCTGCTCGATAAATAATTCTGCTGCTAAGACAATTTTTAGTGAAGTGTGTGAAGATGTAAGGTCTGGCAGTATGCTATCCTCAGCATTACTTAAACATCCAAAGGTATTTGAAAAATTATTCATTGCCTTAGTAGCAGTTGGAGAAAAGTCTGGAAAGTTAGCAGAAGTATTTTCCTACATTGCAGATCATTTAAAATGGAGTTTAAAGCTGCAAAATAAAATAAAAAGAGCTATAGCTTATCCTCTATTTATGCTTATTGTTATCTGTATTGTTGTGTGCGTTATGACGTTTACTGTAATACCAGCTATTGAAACTTTTTTGACTGAACAAGAGATTGCACTACCTATTTATACTAAACTACTTATCTCAATAGTTAATTTTTGTGCTACAAACAAGAGTATAATCTTAATGGTTGCTGCTCTATTTCCCCTGCTTATTTATATAGCAAAAAAAACTATAAATTACTCCTGCTCTAAGATAACAATTTCACTGCCAATAATAGGAAAATTAATACGCAAAATTGAAATATCAAGGTTTTGTCGATTTTTTACATTATGTTATGGGAGTGGTTTGGATATTTTAAATTCAATCGACAATGCCAAAGATGCAGTAAAAAATCTGGTAATAAAGGAGGCATTAATAAATGCTAAGGTCTCTATATCAAACGGTAAGACTTTAACTTCCGCTATGCAAGAAACAAACCAATTTCCAGGATTTGCCGTTCATATGTTCAACATCGGAGAAAAAAGCAGCAATATTACTGAGGCAATAAGCAACATTAATACTTTTTATGATACAGAGATTAATGATGCAATTGATAGCTTAATTTCAATCATCAAACCAGCATTTGTAATAATATTAGGCCTTTTGATTATGTGGATCATAATGGCAGTTTTCACCCCACTTTACAGCAGTTTTGGTCAATTAGATCTATACTAATTTAGAAATTTTCATTTTAAAGTAGTTGTATGTATTAAAAAAATGATATATTAGATTTTATCTCATAGCTTCCTTGCATTCATCATCTCATCTGAATTATTTTTTTATTTTTATCTAGATTTTACGCAGGATTTAAAATATTTTTCTAATTTAAATAATTGTGTAAAATTATGGACATTACTCCTATTATTTCAGATAATAAAAAAATTATAGATGGATATAAAGAAGGGTGTTTCATTATAAATAATGAGGAATATAAAGGTTCAGTTATAGTATTTCCTGAGCGTGTAGTTCCATTTCCCGAACTTGACATAAATAATATGGATCACCTGTTGCGTTTTTTAAATGTTGAAACTGAAGTTATATTAGTAGGAACTGGCGCTAAGCACATAAGTCCCCACCTATCAGTAAGAGATCATATACGCAAGCAGAGCTTGAGTTTTGAATTTATGTCAACAGGAGCAGCTTGTAGAACTTATAATGTATTGCTATCTGAAGGCAGATATGTCATTGCTATTTTAATGGCTATATAAAATGATACTTGAGCTTCTAATGCAAAGTTTTTTTTTAAATAGCCTAATATCACTGTTGATTATTAGTTTAGCTACTGGAGCTTTAGGATCATTTATGGTGTGGCAAAGGCTATCTTATTTGGGAGATAGTTTATCGCACTCATCATTACTTGGCATTGCTCTAGCTCTCATTTTTAACTTCAATACTTCGGTAACTATAATTATTATCGCAATAACATTTGCAATATTACTTTCAATTAATTTTGATAAATTATATTCACGTGATGCAGCTTTAAACATAATAACCAATGTTGTCTTATCCATAAGTTTAATACTTATGTCTTTTTTATCATCTACGAGCAGTAATATTATACACTCTTTATTTGGTGACATTTTGATGTTAAGTAGCATGGATATCATAACTATTTCAACAATTTCTATACTTGTCATTGTTGCTTTAGTACTCAGATGGCGCAGGTGGCTAATTATTACAGTAAATCAAGATTTAGCTATAGCAGAAGGCATAAATGTCAGTTGGGTTAGATTAGAATTTTTAATTATTTTATCAATATTTATTGCAGTTGCAGCGCAGCTAATTGGAATATTATTGATTACTGCCTTTCTATTAATTCCAGCAGCAGCAGCAAGGCTAATTGCTAAAACTCCAACTCAAATGATCATCATTGCAACAGTCATCTCTGCTATAGCAGCAGTATCAGGTCTTCTATTTTCAGTACAGTTTGATATTCTAACTGGCCCAACTATAATCCTTACATCATTTCTTTATTTTGTACTGCTTTACTTATTTAAAATAATAAAAGAATAGATAATATATTAAGATTTATACTTTTTTAACTACATTCGTGCCAAAATATAATAAGTAAAATAAATAATATCTATAGGAGAAAAGTAATATGTCAGATAACTTTATCGATATTAATATAAATAAAACAAATGTAACTTTGTAGCTTTTAATAAAGCTCTTTAATTTATAATAATTGTTTTAGCTATCATTCAATAGCTATGATTTTAATACTTACGTATATTGCAATAATGAGCAAAACACTTATACAAGTTTCTGTTTTGTAGCAATTGTTGCACGGTAATTAATCGACTTTGCTAAATAAAAAAATTTGCTATAATTCTCTTGTGGGTATACGCTTAAAGAAATAACTTATACTTTCTGTTGCTATTAGCAATTTAGTTATACAACTAAAGATTGGGGGGAATTTCCTGTGTTCAGGAAGTAATGCTAATAGCAACAGAAAGTATAAGTTACATTGATGAATTAAAATCTCAACATATTGTAATTAATATATTAATTATACATTAGATATATTAATTATTTAATAAAAATATTCTAAGTCAAGCAAATATTTTAAGAAGGAATGCTATTTTTTTCTTTATATCTTAGCCATAAAAATCCAATTACCGCTATTATTAAGCCTATAGGTATTATGGAAATTGATTTTATAAGTGCAACAGATTCGCTACCATTACTATAGAATCCTATAATCTCTGACATTAATGTATGGAAAAAATAGCCAAAAAACATAACCACCATATTACTAATAGCTGTAGCAATGGCTACCATACTACTACTTGCATAACTTATAGCTTTGCATGTAGCTACAACTTGGTATGCAGATGCCCCACCAATGAGCAGCAGAAGTATGCCTATAACATAAATATTACAGTAGGTACTCAAAAGTAACGTGAAGCTTATGGCCATTAAGACTGCGCAAGATATTACTATTTCGTAATGTTTTGTTGGCTTCTTTTCCAATATATAAGCAAGTAATGAAAGACCAAAACACATGCCGATAAATATTAATGAAGGCAAAAACGAAGCTAAATCCGCACTAATATTGTAAACTTTAATTAAAAAAGTTGTTGCCCAGCCATCTGCAAATCCCTCTAAAGGACCAACCATCAGTCCTCCAAAGAAACTAACAAGTAAGATATATTTATTACAAATTAAATTTTTCATTTCCCTAAATCCAACATTAGTCTGTTCATTGTTGGAAGTAATTACGTTACTTTTAGGTATAAGGAATAACATAGCACAAGCGAGAAAACAGCCTAAAGCTATAAATGTTATAAATACATAATCCCATCCAAATTTATTAAGTAGTAAATGCAGGGGCAAGCCACCATACATTGCTCCAAGTAGACCGATAGTAATAGAAAAACTTACCATTTTTGCAAATTTTTCCTGACTATAATACATGCTTATTACTTTAAAAAGTCCAATTGCAGAAGCAGAGGAACCTATGCCAACTATAATTCTACCAAAATTGCAATAAGCCCATGATTCAAAGAGTAATGGAACTGTTCCTAAAAATGTTAAAATCACACAAACTGATAATACAAATTTTGGGCCAAATCTATCTAAAAGAATGCCAACTGGTATGTGTGCTAAAGTATATCCTACATAATATAAACCAGAAAATTGACCTATACCAGAAGTGTCTATTTGAAATCTATCTATTAGTTCTGACCCAATTATATTGGGAATTACGCGCAGTATATATTGATATGCATAGAATAATGATACCAATAGCCATATTAAAAAATTTTTCTGCAAAATAAAAACTGAATTAATTACAGTAAGTTAATTTAATATAGTTCAATAATAAGTACAAGATTTTTATCTAAAGCTTAAACTGAGCAAGAGCTTGTTCAATATTACCTAAATCTATTTTTTGTTCTTCTTGCGTATCCATATTCTTTAATTTTATTTTTTTATCTGATAGCTCCTCATCACCAAAAATTAATGAAACGCAAGCATTGATTTTGTTTGCATAACTCATACGCTGCTTTGTCTTATCACCATATTCCCAAACGATGTAATACCCATTTTGACGTAACTTAAAAGCAAGCGAAGCAGCATATTTTTCTGCATAATTTCCAATAGGAATGAGTGCTATTGGTCTTACGTACTTATGTTTGTAATCTATAAGTTCAATAATTCTTTCAACCCCACCAGCAAAACCAATTGCTGGCGTTTTGTTACCGCCCATTGCAGCAATCAGTCCATCGTATCTACCACCTGCCAATACTGCTCCCTGTGCTCCTAAATCTTTGGTAGTAAATTCAAATACAGTGTGACAATAATAATCAAGTCCACGTACTAGTTTAGTATTAATTGAGTATGGTATTTTAAGATTTTCTAGCCCATTTAAAACCTCATCAAAAAACTTGCGTGAGCATTCTGTATAAAAATTGTCAATATTAGGTGCATGCAAGAGTAATTCCTTGTCTTTATCATCTTTAGAATCAAGTATACGCAAAGGGTTAATCTCTAATCTTTTTCTACTAATTTCAGATAAATCATTCTTATATTTATTTAAATATTCTATAAGTGCTGATCTATAGGCTTTGATAGTTTCGTTATCACCTAAAGAATTTATCTCTAACCTTATTTTATCGTTCAGTCCAAGTTTATCTAATATGTGATATCCAAGTGCTATTATTTCCGTGTCTGCTTGTGGTTCTTTGCTACCAAAAGACTCAAAATTAATTTGATGGAATTGCCGCTGCCTACATTTTTGTGGCCTTTCATAGCGGAAAATTGGACCTGTCGAAAATAATTTAATTGGAGGTTGCAGCCTTTTACTTATAAATAATCTCGCTATTGCTGCTGTAAATTCTGGACGTAAAGTTATGCTCTCACCTCCCTTATCATCAAAAGTATACATCTCTTTCATGATAACATCTGAAGTTTCACCCAATGCCTTAGTGAAAATTTCAGTGAATTCAAATATTGGTGTGTCTACCGGTAAAAAACCATACAAATAAGAAATATCTTTTGCTACTTTTTGAACATACCTTAATTTAAAGTATTCATCAGGTAATAAATCTTTGGTACCCCTGACTTTTTGTAGCTTATTATCTTTCATATGTTACAGTAACTTTAAGAATAAGCTAATGCTACTAATATTTTTTTTGTAGGTAAACTCTATAAATCAAATCTCAAAATAAATTGAATTCCTTTTTAAAATTATTAAATATAATAATTTATTTTAGCGTATCTCAATGGCTCTTCGCTTAATTCCAGATAATGTTAACATAAATTTTATTCAGTACGGAAAAGTTACACTTCTATTGAGTGGTATACTCACTATTTTATTACCACTTTTTATCTTTATATACGGTATTAATTTAGGAGTTGATTTTACCGGTGGGATTCTTATGGAAGTAAAATCGGAAGAGAATTTTTCCATTGCTGATGTAAATAAACAATTAATAGAGAAGGGGTTTACTGGCTTTACAGCTCAGAATTTAAAATCCAATCATATGGTAATACGCTTTAAAGATGATCGAGATATAAGTAATGAAGTTCTGATAAAAAAAATAAAGGAAGCATTAGAAGAAAAACTAAAAGGTATAACATATCGAAAAATAGATTATGTTGGTCCACAGGTTAGCTCCAAGCAGATAGTAAAAGGAGTGATATCTATAGTAACAGCCTTAATTGGAATATTTTTTTATATTTGGTTTCGTTTTAATTGGCAATTTAGTTTAGGTAGTACTATTGCTCTAGTTCATGACGTAGTTTTGGTGCTATGGTTTATAAGTATTACAAATATAGAATTTAACCTTTCTTCAATAGCAGCGCTTTTAACAGTAATTGGCTATTCTATTAATGATTCAGTAATAATATATGACAGAATTAGAGAAAATTTGAAGAAGTTAAAAAACAAACCTTTGCAGGAGATCATTAATACTAGCATAAACAGCACGTTATCACGTACGGTTCTAACCTCTGGCACAACACTACTTGCCTCTATTCCACTGATGCTTATCTGCACCGGAACTGTTAAGGATTTTAGCACTATTATATTTTTTGGTGTTTTAGCTGGTACTTACTCTTCAATATTCATATCCGCTCCTGTGTTAATCTATAATAAAAAACCTTGTTAAAATCTTAAATCCTATCTTTATAAGATTTTAAAAACGAAAATTTGTAAAAATTAAGTTGCATTTTTATGCCAATACTGTACTAAAAAAGTGATTTCTATAGGGGGATAAGATGTTGAGATCAGGATGGCAGTTAAATGACGATAGCATAATCCAAAACCTTGAGAACCTAGAAGCGATACTAGATGAAAATGATATTACAATTCCAGATTTTGAGGATCTTAAGGCCATATTAAGTGAGGATAGTTTTATAAATCAAGATCTTGAAGTAAAATCAAATGAAGTAGATAATCAAAGTTCTACATCTTTTGTTAATGACCAGACTACGCAACCTCAAGATAAAGAATCACAAAACAGTATTATAGATAAAGCAGAACCTGGTTCTAGTGATATATTACAACAAGCTCTTGCAGTTGTCTTTGACAGTGATACTGATAACCTCCAAGAAGGCAGTGCCACTCAAGCCTCAAGCAATCTTGCAACAGTACTGGAAGAGAAAGATATTACAAGCCTAGACCCTGAAGCTATATTAGATGAAAATGATATTACAATTCCAGACTTTCAAGACCTTGAGGCGATATTAGGTGAGAATGATATCGTCCAAGCTCCGAATGACTTTAGTGCAATGCCAAATGATGGTAACGCTATAAGCCTTATTACTGAAGCTCTTGATAATGCTAAGGGCATCAATGAAATAGCTAATCAAAGTTCTATACCTTCTACCTGTAATAAATCTATACAGACTCAAAACGAAGAATCACAAGATAGTATTGCAAAGTTTGATTTAAAAAAGAGATTAGAAGAAGTTTCACTATTTACCTGCAGGAGATGCAGTGCAAAAATCAAAACCATTTTGGGCTATGATACTGTAAATTTGCTATCTGCTATTGAGGATGAAAATTTTAAAGTAACACAGAAGCCGCCAAATGCTTCTATCGAGAGTAAAAATTTAAAGAAAACAAAAGGCTCAATATATTCTGCTATTGAAAATGGAGACATAAAAGCAGTAGTAGAGTTGCTACATTGTGGAGTTGATATAGATGAGAAAGATAGTAATGGCTTAATACCATTATATATTGCTGTCAAATACAGTGGTATAGATATAGTAAATGCATTACTAAAATTTAATCCCGATATAGAGTTACGTAATCATTACGGTAGTACACCATTACATGGTGCAATCAGATATAGTAATTCAGATATAGTAGATGCATTATTAAAATTTAATCCTAATGTAGAATCACGTGATAATTACGGTAATACACCATTACATATTGCTGTTAGTAGAATGCATATTAAAGCAGTCAAGTTGTTATTAGCCCATGGGGCCAACTCAAATGCACAAGATAGTAGTGGTAACACAGTGTTACATAAAATTATTAATTCCAAAAACGGCAAGGCAATATTCTGCCTGAAACAATTTTTAGCAAATAAAAACACTAATTTAAACATTAAAAATAATAGAGGAGAAAGCTTTATAAATGCAGTATTAAATAGATTTAAGATACTGAATCAAATTGGTAAAGAAAAATTTAGTCAATGTTTAAGATTAGTGGCGGAGCACTATTATAGACTAAATGATGAAAGCAAATTGATCATTCGCAGCGACAGTGAGTTTAATACTATTATAGAAAGATATAGAGACGAGGCCCAACAAGCATATAATAGTGTCTTTAACAGTCTAAAATCATGTAATGATAGAGCGGGAATGGTTCAAGTATTACAATCACATAAGTTTAAAATAAATAACAAAAATGCGGATGGTTATACATTATTACACATAGCTGTATCAGAGTCTCTTAGTTTAGCAAGAATAAAAATGCTATTAGATATTAATATCGATGTAGATTTGCAAAATAATCGTGGCAATACAGCATTGCATATTGCTGCCAATAGTGACAAAAAATTAGCAATAACAAAAGTATTGTTAAGTTATGGTGCCAATGCAAATTTGCAAAATGTCAGCGGACAAACACCATTACATATTGCGGCTGCCCGTAGTAGCTTAAGTACTTTAGGGGTATTGTTAAATTTCAGCGATATTGATCCTAATAAACAAGATATGCTTGGTAATACAGCACTGCATAATGCACTTAGAAGTAAAATATCGTTCCGTACTGTAGAGTTACTTTTAAAGAATGATAAAGTTAGTTTAAATATTAAAAACAAAGAGGGACAATGTTTTACAAGTATAATACTGGATAAATTCAAAGAACAAAATAAGGAACAAAAAGATTTAGTAAAACTATTAGCAAAATGCTATGATAGATTAAGTGATGAAAGTAAGTTGATTATTAAAAGTGATAGGAAATTTTATGCTGTTGTAGAAGAGCATAGAAAAAAGTTTATTCTGTATAATATTTTAAGTCAACCTAGTTCATCAAGCTTTGCAAATGAATTTTTAAATATAGCTTAAACAAAAAAAGTGGTTTAAATTGACATTATTATACTACTCACTATAGTTAAATAATATCTGTTTTTAAATTATGGTTTTAGAAATATTGCAGATAGTACTGGTTATTATTTTAGTAATATTAGTGCTACTACAATCACCAGGTACCAGTTCATTAAGTGGTTTTGGTGGTTCACAGCAAAACTCCATTTTTTCCGTTAATTCTTCTTCTAGTGTAGCAAGCAAGCTTACAGTTATAGTAGTAGCAGCATTTATGATAAATACATTGTTATTAGCTGGTTTGCGTGTACGGGATGCAAAAAAGCAATCAATTGCAGAAGAAATAGAGAGGGAAAGTCAAGCAGAGTCTGTTATTCCTTTTGAAAATGAATGACTAATTTTATTTTCGTAACTGGTGGAGTTGTATCTTCATTAGGAAAAGGTCTTGCTGCGGCAAGTATAGGGGCTTTGTTACAAGCATATGGCTTTAAGGTTTGTCTTAGGAAGTTTGATCCATATTTAAATATTGATCCAGGTACGATGAATCCAACTCAGCATGGTGAGGTATTTGTTACAGATGATGGGACAGAAGCAGATCTAGATCTTGGCCATTATGAGCGTTTTACCGGGATAAAAACAACAAAAGATGATAGTATTACTACTGGTAAGATATATTGTACCTTATTAAAAAAAGAAAGGCGTGGGGACTATCTTGGTAAAACTGTTCAGGTCATTCCACATGTGACAGATCTAATCAAAGATTTTATTTTAAATAATACAGATGAATTAGATTTTGTTATATGTGAGACAGGGGGGACTGTAGGCGATATAGAAATCCAGCCCTTTTTAGAAGCAATACGTCAAATTAGCTACGAGCTAAGCAAACAGAAAGTGATATGTATACACTTAACATTAGTACCTTATATTTCTGCAGCAAAAGAGCTAAAGACTAAGCCTACTCAACATTCAGTGAAGGAATTGAATTCTGCTGGAATACAGCCTGATATAATATTATGTCGTAGTGAAAAAGTAATTCCAGAAGAACAGCGTAAAAAAATAGCAAACTTTTGCAATGTTAAATTAATAAATGTAATTACTGCTATTGAAGTAAGTAATATATACGAAGTGCCTATAATATATCATAGATATGGATTAGACACGCAAATATTGCGGCATTTTAATATAAAATTCCCTAAGCCAGAACTCAAAAAATGGTATGAAATTCTAGATTTAATTAAGAATACGGTTCAGGTGGTTACCATTGCAATTGTGGGGAAATATACTAATTTTCCAGATGCTTATAAATCATTGATGGAAGCATTGATTCATGGAGCAATCTATCATAAAGTTAAAGTGAGTATTAAATGGGTAAATTCCAGAAAATTAAGCGAACATAGTATCAAGCGTCTACATAACTGTGATGCGGTTTTAGTACCAGGTGGTTTTGGTGATGATGGAATAGAGGGTAAAATTGCAGCCATAAATTTTGCTCGTATAAATAATATACCGTTTTTTGGGATATGCCTTGGTATGCAGCTTGCAATTATTGAATTTGCTCGCAATCTTGCTAAGATAGAAGATGCACATTCTACAGAATTCTTTAATTGTAAGAATCCTATTGTGCATCTTTTTGCAAAACAAGGAAATGAAAAAGAAATAAACAGTGACCTTGGAGGTACTATGAGGCTTGGAGCGTATGGTTGCCATCTGAGACCTGATTCTAAGATAATTGGTATATACAAAAAAGATACAATTGAAGAAAGACGTAGGCATAGATATAGTATCAATCCTGACTATGAAGGCATCTTAGAGAAAAATGGTTTAGTGCTTAGTGGTAGATCAACAGATGAAGGTTTACTGGAGGTTATAGAGCTAAGCAATCATCCATGGTTTATTGGCGTACAATTTCATCCTGAATTTAAATCTAGGCCATTCCTTCCTCATCCTTTATTTACATCTTTTATTAAGGCTGCTATAGATAGGAAACAATCTAAAATTATTTAAGCGATGTATTACAATTAAAGTTAAATCTTATCAAATGAACATTACCTACAATATTAGAGTTATCCACAAGATATTTAAACTTAACTAAAATATCACTTTATAAGAAGGGTATACTCTTAAATTTATGAACATTTTTTCTAAATCTTCTTTTTTACCTTACTTTTTGTAGGCAATCATCGTTGTAGCATATGGTGTTTAATTCTTCAATGGAATTAATTGGACCGTCTTTATTAAAGTTATCTATAATATCTCTTAAACTTAAGTTGTTATAACTAATTAAACTAACTTCATATAAATCTCCATTCTTTGCATGATGAAAATAATTATTGATTGGTAGAGTTGCATAGCCTTCTTCGTTATAATTAATACATTGATCTTCAAAATACATAAGTTCCTCTCATCTTAAAGGATATAGTATAATAAATTATTTACTATATTCTATAAAAATTTAAAGTTTTTGTATATCTACAATGCTATCTTCCAGTAATCCATATTGACTTAATAAACAATAAGTTTCATATAGGGGCAACCCAATAGCAGAAAAGTATGACCCTCGCAGCCATAATATAAACATCCCTGTTATACCTTGTAGGTTGCATCCTCCTGCTTTACCGTTCCATTGACTTGACAGTAAGTAATTGCTTATTTCTTGCTCAGTTAAACGTTTAAATTTTATTATCGTCATAGTACTTTTAACATGCACACTATCATTTGGTGTTAGCAAACAAATAGTAGTGTAGACTCTATGTCTCCTCCCTGATAACAGACGTATACATTTTTCTGCTTCTTGTTTAGTTTCTGTTTTTGGCAATACTCTTCTTCCGCATGAAACAACTGTATCAGCACTTAGTATAAAGTAATCAGAATATGACTTTCTTACTGCATGTACTTTACTTTGCGCCATGCGAATTGAATATTGCTTTGGCAATGCTTTCTTGTTAAGTGACTCATCTATATCTGGCGATACAATTAGTCCAGGAGATACATTTATTTGATTTAGTAAATCTAAACGCTGCTTTGAAGATGACGCAAGTATTAAATTACTTATTTTCACTGACGTTCTTCAACCTCCGCACAATACGTCCTTTTATGTCTTTTATATTACTGCAAGCAGTACTTACTTCAACTAAAACCCTATCACCAACTGAAATATTAATTTTTCTTTGTGATGATTGCCGCATTCTATTTGCAAGAAAAACAGTTAACTCATGGCCATTACTGAGCTTGACTTTAAAATTTGCATCAGGTAATGCAGCAGTGATTACACCTTCAAATTCTATAAGACCTTTCTTTAACACATCTTTACAAACTTAATAAAACACAAAGTTTAGAGAATATACACAATATTACAATAAATTCTTGTTTAAAAGCTCCATGAAACTTTTCATGGAGTTTTTTTATTCCTATATTACCTTTTTATTTTTACTATCACATTCTAATACTTCTATATCATTATCTAAACTAGATGATGGAGATCCAATTGGTGTAATCACTATAAATGACTCATCATTTTCTTCTGGTAGTCGTGAACCATTGAGATTAGCAAAATCTATGTGTCCAGGGTTACCTACTGGACTTGAAGATCTACTTGAGTGTGGCGTTGGTGATGGAGTATTAGGTATGCTCCAGTTTTCTCCTGAACATAGATCTATATTTTTTAAGTTTTGATCTGTATTAAAAAAAATGTATGTTGAGAGGGGCAAGCTGCACCAATCAATGGACTTGCAGGCCTGGTTGAGCACTGTGATTGTGGTGGAGCACTAGGCCTTGGAGAACTAGATAGATTATTTTCTTTCCCTGTAATTCTATTCATCTTTTCCTGCATAGCTTGAATACAAGCTTCAACTGGCTGTGTATCATTTGTTGATACTTGATATAATTTTTTATTTGCTACTAATGCTGACACACGATCAAAGTTGATTGATTGTATTTTAAAAGAACTAGCTTCTAATCTACCTTTAGACAAATTTTGTGCTTCTGAGTTACTTGTGATGTCAATACGAGAATGTGAGCTTTGGCCATCACACTCAACACCATCCTCATCATCTATATCTGCAGAACCCCGTGAGATTAATTGTGGATTTATTGTTTCACCAGTATAAATCCCTTGTGAACTATTAATTGGCACCAAATGCATAGCCATAGTTAAATAGCTTTTCTGGTCAGCTTGCTTTATTATTCTGCCACAAACACTTGACGCTGCCTGCTGATATGTCGATTCTGTTATTTCAGTAACTTGAGTAGTATCATCAGCTGCATATATATAATCACTATCTCTAAATGAAGATTTATAAAATATCATGTTGTGATGATATTCATCACGGCCTTCTTTGGTCATCTTGTATACATAAGGTTCTTCAGTAGCTTTAAAAGCCATTCTGATAAAAAAGTTTTGAGTGTAATTAAAAACGTGTTTTGGTGCTTTACATTCTAATTTTAATCTTGCATGTTCTTTTTGCTCTGGAGATGGGTTAGTATTTTGATGATCTTCTGCTAAAAAAATGTGACTGTGGAATTCAGGTGTATAATTATCACGCATAGTAATTTCTTCTATTCTATGTCTTTCCTTAATTACCTCAAGATACCCTTGCAAAAAATGATCAAGCGTCTTAGTTACTCCATTTTCATCTTTAATCTTTATGTTAGATGAGTTATAATCTTCCTCTTCAGAAAGGCATGCTGGATGTACATGAGAAAAAAAGTTTTTACTAGTTCTATCCGTGTGATCGTTGCCATTCCAATCTATCCCTAATCTATGATCATTATCTCCTAAATCCTCGTTTCTTTCTAATTGCACAGCTCTAAAACGTGATTGTTCAACTTTTAATTTTGAGCTTATCGCCGAAGTAAGAAATTCATAATTATACTTTTGAGCTATTTCTGGGCTTATTATAGACTTAAGCAGCTCAAAGAAAGGCAATTTTTGCTTTTCTTGTGCAGTATAATCTAGTTGTGGTGGATTAGTTATAAATCCATTTATTCTTTCAATTTCTCCACTTATGCTATCTCTTATAGATGGTATGATTTTTTCCAATTCATCACATCCTCGTATAGTGCCATTATCTTTGTGAAAAAGAGGAAGTAGTGTATTATTCTTTAAAAATGAAAAAAGATCCATATTTTTATTAGAATATAAATATAGCTCTCGGTTTTCAAAAGCATCTTTAAAAAATTTAGGAACACCTTTGAGTAAAACATCTAATTTTGAATTGAGAATTTCTAACATTCTTTCACGTCTTTTATTCTCTTTAGGTTCTAAATTAACTGTGTAATGATATAGTTCATACAAAGAATATACATGTAAATTTATACTCTCATCTTTGTTTATTTTGCTCTTTTCTAATGCTTTATTTAATGTTTCTATTAAAGCCTTTAAGCCACAATTATCTTCATATTGATATTGTTTTTGTAAATCAGTCAAGTGCGTTACAAGGTTATATCCTTCATTATTAACGATTTTCACCATTTTATCTCTCATGTATAATTATTAAAAAATTATACATTTATAAAAAAACATTTTCAAGCTTAATTTTACAATAATATATTCTATAATGAGCATTTTATCGATATATGTACATCTTTCACAGGAAAAACATTATTCATTTTTCCTTGTTTTTTTCGTCAAATCAGAAAGAACTATCTATTATGATAGATCATAATATGAAAACTGTTGTTGTTATTGCACCAGCTCAGACTTCTCTTGCACTAATAAAATATAAGATCAAAAAGAATTCAAGATTTATCATAAAGAAACAGAAATATCTACAATTACTCCTATCTCACAATACTAACTCTAATGAAGGCAAATATATATATCTTGGAAAAAGATATGCAGCCTATAGAGTTAAGTCTTGCTTTGAGTTTGTAAAGCTTTATCGTGGAGTAATATACGTCTACACTAAACATCCATTAAATAAGAAGAAAGTTAAAGCCTTGCTAAACACATGGTGCAAAGAGCGTGCTCATATCAAACTTGCTCAAAGATTAAATGATTGCCTGCTTAATTTTAATATTACTCAAGAAGCAAAATTATATCATGTTAACTTAAAGGTATTATATCTAAAAAACAAATTTTTTTATTACAATCCGCAAAACTATATTTTATTACTAAATATTGCATTGATAAAATTACCGACTTTTTTTGTTAATTACGTTATATATTATGCATTATTTACTATTTCTAATGCAGCTCAAAGCTATTGTATAGCTTATCAGTTACTTCAAAATATAATGCCTAGAAATGTAATATTAATGAGGAATTAATGGCCTTACTGCTAACCCGTCCTTTACTAGATTCTAAAAAAACAAAAAGCATACTAGAAAAATATGGTTATAAAGTACATATTGAACCAATGTTTAAAATAAAATACCTAGAAACTAAACTTGCACAAGATTTCGATGTTATAGTATCTACCAGTAGTAATAGCATTAGAGCTTTAAGTAAAATATCTCAGAAAAGAAATTACCCAATTATCACTGTTGGCAACAGTACTATGAAAATTGCAAAAGAGCTTGGATTTGCAAATGTAGCATCAGCAAACGGTAATGTAAGCGATTTAATATTGTATATTAAAGAACATTATTCGCAAGAGCTTAAATTTTTATATGTAAGGGGCAAAGAAATATCGTTCAATTTCAAGAAAGTGCTAACTGAAAAAGGATTTACTGTAGAGGAGACAATATTATATGAATCTATTAGCAGAAAAAAATTAACAGAAAAATGTAAGAAATTTTTATTAACAAATCTTATAAGAGAAGCTCCCTTTTTCTCTGCTAGAACAGCAAAAATATTTTGTTCTTTAGTAGAGAAAAGTAATCTGCTTGATCATATTAGAAATACAACGGCATGTAGTATGAGTGAGAAGATAACAGGAAATTTAGCTCATTACCATTGGAAAAACATTGTTACCTCTAACCAACCAACGCAGGAAAGTATGCTAGATTGTATTATTAAATTAAAAAAAGAACATTAGAACCCGTCTCCAAATTTACCGACCTAGTTTGAAGACAGGTTACTAAATCAATTATATGTAAGCAAAATCTGTAACAAAAGATTCTGGTATTGTATTAAAAGTAGTATTACTGTGTAAGTTTTCACACACGCTTTTTTCTATATTAAAAAGATTTCCTACATTCTGAGTTTTATCGAGGTGCCCAATACCGGCAATTGGATAGGCTCTACCTTCTAAATTAGTTAGACCTAAATAATATGGATATTTATCATTACTATCATTAAATAAAGCCAAAGTTAAATCATTTTTATCTGATATGGAAAAGCTTATATCTGCGGGCCAATAATGATAGTAAAAACTTGAAATGTTACGATCATCAATATCAGCATATATACCATAGCCACAATATAGCTCTCCTATAGGTTTCGTTTGATCATTAATTCTATAAAAATCTGCAGTAAAGAAACTTTTGCCATCAACTTCTACTTCCTTACCTGTTTTATCCTTCATTACGTGTCCTTTTTTGACAATAAAAGATATATTTTCATTTGCATGTTGTTTAAGATCATTGTTTTCCAAAGTAGGAAAATGCTTTTTATCTATTAAAAACGGATTAGCACTAAGCACACCATTTTCATCGCAAATAGCTAAGTTATAGTCATCATTTTCTACTTTAACTACTTTTAAAAATATATCACCATCTTTTCCTAGTGGTATTTGTTCTATATTTTTTATCCCTCTTGAGTAAAAATCATTCATTCCAAATTGATCACCATAATAAAAATACCATTGTGTAGAAAAAGTGCCTATTATCTCGTCGTTTAACTCTATATTTGCTTCATAATTTTTAACCAACTGATCATAAGGATTCTTAGTGGTAGCTATGTACTTTCCTTTTGTGATCTCTAGCGGTATATATTTTTGTATATCTGGGTGTTTTGAAAAAATATTTGCATTGCAACTTGAGGTTTTCATAATACGTTACTGTAATTAATTTTTTTAATTATATCTTTAGAATATTAACTTTATATTAATATTTTAACTATTTTAGACAGCAAAATAATGTAGCACAGCCTTCCTTATAGCAAGCCCAAATTCTACTTGCTTTAAAATGACTTCACTACTATTTGCCAATTGGTAGCTAATTTCCTTTCCTCTATTAACCGGTCCTGGATGCATTATAATCATATCATGTTTTGCGTATGATAACTTTTCTTCATCTAAGCCATATAAGTGAAAATATTCTTGTTCTGAAGGAATAAAAGCACCCTCTTGCATACGTTCCCGTTGAACTCTAAGCAGCATTAGAACATCGATATCTTTTATGCCTTCTTCTAGTGAATGACATATTGATTCTACTTCAGGAAAATTGCTACATATAAGAGTTGGCGGTCCAATTATACTAACTTTTGCCCCTAGTCTACTTAGCAACCTAATGTTTGATCTTGCAACTCTGCTATGCAGAACATCACCACATATTGCAATTTTTAACCCTTCTATTTTAGATTTAAAATGCTTTATTACTAAGTAATCAGCCAGAGCTTGCGTTGGATGTTCATAGCTACCATCACCAGCATTGATTATACTGCATTTTGTGCTTTTTGCCATAGTAGCCATAATACCACTACATCTATGTCTTACAATCATAAAATCTGGCTTCATTGCATTTAGCGTTCTTACTGTATCCACTATAGTTTCTCCTTTGCTTACCGAAGAAGAATCAACTGGAATGGTAATAACGTTTGCACCCAAATCTTTTGTAGCTATTTCAAAGGAAGATAGAGTACGAGTTGAGCTTTCAAAAAACAAGTTAATAATTGTTTTTTGCTTTAATATATTGCTTTTTTTACCATTTATGTACTCCCTTCCCAATTTTATTATTTCATCAATATCCTTTAAAGATAAGTCAGATATTTTAGTTAAACTTCTGTGCATCACAGCCATTTAGGTAAATAGTAACTATTTTATGTTAAATAAAGACAATTGCTAGGGGTACTTTTTTTATGAAAAAAAATAACAATGGGTATTCTTTAATTATTTATGAGCTGTTAGCTCAAGGTCTGATATCACAAGATCAGTTAGACATTGCTATAAGAATTCACAAAGAATCTCAAGATAAAACGCTAGAAAGGATTTTAGTTGAGCTTGGGTTTACCACAGACAATACACTAAATAGCATTTTAGCTCCCTCAGATCTAAAAGATTTCGACCTTAAATCAGTTATAATTGATCCATATCTAATAAAACTAATTACGAAAGAAAAAGCTTTAGAGTACAAAGCTTTGCCAGTTTTTGCCAAAGAAAATAATATATACATTGCTCTACCTGACGTAAATGATATAACAACATTAGATAAAATAAAACGCTGTTTACCTCAAGAATATAACAAAATTACACCAATCTATGCTTCAGAAGCTGAAATAATACAATTAATAGATCAATTTTATGGCTATGAAATGTCTATTAACAGTATACTACAAGAAATAGAGAGTGGTACTGATAAGAGAGAAGAATTAGAATCTTATGAGAATCCCACAGTTAGGCTAGTTGATGCAATACTTATAGATGCGGTTAGAAAAAATGCCTCTGATATTCATCTTGAACCAGAGCAGATGTTTATTAGGCTCCGCTACCGTCTAGATGGTTACCTGCAGCAAATATGTAGTTTTCATAAAGATTATTGGAACGCTATCTTAGTAAGAATTAAGATTTTATCTAACATTAACATAGTAAAAAACAGAACTCCACAAGATGGTAAAATAAGTTGTAATATGTTTGGACGTAATATAGATTTGCGTATTTCAACTCAACCTACTATACATGGAGAAAACGTTGTTTTGCGCATACTAGATAGAGAACAAGCTCTTCTTCCAGTAAATGAACTAGGATTTAGTGAACATAATCAAGATTTAATAACAAAGTTACTGAAAAAACCTGAGGGTGTAATTATTGTAACCGGACCTACAGGTAGCGGCAAAACTACAACTCTTTACTCGCTGCTTAACCAAATAAACTCTACACAAATAAATATCATGACGATAGAGGATCCAGTTGAATACAGCTTGCCTACAATCAGACAATCAAGCATGAGTGAAATTGATAATATGTCTTTTACTGACAGTATTCGCTCAATTATGAGTCAGGATCCAGATGTTATCCTTATTGGTGAGATAAGAGATCAGCAAAGTGCAACTTCCGCACTGCGTGCATCAATCACAGGTCATAGAGTATTTACCACTTTACATGCAAGTGATTCAGTAAGTGCAATACTTCGTTTAAGAGATATCGGTGTACCAGTGTACATGCTGTCTGGGTCAATTACATGCATAATTTCTCAACGTTTAATGCGTAGGTTATGCGTAGATTGTAAGAAACAGTATCCTGCAACAGATGAAGACTGCTCTATTTTAAATATTAGCAAACAAGAAAATATCTATTGTCATACTGGATGTGAAAAGTGCTTTGGTACTGGTTATAAGGGTCGCGTAGCTATATGCGAGGTTTTATCCTTCGATTTGAGTCTTGATGAACTAATTACATCCGGTACTAGTTACAGGTCAGTTGTTCAATACATAGAACAAAGGGGCTTTGTTTCTATTTTGCATGATGCACAACAAAAAGTTCTAACTGGAATATCAGATATAGATGAATTAGTAAATGTGGTTGATGTAACTAAATTGCTTTAGTTTAAAATTTTTATTTTTATATTGACAAAGCTTTACTATTATTAATAACGTAATACATTAATAGTAAAGTAAGTAATATATCCTAAATAATATTATGAATTTCTTAAAACATTGCAAGAAATATTCCTCATTACAAATTCAAAAGAGGTAAAGATAACAAAAATAGACCAAGGAATTATTTGTTTTCAGAATGAAAAAGGTGATAATGTTGAAATATCTACAGCGCATGATGTAGCTCAATATTGCTCTAATGATTATAAAAATCGTAAGCTTTTTACGTATGATGGAGTTAAAATTCAACCAATAGGTAAGGGTAATGATGAAAGCATTAGTAAGGTATCTCTTGTTTATAATCAAGAGGAGATAAACTTTTTTTCTTTTATAATAAATTGCCTAGCTGAAGATTATAAAAACTCTAAAAAGAATGAAGAATTAAAGAAGACTCTTAATGTTACGCAAGTTATTTCTTATTTAGAAAAACTCATTATTGATCCTATCTATACTAGAAAATTATATGATTATATAAACCCTGAAGATTTAGGTGTATTAAATAAAACTTGAACTGACACTTAGAACAAAAAAATAACAAAAAATAAGAGAAATGAATACAATACAAAAAAAATACTAAAACTAGGATTTTAGCAAAACAACTAGGAAATGTGTCACAAGCGTATGGGATATTCAAATTTTATCGCTTCAAGGAGTTATACGAAAATGGAGGAGATTACATAAGATAAGTAAGAAAGTTTGCAAACAGAGTCTCTGAAGATGTAGAAAGATCTGTATAGCAACAGAATTTCCAGCATATAAAAAATGAGCTGAGAAAAAAATAATATCTGAAGGTGGATAGTTGAGACTTTTAAGAAAAGACTTAAAGCACTAGAAGCAAAAAGATGGAATAATTCTAACAGCTTTAGAAAAAGTGAAAGAACAAAGATGATAAAATTGAAACACAGGTTATCTGGGTTCTCAGGATACATATTACGTGGGTAATATAATGGGCGAATTTACCAGCTAGACCTTTATCGATACTTATTCTCGTTTGCTAAGTCGATAAGACAGCAATTACCTCTTGCTAAATGATAGCCATTCTTTGATATTGCGCATTTTGACTGATAGAGGTACAGAATATTGCGGTAAGCCGGAAAACCATGCTTTATTTGGGAATTGAAAACATTGATCATTCCAGAACTAACTCTGCAAACTAATGGCATATGCTTCACAAAACTATGCAAATCATCTTTAGAAATATAGTTCTTTAGAAGACCTACAAATTGATGTTGGTTGCGTTCTTACAACGAAACAATCAGACAAATATTGCTATGATAAAACGCCAATGCAAACTTTTCTTGATATATTGCTTTTTAGAAAAATATTAAATCAGGATTCTGATAGTATATTTAAATTCTTCTGTCAGTTAATTCGTCACTGTCAGATTAAGTGGTGTCTGGTACAGTTTATCGCAATTCTCAGAGAAAATATAACATGAGGTTTAATATTATTTCTGGAACTTGAAGCATGGTTTTTTTGCTTTGGCCTAACTCATACCTCGTTACTATAGTACTTTCCAAAGTAAATGATAAAGGTATAATGAACAATTTTAGAAGAGGGAAAATGGCATACAGTGTAGATTTAAGAGATTATCTTTAGTTGAAAAAGAAAGGCTGAGGTTGCGGAGCTTTTAGAGATAGGAATAGCGACGATGGCTAAAAAAGAAAGCAGATGGTTAAAACCAGCAAAAAATGGTAATTTTATCCGAAAAATAGATCCCTAGAAGAATATGTAAAAAAGCATCCAGCTGGCAGAGATGAAATTGGTTTCGGAATAAGCGCAATTTGGTACAACAGCTAAAAATCACATTAAAAAAAATTTATCAAGAGATGAAAAAGATTTATCGAAAAAATTGCCAAAATAGACCAATCGTATATATAGATGAAGCTGGAATTGATAATAGATTATATAGAGAGTATGGGCGGGCGCCAAGAGGTGAGAAGATACATGCACTGGTAAAAGACGAGAACATAATAGGATGGAGGAAGATTTCAATGACTGTTTACTGGAGGTTGTGACAAAGAGGTGCTTAATCTGTGGTTAGAAGAAATATTATTACCACAATTACAGTGCGATAGTTATCGATAATGCAATAAAACCGCTAAAACAAAATAGAAAACTCTATCTTCCTCCATATTCTCCTGATTTAAACCCCATTGAACATTGCTCGCATACCATCAAAAGTTACCTCTAATGCATCAACATTTCTTCTTCTTGTTGGTAACTCTATTATTTAGGTTTATCGTTTCTTTTAGGAAAGACTATAATTCGTCACTGTCAGATTAAGTCTTGTCTAGTACATATAAATACTCCTTTTCTTACCTTAAATTGAGTTTTGTCAATAAGCCCTTAATATTTAGTACAAAAAATGAAACCACTAATTTTTGTTAACATTACTTTTAAGACTGCGTATCAACTTTTCTGAAGTTGTTTAAAATTAAACAATATTAAGGCCACTCCCTCTGAAAGGTTGTACTACTCGCGCTTCCTCTAAACTTGAATTTACCTTCTGCCTATATATTTCTATCATATCAATATTACACTCACGTAAAGAATTATTAATTTTTTCAAGACGTTCTTCCACTTTGTTTAGTTCGGATTTTTTATTTAAGTCTACACATGCATAACCAAATGATGCACTTTGTGATGAACCTAAGTTAGCTTGCGTCATATCTATAGAAAATGATAGAGCATATTTTGCATCATTACCAAATAAATATGTAGCACCTGTAGGAAAGTTAAATTTAACATTATCTAATTCCTCAGCAAAAAGGTTATTGGGATATTGCCGGATAAGATTTTTAAAAGTCTGCATACCTGGGACTTCATTGTTTTCATTTTTATATACAGAATATAATGTTCCCCCTTTTTCAAGATATTTGCGTATTCCTTCTGCCCTCCTTGTTACTGTTTCTAAACGTTTTGGATCATCTTCTATCTCTTTCGTTACTACTCCTTTCTCTATTTTTTTGGGATCTGGATCAGCTCTTAAAGGTGTAGCAGGGGTTGGTGTATGGATGATGCCAACGGAACATCTGATTTTTCCACTTTTTAGGAATGAGGTGATAGCATTTTCACTCGCTGCTTGCAAATTTACAAATAACGGCCTCAGGTGCTGATCATCGCCTTCATCTTTTATTACTTTTTTCTCAATAACTTGATTCCATAACTCTATGGTATCATCCTCTGCCAATTTTTTTAGCTTCTCTTTCGTCTTATTTTCAAATTCTACAGTCAGACTATATCTTTGAGTTAAACTTTCAGAAAAAGATGCTTCTAATCCTTCAAGATCGCTAAGAGTAGGAGAAGACGCTACATTATCACTTGAAGAAGAATACTCTTGTAATATTTCAAAATCACTTTCTGACTCAGAAGTTTTTCTTGCTAACATATTCCCCCAACTTAAATATTATATTGATAATAACATAAAAAAACTAAATATCAATCTTTTAAAAATTTATAATTTAGTATGAATTAAGCAGCATTTTCTTTTAAAAATGGTAATTAACATATGCTAAAGCTGCAACAACAGCTGTATCTACTCTTAAAATCCTTTTACCTAAGCTCATTTTCGTGCAAAAACTCTCGGCAAAACTAAGCTCTTTTGATGAGAATCCTCCTTCTGGACCAATGATCAAGGCAACGTTTTTTTTATCTTTTAAGATCTCATGCGGATTTTGCCCCCTGCCGGTTTCATCACAAAGTACAAAATATCTATCATTTATAGATTTAAGTTCAGTAAAAGAAATAGGAGGAAATATTTTGGGAACAGTTAGGCGTTCGCATTGCTCTGCAGCCTCAATCAGCTGCAATTTTATTCTTTCAATGTTAATTTTTCTAACCACTGTGTGTTCTGTATATACTGGATGCAGAGAAGTCACTCCCATCTCTGTAGCCTGTCTTACTATATTATGCAAAGCAGTACTTTTTACAGGTGCAAAATATAAAGATAAATCTTGCTCATATTCTTGATTAGCAATAGTTTCTTTCAGCTTTATTATAGATTTATTATTTATAATATCTACTTCACCCAGCCACAAGCCATCTTTGCCATTAAAGAGTAAAACGTTGCTATGCTTTTTAACACGCATTACATTTATGAGATAATGGTTTTGTGCAGGGTTTAAAAATATACTAAAATCTTGACCTAATTTTTCATCAACATAGAGCCTGATTTTACTCATTTTTTATTTCTTTGAGAATTTCCAGCACATGTCCGTTGACTTTTACATTTCTCCAAACCTGCTTAATTCTGCCAGATTTATCAATCAAAAATGTAGCTCTTTCTATCCCCATGTACTTCTTACCAAACATACTCTTCTCTACCCAAACCCCATATTTTTGCAAAACTTCAGTACTTTCATCAGAAATTAAATAAAATGGCAACGAGTATTTTGTTTTAAAATTAATATGAGATCTAACACTATCTTTTGATGCACCAATTACAATCGTATTCAACCTAGAGAATTCTTCTATATTATCTCTAAAATCTTTAGCTTCTATGGTGCAGCCTGGTGTATCATCTTTAGGATAAAAATATAAAACTACATTCTTTTGATCATAAAATTCATCAAGTGATATAACCTTACCATTATCTGCAGGCAACTCAAATTCTAGTGCTTTATCTCCTATTTTTAATATCATATCAAACTTCGTTTATATTTTTTAATTTCTACAGTATATACCTTTTTTACTACTTTATGGCAAATTAGTTAATTTTCTTAATTGTTCTGGATCGTTATAATTGATATCATAACGATCCCCGTGTTTCATCCTAAGCTTTACAGTTGGTGGCACTTCAACACCATAATCAGAAATCATTGGCTTATAAATTTTTGAATGTAACCTTTCGCTGGGAATTTCTCCTCTCATTTCCCATTCTATATGATCTTCTTTTTGTTTAGCGTGCCAAACAAGTTTTGTTTGCATAAGAAATTCCCATATTAAATAAGAATTCATGTAATCTATCATATAACTCTGCAAAATACGAATGCGTATATGATCAACTGGATCTGAATCTACGGCAATGTCTAGTTTACCAGTTATAATGCCTTCTACTTTATTAATCAAAAATTCTTTCATTAACTTATCAAAATAACTATTTTTTCTGTTAGTTTTAGCAAAAAAATTACCTAATGCATGGGCGTTATCATTATAATAATAAATATTGAATCCTTTCTTACTCTTTATATCTCCTATTGCTCCAATGACTTCAGTGTCAATATCAAAGTAAATACCTCCTATAATATTGATCAGTGGAAGCTTCATTAGATCAGCAGCCAGGCAGTATCTACGCGTTCTTTCACCATAATCAAAAAAATTTGCTGTAAATATTTGATCAAGTAGATTGTAGATACGTTCATATTGCTTATCCAGTTCCATATCATACACATCAGTCTTCCAAAGGTTTTCTGTGTTATCATTTCTAACCAACTCAATCCTTGCCTTAATGTCATCAATACTGATAGCTTTTATACTATCAATATTCTTTCTATTATTTTTTGGTAAGTACTTTTTGCTATAAACTAGAATTACATCTCTAGTTTTATTTGTATCTGTAGTTCTCTTAAGGTTGTTAAAGAATTTTGGTGGAATATCACTACCAAGCCAAACAAAATATATTGGCAAATTATCTGAAACGACATGATCATTGTTCTTTAATATAGTTATATCAGTAGTAAGTAATAAAATTGCTATACTTAGTATATTCAACATAGTTATGTATTTTTACTAAAGTATAGCTATGCATTTAAAATTAAAGAAAAGGTAAAATTAAGATTTATTTAAATATATACCTATCTTCTAGCCTTTCTTAACTCAGTTATATAATGTCAATTTAAACATTAACAACGTTATTATTGTATATATGATCAATCCTTTTTTTAATTAGATCTCCAATTTTTAGTTTATATAGGATTGCAGGTTTTCCTTCTGGATCTATATTTTCTTTATTCAGTACTTGCTCATTTGCACTGATTATCTCATGATTTTCTTTACGTAGCACTTGATCTATCGTCCCTGAGTTCACACTCATATCTATACACTCCATCATTTCATCTGCAACTTCCTCTGCAGTTAATTCTTTCATTTCTTGCTTTGTACTACCTATATACTTTTTATCATGCAACTGTTGTTCTGAAAGCAATGTGTGTAATCTCTTTTCTTGTTTTTTTTCTACTTCAATTACTTCTGCTATAAGAAGAGTTTCAAGCACATTAATATGAGTATTGAGCAGCTGTTCATTTGAAAGTAACTTATGCAATTTTTTTTCGGTTTTTTTAATCTTTTCCTTAATTTTACGCTTTAAATCCGTTTGATTTAAAAGGTTATTTAAAAGATTTCCAGAGTAAACTTGTTGTTTTTGTACCTTCATTATTAGATCCCCCTATGTTATAATTATTTTATAATTAACATATATTTTCTAATAAAGCTATAGTAAAATTTACTCTATTATCTACTTTTTAAATATTTATTGATATACTTGGCAATTAAATCGATCTCTAAATTTACCTTACCATTAATATTATTATATTTAAATGTAGTGTTATTCCATGTATGTGGAATAATATTTACGGAAAATTCACGCTCTTTTAGTGAATTGATTGTAAGTGAAACACCATCGAGTGCAATAGAGCCCTTCTCTATTATGAATCCTGATAATCTTTCAGGGTAATCAAATATTATGACATGAGAGTCTAATCTTTTTTCTATTGATAAAATAGTAGCAACATCATCTACATGACCTTGAACAAGATGGCCATCAATCCTATCACTTAGTCTCATTGCCTGCTCTAGATTGACTCTTTTACCTATGTGCCAACTATTAATATTAGTGACTCCAAACGTAGCCTCTGATACATCTACAAAGAAGCTCTTATTATCCATAATATCAACAACTGTTAAGCAAACTCCAGAACATGCTATTGAGTCACCAACTTCAATAGATCTTAAATTTGGAGCTTCAATGCAAAACCGTTTATCTAGATTATCTCTTGCAAAAATGTTAGTGATGATACCTATGTTATATATTATGCCTTTAAACACACGAAACCTTTGAGAGCTATAATGCCCCATATCATAAGATTGTTGGAAAATCAACTATCTCAAAATTTATTTACTGTCTGAATCATTAGGCTTTGCATTATTGTGTGTTGATACAGTTATAGCGTAAACACAAAGGTCAGAAAAAAGTACACCATTTTTTTGGGCCAAATCATATAATTTTTCCAAACTGTTCTTAATCTTAGTTGGTATACTTCCCCCACGTTCCTTTGCTAACCAACTATCTTGGTGATAAATAGGATGAACATCAGGTTTTGGTTCACCTATATATATTGAGAAAGGTATACTTTGGTCACCAAAATTACATGGTACTGTAAATTTTTTTATAAAATCTGGTAGAGACATGCTATCCTCTTCCTCGCTTTCTACTTTTCTTAAGTTTAGTATTATCTTTTTGTATATTAGGTAGCGATTTAATCTCATCAATAGATGTTGACTGATTTTTAAGATTATTGATCATTTTATAAATATCATGTTTACTCAACTGCGATTCTTGAGCTACGTACACACCATAAGCAACCATTTCTTGAGCGTGAAATAATACTTTTTTCACCAAATCTAAATCACCATTGAGCATTGCAATAAGTGTATCATATGCCTCTTGCAGAGTTAAACCATCACCAGTGTTGATGACTTGATTACCATTTTCTATAGTATAACTCACCTTGTTTATACTATCATCCATACCGCTTTTAAGGTTATCATGATAAACGGACCCTTCGATTTTTAACGTAAGTGCATTAACCATACAACGTTCTATTTATAAAATAGGCTAACATAGTTTATTATAAAACTTACAATGAAGTTAGTCTATCGTTTTATTTTACCGTGTAATGCTTATAAAATAATTAATGCTCATGATAAATACATACCTTAAAAATCTGATAAAAGAAAAAGGTGCCATATCGATATATGAATTTATGAATATAGCCTTATATCATAACAAGTATGGGTACTACATAAAGAAGGTGCCACTTGGCAACGATTTCATCACTGCACCTGAAATTAGTCAGTTGTTCAGCGAAGTAATATCAATATGGCTTATGATGTCATGGGAAAAAATAAAAAGTGATTTTATTTTAGTTGAGCTTGGTCCTGGTAGAGGAACGTTAATAAATGACATACTTAGAGTTACACAGAAATTCACAGAGTTTTATAATTCTATGTCGGTACATTTAGTAGAAATTAGCCCAACTTTAAGGCACATTCAAAAACAGAACTTAAAAAATTTTCAGGTGCATTGGCATGATAGTATTCATACTTTGCCGGAAAAACCAACGCTTTTTATTGCCAATGAATTTTTTGATTCTCTACCTGTTAAGCAATTTATCTACAATCAAAATAAGTGGTATGAGAGTAAAGTCACAGTTGAAAATGATATTTTTAAGATCATAAAGCAGAAGGTTAAAGAACAAAAGGAGGAATTGCCTGACAATGCAGTGATAGAAGTATGCCAAGCAGGAATGGAAATAATAAAAGAAATAGAGAGAAAAATAAAAAAAAATAAAGGTTCAGCATTAATAATAGATTATGGTTATTTAAATCCGCCATATAGAAGTACTATACAATCTATAAAAGCACATAAATATAACGATTTTCTTAAAAATATAGGAGATGCAGATATTACAGCGCATGTGAACTTTAAAGCTCTACAAGATTGCCTACAAAACACAGAAACAACAATAATGACTCAAAGAGAATTTTTATATTCCTTTGGTATAAGAGAGAGAATGCATGTGCTGATGCAAAATGCTACTAGTGAACAA
This sequence comes from Candidatus Mesenet endosymbiont of Phosphuga atrata, assembly GCF_964020175.1. NCBI lineage: Bacteria > Pseudomonadati > Pseudomonadota > Alphaproteobacteria > Rickettsiales > Anaplasmataceae > Candidatus Mesenet > Candidatus Mesenet endosymbiont of Phosphuga atrata. Next base: position 329,175 of record NZ_OZ026541.1, on the reverse strand, counting down.
AAAGATCAAATTTTAAAAGGATTTTTAAGAATTATTGAAAGTATGGGTACATTATTTAAAGTGATGATTATTCAGTAATGATAGGCAGCTGTTACCAAAACACCATATCATTTATACTAGTAGACTATTTTTTAAGTAAAAAAGTATTAAAATATTATATAATAGAATTTAGCCTTAAGAAGGATCATATATTGACATAAAGAACTAAATAAGATATAATAAGACCGTATTTTATAAGAATACTATAGCAATAAAAGCACTTTATAATAGGTGTAATGGACCCGAGGGCAGTTCTCGGCGTCTCCACCACTTTTATATGGGGACGAGGTAGGATCGACATGCATAGTAAAAAAAGTAGCCATTGCTCGGGAAGACATCTCCGTAAGAATTCACATTTTAAGTGCAAACGATAATTTTGCAAGTGAAGGAAGTGAGTCTGCAGTTGCTGCATAATTCAGCACAATAGACTTATTACTTTGCACGGTTTTAGGGAAAGCACCGGGTAACAGAAGTCTTTCCCTATTTATGTTAAGTAAACGCTAATGAGTAATGTAAATTATAATAAATTAATCAATATTATGATGTACATGATCATTAGGGATGCACTTAATATCATATCACTGAATAAATCAGAGAATTATCATGTTAGAATGTCTTTTTTGACAAATGCAAACAACGTTGTAATACCGGATTATTTAAAGAAGGAATATCCCAACGAAATGCCCATTGTTCTTCAACATCAATTCGATGATTTAGTAGTGAATGATTGTAACTTTAGTATAGTTCTAAGCTTCTATGGTAAAAAAGAAAGAATAGTAGTGCCCTTTGTAGCAATCACTAAATATGTAGATATGAATTGCGATTTTTCAGTGAGCTTTAGTGAAAGGCATGCAGATGAAATTGAAATATTTCTGAGTAAAAATTGTTTTTTAACTACGCAAATACAAAACATTGAAAAGCAAAATACCTCACAAGCTGATAATATTATCTTTTTGAATAACTTTTTAAAAGATAGTTAATATTACTATAGAATTTTTAATTTTCTACATATCTCTTAACAATTGTAGCAAATATCATTAGGCACAGTATTTAATATCATTAATAGGGCAAAAATTACCATTTATAGAAAATTAAAGCTATAAGAAGAAATAAAAAATGACAAGATCACTCATTTAAGTGACCTTGCCAAAAAACTAATGGATTAATTTAATTTTAGAAATGAAGTATTAAACCAGCCTCAACTCCAGCCACAGCAAATTTATTTTTAATTGCTGCAGTGGTTGATTCCATACGTCCAGCATATTGATTAGCACCAGCAGGAATTTGATATAACGGCTTAACTTTGTTAAACTTATCACCTAATCTGTTGAAGAAGCGGTAACCAACAAAAAATTTTGCATTAGGAGCTACTGTGTAACTAACACCGACTTTACCTTGGTAAGCAAAGTCATATTCTACTATTTTTAAATGCTCAATTCTGGTTACACCACAGCCAATACCAACGTATGGAGCAACTTTAGAATTGCCTTGTAAAGGCCAATCATAATAAACGTTAAGCATACCAGCAACATTGTTAAAGCCTTCATTTTTCATCTTGAATGTAGCTCTATATTCTTTGTTACTGCTGTTATCAATATCACTAACCCAATCTAAATTAGCACCAGCACCATTTGAAGTTGCATCATCACGTATTAGCTCAACTTGCTTAGCCATTTCCCTTTTTTTGTTGTCCTTATCATCCTTCTCTACATAGCCATCATCTTTAGTGTTAACTTGAGAATAAAGCACTTCAAATTCACCTCTAAAACTTCCAGAAATATCTGGATGTTCTATCGAGCACCCAAAGGGAATAATACTAGCTGCAAGCCCTGGCTTATATTCAGGACGATATACACCTACCTCACCATTTTTGTTATAGTAACCGATAATTTTCTCTGTTTTAGCTCCATTTGCATCTTCCTTGCCATCAAACTCCCCTATGCTATTGAAGAACTCACCATTATAATGAGCGCTAAAGTACTTTGAAAGAGTAACAGGTGCAGAAAAAGAATGGGTGGGAATAAATGTAAGAAGAGTGACCACCAAACCCTTCGATAAAAAATCTTTATAAGAAATATTCATAATTTTACTTCCATTAGTTTCATAGTTTTTTTACTTTATAATTAGTTAACATCTCCATGTCAATAAATATCTAAAAATTTATAACCTTATTTATGAAATACTACACCTAATCTTTTAGCCACTTCTTCATACATCTCTGTTACTTCACCAAGCTCTAAACGATAACAATCCTTATCAAGCTTTCTGCCAGTTTGTATATCCCATAAGCGACAATTATCAGGGCTTATCTCATCAGCAAGAAGAATTTTACTATCCTTATCACCAGTCATTAATTTACCAAATTCTAACTTTAAATCAACAAGTTTAATACCAGTTGCAAAAAATAAATTTACAAGATAACTATTTACACATAACGCTAAAGATTTTATCTCATTTATTTCTTCCTTAGTTAGCCACTTAAAGTGTAAAATATGATCCTCATTTACCATTGGATCAGCCACACTATCATCCTTATAGAAAAATTCAATTATCGGTAATGGAAATTGCATTCCTTCTGAAGTGTTAAAACGCTTACAAAAACTTCCAGCAATAAAGTTACGCACGACTACTTCTAGTGGAATAATTCTAACTTTTTTTACTAACTGCTCTCTTTCATTTAATATCTTTACAAAGTGCGTACTAATTCCAGCTATCTCAAGCTTTTGCATTAAAGCTGCACTGATATGGTTATTGATTATTCCTTTGCGATAGATAGTATCAAACTTTTGCTTATTAAAAGCAGATATATCATCCTTGAAATGTTGAATTACATAATCAAGATCTGAACTAGCGAATATGATTTTTGCTTTTCCTTCATATATCTTTTCTAGATGCATTGTTTATAGAGAAAAATTCTCTTCATAGTACTATGGCCTTTCCTCAAAGTAAAATTTAAAAGTTTATTCCACTAATAAAAAATCAGAGACAAAATCATGAACATTATTTGAGCTACTAATGCTTCTGGTATCAATGCTGCTGCTGATTCTTTTTACAAGATTAGATAAAACTTGGCCAGGACCGATTTCAACACATTTTTTTATTCCTTTTTGTGCCATATACAATATAGTTTCTCTCCACCTAACTCTACTTACTATTTGTTTTGTTATTAAACTCTTTATTATTTGTGGATCGTCTTCTTCTTTTGCTGTAGCGTTAAAGATTATAGGAATAGATGGTTTATTTATTTGAATATTTTTTGTAAAATCTGCTATAATATCATAAGCAGGATTCATAAATCTAGAGTGAAAAGGACCGCTAACTTGTAGTCTAATCATCCTTTTTATATTTGAATCTTTCATCGCACTAATTAACTGCTTAATAGCTGATGTTGAGCCGCTAACCACTACTTGCCCACCACCATTATCGTTTGCAATTTCACATGCGTCATTTAGCTTAAGAGAATTCAGCAGCCTATCAACTTCATCTGTCTCGGTGCCGAGTAAAGCAAGCATACCACCTTCACATTGAGATGATGCTTCACACATTGCAGTGCTACGCACTTGTAATAACCTTGCAGCAGATGCAAGACTTAATGCTCCAGAAGCACAAAGTGCCGTATATTCACCAACTGAGTGACCACACATATAACTTATTTCTTTGTCATAAGAGAAGGATTTACCAAAAAGATGTTCAATGACACGCAAAGTTGCAATTGATACTGCCATTAGCGCTGGCTGGGCATTTTCTGTGATTGTTAATTCTTCAATAGGACCATCAAAAATTATTTTAGACAATTTCTTTCCTAAGATATCATCAACCTCATGAAAAACTTCTCTAGCAATTGGATAAGCGTTATATATGTCCTTTCCCATGCCTACAACTTGAGAGCCCTGCCCTGGAAATACAAAAATCATAAGTTTTTAAAAATTTATGTTAATTTAATTAAACAGCTATAAACTAAAGTAGTCAATATTTTAAAATTCTAACCTGAAGCTTTTTAAATTTGACTGTAGCAAAATTTACAATTAACATCTAATAAAACAATAGGAAGGGTGGCCGAGAGGCTGAAGGCGACGGTTTGCTAAACCGTTATACGGCTTTAAATCGTATCGAGGGTTCGAATCCCTCTCCTTCCACTGTACCTTAGTTGAATATTTAGGTAGTCATCATAGGTAAAGTGTAGCACTTAATTTAATAGGGCACATTTTAAATTTGTACTGCATTTTCTATATTCTCGATACTTGCCTGACTTAGTTCATTTTTTGTATTAGCCTTACAGCTTACTTTATTACTTGTACTTTCTGGTGCATTAAATTCTATTAAGCTCATTACTTCAGAATATTCATGATTTTCCAATAACTGAATTAATTTTTGTTTTATTTCCTCTTTTCTTAAACCTTTATAGCGTTTTTGTAGAGATATAGAGACTTTTTCACTTTTATCAAATAATCGTATAAACTCTTTTCCCCACTTCTCTGGGTACGATCTACATTTTTTTGCTAAATTAGATAATTTCTCCCCTCCCTCTTTACCACCAACAAAAGCTTGCTTTCTATAGAATGATGGTAGTATGCAAGCCCAGAGTATTTTGTCATAAATTATAGGACTGCTATGAGAAAGAGAAATCTTTACCTTTTTAAGATTTTCTACTGCTGACTGTAAGACTTTATGAGTCATTATCTCACATGGATATTTCAAATCAGGTTTTAGATTCAAACTATATTGAAATGCAACTAGCCATTTCGTAAAGTTAATTGTATTTACTACATCAGCTTCTTTAAGACAAATAAAGGTATCAATATCACTTTCTTTTCTCCTAAAAGTTCTTTTTGCTATGCTACCAAATATAAACGCAAACTCTATATTGTTAGCAAAAATGTTTTTTACCTGCTGTTTAAATTCATATTCTATTTTTAGCATAAAATCTACATCCGAGCCAGGTATCTCTCTTAGCATTAAAAAACTTTGAGCTTGCAAATTGTCTATTGTTTTTTTATTGATCATCAGTTCTGTTATTACTTCTGGAATGAGGATAGGCAAAGCTTTGCTAGATATTTTTCCGTGTGAATTCTTAAATATCACAGCTGAAGCACCTTTGCTATATCCACCGTAAGCTTTAGTACCTATTTCCACATCATGAATAGTTTGGTTATTTAAAGCTATTCCTACACCATTTTTAGTATTAACGTTATCTTTAAAAAGGATTGCATCACAATTCGATCTGATATACCGGCTATTGCCATATAGTGATACGTACATTTTATTATATTGATATCTTCCATTTTCATCCTGAAAATATAATTTTAATTCTTCATCTTCTCCATATTCAATAATAAATGCTATAGGTCCAAATACTTCTTTGAAATTTACTTGTTCTGTAATTTTTGATAATATAATTGTTGGATGCACAATAAGATTATCATAATCTACCTTGCCACCATATATTACATTGTCTTTATTATCACCAATTATCTTTTCCAACCTTTTTAGTTCACTTTTTTGATGTATTGATCCTATAAATGTATTTTTGTTTGAGAATTCACCTACTGCTAATTTAGAATACTCATTTTTAAATTTTTCAATAAACTCATCAGCAATTTTTTTATGTATAAAAATTGAGTCTGGTCCTGCACAATCTTGACCACTGTTGAAGAACTTTACAAATATACTGTCTTTTACAGCTTTATTGATATCAGCATCTTCCGCTACAACTACTGGATTATGTCCTGAACCATTAAAAATTAATATTGAATTTTCTGGCATTACTTTTTCTATTTCTGCCTTTGTTGTGCCTCTACCAGTAAAAATGATTACCCTCGATTTCTTTACATATCTTTCTATAAAATCATCATGTTCATCTGAAGTTATACTTACACTTGGAAAATATTCTTTTATCTTTAAAATATCATATAGGTTTTGCATAATTCCCAACTGACGCAAAGTAGTATTTGGATGTACATATAATTTCTCAGTAATAAATCCAGGAATCAATGCAAATATTACTAGCGAATATAAAGGAAGGTTGGATGGCATGAATACAGAAATAACGTCAACTTTTTCTTTAAAGTATTGCTGATTTCTGTCTATATCATTAAGTATACGTATGCATCGTTCAATTTCATACCGAGCTACATTATAAGGTTCGTATTGAATTAAGATTTTTATTAAATTATTCTCTTTTTCTTTTATAATTTTAGCAATATCTATGCACTGTTTTTTAATTAAGTTAAAATCTACATTCATTATATATCCCCCTTTTTCAACTATAAAGCTATAATCTGGTATTATATTATAATAAAAGTGATATATTTAAAAGCAAAAAAGTAATTATTAAGATAGCTAGCGACATATCTTACAACTTTTAATTGAAAAGCTTTTTGTTCTGTAATGTGAAAGTGCTTTAACTTTTGAAAAAAAGGTAACAATAATGTTTGGTGCAATTTAATTTATAAGTTTTATTTTAAGAGTTCATAGCTAATACCAATTCTCATTATACAAGAAGCTAATAGGGAGTAGTAAAAAAAGCCATTAGACAAAATAGCGAGGTTTAAATGGCATTAAGATCAAAATTATTGGATGATAAAGTAGTGGAATCAGCAAGAAAAATGCTGAGGAAAGTAAGAAACAATGCATATGTTGCAAAAAAACTAAATGCTGTAATTGCTGCAAAAAAGCACAGTATAACAGCCGTAGCAAAAATGTGTTGCATTTCAAGAAAGGCACTTACCGCATGGATAAAGCATTTGAAATTTGGAAGAGAAGAAAAATTGTTTACTCCCCCTCAACGTCGTAGAAAAACTAGATTGAATCAGACAACAAGTTGAAATATGGATACAAGAAAATCCTAATATCACCATTAAAGAAATGAGAACGAGAAAGATTTGGTTTGAATATCAACAAATAATATGCAAAGAATGAAATTCTCATATATCATACTAAGATCAGTGCATAGTGCACAAGATAAAAGTAAACAAGAGGAATTAAAAAAAACCTTAATGAGACTATTAATACGTGTCCTGAAAAAGAGTTATTTTTCTTTGATGTTTTGCACATATTCAAAATGAGTGGTTTAAAAAAGGCATCAGTAAGATAAAACTAGGCAAGCAAATTAAATTGATTAAACTCTAACCCTTCACCTTATAGATGATGGTTGTTAAATTTCTACTGATGTTTTAAATCAAAATTAGTTTTTTGGAAAAATTTCTTATGCATACGTAATATTTCCGCAAATTTGCCAATATTTTTCTGCTTTTTACCGAAGGGGCTATGCAAGAGACTTAATGAATGACAACTTATCATCTAATAGTAGCTTCATATTTATAGCTATTTTACTTGCAAGTGAGTTAATATCTTCAATATTTGAGCACTTTGACAGCACATAATTAGCAAGATCATCTTTATTTTCTGGTTTGCCAATACCAATTCTTAAGCGCCAGTAATTTAGACCGATAAAATTATCTAAGGACTTAATTCCGTTATGCCCTGCTGAACTTCCACCCTTTTTAATTTTTACGCTGTTTGGTTTTAAGTCAGCATCATCATGTATAATAACTATATTATCTAGTGGTATTTTATAAAAGTTTAGGATTTGCTGCAAAGGTTTGCCTGAATTATTCATAAAAGAATAAGGCTTAAGTAACATAACTTTATCTGAACTGACTGTTCTAATTGATAATAGGGAATCAAATTTTTTCAAAAATGTAGGAAAAGACCAAGCTCTAGCAATAACATCAATAATAATAAAACCCACATTGTGATAAGTATATTGATACTCACTACCAGGATTACCAAGCCCAACAAGCAGATGCATTATGGTTGCTGTGTTGCCTCTGTTTTATCAGCATCAGTATCAGTAGAAGAAATTGCTAAAATTGTAGTATCATCTTCCTTTAATTCCAACTTTATATTTTCAGGAAGTTTCATCTCACTTGCATGAATTGATTGACCTATCATCTTCCCTGATAAATCCACTTCTATAAACTCTGGTATGTCTTGAGGAAAGCATTTAACTGTAATTGTGCGATGCAGTATGTTCAGTGCCCCTCCCAATTTAATGCCGGGACATTTACTTTCATTAATAAAATGTAGAGGTACATCCACCTTAATTTCTTTTTCTGTATCAACAAATTGAAAGTCAACATGCTGGACTGTATCTTTGACAACATGCCGTTGGATGTCACGCATTAAAGCGTACTCATCTTTGCCATCTATATTCACTTTTATTAGATGGCCAGAAAGGAACCCAGATTTATATTTTTTTATAAATTCACTCATAGATAGAGCTAAACTTATAGAATCTCGCCCTTTTCCATATATCACTGCTGGTATTTTATCCTGCTTACGTAAACGCCTTACTTCTCGCTTTCCTTTTAAGGAATCATCCCTTGTTTGAGCATTTATTACTGCTATCTCTTGCTGTACCATCTCTTATGCTTAATATAATTACTTATAGTTAATTTCTTTTGTATTTGATTTTTTGTCAATGAATTTATTATTTGTACATGAAATCGTATATTAAGGTCTCTTAAGTATATAATGTTATAACAAAAATTGTGAATGACTGTTTTTACGATTGGTAAAGAAAAAAAATAAGCTCTATCTTTAGGAGAAAAATTTGTTTTTAGAGCGAACAGTATAAAAATAACCAAAAACTTATATTAATTTAGATAGAAAAATTGCAACCTTACATGTTTTTTTAATAAAAGCAGATAGTACATCATAGCAAGGAGCATGTTCAGCACCATGTTCGATAGCAATATCACGATGTTCTAATTCTTCATCACGAAATTTACTAACAGACTCTTTAAATTCACCATCTTCTAAACGTAACACTTGCTCTTTATAATGCTCGCCAATTACTTCTTCAACTGCAGAAGTGCAAGCCATGGCAGCCTTCTCACCCATAAGGGCAGTTACCATGCCAAGCCCTACACCAGCAACATGCCAAAACGGCAAAAACACAGTAGGTCTGACACTCTTTTTTCTCATTTCGTTGTTAAAATAGTAAAAATGTTTTTTTTCCTGCTCCTTCATAGAAGTAATTTTATGGAAAGAAGGAGATTTTGAGAGAATGAATTCCTGACCGGAGTAGATGCAAACAGCACCATACTCACCAGCATGGTTAACTCGTATTGCTTGCTCTAGAAATTTTTCATAACTATTTTTTAAGTTGCTGATTTTCATAAGCGTTATATAGAAATAAATTGATAATTAGCCAAAATACAGAATAAATCAAATTCCACTGTGCAATAGATAACCCTAAAAGAATATGAGGTCTATCACAAGTAGCAACGTAACTAGAGTCTAGCAGGCTACCTTTAATAGCGTCAAAGCTTAGCGTGTCAAATTTTCTTGCGCAACTTAAAATATCAGAAAACCAATGTAATTCTAGCCCTACGTGGTAAAAAGAAATTATAGCACCTACAGAGTAGGAAAAAAACATTATGTAAATTACAATTTTATATGTTCTAAGTAAGGAAAACAGTGATAACATCATAACCACAAAATATGGTATGCGTTCGTATAAACAGAGCTTGCAAGGTATAATACCAAATACAAACTGAAGTAAATACACGGAAGCCAGTGCAAGCAAGCTAGATAGAAAAAAGGTCAATTGTACTTTTTTACTGAACATGAATAATTCCTGCGTAAACCTTCCTTCAGTATAGATCTATAACCTAAATTAGTGAATAGATAATTTATTTTGCAACTTTTAAGATAAAATATAAAAAAAGTTCTAGCCAAACGATAAATAAGCTATATATTTAAAAAAGCTGTAGCTAGCAAACAAATCGTATCCCCCTACTTTATACTAGCTACAGCAACTATATTACAATTATTTAGCATTAGTATTAATTAATATATAATTTAAGAGAAAACTTTTAATCTAATAGAGAAGCAGGGAAATCATAAGTGGTACATAGAATAAACCTATTATGCTACTAATAAGGAGCACAATAGTGATTCTATCAGGTTGATAATTTAAAACATTAGCTATAATTATTCCTGATCCTGATATTGGTACTACTGCAAGTAGTATCAATGCTTTATATATGTTATTGCTATATAATTTTAGAGTTGCTTTATCTAAAAGAATTAAACCAAGTACAACCAAAGGCCAAAATACGTATTTTGTAATTACAGTAACAAAAACAAGCTTCCAATCTATGTTAAAGCTTTTTATATTTGATACACATATGCCAAGCAGCATAGTCCCCAGTATCATAAATGTACTTCTGATATTTGTCATGAAATCGAATAAAAAATCTGGCATAGAGAAATCAAAACAATGCATTACAAGGCCAGCAATCATAGCATATGAAGATGGTATTTTTGCAAGTTTTATTAAGCATTCTTTCGCAGTATATATGCCGTTTGCTGCTATGTAAAAGCCTATACTATTCTCAAAAAGCAACATACCAACATAACATACTATATATATTGCTATTGTCTTCTCATCAAATAAAGCAATAGCTACAGGTAGCCCAAAATACCCCATACTTGTGCTCCCAGAGCTGAAAGCTAGTATATTTCTTGTATTATCTTTATAAAGTAGAGCAGAACCGCAGTAAACTATCAGTGATATTGTGCTGCCTATAAACCATATTAAAATTGGTAGAGAGATAACTTGAATATTTAGTTCGGTTGTTGAGATACCATTTAATACAACAAGCGGGCTCATTACATAAAAAAGTATATGAGATATACTATTTCTATCAGCCTTTAGATACTTTCCTGCTATGTAGCCAATCAGCATTGTAATATATAATGGAAATACTTTAAGTAAAAGAGCAGTAAACATAGTTCTAATCTAGCTTAGTTTTTTAATAAGCTTATTTTCTATAAATTCAATTACTTTATCTTTTTACTAAATTCCATTTCAAGACAGTTCCCATTAAACACAATCATTAACTGCATAAGTTGTTATTTCAGTTTTAATCTTATGTTTATGACAGTTTGACATTTATTTTCACTGGAGTTAAAATCAAAAATAGCAAAACTATTTGATTATAATATGTACTAAATCTGATATCAATTAGTTAATTTTCCTATAAATTCTGTATTTTATAGATAAGTTGGTATTACAGCATACAGATCTGCACTTATTCTTGCGATAGAGCTATTTTCATTTTGCTAAAAATACAAGGTGAAGTTAAAATACACAGAAAAATCGGTAGACATATCCTTATATTCAATGTAGAAAGTAATAGGTCTGTATTGCACGTGAGGTAAAGTGATGTCTCTTGAGCTTTGATGTCTTAAACAGGGAACTGTCGCTGCTAATACCTGTAGGTTTAGTATATAGTGCCCACCTTAATTATAAGGCATAAGAGACCACCAAGGCCAACGGCAAATACGGACCTTCTAAATTGTTGTAAATTAAAGTAAAAGTGATCTACAAATATGAGGATGAGAATACCCTAAACTTTGCTATTCATAAACTATTCGAGGTGATAATTAGCATCGAGAAATATCCTGAATTTATACCGTGGTGTGTAGCAGTAAATGTTATTGAGAAAAGTCACTGTAAGGTTATCGCTGATGTGATTGCAAATTTTAAAGGTATTAAGGCAAGGTATACTTGTGAAATAGTTTTTAACTTGCCGAGCATAGAACAAAGTTGCTTAATAAAGGTTAGAGCCACGCAAGGTTTATTCAAACATTTATATAACGTATGGGAACTTATATCCCAAGATGAGAATAGAACTACAGTTAAATTTTACATTGAATTTGAATTCAAGTCCCCTTTTTTTCAAAAGATGTTTGGTATAGCTTACAAACATGCACAAAAAAAAATTATCTCTGCTTTTAAAAAAAGAGTATATTTATTGACATAATGTGAATTTTAACCCTATAATTAAAGTATTTAAAATTTTGTTAATGTACGGCAAAGTTTTTTTATTTTTATTTTTAGTGCTAATTTCTACTCATTTAAGTGAGGCTCAGGAACAACATTTTAGTAATGATTCTAAATTCTCAACTAATATTTCTGACTTAATAGCAGATGATTTTTTAAAGGTATTGCCAGATGATAGGGTAATTGGTGATAAAAATGCTCCTATTACTATGATAGAATATGCCTCATTTTCTTGTTATCATTGTGCTCTTTTTTATATAAACATTCTCCCAATAATAGAGAAAGAATATATCAAAACTGGTAGAGTGCTTTTTATATTTCGCAGCTTCCCACTAGACTATAAATCGTTGAAAGCATCAATGCTTGGACATTGTTATGACAACACAGCTGACTACTTTGCTTTTAACAAAGCAGTATTCAGCTTAACAGATTTTTGGAATAATAAATCAAATAGTCTCACTGCCCTAGAAAATATAGCAAGATTGAGTAATATTAGTAAAGAAAAATTTGATCAATGCATAAATGACTCAAACGTACTTAATATGATAATAAATCAAACACTTTTAACTACTGAAAAACTTAAAATCACAGGAACACCCGTATTTTTTATAAACGGTAAGAGACATGAAGGTATACATAGCCTGAAATATTTTACTACTTTATTTGATAATATAATAAAATGATTATCTTATGTTGCTAACAAAAAGAACGATATTATTATTCTTTACCTTTTTTAGCACGTTCAAAATCCATTTTTTTTGGATCCCAAGAATAGGTATATAAAGTAGGTTTATCTTTAATAATAACAATATTGCCATCATAATATTGAACTAAATCTGAACTATTCTTTTGCGCTTCAGTAACTCTTTCTATATACTTCTCACGATAAGCAGGATTGCGCAAAATATCAGCTCCGCCATTTTTGTTAGATGATGTTTTTTCTATAGTATTACTAAAGTAAGAACACATAATAACTCCCTCCCCTATAAACAGAAAATTTATTAACCTTTTTCAAGAGTAATATAAATATTTAATTATGTCTATTATTTTTATTTCTATATCTCATTATTAGCATAAAATTTATTTAGTATATTGAGAATAGTTAATATAGTAAAATAACTTAAGATTTTTTCAACTGTATTTAGTTTTTGGCTGAAATAACAATAGTTCATCTATTTGAACTAAAAGAGACTTCATTGTTTCCATATTTTAATCCTCAATAAGCATTTTACTTAGTAATTTAGTAATTCCTGATCTATCTCAAAATTTTGTATTAATTGATAAAATTACTATCAGTAACAATCATATTATCTCTTTTTGGGCTTGTTGAAATCAAACTTATTTTTTTTTCTAGAAGTTCCTCTATTCTTTCAATATATTTCCTAGCATTGGTTGGTAGGCCTGTTAAAGTCGATTGATCACTTGTTTTTTCCTTCCACCCTGGCAATTCTTCATACACTGGTTCTAGTCTTTGTTGCACTGAAGACAGTGCAGGCAAATAATCATAAGTCTTATTGTCAAGTTTATAACCAGTGCAAATCTTAATTGTATCAAAATCATCAAGAATATCTAGTTTAGTTAGAGCAATACTTGATATTCCAGCAAGTGAAATAGCTTGCCTGGCCAAAACTGCATCAAACCAGCCACAGCGCCTTTCCCTACCACTCACTGTACCTACTTCTTTACCTATATTAAATAATAACTTCCCTATTTCATTCTTTTGTTCCGTTGGAAATGGCCCGTTTCCTACTCTTGTTGTATAGGCTTTTGTAACGCCAAGTACATGTAAATCTTTGCAATATATACCAGAACCTACTGCTGCATAAGGAGCAATGGTATTGCTAGAGGTAACAAAAGGATATGTGCCGTGATCGATATCTAACAATATTCCCTGCGCACCTTCAAAGATAATTTTTTTATCTGGCTTTAATTTATCTAATATTTGCCAAGTTGCTTGTGAGTATGGCAATATCTTTTGAGAAATATTTTCCAGTTCATTCATAACTTCTTCCTGCGCTAGGGGTTGAAGCCCTGCACCCTTTCTTAAAGCATTGTGATACTGAAGTAGAATACTAACTTTTCCTTGAAGCGTATTATGATCCTGCAAGTCGCACAGACGAATAGCTCTGCGGCCTACTTTATCTTCATAACACGGCCCTATACCTTTATTTGTTGTATCAATTCTTTGTTGCTTACGTAAGTTTTCAAATAATTCTTCCTTTTGTTTATGTAAATTTAGTATTAAAGGACATCTCTCAGATATAAGTAGATTATGCGGATCTACATTTACGCCTTTAAGGTTTTCTATTTCCATAATCAGTGCACTAGCATCTAACACCACACCATTACCTATAATAGATAATTTATCGCTTCTTAGCACTGAAGAGGGAAGGAGGTTAAGCTTATAAGTAGTATCGCCAATTACTATGGTGTGCCCAGCATTATTTCCCCCTTGAAAACGTAGGGCAACATCTGCTTTATCGCAGAGCCAGTCAACTATCTTGCCTTTCCCTTCATCACCCCACTGCATACCTGTAACTGTTATGTGTTTTATCATCTAGCGTCTTAATATAAAAGTTATAGTTAACAATATAGGTCAGCAATGTCAATTCTCTTAAATTAGTTAAAAAAGTGTTTATTTTATTCTAAAAATAGCATATACAAAATACAGAGTAATTTTATAGAGGGGGGGGGAATTTGCTAGCTCGTTTACTTAAGAGGATTAAAATCCTTTATTTTAAAATTTTAATATTCTTTGGATGGGACTATCAAACTAAAATATTTAAAGTGCTAATGGGGGAATCTCCTAAAAAAGAGTCATTTAGATACCTAGTTGAAGCACTTTCACAGAAACACTTATCTAGGTTGTTAGAATTAGAAATCGATGGGTGTGGGGGTATTTTTCATTTAATAGCAATATATGGTGGTAATTCCGATATACTGTCAATTCTTATAGAAAAAGTGCCCCAAAGAACATTGTTTGAGCTCTTACAAGAGCGGAAAGAGAATGGCTATACGCTTTTTCAGATTTCTGCATTATTTAACTTAGAGATGGTGCTACCCTTAATAAAAAAGATGTCGTCAGATCAACTATATACCCTTTTAACCGTAAAACCTTCAGAGTATTCTATACCATCTATACCATTAAAGAACATCATATTACAATATAAAGCCGGAACAGAAATCAGCAGAAATGTAGTAAATGCTCTTGTAGAAAAGTTATCAGACAGTCAGTTTTTTAGCTTGATCTCTGCTCAACTTAAGTTTGAAAAGGGTTATAATGGAATTGCAGGTGGTGCAGTATTAATTGTAAGGATTGGAAGTAAACTGAGTAATTTTACACGATTACACACAGAAAATGAATTTAAAAAACAAATGCTTGAGCAACTTTGCATTCATATGCAGCAGGGTGAAGATTATTCTTTTCCACATACTGAGCTATATGACGATAGTTCTTTATTGAGAATCTTTTTGATACAGATGAAAAGTGAGGAGTTATATCAAATGAAAGATTACGATGGTTTTATCTCATTAAAAGGTTTGTTGCCCACAATATTAAACTATAACAAATTAGAGTTTGATTCTTCATATGCAGTTTCAAGAGCAAAATATTTTGAACTTATAAACATAGAAAAACGTTATGGATATACGTTTTATCAGATTGAATCATGTGATCACTTCACAGTGCTGGGTTCTATAAAAAAATTGCCTAAAGGAGTGTATAAATATAGTGCGCAGCAGTGCATAAATGATGCTGAGTTCCTTTCAAGTTCTGCTGCAGATAGAAAAGCAGTTGAAGAAAATTTACACTCATTAGTTGCTAATAATACTTGTAAAACAGATCTTCATGTTCTTGCCAACATGTTTATGCAATTAATTAGTAGCAAAAGAGTATACAAGGAGCAGATATTTGTTGATGGGAATTGGATGGAGAATAGGGCGCTGGTAAACGTAGGAGAAGGTAAGAAAATATACACAGGTGGTAAAGAACTAATTAAATATAAAAATAGAATGTATGAATGCCAAGAAATTCCATGCTTGGGCACAGAAACAATAGAGCTATTAATAGGTCAGGGCTTATTTCTTTCCTATATTAAGACTTTATCTAATCTCTATTTGCAATCAATAAATCTAAGTAATCAAGAACACTATGAGCGAAGCAAAGAATTAGCAAAACAGTTCGTTCGCGATGCTAATCGTTTAGTTATTTTTAGAAATTGTGCTACTGACATATTATGTGGAATATTTCATGGAGGCATGAATAAGCAAGCAATGAAGCTGTTAATAAGTAATAACTGGTACTTCATCTACGTTAAAGTGATTAACAACCTTGATTTAGGGCTTGATCCTGTTGCAAAAAAAGATTTTATTGAGTCTCTTATTGAAAATTACAACTATATTATAACTGCTATTGATGCTAGTTTATCATTATATGATAAGCTTATAGATTGCTTTAAAGATAAGATAAACGTTCCAGCAAAGCCACCAATTTCCGATGATGCTTTTAACAGTGTAGTTCATGAGTGCATTGATATAATAGAAAATGAACAATCAAAAGTAAAGAAACAGTTAAAAAGAAAGTCAAAACCTTGTCGTGCTCTTGAGGAGAAGCTAGTTTGGAGTATTATTGATAATATGAACAGAGTTAATTGTGTTATAGAAAGCTGTTCAAATTTACTCAATACTTTTTGTGGTTCAGAAGAAATTATTAAAGAAATAGTACAAGCTTTTTTAGAAGGATTGAGATTGCATGTAAATGATGATACATACGATTATAAAGTGATGGAAGAGTTGTGTCTTTATAATAAAATAGATGCTCCAATTTGTAGGGAAAGACAAACAAGTGATCCACAATTAACAAAATGTGTAGTTACTTATTGTCAGGTATACAATGATTTCCAAAACTCATGTCATGAGATTATACATCAAATAATTAATCAAATTTGTAAGCAACCTAAAAGTGGGCAGTCTGTTAATTCTGAATTAGAAGATTCATCCACTTCGGCTCTATTGCAAAAAGCACTGGAACGTACTCGTTAAATGTGATCAGAAAAAATATTGTTGCAGTGCCTATTAGAAGTGATAGCATTAAGGCAAAGCTAAAAAATAAAAATGGAAGTCTATTACGCATTCGATGATGTTTTACTTGTACCGGCTGAGTCTTGTGTTCTACCTGTGTCGGCAGATGTTACAACCTATTTAACAGACAATATAAAGCTGAATATTCCTCTTGTTTCAGCTGCAATGGATACGGTAACCGAAGCTAAGCTTGCAATAGCAATTGCTCAACATGGAGGAATTGGATGTATTCATAAAAATTTATCTATAGAAAAACAAATAGCTGAAGTAAAAAAAGTCAAAAAATATGAAAGTTGGATAGTATATAACCCCATTACTATATCTCCAGATATAACTATATCTAAAGCTTTATCGATAATGAGTAAATACAATTATTCTGGCATGCCAGTTGTTACTGGTATCAGTAATGAGTTGATTGGTATTTTAACAAATAGAGATGTGAGATTCATCGAAGACAAAGAGCGAAAAGTCTACGAAGTGATGACGAAAAAAGACAAGTTAGTCACAGTGCAAAGAGGGATAAAGCGCAGCGAGGCTATGAAGCTTTTAAATCAATATAAGATAGAAAAACTTTTAGTTGTTGATGATGATTTTAGGTGTATAGGCTTAATTACAGTTAAAGATATAGAAAAATATGATAAATATCCTAATTCTTGTAAAGATGAAAATGGTCGCTTAAGAGTTGCAGCAGCTGTTGGCGCCCAAGATATAGAAAGATGTGAAGCATTGATTGATGAAGAAGTTGATGTACTTATTGTTGATACAGCTCATGGACACTCCGCAAAAGTTATAGATACTATAAAGGATATTAGAGAAAAGTATCCAGAGGCGCAAATTATAGGTGGGAATATAGCAACAGCAGAAGCAGCGCAAGCACTAATTGACGCAGGGGTTGATGCAGTTAAGGTCGGTATAGGGCCTGGTTCAATATGTACAACACGAATTGTGACTGGAGTTGGTATACCACAGTTTTCGGCCATTATGAATGTAGCAAAAAGTTGTAGGGATAAGGGTGTCAGAGTCATTGCTGATGGAGGAGTAAAATATTCCGGAGATATAGCAAAAGCCATAGCTGCTGGTGCAGATGCTGTTATGATAGGCTCTATATTTGCTGGCACTGAGGAAAGTCCAGGTGAAATCATAATATATAAAGGAAGAGCATACAAGGCATATCGTGGTATGGGTTCAATTAGTGCTATGGAAAAAGGATCGGCAGATCGTTATTTTCAAAATCTGCAAGAGAAGCTTGTGCCAGAAGGAATAGAAGGTAGGGTGCCGCTTAAAGGACAGGTAGCAGGCATTATCCATCAACTAATTGGTGGACTCAAATCTGCCATGGGTTATACCGGAAATGAAAATATAAGAAGAATGAAAGAAAATTGCGAATTTGCCATTATAACGTCAGCAGGGCTTAGGGAAAGCCATACTCACGATGTAATTGTCACTCAAGAAGCTCCAAATTACGCCTGCACAATCGAAGAATAGTTCTTTTTACTAGAATTTCTAACAAATTTTTCAATTTAAAGTTGACAATCGATAGTTGTTTTATTATTACTATTTTCTAGTATAAGTAGAAGTTATAGACTAATTTCTAGTAATGCGATTTTTAATAGATTGATTGAGGTGTACTATATGCCAGGAAATGACATATCAACAAAACGTTCTCTAGAACACAAGAATAGTGCTCAGGACGCGGAAAGAGTAGCTAAATGGCTTAGCTCAATAAAAAGTAAAACTCAAAACATCACTGATGCACTAAAGGAAATTGGCACTGTGAGCCCAGGAAGTGGTTTAATGCCTGATCAAATGCCAAAATTTTCTAGAGAAGAATATCTTAGATTTGCTAATTCTACTTTTACGGAAGCTTTAGAGGGGTTTGAGAATGAGTTAAGTCTAATAAAAATAAGCTCAGGACAAGAACATGAATTTGCAACTATTGGTGGCTTTATTATTGCTGAGGCAAATAGTGATAATAACGGAAGGCGTAAGATCCTCGAGCTTTCAACTCATAAGCAAGACTGTGGAAACGATGCAGCTTGCATTAAGATTGGTAGTTTAAAATTAGCTAGTAATAGTTGGGATATTAAAAACGCTACTGATTATCAAGAAACTGAGAAGCTAGAATATCGTAATAATGAAAAGGTGTATTTAAAATCCATAGCTAAATCTACATTTGACAGTATATTTTTAAAAAATAACAATAAAGCTGGAGAGAATGGTGTTTGTCGTTTTAATAAAAAAAAGTTTATAGAATATATACAATCATCGACCGATAGCCTTCACTCTATATGTAGAACTGATGAATCCATTACCTATATTAATTCCACTACAAACAGTGGCACCACCCCAACAATAGGCTGTAATAGTACTAAGACCTCCATCACCAATGCTACCCTTAGCACCACTACTAGTAGACCTAGGCAAGATGCTGATGCAGGCCATATTGCAGCTACTGCAGTGGTAGCATGTCTTGTAGGGTTTTCATTGATAATTATACCTTTTATGATTTACTATTGTTGGAATAAAGTATGTTGTAGTGGCCAGTATTACACTGGTGAAAAAGGACAAGAAGAAGGCACACCTCCTGCAAAAGACACGCAACCTCTATTAAACCAGCCAAGCACTTCTACCAATGGAGGAATAGAAATTTCTGATGGAGATGCGAGTAAGGTAGCAAATGCAGTAAGGGAAAATTCTTCACCTAAGAGAACACAAGCACAGGTACATACACAACCACCTTCAGGTGAGAAAGCAAGTCCATCACTTGAAGCAGCACAGGTTGAAGGTTCTATTCAGCAAGCTTCTGCTATAGGTTAAATAAAACTTGGTAGATCATAAAATAGTTTATAAAAAAACTAGCTCTTACTATAAGCATGGCAAATTGCAACTGCTGTGGCGTCAGAACTATTATGGCATTTTATATCTGAATTTTGTGTTATTTGTTTAACCATATACATTACCTGTGTTTTATCGGCATGGCCATTTCCCGTAATGCTTTTTTTAACAAAGTTTGCTTTATATTCAGTTATACTTAATTTTGCCACTGTTAATGAAAGGAGTGCCACTCCTCTGGCATAACACAAAGTAACTGAAGATTTAGGGTTTTTGTTTATAAAAATTTCCTCAATTGCAGCTTCATTGGGGGAGAAGTCTTGAATTATTTTATTTAACTTGCAGAAGAGCTTAAACAATCGATCATTAGTGTTAAGCCTACTATCTATTGAAATAGAACCATTTCCTATCAGTTTAATATTATAATTTTTTTCTTCTAAAGTTATTACACTCCAGCCTGTATTCCTTATGCCAGGATCTATTCCTATAATTTTTCTCAAAATTTTATATACTAAGCCAGTACAAAAAAACAAATAATAAGATCCACACTATATCAACAAAGTGCCAATACCATGCAGCAAATTCAAAACACACGTGGTGCTGAGATGTAAAATGAGCTTTTTTCGCTCTAAACCAACAAACAATTAAAAAAATAATACCAACTATAACATGCACACAGTGAAAACCTGTCATCATATAGAAATTGGATGAGTATATCAAATGTTCCCCTGCTTCTTTTAATGAAAACTTTGCTTCATAATATTCTATCCCCTGCACAGCAACAAACAACATTCCGAGCAAAATGGTAATACCCAACATTTTTATCATGCTTTTTTGCTCATTTTTTAACAGGTAGTGATGAGAAGCATTGATAGTTGTACCCGAAAGTAAAAGAATTAGAGTATTCATAAATGGTATTGACCATGGATCAGGAGTTACTATTCCTTCCGGCGGCCAGGCTAGCCTTTTTATAGGTGACAGATCGGCAAAAACGTATACTGGATCTAACCATGCTCTAAAGAATGACCAAAAAAATGCCACAAAAAACATTATTTCTGATATAATTAGAACTGCCATACCTATTTTAAAACCCCTCCTTACAGGATCAGTATGGGCTTTATCCACTATTCCTTCTTTAATTACATCTTTCCACCAAAAGTATAAAACTGTTGCTAAAAGCATTAGCCCTACTATTAAAGTAGCTCCACCGAATTGCCACTTATGCAAAGTTGTGGTTAAACCTAGCATAAATATTAGTATTGAACCAGATATGCTCAGTGGCCATGGGCTTGGGTTTAATAAGTGATACTCGTGATGCTTCATTTTTTTCTTGTAAACCGCTTTAAAGTGTAAAGGTTAGTAAGATATTGTCAATTTTAACGAGTTTAAAATTTACTATTGACCAAGTATACCAATTATGGATAACATTTTCTTAAATATACATGGAGGTTGTAATGCATAATTATTATATGTTTGATATACATGAAGATCCTGAAGAGGCAATTAAAAAAATAGAAGCGTTTGAAGAACATAAAACAAAGTTTGCGCATTCGCTACTACAAATAGAGTTATTAATTGTATCTAAATTAAGCGATAAAATTGTAGAAAATTTTAATTCAGACGCATTAGTGGCAATGAGATTTGCTAGAATTTTTTTTGAGAATTCTTCGATTAGTGAAGAGAGTATTGAATCAATGAAAGAGAGGTGCTTGGAAGAATATAAAGAATTTCTTTTAGGGCTAAATGAAGGAAATATTCGTAATAAAATATTAGATATGGATATTGTTAAAAGAATGCAGCATCCTTTTGGAACATGGTATTCTTTTCGTGCGCTTCGTCCATCAGAAGAATCTCTAATTCAAAAATTTACTGGTATACTACTTGCTCAACGTGATCAACTTCAATCATCACAAGTAACTGATCCTCAAGTGAAAAGTTTAACGCAAAAGCATAGCAGGTAGAAAATAAACTTATTTCTAAAATATGGAAAATTAAAAAATATTTGAAATTTTCTGCTTCCATGGTTGTGAATGTATATGATATAAAGAGAATGCCAATCTGGAGAGATTGAGGCTGTAGAGGCGGCCTTTAAAGTGGCAGATGTATAGGAAAAAAAGATCTGAATATACTGAATAGGATCTTTGGCGACCTACTGAATAGTTTTAGCTATTTTAAGATTTTTTCTTAAAACAAGATTGATACCTTTGTGGTCGTATGCTTTAAAACATACGACTATAGCGCTTCCAATTATCAATTGGTAGTCCTCTCATGGTGGGAATCCGTGAAAAGGGCTAAAAACGCTCCTCTCTCTGATGTTGTACACGTGCTTTTTCTCCAGATTGGCACTAAATCAACAATAGGTCGATTAAAAAATCAACACAATATATCTAATCTTATTCTAAAATCTATTTTATAACATCTTTTTTCAATTCCCTTTTATCTTTTAATTCTTTTTCTCATGTTTTATGAAAAATCTAAGTAGGTGCAAAATACCAAATTATTGATCAATTTTATTGAACTGTGCTTTGATACGGTATCGCCAGGGTATAAATATTATAATGCCTGGCATATTAAAATCATTGCTGATGTATTACAAGCTGCCTTTAGTGGTAAAGTAACGCGCATTATTGTCAACATGCCGCCAAGATCAATGAAGTCAATTTGTATTAGCGTTGCTTGGCCTGCGTGGATTTTAGGACTACAGCCCACAGCTAGAATAATCGTTGCTAGTTATTCACAAATTCTCAGCTTAAAACACTCGCTTGATACCAGGTGCATATTGCAATCTGATTGGTATAGCGAGTTATTTCCAGAAACCAAACTCGCACAAGACACTCAATATAAATTTCAAACAACCAAGATGGGGTTTAGATTCGCCACTTCAGTTGGGGGTACTTTAACTGGAGAAGGGGGTGATTTTTTAATAGTCGATGACCCCTTAACTCCAATGCAAGCTACAAGTGAGAGGATGAGAAGCCGTGCTAATGCATGGTTTGATCAGACTTTTGCCACTCGGCTAAATGATAGAAAAACGGGAGTTATAGTTGTAGTGATGCACAGACTCCATCCTGATGATTTAACTGGGCATTTTACTTGAAAAACCAGGCTGGCATCATTTATGCTTGCCAATGATTGCTGAGGAAAAACAAACTATTTACTCACAAATGAGGGATGTTTTATATGTTAGGGAAAAAGGAGAGTTGCTTCTTCCCGTAGAAAAAAAAGATGTTGAGCAGATCAAAGTAGAGCTTGGTACGTATGCCTTTGCGGCACAGTATCAACAACACCCATTATCTGAATGTCAAATCAAACAAGAATGGATAAAACGTTACCGGGATTATCCAAGTGACTTATCTTACGTTACTCAAAGTTGGGATACTGCAAATTCGCAGGATAAAAATTTCAGTGCATGCACTACCTGGGTTAAAGTAGATAATATGTTCTATCTGCTTGATTCATACAGAGCAAAATTAGAATATCCAAGCTTAAAACAGCAAGTGCTATTTTTAGCTAAGCGATGGCAGCCTCATGCAATTTTAATTGAAGCTAAGGCTAGCGGTCAGCAGTTAATACAAGAGCTTAAAGCCTGCAGTATTTTACCTATTATTAAGATAACACCGTCTGCAAATAAAATTACTCGTTTCCATCAAACTGTTCCACTCATAGAAGCTGGTCGTGTTTTTCTTCCCCATAGCGCTGTTTGGCTTAGTGATTTTGAATATGAGCTCTTTATGTTTCCAAAAGTTCGGTATGATGACCAAGTGGATAGTATGACTCAATATCTAAATTGGGTTTGCAGCTCTACGCATAACATTCCAAAAATTGTGTGTTTTTGATTTCTTAGAAAAATTATTATACTAATATTAGTATATTATCGATAATGGTTTTATCATACCTAGAAACAAAAATTATGCACGCTCGATAAGAGGTAAATATTTAAAATCACAAAAATTGAAAAAAAATTACGTAACCATATCTCAAAATGAATATCTAGAACTACAAAAATATAAATTAAAGCACGAGCTAAAAGTAATCAGAGATGGTGATTATGAGAGGGAATATGCTTTTAATAGTCATTGTGCTCAAAACTCGGAAGAACATTTTAAGATAGTAAAAAACTTAATACTTGATGGTATCAAGCATGGAATTATTGATAGTGACATTTATGATCTCATGTTAAGCGAACACTCTCTGTTTTCTGAGATATTAGCAGATAATGAATTAAAAGATGTATGTATTGCTGCTGTAAAAAATGCTCCATATAATCTTTTAACTTACCAAACCGAAGAAACAGAGGTGGGTTCTGCTGTATACAGGGAAGGAATTATTGGTAACATATTTACATACGCGCCAGAGCTCATATCAAATTTTCTTGAGGTAATTTCACATTCATCAAAAGATGGTCTTTTCATATCAAAGACTTATGTTTTTGATGTAGAAGTAGATTTTAAAGACAGCGTAGAAGAGGCTATTAAAAATTATTGTACGATAAATACTAATGGAGATTATGATATTGAACCACACTATCTCTTACCTATAAAAGACAGTCCTGGCTTTAAAGAATTTAAGCAGTATTTTAAAGATATCTATAGTGCAATAAACTCCAACAATCTTGATAAAGTAAAAAATAGCTTGAAACAACTGGAAACAAATATTTTTAAGTATGAGGTAGATATTAATAGTGTTGTTCAAGCATTATGCTGCTTAGCAAAAGAAGCTAGATTTAATCAAGATATTGGAGACGCTATTTGTCATTTAGCAGGAAGTATAACTTATCCTACATGTTTAGAAAAAAGTGTTAGTGTATTTTCAGGTACTAGTGAAGTGCTCAATTTATGTTAGTTTAATAGATAAAAAAACATCAGGTCGTGTTTTTCTTCCCCATAGTGCTGCTTGGCTTAGTGATTTTGAATATGAGCTTTTTATGTTTCCAAAAGTTCAGTATGACGACCAAGTAGATAGCATAACTCAATATCTAAATTGGGGACAAAGTAATATATATAAAAAACCTAAAATAACATGTTTTTGATTGTGCAGATATGTTCAGTTATGAAGCAATAGAAGAATAAATATTGACATTTTAATATAATAATATTATATATTAATATAGTAATTTATAATATATAGAGGAAAGATGCTTTCTACTGAATGTCAGAGTATTGATGAGCTACCAAATAACGAATTGAATAATCAATTAAGAAAAGCTATTAATGACAATGATTATAATAAAGTGAGAGAATTAATTTCTCATGAGAAGTTAAAACCAATCGATAATCAAGTGTACAAATTAATATTTAGTGAATCTGTACTTCGAGATCTATGTCTAAAAAGTGATTTGCATGATATAATAGATTTTTTTATGAAATATGTTCCAAGTAATTTTTTGTATAATAATTACTTTGGCTCTCACCGCATTGTACATAACATTAAAAAATCTTTGCGTGAAGATTTTATATCATTGGCTTTATTGGGTGTATTACCATACTTATTAGAAGCTGTATCAAACTCAGAGAGGTACGATATTTCCATTGAATTTATTAATGTTATACATCTAGAATTGGCATTAAAGAAGGAGAGTGGGCCTGATCGCGTACACTTAGAAGAAGCTATAGAAGCTATTAAGAAGTACTGTACAAGATTAAAAAATGATTGTAATTCAAGTTTAGATATTGAACCATACTACCTTCTACCTATAAAAGACAGTCCTGGCTTTAAAGAATTTAAGCAGCATTTTAAGGATATTTATAGTGCAATAAACTCCAACGATCTTAATAGAGTAAAAAGTAGTTTAGAACAAATAAAAACTAGTGTTTCTGAGCATAAAGTAGATATTAGTAGTGTCGTTCAAGCATTATGCTGCTTAGCAAAAGAAGCTAGATTTAATCAAGATATTGGAGATGCGATTTGTCATTTAGCAGGAAGTATAACTTATCCTACATGTTTAGAAAAAAGTGTTAGTGTATCTTCAGGTATCGATGAAGGAAAAGCTTTTAAACTATGAGTAGGAGATACAAATTTGAAACAAGTTTAATCAATATTAACATCAATAGGTTTCATTCCTACAACATTATAGCCTGAATCTACATGTAAGATCTCTCCGGTAATGCCACTGCTGAGATTTGACAGTAAAAATAAAGCTGCTTTGCCTATCTCTTCTATTGTCACGTTCCGCCTTAGAGGTGAGCTTTTGCTGCTATAGTTTTGAATATAGTGAAAATCTTTTATTCCAGAAGAAGCAAGTGTTCTTATAGGGCCAGCCGAGATGGCGTTAACTCTAATATTTTTTGGACCTAAATCACATGCCAAATAGCGCACGCTTGCCTCAAGTGCAGCTTTACATAAGCCCATAACATTGTAATTTGGCATTACTTTTTCGGCTCCGTAGTATGACAGAGTTAGCAAACTTCCTTCTTGATTTATAATTTTTGCTGCTTCTCGTGCTAGAGCTGTAAATGAGTAACATGAAATATGCATTGCCGAGAGAAAATTTTCCAAGGAGGTATTAATATACGGTCCATTTAGTTCGTTTTTATCAGAAAAGGCGACAGCATGCACAAGAAAATCGATGCTTTCCCATTTTTTTTTCACTTCCGCAAACATATTATCCATTGATTTTTCATCTTTAGCATCATAGTGCAAAATTAATTGGCAATTTATGTCATGTTCTTCTATTAATTTAGATACCTTCTCTTTCACATTATCTGATGGATAAGTTATTATCAACTCTGCACCTTGCTTTGCAAGTTCCTTTGCGATGCCAAACGCTAGCGATCTTTCGTTTATAATTCCAGTTATAATTCCCTTCTTTCCTTGCACAATTCTGTTCACAGCAACTTTAGTGATAAATTATTTACATTTTATCTAAATAATAAAAATAGACAACTTCAATAATAAATTAAAGTTAAATTTAATAAAAAAGTTATTAAGATACTTAAAATCTTGACAATATTAAGCCAATCAACTACTATTTAAAAAGTAGAGGAAAAATATTTATGAAGAATAATACAAAAAGAGATAACCCAATTATAAACATGCTTTCAAAGATAAAGAGTTCTTATTTATCGTTAATTGCAAAGATTAAATCTTTTTTTCAAAAGCAAAATAGTAATAATAAAAATATTACTACAGAAGTGGAAGATGATCAACAGCATAACCAATTAAAAGAGCAATCTGATGGCTCATCTCCTGCAGGTGAGAAATCTCAAATAAACAATGATGCTGCAGATGAACTTAAAACTAAATTAGAAGAGCAACCTGATAGCTTATCTCTTGCAAGTGAGGAACCTCAGGTAAATTATGGTGTTGCAGATAAGCTTGGAGCTGAAAACAAAATTGACGAAGATGAGTTTTTTGATGCTCCAGGCTATGATAAAGATCTTGAAAATGAAAATACAGTTAAAATAGAAGAGGATGAAGGTTATGTATCTTCAAGTTCTCAAGATAAAAATATAGCAGATCAGAACATAATAATAGAGAACGATCGATATTATAGTATCAATGATTTTGAAAAAACGATAAGCCTAAGTAGCTATAGTAATGATACACTTGCTTTGGCCTTTGGTGGTAAAATTTCAGAAAATTCGAAAATTACTAATGCTAAGCATAGTTTAGCTTCCTTATATTATAATGAGCATACTAAACTTATTCAGTTTATACATGATGCAGGTGATGCAAAGTGCGTTAATTTATTTGAATTGAATCTTGACTCTTCCAATATATACATGCCTTCGTACCTTAAAAATAACCAATCAAAGTCTCCTAAGGAAGTTTTTGGTGATAATCAAATTGTAATTCTGCTGCAAAAGCCGGAAAATGTAAATCTACCTCCTAAGAGTACGAAAAACTGGTTAGCATGGAAAGCTGCAGATAGTATGTGGATGAAAACGAAAAATAATCCAATTGAAATTAAGGATAGCTTTCCTTTTGACTTTATCAATTTTAGTTGTTCAAATGGTGTTTCTGTAAGCCAGTCTATTAATAGAAATTCACCAAACGCATTTATGTTATCGCTGATCGATGACATATCAGATAAGCAAAAGAAGATAGATTGGAGTATTAAAGACATTCTAGTTCGCGGAGATTGCATATCATTGACTAAAGAACTTGTTGCTGAGAGAGTATCTAGTCATTTAAATAATACGAATGTTGAGCAAACAAGTGGTAATCATAGAAGCTGCGTTTAGTTGTAGCTATCTTATATTCTTAATTATTGACAGAGTGGAACACTAATTATATCCAATAAATTGATATATCCAAAGATATTGGAGAACTAGGTAACATCAGTAATGCAATGGGAAGATGAAGGCGTTTTAATTGCAGCTAAGAAGTATGGTGATAGTGGATTGATTCTTTCTTTGTTTACAAAAAATAACGGTAAACGTCGGGGGTTCATTAGGACATCAAAAAGCAGCAGTTATAAATTCGGGGTAGGTAATTTATTTGCCGTTCAATGGAGAGCAAGGTCTTTAGATAATTTGGGCTACTTTCAATGTGAACTAATGAAATCGAATATGTATTACCTCATTACAGATAAAGTTAAGGCCATTGCTGTTTCTTCGGCTTCTTCTATTTTAGAAAAGGTACTGCCTGAAGGGGAAAAACAGGCAGCTTTATATGATGATTTAATTTTGCTTATTGATGCCATGGAAAATGATGATTGGCAAAAATATTACCTTAAATTTGAACTAGAGCTTTTATCACAACTTGGTTTTGCTTTAGATTTAACAAGGTGCACTGTAAGTAAAACAAATAAAGATCTAAAATTTATCTCCCCAAAAACTGGTAAAGCCGTATCTGAGAAGATAGGGAAAAATTATGCACACAATCTACTTCCCTTACCGAAAATGTTATATGACGTATATCATAATTGCCAAATTAATTATAAGCTAGAGGAGTTCCAGCTTAGTTTAAAAGTTCTTGGATATTTTCTCAGTAAACATTTATTTTCCCAATTTGCTACTGAGTTACCATTTTATAGAAAATTATTGGTCTCTTTTTATCCATCTTAACTTAATATTAAGATTAGTATAGGTA
The DNA here is from genome assembly GCF_964020175.1 of Candidatus Mesenet endosymbiont of Phosphuga atrata. Taxonomy (NCBI): domain Bacteria; kingdom Pseudomonadati; phylum Pseudomonadota; class Alphaproteobacteria; order Rickettsiales; family Anaplasmataceae; genus Candidatus Mesenet; species Candidatus Mesenet endosymbiont of Phosphuga atrata. The sequence goes on along the minus strand of NZ_OZ026541.1, from coordinate 300,335 downwards.
ATTATTTTTTCTTATATTGTAAATTTAAATTTGGGGGATATATGGACGACAAAAAAATAAGAGATGAATATAGAGATAAGTATCGTGATTTTATTAATAATGAAATTATACCTATTGCCAACAAAACGCTTTTTAGTAATGAGACAATTGAGTTATCAGCTTACAACGATGCTGGCAGTGATATTGGAATAAATTCGGTATTGGTTACCGTAAAACAAGCAAAAGGTTATTATGATGAAGAAACAAAAAGAATTCAAAGTATCACTACAACAATAGAATATACACCAGATGAAAGGTACTATAAAGCGTTTGGTGATTTAGTTAATGATAGCATGCATAGAGTTAAGGTTAGCAATCAAAACTCTTTCTTTGATTTCATTGCAGTATGCATTAACAAAGATGGATATGATCATAAAAATTTTGCAACAAAAGAAGATCTATTTAAACATTTAAAAGGGCTTATTGATGATAAGCGATATATAAATCAGCGTAGGGCTGCGTTTGAGCCAAGTAAGCTCCCTGAGATGAGTGTGTGGAGGCAGTCAGAATACTATGATTTTGTTGATAGTAAGTTTAAGAAAAAATTATGCGAAATCGAATCCATTGGTGGTATCTCTGTTGCAAATACGATTGCTATAACAGATATAAATCTTAAACAACAATTTGCTCGTTTTCGCGTAGAGGGAGACGCAAAACCATATATTTATACATCGAATTCCAAGTATTATAAGTCGATTACATCAGAACCAAAGTATGGACGTGTTCTTAACAAGGAAGAAGTTGATGCATCCAAAATAGAAAATAACAACCCTTATTTTATGTTTATATTAAGATGCTTAAATAAGGATAAAAAGGTTTTTGAGCCGGTTTTACGGCCTGGTAGACCAGTGCAATATAAGGAGTTTACACAAAGAGAACTTTCTGCATACCTTGATGGATTTATTAGTAACGAAGAGTACATAAAGGAATATGACGTTACATTTGTACCAATTGAAGTAAATCCTGGTGTGGATGAGTCATCAAAAAAGGAATATGTCGGTTTTGTTGAAAAAGAAATTAAACCACAAATAAAAGGTATGGGAATGGTATCTGCAGATGATGATGCAGTACTTTTTTCCGAGTATGCTAAATTTTCTGATGAACCAAGTAAGAGTAGCGCAGGTGTTGTTTTTGTTTCTAACAGTAAACTTAGCTCTCACGGAAAAAAAAGTGGGCAAGAAGTATACGGGATTTCCGATAATAATCCTAATTTTAAGTTTATGCAAGAGTGTTTAAACCACAATAGTACAGAATCCAAATGGGTTAAGTTTGTTCCTACTAGTCAAGAGTGGGCTTCTAAAGATTATAGGAAGCTAAATCAGTATCTAGAAGGTCTACCTTTTAATCAACAATGCAAAGAAGATTATTTGAACAATTTTATGTCCCTACCTGGTAGTTCTAGTAGTGCAGTATCTATAATGCCGCAACCAATAATGCAGCAAGCGGTCTTTTTTGCATGGCTTGCTTATATGCTAAGCCCAGTTATTAGTCCAGTTTTTAATTACATAAGTAATAAAATTAGTGGACAAGGTCACATTAATGATGGCGGAAAGGAAGAAAGGTATAATAATGAACCATCATCAAACATGACTGAAGTTAGGGGGCAGCAACTAGATAAAAATGGTATTATGAAATAAATTATTAGCGGTTTGCAAAAGCCGCTATATTTAAATTTGAACGGTTTAAATACCGTTGACTGTATTTCTGCTATTAATATACTAATAGCTGTGACTCCTTCGTCTAGTGGTTAGGACACCACCCTTTCACGGTGGTAACACGGGTTCAAATCCCGTAGGAGTCACTTCCTTAATTTACATGAAAAATTGTGCTTCCGCAGTTGCTAGTCAGTAATTACTATGGGTAATTATTAGATGCTGCGCATATGCCTAAAAAATTTACAACATATTCTAAAAACAACGAAATAGAGAAATTTAGCGAGCAAATAGAAGATATAGCTTATAGAACGCAAGTAAAATTCTCAGACAATATTGATGACATTGCTGATAGCAATTTAAATAGGTTTAATGATCTTTTGCGTAAAGAATTAAACTCAGCTATTAAGAGCATTTACTCTCAAAATATTGAACTACTAAAATCATCTTTTGCTAAACAATTTCTAGATTTTGAAGCTCTTAACTTCCTAAGTAGGAAAGGGAAAGTGAGTTTAACACAATTACTTTTCAACATTCTACAAAATATATCAAAAAATCACATCAATTTATAATTATTATAAATAATATAAAATTTTCATATATCTTCGTAAGATTTTTATTAAATAAAGAAAAATATTAGTGCTATGTATGGCGGTAAATAATTATCAAACATTTAATGAATTTAGGAACTGTTCAATGAAAAAAAACACTGGAATTACGGACACTTACTGCAATTAAAGTGCTGTGTATTAAATACTATATTTCAAAAAATGCCATAGAAAAGTAACGTTCTTCTGATGAAAGTTATTTAATTTAAAGGTTTATTTATGTTACAAAATTCAACTATTCATTTAACACGCAAATCTGCATCTATCGCTCATCCTGTGAGTTTATCGATGATAAAATCGTTTTTACGTGTAGAAAATGATCAAGATGACGATTTGATTTTAAATCTAATATCAATTGCAACAGAATATGCAGAATGGTATATGGAAAGGTCACTTATGAAACAAAAATGGCAGATTTCATGCATTGGCTATATACCTAGAAAAATTCAATTAATTTTTGGTCCGTTAATTGCAGTCGAATCAGTAAAAATTGTACTGAGAAATGACAGCGAAATTGTAGTTGATCAAGACCTATACTATATTGATGTAGTTGGTTCATATATTGAGTTTTATAGCCATTTTAACATTCGAAGACTAGATATAACCTATGAAGCAGGGCACCTTAATGCTGATTTAATTCCAGCCCAAATAAAGCATGGAATTGCTCACCATGTTGCAATAGCTTATAAAAATCGTGAAGCAGAAAATAGTAATAGCTTATCAATTGTCAGGGAAATATATTCCCCATTTCGTGAAGTTAAGGTTGTTTTATGATATGAGTTCTATATCTAAAATTCTAAGTGAACTACATAATACAGTGCTGAAGTCGCTGAAAGAGGATAGCAATATAAAAAATTGTATTGCAGGTATTTATGATTACTTACCTAAAAATCCTTCACTGCCATATATCAGTATTCGTATAATTGACTATCAAGAGATATCTTTAATTCCTAAATCTGTGCTCAAAGCAAAATTGGTTTTTGGTATTTATAGTTTTCACATACAGAATTTATTTGAAATAATGGAAAACGTAGGTAAGGTGGTAAATTCTTTAAATTTTAAGCATCTGGATTATAAAGCAGTATTGTTGAACAATGGCACTGCTGGCCAACATGACGACGTCCTATATGCACTGATGAATTTTAATATCTTATTAAAGGAAAAATGTGATAGAATTTAAAGTAAAAGATCAAAATGGTGAATTTATTACGCTAAAAAGCGTAAAAAATCTTCGCCTGACCTTGCGTACAAAAGCGGAAGAAGAGAATAATGTGTTCTCTTTAGGCTGGAAGCAGACTTTAAGCTACTCCGGCACTAAATACATTACAGTTAAAGTTAATGGCATTTTAGATTGCAAAGTTGCTGATAAATTACTATGCAAGTATGCATTTGCAAATGCTGTAAGTGACTATGAAATATCTTTCAGCAGTAGCGGTGAGAAGATATCACTGCAATGTCTTATTGAATTATATGAGAGGTATTACGACCCCAGTAACTTTGATAGCTTTACCTTAATTTTAGTGAGTGCAGGGGTAGTAAATTTAAAGACCATCTAAAGTTCCACTTAATAAAGATGTGTTTCATCCTCATTATTTATTCCATTTTTGGAGTTTACACTTTCGAAACTGTCATTAATGAGCTTTTGAGATTTATGCTCATCTCTATTGAACCACACCCTATGAGTAATAAGACATAACAGTGAAGATAGAAGTAAAGTAAAACCTACCACACCTGTGATAAATTTTGCATTATCATCTAACTGACCACACAAACTAACTCCAGTTAGTATAATACCACCTAGCACAGCAACATTAGAAAATATATTGCCAACTATATCCCTTTTTCTTATATCGGCCTCATTTCTTATTGTATCAATATGGGAAATTGTATCTATTATAACAGGGAAGAACAAAGGTATAAATAAAGTCAGGCCTATAAAGCCAACAGTAGAATTTGTCTCGCCTGATCCAAATAATCCTATTCCACTTAATATAATACCAGTGATAAAAACCCCAGCAAAAATTAGGTCTTTCTGATTTTTCTTTAATACTAATTTCAGGGCTTGATTACTCATTTTTACCTCATAAACGAATATAATATATATTATATGATGATTTTTTGATTTTTACAACTATCTCTCTTAAAGAATTAATAAAATATCTTACTACAGCAAGAATTATAACTCTCTTTTAAGAAGATTTAATATTTTTTAAATTATTAACATGTATAACTTTAAATTGATTCTACTGATTATGGATAATATTTCAAACCACATTCAATATTTACCATCAGAACGAAAATATATTTTGGTAGATGATAATGAATTATATAATAAATTTGAGCAAATTGTCGATGAGGAAGTCAGCAGAATAGATAGCTATGAAAAGCTAATGCAATTAAAAAGAAGTATCGATAGCCTTATTGAAATACTTTATAGTAATGCTTCTTTTTGTGATATCGACACGGAGCTTGAGACAACAAAACATACGCAAGCAAAACTTGAGTCACAAAAAAGAGTACAAGATAAAAAAAGAAAAATTATTGAAAGCATAATTGCACATGTTGCAATGCAACAACAAGAAGCAGATGGTAATGCCAGTAACTTAAATCACACAGAAAAAGAGAATACAGATATAGGTGAAATAAAGGATAAACTTAAGTTACAAGTGAAAGAAGTATTGTTTGCAGTGCTTGCAAATAGAATGGATCCAGAAAAAAGAGCAGGGGAGACAGAATCCAGTAATGCCAAGGATGCAAAACGCTATGGCAGAGAAGATGAAGATCACAAACAGCAGTCTAGTATTTTTAGTTCATTACTTAAATTATTGCTTAATGTGCTGTTTGGTATAAATGTGGATATATCTCCTAGTAGGTCTTTTACAGCAAAGATAAAAACAGAAAATCAAAATAAAAAGGGGATGTCGATTTAAATTAAAACATCTATAAACAAAAAGTATGAAAGAAAAAATTGGATTAAGTATGAGTGGCTACATAAACTCTAGTGAGTTATGTAGCCGCACTTAATAAGCGATTAGATTAAAGTATCAATCTCAATATTATAGCTAGTGTAATGCCCATCAGCATAGCTTACACCTACATTTTTTTCGCTGCCATCAATTTTCTCTAAAGTTAGCACTGCTTTATGTTGATCAGGATCATAAAAGTGCTCTTTATAATGAGTATTGTATATACTAAAACCTCCTCCACATTTTCCTGAATAAGAAAAAATGTCTTCTATATCTTGTTGCATGCCATTAAAATCAGAACCGCTAAACTTTACAGTTTTACCATTTCCTTCATCTCTAATGTTAAAATCTTTTAGATTTTGTAGTTTTATTTGAACTTGTTTATTTGTCATAAACATCTCTCCAGTAAATTATTAATAATGATATAATAAAATGGTTAATTTAGCATTAAATAATTAATACTTTTTATTTAAAAGTTTAGCTACATCATGATCTTTAATCTTATTGTGTTTACTAAAACCGCTCACTAAAGCACTCATTTTGTTATATTGCTTAATTAAAAAATTAATATCACTCACTTTAAGACCTGCACCTTTAGCAATTCTAAGTCTTCTTGAACCGTTTAAAATGTCAGGATTCACTCTCTCTTTTTTAGTCATAGAGTTAATTATAGCTATGTATTTCTTAACATCACCGTCATCGAAGATACTATTATTTACCTGCTGTTTGAGAGATCCAATACTGGGAATAAATTTCATAATACTAGCCATGCCACCCATCTTACTTAAGGTTTTAAGTTGTGATGCTAGATCATTTAAATCAAACTTACCCTTCTGTACTTTCTTTTGTAATTTATCAATTTCTTCCTGCCCTGCAATCTCAGTAGCTCTTTCAACTAATGAAACAACATCTCCCATATCCAATATTCTTTTTGCAATTCTTTCAGGATAAAAGTCTTCTAAATCGTTTAATTTTTCACCATATCCCAAAAACTTAATTGGACAATTTGTAGCAATTTTCATAGATAGGATAGCTCCACCACGTGCATCACCATCAACACGCGTAAAAATTATTCCGGTAAGAGCAATAGAATCATTAAAGCTTTTGGCAATATTTATAGCATCTTGACCAGTCATAGAATCGGCAACTAAAAGGATTTCTTGCGGAGATGATAGCTCTTTAATAACTTTAAGTTCATCCATCATATCTAAATCAAGATGCATTCTACCAGCAGTGTCTAATATTAATATTTCATAGCCTTCGCTTTTTGCAGTTTTTAATGCTCTGGCTGTGATATCCTTTGGTTTTTCTTCTTGTATTATAGGAAGTGTACTTACATTTATCTGCTTACCTAGCATTTCTAATTGCTTTTGTGCAGCTGGCCTATAAATATCTAAAGATGCAAGCATTACCTTTTTATTTTTTTTAAGCTTTAGAGCTAATTTCGCTGCGGTAGTGGTTTTTCCAGCACCTTGAAGGCCAACTAGCATAATTACTACTGGTGATTTTCCTGCAATATTTAATTCGCTTTTTTCTGAGCCAAGGATTTTAACAAGATGATCTTGCACAATCTTGATTATCATCTGCGCTGAAGATATACCTTTGATTATTTTCTTGCCTATCACTTCATTTTTTATCTCCTCAGTGAAGCTTTTTGCTACCTCAAGAGAAACATCAGCCTCAAGCAGAGCTACACGAATTTGGCGAACTGATGCATTGAAATCATCCTCAGAGAGAATAGACTTCCCTCTTAATTTTTGAAATACAGAATTTAAGTTATCAGTAAGTGATTTAAACATAAAAACATCAATAACGTGCTAATTATAACAGTAGCAAGCACTATGGTAACACCTGAAGAATCCTCTACAGTATTGTTGTATAATTTTATAGTTGCCATATTCTTTACTATGTTAACACTACCATTTACTATAAACAATATAAACTTTTCATATAATGAAGTTACATAGGATAAAAAAGACTTAAATTTTAAGTTTATAGCAAATCTTAAGCAAAATAGGTTGCGTAAAAATACGAATAACGTCACGCAGCATGCTATCATGCTAATATTAGTAAAAACCTTCTTACTCTGATAAAAAACTGGTATATCGCTTAAAAAATAGGCTAAATACTGATCATAGAATATACTAGCTAATATGCACATTAACAACAGTATAGACATAGAGATAAAGCTCTCAAAGCTTCCTTTCGCTACAGCTGGCTGCTTGTGCTTACAGATGAATGTAAAATAGAAAAATTTTAGACCTATACTAATAAACAATGTAAAATTTGCCAGTGAAAATAATGCTGCGACCCATGTTGAAGCATTTGAAGTTATTAAAGATTTGCTGATAAAAGTAGGTGTATAAGCAGTGCCAACCATTGTAAATATTGCCACAAAAGAGCACAGTGCTTCTATTGGCATTATTTTTAATAAGCCTCCAATTTCGTTTAAATTATGCTTTTTTGTACGTGTTATGATAGAGTTTACTATGATGAAAAGTAGGCTTTGGTAAATTGTGCAAAATATAATTTGTAATATAACTCCAGCTGCTGCAGCTTCGCCATCAAAACCTGCTCCAGTAATAATAAGGCCCATCTGTCCGACCAGGTTATAACATAAAAGATGGCGCATGTTATTTTCAAATATGGTAAAGCCTGCTGCACAAAAGGCAGTTGTCAGTCCAAAGTAAAATAATATTTCACTACCTTGAAACATAAGAAGTAAAATATAAGATGAGATTTTAGTAGTAAATATAGATAAATATGGTGTACTGTGAAGAGTTGCATTTGGGTAGGAATCAGTTACCCAATACGAGAAAGGAAAAGACGCACAATTTATAAGTAGGCCAATAAGCACCATAATGTGAGAAATACTATTTTGTAACTGAATATTCTGGAAATTTAAGATATTGTGAGAAATTATAGTAGAATTAGCTTCATTGAGCTGCATAGCAACCCCTGATAAAATTAAAGTTCCAGCAAAAAAATGAATTATGGCATAACGTGTTGCTGGACCTATATTGTTTTTCTGGGAATTTGAGGCAATGATGCAAAAAGCACCAAATACCATAAGCTCAAGGAATATTAGCAATAAAATTAAATTGCATGATAAAATAGCTGCAAAACTACTAAAGGTATAAAAAAGAAGAGAAAGCATCTCAAATTTATAGATATCTTTAGCGTGCAATATTACTAAAAACGCAACTATTGAAAAAGAAGCCAAAAGTGACTTAGATTGATTGTTTATGTAAAATAAACTAAATTTATTATATTCTGTAACTAATAGCTTAGGAAGAATTGTAATAGCAAGTATTATAGCTAATGCTAAAAGGAAAACATGCTTCGCAGTTAAGAATTTTAAATTTTTTAGCATTAACTTTAAAATTAAACAAAATCAAGCTGCTTTTCGGTGGAATGATTAGCATACTGTTCTTTAATATGAGCCATTATTATTTTTGCAGCTTCCTTTGGTTTTAAATTTGAATTATCAATTTCTAATGCACCTTTAGGAACAAATAATTTCTTTCCCCTTATTCTGCTTGTAGCAAAATCAACATCGGTAATTTTTTTGTTTTTATGCCTTTCTTTAGATGATATACGTTCCTTCAGTACATCTTCGCTACAATTAAGTATTATAGGTAACATTTTTGTTTTTAGCTTTTCACTTAAACTCACTATTGAATTATATACACGCATATCATATTCATCTCCCTCCAGCAGTTCATTTGTAAAAATATAATTTCCTGATGGAGTCGGATACTGCTCTATAATCTTCAGTGTTACTGCTCTAATTTCAAAGATCTTATCCCATAGTTTTTGCGGCACTTCGCGTCTTGTAAACAACTCATTATCTATAAGATTAAACGCAATATTGTTAAACATGCTATTGTCCATAATTAAAGCATCCAGAGTTTTACTTAACTCCGTTGATATTGATAATTTTCCGCTTCCAGGAAAACCTATTACATATATGAATAACTTACTGACTCTTTGCATATATTTTTATATTGAAATTAATATTATAATACAAATTTCTTTATTTTCAAAATATGTTATATCAATAATAACATAAAAAACAAAAATTCTGGGTCTAAAACAAAAAATTTTTACTTCATCCACCATCAAATTCTTTATTTATTTTGTCAACAATATCTTGTGGTGGATCCTCACCCCAACCTGAGTGTAAAATTTGCCCGTAAAGAGCGACATCTATGGAGCCGGTTCTGCTTTTTGCTAAAAACATCTCTTTTTTATCTTTGTCAACAAGAACATAGTGCCATGCGGGTCTTCCTCTATCCTTACCCCGCACTAAAAATACGCAATCAGCTCTACTACGCTTTGTTGCATCAGCGAAACTGCGCTCATTCATAACTCTACTTTTACTGATTTTGTCTTGAGTAAACGATTTACCATCCTTATGCTGTTTTTTTGTTTCTTCGGTAGTGTTTGTATCTGATTCAGGGCGCGTTTTTGCAAACTTTGATGCAAAACCTACTGTGCTGTTACCGTCTCCTGCAGATTCGTCTTTTTTGAAGCGTTTAGCAAAACGCTCAGTAAAAGAATTTTCTTCTACCATTTAGCACCTTTAAATAAATCTGAATTTAATTATAATTATTACAAATATATAACATAGTAAAGTGAATAAAGCATTAATAATTACTGGTATAACAGCTTCTGGTAAGTCAAAAGTGTGTGTTGAGCTGGCAAAAAAGTACAATGGAGTAATAATCAATTGTGATTCAAAACAGATATATAAAGAAATTCCTATAATTACTGCTCAACCAATAGAGCTCGAATCTATACCTCATAAACTATATGGTTATGTTTCTGCGCAAGTAAATTACTCAGTAGGACTTTGGCTGCAAGATATAGAAAAAGAAGTAAAAAGTGCTTGGAAGAATTTACAATTGCCTATTATAATTGGTGGTAGTGGTTTATATATAAAAAGCCTAATTAATGGTTTGTCGTCAATCCCTAAGGTAGATGATGATATAAGAGTCATGTCCCGTAATTTATATGGAGAATTAGGAAAGCAAGGATTTTATGAGTTAGTATTAAGCAAAGATCGAATGATTCAGGGAAAGATACATGAAAATAATTTTCATCGTCTTCTTAGAGCTTTTGAAGTGATAACCCAAACTGGAAAGTCAATTTTTACGTGGCATAAAGAAACTACTATATCGATATTAGATAATTTTATAATGTACGTCATCTGCCCACCAAGAAATTTCATATACGATGAAATAAATAAGCGCTTTACTAGTATGGTTGGGCTTGGAGTAGTTGATGAAGTAAAACAACTGTTTGATATGAACCTTAATCCATGGCTTCCTGCAATGAAAGCACATGGTGCGCCAGAGATTATAAAGTACTTAAAGAACGAAATAACACTCAACGAAGCAATTAACACGGCTCAAATTAACACTAGGCATTATGCTAAACGTCAGTATACTTGGTTTAAAAATCAGTTTTCTAATGCAAAATTTATCGATGATCCAGCAAGATTAATTGAGTTAGATTTTTAAACTCATTCTTGTGCATTCAATCACTATGAAGAGAGTGTTCAACAAACCATGTCAAACCGAATATAAATAATATAAAAAACGTTTTTTCCACCTAAAAGACAGTTCTTCCCTAAGCTTGACTTATCTTTTAGTCTGCTAAACTTTTCTTGATTTTCTTCATCAAGTTCTACTTTTATTCTACTGCTATTATTCTCATCAGGACAAAGGTAAATGCTAATTTTTCCTACTTCAGTAGTGAAAGACATTTTAAACCTCCCCTTTGGAACATTCATATAACTTCTTTTCTCTCCTACTTTCTCAACTCTAATTATACTCTCTCCAATTTGGAGTATACTAACTTTTAAGTTTAGGTCTTCTACGATCGAATTGTTTACAATTCTTGTCAATTCAATTATGCTATTCTCTTCATATTTATATTCCCCTATATCTCCCCAATATTCCCATTTGCCTGTATATTTTTCATCTACACATTCATCCTTCAAATATTCCCATCCACTTACATATCCCTTATCTTTACCTTCCCACTCATCTGCACATTCTTTTTTACTAATATTATTGTTATAATCAGCATTGCGCTGCGGATCAGGAGTTGCATATGTTATGTCACGAGGATGTACAATTACATCAGCAATGAAATACTAAATTTGTTACTGTACTATTGTTATAATACGAGTTTAGCCTCAGTCCTCTTTTTAAATATTGATCTACTACACTCTCAATACGTTTTAAAGAATTTTCTGTACAATTTACTTTTGTATTATATATATTTTCCTTTCGTTCTTTGTCATTTTGAGCTTCTATATCTTTCATCTTTTGATAAAATTTACCAACCAGCTTCTCTTCATCTTCAGTTAATGATAAATTTGGCTCTATTGGCAATAGACCATCTAAAATAGAATTACCACTAATGTTCAGACCATCACTTGAATCTTCTTCTGAATCCCAACTATTACTAATTTCTGTATCAGAATTATATACACTACTGATGGAAGAAGCTCTACTGTGATTCATATTACCTTTCTACTTAATTTAAAGAGTGTAACTATTATTAACACAAGATATTTTATTTAGCATATTATGCAAATAATAGAATAGACCTCTATCGAAACTAGCCTAAAATCAAAAAAGGGGAAGGCTTCAAAAAAATATAAAATAGTTGGAGGATGAGAAATTTCGCAAGGGCTAAAAATTCAATAAGATAGTGAAAGTTCTACAGAAAAAAAAAGAAGAAGGCAAAAGGAGGAAATAAGCTAAATGAGGAAATTAATGGCATTATTCGTGGACCTATTTCCATATTGCACAAAACTATGGGAGATATAAAACAGTAAAGTGGGTAGAATAATAGAGCACCCAGATTTTGCGTTACCGAATCGAAAAGAATTGTTAAAAAGTGATATGGAATATGAAGTTTTAGTGATAGATAGTACAGAAACACCGATAGAAAGATCTGAAAAAAGCAACGAAGATTTTATTATCCCAAATTTGGGATTGCTTTCAAGTATATAATAGCTGATGGTAAGTTTGAGGTGATATTAGAGGAAAAGCAGCCATTCGGTATATATATCATATGGCATGAAATATCAGTGTTGATAGAGAACCAAAGATGTAGTACAAGAGGTATGTAGAAATCAGGGGGAAAATTACATCAAATCATGTCCATATATATGTTTCTATATTTAGCAAATTAGTGCAAAGAGAAGAAGTTCAACAACAAAATTTTCCGGAATTGAAGAATGGATTTATGGGCAGTTGGCTATTTTGTAAGGGAAATGTAACTGATCAGATGATAAAATCACTCTAAACGAGAATTGGTAAATTAGCATTCTATGCTTTTTCTCATTCTTTGGATTTCTAATCCATAGTGGTTGAATTTTTGTTCACAGAGACTAGATATTTAGTCCCATCAAGTAATGGTAAGGATTTGAATGAAACATGTTAATTTGTATTCAGACAATATTTTTTCCATAGGTGTTAAAAATTTGAGGGACTTGAGTTTTTGAGCATAGCTTTCAAAACTTCAGTTTGTTTCATAATGTGGCTTGTTTAATAGTTCTATTCATTCTGCTCATTTATCCAATAAACTTAGTCAAACAATGTTGAATTTCTTATATCGAAGTCATGAATTTTGTCTTTAGGAGCTTTTTTAAGCAAAGAATAGGAGAATTGAATACAGTTATGAATCTTATAAGGCACAGCAAATTTCAAGAAAATAACAGCCTGTGCGAGAATCCCAGATATTTACAATATTCCTACATAAATATAAACTTTTTGTTCGCGCTTCACAAATATCAACATGAAAATATCGTATTTTTTGAAGTTCTGGCTTAGTATTCTTTTTAGGTAAAGATTGTGTCTTTTTAAGCAACGATACTGCGAGATAAGGTAGTTGTTTAAAAAACAATCATCTAAAGGTTTTTGACGGTAATTCCTCTCTCTCAGATAATTAGGGCCCATAGTTCTATAGAAGTTTCCATTTTAAGACCGTTTTAGGATTCAGGTTATATTGTTTACTTAACTGCGTGATTGTAAGCGCTGTAATTCTGTTCGCACAGCGTACGTTGTCTTGTGTGTAATATCTGTCCCACAATATCTCCTTTTCTACTAAGGAATAACTTACACCATTACTTGATGGAGCTAAACAGCTAACTTGTATCATATGTTAGCTATACCATGGGAATTCCCACTTTTCTTCAAATCATTCATTTTGCTGGATACATATTTTACTTATCTCATATATTTCTGCGTTGGTTGTTTATGGCTGTAGGAAAATACACAATTTGAGATCATTCATAACCAGCCAAATAAAAACCTCTTTTTTTGATCTATGCCGAATTTGCTTACTTTGAAAAATCATACAAATTATTGGCACTCATTGGTAATAATTTATCGGTAATATTGCTGCTGCTTATGGTCGTTTCGATATTTATAACTTTGCAAACATTTCAAGTTCAGGGTGTAAATTAATTTGTCTTTTTTTTGCGGCTCAAGTCTCTATCTTCAAATGAGTCTGAATCTGTATTTTGAACTTTTCTACGATTTCATTCTCATTTATTTTCTTTCTAAACTTGCCTCTAGTAACTTTTTGATTAGCAGTTCCTCCTTTTCCAATTAGTTTCTCGGATAGACGATAATATATTAACTCTTTATTAATCCACTGTTTTTATTCGATGTTTTTTCGTTCATTCCTCCTTTTTTATATTATTTATATTCGGCTTGACACAAGATCCCCTGAGAAACGGTATACTAGTAACGAGGTATGAGTTAGGCCAAAGCAAAAAAACCATGCTTCAAGTTCCAGAAATAATATTAAACCTCATATTTTCTGAAAATTACATGTGACATAATTTTAAATATCTTTGAGTCTTATTTTCCACCTAAACGACGCAAGCTATGATCCTTTTGCTCCGGGGTTTTTTACGGTATTTTTTATACTTTCTGCAATTTTTGCCAACCCTAGAATCAGCATATTTTATGCTATCTACTGGCAGAACTGTTTTCGTATCTTAAACACGATGAGATTTTGAAACCTTGTCCGTTTTCTTCATTTCGGTTTTTATGTTTTCTTTTTTCCAATTCCTTCTCTTTTTGCTATCTTTTGGCTGCTGTGTCTGTCACATCTACCAAAATATTTTTTCTGGTTTTGTGATCTTGATTTTTTTCGCTAACCCATTTTTTTTAGCAAATATTTGAATTGTGTAAATTAAACAAATAGCCCAAAAATGGATGCATTATATACGTTCGGTAGTATATTAACACACATAAAATTTTGTCTTCTAGCGTTTTAATGTGATTCCGTCGCCTGTTTTTTAACTTTTTCCCACTAACTATTTCGACTATTTTTTCGCATTCTGCTATCAGCAAATTGACGGAATATATATTTGCCACTTTTTCATAACTTCTGCCAAAACTGCTATTTTATATCTTTCTCTCTCTTTTCATACCTGTTTCCTCACTTTCTCAGGGGGTCTAACGTTTGAAGAAATGCGAAAGCTAATTGCTACTAGTTCAATGCATGGCATAGCTCTTTAAAGTATTAGCCTGATTGGCAAATACAATGATCTAGAAAGAAGGTTTTAGAGACATTTATTATCTTTTATTATTATCCTGAAAGGAAATGGAAGGGGGACTTCCAAGTTCCTAGCTTTAATTTTCTAAGCATGGTTACATACAGATAAAAAAATGTTTTATTCTTTGCTCTAAGATATATACTATAATCTTTCATTAGAGAGTTTATGAATAAGGAAATAGTAAAGCATTTAAATATCTTATTGACACATGAATTAACGTCTATACGTCAGTATTTTTTACATTCAGCAATTTTAAAATCGTGGGGGATAGTAAAGTTAGCTGAAAAAGCAGAACAAGAACTCAATGATGAAGTGACTCATGTAAAGAATATATCAGAAAGAATTATATTTTTAGGAGGTATGCCAAATTTTCAGGATACTAATACTGTATCAATTGAAAATATTACAAAAGGAAGCGAAACAACAATAAAGGAGATCTTAGAAGCAGATTTGACGTTGGAGATAAATGGTATTAAAAATTTAAAAGAAGCAATCTCTTTTGCTGAAAATCAAAAAGATTATGTAACTGCTGATTTGCTAGAACATATTCTAAAAGATGAGGAAGGACATCAAGATTGGATTACAAAACAACTTAAAATAATTGAATCAATAGGTGCTGCAAATTACTTGCAAACACAAATATAGCAATGCTCAGTAAAAATATCATAAACACTATTTTAATTATATGTTGTCCTTTTATAGTTTTATTTGCACTTGGTACATGGCAGTTGTTTAGGCTTAATTGGAAAAATAACATTATAGCAAAAATGAATATGCCAGCTGTAAAGATGGAAGGTGGAAATATTGACGATTTTGCTTATAGAAAAGTTGTAGTAGAAGGGGTACTCACAGGCATTGATCTATATATTTTTGCTGGAATGAATAGCTACTATATTTTAACCCCTATGCTTTTAAGCAGTGGAGAGTATATATTAATAAATAAAGGATTAATTGATAAAAAACAAAAGGGAGTGAACATAAAACCTAAAAAAATAATTATAAATGGTATGTTATATTGTGATTCGTATAAAGGTATAAATAAACTCATTAAGAATGAAGCTAAAGATGATGTATGGCCATGGCTTGATGCTGAGTCAATATCTAAAGATATGGAAGTAAATTTTAGTCGATGTGTAGTATGGGCAATAGATAAATTAAGTGATAACTTGGTTCTAGCTATGCCAATTAAGCCAAGGAATTATCATATGCAATACATGATTACTTGGTATTCTTTAGCCTTTATATGGCTCATAGTGTGCTATGTAAAAAACAAGAGTAATTTTGTAGTTGACCCTAAACATCACAAAAGCACATAATGTAATTTTAACAATATGAAATTTGTTATTGCAACATTTTATCGTTTTGTAGAACTTTCTAACTATTATGATATGAAAAATAGGTTAGCAGATTTTTGCAAAAACATAGGTCTAAAAGGTACAATATTATTAGCGGAAGAAGGAATTAATTCTACTATATCAGGAACAAAATCTGCAATTGATGATTTTTTCAGGTTTTTAGATCTTGATGATAGGTTATGCAATCTTAAGTGGCAGAAAACTTACTCAAATTTTCAACCCTTTAGCAAAATGAAAGTAAGGCTAAAAAAAGAAATAGTAACTTTGGGTGTAAGTGACTTATCACCTTCTTTAAAAGGTGAATATGTAGAACCTGATAATTGGGATAATTTTATTTCAAGTCTAGATGTTTATGTCATTGATACAAGAAATGAATACGAAGTAAAGCTTGGTAAATTTAGCAATGCCATTAATCCTAATACACAAAATTTTCGAGATTTTCCTGGATGGGCTAAATCCTGGGCACAGGATAAACCTAAAAATAAAAGCAAAGTAGCAATGTATTGTACTGGTGGTATTAGGTGTGAAAAATCGACTACATATATGAAAAGTCTAGGATTTAAACAAGTCTATCACCTGAAGGGAGGAATTATTAACTATTTAGCAAAAAAGCAGAATAGCAGTAATACCTGGCAAGGTAAGTGTTTTGTCTTTGATGATAGAGTTGCAGTTAACAACTCTTTACTGCCAAGTGATGAAATAAAATGCATATCTTGTGCACAGAAAGTGACAACAGATGAGTTAAAGTCGGTCCCACATGGACAAGTTATTTGCTATCATTGTAAGTATTAATTTATTATCCCAAATTTGGGATTGCTTTCAAGTATATAATAGCTGATGGTAAGTTTGAGGAGATATTAGAGGAAAAGCAGCCATTCAGTATATATATCATATAGTATGAAATATCAGCGTTGGTAGAGAACCAAAGATGTAGTACAAGAGGTATGTAGAAATCAGAGGAAAAATTACATCAAATCATTTCCATATATATGTTTCTATATTTGAGTATAAAGTGCAAATGATTAAGGGAAGAAAACAAAATTTTCCGGAATTGAAGAATGGATTTATGGGCAGCTGGCTATTTTGTAAGGGAAATGTAACTGATCAGATGATAAAATCACTCTAAACGAGAATTGGTAAATTAGCATTCTATGCTTTTCTCATTCTTTGGATTTCTAATCCATAGTGGTTGAATAATTATTATACTATCTACTATTTAATAGTAGATCCCCTGAGAAACGGTATACTAGTAACGAGGTATGAGTTAGGCCAAAGCAAAAAAACCATGCTTCAAGTTCCAGAAATAATATTAAACCTCATATTTTCTGAAAATTACATGTGACATAATTTTAAATATCTTTGAGTCTTATTTTCCACCTAAACGACGCAAGCTATGATCCTTTTGCTCCGGGGTTTTTTACGGTATTTTTTATACTTTCTGCAATTTTTGCCAACCCTAGAATCAGCATATTTTATGCTATCTACTGGTAGAACTGTTTTCGTATCTTAAACACGATGAGATTTTGAAACCTTGTCCGTTTTCTTCATTTCGGTTTTTATGTTTTCTTTCTCTTTTTGCTATCTTTTGGCTGCTGTGTCTGTCACATCTACCAAAATATTTTTTCTGGTTTTGTGATCTTGATTTTTTTCGCTAACCCATTTTTTTTAGCAAATATTTGAATTGTGTAAATTAAACAAATAGCCCAAAAATGGATGCATTATATACGTTCGGTAGTATATTAACACACATAAAATTTTGTCTTCTAGCGTTTTAATGTGATTCCGTCGCCTGTTTTTTAACTTTTTCCCACTAACTATTTCGACTATTTTTTCGCATTCTGCTATCAGCAAATTGACGGAATATATATTTGCCACTTTTTCATAACTTCTGCCAAAACTGCTATTTTATATCTTTCTCTCTCTTTTCATACCTGTTTCCTCATTTTCGCAGGGGGTCTTGAGATCTCTTACAGGTTCTTAGAAGAGCAAAATTTAGAAATATTCAAAAATTTCAAATTCTAGTTTTTATGACAGCGATAGTTCAAAATTTCAAAAGAAAATTACCTTTTTGTATCCCTATTTGCTGTTGCTCAAAAGTAAACCATTTTTGCCTAATCTTAATTATTTATACTATTTTTAATAGTCCGAGGACTTGATCTGACAACAGAAGAATTGAAATACTGATGTTTTTATGCTTGGTAAGCAGTCTTCATTGCTGTTTTTATATAGCATACTTTTTCTTTAAAATTTTTATAGAGATATTAATAATACATAATTTATCATTAATTTAACAAAGCTTAGCATCCTAATTATTAACTTATTTTCATAACTACGACTTATTTAGTAACTTTATCCTTTCAATATATTGATCCAATACGTTTTTTATTTCCTTGAAGTTCTCATTACTTTTGCCTTCACAACGTGCTGTAATATAGTTCTGTGTGTTAGATGCTCTAAGTAATAACCATCCTTTTTCAAAGGTAATTTTTATGCCATCAATACTTGAAAACATAATATTTTTTTGTTCTAATTCTTTTTTTAAAAGATCAATGATCTGAAATTTTTTTTCTTCTTGAACTTCAATTTTGATTTCGGGACTAATGTGTAGCTTAGGTAATTCTCTCATTATGCCATCCAAATTTTTATACTTCTGCAGAATATTAATAAGCTTAACAGCCGCGTACATACCATCATCAAAGCCAATTTCTGCAAAGAAAAAGTGGCCACTAAGTTCTCCGGCGAATTTTGCACTTTCTTTTATCATCATTTTTTTAATAATAGAATGGCCAGTAGCACATGTTATTGCTATTCCACCTAACTTTGAAATGAGGTCAAAAACTTTCATACTGATTTTTATATCAATAATAACTTTATCGCCTTTGGTCAGTATTTCCTTTACAAATATCATAAAAAGGTAGTCATTAGGAACAATATGATCTTCACTATCTACTATACAAACCCTATCACCATCGCCATCTAAGGCGATACCAATATCACATTGATGCTCTCTTATAGTATTGATTAGTTTATTGAGATTCTGCTGCTCAATAGGATCAGGATTACAAGAGCCATCTATTGTGTTATTAATTGTAATGTGTTCATGATTGGGCAAAATTTTTTGAATATACCTAATAACACTACTTGTTGCTCCATTAGAACAGTTCCATGCTATTTTAAGCTTTTTCTTACTTCCTACATCTTTATCTGCATTCTTCAGTATTTCTATATATTGAGTATATATATTACAATTAAGCACAGTATAATTACTTATACTATTTTCAGCATCAACACTCATAAACGTAGTTATTTCTTTTTCACTAAATACTATCTTGTTGCTATAAAATTTAAATCCATTGTACTGTGCAGGGTTGTGAGATGCAGTAATCATTATGCCGCCATCTGCATTGGTAAGTTGAGTAGCAAAATATAGCATTGGAGAAGAACACAGCCCAACTCTTATAACGTTTGCTCCAGAAAAACATAGCCCTTCAATTACTTTTTTCTCTATTTGAGGCGAGTGTACTCTGCCATCATAACCAACACAAATCTTAGCATTAGTGCCTAAAAATTGGGCGAATTTTTTCCCTATCTCATAACCATCTTCAACTTTGAGGTTTTGCCCAATTATTCCTCTAATATCATATTTTTTTATTATTGAGGTGTCTATTTTTGCAGTCAAGATCATTAACTTATTGACATAAATTATTAATTTATAAAATATAACATTTTTATTAAGAATTGAATATGGGTATATTAAAATATTTTAAAAAGCAATCTGAAAATCAATTTCAAATTAACAGTAGTATAAATACAGTAGAGAAAAATAATGTTATATATACTGCATACTATAAAGATATGGGTGATGGGTACAGCAGCGTTGAATGCACAATTACTACTCCTTTTAATAGTCAAGAGCACTCTTTCAGCATAGATGCAAAAATACCAAACAAACTAATAAAAGATGATAAGCCAGTTATCCTGCCAATTAATGATGGAGAAAAAGATTTCGTTTTTTTTGCCTTTCCTGAAGAACAAAAAAAACTCTCTGTAACATCGTATACTCGATACCAAGTTGATTTAAAATCAAATTCTATTAATGCTATACCTCACGGCACAAAAATGTCTTTATCAAACAATGCAAAACTTTCTCACTCTAGTAATAAGTACCATAGTTATAGCAAGTCGAAAGCCATGGAGTTGCCAAATGGTGATATCATAGTTGCTGCAGTAGATTCAAATTCTGAAGGACAATACGTTACTGCATGGCTTTTGGAAAAGGGACAAGATTTAGAATTTAGCGTTAATGAAGGATCAAATAAAGTTACCAATAGACTATTGTTCAAAGTAGATGAAAATATGGGAAGCAGTTTTCAACTTTTGCCATCAAATCAAAACGATAATGTAGGAAAGATAATTTATTCAGATTCAACTTCTTTATTTTCCTTAGATATCACTAAGTCAATGATTGATAATATCAGAGAGGGAAAATACGTAAATAATGAAGATGAAGAATGTTTATTTGCAGTAGGTAAAGAGCGCTGCGGTCAATTTGATAAAAAAATATCAACTCCATTTTTAACCAGTAAAGGTATAAGCAATTTAAGTGCAGTAAATACTGAGAATGGAGCAGTAGTTGCTTTTCTTGAGGATCAGCAGCAGTTATGCATTGCAAAGTTAACAGATAAAAAGGGAAAGAAACAAATAGTTCATAATTATAAAGTGAAAATAAAATTACTACAGCTGAGTGTTGTTGGTGAGAATGATATTATAGTATCAGCAGCGGATGAGAAAAACATTACTCAAAGTACAATTAATTCAGAAAATTTAAATGTGGTTACTACACGAGACTTTCCAACTGATGGGATAAGAACTTTGGGTGATTTTGTAGATATTGTTTATAATAACCCGTTAAAGCTTACAACATCTTTTCCATATACAACTTTTTTAAGTTCAGATGCATCTCAAATAAGCTCTAGTACAGTACCTGTAACTACTCCTTTATCTACAGCTACTACCGAAGAAATAACTACAAAAGAAAGTACAACTACTATAGAAGGTGATACAACAAGTGCTGCAACTACAGAGGTCACAGCTCAACGCATTACTACAAAACCAAAAACTACCAAACATACTACTGTCACAACTACTGCATCTACTACACAACCAACTACGACAACTTTTCCTCAAACCACTACTTCAACAGAGAGGGCTACAACTACTGCTAAAACAACAGCAGAAACTAGTACCGCACAACATACCACTGCAGGTCAAAGTACAACAGTCACTACTATATCTACTACACAACCACCTAAAATTACTACCCCAGCAGAAGAAACTACTATCAGCACTAATCCAACTACTAGTCAGACTGCAAAGGTAATTTCGCATACAATTTCTTCAAGTTCAGATGCACCTAAAATAAGCTCTAGTACGGTATCAACAACTACTCCTTTAGCTACTGAAGAAATAACTACAAGAGGAAGTACGACTACTGTAGAAAAGGATACAACAAATGCTGCAACTACGGATGTAACTACTGCATCTACTACACAGCCAACTACAACAGAGGGAGCTACAACTACTGCTAAAACAACAGTAAAAACTAGTACTGTACAACATACAACTGCAGATCAAAGCACAACAGTAACTATTATTCCTACTGTACAATCATCTAAATTTACTACTTCAACGGAAAAAATTACTGTCAAGCCGACTACCAATCAAGTCAACGAAACAACAGCTAGTACAACAAAACCAACTACTAAACCTACAAAGGCTACTGCAAAAAGCACTGTAAAATCAACAAACAACTATACAACAAGCTCTAAGCAAGGCAGTACAACTGTTATAAGCACTAATTTCCCTCAAAGCACAACTACAGAAATGCAAAGCACAGCAGCCTTAGGATTCACTACTTTAGCTTCAACAATAGGAAGTGCAATGGTAACAATTTTAGGATCAGTTACACAAAATGCTACAAATATGCTTACTACAGGTAATCCAATGATAACAGGTAGTTCATCTGATTCCAATCAAACAGATGTATCATCAAATTATGAAGAAAAGTTGTTAAGTACTGCACAGGTTAGTACAATCGTTTTTGGTTCTATAGCAGTAATAGGGGGAATGTCTTATCTTATATATAGAAATTGTTGCCGCAGTAATATGCGACTGCCAAGTGAATATACGGATGATGTGGGACTTTGGCAACGTTTAAGACGTTATTTTAGAAGCTGCTTTAATGGACAAGAACAAACTATACATGCACTTCAATTAGAGCCACTAGATGGAGATAATGCTAACCGGGTAGATAGTAACGAAGATGAAATTGTAGTATATCAAAAAGGCATATCAAGTTCAAGTGACAATCTTCTACCAGATCAAGATCAAAATAGTAATGATGGAGTAAGTAACAGTGCTTCTACTGTAGAAAAAGGTAAAACTAGTGTAAATTCAGAATTAGGTAGTACTGAAGTTAGCAATGGTGCAGGACAAAATTGTAATGCTAAAGATCGTGAATCAGCAGTGTAATATAACTTGTAAAAACAAAAGAACTATTTTAGAGTAATATATTAATTAAATTAATGTTTTAAAGATGTCGAGTGGTAGTGTTAATAAAGTGATTTTAGTTGGTAATCTTGGTAAAGATCCAGATATAAGAGCAATGCAAAATGGCAAGGAAATGGCAACGTTTTCACTTGCTACTTCTGAAAGTTGGTTCGACAAGGCGTCTGGTATGCGTTCTGAGAAAACAGAATGGCACAATATTGTTGTGTTTAGCGAAGGACTGGTAAAAATTGTAAAAGATTTCGTACGCAAAGGCAGTAAAGTCTATATTGAAGGTTCCCTAAGAACTAGAAAATGGGTGGATCAAAATAATAATGATAAGTATACCACAGATGTAGTGCTGCAAAATTTTAGCAGTGCTTTAACTCTTTTAGATTCTAAAAATGCCACAAGCGCTGAATATACAAACAGTGAACGTAAAGATTATAAGGCCAGTGGCGAATATAAAAATCACAGTAAAGAAGACGAATTTGAAGGAATTATTGATGATGAAATACCATTTTAACTATGTTTAATCTAGAAGGTAAGAAATTCTTAGTTACAGGTGCATCGGGAGGAATAGGACAAGCTATTACGGATGTACTACATGAGGCTAGAGCTACTTTATGCATTTCTGGAACAAGAAAAGAAATTCTAGAAAAAATGGTAGAAGGCAAAAATAATATGTACTCACTGCAATGCGACCTAACGAAGAATGAGGAAGTAGACAGTTTAGTTGATAAAGCTAATGATCTAATGGCAGGTTTTGATGGCATTGTATGTAACGCCGGAGTAACACAAGATAGCTTACTACTTAGAATGACAGATGAAGCATGGGATAAGGTTATTAGCATAAATCTTACCTCAACTTTTAAATTAAACAAGAAGGCATGTAGTAAAATGCTCAAAAATGGCTGGGGAAGAATAATCAATATTTCTTCCATAGTTGGTTTTACAGGTAACCCAGGGCAGGCAAATTATGCTGCATCTAAAGCAGGAATGGTTGCTATGAGTAAGTGTATTGCAAAGGAATTTGCAGGCCGCAATATAACAGTGAACTGTATTGCACCAGGTTTTATAGAAACATCAATGACTTCTTCTCTTTCACAAGAACAACAAAACAATATAATGAGCAATATTCCTCTAAAAAGAATGGGTATTCCAAAAGAAGTAGCATCGGGAGTTTTATTTCTAGCAAGTGATGAAGCTAGTTACATTACTGGTCAAACCCTTCATATAAATGGGGGATTATTAATGTAATGATCAGTATTCATTATATATAATGATGCATATTGAGAAACATGAAGCTGTTGATGTTGGTTATGTTGAATTATTAGCAAAAAAAATTGCTAAAGTTGTAAAGCCTCCATATGTTATTGCTCTGTATGGAGATTTGGGAGTTGGAAAAACTGCTTTTGCTAAGTTTTTTATAAACACTTTGTTGCCTGATGAGGTAGTGTCTAGCCCTACTTTTAATATCATAAGTCGTTATGATGCTTATGATTTTACTATCTGGCATTTAGATTTATATAGAATAAAAGGTCTGAATGAGCTATATGATATTGGTATAGAAGAGGTGTTGAGTTCAGGTATTGCTATTGTTGAGTGGCCAGAATTAATAAAAAAGTTAACTATACCTGATATAGAAATCAATATTAACTATAATGATGATAAGGATGATTTGCGTGATATAATAATACAAACTAAATCTGAGAAAAGGAGGAGTTGTGTCACAAATATTAGATGATCTGAAGAAAGGTTTTAAAGCCGTTGATGAGTTTTACACCAACAAAATAAGAGAGCCTGTTGTAAATCTTATAAAATCATGTAATAAAGTTTTTAAGCTGGCTAAGCACAATGACACTTCACATGACGATAATGAGCATATGATAAAAACAGCTTTTGAGCAAAATGAATCTACATTCAATCAGGTTTCTGCAGCAGAAGATTTAACTGGAACAAGCATAAACGATACTGACATACTATAATCTAGATAATTTATACTACAAATAATGATAAAATGGATAATACTTTTAATAATAATAGCTATTGTAATTGGGGCTGGTTGTAAGTGGTTTTATGAATGGTTGAGTCAGAGTTATTTTTCAGATGATACTAAACTTAAAGATGTTAGCTCTGTAAATGACAAGCCTTCCTTAGATGTAAGAGATAAAAAATTTAATAATAAAAAGGACTTAGGTAAAATTCCATATGATAAAAAGAATGAGCTAGACGTAAAATCAGTTAAATCTGTGTTGAAAAATACAAAAAAAGGGAAGCATTTATAAGTACATTTGATTTTATAGTCTAAAATGTAAAAGATAAAACTTAAACTGATAAAAAAATTAAAAACTAATATCAAGTTTAAGATTTTTCTAAAAAGCTTGCTATCAATGGCAGTCTGTATAGCCATATTATTAGAATGAGGGCTTGCTTCATTATAAGAATATGGCTAAACTGTAGAAGACAAGACTTAATCTGACAATGATGAATTAACTGACAGAAGAATCGACGTAGTCAAAACTAAAATCAGAATCCTGTTTAATGCTACTAATATTTTTCTGAAAAGCAATATATCAAGAAAAGTTTGTATTGGCGTTTTATCAGAGAGTATTCAACAAACTGTGTCAAAAACTCAACTGAATTTTTAATCTATTAGGAAAGAAAATATCAAAAAGCCCAATTTGGTACAGTCCAATTTTGCTCTATTTTTTTATAGCACAGAAGGCATTTGTACTGGTAAATTGGTTTTTTCCTGATTTGTCGGTGTAACCCCTCAATAGGATTGGTAGTAGCCGCCTAATCGGATTTGAATACTTTAAATAGCCAGTTTCCCAATTATTTTGCCACTACATTCCCATTTTTCTTCCAGCTCAAATTTTCAGCGATTTCTCTATTTGAAGCTTTTCTTCAAATCATTCATTTTGCCGGATACATATTTTACTTATCTCATATATTTCTGCGTTGGTTGTTTATGGCTGTAGGAAAATACATAATTTGAGATCATTCATAACCAGCCAAATAAAAACCTCTTTTTTTGATCTATGCCGAATTTGCTTACTTTGAAAAATCATACAAATTATTGGCACTCATTGGTAATAATTTATCGGTAATATTGCTGCTGCTTATGGTCGTTTCGATATTTATAACTTTGCAAACATTTCAAGTTCATGGTGTAAATTAGTTTGTCTTTTTTTGTGGCTCAAGTCTCTATCTTCAAATGAGTCTGTATCTGTATTTTGAACTTTTCTACGATTTCATTCTCATTTATTTTCTTTCTAAACTAGCCTCTAGTAACTTTTTGATTAGCAGTTCCTCCTTTTCCAGTTAGTTTCTCGGATGGACGATAATATATTAACTCTTTATTAATCCACTGTTTTTATTCGATGTTTTTTCGTTCATTCCTCCTTTTTTATATTATTTATATTCGGCTTGACATGGTTTGTTGAACGTTCTCCAACATGATTAATTATTGGTGGGCCTGGGAAGAGTTGAACCTCCGACCTCACGCTTATCAGGCGTGCACTCTAACCACCTGAGCTACAGGCCCTTTATATCTGCCTCAAGCAGCTACTATATCAATAAAAACTCTTTTGTTTCTTCCTCTTCTAAACTGAACATAACCAGCTACCTTAGAAAAGATTGTATGATCCTTGCCCATGCCAACGTTATTACCAGGATGATATTTTGTACCCCTTTGCCTTACTATTATATTCCCCGGGATTACTTTACCATTTTTTTTAATGCCTAGCCTTCTTCCTGCCGAATCTCTACCGTTACACGAACTACCGCCTGATTTTTTCGTTGCCATATATCATTTCTCCATACATTTTGATTATTCTTTTATATCAATGCTTGTAATACGCAGGACAGTAAGATATTGCCTGTGACCTTTTTTTCTTCTGTAATTCTTACGTCTTCTTTTTTTAAAAATTATAACTTTTTCTCCTCTACACTGCTCGAGAACTTGGGCCTTAACTACAGCATTAATTGAGTTAAATACTGGACTAGATTGACCATTCACAAAAAGAACATTATCAATTGATATCTCGGCATCTTGGTCAGTTTTTAATTTTTCTACTCTAATTATATCACCTTCTTTAACAGTGTATTGCTTTCCACCAGTTTCTATAACGGCAAACATTGATAAATCTATAATAACTTCTAGAGCTTAACTTTAATTAATATATGTCCATCTGTCAATAGATCATTATGACTTAGCATTGCAATTTTATAAGGATTTTTTAAGAAAATTATAAATTAAGATACTGAAATTAGGTGCTTAACTATAAGGACATAAAATTACTGCCAGATAAACATTTTAGCTATGTTTTGAAGGTCTTCATAATAATAAGCTACTGCATGCAGTAGCTTATTATTTAAAATTATATCAGTTCATGTGCACTATAAAATAATCGACGAAAACGTTTTGGTTTAAGATTTAATTTAATCGCTGCTATTCACAATTTTGAGCTCCCACATGAATTTTGAAAGAAATCTATTGACTGCAACAGTCACTACTACATCATTTAAAGTCATATGCGGATTAATTAAGACATATTTGCAAAACTAAATCCTGATTTTCTACTGAATGAGTGATATAGTTTTTACTTTTATCTAACTCTGCATTCACTGATAAATGTGTCGATAAAGTTTGGTCTTTTATATATTCTCCCCACTCTTTTATTGCATTTTTGAAATTATCATTATTTGTCTTTACAATAACTTCAATACGGTCAGATATATGCAGATTTGCTTGTTTTCTTGTTTCTTGAATCAACCTTACTAAATCTCTAGCAAATCCTTCTATGATTAATTCTTCACTTAAATTTGTATCTAGTATTGTTACTCCCTTGTTATCATCAAATACACAAGAAAAAATGTTATCTGTCTGCAAAAGTAGCTCATATTCTTCTTTTTCTAATATATGGTAATTATCTCCATCATTACGTATAAGTAACTGCCCTTTTCTAAGTTGATCCCACTTTCCTTGCTTTACATATTGCATTAGATCCTTTATTTTATCTGGCATTCTCTTTCCTAATAAAGGAAAGTTTAGTTTTAATTTTACTGACGCTATTTCTTCTACATTATTTACCATTTCAAGGGTTTTAACATTAACTTCGCTTTTAATTATCTCTTGATATTCATCAGACAAATTACTTAAGTTTTTGTGATATATTGTTATTTTACTCAAAGGCTGACGAATGCGTATTTTATGAGTGTTACGTATCGAAAGAGCAGAGTTGCATATATCTTGCACTAAGTCCATCTCTGTTATGAGTTTCTTATCAAAATTTTTACTTTCAGGAAAATTAGTTAAATGAATAGATTGCTCTTCAAACTTGAGCCCTTGCCATATAGCCTCTGCAATAAGTGGCAAAAGCGGTGATGCAGCACGCAGTATATAGTAAAGCACAGTATATAAAGCATTATAAGCATCAATTTTATCTTGATCTATCTCATTTTTCCAAAAGCGACTGCGGCTCCTACGTATGTACCAATTATTCAGCACTTCAAAAAAATCTGTAATTGCCTTACATGCATTTTGTGCATCATATGAGTCCATTGAATTTTTTATAATTGCAACAGCTTCAAAGCATTTAGCAATTATGTAATGATCAACAGTAGCTTTAAACTCCTCACATATTTTAGCTTTTACCCCGTCAACGTTTGCATACATAACAAAAAAATGATAGCTGTTCCATATAGGCTTTATCACTCCTTTAAGGACATCTTTCATCATATTTCCTTCTTTATCTAGAAGTAAATTTCCACCGCAGACGATTGGGCTGGAGAGCATAAGAAAGCGTAAGGGATCTGAGCCGTATTTATTAAATACTTGCATAGGATCAGCGTAATTATTAAGGCGCTTAGATAATTTTTGTCCTTGGATATCAAGAACAACTCCATGACATATGCAATTCTTAAATGGTGAACGGTCAAACAGTGCAGTGGATAAAACAAATAAAGTGTAAAACCATCCCCTGGTTTGTGCTACATACTCGGTGATGAAATCTGCAGACTGCTTATTTTCAAATGGATCTTGTGCAAAAGGCATAGAGCCTGATTCAAACCAACAATCAAAGATGTCAGGAACACGACGCATTGTTGATTTACCAGTTGGGTCGTCAGGATTTGGACGCACAAGACTATCAATAAATGGCAGATGCAGATCTTCTATTTTGGTGCTAAAATCTTTTTCTAGTTCCGCAATTGAGCCATAAACATCTATTCGCGGATATTTAGGATCATCTGATTTCCATACTGGTATTGGTGTTCCCCAAAAACGATTACGTGAGATAGACCAATCATGAGCGCCTTCCAACCACTTGCCAAATTGCCCATCTCTCACATGTTGTGGTACCCAATTGACACTTTGATTTAATTCTACCATTCTATCTTTGAATTGAGTCACAGCAACGTACCATGAAGGCATGGCACGATATATTAAAGGAGTATCTGTACGCCAGCAATGCGGATAATTATGCACATATTGTTCTGTCTTAAACCACAAATCTTTTTCTTTCAATTTTTTAATTATTATGTCATTTGTATCAAATACATGCATGCCAGCTAGATCTGAAACAGCTGCAGTAAATTTACCACCACTATCTATAGGGCAGATAGCTTCTATATTATGTTGCTGACAAAGAAAAAAGTCATCTTCACCAAACCCTGGTGCTGTGTGTACAATGCCTGTGCCATCTTCTTCTGTTACATAATCTGCAGTTAAAACACGGAATGCATTTTTTATATCTTTAAAGTAGTCAAACAGTGGTTTATAGGAAAGATGAGCTAAATCTTCTGCTCTAAATTTTATATTACATATTGAATAAGTAATATTGCTCTGCTGACAATGATCTGTAAATTTCTGCATATAACTTTTGGCAAAAATATATAATTCATTGTCCACGATTGCGCTTAAATACTCTATATCTTTGCCTATTGCTAAAGCTAAATTGCTCGGCAAAGTCCACGGAGTTGTAGTCCAAGCAAGTAATTTACATTTGCTGATATTGCTAGCAACAGACTCAGGTTTTTCTGATAATTCGAAGGCAACTGTTACTGATTTGCTAACTTTTTGTCTATAGGCATTGTCTATTCTTGTTTCGAAATTAGATAGTGGAGTTTCACATGCCCAGCTATAAGGAACAACTCTGATTGACTCATATATCAAACCTTTATCGTAAAGTTGCTTAAAAGCCCAAATTACTGATTCCATAAATGACTTGTCCATAGTCTTATAGTCATTATGAAAATCAACCCAACGAGCTTGTCTATTTACGTATCTCTCCCACTCTGCAGCATATTTCATCACAGAAGATCGACAATGATTGTTAAATTTTTCAACGCCAAACTTCTCTATTGCTACTCTGCCAGATATACCAAGCTCTTTTTCAGCTCCCATCTCTGCTGGTAGTCCGTGGCAATCCCAACCAAACCTTCTTTCTACTCTCTTTCCTTGCATTGTTTGATATCTAGCAAACGCATCTTTTATAAAGCCTGTAAGCAGATGACCATAGTGGGGCAGACCATTAGCAAACGGGGGACCGTCATAAAAAACAAAACAGTTGCTTTTAGGTCGGTTTTCAATTGATTGCCTAAAGGTTTTATTTTTATCCCAAAAATCTAAAATTTCTTCTTCTATAGCGACAAAATCTGGATTGCCATCAACTTCTTTATATTTCATAGCTATTTTTTAAGTACTATTACTTAAAGAGTACGTTATTTTCTTTTTTTGACAAGGAAGAGTATCTTTAAAGAAATTGCTATATAGAACGGCTTTTCCCTACTGGATTGGACAATGTTGGACTTTGCATAACATTACCTTTTACTTCTTCTTGTATCGTTACCTTCTTCATTTTCTGTATTTTTGCTTCTATTGCTTGTGGATCTGAATTAAAAATTTCTTTATCGATAGTAGCGAGATATTCAAGATCACGATTCGCTATGTGACTAAGATTAAGATATGCTTTTGATGATAAAAACTCTAACCTTTCTTGTTCACTTAAATGAAGTATATCAATGGGTGTTTGCCCATTTTTATTCTTAATTTCTAAACTTGCTCCTTTTTCTAGTAATTGAGCTATAAATTTTTCATCTCTTCTTGCGCAGGCAATGTGAAGAGCAATATCACCATATATGGTCTTATCATCAATATGCTTTTTAATATCCTTGTGATTTAATACTTCATCAACTATGCGCCTTTGCACGTCATGGCCTTTAAGTAACAAAAAATGTAAAGCATTCTTATTATCTTTGTCACAGATAAATGGATTAGCATCAAATTCACGTAGTAATATTAATGAAGCTTCTGGAGTGATAGCCTTACCA
The DNA here is from genome assembly GCF_964020175.1 of Candidatus Mesenet endosymbiont of Phosphuga atrata. Lineage (NCBI taxonomy): Bacteria > Pseudomonadati > Pseudomonadota > Alphaproteobacteria > Rickettsiales > Anaplasmataceae > Candidatus Mesenet > Candidatus Mesenet endosymbiont of Phosphuga atrata. The sequence continues at coordinate 269,240 of NZ_OZ026541.1, read as the reverse complement.
TAAGAAATATCCCATAACAACTCAGTATTTCCATACATACCAGGAGAATGTTTCTTATTAAAATCAAACCCCTTTTTATAGATAAAGCGCATTATATTGCGATAAACTTCATTTTGATCAGTAGTGCTATTTGGACTGTGTAAATGATCAATTACACTTTCTAGTATACCATACCTAGTACTTTCAGTGAACGCAGTTACTGGTTCATTGACTTCACAAAATTCCTCAATATCTTGTAAAGTAACATTAGATGTAATTTCTAACTTTCCAAAATTGCCTAAACTTATACTAGATTTCCCACTTTGCATTCTTACAGTTTTTACATATGTTGGGGGAAGAGATAACCAGTTTTTTATTTTATTCCAGACTCTACGAAAAAAATTAGCAATTCTTTTAAATAGTGAAGGTTGCTGAATTTTAGTGTTACTACTTGCCCCTTTCATATGTCCCCCTAATCAACTTAAATAATTATATATTATACTAAACTCTTAGTAAAGATTAGTTGCATCTTACATTATTCCATTTTTGCTGCTATTATTAAAGGCTACATCTAAGGGGGTAAAAATGATTAATGAAATAACAAAAGCATAATTAGGAATGGGTGCATCACTTTTTTTTATAATTGGTGGAATAGCTGGAATAGTTGTATCTGACAAATTTCCTTCTAGGGATAATAAAATCAATTTTGGTGGAATATCATTTTTCACATTAGCTTTTGCCTTAATAGGATTATTTAACTTTACTTACAGATTCAAAACTGCAAAAGATGAGAAAAACAGAATAGAAAATACACGTGACAATAGTTTGAATGAACCGAAAACAGAGCTTTCAACTATTTTAGCAAATAGAGCTGTACAAGTACTAAGTTATCAAAGTGTGGAAGATACAAAGTAAATCACCGTTTGATTATTATTTTACTACGGTTAATTTTGCGTTGCAGACATAGCATGCCGTAGAGAAGAGCTTCAGCAGTTGGCGGGCATCCAGGAACATATATATCAACAGGAACAATACGGTCACAACCTCGTACTACCGAATAAGAATAATGATAGTAACCACCACCGTTAGCACAGCTACCCATAGATACAACATAACGTGGCTCAGGCATTTGATCATATACTTTACGCAATGCTGGAGCCATCTTATTAGTGAGTGTACCAGCAACAATCATAACATCAGCTTGCCTTGGGCTTGCACGAAACATTATCCCATATCTATCAAAGTCATATCGACTGCTCGCAGTATGCATCATTTCAACTGCACAACATGCAAGGCCAAAGGTCATAGGCCATAATGAACCAGATCTTGCCCAATTTGTAATATAATCAACTAAATTACCAAATTTGGTAACTATAAATCCTTTATTATTATAATCGTCCCAAATACCGTCAGGTGTAGTGTTACTCCCATTCCAAGGCGCCCTTATTCCATTCATATATAAAACCGACAGTAAGTATTAATAAAAATATTACCATAGACCAAAAACCTACGCTCCCTATTTTAGCAAGAGATACGGCCCATGGGAATAAAAAAGCAATTTCTAAGTCAAATATTATAAACAATATCGTAACTAGATAAAACCTTACATCAAATGTCTTTCTTGCACTTGATAATTGATTGAATCCGCATTCATAAGAAGATAATTTTTCACTATCAGGTTTGTATGCTGCAAAAAACATAGGTAAGGTAGCTAAAAGTACAGATACGAGTACAACTACCCCTAGAAAAACCATTATTGTAAAATAATCACTTATCATTGCCTTGGCTATACACGGTATGAAACTTAATCTTAAATTGTATTTAAAAAGGTTGTCAATAGACATCTTGCAAAATGGGTAAAAAATGAAAATGTAGTATAGAACCATGCATTTAAGTGTATGAAATATAAACAAAGATAAGATAATTAATTTTTTAAATAATATAAATAAGAGAGAACAATATAAGTTATAGAAACGTAAAAAACACTGGATTAGACTTTAAAAAAGTAAACAATAAATGACAAACAAAGATGTCAGAGCAAAAAATAACCAAGAGAGGACTAGATAAATAACCTTAATGCTTATTTGGACCATATCAAACAAGACTTCGTAAACTTATAGAAAACTTCTATAAGTTATATCTTAATATGCTATAGTAGCAAAAGTGCATTTATACTTAGAATAATATGTATCAACTAAAGGTAAAACATAAAAAAATCTGTTGTGACGGTACTAACGAAATAGGAATAGATGAAGGTTTAGGCCATCCTCTTATTTATTTAGATATGGGGAATGAAGACAGCATAACTTGCCCTTATTGTAGCAAAGTTTTTACTTATAGCTGTGTAGAAGATGGTGTTTTAAATTAAAAAGTCTATCTTCAGCGGATTATAGAAGATGCATATAAAAGCACTATAGATATAGCACTTAAATATTACTCAATTTAAAAAAGGTGTATTACTAATTATATAAATCTTACAGATGTGATGCGATTTTACTTGATGAGAGTAATTAAAGTTAATAAAATTAAGCTATATTTTATCATAATTCAATGGATAGTTTAACATTAATTTATATAACTATCGGTAGTTATGAAGGTGCAAAGAAGATTGTTGAAGAGTTACTTAAAGAAAAATTAGTTGCATGTGCAAATATTTTTCGCAATGTTACATCAATGTATCTATGGCAAGGAGAGGTTTATAGTAAAGATGAAGTTATAGTAATAGTGAAGAGTTTAAGTACTTTAGCTCATGATGTAATTGCAAAAATTAAAAGTATTCATCCTTATGAAATTCCTGGTATCATTGCAATACCTACAGATAAAGTTGATAATGATTTCTATACATGGGTTTGTGAGTGCATAAATTGACATTTACATTATTGGTATATTAACTCTTTTTTCCTATAATTGGGGTGTAGCCAAGTGGTAAGGCAACGGTTTTTGATACCGTCATGCGGAGGTTCGAATCCTCCCACCCCAGCCATTAAAGTAGGGAATTTGATGCTATTTTTTTATCGATTTAGAATTTTAAGTTATGCATTAGCCAATATAAAAAATCTAATTGTAAGAGTGTTTTTATTTGGTATTTATGCTTATGCTTGTGGAGCTATACTATTATTTCTCAGTGGTGACTCCGATATATCGTTAGGTTCAGTTAAACATATACTTTGCTACTTATATAAGTATATGAAGTTTTGTTACTATAACTGGAATAATCTAAGTTATGGTTTAGTAATAAGGCTAATAGTATCTTTAATACTTCCTTACTTTATTTATAAGACACTTGCTAGCATAAAGTGGAAGTATTTTTTAAGAAGATTAATAATTAGGATAATAGCGGTCATCAGAAAGAAAAGAGAAGATACTTTAAAAGAGAATCAACCTGAAAAAGGAGCTCAAAATAACTATCAAGATAAAGTTAATGCAATAAAAAACATACTAATGCATGATATTGAAAAGACTATAGATAAAAGATTGTATGACATATTTATTGCTAAACGCAAACCAGAATATAAAGATTCTAGCAAAAATATAGAATAATTTTAGCTAATTATATATATTAAACAGGACGGACTGTTAAAAAAGTATAAATAGCTAAGATTAGGTAGTGTCGACAATAAAAATGATAATAGAATAATATTTCTTTTAAAAAGTGAGAGAAGCAACAGACTTCTTTCGAAACTAGCTTATGAGCGGAGAATCGGAGTGTATTATGAGGATTCAAGCACCGACACAATTGTCCGCAGAATTCGAAAGAAGTCTGTTGAAGGAGCTGAGAAATATTGTAACAGATTATAAATCTGCAAATTCAACCCAATTTTTGGCTTCAATATTTATTCTTAGCATTTATAAATTTCATTATGTAAAAAGTAATTTTCATGAAGGATTTAATCAATTTATAAATTAACAAACATAGTATTTTATGTAGTTAGGTGCTCGCCTTCAGCCTTAGTATTTCAGTATTAGGTCTACTTTAGTTTATTTATAAACACACAGTACGTTTGATTTAAAGTATCATGTAGTATTTTGTACTAAATACAGATATTTACAGGTGAAATAGCAGTAGAGAGATTATCAGAGAAACATGTGTTACAAATTACTAGATATTGTAACTTACATATTCTATGCCGCCCACTATCCAAGTTAATACAATATATCAAACCAAGAATTTGAACACTTAAGAAAAAGATATTGGGGCCAGCACCTTTGGGCAATTTGCTGTTACTGTTGGTAATGTAAATTCTACAGATGTACAGAAATATATTGAAAGTTCATAATAAACATTTAACATCTCTGAATTTTTAATCTGCTTTATAAGCGTTACCACCAGCTCTAGCTGGTTGTAATTGATGAATGATTTGAAGAAAAGCTTCAAATAGAGAAATCGCTAAAAATTTGAGCTGGAAGAAAAATGGGAATGTAGTGGCAAAATAATTGGGAAACTGGCTATTTTAAGTACTCAGATCCTGTTAGGCGGATAGTTTACACTACCAATCCCATAGAGGGACTGCACAGGCAAATCAGGAAAAAACCAATTTACCAGTACAAATGCCTTGTACAAGCAATTATACTGTGCTATAAAAAAGATAGAGCAAAATTGGGCTTTAACCATCTCTCAACTTAATATTTTCTTTCCTAATAGATTAAAAATTCAGTTGAGTTTTTGACACAGTTTGTTGAATACTCCCTTTTTAAAACTGATCAATGTCTTCATTACTGAGATTCTCCTCTTCAACTAGTTGACAAAGTTAAGTATTCTTATCCTTTTGCAATAGAATTTAAGATTTTCTGTGTACTTATTTCTTTTAAAGTACTGACTGGTCCATCTAGCTTAGGTAAGCTCATATAAGATTCAAGATTCGCACCTAATTTTGATTTTATTTTTTGTATATCTAGCAATTTCTTTATGTTATGGCTATAAAAAGAAGTTCGCACATTACAATCTTCTCTTCTATATCATTATCGCTCATTGGCGTTTTTGAAGCAAGCCTATGTAATTCGTTGTCTTCATAATAGGGACGGGGTATTACATTAGGCGTTGTATTACTGTTCCAATTAAAAATAGGTGAATTAGCAGGTCTGTTAATATCATACTGAGGATTAAGACAATAGAAACTTCTTCTTTGTTCTTCTGATAGGCCCATAAACTTATTAAACATGTACTTTGGACTTTTACTTTCTTCTTTTTTCTCACGTTCTTCTGATGTACATTCATAAGCAGGTTTAATTAAATTTAAATTAAAAAAATCTGGTTTAACCCCTAAACTCGGTAAATCAAGCTTAATTGGTTCAACTTTAAACTTTGTTAAATTTAACCTAGTAATATACTTAGTTAAATCAACCTCTAAACCTAAATTACTTAACTCATAAGTATTATCACAAATACTACTAAACTCTTGATATAGTTCCTTAAATTGTTCTAACTTGCTAGCACTATGATTATCATTTAAAACAATATTCACTTTTTTTGAAGTAAAACCTCCAAATTAAAGATTGGTGATAATATAGTAAAAGTTAAAGAAATAGAAAGGAAAAGGAATTACACGAATGTAATTGGAGAAGGTGTAACAATTTCTTTTCCTACTAAAGTAGGGATCATTAAAATTCACTTATATCCTGACGAAACAGATAGTAACAAGGTTAAGGTAAAACTTGATAAGAAAAATCAAAACAAAATTGATAAACTGACAGACAAAAGTATCTTTAATAAAAGCTTCTTTTTAGGAGGAAAGAATGTTATAGATGCTATAAAAGATGGAAGTTTTGAAGTAGATGGTAATGTGCACACACAATCAGTAGAAACCGCAGAACAACTAAGCAGTGTTGGCAGGAAGAGAAAGATACCATCTTCCTTTATGGAAAAGGTTTGTAGTGTGAAAAAGTTATTCTGTGGAAGTTCTGTAGGTAAAACTTAGATTTAATAAGCTATTGTTATTTTACTAGAAGACCTATCTATAGAAGTATCAAATTTTTAATTATTTTGTATTTATAGTAATAGTGACATAATTATCTTGCTTAAAAGGGATTATGACAGAAAGTATTAGAGAAGATGTTGATATAGCGTCTATAATTAAAACTGAAGTAAACAAGCTTAATTGCGACAAACTCAGAGCTCAAGAGAGTAAAACAAAAGATGTGACATCTAAACATATATAGACTTGACTAGAATGAGTGAAGTTCTGATTGTTAATGGAACAAAAATAGATCCAAGGTTAGTAAAGAATTTACTTAGTGAAGTAGAAAATAATCCTGATAATAAAGTTCTTAAGAGCTTGATTAACAATAAATTAGATCATGAAACAATTAAGGTATTAGCTAGTAAACCGGAAGAAAAAGAGGGTTTTTCTAATCTGCTATATTATTGCAATAAGCAATACTATCACTCAATTCTTGCAGAAGTTTTCACAAAAATCTTTCAATATGTTGGAGCAAAAATTCCAGATGAACATCTTATATCTGAATTAATCATAAATTTAAATCAAGCTGGATATCAAGGTACTTTATATCACAATGTGTTTGCACCTAGTGCAGCTAAATGCAACTTATAGCAGTGCACAAGTGATATATATTAATTGTAACAGTTCCAATGAAATAAAATTTAAAATTGATGAAAAAATGGATATGTCAAAGTCAGATTATAATAATCTAGCAAAAGAAGTACTAGCATCTTTATCTAGCTCGGTTATGTTCATATTGCAAAGCGATAGAAATAATAATGTAAGTTATACAGGTGGAAAGTTATCAGATATTACCCTTCAAGTATCAGAAGGATTTGATTTAGAGAAAAATGAAAATTTGTTTTCTAAATTTATAGAATGGATCAAAATTTTTATGGAAAATAGTTTTGGCATAAGATTAGATAAAGCAAGCGTAAGAATAACAAAACTCGATAAGCCAAATAGTAAAATGGAAGATGCAACAGTGCAACCTTGTGAACAGAAATTAGTGCCTCATGCTATGGGCATCTAAAAGGCTAAAGTTAGTATTTTGACATTATCTCTATGTATTAAGTAATATTCAACTGATATTTTTAGAAAATAAGTTTAAAAAGAAAGAGATGGGAAATTGATTCTTAGTAGGTTTTTTCTCGAATCTTCCGTTAAAAAATCTAAATTACGTACTTTATGCAAGTTAAACATAAACATCTAATATGAAGCAAAGTAACAGAATTCTTGTATCTAAGCAGAAGAATTCATTTAAAAGTTAAACCACTCCTCAAAGAAAATTCATAGACATGTCCTATTATATTTAGCGTCATAATATATTGGGGGATATAGTGATGTTAAGACATAAGCATTTTCATCAACATTATGTTACTGCATTATTAGAAAAAATAGTATACGGCATAAACAGTAATCATTATCTAGGTTTGTTGCTGTATTATATTAATTTTTTAATTAGAAGAGAATACACTGAGGAAACCTTTAAAGTACTGCAAAAGGTAATTGTTAAAAACAATTTTTTACTACAAAGAAGAGATTCTGGGTATGGATCGGATTTTGAAAGCTACTCATCAGACTCTGAAGAAATTCTATATGAAAATTATGAAAAAGTTAATCAATATGATGCTAATGATACGGGATTATATGAAGAGATAGTAAAAAGAATAACTAAAACGCTAATTAATGCTGGAATTAATATAGGAACATATAAATATGAAAGGGTAGAAACGCCACTGCATTGGGCTACAAGGGAAAATAATATTAATCTTATAAACTTCTTTATAGAGTTGGGAGTTGATATTGAAATTCAAAATAAAAGCGGGGCAACAGCATTACACATGGCAGCTATAAATGATAATTTTAATATTATTACAGAGCTGACTAAACAAAAATCAAATCAAGAATTGAAGGCATTAATTGAACAAGGATTAAGTAAAGAACTGCTTAAACAAAGATTAAAAACTAACATAAAGGACAATAAAGGTAATACACCACTATTTTTTGCTGTATCTTGTGAAAATTACGAGATAGTAAAATCTTTGCTTGCTGCCGGTGCAGATCCAAATGTCTTTTGCCCACTGGGTGATGACTTTTATATAAAAACTCCTGAACTACAAAATATAACATGCACGCCACTTCACCTTGCAGCACTTATAGGCAATTTTGGCTTAATTAACTTACTCATAGAGTATGGAGCAGATATTAATGCTGTATGCAAAAATAAAAAGTACTCTTGCCTTCATATGGCTGTTTTAGGTGTTACATGTTATTATGATGAAGGAATTAGTGAAGAAAAAGAGGAAGAATACTTAACAGTAGTTGAGTCTCTAATATCACAGTTCTCTAATCATATTAATAACCAAGATCATGAATATAATTCACCATTACATCGGGCAGTTAGCACACGACATGAAGAGACTATAAGAATTTTACTTGATCATGGAGCTTCAACACTAGTTTTTAGAAGAGGAGGATATACTGCCTTTCATGATGCCGTAAGTATAGGAAGCTTAGCTTTAGTAAAACTGCTATTGGAAAGTAGTGATGAAAGAGAAAAAGTAATTAATGCTGTTTATAGACCTGTTGAGGAAAATGGAGATGATATTTGTTTTCAATTCTCCCCTCTACACATGGCTATTAATACTTATATTGACTTCTTAAAGAGAAAAGAAGATTCACTAGAGTCATTTAATATAATAAAATACTTGTTGTCCTATTCTACCCTTGATCACAACATTCAAGACCTTCAAGGAAAAACCCCTCTACACTATGCAGTAGAAGATATTAAAGAAGATCAGTCAGCTTTAATTCTAATAAATGAACTCCTTACTGCAAATGATATCAATCCATTCATCAGAGATTGCCTTGGCAAAACCCCCATTGATTATGCTAAAGAGGGTAATAGGAGCAAGATATTACAAGCTTTCATTGATCACCAATATGGATCTGATAAGGATAATCTGCTTCATTTGGCTGTAAGTAATGGTGATAGTGAAGCAGTTGATTATTTAATTAAAAAAGGTATTGATGCTAACCTGCGTAATACTTCATATCATACGCCACTGCACTTAGCATCAGGAAATGGATATGTAGATGTAATAAAAATTTTAGTAACAGAGGGAAAAGCAAATCTTAATGTTTTTGATGCAAGAAATCACTCACCTATTCACTTTGCAATAAATAATAAGCAGTTGAATGTTGTGAAATTGTTGTTTGAACTGGGAGCAGATATTAATATAGTTAGTACTGGAAAGAATTCTACTCGATTATCGCCACTTCATGTTGCTGTAAGTAGTAGCAATGATGATAAGAAGAATCCATGTTTCGGTATAGTTGAATATTTAATTAATATCTCGCATTGCAAGATTAATTCACAAGATTATCAAAGTCAAACACCTCTGCACTATGCTATAGATGAACATAAGCTAAACATAGTTGCAGTTCTCTTAACAAAAAAGGACATCAATCCATTTAGCAAAGATGCTGAGAACAAGACCCCGATTGATTATTACATAGAGCAAAAAAAATATAATCATCCTATTTTAGATCAATATGCAGAAATACAAGAAGAAAGAAATGCAAAAATTAGAAGCTATCAGGTAAAGAAGTACTTTGTATACACATTGACTTTATGTGCAATAAATTCTGCTTTTGCTGGAATATATACAAGCCTGGGGAATATAGCTTTAGACATAAGTTTAGTACTCATAATTAACATTGCTGCACTGGCTTGTTGCTTGATTATCAATAAGTGCGTAGAAAGGGCAATTGAAGAGAAGTTTAAAAATAAAGCTTCAGATCTTTTTAATGGTTATATTCAAGCTGAAGAACAATTAAACCATGTAATAGAAAATTGTAGTGATCTACCAATACCTAGCAAACTAGATTGTATTAATAAACAAAGTTTTTCTCAAAGGGAAATTTTGTAGATAGAATTTAAAATTGCAAAAATTTAGCTGATCTAGTATATTATATTTTTAAATGATTATATATGATAGATATAAGTAAGATTACTGCTGGTGAAAATCCTCCTAAAGTAGTTAATGCGATTATTGAGATTGGTGCAAATTCATATCCTATTAAGTATGAGTTTGATAAAGAAATAGGTCTATTGCAGGTTGATAGATTTTTATCAACAGCTATGCATTACCCGTGCAATTACGGCTTTATTCCCAAAACTCATGCTGAAGATGGTGATCCAGTAGATATTTTAATTTTAACACAATTTCCTTTAATACCAAAAGCTATAATATCTGTTCGTCCAATAGGGGTGCTTTCTATGTCTGATGAAGCAGGAGTTGATGCAAAAATATTATCCGTACCTACTTCTAAGGTTGACCCTTATTACGATAACATAGGTAATTATTCTGACTTACCTAAATCTTTACTGGATAAAATTGCTCACTTTTTCTCTCATTATAAGCAATTGGAAAAAAATAAAGAGGTTAAAGTAGAAGGATGGCATAGTATAGAAAAAGCACATAAAATTATTGAATTTTGTAAAATAATGTTAGTTTTAGTGCCTCTGTTAAGCTTTTAAATTGACTCATATATGTTAAAATCAACGTATATGTTAATAATATAATGCAAAAGGCTAAAGAAATAAAATTGAATAGTTGCAGGAATAATAATGTGATAAGAGCTATAATAGATAATATAGCTCTGATTTGGTCAATATTTCAGATACTTATTGCTTCTCCTGTTCTTATCTGGCTTTCAGCACATTTGGGTTTTGTGGCAGTATTATTAAACGACTTTCAGCTTCGCTTAATACATTTAAGCTTTGCGTTATTTTTAACTTTTCTCTCTTCTTCAGAACCTTATAGCCAACATAATAAGATTTCTGTAATCAATTGGACATTAGCATTAATCTCGTCTTTTCTAGTGCTTTATCTATTTATATTCTACGAAGAATTGGCAGTTAGAGTTGCAATGCCAACTAATATTGATCTAATTATTTCAATAGCTGGAATTTTACTTCTGCTTGAAGCTGCAAGAAGAACTGTTGGCATGCCTATTGTCATTATCAGCTCTATTTTTTTACTGTATTCATATTTTGGGCAGTATATGCCTATAATTGTAGCACACAAAGGCAATTCTCTCAGTGCAATTGCTTCGCATGAATGGTTATCATCAGAAGGGGTATTTGGAGTTGCTTTAGCTACTTCAGCAAATTTTATCTTTCTTTATGTATTATTTGGTGCATTACTTGAAAAAGCTGGAGGCGGAGAATTTTTTATAAAATTATCTTTTGCTTTGCTTGCAAGATTTACTGGTGGTCCAGCAAAAGCTGCTGTAGTTGCTTCTGGTCTTATGGGTATGATTTCTGGCTCTTCTATGGCAAATACTATCACTATAGGAACTTTTACTATCCCCCTTATGAAAAAAATGGGTTTGAGTGCAGAAAAGGCAGCTGCAATTGAAGTATCGGCTGGAGTAAACGCGCAAATTATGCCTCCGGTAATGGGAGCAGCAGCCTTTTTAATATCAGAGTTTCTATCAATACCATATGCTTTAATTGTCAAATATGCCATAGTCCCAGCCATTTTAATCTATATAACGTTACTATATATTGTACACCTTGAGGCTTGCAAATTAAACGCCAATATAGGCGATGACATGAATAAGAAAACTAATTTCAATTATTACACTCTACTTACATCTTTAATATCAATTTGCTGTTTTATTATTTTTTGCGGAGTAATTTATTTTGTAATACAAGGCATTTATCATTTTCTTGGAGCTACAGGTTACAGTATTTACCCTATCTCTCTTTTAGTTATATCTATTTACGTACTAACATTATGGTATCAGTCTCAGTATGAAAAAAGTGATAGTAATTCATTAAGACAAACACTCATATCTGGATTACATTATTTTATTCCTGTATCTATCCTAATTTGGTGTTTAACAATAGAGAAAATGTCGTCTGCTTTATCATGCTATTGGACTATAATATTTCTTATATTTATGTTGCTGACAAAGGATATAATTACATCCTTTTTTAGAAAGGAAAAAGTAAATATAGCGAGTAAGCTAAAAAGTAATTTAAATAACTTACGTGAGGCTATGGTTATTGGTGCAAAAAATATGATACCAGTTGCAATTGCAACTGGTACTGCAGGTGTTTTGGTTGGTTCAGTATCACTTACAGGCTTTGGGTTATCAATTGGCAATCTAATAGAAAATCTAGCAAATGGAAGTTTACTTATAACGCTTATTTTAACAGCAATAATATGCATTATTTTAGGAATGGGGATGCCAACTACTGCTTGCTATATAGTTGTTTCAACTCTCATGATTCCTATTTTAAATCATATTATACAGTTAAATGAATTTGATATTGCTCAAATAGCGCTACATTTATTTGTATTTTATTTTGGTCTAATGGCAGATGTTACCCCTCCAGTTGGTTTAGCCTCTTATGCTGCAGCTGCAATAGCACAGGCTAATGCATTTAAAGTTGGTATCCAAGCTTTTCTTTATAATATCAGAACAATGCTAGTACCATTTGCGTTTGTTTTTAATAATGAATTAATTTTGTATAAAATAAAAAGTGTGCCACACTCTATATGTACTATAATTACATCCCTAATTGGTTTAATTGCAATATCTTCTGGTATGCAAGGGTATTTTATTAGGGTAAGTAAATTTTACGAATCGGTTTTACTTTTTATGGTAGGTTTTATTTTACTTTTTCCTAGAGCAATTGTTGCTTTTGTTCCTGTACATACTGGTTACGCGTATGCATTATGTGGAATTATTTTGCTGAGCGTAATTTTTTTGCAAAATAGATTTAAAGGTACAAGTAAATGTTTGATGTCATAGTTATTTTTGTAATTATTCTTTGTATTTTTGTTGCTTTCATGAGAGGAGGGCTAAAAGAGCTATTTGGACTGGTAGGAATGTTTTTATCAGTAATACTGACAATAAATCACTTTGATTTCTTTAAAATGAACTATATGAATACAAAATATATAGAATCAGAATTAGTAGCAAATATTCTTTCTACAATTTCTATTTGTGCCATTATTACTATAGCCATTATAATAGTAAATAATTGGATTATGTATGTGCTAAATCCCATAAGGCTTGGCGTTACAGATAGATTAAGTGGTATATTTGTTGGTGTTTTAAAAGGTATTATATTTTCTTCTATTATATTTTTTGCGATAGAGGTTTATTGTTTTACTTTCTATACTAAGAGCGAAAATGAGGGCAGTAGTGCAGAAGACGTTCTACCAGGTTGGCTGACTGATTCGCATTTTTATCCTATGTTTCACGTAATTGAAAATAGTTTAAATACATATGTACCACAATCGATACATTCTAAGATAGAAAAGCTTGGTTCTAATTTAAAGGATGCTGTGGATAAAAAATTACAAGAGAAAGAAAAGTAGGAGGAAAATAAGCAGAAAAATAAAGAAATTAAAAAACATAAGAAAGATAAGTAACTCTATATTCCTTTAATATTATAAGATTTTAAAATATTGGACTTAAGCTTCAAAAGTTATAAATTTAAATATTTAAAATAGTAGTATGAGTGATACTAGAATAGAATCTGATAGCTTAGGAGAAATAGCTGTTCCAAGTAATCATTACTGGGGGGCACAAACCCAGCGCTCTTTGGAAAATTTCAAGATTGGCTCAGAAAAAATGCCAATTTCTTTGATTAAAGCTTTAGCAATAGTGAAACTAGCTGCAGCGCGTATTAATATAAGATATGGAGATATTGCAAGTGATGTAGGCAGTGCTATTTGTCAAGCAGCGCAAGAAATAATAGATGGCAGGTTTGATGAAGAATTTCCACTTGTTATTTGGCAAACTGGTTCTGGTACTCAGACCAATATGAATATCAATGAGGTCATAGCTAATCGCGCAATAGAGATAATGGGGGGGATCATTGGAAGTAAATCTCCAGTGCATCCAAATGATCATGTTAATTACGGGCAATCTTCAAACGATACCTTTCCAACAGCAATGCATATAGCTGCAGCTAAGCAGGTAAATGATCCGCTTATTTCTAACATGCAAGAATTACATAAAACATTAGATTTAAAATCACAGGAGTTCGAGCAAATTGTCAAAGTTGGACGCACTCATTTGCAAGATGCAACTCCACTTACTTTGGGACAAGAATTTTCTGGTTATGCAGCTCAAATTCAAAAGGGTATCGAGAGAGTAAAAGCTGCTTTAACAAACATATATGAGCTTGCACAGGGGGGCACTGCAGTTGGTACGGGTCTTAATACTAAGAAAAACTTTGCTTTAGATTTTGCAAAGGAAGTAGCAGAAATAACGAATCTACCTTTTGTAACAGCAAAAAATAAATTTGAAGCACTAGCAGCGAATGATGCATTAGTTGAACTGAGTGGAGCATTAAATACAGCTGCAGTAAGTATCATGAAAATTGCAAATGATATAAGACTTTTAGCATCAGGACCAAGATGCGGTATTGGAGAAATAATATTACCGACTAACGAACCAGGATCCTCAATCATGCCAGGAAAGGTAAATCCAACTCAATGTGAAGCAATCACTATGGTATGCGCTCAAGTAATGGGAAATCATACAACCGTTACAATCGGTGGTAGTAATGGTCATTTTGAGCTAAATGTTTTTAAACCAGTAATTATATATAATGTACTGCAGTCAATTCAACTCTTAGCTGATGCTAGTATTAATTTCAGTAATAAATGCATCGTTGGAATTCAGGCTAACAAAAAAAGAATATCAGATTTATTAAATCAATCTTTAATGCTAGTTACCGCTTTAAATACTCATATAGGTTATGACAATGCAGCAAAAATAGCAAAATATGCCTATGATAAGAACATCACTCTCAAAGAAGCTGCTGTAGAGCTCGAGTTGCTTGATGAGCAAAAATTTGATGAGATCATAAAGCCAGAAAATATGATTAGCCCTAAATAAACTAGTCGTGTTAGAAGCATATAGGAAAATTCCAATTAATTTTCAGATTTATATTATCTTTTTCCCAACTACTCAATCTATAGAATAGAGTTAAACTAAAATTCATCAAAAATAACTATACTCATATAAGAATAAAAAATACGCTCAAGCGTATATATAATATGCTATTGGTTAGGGGGAACATGCCAATACAGGGAACAGAAGAAAGTAATATCGTTGACCAACTGCAAGTTGTTTATAGATTGGATGATGAACTAGAAACTAGTAGTGAATCGTCAGATTCTGGTATTGATTCTCCCAAATTTAATGATGCTCAGGAACCAGATGATTGTGAGAGTACTTTACCTAATGATACTCATAACCTACACAGCAGAATAGAAAGGATTTTTCAGGTATTTGATGTAATACAATATTGTGGTAATATAGATAAATTACCATGCATACTTGCTTTACTCTCTTCCTCTATTAAGAGGGCTCCCAATATAAACTATGATGATCTAATTTACAAAGAAGCTTTTGATTTCTTTATAAAGCAGGGTATTAATGTTAACTCACAAAATGAATATGGGCTTACACCACTTCATTTAGCAATAGAAATTGGTGACATTGAAGCAGTAAGATATTTACTTGCTAGAGAAGGCATAAACCCGTTTATCCAAAACAATAATGGTAAAACGCCATTTGACTACGCTGAAGGAAAAACAGAAATATTGCAAATGCTGATTGAAGCTGAGTATAAATATGGTAGTGGCAAAATTAAGTTTTTTCACCTTACTGTACAACTTAATCAAATTGAAATAGTAAGATATTTAATAAAAGAGCAAAAATATCTTCTTGACCTAAAGGATTTACATCACTCACTACACATTGCAGCAATGGAAGGCTATGCTGATATGGTAAAATATCTGATTGCAAGAGGTGCTGATGTAAATTATGTTTCTCCACTTGAATACACAGCACTAATTCTTGCTACAATCTATATTGGTAATAATGAAGAAAACCGTTTAAAGACGATAAAGTTATTAGTTGAAAATGGAGCAGACGTTAATTTCATCTCTCAAGATGAAGGAGTTTTATTTCAAGAATCAGCATTGCATTTTGCTGTAGAACGCTTTATTAAAAACAACAATGAAGATTCATTAGATATCGTTTCGTATCTGTTATCCTTACCTAAGCTAAATGTTAACATTTGTGATGATCGCAATGAAACAGTACTGCATTATGTAGTAAAAAGTAAACTAGATGTAAATAGTCAATTAAAAATTTTAGGTACTTTGTTGACAAGAAAAGATATTGACCTTTTAGTTGCAGATAATAAGGGCAAAATTCCTCTTGATTACGCTCAAAAACCAATTTTGGATGTTTTATGTAAATATATAAAAATTAAAAACAATTATGAAACTGCCAATAATAGCAATTCAGCTTCGTACTGTTTAGCTACACTAATGATAGCAACTAGTTTTATGTTGATTGTAGGGAGTAGCATCTTATTAAACGACGCAATAGCAATGCAAGATGATTATGCGCATTATATGTGTGCTAGCTTTATTGTAATAGCAGCAGTTGGTATGTTGAGTGGTGTTAATATCTTAACACGTAATTATATCGAAAAAAAAGGAATAAAGGAAAATTTTGAATATCAGATAGAAAAATTGATCAAAAATAGTGACAATATCAGTAATGCATTAGCTCAACCAAAAATAGAAAATATACCAGATATGAACTCTAACTATAGATGAGGGGAAGAGTAAAGGAAATATCACACATCATGCCATTATCAGCATTGCTTAAATTGCTGCTAATGATTTGGTATTACTCAATTTACAGATACAGTAACTAACCGCATTTGATATGTCAGCAAAAGAAGTTGATGATGCTGTTGCTAAGCTTTCCAATGTTTATAATATTGACATTGATAAAATGGGTAAATGTGATAAATTATTTATCTTACAGCTAAAGCAAGGTGGCAACTTTAAATATAAGTGGTAAAATAGTTTGGTTGGATATTATTCAAGCAAGCTAATAATTTTATTAGTTTAGACCAGCCAAAGTTGCAATGATAATATATGCTATAATTCCAAACTGCAGGATAGGAAATTCCAAGAGACATTAGACTTCTTTCGAAAGAAGTCTAAAATAAGAAAAGAGGAGATTTCAAAATGGAGATAAAATATAAAATAGTAAAAGAGTTAGAGGATGAGAAATTTCGCAAGGAGTAAAAAGGTCAACATTTGATAAAATAGTAGAGAGAAGCAAATAAGAGAAAAAAGGCTAAAGGTGGTAGGAAAAATAAATTAAGTGAAGAGGATATGCTGCTTATGGTATTGGAATATCTCCGTGAATATCGAACATATTTTCATATTACGCAAAGCTATGGGAGAGTGCAGCTTATAAAACGGTAAAGTGGGTAGAATAATAAAGCACCAAGATTTTGTGTTACCGAATCGAAAAGAATTGTTAAAAAATGATATGGAATATGAAGTTTTAGTAATAGATAGTACAGAAACACCTATAGAAAGACCCAAAAAAAGCAACGAATTCAGGTAAGAAGAAAAAACATACACTCAAAACTCAGTTAATTATAGGAAAACAGAACAAAAAGATTATATGTACATCTTTTTCGAACGGTATGATTTTAGGATGTTTAAGGAATCAAAACTACATATATTACCAGACGTTAAAGTTCTGGCAGATAGTGCCTACAGAGGAATGCAGAAGCTGCATAAAAACGCGTATTTGCCTCACAGAAAGACGAAAAAGAAGCCATTGAATAGGGAACAAAAGAAAAGGAACTTATGAGTGAAAGAGTAATAGTAGAAAACATAATTGGCTTGTTGAAAAGATTTAATCGGATAGATATAGAAACAGACGTAAACGTTTTGCTCTGAGGTTCAATTTAATCGCTGGTATTTACAATTTTGAACTTTCTATTTGAGTTTCGAAAGAGGTCTATTGAGGAACTTTATTAATGCTGTTACTTGGACCATATAAATTTTCACCAACAAGCTTAAGATGCTATAAAGAGCAAAGATGGCATACGGTTGAGTGTATTGGTCAAATATCATTACAAAATATTGGTTCAGGATATTGATTTAGAAGGTATCCTCAGCTACATTTTAATGATCTAATTAATATGAGAGAATCCTGGGTAAATCAAACACCTCATATTTTAGTTGACACTTTAGGGCTTATTTTAGGCCATTTTGTTATTACCCATATAGAAGAAAGGCAGAGATACCTTCTTCCTTCTGGTAGCCCAAGAAAAATTGAATTTCAATTAAAATTAAAAAGTTATAAAAGATGATTTACTACTCTACAAAAGAAAATGAAGTATTAGATTATATCTGTTTTAAACATTATGGATTTACTTCTGGAGCTGTGGAAAAAGTGTTAGAGCTGGACTTGCAGAATATGGTAGTTTTTTGCCCACAGGACTTAAGATTTAAGCTTGAGAAGATGTCACAAAAGTCCATTGTAAGAATTTTAGACTAAAATGACACCAGACTTTTATATAACAGCAGAAGATATCTCTACTACAGAATCGATAAAGAGCAGCTTAATATCACTACATATTACTGATGAACTTGGCACTACCAGTGATGAAGCTGAGATATGCCTTGATTATAGTAGTTATTTTGAAGCTTCGGATAAATTAAAAATCTCTCTTGGATATAAAGAAACAGGTGTATGGGAGTTTATATAGCTAATGAGGTTACAATACAAAGTCCACCTCAAACTTTAAGAATAAAGTGTCACGCTGCAGATTTAAAGAAATCTCTGAAAATCAAAGGAGTGGCACCAGATCACTTTAGATAGCTTAGTTACAGAAATAGCACAAAAGCATGGTTATGGAGCTAAAATTGCTACAGAGTTCAAAGATATCTTAGTGCAGCATACTTATCAAACCAATAGGAGAAGTTTTTGCTTGATACTGCTATTTCTCCACTTAAGAATACCATCAATAGTATATATAAGAAGTTTTTAAGCATTTAAAGAGTTGTAAAAGCAAAAAAGTATATTAAAAATTAACTATTAAATAATAGTCTTTATAAGATTCATAATAAATCGATAAAAAAAATATTAATTAAAATGAGAGTTAAAGGTTCTTGTAAGAAATAAAGAATGACAAATTCAATACATAAGCTAATAATATAGTCAATTTTAAATTGAGTTATAAACAATGAAACCAAAAAAGTACATTCTCTCAGTTGACGGTGGTGGAATAAGAGGCATAATTCCTGCTATTCTTCTTGAAGAAATAGAAAAGAGAACAAATAAACCCATTGCTAAAATTTTTGATTTAATGGTGGGTACTTCAACTGGTGGCATTATTGTGGCTGGACTATGTAGAAAGGATAATAAAGGCAAACCTTTGTACTCTGCCAATGATATGGTTGGTATTTATGAAAAACACGGATTAGAGATTTTTAAAGGTCGTGGCATTATTAACGATATTATGAGTTTTATACTTAAAGCAAAGTACTCAGAAGAAAATATTGAAAGAGTACTTGGTAATTATTTTGGCGAAAGCACATTGGTTAATGTTTTAACTAACTTATCATTGACTAGCTATGACATACATAACTGTGGCCCCATTCTTTTTAAGAGCTGGAGCGATAATATAGATTTTTTAAAACCAAAAGAAACTAAAATAGTGGATAGCAGTACGAAGTTGATAAAATTAAAAGATGCATTAAGAGCTACAACTGCAGCACCTACTTTCTTTCGTTCTAAAAAACTTACAATTAATAAAGTAGACCGGATATTAGTTGATGGAGGGGTTTTTGCTAATAATCCTGCAACAGTAGCTTATGTTAGCAGTCAGGAACTGTATCCTAATAATAGTTGTGACATAACAATCTTATCTATTGGTACTGGTGTATCAGAAATACCTGTAAAGTTTACTTCTAAGCCACCAAGTAGTCCGCTTTCTTGGGTTAAGAATGCGTTTATTTTAAATGTTATGTTCAATTCTGGAAATAACTTTATCAATTATCAACTAAAAGAGATTCTTGGCCCCAAGTATATAAGAATTGAACCTCAATTGAAATTTGCATCTGCTGATCTAGATAATGCTACTGAGAAAAATATTAAAAATTTAAAACAGGATGCAGCACTTGCAATCGAAAAAAATGGTGATGTAATTGAAGAATTTTGTAAGACGGTCGTGAATGATGAACGTTATAGCGAGAGAGGTTAACAAAGGTAAATATATTACTTAAAATATTATTCAACAAATAAAGACTTTACTGTAAGGAACAGATCACATACCTAAGCAAAACTCATCTCCGCGCAAAAAGCTTTTCAATGTCAGAGAGTTTCAATTCTATATAGGTGGGTCTACCGTGGTTACATTGACCAGAAAATGAGGTCTCTTCCATTTGCCGGAGCATAGCGTTCATTTGTGTGATTCATAGGGATTACTATAACTGACTTGTCAAATCAAATCTCATTTTATACGTAAGCCTAAATTTCTTTACATTTTTATTGTAATAATCTCTATGAATTACATAATTTCTTGAATTATTAATATAACATCACAAAAGACTAAAAGTGCTGTTTTATTTAGCAAAGTTACTTTAAATAGTGTATAATTATTGATGTTTTATTCTCATTCTATATATGGCTCTTTCTAAGTTTTTAGATCCAAAGAATGATGTCGCTTTTCGGAGGATATTTGGTTCTGTAAATAATAAGGATATTCTTATTCATTTTCTTAATGATATATTAGATCTTACTGATGTTGATCAAATCAAAGATGTTTCCTTTTTAAGCCCTATTCAAGATCCTGAAATTATCTCTCAAAAGCAAAGTATTGTTGATATCCTTTGTACCGATTCTAATGGGGTTCAGATGATTCTTGAGATGCAAGTTGCTAAAACCACAGGCTTCGAGAAACGTGCTCAATATTATGCTGCCAAGGCTTATTCAAGTCAAGCTCATAAAGGTGATCAATATCATAATCTTAAAGGGGTCATTTTTATTGCTATTGCTGATTTTATTTTATTTCCTGAGAAACTGGCTTATAAGTCTGATCATGTTACCCTTGATAAAATTACTTATCAGCATGATCTTAAAGACTTTAGTTTCACTTTCATAGAGCTACCTAAGTTTAATAAAACCAAAGAAGATCAGCTTGAGAATATAGTCGAGAAGTGGATCTATTTTTTTAAATATGCTGATGCGACAAGCGAAAAAGATTTAAAGAAAATAATAGGTAATGATGTTATTATTGGCAGAGCTTATGACGTGGTCAATGAATACAATTGGACTCCAGAAGAACGTTTAGCTTACGATCAAGCAACAAAATGTACTGATGATTATCTCTCTAGTCTTGAAGAGAAATTTGATGTAGGCAAAAAAGAAGGCATCCAAATCGGTTCTCTCCAAGGGAAAATTGAAGTTGCAAGAAACCTACTTAAAGCTGGTATATCTGTTGACTTAATAGCTGGATCTACTGGCTTATCACCTGATGAAATTGCAAAGTTGGAGGATTAGCTGTACTAAGCTAGAACGGTTTTTTGCTTTTCAATTGTACCAGACACCACTTAATCTGACAGTGACGAATTAACTGACAGAAGAATTTAAATATACTATCAGAATCCTGATTTAATGTTTTTCTAAAAAGCAATATATCAAGAAAAGTTTGCATTGGCCGTAGCAATATTTGCCTGATTGTCTCATTGTAAGAACGCAACCAACATCAATCTGCAGATCTTCCAAAGAACTATATTTCTAAAGATGATTTGCATAGTTTTGTGAAGCATTGGTCTGTGGAGAGTGGGTTTTGGTTCTAGAATGATCGATATGCCTAAATAAAGCTGATAATTTCACGCAATATTCTGTACCTCTATCAGTCAAAATACGCAATATCAAAGAATGGCTATCATTTAACAAGAGGTAATTGCTGTCTTATCGACTTAGCAAATGCAACTTCGAGAATAAGTATCAATTGCTGGTAGATTCGTCCTATACCTTTGATATTACCTACATAATAGGTATCTTGAGCACCCAGATAACCTGTGTTTCAATTTTATCATCTTTGTTCTTTCACTTTTTCTAAAGCTGTTAGAATTATTCCATCTTTTTGCTTCTAGTGCTTTAAGTCTTTTCTTAAAAGTCTCAACTATCCACCTTCAGATATTATTTTTTTCTCAGCTCATTTTTTATATGCTGGAAACTCTGTTGCGATATTAATCACGGCTCTTTCTATGTCTTCCGAAACTCTGTTTGCAAACTTTCTTACTTATCTCATCTCCATTTTCGTATAACTCCTTGAAGCGATAAAATTTGAATATCCCATACGCTTGTGACACATTTCCTAGTTGTCTTGCTAAAATCCTAGTTTTAGTATTTTTTTTTGCATTGTACTCATTTCTCTTATTTTTTGTTCTAAGTGTCAGTTCAAATCTTATTTAATACAACTAATACGAAGTCTTAGCTTCATCCTCTGTTCTTGCTTATCGCTTCCATCGGCATTACTATCTTTACTTTCAATAAAATTATACCTATATTCCTTTAGTGTTTATTGATAACAAAATTCTTTTCTATCAATTAGCATCCTATGCATAATTACTGACAACTTCCGCGCTACAGCAACAATTGCTTTCTTCATACCTTTCTTTTTTGCTAATCCCCAGCTTTTTAACTTAAATTTTCTCTTACATCTTGTCAGCAAGGATTGCGCAGCCTCATATAGCATACTTCTGCACTCCATTGTTTGATATACTTCCATGTCGATCAATCTCCCCAGAAGCATACTGTCTTGGGCTCAATCCCATATATGCTCCAACTGTATAAGATGTTTCAAACCTATGTGTATTGCAGCTTTGTATGTCATTGCTACTATAATACCAACCCCTGGGCTAATAATTTTTATCTTTTTTGCACTTTTCTGAAAGTAATTTATCAAATTGATTCTTCTATTGTTTCTAAGCTATGTACTAATGCTTCAATTGAGTTTTTGCTAACTTCATCTAGATCATTTCTTCTATTTTTAAAGAAAAGCTTTCAAATTTTAATCCTCGACCAACCGTATATCTTCAATTTATTGTTCCAATAATCTGCTGTTTGCTACATGTTAACTGTCTTCTGCTTCCAAGTTGATTTGGTAAGATTTATCTGATTTTACTAATACTTCTCTGTACAACCCAACCCTCATCATTTGAGCTATACCCCTTGCATCTACACAAATCACTGGTAATCCAAAATCCCTTAACTCTTTACACATTGATATTGACAACTTTCTATCCCTATGGATTCTTATTTTTTGCCTTGACTTAGCAAGTTCTCTGCTATTGCTTTACTTTTTCTTGCAACAACTTCTTCCTTAACAACTTTTCCTTTCTCATCAACGATACTTATAAAAGTTTCTTTGAGTGAGACATCTAACCCAATATAATATTTTATGAGACTACTCCTACTTTAAAAGTTTAAATTATTTTTGCAGAACTAATTCTATCGAATTTCTTACTTCTCTCTAAAATATTCTATCTCCTTTTTTCAATAGCTATTACAGTATGTCTATTGATATGGAAGGTTTATATTTTTAGGATCATGTTCTAATAAAACCTTAAATGCTTCAGGATGCATTTAAAAAACAGCTTGCCAAATTGGATTACTAACTCTAAGAGCCTGTTCATAATCTTTTTAGCAAAAGAGCAACAAAAGAAAATTTGTAAGCTAGTGTTGAGTTTCCTCTCACAATTCTTCCATAATCTTCTCTAACCAAGCAAATCGACAACCCATCTTTTTGGTAATACAACAAAGGAATGTAGCTCATTTCGTTTGATTACTTCAACAGTTGCACCAATAATCGCTTTTATTTGAGTTGCAAATTTTTCCCCTGTATATCAACCAGTATATTTTGAACTTCTGAAAGGTTTTTTTAGCATTCCAAACCATTTTTACAGCAGATCTACGATATTAGTTGTTGTGATATAAATTGCATGCGCTGACTATCCACCGCTATATATTCCTGAAATTTTCTTACATAACCTTTTTCTTCAGCAGTATCGGTGTTTTTCACGCTCTGGGCATCAATTATGCAGAATTGGTATTCCGACCATTGTTGAAACCCAACTAATTTTTTTAAGATACGCTCCAAAACGCTTTCTTTATCTATACCTATTCCATCTCTTAAAATAATCATAGTAATTGCGCCATTTTGTTTAGGCAACATTCGCCACTACTCTTTAAAACGTACAGCACGCCGCAAAATAACTCGTATAAATTCTGCTTTCTTGGCTTTTTCGTGCGCTTTCCAAAGTTGGTTTAATCTTTTCGAATTTCTCACGACTTTGGGTATGAATCTCGCATAACATATTTTTTATATATATTATTATCCATCTTATCATTCTTCCTAGATCGCGTACAGGTTCTTAGAAATTAATGCTTCTTGCATGACATACAGTAAGCTATCTATAGATAATGTTTATTTAGTGTTCAATAAATGAACCATAAATTCCAATTGTAGTTGGTTCATCTAAAACTTGCTTTACATCAGTCATTAACCTACCCATTGACCTATTGATTCTTTTTTCGCTACATTCTTTTTCATTATTAACACTAATATTAATATCCTTATAGACTAAAGCAAGATTTTGTAAATCTTTAGTACTTAAATATTGAGCTATGTTTCCAGCTACATCATGAAAATTATTGTTGTGACATTGCTTTTCTGGAAGTGCATCATCTATATTTTTGGTTAAAAATGGCATTATTTTATAGAAACATTGTTTTATCCATAGAAGTATTTTGCTTATTATACTGAGCTTAGGGCTAAGCTTAATATTTTCATATCTTGTATTTATCAAGCTACTTACAGCTTTAGTTTTACATTTCTTTATTTTGTATGCTTGCTTAATTTTTGGTTCCATATATTTCATGAAATCATACAAGTATTGAGATATAAAAGATAATTGTTCGTTAGAATTACAACGTTCTTCAATTTCCTGTAGATCCTTGATTAATGCTTCTCTATTATTTATCAAAGGTAAAATGGCTTTTATATTTCCACCTTTATGTGCTTCTATCATTCTATCAAAGAGAGGTATCGCCTTTATTCTTTCAAATTCTTCTAAACAGCTGGCAAGTTTAGGATTGCCGTTCATTTTGATTCGATCTTCTGCACTTATATCAGCACCAAAAAGTAGAAGTAGGAAAAGGATTTCCATACAACCGGATTCAGCAGCAGCCTGTACGGGTGTACTACCCTCACCTTCCAGCATGGGATAATAAAAGCCGTGATCACTTTTAACATTAACATTTGCTTCATTTTTAAGAAGAAGATTAACTAATCCTGTATTTCTACGTAGAATAGCCCAGTGTAGAGGTGTATTACCATTCCTATCTTTAACATTAACATCTGCTCCATTTTTAAGAAGAAACTTCACTATATCTATATCTTCATCACAAATAGCACAGTGTAAAGGTGCCTCATTATAGTTATTTATAATATCAACCTTTGCTCCATTTTTAAGAAGAAGCTCAGCTATTTCTACATGTTCATTTTTAGCAGCACGGTATAGAAGTATATTACCATCCTGATCTTCATAATAAACATCTGCCCAATTTTTAAGACCAAGCTCAACTTCATATTGAAAAAGAAGATCAACTATGCCTTTATGTTCTGCTTTATTAGCAAGGTTTAGAGCTGTAAGATCATACTTATTTTTAGCCTTAACATCTGCCCCATTTTTAAGAAGAAGCTTAACTATTTCCACATGTCCATTTTTAGCAGCATAGTGTAGAGATGTTTTACCACTCTGACTTTGAGCATTAACCTTTGCTCCATTTTTAAGAAGAAGCTCAGCTATATTGTGATACCCCTCTTTAGCAACACAGTGTAGAAGTGTATAACCATCCTGATCTTTAACATTAATATCTACCCGATTTTTAAGACGAAGCTCAACTTCATGTTGAAAAAAAAGCTTAACTATGCCTTTATGTTCTGCTTTATTAGCAAGTTCTAAAGCTGTAAGATCATACTTATTTTGAGCATTAACATCTGCCCCATTTTTAAGAAGAAGCTTAACTATTTCCTCATGTCCATTTTTAGCAGCATAGTGTAGAGGTGTTTTACCATTCTTACCTTTAACATTAATATCTACCCCTAACTTGTTCACAAGAGATTGAACTTTTTCTATCTTTCCATCTTT
The DNA here is from genome assembly GCF_964020175.1 of Candidatus Mesenet endosymbiont of Phosphuga atrata. Taxonomy (NCBI): domain Bacteria; kingdom Pseudomonadati; phylum Pseudomonadota; class Alphaproteobacteria; order Rickettsiales; family Anaplasmataceae; genus Candidatus Mesenet; species Candidatus Mesenet endosymbiont of Phosphuga atrata. The sequence continues at coordinate 243,229 of NZ_OZ026541.1, read as the reverse complement.
ACAAGCTTGTATTAAGTCATTATCAAGTTAAGTAAAATGTCTTCGTCTAAGTAGTACTTCTCCAACATGGAATCTGAAGAACAATTTTATTTTTTTTAATAACCATGTCATAATTTTCCCCCTCTTAGTTATTTTTTATTGTCTAATAAAATTAGAATACATATTGTCATTTTAGTCAATATCTTTTAAGATAAATACACCAGCTATTTACCTTTTATTTACAGTAAAGATTTTTTACGTATTAAACCTAAAATGTATTATATCTCCATCTTGTACAATGTATTCTTTGCCTTCGAATCTCGATTTTCCTGCATCTTTGCATCCAGCTTCGCCACCATACTGCAGATAATCTTCAAAGCTGATTGTTTCTGCTTTTATAAATCCCCTTTCAAAATCACTATGAATGACTCCGGCTGCTTTTTCTGCTGTTATACCGTTTTGTATTGGCCACGCCCGAGCTTCCTTTGGCCCAATGGTAAAAAACGTTATCATATTCAGCAGGTTATACATAATTTTCACTATAGAATCTAGCCCTGATTCCTCTAGGCCAAATTCAGATAAAAAGGTTGCTTTTTCCGCCTCATTTTCAAGAGTTGCAATTTCTGCTTCTAGTTTCGCTGAAATACAGTGACACTGACTACCTGTTTCCTTGGCCATTTTCTCTACAATTTTAGATAAGCTGTTACCATGAATGATATTCTCATCTTCAACATTGCAAACATACATAATCGGCTTGGTTGTCAAAAGTTGAAGCAGCTTTATTTCTTCTTCGTTTGGGTATCCTAAACTTCTTGCCGGTTTACCATTTTTGAGCATTTCAAGCACTTCCAGCATTAAATCTAATGTCTTTTTAGATTCTTTGTTGCCAGATTTTATTCCTTTCTGCAGTTGTGGGAGTCTGCGTTCTATGCTGTCAATATCTGCTAAAATTAACTCCATTTCCACTGTTTCAGCATCAGATATAGGATCTATGTCATTATGAACATGAGGAACGTCACTATCTTCAAAGCAGCGCAGTAGGTGAATAATTGCATCAACCTCTCTAATATGACTTAAAAACTTATTGCCCAGGCCCTCACCTTTGCTTGCACCTTTAACCAGGCCTGCAATATCTACAACTTCAAGTTGATTATATATAACTTTTTGAGATCCGGCAATTTTTGCAAGCTTCACTAAACGCCTATCTTTAATAGCTACACGCCCCACATTTGGTTCTATTGTACAAAATGGATAATTTGCGGCTTCAGCCAGTGCAGTTTGAGTAAGAGCATTAAATAGAGTTGATTTTCCTATATTTGGCAGGCCAACTATGCCGCAATTAACGCTCATAATAACATTATAAAATTAGTAGTATATCAGCCTTTTAAAGGTAGTGAAGACCTTTTTATCTCTTCGCCTGTTTCTTCATCTTTTATGACAATCTCCTTACCATCAAAGATATCCTTAATATCATCACCAGTTAAAGTTTCAAATTTTAATAGATTAGAGGCAATTAGCTCTAACTTATCTTCATGTTCAGTAAGAATACTTTTAGCTTTATCATAGCACATAGAGATAATATTTTTTATCTCTTGATCTATAAGCTCTGCAGTACTATCAGAAATCACCTCAGCGCTGCTTTCTCTGGTGATATTTTCTCTACTGTGATCCAGTGGCCCAACTTTATCACTCATGCCCCACTTTATGACCATAGCACGTGATATAGCAGTTGCTTGCTTGATATCTGATGAAGCACCGCTGGTAACTTTATCGTGACCAAAAATAAGTTCTTCTGCAACTCTTCCACCCATGGCAACAGTGATGTCAGCGATCATCTTTTCTCTCGTATGTGATACTCTATCTGTTTCTGGAAGACGCATAACAAGCCCTAAGCTCCTTCCTCTTGGGATAATAGTTGCTTTATGTATTGGATCAGAGGCTGGACTATAAAAAGCTACAACTGCATGGCCTGCTTCATGGTAAGCAGTCAGCTGTTTTTCTTCATCTGTCATCATTAAAGAACGTCTTTCTGCTCCCATCATCACTTTATCGCGTGCATATTCAAAATCTGCCATCGTCACCACTTTTTGATCTCTCCTGGCAGCTATGAGAGATGCTTCATTTACTAAATTTGCCAGATCAGCTCCACAAAACCCAGGAGTTCCTCTTGCAACCGTTCTAATGTTAACATTTGGTGCCAAAGGTGCATGTTTTGCATGTACATTTAGTATCTTCTCACGTCCGTTAATATCTGGTGCAGATATAGTAACTTGCCTATCAAAACGTCCAGGTCTAAGTAATGCTGGATCTAAAACATCTGGACGATTAGTAGCAGCAATAATTATTACTCCATCATTGGATTCAAAGCCATCCATTTCAACAAGTAGTTGGTTTAAAGTTTGTTCTCTTTCGTCATTGCCGCCACCAAGCCCAATGCCGCGATGCCGACCCACTGCATCTATTTCATCAATGAAAATTATACAAGGAGCACTTTTTTTTCCTTGATCGAACATATCACGAACACGACTAGCCCCAACTCCAACGAACATCTCAACAAAATCAGAACCAGAAATACTAAAAAATGGTACCTTTGCTTCACCTGCAATTGCTCGTGCAAGTAAAGTTTTACCAGTTCCTGGAGGACCAACCAGTAAACACCCTTTTGGTATTTTGCCACCAAGTGATTGAAACTTTTGCCTATGTTTCAAGAAGTCAACAATTTCTACTAATTCCTCTTTTGCCTCATCAATACCGGCAACATCATCAAATGTAATTCTTTTTCTATTATCTGTCATCAGTCGTGCTCTGGACTTGCCAAAGCTCATGGTTCTATTGCCACCAGCTTGCATTTGTTTTAGAAAAACAAACCATACTATGATAAGTAGAAACATAGGAAACCATGATATTAATACACTACCAATCAGACCTAAGAAGGATTCACCAGTTGAGAAGCTAAAATTTACTTGTTTATCATGGAGCATTTTTATCAAGTCATTGTAAATTATGCCACTTGAAATAAAGCTCGAGCCATCCTTTAATTTTCCTTCAATACTATTTTGTTTAATTACGACACTTTCAATTTCATTTCCATCAAGCTTATTGAGAAAGCTAGAAAAAGGTAAATTTATGTTATTTTTACTTAAAACTCTCCCATTTAATTGAAAATATACAACTGCAACAATAGTAATGATAACTAGCCAAATTAGTAAACCTTCAAAAATTTTTCTCACGCAAAAACCTCCTCATCTGTTATGTAATTTATACAATTCATTATGTTTTCTTTAACTGGATGACTACTAATTGAGAAATCTACATTGTCACAATTTATGTGTGGATAGGCAAGTATTTTTTCATCTTTTACAAGAATAGGTAAAGAACATATTATCTTTTGATGATATTTTTTCAAATGTTCTGGTAATTGAGAATATGTTTTCAGAATTGTTATAGTCACAGTCTGGTTGCATGGAATATTTCTTATTGTACATAAAAATCTGTTATCCCACTCATATTCAATAGTTTCATTTTGCTTCAGTTCTATTGTTTTATCTATAATTTTTGCAGCTTCTCTTAAGATCATTATATTACCTTTGCTTTTCATTATTGTGCAGCCATGCAGTGTATGATCTCTCTTATAATCTTTGTGCCATATTTGATTGAATATGATGCTAAAACTGCCATAACGCGGTTTATAATATTTCTCTCCTATTACCATTAAAGAATAAACAAGCACTCTTGTAGCTATCTCTTCTGGTAATTGGTAGAATTCAATCAATTTTATTTCTATGTAGCCTAAAGCAGATATAATCACACATTGGTTAAATGCAATTTTTGTATAATGCATGAGCGCAATAAGTGCTCTTTTCATGTGCATACTAGTTAAGCATATTCGTTTCATTAGTACTTCTGGATTTTCACTAATTTTAAGGAAATTGCGGTATATAGTGCGTTTATACTTGTTATCCCGATTGCTTGGGTCTTCTATCCACTTTACATTATGGCTCAATGCATATTCTGTTAAAACTTTGCGACTAAACGTAAGCAGTGGCCTAAGTATATAAATATCATTAAAAATGCTCTTTTTACTCATTGCAGATAGACCATCTACACCGCTACCACGCTCCAGTCTAATGAAAAAAGTTTCTGCTTGATCATCAAGATTATGAGCAGTCAGAAGGTGTTTCACTTGATTTTGTTTACACCACTGAGTCAATAGCTCATATCTTGCATTTCTTGCGCGTGATTGTACATTACTTTTGATTTTCTCCTTTATTTCCCAGCTTAATATGTAACATGGAATGCCTAATTGTTCTGCATGCTTTGAAACAAACAGAACTTCTTCCTTTGCTTCTGAACGCAGATTATGATTTACGGTAAGCACTATTGGCACTGCTTCTTTCTTTTCTCCTGCCCACTGCGCTACAAGATGAAGTAGGACCATGCTATCTATTCCCCCTGAGACAGCAACGGCAAAATTTTGTTCCAGTTTAAAATCATCTATAACACTAGTAAACTCTTGATTCATGCTTTAGTAATTTTATTTTCCTATTTTATATATTAAGTTTAATATTGATAGCTAAAACAAAAGCAGAGTATAGTAAAGATGCTATCTTTACTATACTGAAATTTACTAAATATTAGTTAAAATTAAGAAAGTTCTTTCTTTTTAAGAACAGCTGTTAAATTGACTATAATCAATATTTGTAAGATCGATGTGTTCATTATCTTTTTCAACACCTATAATGATAAACATATCTGGATTAGATAATGAATTACGAAGCTGTTCGAATTGATCTTTGTCTACATGTGAAAATATCAATCCTATAGTATCTGTAACACCTGGTTCTTCCTTGTAATATTTTAAATTAACATCATCAAACTTAGCTTGTACTTTTATGTTGTTACCATTTATATGATCACTATATTCAGTGATTTCTAATGCTTGATCTTTGTATCCTATAATGACACGTTGATCAGCAATACCTATATTATTACAACCTATTGGTGCAATTGTCACCATGTTGTAGGTATCAACAGCAACATCAATAAATTCTATATTAGACATTTAATCCCCTGTTTTATTAATATCTCTATAATAACAGGAAGAAGTGAAAAAAGATTAAATAACGTTTCTCAAATTTTTTAGATTTCTGCCTTGAAGGAATGTGACAAAAATCTAAACACAAGCTATATTACGTTACTATAACTTATTGAGAAATAGAGATGTTAACTCGTTTTGCACCCAGTCCAACTGGTTATTTGCATGTTGGCAATATACGCACAGCTTTGGTTTGTTACCTTTATGCACGGAGTTGTGATGGCAAGCTGCTATTACGTTTTGATGATACTGATATTGAGCGCTCAAATGTTACGTATATAGATAGCATTATAGAAGATTTAAAATGGCTTGGTATTGAGACAAATTTAAGCTTTAAACAATCTGAGAGGTTTGAACGTTACAATGAAGTATTTTCTTCTCTAATGAAGGAAGGACATATTTATCCCTGTTATGAAAGCAAAGAGGAGCTAGACATCAAACGCAAAATGCAATTAAAACAAGGATTGCCGCCAATTTATGATAGAAACTCTTTAACACTATCTGCTCAGCAGAAAGAGCAATATGAAAGGAAGCCTTATTTTCGCTTTAAGTTAGATGAAGATGCTATTATTTTTTGGGATGATGAAATACGCGGTGAAGTAAAATTTTTAGTAAAAAACATAAGTGATCCAATCATAAAAAGGACTGATGGCAGCTATACATATATGCTTCCTTCTACAATTGACGATATTGATTATAATATCACTCATATTATTCGCGGAGAAGATCATATCACTAACACTGCTGTGCAGATACATATTATGAACGCACTTAAAGCTAAAGTGCCAAAATTTGCTCATCTTTCTCTATTGCATATGGGTGAAGACAAGATATCTAAACGTAAGGGTGGTTTGAATATAAAATATTTAAAGGAAGATGGCCTTGAGCCTATGGCAATTAATAGTTATTTGGCAAAAATTGGTACATCAGATGTAATTAAAGCACAAACTAGTATGAAATCTTTAGTAGAGTCATTTTCTATACAGAAATTTAGTGCTGCATCGGTAAAGTTTGACTTATCTGATATATATAGACTAAATGCAAAAATATTCTCCAATATGTCTTTTGAATCAGTTAAAGAGCGCTTAAATTCAATGCAATCTCCAGATTTTTGGTATTTGATTAGGAACAACATAGAGAGATTTTCTGATACTGAAAAGTGGTGGAAAATATGCACAACAAATATTAAAACTGTTATTATAGATAATGAGCTTATAAACTTAGTGCTTAGCTTGCTACCAGAAGAGAAATGGGATGAAAATACTTGGACCAGATGGGTAGAATCAATCATGCTAAAAACTAAAATAGAACGCAATGATCTGTTTATGCAACTACGTTTAGCTCTCACTGGACTTGATAAAGGTCCAAGTTTAGCTAAGCTTTTACCTTTAATTGGCAAAGAACGTGTTATACTAAGGCTTGGAGATAATTGACTTATTTCTATTTATTTGTTAAGTAACTTATAATTACACAAGGTTAACCAGTTGAAGAATATTTGCGAGTGTCCTAAAAGGAAAACAGTATGCTCTTTTATACTAGTGGTGCTTGTTGCTGTTTTATTTCGTAGCTTATTATTTGAACCATTTCATATACCATCTGGTTCAATGAAGAGTACTTTACTCGTTGGTGATTACATTTTTGTCAATAAATATGCTTATGGTTATAGTAGGTATTCTTTTCCTTTTGCTCCTAAAATATTTAAAGGTCGGATTTTTTATCATAAGCCACAAGCGGGTGATGTCGTTGTTTTTCGCCCAGTAGGCAAAGAAAGCATTAATTACATAAAAAGGATTATAGGTCTTCCAGGAGACAAGATACAATTAATTAATGGTGACTTATACATTAATAATAAGAAAATGAAACATGAAAAAATTACCGATTTTGTTGATATAGATCGAAATGACAATAAAGCTGTAGTTCCTCGTTATGAAGAAATTATCTATAACGGTAGAAAGTATGAAGTACTGAAATTAGATAAGCATTTTAATGACAATGCAAATAATACACAGGTGTATACTGTACCTCAAGATCATTTTTTTGTTTTGGGAGACAACAGAGATAATTCACAGGATAGTAGATATATAGGGTTCATTCCTATGGAAAATTTAGTTGGTCGCGCTGAGATTGTTGCTTTATCTTTTAAAAGTTGGTTACCTCCAAAATTGAGATTAGATAGGATATTGCGTAAGATATAGATTTTTTATTATACATTGTAAGAATACATATTATAATTTGTGGTATATATGAAGTTAAAAAAAGTTCAATACTGGTTTTTTATAGAACTTATCAAAGGTTTATACATTACTTTAAAGTATATGTTTAAGCCTAAAGTAACTATAAGATACCCTATGGAAAAAGGTCCTTTGAGCGCAAGATTTCGTGGTGAGCATGCCTTGCGTCTGTACCCAAACGGTGAGGAACGTTGTATAGCATGCAAATTGTGTGAGGCGATATGCCCAGCACAAGCTATTACTATAGAAGCAGAGGAACGTCAAGATGGAAGTAGGCGTACCACACGCTATGATATTGATATGACAAAATGTATATATTGTGGTCTCTGTCAAGAGGCTTGCCCTGTTGACGCAATTGTTGAAGGTCCAAATTTTGAATTTGCAACTGAGACAAGGGAAGAATTAATGTATGACAAGGAAAAATTGCTAGCTAATGGTAAAATTTGGGAAGAAGCTATAGTGGCTAGGCTAAAAGAGAATCAACCATACTACTGATTCGTTTACAAATTTTTATTCAAAATATATTAATAAATTATTATAGAAACAATCAGTGTGCCTTACCAAAAATTAAAGATGCGTTAGTACCACCAAAGCCAAAAGAATTTGATAGAACAAAATCAATTTTATGTTCTTGTGCTTTAAAAGGTACAAAATTTAAGTCACAACCTTCAGATGGATTAAATAAATTTAAAGTTGGTGGCACTATATTATTTTCTAATGCTAAAATAGAAAATATTGCCTCAACACTACCTGCTGCTCCAAGCAAATGTCCTATAGATGATTTTGTTGAGGAAATTGGTATTTTATAAGCATAATCGCCAAACAAATTTTTAATGGCATTAACTTCTGCTAAATCTCCAAGTGGTGTTGAAGTACCATGAGCATTTATATATCCTATCTTATTCGATTCAATATTTGCACTTTTTAAAGCAAGGTGCATAGCTCTTTTTCCACCAGCACCATCTTCTCTTGGAGCAGTGATGTGGTGCGCATCTCCTGAGAGACCATAACCTAAAAATTCCGCATATATTTTAGCATCACGCTTCTTTGCATGTCCATATTCTTCAAGTATTACTATACCTGCTCCTTCACCCATAACAAAGCCATCACGTTCTTGATCCCAAGGTCTTGAAGCTTTATTAGGTTCGTCATTAAATTTAGTTGACAGCGCTTTAGCTGCTGCAAATCCTGCAATTCCTAACCTGCATAAAGTAGCTTCTGCACTGCCAGCAACTACAACATCTACTTCCCCTAACTTTATCATCCGTGCAGCATTTACAATTGCATGAGCCCCTGTTGCACATGCTGTAACTGCCGAATCATTTGGACCTTCAATCCCATATTTAATTGAGATATGACCAGAAATTAAATTGATCAAACTTGCAGGAACAAAAAAAGGACTAACTCTTCTTGGACCTTTTTCACTTAAGCATATAACTGTTTCCTCTATACGTGGCAAGCCACCAATCCCAGAACCTACAACAACTCCAATACGTCCAGGATTAACACTTTCTACAAGTTGAGAATTACAAACAAGACCAGCATCTTCAACTGCTTGTTGTGCTGCAACAAGACCATAATGAATAAAAGTATCCATTTTTCTGATATCTTTTTCATTTATATAATCTGTAAGCTCAAGACCATATTCATAATTTTCAGATTTTAAAGGAACCTGCCCACCAATTTTACAACTAAGATCCTCTGCGCAGAACCTATCGATAAGTTTGATTCCAGATTCTCCGTCAATTAATCTCTTCCATGTATTTTTAACATTTGCTGCTAAAGGAGTTACCAGACCAATACCAGTAATCACTACTCGCTTGTTCATAAATATTAATTACTTTTTATTTTATCTTCTATGTACTTTACTATATCGCCTAAATTTTGCATTTTTTGTGCATCATCATCTGATATACTAATGCTAAATGCATCTTCAACAGCCATAATAACCTCAACTGTATCTAAACTATCTGCTCCAAGATCGTTAAATGTTGAAGAAGTACTAAGTTGGCTTATATCTTTTTTAAATTGATTTGATATAATTTCTTTTACTCTGTTTTCTATGCTTTCATTTGATTCTAAAGAACCTTCAGTTTTTATACTTTCATTTATTGCATCTAGCTCAGCCATATATCCTCTCAACTTATCAAATGAGTATTTTTAACGTATAGTATAGAAATATTTATATATTTGCAATATTTTTAAGTTTAATCTTAAAATTTCTATGTTAGCTTGACAGTTACTATTTTAATCCTTAATAATAAAATTTAGCTGTAAGAAAGATATGAGAAAATTTTTCATTACTATTGTAATTCTATTAGTTACCTTAATTTTAATATATTTTCAAAATCAAAGGCTAAATAAAAGTGATGAGGTAGTCAATGTATACTCCACGCGGAAAGAAGAATTAATGCACTCATTGTTTAATGAGTTTACCAAAGAAACAGGCATAAAAATTAACTATATTAATGATGATTATGCTCAATTGCTTATAAGAATAGAAAACGAGAACAATGGTGATTTATTTTTAACTGCTGATGTAACAAATTTAATTTCAGCAAAAAGAAGAGAGCTACTGTCTAAAATAGAGTCTAAGATACTGGAAGATGTGATCCCAGAGAATTTTAGAGACAGCGATAATTATTGGTTTGGTTTAACAAAAAGAGCAAGAATTTTGGTTTATAATAAGGAACTTATTGATGCTGGAGATCTTAGTACTTATGAAGATCTAGCGGATCCAAAATGGAAAGGAAAAATACTCACACGTTCCTCTAGTAGTCCTTATAATCAATCACTTATTGCATTTATGATTGCAACTGATGGTTTAGAGTGTACAAAAGAATGGATTAAAGGATTAGTTTATAATTTTGCAAGAAAGCCAAGTGGTGGCGATACAGATCAAATCTATGCAGTAGCAGCAGGTGAAGGAGCAGTTGCTATTGTTAACAGCTATTACTTTGCTAGAGTACTTGCTTCTGATAAAGCATCTGAGAAATTAAAAGTTTTTTTTCCCAATCAAAACAGCAACGGAGCTATGATTAATATAAGTGGTGGTGCAGTGATAAAAAATGCAAAAAATAAGGATAATGCCATTAAGTTATTGGAATTTTTAGTAAGTAAAAAGGCACAACGCTTGTATACAGAAATGAATCATGAATATCCTATAAGGGATGATGTTGAAGTTTCACAAATACTAAAAGCTTGGGGTCATTATAAACAGAGTGACCTACCTCTTCAAGAGCTTGATAAATACTTAAATGAATCTATAATGGTAGCAGATCAGTTTGGCTGGAAGTAAAATAACTGTGATTTTGCAGATATAAATGAAGCAAATAATGGTTTGATTGCTTTTAATTTTTAGTGATCTGCTCTTCCTTAATGCTTTCAAAATATTCAGTATTTTAAGTACATTATTATCTCTATCAGCACAGAACTGATTTTTGATATTGTTATCACCTAACTATAGTTACTTCAATTTTACTTTCTGATACTCTAGGCAGGATATTTAATATAGATTCTTTTTCTGTATTTTTAGAAACGCAAATAACATCTGTTTTTTTATGCTGAAGACCTCCAGCAATTAATAGAATATTGTTTTGAAGCTCTATATTATAGAAATTTTTTAATATAAGAAAAATTTAGTTAATTTCCTCACTATCTTCTTTTTCTTCTTCTTTATCTTTTAATTTATTTTCGTTAGATTTTGATTGATCTTGCTTATTTGTTTTCTTATTTTTATTTGTGTTTGGTTCTTTACCTAGAACTTTTGATATAGCTGTCTTTAGTACTTTTATCTCAATTTTAGGAGCTATTTCAATTGAGAAGGTTGAATTTGCTGTATCAATTTTACTTATCACTCCCATAATGCCACCAGAAGTAACAATTTTGTCTCCACGTTTAATTGCATCAAGCAGTTTATTATGTTCTTTTAATTTCTTTTGTTGTGGTCTAATTATAAGAAAATAAAATACAATAAATATTAAAATTAGGGGAACAAAACCAGCAATTACACTTGAAGAACTCGCATTCTCTGCAGCAAAGGCTTTAGAGGAAAACATAAATAAACTAACCTTAAAAAATATTAGCTTATTATAAGAGAAAGTGGTGTCAAGTAATTTATAAAACTTGTTGTATTAAGGATTAGCTTGTTATACTCTTAAATTATTATTTAATTTATTCATGGCATGCTAGAAGTAGTATTTATAACCTCTAATATTAACTCTTTTTTAAAAGCAGCTGTAGTTGTTATTGGGTTATTTGAAGGATTCAGTGATATAAGTAATGTTACGTTTTTAAAAGAACAGGAGCAGCAAGTCCTTTCTTATATTAAAAATATTGGTAATTTTACTGGAAAATTTGGGGAATTTTTACCAATAACGCTGCAAAACAAAGACAACAATGATCAATTAATATTAGTTGTAGGTTTTGGTAAAAAGGATGAGTGGAACGAAAATAAAGCATTAAGCATTGGCGATATCATATATACTAAACTTAAAGAATTGCAATTAAAACAAGCTGCTATTCTCACTGATAGCAATGAAGCAAATTTGAGTGCAAATATTGCATATGGGGCATTTTTGCGCAGCTTCAAATTTAATAAATATATCACTAAAATAAGAGAAGAAACAATAGATCCAGAAAAAATCACACTTTTAGTAAATGAAAACCATTTAAAAGATGTACAAAATCTATATAATAATTTAGGTGAAGAAGGACAGGGTATTTTTCTAGCGCGTTCTCTTGTAAGTGAGCCACCAAACGCATTATATCCTGAATCATATGCTCAAGAAATTAAAAAAGAGCTTTCTAAGCTTGATTTAGACATTGAAATTTTAAACGAAAATGACATGCGCAAGAAAGGGATGGGTGCGCTGCTTGGAGTTGGTCAAGGTAGTGAAAAAGAATCAAGATTAGTAATAATAAAATGGAATGGAGGGCCTAAAAATCAAAAGCCCATTGCTTTTGTTGGTAAAGGTATAACATTTGATACTGGTGGAATTTCTTTGAAGCCTGCACGTGGAATGTGGGAAATGAAGTATGATATGGCAGGTTCTGCAGCAGTGGTTGGTACCATGCGCACTTTAGCAGGACGCAAAGCCAAAGTCAATGCTATAGGAGTAGTTGCACTTGCAGAAAATGCAATAGGTGGTAATGCCCAGAGACCAAGTGATATAGTAACCTCAATGTCTGGGCAAACAATTGAAGTGCTAAATACTGATGCTGAAGGCAGATTAGTACTTGCAGATGCTCTGTGGTACACACAAAAGATGTTTACACCACAGGTTATGATTGATCTAGCAACCTTAACTGGTGCTATAGTAGTTGCTTTAGGAAACAATCAATATGCCGGGCTATTTTCAAATAACGAAGAATTAGCAAATAATTTACTTGATGCTGGCAATGAATCAGGTGAAAAGCTATGGCAATTTCCTCTAAGCGAAGAGTATAATAAAATGATTGATTCTCCAGTTGCTGATATGCAAAACATTGCCACAATTGGTTCTGGTGCAGATAGTATTACAGCTGCTCAATTTTTACAGCGTTTTGTAGACAATGCTACTTGGGCTCACTTAGATATTGCAGGTACAGCTTGGAATAAAGAAGATGCACATGTATGTCCAAAAGGGGCAACTGGTTTTGGTGTTAGATTATTAAATAGGCTTGTTGCGAAATATTACGAAAATTAAATGCCTATAAAAAAAATTAAGTTAGGGGTATTAATTTCTGGCAGGGGGACTAACATGCAAGCTCTAATAAATGCTTGCTTAGATGATAATTTTCCAGCTCAAGTTGAATGCGTTATTTCAAATAATCCTGATGCACAAGGAATATTGTCCGCTAGAAAGCATAATATTTCAACCTTTGAAGTAGAAAATAATCCTTTAGATATAGATAGAATTAACACAATACTGCATGATTATAAAGTTGATTTAGTTTGTCTTGCAGGTTTTATGAGGCTACTTAGTGCTGACTTTTTAAAAGAGTGGGAGAGTAAAGTAATTAACACCCATCCCTCTTTACTTCCCGCATTTAAAGGTTTAAATGCACAAAGGCAAGCATTAGATGCAGGTGTTAAAATTACCGGATGTACTGTACATTATGTTGTTCCTACAGTAGATGCTGGACCTATAATTTTCCAAGCAGCAATTTCAGTGCTACAAAATGATAATGTAGCGACTCTATCTGAGCGCATCTTAAAAATGGAGCATATATGTTACCCGCACTCTATAAAGCTTATTGCAGAAAATAAGATCGTATTAAAAAACAATATTATTATATCAAATGAGGTGTTAAGCTTGATTTAAAAAGTGTTTTTTAATAAATGCAGCTCCAAAATTTACTCCTTTATCATCAATAGTATGTCCTATTCCATCTAAACTATGACTTTCTATTTCTATGTTATTGTTAGTTAGAGCTTCTATTGCTGCTTCAAAAGCAGTAAAAGGAACAACTGCATCATCTCTGCTATGAATTATGCATATGTTAGGTTTTGACTTTAATTCTCTAGGCAGTTTTGATGGTGCTAACAGTCTTCCTGAATATGCAACAACTGAAGAGCAAGGATTAGAGCGACGAAGAGACGTATGAAGAGCCATCATCGCTCCTTGTGAAAAACCAACTAAAGATAATTGCTTTTCACTAAAACCGAAATTCTTAAGCTTCATATCAATAAAATCATTTAAGATATCAGCTGCTTTTTTTATGCCAGTAAGTATAGCAACCTCGCTCCTATCCTCTAGACTAAACCATTGATAGCCGCCAACTTCACGTTCGAATGGCGCATTTGGTGCAACAAAAAAAGAGTTTGGCAAAAATTTACTCATTGCTTTGCCAATTTCAATAAAATTATTGCCGCTTGCACCCCACCCATGTAGTAAAATAACTAAATTTTCTGCTGACTTATCTAAACAAAACTCAGGACCGCTTATTTCAATCATAGTCTATAAAAATACTTAACCCTTAAAGGTTACTTATTATTTAAATTTATTCAATAAATATTAAAATTATGCAACTGATCTTTTTTGAAGAAAGTTAGTATTGCTTACCTGTTGTAAAGTGGTGCCATGATCTTTTTGCATCACCAATGGATCAATTCTTTTGCTCAACAGTGGAGTAAAAAACTCATAATCTTCTTCAGTGTAAACTTGTATAATATTTCCTTTACTAGGAGAATAAGTATATCTTATATCAGCACCTACATTTAGCAGTAAGTTAGCAATATCAACATTACGAGACTTTATTGCTAAATTCAATGGCGTGCAGCCATTTTGATCAACGCAATTTAATTTTGCACCTTTACTTATGAATTGCTTAACCATTTTAAGATCTTCTAATTTAACTGCGTGATGAAGAAATGTCTGATTTTTATCATCCTTTAAGTTTACATCAATACTACATAATATTATATGAATTATATCATATCTTTCATATTTTACTGCATAATCAAAGAGCTCATGATACTTTTTACCTATTAAGAGGTTATTTTTAACAACTTTTATCAAGGAATTAAATATTTCAAATTTTCCATACTCTATGCAATAATGTAATGTTGATATATTAATAGGAGCACCGTTTTTTATTAAAAGTTCTACTATTTTGTCCTCATTACATTTTATTGCACAATCGAGTAAATGTTCACTATTAATGTGCTTAAAAAGTAATTTACTTGTCTCAGTATTACTTAATAAATCTTCTATTACTTCATGGCTTTTCTTGATATTTCTTAATATGAGCCGTTTTAGTCCTTCTTTAGTTGTAATATATTCATTATTTATCCTTAATAAATTAAAAATGGCTTTTCGATTATCCTCTCTTTTTAAGAGATTAATTAATTCCTCAACATTTATAGGGTAGTTATTTACATTTAAAATCTTTGCTAAATCTTGAGCTATAAAAATACTATTAAGCTTATTCTTGCTTATATCCTCAAGTAGCTTTGTGAGTTCTTTATCACTTTTTTTATTTATCTTTTTAATGTGTGAAGGAGAGCTTAATATACCGGATAACTCATGTACATTAACTTCTATAGAAGGTTTTTTAGAAAATAAACTTTTTATATGTTCTGATAATTTGTGAATAATTCTCATTTCTTGTAAAACTTAAAGATATTTTATTTTAAAGTAAAAATCTTTAATTTCACTTAAAAAGTGAATAATTTAATTAAATTCTAGCTTAAAGTTATATTTATATAAATAATGCTATAAAAGAACCTTATTCTATAACTTTTCTTTGATAAGTGAACTTCATTAAAAGCTACTGAAATTAAAATCAGTAGAAATAAAAAGAAGAACAAGTACAGCTGTACTTGTTCTTTTTAAGATATATGAATTAGAATCCTCCATCCATACCCATGCCACCTGCGCCAGCACCCATGTTATTATTTTCATCTTTGCTTGGTACATCAACAAGAAGTGCGTCCGTAGTGATAAGTATACTAGCAACAGATATTGCGGTTTCAAACGCAACTCTAACTACTTTAGCAGGATCAATCACTCCAGATGTGAAAGCGTTTGCATAATTCATAGTCTCAACATTATAAATAAGATCATGATCGCTCTGCTTTGATAAGTGATCTAAAATTATAGAACCTTCCTCACCAGAATTTTTAATTATGCGTCCAATTGGAGCAGCTAAAGCCCTCTTTATAACATCAATACCTGTTTGTTCATCATGATCTTTGCCTTTGACAGCTTCAAGTGCACAAGCAGCATAAAATAAAGCAACACCACCACCTGCAACTATTCCTTCTTCTATTGCAGCCCTAGTTGCATGTAGTGCATCTTCTACTCTATCTCTACGTTCTTTTACTTCTACTTCAGTTGCACCACCAACCTTAAGCACGGCAACACCACCTGTAAGTTTTGCTAAACGCTCTCTCAATTTTTCCTTATCATAATCAGAAGTGGATGCTTCAATCTGTGTTTTAATTTGCTCAGTACGTGCTTTTACATCCTTATCATCTTTATCTTTTTCACTAACAATTATAGTATTATCTTTAGTAACCTTAATATTTTTAACGCTTCCTAGATCATCACATTTTAGATCTTCCATCTTTATTGCTAACTCGTCACTAATGACATGTTTTGCACCGGATAGAATTCTTATATCTTCAAGCATTTCTTTCCTTCTATCACCAAATCCAGGAGCTTTAACAGCAGCAACTTTAAGGCTACCACGTAGTCTGTTGAGTACGAGCGTTGTCAGTGCTTCTCCTTCAACATCTTCTGCAATAATAAATAGTGGCCTTCCAGACCTCATCACTGCTTCAAGAATAGGCAGTAGTGACTGTATAGTGCTTATTTTCTTATCTGCTACTAAAACATAAGGATTGTCAAATTCAATTATCATCTTTTCGTTATTTGTAATAAAATAAGGAGAAAGGTACCCACGATCAAACTGCATACCCTTAGTTTCTTCAACTTCCAAAGCTTCAGACCCTTTACTCTCTTCAACAGTAATAACACCTTCTTTGCCAACTCTTTTTACGCAATCAGCAATTTTATCACCTATATTTTTGTCTCCATTTGCAGAAATTGTTGCCACTTGAGCAATTTCTTTTTCTGAAGAAGAAATATTACGTGACATAGTTTTTAGTGCTTTAAGTACCGCATCTTTTGCCTTAAGCATTCCTTCCTTTAAACCAATAGGATTAGCTCCAGCTACTATACATTTTGCAGCTTCTTTCACTGCAAATGCAGTGAGTATAGAACATGTTGTTGTACCATCACCTACTTTATCATTACATTGAGAACAACTTTGGTTAAATATAGACATTACAGCAGCTTGTGTTTTGTCTTCAGGCTTGATGTTCTTCATTACTTTATAGCCATCTTTGGTGATTTTCGGTGCACCATATGGTTTGTCAACCGCAACCGTACGTCCTTTTGGTCCACCAGTAATACCAACTGTTGTATCAACAATTAATGCAACTTCACGTATAGCCTTTTGTAAACGTTCTCCCGATACTACAATATTAGCCATCTTTATCACTCCTTAATATAAAAAAATTAACAAAATAAATATCTTTTAGATACCGGAAAGAAAACTACTTCCCTTCTACGATAGCGAGTATATCAGACTCTTTCATAACAACTAATTTATCATTCCGACATTCAACTTCCGTTCCAGCCCATTGACGATAAAAAACCTTATCACCAACTTTTACAGTTAAAGCCATGCGCTCACCTTGCGCATTACGCCCCCCAGGACCGACAGCTTTAATTTCACCCTTTGTTGGTTTCTTTTTCGCTGAATCTGGTAACATAATACCACTAGATTTTTCTTCTTCATCAAGAGGTTGAATTAATACATTATCATCTAACATTTTCAACATTCTAATTTCTCCCTTAACAAATTTTTAATAACATTACTTCACTTGAAGTATAAAGCTTATATATAGATTGGCTATCCTTATTTCAAGGCCTTTTTCCAAAATTATTAAAAAAATATTAATTAAATACTTAAATTTTTATCAGCAAAATC
The DNA here is from genome assembly GCF_964020175.1 of Candidatus Mesenet endosymbiont of Phosphuga atrata. Lineage (NCBI taxonomy): Bacteria > Pseudomonadati > Pseudomonadota > Alphaproteobacteria > Rickettsiales > Anaplasmataceae > Candidatus Mesenet > Candidatus Mesenet endosymbiont of Phosphuga atrata. Next base: position 225,442 of record NZ_OZ026541.1, on the reverse strand, counting down.
CCAATTAACTAAATGTTTTAGGAAAATCGATATATAATCAATACGACGATTTTGGCAATCTAAGTAATACGCATGCTCCCAAACATCCATAACTAAAAGTGGAATCTGCTCAGGTAACGGTTGTTCTGCATTTGAAGTTTTGACGATTTTTAATTTATTATTTTCTAAAACCAACCACACCCAACCGCTACCAAATTGATTAGCTCCATATTCAGAGAAAGTTTCGGTGAATTTATCCACTCCTCCTAAATCATCTCTTATCTTCTTTGCAATTGCACTTCCATCTTGTGGAGTGGAGCCACCATCTTTTTTCATTGACTGCCAATAAAAAGTATGATTCCAAATTTGAGCTGCATTATTAAATATAGAAACTTTAGAATTATTATTATGCGTTTCCTTTATTAAGATTTTTAAATCTTCTTCATTGCCCGTAAACCGTCCTTCATACTCTGTTTTTCTTTCTCCTAGCAACAAATTAAGCTTATCTACATAGCCTTTATGATGTTTTCCATAATGAAAATTCATAGTTTTAGCCGATATATAAGGCTCTAAAGCATTTTCATCGTATGGAAGATCTGGCAAACTGAATGTCATAATACCTCATTTTCTGAATTTTATGCAACTACCATATACCTTCCGGTAACGATGGGCAAGTAAAACGCTACAGCAACATTATAATAAAGGAGCTTTATCAGAGCTATGTTGCACAAAATTAGGATTACTAATATGCGGCTGTGGACTTGGCTGGTACTGATTTTGATATGAACTGTATCCACTAGTCCCTGGTTTATTATGCATTGATTCTTCATAAGAAGGTGGTTGTGGTGGAGCTGATGGATCTTGTTGATTAGGCCTCATTTGATATTGTTCATACTGAGGAAATTGCTGCTCTCCATATTGACTACCCGATGCGCCATAACTTGGTGAACACCTATTGCTCATTATCCAATCAACTAGTGCTTTTTTGCTTGCTTTATCTATAGCCAAATAGAAAAACAGAACTGCGCCCAGTCCAAATATTACAGCATTTAACCCAGTTATCACCTGGAACCCTGTGAAAGCTCCACTACTTACCCCCATAGCACGCTCTAAATTTGGCACAATCATGCCTGTTAGTAAAAGAACTAAAGTTGCAGAAACACTAAATGAAAATACTCCAAGACCAATAGCAGCTGGAATAGAATGCTTATTATTTTCCAGCTTAGCATTTTTTATTTTATACGCAGCATATGATAGTAAAAAGTAAGATGCAACTGTTGCAAAAATCAAACAAAAGGCAGCAATGCATGGACCAAGCACACTGTTGTCAGATTCATTACTTTTGCGATTAGAATTAGAACCGTTGTAATTATATATATTAGTTGTACTACCACCACGCCCCCAAAGGCAAGACAAAAGCATAATATCCCAAAAATCAAATCCTGATTTATGCTCAATAATAATTGGTTGTACTATAGGCGTACTGCGATTGGTATTGCCTGAAGCTTGCGACTGATTTTGGTTGTTACTACCTGATGGAACTTGCTGTTGACCCTGATTACTACCATTATTTTGATACTCAGTGTAGTGCCGAGATAAATACTGACCTAAATCCTCTTTACTGCGACCTACATTTAGATACTCATACCCCTTCTCTCTAAGATATTTTTCTAACTCTTCTCCCCCCATTGTTCCCCCATTACTACTTTTTACTAAAATAATTAACTATTTAGTTAACACAAATTACAATAAAAATCAAGTTGAAGGTACAATTTTCTACTTTACTAATATATTTTAAGACAGCTACTCATCTGATCAGAGATTGATTCAATCGCACATTCACTTAAAATTTCATTTCTCTTTTTAGCATACTTCCCCTTGTCTAACGGATATGTAGTGCCATTTTTAATAACCGACTGAATAAGTTCTGAACACTTTGTTTTTACTTTTTCCTTTTGCTGAGAAACTAGCTTAATTATATTCTCATTCCCAATTTCTTCGGCTAACTCTTCGATGCTTTTTTCCTTGGGAGAGTGGATTGACCTTCTTTTACCTTCTACATATTCAGCTCCACAATCAATAACTAACTGAATAAGCTTAAGGTACCCTGTTTCAACTGCATAGTGCAGAGTGCTATACTCAGGCTCATTTACAACTTCAGCTCCGTTTTTAATCAATAATTCAATAATTTTACAGGTATTGTCTTTGTTTTCTTCAATATATATTTTTCTTTCTTGATCAGTGTTACAATAATGTTGGCTTGGTATAAGACGTGCTATGGCAGCATGGAGAGTATGAGTAAAACCAATGGTATAGCTATCAAGTTTGAGATAATGTTTTTCTCTTACATCTTTTTGATTTAAAGATTTGCCTCCTTTTTCAAGGATGAGTTTTATAATCTCTAAATCATTACCAATAATAGCAGTGTTTAGACTATGACCTAAATTCATGAAATTAAATGCTATATCTACTTCACTAATCTCTTCATAATTCAAATTTTTAATTTCATATTGGTCATTATCTATATCTGCTTTTAATTGTTCTGGTGTTATCTCATTAGATATGATTTTTCCAATGTATTTATGATCTAACATATTGGGGGTTTGAGTTATTTATTACAATTTAAGTATTAATATATTAATAATTCTTTGTCAAGAATCTTATTAAAAAAATAATTCATTAATTAAAATTAATAACTAAAATAGTATAAATTATAATCTTATCTCTAATAAAAAAGAGGAATAAAACAACTTAGATGACTTATGCAATATAATGGTGTAAGACTTTAAAATATTAGAAATAACGTAAGATGAACAACATTAGGAATTTTGCCATTATTGCTCACATAGATCATGGCAAATCTACTTTGGCTGATCGCTTAATAGAACATTGCAATGGTTTAGAGGCAAGAAAGATGGTAGATCAAGTGCTTGATTCTATGGATATAGAACGCGAACGCGGGATTACAATTAAAGCGCAGACGGTTAGGCTTAAATATGTAGCAGATGATGGTAATACATATCATCTTAACCTTATGGATACGCCAGGACATGTTGATTTTTCCTATGAAGTGAGCAGAAGCTTAGCAGCATGTGAAGGTTCTCTGCTCGTTATTGATGCCAGCCAAGGAGTTGAAGCACAAACTTTGGCAAATGTATATAGAGCTCTTGATAGCAACCATGAAATTATAGTTGTGCTTAATAAAATTGATCTACCTGCTGCTGATCCTGAAAGGGTAAAATCACAAATTGAAGAAATAATTGGTATAGATGCAAGTGAAGCAATTTTAATCTCAGCCAAAACTGGCCTTGGTATAAAAGATGTACTGAACACAATAGTAAAAAAACTACCATTACCAAAAGGTGATGAATTAGCTCCTCTACAGGCGATTTTAGTTGATAGTTGGTATGATGCTTATTTAGGAGTGATAATTCTCGTTAGAGTTAAAAATGGCACACTTACTAAAGGAATGAAAATAGTTATGATGTCAAATAATGCCACATATCAGGTGGACAATATTGGTATTTTTACACCTAAAAAAGTAATGGTAGAGAAGTTATCAGCTGGGGAAATTGGTTTTATTACTGCTTCAATTAAAGAAGTTGCAGATTGCAAGGTGGGAGACACCATTACTGAAGAAAAAAGATCCTGTGCAGAGGCTCTACCAGGTTTTAGGCAAACTAGCCCTGTGGTTTTTTGTAGTATATTTCCAAATTCAGCAGATGATTTTGAATATCTGCGTGATGCACTAAGTAAGTTACATTTAAATGACGCTAGTTTTACTTTTGAAACAGAATCATCCAATGCTTTAGGTTACGGATTTCGCTGCGGCTTTTTAGGGATGCTGCATTTAGAAGTCATACAGGAAAGACTAGAAAGAGAATTTGATTTAGACCTTACAGCAACAGCACCAAGCGTTATCTATAAGGTAAAAATGAAAAATGGACAAAATCTGGATATACACAACCCAAATGACATGCCAGAGCCAGATAAAGTGTTATCAACTGAAGAGCCATGGATTATTGCTTCTATTATGGTACCAGATGAATACTTAGGATCAATTTTGACGTTATGTAACGAAAGAAGAGGAGAGCAAGATGATCTATCTTATATGGGTAGCACAGCATTGGTAAAATATAAGTTACCTTTATCTGAGATTATTTTTGATTTTTATGATAGGCTAAAATCAATTTCAAAAGGTTATGCAAGCCTCGATTGGAAGTTTAGCGAATATCGCGAAAGTCAAATAGAAAAATTGAGCTTTTTAGTCAATGGTGAATCAGTTGATGCTCTAGCCTGCATAATTCATAAAAGTAGAGTAGAGCAAAGAGGAAGAGAAATATGCTCTCGTCTTAAAGATTTAATACCAAGACAACAATACAAAATTGCAATTCAAGCAGCAATTGGCAGCAAGATCATTGCTCGTGAGACCATAAATCCGTATAGAAAAGATGTTACAGGTGGTAAGATCAGTGGGAAAGATAGAAAAATGAAATTACTTGAAAAACAAAAGAAAGGTAAAAAGAGGCTACATGCTGTTGGTAATGTCAATATTCCACAAAATGTATTCATACAAGCGTTAAAGCTTAATGATTAGATAGAATCCCAAGTTTATTAAGGTATATAAAAATATACTCCAATATTATATTGATTTTTTAACTTTTTATCTAAAATAAAAGCTCCATAATTTAATACTAAGCTTTATGAAAAATAAGGGATAATAGAAAGTAAGAAGAAAAAACCCCTTTAAAGTTAAAAATGATGGATAAGGAAATAGTTACAGGCTGAAGCAAAGAGGACTACAATCTGCAAAAAAGTACAGTAAGCTCCGAAAATTTAACAAAGAAACGCTGATAGAGTAGGTAATGCAGCTAGCCAAATAAGAGAAAATTAGAGAGATATTTTGCGTATAGACTGATGCAAAAGTTGGATTTTTTCTATATAACATCAAAATATTCAACCACTATGGATTAGAAATCCAAAGAATGAGAAAAAGCATAGAATGCTAATTTACCAATTCTCGTTTAGAGTGATTTTATCATCTGATCAGTTACATTTCCCTTACAAAATAGCCAACTGCCCATAAATCCATTCTTCAATTCCGGAAAATTTTGTTGTTGAACTTCTTCTCTTTGCACTAATTTGCTAAATATAGAAACATATATATGGACATGATTTCCTGATAATTTCTACTTCTACATACCTCTTGTACTACATCTTTGATTCTCTACCAACACTGATATTTCATACCATATGATATATATACCGAATGGCTGCTTTTCCTCTAATATCTCCTAAAACTTACCATCAGCTATTATATACTTGAAAGCAATCCCAAATTTGGGATAATAAACTAAAATAGATCTAATACTAAAGCTGAAGGCGAGGGTGTTAACCCACTCACCTAACTATAATCTTTCCTAAACTGAATGATAAACCTAAATAATAGCGTTACCAACAACAACAAGAAGTGTTGATGCATTTGAGGTAACTTTTGATGGTATGCGAGCAATGTTCAATGAGGTTCAAATCAGGAGAATATGGAGGAAGATAGAGTAAATTGCCTTTTCAATTAATTCTCTTGTTTTAGCGGTTTTATTGCATTATCGATAACTACAGTTGTATTAACAGGCAGCTCCGGTAGTGTTCTAACCATGTATTAAATACTTCTTTATCACAACCTCCAGTAAAAGTCATTGAAATCTTCTTCCATCCTATTATGTTCTCGTCTTTTGCCAGTGCATGTATTTTCTCTCCTCTTGTCCATATTCTCTATATAATCTTTCATCTCTTGATAAATTTTTTTTAATGTGATTTTTAGCTGTTGTACCAAATTGCGCTTATTCCGAACCAATTTCATCTCTGCCAGCTGGATGCTTTTTTACATATTCTTCTAGGGGTCTATTTTTCGGATAAAATTACCATTTTTTGCTGGTTTTAACCAACAGCTTTCTTTTTTAGCCATCTGTACAATTCCTATTTCTAAAAGCTCCACAACTTCAGCCTTTCTTTTTCAACTAAAGATAATCTCTTAAATCTACACTGTATGCCATTTTCCCTCTTCTAAAATTGTTCATTATACCTTTATCACTTATTTTTGAAAGTACTATAGCTGGTTGTAATCGATGCTATTATAAAGGTGGGTATAAAAATTAAAGCAGCTTACCTTTAAGAGAAGTTAGTTGTTTGCACGTCAGATTTGTGCTAACATTTTTACTTCTGAAAAATCAAGATACGAAAATGAATGAGTTATTAAGGTTAACTATTGCGCAGATGCACGAAGGGTTAAAGAGAAGGGAATTCTCTGCAGTTGAGCTTGCAAAAGCACATATAGACGCAGTTGAGAATGAAAAACTTAATGCATTTGTAATTAAAACGCCTGAGATAGCACTTGCGGCTGCAAAAAGAGCTGATGAAACTATTGCGAAGCAGGACGTTACCTCACCAGTGATGGGTATACCCGTTGGAATAAAAGATCTCTTTTGTACCAAGGGAATTAGGACTACAGCATGTTCTAAAATGCTGGAAAATTTTATTCCGACTTATGAATCTCATGTTTCTCACTTACTCTTAGAAAAAGGAGCGGTCATGCTTGGTAAACTTAATATGGATGAGTTTGCTATGGGATCTGCAAATACTAATAGTTACTTCGGCCCTGTGGAAAACGTTTGGAGACGAAGTAGTGATGGAGAAAAAGTAGTTCCAGGTGGGTCATCAGGGGGATCTGCAGCAGCAGTTGCTGGTTTTTTGTGTGTTGGAAGTTTAGGTAGTGATACTGGTGGTTCTGTGCGTCAACCTGCAGCTTATTGTGGCATAGTAGGAATGAAACCAACTTATGGTCGTTGCTCTCGATTTGGTATGATTGCGTTTGCTAGCTCACTAGATCAAGCTGGTGTGTTTGCTCGCTCTACTGAAGATGCAGCGTTAATGTTAGAAGCAATATCTGGTTATGATGAAAGAGATTCAACTTCTGTGAATAAGGAGGTTCCTGCCTTTTCCTCTTATATTAATAACAGTATAAAAGGAAGGCGTATTGGTATTCCTAAAGAATATAATATGGATGGAGTGCAAGACGAGGTAGTTGCTTTATGGGAAAAAGGTGAGGATTGGTTGAGAAGCAGTGGTGCAGAAATAGTTGAAATTAGCTTACCTCATACTAAGTATGCATTACCTGTTTATTACACTATTTCTTCTGCTGAGAGCTCATCAAATCTTGCACGCTATGATGGTGTTCGTTATGGGCTACGTGCCCAGGCAGAAACGCTTGAAGAGATGTATGAATCAACTAGAGCTGAAGGTTTTGGTCCAGAAGTAAAAAGAAGAATTTTAATGGGAGCATATGCTCTTTCATCTGGTCATTATGATATGTATTATAACAAAGCTGAATGTGCACGAACCTTAATAAAACAGGATTTTATTAATGCCTTTGAAAAAGTAGACTATATTCTAGCCCCGTCATCTCCTACAGGTGCATTTGGGTTAAACGATAAGCCAAATCCTTTGATGATGTGTATTAACGATGTTTTTACAGTTCCTGCAAGTCTAGCTGGCCTACCAGCAATGTCTGTACCTGCAGGACTTTCAAGTGAAGGGCTACCTTTAGGGCTGCAAATAATCGGCAATTACTATGATGAAGCTGGTATTTTAAATATAGCAAATATCATAGAAAAATCTGCTGGAAGAGTAATAGAAAAATTAGTATTTTAGCATTACTATTTATACGATAATCTGAAGTTTTATGGCTGGTCATTCTCAGTTTGCAAATATAAAACATAGAAAAGGTGTGCAAGATGCAAAGCGCTCACAAAGATTCACAAAATTAATTAGGGAAATAATTGTAGCAGCAAAACAAGGGTTACCTGATCCTGAATTTAATCCCCGTCTTCGCTCAGCTATATTTGCTGCACGCAAAGAAAATCTGCCAAAAGATAAGATAGAAACTGCAATTAAAAGTGTCAGTAATCCTTCAATTGATAATAATTACGAAGAAGTACAATATGAAGGCTATGGATCGTCAGGTCTTGCATTTATTGTTCATGCATTAACTAACAACCGTAATCGTACGGCATCTGAATTACGCTATATATTTTCCCGTCATGATGGAGTTTTAGGTGAGACTGGTAGTGTGAATTTTCTCTTTGATCACGTAGGACTAATAACATATAAAGCAGATAACATAAGTTGTTTTGATAACATCTTCAATTATTCTTTGGAATTGGGAGTGCTAGATGTTGAAGATCAGCAAGATTTTCACAATGTAATTTGTAAAGTGAAAGATTTTGGCAGAGTGCGTGATGCATTATATAAAAAATTTGCGGAACCAGAGTTTGCACGCCTTGCATGGAAAGCAAAAGATTTAATTACTGTAGATGATGAAGGCTTAGTTAAAAGAATGATAGATTTAGTGGAAGTATTAGAAAATAATGATGATGTTCAATATTTAGATAGTAATTTTATTTATAAAGATCAACCTAAATAACAGAGAATGAAGAGGAAAAATTTAGAAATACCAAAAGTAAAGATTGAAAATAAAAATTTTAAAATAGAATTAAAATCATTTTAGATGTTTTTTATTGTCTATTATATGAAATAGTTTTATATTATTAGAACTTTGAAAGCGGGAGTAGCTTAGTGGTAGAGCGCAACCTTGCCAAGGTTGAGGTCGAGGGTTCGATCCCCTTTTCCCGCTCTAATAATCTATTAGATTGTTTGCAGAAATAATAAGCGAGTTAAGTGAAAGTATAATGTTGCTTGAATAAAATAAAACAGCTAAGTAAATACTTTATTTACCTAATTGACGTAACTTAAAAAATCTATTATAAATATAAGTTTCTGCTCTAAAAAGTATGGAATCAAACAGTAATATGCAAGAGAATGAGCAAAGGATTATAAAAAGTCTTGTTACAAAAGGAATAAAAAAAGGTGGATATGTTACCATTGATGACATAAATGATATTATATTCGATGATGACTTCTCATCAGATTTTGTAGATGAAGCCGTATCTCTATTACAAGATTCTGGTATTAATGTACTTGAAATAAATGAAGGAAATGAACTTGCTTGCACTGACAAAGAGTGTGAGACTGAAGAGGAATCAGCTGATACTCCATCGATTGGACAAATAGCTGATCCTGTACGTATATACTTGCATAAAATGAGCTCTGTGAAGCTTTTATCTAGAGAAGAAGAGATACAAACAGCAGAAAAAATTGAACGTGAGAAGATAAATATTTTAGGAGCACTAACTGAATCTTCTTTGACACTAAAAATACTAACCTCATGGCGTGACGATTTAATAAATAACAATATATTACTTAGAGAAATTATAGATTTAGATGCTAATTATAATTCTGAGAGTGAAGACATAGACAATTCTTCGATTGACGATGATAGTGCATATAATAAAGGTCATGACAAAGATAGAACAGTAAATAATCATGAAAGTGGTTTAAAAGATGATCATGAAGATGAAGAGAAGGTATCTTCGAGTAGCAGTGTGTCAATATTGCAAATGGAAAGTAACTTATTACCTAAAGTAATAAATGCTTTAGATGAAATCATTGGTTTAGGAGAACAAATACTACAGTTAAAAAATAAAAAAAAAAATCTCTCCAGTAGTGATTATCATGATAAATATGAGGAAATTTATAATAAAATATATGCAATTGTACTGCAGATAAAATTAAGTGATAATGCTGTTTCGATAATAAAAAAACAAGTTTATGATTTAAATAAGTCCATTATTGCAGAAGAAGCAAAGATTATTTCTCTAGCTGAAGATTACAAAATAAACCGTAAGGAGTTTATAGAAGCATATAGTAATAACAAGTTATTATATCAAATGAATACTAGCAGAGAATGGAAAGATCTTTTACGTGATAAAACTTCTTATATAGAAGAAATGTTATGTAGAATACAATCTCTTTTAGGGGAAAATAATTTACACGAATTTAAAGAATTAGTATCTAGAATACAAAAGCACGAAAAAATCCTCAATGAAACAAAGCAAAAAATGATAAAAGCTAACTTGCGTTTGGTGGTTTCTATTGCTAAAAAATATTTAAATCGTGGATTACCATTTTCCGATTTAGTACAAGAAGGAAACATGGGTTTGATAAAGGCTGTGGATAAATTTGACTATAAGCGTGGTTATAAATTCTCTACATATGCTACTTGGTGGGTTAGGCAGTCTATCACTAGAGCAATACCTGAACAGGCTAAAATCATCAGAGTTCCTGTTCATATGGTTGAGAGTATAAGCAAAATTAATAGGGCATTAAGGCAGATGACTCATGAAAATGGTTGCGAGCCTACTGTGGAAGAGCTAAGCAACAAACTTATGATTCCTGTTGAAAAAGTACGTAAAATTATGAAAATAGTAAAGGACCCAGTTAGTTTAGAAAGCCCAATAGGAGATGATGATAGTAGTACTTTTGGTGATTGTATAGAAGATAAGCGTGCCTCAAGACCTGAAGATTCGGCAATACTTGCTGATTTGCGTGATATCACTACAAGGGTTCTTGCTACTTTAACACCAAAGGAAGAAAGGATTGTGCGTATGCGTTTTGGCTTAGGAAAAAGTGGAAGAGATCATACTCTAGAAGAAGTAGGCAAAACTTTCAATGTTACACGCGAACGTATAAGACAAATAGAAGCAAAGGCATTACGTAAGCTTAGGCATCCAAGTCGTGCTCGTAAACTTAGAGGTTTTTACTAATATTTTATACCTAAATAATAAGATGTTATAGACCTAACATTGTTTGTCTCTAAGTTAAACCGTATGGGTTTTAATATATAAGTAATCTAAGTTACACAACATTCTGTACTTAATTTTATAGATCCTACTGTGGCTTCAATGAGTGATTTTTCTGGTACTTCAAAGACTGCTTCCTTTAATTTTGTCAGGAATGCATCTACTTTCTTACTAAGAACTAATGAAACAGCTTTATTTGTATCAGCATCAAAATATGAAACTATTCTTTCTGCTGCTTCATAAGGTAAATTTTCTAAAATAATTCCATCTTTTGTTGTCACTTTAATGTCATTTTTTGATTCATGCAATTGAGCTGCTACCACTTTTTTATTTGTAAGAAATTTTAAAAATATATGTTTTACAAAATCTAACAAATACTCAAGTATGAAAAATAATCGCTCATAGGGATGTCTCTTCTTAATAGCTTCAAATTCTTTGATTAATTCCTGTTTTTTAGTTTTATCATTTATAAATCCCAAAATGAAATTTGTATCCTTTTCTATATCCTTGCTCTTATTTATCTCCATTAGCTTATCTAAATTAGGCATCTTTTTGATTTCTTTGAATACTATTAAGCACTCTTTGAGCTCATTATTGATTTTACTTTCATTATTCTCATCTAAAGTTACATCATAAATTAAAAGCAAGCACATAATTTCTTTATGATTGTTTATGACAGCATAGCGTAAAGCTACATTTCCACTTTCAGTATTGATCCCATGCTTTAAAAACAGTTTTACCATCTCTATATGATTCTTTTCAGCAGCAATATGTAAAGCCGTTTTTCCATTAAATTTAGCATCAATATCTATTTCTTCGTGATCTAAAAGCAATTCTACAACCTTTACATGACCACAGCTCGCAGCAACGTGTAAAATTGCTTTCTCATCAAGATCTTGAGCATTAATATTCGCTCCGTACTTTAAAAGCAACCCTACAATCTTTGTATAACCCTTTTCAGCAGCAACATATAAGGCTGTTCTTTCATAAAGATCACAAGTATTAACATCTATTTTTTCATGGTCCAAAAGCAACTCTACGATCCCTACATGACCACAGCTAGCAGCAACATATAAAGCTGTATCTCCATTAAGTTTAGCATTAACATTAATTTCTTTATGCTTTAAAAGCAATTCTACAATCTCTTTATTACCACTTTCAACGGCAATATGCAAAGCTGTTTTTCTATAATAATTTGTGTATTTACAAGAATAATCTCGAGCATTAACATCTATTTTTTGAGTTAAAAGAGATCGAACTTTTTCTACATCTCCTCTTTTAACTGCAGCTAAAAATTCATCAGTAGATGACATATCCCCCTCTAAATAAGCAGACTAATAGTAGTATACTTTATTGCAGATAGTCAATTATAACGGTTTTAGTATAAAAATTTAGGTTACATTAAGAAATTTATTCATAACGCAGTATTTCAGCTGGATTTGTAGAGGCTGCCTTAATTGCAGAAGGAATCGTAGCAATCAGTGATAGTGATAGGGATAATAGTGATATTTTTACCACATCTTCTGGTAACAAGATTACAGGCAAAGTTGAGAAAAAATAAACCATAGGGTCAAAAAATTGTACGTTAGTTATGTGTTCTAGAAATATTCTTATTCTTTCAATATTAAGAGAAAATACTACGCCAATAATGCAGCCTAAAAACGTACCTATAAATCCAGTAATAAAACCGCAAAAGCAAAATATTCTCATTATGCTGCCTTTAGTTGCACCAATTGTTCTCATAATAGCAATAGCTGATTTTTTATCCTGCACAAGTGTAATTAAACTCGAAACAATGTTAAAAGCAGCAACTACAATAATAAGAGCTAAAATCAAAAACATGACACTTCTTTCAGTTTTTAAAGCATTAAAATAATAGCTTTGGATGGTTTGCCAATCTTTTGTTTGCATGCCAGTTTGCTCTTCTATAGCTTTGGCAAGTTGTGGTGCTTTATCTAAATCATTTATAAATATTTCAATACTTTTTATACTATCTTGATAATTGAAAAAAAGTTGAGCTTCTTTAAGTGGAATATAAATTAGCATGCTATCGTAATCAGGCATTTCTGTATAAAATGTTGCTATTACCCTATATTCTTTCATTTTAGGCATTTCATCTAAAAGATCTGCAAGCTCTTCAGATAAAACAAGAGTAATGTAATCGCCATAATTTACATTAAGGTTTTTAGCCAAATGCGAGCCTATTATAATACCCTCATCAAACTCTTTGATACTTCCTCTGTTTATATGAGAGGCTACAATATTTTTACGCACTAAACCTTCTTTTGCTATACCATAAACTAAGGCACCTGAAATATTGTTTTTAGATTTTATTATGACTTGATTTTCAGTAATAGCAGTAGCACTACTTACCCCTTTTATGTTTTTAATTGATTCTACAACTTGATTATAATCACTATTTACATTTTTATCAAAGTAGACAACAATGTGACTGCTCACTCCAAGTATTGTCTCAAACAATTTAGCCTTAAATCCATTCATTACCGACATAACGGTTATTAAAGTTGCAACACCTATTGTAATACCAATAATAGAAAATAAAGTCATAATTGAGAAAGGGTTTTTACTATTTTGTCGTAAGTAGCGGAAAGCTAGCATTAATTCAAAATTTAAAGACATAGGTCTAAATCTAAAAAATTTAGCTTATCGCTTTATTTTATGAAATAAAACATTTATATTTTATTAGTTGAGTTACTATTGGAGCAAAAGATGTCAATCACGCAAGATGATTACCTATTAAAGCAAATTGAAAAAGACGTAAAAGAGAATGACGTAGTGCTTTACATGAAAGGTAGCAAAGATTATCCACAGTGCGGATTTTCTCTTGCAGTAGTATCGATATTGCAGGAAATTGGTATAAGATTTAAAGACATTAATGTTTTAGAGGATCAAGGATTACGAGAAGCTATAAAGAAGTTTTCAGAGTGGCCAACAATACCACAGCTCTACATAAAGGGAGAATTTATTGGTGGGTGTGACATTATTAAAGAAATGTATGAGAAAGGAGAACTAAAGAACCTTTTAATTAACAAAGGTATTATTAGTAAGTAATACGTTTTATATGCTATGAAAAAGCCGATAGACAAAAAATTGTATTACAATATTGTTAAAGTATATAATTAAACATTTTAAATGACTGCTATACATAACGGTAAACATTCATCTCATTCTAAGTCTCTTATTTATGCTATAATCATTATAGCTGTAACAGCGGTTTTAGAAGTAGTAGGTGGTGTGATTTCAAATTCTCTTGCGCTACTGTCTGATGCTGGTCATATGCTGACTGATCTTATATCGCTAATTTTAAGTTGGTTTGCATATAAAGTTGCAACTAAGAAATCAGATTTAAAGAGATCTTATGGATATCATAGGATTCAGGTAGTTGCAGCGTTTGTCAATGGTCTTACGCTGTTTTTAATTTCGGGAATAATTATCTTTGAATCCATAAAAAGGTTTATCTCTCCAGTAAATATTGATTGGCAAATCATGTTTTTTACTGCGATCTTAGGGCTAATAGCAAACATATTAGCATTTTTTCTATTATACAGAAAAGATGAAGATAATTTAAACATAAAAAGCGCTGTACTTCATATCATCGGCGATATTTTAGGGTCTTTAGCAGCAATTACTGCATCATTTATCATTATGTATACTAACTGGCAAATGGCCGATCCTATTCTTTCAGTATTTGTCAGTATTGTAATACTTAGAAGTGCATATAAAATAGTAAAACACTCCTTCCATATTTTGCTTGAAGGTACCCCTAAAAATATAAATTCAAATGAAGTAAAAAATAAAATCATTGAGGTAATACCTGAGGTAATTGATGTACATCATGTACACATCTGGTCACTTACTGAAAACTACTTTATTATTACAGCTCATATAAAAGTAGGCCAAGAAATAAACTATAATGATACAATATATAATGTGAAAAAATTACTATGCGATATATTCAGCATAGCACATGCTACTGTTGAGATTGAATACGATCAATGTGTAGATGACAAGTTACAGAAGGCAATTACGTGAATTTCATAGTTTTTGTATCTTTTATGTTAATATGGTGGATTGTTTTCTTATGTATATTGCCAATTATGGTTAAAGTAGATGATAAACCTAAGCTTGGTTTTGCCAGCAGTGCTCCCACCCATCCTTACATATGGCAAAAAATGCTAATATCTACCATAATCTCAATTATTTTGACTGCCGTTTTACTTTATTTTAGAAGTCACAATTACATTAAATTTTAAAAATCTATTTAGCTAAATAGAGCATGTGCCGCCAGTGGATTGTAGAAAAGGTTTATTGCTGATATGGCAGAAATTCATGGATTGCTTACAAAAGTATGGAGTGATAGCTGTTGTTAATTATATCATTAAATCTTTTTCTTTTAATTCAAGATATCTACTAAATTAGTTAGTATATGGCTTTTATCTAAGTTAAATTTTTCAGCAGAAACTAAAAGATCGATAATTTGCTGACATTTTTCATACCAATATGAAATATTATGAATAATATTTTCTGTAATGAATTTTTCATTTGACTGCTTCTCTATTCCAATTTTATTTTTTACAACTCTTAAGATCAAGTTTTGTAAAATATAAGCTATTGTATCAAGTTCAACATCAGTATTTACTATGCAGTCAATTGTTTTGAAATCATTTTGTCCTTGTAAGACTTTCAATAAAGATTGATATAGATCATTAATTTTGCTGCTTGCAGTATTAATTATTATTCCTGGCAATCCACAGAACAGAGAAAGTAACTCTTCGCACAGTTTCTGTTCAGAGGGAAATTTTGCTATGACTTGTTTTGTCTCATCGTAACTTAAAGGAGATAGCTTAAGTTGAAAGCAACGTGATTTTATAGTTGCAGGTACATGATAAGGTTTATGGCTAATTATAATTATTATTGAATTTTGCGTTGGTTCTTCCAATATTTTTAGCATTGCATTTCTAGCATTATTATTTGCCGCTTCAATGCTATCTATTAATACTACTTTATAGTCAGAATATTTTGGGCTTAAATATAAAAAATTTTTTAGACATCTGATTCTTTCTACAGTAATTAAAGGATCTTCAATTATGAGAAAATCTGGATGATCACAATGAACGTAAGAATGTGTTAAAACAAAGCTTGCAAAGGATTTAGCTAGTGTTGCCTTGCCTATGCCTTTTTGCCCACAAATGAGCCATGATTGCACAGATTTATTATTAATTAGTATTTGTTTTGCAGATTTATGCCCTATTATATTTTCCATACTTATCAAATACCGTTTTAATGTTTTCTTGTGTTATTTTACCTCTTCTCAAAACAGAAATTTCATCCATTGTAAGATCAATTATAGTTGACTCTACTCCTATAACTAATTTATCATTTTCTATAATAATAGAAGCTTCCTTCTTTATATCGTTTGGAATATCACAAGCTCTTGATACACTCTTTTCTCCTGAAATGTTGATACTCGTTGCCACCACTATATTTTTAAATTCGTTTAATATTTTAAGAGCGATTGGATGGTTTGGAATTCTGACACCAATAGTACCTTGGAAAAACTCCTTTGGTAGCCTATTCTTTTCTTTAAGAGGTAAGATAAATGTTACTGAGCCTGGAGTAAAGTGTTTAATGGGAGTAAGATAATTTTCCTTAACTATTGCTATCTCCTTAAGTTGATCGATATTAGCTACAAATACTGATAGAGGTTTATTTTTATTACGTTTTTTTATTTTATAGATTTTATCTATTGCACTTGCATCGTTAGCATTACAAGAAAGAGCATAGACGGTTTCTGTTGGAAAACATATTAATTGACCGTTGTTTAAAGCATTAATTACATTTAACATGTATTATGTTTATATGTTTTAACTATAAAGTGCACTAAATATGATCATTTTAGGCTTAACAGGTGCAATTGGGGTAGGAAAAAGTTTTGTTGCAAGTTGTTTACAAAAATTTGGGGCTGCTATATTTGATGCAGACGCTATGGTACATAAAATTTACCAATCAGATAAATCTATTATTAACCTAGCACGAGACTATTTTCCGGATGCAGTAATAGATGGATCAATTAGTAGATCAATGCTTAGGAAGTATTTTTTTCAATATAGTGAAAAATGGCAAATTTTTGAATCTAAAGTACATTCTCTTGTTCTAGAAAAACAAAACGATTTTCTCATTGAAGAGAGGAAGAAAAGCAGCAAGCTTGCAGTGCTAGATGTACCACTACTTGTTGAGACAAAATCTCACCATTTATGTGATTTCATCATCTTTGTTACTGCAGATTTGCAATTACAAAATAAAAGGTTAACAAAGCGCAGCTTAACAACAAAGGAAATTGATTTATTTTCTAAACGACAACTTACTTATCATATAAAACATAAGCTTTCGGATTTTACTATAAATACCAGCTTTAACAAAGGATATACTTTTGCTCAAGTAAGGGAAATTATAGATTGTATTACTTATAATAAACACGTTTATAATGTAAGCTCTAGTTTTTGAGATAAAATATAATACTTATTAATGAAATGTGCAGAGAAAAATGTCGGTTCAAATAGCTGCATCAGTACTTTCAGCAGATTTTGCTAAGCTTGGGGAAGAAGTTAAGAAGGTAAGTGACTTAGGTGCGGATTTAATACATATAGATGTTATGGATGGCAATTTTGTACCTAATATTACAATTGGTCCAGGAGTTATATCAGCAATAAGGCCCTATTCTTCTTTGCCTTTCGATGTGCATTTAATGATAAACTCTCCTTCAGATCATATTGAAGCATTTGTAAGTGCGGGAGCAGATATAATTACTATACATGCAGAAGCAGAAATTCACTTAGACAGAGTAATCAGAAAAATTAAATCATATGGAGTTAAAGCTGGAATATCAATAGTTCCTTCAACTCATCCAAGTGTACTAGAATATATAATACATGAACTAGATGTAATTCTTGTAATGTCTGTCAATCCTGGTTTTGGCGGGCAAGAATTCCTAACTTCACAACTAGATAAAATATCTAAAATAAAATGCATGATAAAAAAAATTGCAACAAAAATAGCTATGGATGGTGGCATCACTACAAATAATGCATCCTCTATTATAGAAGCAGGAGCGGATATTTTAGTTATGGGATCAGCTATTTTTAAAGCACAAGATACCGCAAAAATGATAAATGATATTAAGAGTTTATTTTAAGATTCAACTATAAGTGGCATATTGACTTATGTTGGTATTTATGTAATACTATTTCATTAAAAGTGGGGGGTGAATAATGGGAGCATTAACACTAGAACAATTAGGAAAATATGAGGCACATTATGTCAAAAAAAATGACGGTATAGGTGCTTTAGAATCATTGCTTGGAGGCATTAATAATGAAAACGAAATTGAAGAAATTAGAAGTATTGCATACAGCATGTATGAGGAATTCCATTCTGATCAAAAGAAAAGAATTATTAGAAATATTACTATAGTTTCTACTGTTACAATGTCTGCTGCTTTTGGTGTATTTTTACTAATAAGACATTTAAATCCAATAGTAGACATAAAATTACCTATAGAGGTAGTGTCTACTTACTTTAGCAGCTACATGCTTACTTATGTTGTGTTATCAGTTGATAAAATATGAAAGCGTGGAATACAGATTTGATAGTAGATATTCTAATGAACAAGATGAAAGTAAAACACAAGCTAATGATAGTAATGATATTGTTACGTTAAAAACGCGATTAAAAAGGCTTACAGATTGCGTAAAATCAAATTGTAACAATAGTTATTATTACGATAATCCACAAATAGTTAGAGATGATGGAAAGCCGCAAAAAGTACTAGCAACATCTTTTATGCAAAATGGTGGTACAGATTGTGCAAACTTCCCTCCACTTCTTGAAAGTCCTGAAGGAAAAAATGGTTTTGCTCCTAGTACTATACAACTCACATCTAATGGCTTCTATGGTAGGTCATAACACTTTGTTACTACTTATCTTAAGTAGTAACAAATTATTAGCATTTCTTCTTATACTCACATAAATTTTTTATTATGCACGTTTTGCAAAGTGGCATGCGTGCTTTGCATACATATCTACCATGTAATACCAGCCAATGATGAGCGTATAGGAGCCATTTTTTTGGTACTACTTTAAGCAAGCTTCTTTCAGTTCCTATTATGCTCTTTTCCTTTACTAAGCCTATTCTATTGCTGACTCTAAACACGTGAGTATCAACTGCAAGCGTTGGCATGCCGAGTGCTGAATTTAAAAAAACATTTGCGCTTTTTCTTCCTACTCCTGGCAATGAGACTAGTTGATTAAACTCTGTGGGAACACTGCTATCATAGCTTTCTATTAAGATGATACTTAATTTTATGATATTTTTTGCTTTAGTGTTGTATAAACCAATACGGCAGATATGACTCTTTAATTCTTTTTCTCCAAGATCTAGGATTTTTTGTGGAGAATCAGCAATTTTAAACAGCTGTTCTGTTATCTTATTTACACTAACATCAGTTGTCCGTGCTGATAAAATTATTGCTATTAATAAAGTAAAATGGTTTGTATAATTTAGCTCAATTTTAGGTATAGGGTTAGATTGCTGAAAACTTGAAAAGATTAACTCTACTTTCTTTGGATCCATAAATCATCATTTTGCTGAAGTAGCAATACTACTGCTGCAGCATTGTAGATCAGGGCTAGTTGAGATGCAAACTTTTCTCCTAATATGTAACTAATTGTATAATTTAAAGAAACTCATTATAATAAGCTCTGAAATGGTAAAATTAACTAAAATTAATGGAAATAAGTTTAAAGGATGTAATCAAAAAAGTTTTACTTTCTGGTAAAGAGGTATGGCCCATTATAGAGGGTGGTAAAGGCATTGGAATAAGTGATGGATTTTCTTGTGGAGCCTTTGCTGCAGCTGGTGCAGTTGGTACTTTTTCAGGTGCTAATGCAAAGCTCATAGATGATAACGGTGAGATAGTGCCACAGATTTACAAAGGCAAAACAAGACATGAGCGTCATAATGAGCTCATTGAACATAGCATAAAAGCAGCAATCAGTCAGGCACGTGTTGCGAACGAAATTTCAAAAGATCAAGGTCGTATACATATGAATGTCTTATGGGAAATGGGAGCTGTGCAACGTATACTTAATGGGGTATTAGAAGGTGCAAAAGGGCTAATACATGGGGTTACTTGTGGTGCAGGGATGCCTTATAAATTAGCTGAAATAGCAGCTAAGTATCAAGTATATTATTATCCGATAATTTCATCAGTACGTGCGCTGAAAATTTTATGGAAGCGTTCGTATGAAAAAGTATCTAAATTTTTACTAGGCGGAGTAGTTTATGAGGATCCATGGCTTGCTGGTGGGCATAACGGTTTGAGTAATAATGAAGACCCAAGAGTGCCGCAAGATCCATTTGCAAGAGTTGCAGAGATTAGATCATTTATGAATGAAGTTGGCTTATGTGATGTGCCGATTGTAATGGCTGGAGGGGTGTGGTATTTAAAAGATTGGTATAACTGGTTTGATAACGAACTAATAGGCCATATAGCTTTTCAGTTTGGTACTCGCCCTCTGTTAACACAAGAAAGTCCAATTTCAGTAGAATGGAAAAATCATCTGCTTAATATTAAGAAAGGAGATGTTTACTTAAACAAATTCAGTCCTACAGGCTTTTATTCTTCTGCAATTGAAAATGATTTTTTACGTGAATTAAAAGAACGTAATTTAAGGCAAGTAGAATTTTCAGACAGTTATAGTAGTGTGTTTAATACCGAGCTAACCATTGGACAAAGAAATAGAAAAATTTATTTAAAAGCAGAAGATAAAAATCTATCTAATAAATGGATTGTTGAGGGGTATACAGAGATATTAAAAACACCTAGCTCAACTGTTATTTTTGTAACAAAAGATAAATTTGAAGAGATAAGAAGGGATCAAATTAATTGCATGGGTTGTTTAAGCCACTGTTTATTTAGTAATTGGAAAGATCATGATGACTATACAACAGGGCAAAAGCCAGACCCACGTAGCTTTTGCATACAAAAAACTCTGCAAAATATAATAAACGGTGGTGATATTAGAAATCAACTTATGTTTTCTGGCCACAACGCTTATAAATTCAAAGATGACCCTTTTTATAAAGACGGTTATGTTCCAACAGTAAAAGAGTTAGTTGAGAGGATATTAACTGGTTTTTAGGATTATTTACAGTGGCTGTTTTTGGTAAAAACTACTAGAGTGAAATTACTATAAATTCCCAATTCTAAAAAAGAAATAATTCTTAAGAAAGTTCATTGTATTGGAAGTATTAATATAATATACTTTAAATTAACATTTAAAAATATTATATGTCAGAGGTTAGAAATTTAGTCTTAGCAGTTTTTCTGTCAGTTTTAATAATGATTGGCTGGAGAATCTTCTACGAAAGGTTCTTTGATTATGAAAAAACCGCAATAGAAAATGCTGACGATATCAATTTAAACGACACAGAGTTAGCATTTCCTGAATTAAAATATAAAGATCGTTATGAGATTATAAATTCCAGCTCAGATCAAAGAGTAAAGATAGCCAATAACAAATTGCATGGTTCTATTTCTTTAAATGGAGCTAAGTTTGATGACTTAACTTTAGTCAATTATCATGTAACTTCCGATCCTACTTCTTCTGAAGTAGTTCTATTGTCTCCACTCGGGTCAAAAGATGTATACTTTGCTGAGTTTGGTTGGATAGACCCAGAAAATAAGATAAAAACTCCAAATTCATCAACAATTTGGCAAGCTGACAAAAAGAAGTTAAGTAGTGGGGAAGAGATTATCCTCCACTGGGATAATTTAGATGGCATTGTATTTAAAATAAAAATTGAACTAGATGATGATTACATGTTTAAAGTAGAACAACTAGTTGAAAATAGTACAAATACACAGGTTCATCTAGTACCTTATGGTAGAATAAATCGCAGTCGTGATGATATTAAACATTCTTACTTTATATCGCATGAAGGTGCTGTAGGCGTTCTTGATGATAAATTGAAAGAGTGGACTTATAAGAAGATTTCTTCACAAAAAAATATTAAGTTAAAGCAAAATCAAAATAATAAAAATTGGTTTGGTTTTGCAGATAAATATTGGTTTACGGCTATAATATCAGAAGGCTCATCAAGCATCAATATTAAACATGCTTCATCTTCTTTAGATAACAAATTTCAAATAGATTTTATGAAACAGCACAGCAATGAAATATCTGCAAATAATAGCCGTTCTCATATCAATTATTTTTTTACTGGTGCAAAGGAATTAAAACTTTTAGATCATTATAAAAATACTCTTAAAATACCACTATTTGATAAAGCAGTGGATTTTGGTGTTCTTTACTTTATAACCAAGCCAGTGTTTATGCTTCTGGAATATTTCCATACAGTATTTAAAAATTTTGGTTTAGCAATCTTGCTGCTAACATTATTGACTAAATTAACTATGCTGCCTTTATCTAGTAAATCTTATACTTCAACATTTAAATTGAAACAATTGCAGCCAGAAATGTTACGGATAAAAGAATTATATAAAAATGATAAAATGAAATTAAATAAAGAGATGTCATCATTATTAAAAAAACATAATATAAACCCAATGTCTGGTTTTTTACCGATGCTGATTCAAATCCCAGTCTTTTTTGCACTTTATAAAGTGTTGTTTGTCACTATTGAAATGAGACATGCTCCATTTTGTCTTTGGATTCATGATCTTTCAGCGCCTGACCCTATGAATATTTTAACGCTATTTGGTCTTTTAGATTATAATCCTCCAATTTCAATTGGGATCTTACCTATAATACTTGGTATGACCATGATAATTCAACAGAAGTTAAGTTATGACAATAATTCTTCTGAAAATATGCAAGTAACAAAATTTTTGCCATATATTTTTACATTTCTTTTTGCATCTTTTCCTGCAGGATTGATAATATATTGGATATGTAGCAACACTATAACAATCGCACAACAACTAGCCATAAAGCTTTTTATAATTAAAGATAATACTGTTTTTATCAAAAAAGTTTCAAATGAGAGTATGTAGTGTCTAAAGTACTTATTGTAATTTCAGATTATTATAAAGACATATCTGACTACCTACTAGCTGGTGCCAAAGAGAAATTGGATGACAAAGGTATTCAGTATGATGAACTCTATGTGCCAGGTGCATTTGAAATTCCGGCTGCAATTGTTTTTTCAATTATGAGTGATCGTAGCAGTTACAATGGCTATTTAGCACTTGGGTGCGTAATACGTGGGGAAACAGATCACTATCACTATGTTTGCAAAGGAGTAATTGGGTCTTTAGGTGAGATTGCCATCCAACATGCTGTACCCTTAGGCATGGGTATAATTACAGCTGATAGTAAAGAGAGAGTCTTAATCAGAGCTGATAAAAACCAAAGAAATGTTGGTGGTAATGCAGCTTTAGCGATGTTACGAATGATGGAAATATGTAGTAAATTTTTAAAATAATGGAACTTTTAGCTAAAAAAGACCGTTATTCTAGAAGAAGCATTGCACGTTTTCTTGTTATACAAGCCTACTATTCAGCCATGTTTGTAGATTACAAACATTCTGAAGAGTTAATTGATTACATAAATGAAGTTGCTCATTTATTTGAATTTTATAGTTTTGATAATCAGTTTTTGTTAAAGTTACTAGATGGTATCATCGACAACCCAAAAAAACTTGATTCAGTAATAGAATCTAATCTAAACTCTAAATGGTCCTTAGCAAGAATAAATTTGATTAGTTTAGCAATACTGCGAACTGCTGCGTATGAACTAGTGAATTGTGATACTCCCGCTATAGTGGTAATAAACGAATATACAAATATTTCTTCTGATTTACTTGATAAGGCAAGTGAAATTAGTTTTATTAATGCTATTCTAAATAAAATAAATAATACATAATATTTGCTACACATTAGATTTCTAAAAAGAGATGATAGAAGATTTAATTCCTAAATTGGTTGAAGCAACAGAAAGCGCAGCTATGGCTGCATATAATTTGCTTGGTTTAGGTCAAGAAAAAGAAGCAGATAGAGCTGCTGTTGATGCGATGCGTTCTACACTTAATTCTATAGATATGAATGGTACAGTTGTTATCGGTGAAGGTGAAAGAGACTTAGCACCAATGCTTTATATAGGTGAAGAGGTTGGTACAAAAAGGGGTCCAGAGATTGATATTGCACTTGACCCTTTAGAAGGGACTTCTGTATGTGCGAATTATGGCAGAGGGGCAATGTCTGTTCTTGCTGTTACAAAAAGAGGTAGTTTTCTAAACGCACCAGATGTTTATATGGAAAAGATAGCGGTAGGTAAAAACTTACCAAACGGTATTGTATCACTTAAAAATAGTATTGAAAGTAACCTATATCAGCTGTCCGAAGCAAAATGTTGTAAGATTAGTGAATTGGTAGTTATAGCACTAAACAGACCAAGGCATGAAAGCTTAATAATGAGAATTAGAAAATGTGGAGCAAAAGTAAAATTAATAGATGACGGTGATATATCAGCTGTTATTTCATTACTAAATAATAGTTATGATATGTATGTAGGAATTGGAGGTGCACCAGAAGGAATTTTAGCCGCATCAGTTCTAAGCTCCGTTGGGGGGCAAATGGAAGGAAAGTTAATATTTGATACTGATAAACTAAAAAAACGTGCGGAAGAAATAGGTATCAAGGATAAGGAAAAGATCTATAGAGTAGAAGATATGGTAAAAAGCGAATCGATATTTATCAGTACTGGTATTACAGATGGAGATATATTAAGCGGGATTAAAGATAAAAACAGCAAGCGTACTATTAACTCACTTATAATATCAAAAGGTGTGATAAAAAGGGTAAAAAAAATTACTTATAATTATTTTAACAGTTAAAGTATTTATTAGCTTAAAATCATGAAAAATAATAAAAAGAAAATATCCAAAAAACTGAATCAAGCTATATTTTTAATGATATAAAGTAAAACATAACCCGACCGCTTAAAACAGTAAAAGAAAGAAATATTAGACCATGTGAACAAAATTTCATTTAAGCCAAATGAGAGCACCAACGAAGTTTAAAAGTCCCATATAAACCTCAGCTGTCCTGTCGAATCTGAAAAAAATCCTTCTGAAATTTTTGATTTTTCCAAATCAATCAGATGTCGCTCTTTGTAAATATGCTTATCGTATGCACTTTTCTATTCCTCTTTGGCGGTTTTACATCCTTAAAAGCATTGCTGTCATAACCCTTATCAGCCTACTACGATGGAACGTTTTTAATGAGTACTTCAGCCTGTGTAATTTCGTTCCTTTGACCTGGTGTGAGAACAAATTTTAGCGAAAACAGTAGCATGAATCTTGATTAAAAAGCCACCCTTGCTTCGCCCTAAAGCTTCTTGAGCTTTTTTTGTATCCAGCCGAGCAGGCGTGAGCACGGATAATTGTACCATCGATTATTTCCAAATCTGGGTCTTGTTGTGTATATTGGAGCAACTTCCCCCAAATTTCTTTTTCGCACCATCTTTTGAATTTTTTGTGTATGCTCCTGTAATTGCCGTATATTTTTGGTGCCACTGGCAACCACTTCGATCCGTGTACCAAACCGCTTCCACAAACATTCTTCTCACTTTATTATTAATTTGTTAATAATTATTAATTATAATTAAGCAATATGAAAATGAATTTTGATTTAAAATTACTTGATCCAGCTTACCAATGGAATAATGGAAGTATTTTAGCAAAAGATCAAAATACGCCCAAGCATGCAGAAGTAGAAATAAACCCTAAATCACAAATTAAAAGCTGTATAAATACAAGTAAGCTAGATGACGGTTTAATTTCTATTGACACTACCAGACATGGATGTGATGTAGGCAAGCTTTTTAACGCAAAAAATGATGCATTTAAAATAACTTTAACAGAGGGAGTCAGAGAGAACGATGAGTTTGCGATGTTAGGAGGTACTGTAAACCTTAAAAGCAGCAAAGGTGATTGGATAGACTTAGGCTTAAATGAATGGGCGTTAAGCAACATCAGAGTTAAGATAACTAAGGATTGTGCTGAAGAAAGTAGGAAGATACTAGAAGCAGAGAAAGCAGCAAGAGAAGCTCAAGAAAAACTAGAACAGGAAAGAAGAGAAGCTCAGGAAAAATTGGAAAAAGAAAAGAAAGAAGCTCAAGAAAAATTAGAGGAAGAAATCAGAGAAAGAGATGCTTGCGAACCAGACATTGAAGCTATAAGAGATCACAGATATGATATAGAAGTGAAATCAAACCAATTTAATGGTAAAGTTGGTAGTGTAAATTTAGCATCTTGGTTTTTTAAAAATGGTGAATTATATTATGATTTACGTGGTGACGGTCTAGGATCTGTTAGGGTAGGAGAAGATAATATTTATTTAAAAGTATTACCTTGTAATGAGATAAAAAAGTACTATAAGTTAGCTCTTTGTGATCAAGAAGGTAATATAGCAGAAAAAACTCAAAAGGGAACTTCTTTAGATTCAAAAGGTCAAGCATCAAAAACTGAAAAAGAAACTATCATATATGTAAGTAAGTGCAACCTAATAGATGGACAAAAAATTCAGCTGAAAGACTACTATAGAGAAGATGAAAAGCCATCATTCATTATAAAACCATCTGAATCTAAAGATTGGGGAGAATCTAGTTCTGATGGAATCCGCTCTAGAGCAGAAGTATATAAATACAATCCAATTTCTCATAATATTGGAGATAAAATAGGAAAATTAAATGCGACAGATATTAGAGTATCGGATAATTCGTTTATTATTGATAATCTTGTATTAAATGATCGTTATACAACTTTTAATACTAATAAAAGTATAACAGTTTATGAACAAGATGATCATTCATACCGTGTAAATCAAGAATTTGCTGATGCAAAAACAATGAAACTTGTATTGGATGATTTACTCTGCTTATTTGATCAAAACTTATTACAAGATGGCATACAAATTATTGGCTAAAAAACTTATTCCTTATAACTACTACCGATATAGCAACTGCTTATATGCTATATCGGTGTAGTAAAAATTTGTGTGAATAAAATTTACTTATATTTTTATTATTCAATGTATTTTCTTGTATTAGTAAGATGAAATTCTAATAAATTTTTCATTTGCATTTACCTTCTTTCAGTTTTAGGAAAAATAAATTACCATTTTCATCTTTGCCAGAGAAAATTTTGACCTCTTGGTTACTGTTATTTAAATCAAAGTGAAGGTCTACATGAGTAGACAGTACATAATCTGGCTTTGCTTCACTACCTGAACCAAAGGCTTCTTTTATATTTAAATTAAAATGACTTTTTTCTAATGAATGCACATCCAAATAACATTTAGGTGGATATGAAGTTGCACAAATGCCAGAGATATTGTTTAATTCACCACTTATCTCTTCATATTTTGCTATTTTCTGGTAAGGCCATATCTTGCCATCTTGACCAAAGTATACTTTATTCTCCAAATCAACTTTCATATCACCATGATAATGAAAGCTTTCATGATCTTTATTATCGATATAATAACTTTCAACTTCAAAACATGGAAAATAATGGAGATCCATAGAAGTACCTATAAATTACACTATTGCTTATTATAATTATACAGTAAAAAAGTAAAGTAATTTTAAGTAAAAGTTAAAAATTTAATTTATTCAAGACAAAATTAAACACGAAACCTCAGAGAATTAATTTTGATAAACCCTTCTGCATCACTTTGGTTGTAATTTTCATCATCAAAACTTGCAAGTGCTTGTGAATAAATGCTATTGTCTGATTTTCTACTAACAATTGTTACTGACCCTTTATATAGCTTAGCACATACAGTGCCATTTACGTTCTTCTGTGATTTATCAATCAGTGCTTGTAGCATCTCACGTTCACGCGTCCACCAATAACCATTATAAATTAGTGCAGCATATTTAGGCATTATCTCATCTTTTAAATGTGATGCTGCTTTTTCTAGAGTAATACTTTCAATAGCACGGTGGGCATGAAATAAAATAGTACCTCCAGGAGTTTCGTATACACCACGAGATTTAATACCAACATAACGATTTTCAACTATATCTACCAAACCAATACCATGCCTGCCGCCAATTTCATTTAATCTTCTTAAAAGGTTTGCTGGCGACAGTTTATTACCGTCTATTGAGACTGGATCACCTTTAGCAAAGGTTATTTCCACATATTCAGGATTATCTTGAGCTTGCTCTGGTAGAGTAATGCGTTGTAACATTGAATAGTCAGATTCAATACCAGGATCCTCTAAAACCTTACCTTCAAATGAATTATGCAACAAATTTGAATCTATTGAATAAGGTGGTTCACCAGTTTTATCCTGTGGTATCTTTATATTGTGTACCTTAGCATACTCTATTAGCTTATTACGTGAGGTTAAATCCCATTCTCGCCACGGAGATATCACCTTAATTTTAGGATTAAGGCTGTAGTAACCAAATTCAAATCTTACTTGATCATTACCTTTGCCCGTTGCTCCATGAGCTACTGCATCTGCACCTACAAGCTTTGCTATATCAACTTGACGCTTAGCAATCAGTGGACGCGCTATTGCTGTGCCTAGTAAGTAATAACCTTCATATAAAGCATTAGCACGAAACATAGGGAAAACAAAATCTTGAACAAATTCCTCTGTTAAATCTTCTGTGTATATATTCTCATCTTTTACTCCTAATGCGGATGCCTTCTCTTTTATTAATGCAAGATCATCGTCTTGACCCAAATCAGCAGTAAAAGTTACAACTTCACAATTATATTTATCTTGTAACCACTTTAAGATCACTGATGTATCAAGCCCACCGGAATATGCAAGTACTACTTTTCTTACTTTTTGATTATTCATTACTAATCTTAAGTTTATTTATTAGCTAGTTTAGCCTTAAAACATAGAAAATAAATCTTTATTTTGTGATATTAAATTAGAGACTTGTTTCCAAAAATTCTAGAAATTCTACACAATTAATTGGTTTTGACTTTGATAATATTGGCACTACACCATGTGAAGATAAAAAACCAGAGTCAGTACTGCTACGCTGAGGTAAAATGTTAGAGCTAATATTATATAAGGGTGAAGGGCTTGAGTTAATGCCATTTGGTACTACTGCTATACTAGGAGTAGTAGGGGGAGGAGAGATAGAAGAAACAGAAGAACTATAAACGTCATAATTGCCGCAGAGCCTATAGCTTATGCCTATTGCCGAAATAAAACTAATCGTCCCTACTACTGACGTTACAATTGAAAACGTTGATAATGCTGCTGTGCTGCACTCAGCTTCTAATCCACGATCAAGAAGATATATACCAGAAGCAGAAGCAGCAATAGCACTAGATAGAGAAGAGGTAAGTGAGAAAGCTGCTATTGTAGTAAATATTCTTGCTATTCTGTCTGTACAAGTACTGGATGGACCTAAATAATTATCAACAACACAACCTGCACTACTTCTACTGTCTGTCATACTTTCTCAAAAAAAGTGATTATGCCTTTTTTACAATAAAACATTGAGCAGTCAATAAATATTTTTATTTGATTTTTTATTATCAAATTTAAAATCGATTAAAAATAATGAAGAAATTTACATTTTTTTATCATATTCTATACTTGTTAAATACAAGTTATTAGGTATGCAAATAAATCAAAATTGGATAGCTAGTGAAGAAGCAAGATTGATAATAGAGGCCATTGAAAAATCTGGTGGAGAAATACGATTTGTTGGTGGTTGTGTTCGAGATAGCGTCTTGGAAAGAGAAGTACATGATATCGATTTAGCTACTAATTTGCTCCCAGGGCAAGTAATAGCTGCCTTGGAGGCTAGTAATATTACGGTTATTCCTACGGGATTAAAACATGGTACTGTCACAGCAGTTTTAAATCAACAATCATTTGAGATTACAACTCTCAGACATGATATAAGGTGTGATGGTAGGCATGCTGAGATTGAGTTTACCAACAGTTGGCAAGCAGATGCTTCAAGACGCGATTTTACATTCAATGCTCTATACGCTGATAAATACGACAATGTATATGATTACTTTGATGGCCTGGAAGACTTAAAGCAAAGAAAACTTAGTTTTATCGGCAGTCCCGAAGCTAGAATAAAAGAAGATTATTTGCGAATATTGAGAGCATTTCGTTTTCATGCAGACCTATGTATAGGTAAAATTAGCGATAAAATACTTAGTGCATGTAGTAAGCATGCAGAAATGATATCTAGTTTATCTGGAGAAAGAATAAGAGATGAAATGTTAAAACTATTATCATGTAGTGACCACTTGGTACCCACTTTAGTAAGTATGCAGGAGTGTGATGTCCTGCAGAAAATTATTCCAGATAAAGTCTCATGCAATATTCTATCACATAAGATTTTAAGTGGAGTTGATTCCATAGTTAAATTAGCACTGCTCTTGCGTACAACTATAGCTGATAGAAAAAGTATAGGTGAATATATGAGTAGCTTTTTACGCCTATCAAAAAAACAAAAGAAAAAATTAATATCTATACTTAAAAACAACATATCAGCTGATTTATCAGAAAAAGAGCAAAAAAAGTATATATACTCATTTGGTTTAGAATTGTATAAGGATATAATAAAAGTTTGCTGTGTAGAGGCAAAAAAAGATGTTGGTGAAATACAGAAGTATATATTATTTGCTGATTCATGCTTAATTCCAGATTTTCCTATATCAGGTTCTGATCTGCGGAATATAGGATATAGACAAGGAAAATATTTGGGTGAAAGCTTAAAAACAATTAGAAGTTATTGGGAAGCGAGCTCCTATGCTCTTACAAAAGATAAGCTGCTTTCGTATGCTAAGAGTTTACTTTGTAAAAAAAAATAGAGAATGTAGGATATATAACTAAAGAGGTATAAATTCCCTGAGAACTTATGAATATACAGCCTCAAAAGGGGAATTTAAATAATATTTTAATTGTATAAATTGTTAATTTTGTCTGCATGCTGTGTGAACTGATGCTATAGGCGATGTATTTAGTGCAGTTAAACTACCATTTGGGTTTCCTTGTGATCTAATTGTGGCTTCTTCATATGAAGGAAGTTGTCCATTAGCTTCTTCGTAAGTAGGAGGCATACCTTTCATTGTAGGTTGTGCAGTAACAACATTTAGGTGTTGTGATTCACAACTATCAGGAGGCATGTCTCTTATTATAAGTTCTCCGCCATCACCATAGTGTAGCCTATAACCATTAGCATGACAGTAACGCTTTAAGTTATACGATAAATAGTACCTAGCAGCTGTAGAAATCACTGTTGATCCCGTTGCAGTAATGCTGATACATTTAGCTATTGGAGCTACTGATGGACATGCAAAACAAAAAGCAGAACAAAAGATAACTGGACATAAGGCAACAGGTGCCATGCTTATACAAGACACGATGGATTGATATTTATGATTTCCTAGCATATTTATTCTCTAATAAAGAGAATATTAGATTAATAATACTCTTTAAAAGAGAAAAATCAATAAAGAAACGTTAAAAATCCTGTGTTTCAATAGGAAAATTCAAGGTTAGTGTAGTACCAAGTTGTGGTTCGCTTTTTATGCTAAAAGTTCCACCCATAAGTTCTACTAATTTTTTGCTCAGTGGTAAACCTAAACCAGTTCCTTGATGTTGATTATAAGAATTGTTATCTGATTGGCCAAATTCAGACATCACTTTATATATATTTTGTTGCATTATACCAACTCCTGTATCACTTATTTCAATTAATATATTATCTGTGTTTTTTTCTGTTCTAAGCCTAATGACACCATTTTCAGGGGTAAATTTTATTGCATTTGATAGTACATTTATTATCACTTGTTTCATTCTTTTTGGATCTGCTTCCATGAGGAGTTGACCCTCAGTGATAATTTTTTCAATACTTACTTTTTTCTTTTGTAGTTGCGGTGTTACTACCTGCAGGCAAGATTCTATTGTCTTATTTAAGTCAAATCTGATTTTACTTACAACTAATTTGTCCGCTTCAGCTTTTGAAAGATCTAGCATATCGTTAACTAAATCCAAAAGGTGAACACCAGAATCATATATATCGTTTACATATTCCTTATATTTAGGATTTTCTATTGGTCCTGCGGATTCGTTTTTAATAATTTCCGAAAATCCAATTATTGAGCTTAAAGGTGTGCGTAACTCATGAGTGATATTAGCTAAGAATCTTGATTTATTTATATTTTCCTTTTCTGCTAAAGCCTTGGCGTTTTCAAGCTTAAGGTTAGTTTCATGTTGCACACTGATCACCCTATTGTTTTGGTTATGCAAATGACGAATAAATAGCACCATTATTATAATAAATAAAAACACTAGTGCCATGAATGCAAAACTGATTTGAATAAGAAAATTAAAATAATATTTTTGAACAATCTTTAAAAACAAGAAGGGTTCACCATTCTCTTTTGATATCCGG
This sequence comes from Candidatus Mesenet endosymbiont of Phosphuga atrata, assembly GCF_964020175.1. Taxonomy (NCBI): domain Bacteria; kingdom Pseudomonadati; phylum Pseudomonadota; class Alphaproteobacteria; order Rickettsiales; family Anaplasmataceae; genus Candidatus Mesenet; species Candidatus Mesenet endosymbiont of Phosphuga atrata. The sequence continues at coordinate 193,205 of NZ_OZ026541.1, read as the reverse complement.
AAAATTGAAACTAGAAATTGATTCTTTTTGTAAAATATATGCTCATTTTTTTTTAACTGCTCCAGATCGCTTGGTGTTAATAGTTGTCTATAATTATCTTGATCTGATCTACTATCAAACAACGTCTGACCATCCTTTCCATATAGAATAACATCTATGCTTGTTCCACTAATTAGCTGTGACAATTCAGCTCGACACTTAACTAGTTGGTTTAAGTAGTTAAAATTAGAGTGCAGCTCACTATATCCATCTGTAAGAAGATTATTGTATTTTCTTACGATAGAATTTGTGATGATAGTTTTAAAATTTGAGCTCATATCTTGCTGAAGAGCAAGTGTTTTCTGTGTTAGAAATGTACTTACAAGTATGCAGCTTGAGGTTAGTATGGAAAATACAAGTGCTAAGAAAATAACTCTTACACGATACTTTGCAAAAAAATTCTTATATTTATTCATGTTGTAACGTTAAAATTTTATGTTTAAAATAATACATAATACCTATGATAGAATTATGGCAATTTCTCCTATATTACCAATTTATTCTCCAATTGATATAAATTTTTCTTATGGTGAGGGTGCATATTTGTATGATACTAAGGGTAAACGTTATATAGATTTTCAGTCAGGTATAGCGGTAAATAGTTTGGGACATTGCCATCCACGCTTAGTTAGTACATTGAAAGAGCAAAGCGAGAAAATATGGCACCTTTCAAATATTAACACTATACCAGCTGCTGTAGAATTTGCTAAAAAACTGATAGCAAATAGTTTTGCCGATACTGCATTTTTTACAAATTCTGGCACTGAAGCAGTAGAGTGTGGGCTAAAAATAGCAAGATCTTATCAAAATGGTAAAGGCAATCATCATCGTTACAAGATTATCACATTTAAAGGGGCTTTTCACGGGAGAAGTTTTGCTGCTTGTTCAGGAAATGACCCTGCAAAATTTTCTGATTTTTTAAGGCCCTATGTTGAGTGGTTTGAAAACGTTGAACCAAATATAGAGAGCGTTAAGAAGGTAATCGACAATAATATCGGAGTAATTCTAATTGAGCCAATACAAGGCGAAGGTGGAGTCAACGTTATAGACCATAGTTTTCTTAAAGAGTTAAGGGAATTATGCAATGAGCACGACATATTGCTATTCTTTGATTGCGTGCAATGTGGTGCTGGTAGAACTGGAAAGTTGTTTGCGTATGAGCATTTTGATGTGGAACCTGACATATGTGCACTTGCAAAAGGTATTGGAGGAGGCTTCCCCCTTGGAGCGTGTCTTGCAACTGAAAACGCTGCTAAGTATATGGGTGTGGGTCTACATGGATCAACTTATGGTGGCAATCCTCTAGCTACATCAATAGGCAATGCTGTACTTGATGAGTTGTTGAAAGATGGATTTTTAAAAAGCGTTGAAGATAAGGGTAAGTATCTAAAAGATAAGCTACAACAATTAGCAGACAAACATAAGATCATTCAAGAAATTAGGGGCTTGGGCCTTATGCTTGGCATCAAAATAAACACAGATAATAAAGAGTTTTCGCGAGAATTATGTTATCGTGGGCTTTTGACTGTTGGTACTACAGCACAGCAAGTAGTTAGAATTTTACCACCTTTAATTATAACTAAAGAACAGATAGATGAAGGAATTGAAATTCTAGATACTTATTTAAATGAGATAGCAAATTAAATTAAGTGTCAAAGTTATTACAAAAGGTATTTCTTTTCTTAGTAATAAGCCTTTTTGCATGTCCTTTAGTTTCATTAATATCAATCTTATTTACAGAGCAGCAAAGTGCTAAATGGGCAATACATACATTACTTTTTGAATATACATCAAACACAATTATTTTAATGATAGGAGTAGGTATTATATCATTTATTTTTGGTGTGATTAGCTCTTGGTTTGTTACTTTTTTTTCATTTCCCGGACGTAAATTTTTTGAAGTTTTTTTATTCTTACCAATTTCAATACCGGGATATATAGTATCATTTGTCTATACCAATGTACTTGAATATTCAGGTCCAATACAGAGTTTACTTAGAGAAATATTTCACTTACAAAAAAACGATTATTGGTTTCCAGAAATCAGGTCTTTAGGTGGTGGTATATTAATACTTGGTTTTACTCTTTTTTCCTATGTATACATATTAGCACGTTCAAGCTTTACTAGCCTTAATAACTCCGTAACTGTTGCTTCAACACTTGGGCAGTCACCACTTAAAATCTTCACCTCTATAGCTTTACCTGCGGCCCGTCCAGCAATCATTGCCGGTATATTACTTATATTTATGGAAGTTATTGCTGATTTTGGCACATCACAGATCCTTGCCATTAATACTTTAACCACAGGAGTATATAGGACATGGTTTTTACTTCATGATCGATATTCTGCCACTTTTTTATCAATCATAGAGCTATCGATTATTATATTATTTATGATAGCTGAAAAAGTATCAAACAATAGACAAAAATTATATTCATCAATTATTATAAACTCTGACTACCAGCGTAGATGGAGTGTTGATAATAAAATACTTTTGGCTTCAATTTATTTTATCTGCGTATTACCAGTCCTTATGGGGTTCATATTTCCTATTATTCCCTTAATATATTGGACAGTGCAGAGAACAAGTTTTTTTATAAATGATTTGAAATTCTACATTGCTATTATAAATAGCATAGGTGTTGCCTTAGTTGCAGGATCGATACTGGTTATAATTTCGCTTACTATTGCCTATACTGCACGTTACAGTAAAATCACTTACTATATAGCACGAATTATATCTATGGGTTATGCAGTCCCAAGTGCTATTGTGGCAGTAGCTATACTTACTTTTCTTGGAAAATTGTCTAGCTTCATAAGTAGATACACTGTGGAAATAGCGTTAATTGGCACTATAGGAGCTTTACTGTACTCCTATATATTCCGCTTTTTTGCCATTTCATTTAAAACGATAGAGACAGGTTTAAGCAAAATACCAAATGAAATTGATTGGGCATCTTATACTATGGGACATAGTCCCACAGCAACTTGCATTAACATACACATTCCTCTGATTAAAAGAAGCATACTATTTAGTTTCTTGCTTGCATTTATAGATATTATACAAGAGCTAACTGCAACTTTAATTATTCGACCTTTTAATTTTGAAACGCTGACAACGCGAATGTATGAGCTCATCTGTGATGAGAGATACATGGATGCAGCACCACTGGCAATTGTTATAGTACTTATAAGTCTTGTGTCAGTTACAGTGTTACTTAAATTATCAAATACAGATAAATAGTAAGTAATTTAAATCCTAATTTTTTAAGGAAATTGACTTAATAATAAAATATATATACAATATGTTAATATATAAATTAATATGAGAGGGAGATATGCTAAATGTCATTCCTGCTGCTGCAATGGCTCCAACAATGCTCAGCAATAGATTAAATAATAAAGAATTAAGAAATAAAATTTTAATATTCATTACATGCTTGCTAGTAATAAATGCTTTAGGTATTGGGCTTTGCATCCAATTTCCACAGTTAACTGGAGTGTTTGAAATGACTTCTATTACATTCACACTAATGACTGCTGCATGTATTTTTATATTGCCAAAATTTTTTTCCAAAGCGAAATCTTCTGAGAATATTAATCATGAGGAGGAGTTGCTTAGTAACCTAACTATGTGTAACCCTGAAAGAAGAGTAATTATCGAATATAATATCAACCAAGTTAATGCTTCACTCTCAGAAGATCGTGTTAGCTATATAGCAAGAAGTCTGTTTTATAGGCCACTTATGATCTTGGCTACAAGTAGTGAGAATTCTTACATATCACCAACAGTAGCACCTTTTCTAGCGCATGTTATTGGAGCTATCGATAATACAGTTTGCGCTTCTATAGATGTAACTACAGCAACTACTAAGGCAATTACTAAAAGTGTAATGGAGTCATCTACTACTAGGGCTATTTGTTCTTCCATTAATACAGCTGCTGTAGCTACCTATGATATAGCAGCGTCGTCTTTAGGATATGTATCGAGTACCCTATCATCCGTAAGCTTAAGATTTGTATCGTTTACACAATCAGCAAGTAATTGAGTAGGCAATCTAGCTAATTCTTTTGGAACAATGCGACTCAACATTCATCCCTAGTTTTATAAAATCTACATATTACTGAATCAAGCACACGAATAAATATCTTAACTATCGTGTAGATTTGTGATAAATAATAACTAGTTACCAGTGTTATTAAATGTCAAAGATAGCAATAATCGATTTTGGTTCGCAATTCACGCAATTGATTGCCAGAAGAATTAGAGAGATGAGAATCTATTCTGAAATATTTCCTTGTACTGTAGCAGCTGATGAGATATCTGATTTTGACGCATTTATTTTATCAGGCGGGCCGGATTCGATAAACACAGAAAAACCTGCTGTATTGTTGCTTCATGATATTATGAATCTAAACCAAAACAGAGGTATTCCAATACTTGGAATATGTTATGGAAAGCAGTTAATTTGTCATTATTTTGGAGTGCAAATACAATCTGATTGTAAAAAAGAATTCGGTAGGACGAATATAAAGATATTGGCTGATTCTCCTATTATTCAGGGTTTATGGAATGTTGGTTCTGAAATAGATGTATGGATGAGCCATTCAGATAGTGTAATAAGCGTGCCAAGTGGGTTTAATACAATTGCAATTGGAGCGATAAGTAATGCTGCAGCGATAATAGGAAACGAGGCAAGAAAAATATATTGCACTCAATTTCATCCTGAGGTTAGGCATACAAATAATGGAACGGGGTTATTGTCAAATTTTCTCGATATAGCAAAATGTGAAAGAAATTGGACTATGGACTCTTTCTCTGTAGAGCAGATAAAAAAGATAAAAAACGAAATTGGCAACAAGCAGGTTATAGGAGCTGTAAGTGGTGGTGTTGATTCAAGTGTAGCAGCAGTGCTAATGCATAAGGCAATAGGTGAGCAGATGCACTGCATTTTTATCGATACGGGTTTGCTCAGAAAGAATCAAGCACATGATACAAAAGCCATATTTGAAAAGATAGGAGTTCCACTTATATCTGTAGATAAATCAGACTTGTTTTTTGAAAAATTGAAAGGAATAGTTGATCCAGAGGAAAAACGTAAAATTATTGGCAACACTTTTATTGATATCTTTACAGAAGAAGCAAGAAAAATAGGTAATATAGATTTCTTAATGCAGGGAACTATATATTCTGATGTGATAGAATCAGGTTTTGGTTCAAGTTATGGACAGGACACGAAAATAAAATCTCATCATAATGTTGGTGGGCTACCAGAAAAAATGCAATTAAAGCTTGTGGAACCTTTGCGTTCCTTGTTTAAAGATGAAGTAAGGCTGCTGGGTAAAGAATTAGAATTGCCAGATGATGTTCTTTTTTGTCACCCATTTCCTGGTCCTGGACTTGCTTTGCGGATTATTGGTGAAGTCACAGAAGAGAAAGTTAAAACACTGCAAGAAATAGATCATATATATATCAATATGATGAAGGATTATAATTTATATAGTGCGATATGGCAGGCTTTTGCCATATTGCTACCAATTAAAACTGTAGGGGTAATGGGAGATAGAAGGACTTATAAATATGTATGTGCTCTAAGAGCTATAACATCGTCAGATGCAATGACTGCAGATGCGTTTCCTTTTGAGGCAAAGCAACAATATGGAGGGATATTTTGGGACTTTCTGCAAAATGTTAGTAATGCAATTGTTAATCAGGTTAAAAATGTAAATAGGGTAGTGTATGATATAACCTCAAAACCACCTGCTACAATTGAGTGGGAGTAAAAGCACTTTTGAGATATCTGTTACCTTTATACAATTTTAATTAAATTGCCATCTCATTTTATATCTAACAATGTCATCGAAATAACTAAGTTCATCTGAAGGGTTTTGTTTTGAAAAAGGTTTTTGTATAAAAATATGATTACCAGTTTGATAGTTTGAGCAATTTACTCTTTTATCATCATTAGTAGAGCTATTGTAAATTTGTGTTTCTCCATAATGTGGCCATGCACAATATCCATTTTTGCCATGGCTGACAAGCACCATCATTGCATGATTTGTTTTTACTTGATTATTTCCTCCAATTATTTTTATAGAACCATTATGTAAGGATAAGTAATATTCTGGATTAGAAAAATTGCTATCAATTGAGTACCCGATGCGTCTGTTCCAGCCATCAAACATGAAATCATCATCAAGCTGTAAAGTACGTACTGGTACAGTTCCATGTGATATTTGCTTAAACAGTATTAGGTCCCTACATTTAAAATTTCCGTCTTCAAGATTTGTGCTCTCCAGGCCAAACTTCTTCTCGCTAGCTTTAAGTTCTCCTATTGCTGGACATGGAAGACGATTATGAGAAGCTGCATATGATTCAATTGCTTTTTCTATCAGATCCAATTTCTTCAATGTTTGCTGATATTTTTCTTTATTTATGTATTTGTTTTTCAGCGATAATACATTACTAAAAACTATAGATAAAATAATTAATACTATAGTTAACTCCAAAAGAGAAAACCCTTTGTTCATGTGGTATTATATTAAATTAAAGTTTAGCTAATTAAAAACAGCTTAAAAAAAGATTAATATACTATTCATATTACTACAAAAGTATGTATGGAGACCTCATGTGTTGTATGGGTTAAGATTCTTGACAATTATTGTTGGTATTAAATAAAATTTAGGGTTTAATGATTTATTATTTAAAGTTATATACGTGTCAAGTCGTGATAAAAAAATATTAATAGATGCTATATTGCAAGATGAAATAAAAATAGCTGTTTTAGATGATGATAAAATAGTTGGATTTGAGCAAGATATTAAAGGAAAAAAACAATTAAAAGGTAATATATATACTGCTTTAGTTAAGCGTATAGAGCCTTCTCTACAAGCAGTTTTCATTGAATATGAAAAAAATAAGCAAGGTTTTTTATCATTTTATGAGATATCACCTATTTATTACCAGCTTCCTGAAGATGAGAAAAAGCTTTTACTTCAGCAGTTTTATTCTTATAAGAAATGTGTTCAAAACAATAAAGAATCAATTAGTAGTGATCAGTCAGTTTCAGAGCAGAGTAGTGATGATTGCACTGATAGCAATGAAAGCAGTTTGCCAGTTTATAAAAAGTATAAACTGCAGGATGTAATACAGTTAAATCAAAAAATTCTAGTTCAACTTACAAAGGAAGCTCGTGGCTACAAGGGAGCATCCTTTTCAACATACATTACTTTAGTAGGTAAATATTGTGTTTTAATGCCAAATTCTAATAGCAAGGGTGGTGTGTCTCGTAGAATAGAGGATGAAAATGTTAGGAAGTATCTACGAGAGGTGTTAAGTAGTATACAATTACAAGAAAAAACTAGTTTAATTATTAGAACTGTTGGTGCTTTTAGAAAAAAGGAAGAAATAGAGCAAGATTATATAGAACTGTGTTCTGTGTGGAAAAAAATTCAGAATAAGCAAAATAGCATTACAGATAGCAAGGTTCCGGTCCTTGTTCATAGTGAAACTGATGTTATTACAAGATCACTTAGGGATTTTTACGATAATCAAGTAGGTGAAATAATAGTATCAGGTGAAGAGGCTTATAAAATAGTTAAAGAATATGTTAAGCCATTAAGAAATAAATTACGTATTGAATTATACAAAAATATATTACCGATTTTTGTTTATTATAAAGTTGAAGAACAAATATCAAAATTATACACTAATTTAGTAGAGTTACCTTCTGGTGGTTACTTAGTAATAACACCAACAGAAGCTTTGGTATCAATAGATGTAAACTCAGGTAAAATGACAGGAGAAGGAAGTATTGAGGAAACAGCGTATAAAACTAATATGGAAGCAGTTCAAGAAATAGCTAGGCAGGTGAGTTTGCGTGGCCTATCTGGCCTCATAGTAATTGACTTTATAGATATGGTAAAACAAGAGCATTGCCAGGCAGTTGAATTGGCCGTTAAGGAAGCTTTTAAGAATGATAGAGCTAAGGTTCAATATGGATGCATTAATTCTTTTGGTTTAATGGAAATCTCAAGACAAAGAATCAAACAAAGTATTTTAGAGTCTAATACTGTTGAATGTTTTTATTGTAAAGGTATAGGAAAGATAAAATCTATGGAAGTTATAGCGCTTTCTATCTTGCGTGAGCTTAAGTATGCTGTTGATAAGAATCGAGGTAAGATTTTTAACTTATATGCAAATTATTGGGTTATTGCTTATATTTTTAATAGCAAACGCAGCATGATATCTGAGATAGAAAGGGAATACAATATTTTACTTAATGTTGATGTTGATAGCAATCTTGATATAGATAACTTCTATCTTAAGATTGGTGGTGATGTTCATAACTGTGAAAATTCACCAGTTTTAGATTTTAATCAAAGTAATCAAAAAAGTCAGAGAAAGAATAGCAAAATTTTGCATAAGTCAAATAGAACTAACAATATTAAAAAAGGTAAATCTTGGTTAACTCGGTGGTTGTTACGCTTATTGAAATTATGTAATTAATCTTATCTAAAGATAATAGGGGTTGTAATCTAATAAATCATTACTATATAGTTAAGGATATAATTTGAGTTTAATTAATTTAGGAGAGCAGTTTTTATGGCAATTATTGGTATAGATTTAGGAACTACTAACTCTTGTGTTGCAGTTAATATTGGTGGTGAAGTTAAAGTAATTGAAAATAGTGAGGGTGCAAGAACTACCCCTTCTGTAGTAGCTTTTACTGAGTCAAAAGAAATGTTAGTTGGCGCTGCAGCTAAAAGACAAGCATCAACAAATGCTAGCGGTACATTTATAGCAACAAAAAGGTTAATAGGACGTAAATTTGATGATGCTGAAAAGAGAACTGCATACAAAATAGCTAATGTAAAAGGTGATGCTTGGGTTGATGCTTGGGGTAAACAATATTCACCTAGTCAAATTGGTGCTTTTGTATTACAAAAAATGAAGGAAACAGCAGAAACTTTCCTTGGGGAGAAAGTAACACAAGCAGTAATAACCGTTCCTGCTTATTTTAATGATGCTCAACGTCAAGCCACAAAGGATGCTGGCCAGATAGCAGGCCTAGAAGTTAAAAGAATAATAAATGAACCAACTGCTGCAGCTTTAGCGTATGGATTAGATAAAAAACATGGCCACACTATAGCTGTCTATGATTTAGGTGGTGGTACATTTGATGTTTCTATACTGGAGATAAGTGAAGGAGTTATTGAAGTAAAATCTACCAATGGTGATACTAAATTAGGCGGTGAAGATTTCGATAGTTGTATAATAAATTACTTATTAGATGAATTTAAGAAAGAAAATGGAATGGATCTTAGCTCTGACCGATTGGCGTTGTCTAGGATTAAAGAAGCTGCTGAAAAAGCAAAGATAGAACTATCAAGCTCTATGCAAACAGAAATAAACTTGCCTTATCTTACTGCAGATAGTAGTGGTCCTAAACATTTGAATATAAAATTAACTAGGGCAAAACTTGAAAGTTTAGTTGATCACTTGATAGAAAGGACTATGGCTCCTTGTAAAAAAGCTCTTGAAGATGCAAAACTAACTACTTCGTCTATAGGTGAGGTGATTTTAGTAGGCGGCATGACGAGAATGCCAAAAGTTATACAGAAAGTAAAAGAATTTTTTGGTAAAGAGCCAAATAGAAGTGTTAATCCAGATGAAGTTGTAGCAATGGGTGCTGCTATACAAGGAGCTATACTTGCAGGTGATGTAAGGGATGTCTTGCTTTTAGATGTAACTCCTCTCTCTCTTGGAATTGAGACACTCGGAGGTGTTTTTACTTCTCTTATTGAACGCAATACTACTATTCCTACTAAAAAATCTCAGGTTTTTTCTACTGCTGAGGATAATCAAACTGCAGTGACAATAAAAGTATATCAGGGGGAAAGAAAGATGGCTGCTGATAATAAGCTGCTTGGTCAATTTAGTTTAGAAGGTATCCCACCTGCACCACGTGGCATGCCGCAAGTTGAAGTTACTTTTGATATAGACGCAAATGGTATTGTTAATGTTTCTGCTAAAGATAAAGCTTCTGGTAAAGAACAAAAAGTAACAATACAGTCCTCTGGTGGATTATCGAAAAATGAGATAGAGCGTATGGTTAAAGAAGCTGAAGAAAAAGCAAATGAAGATGAAAAACGTAAAAAATTTATTGAAGTTAAAAATAACGCTGACAGTATGATTCATTCTACAGAAAAATCCTTAAGAGAGTATGGAGATAAAGTTTCTGCTAATGATAAATCTAATATTGAAAATACAACTAATGAATTAAAGGAATCTATAAAATCTGATAATATTGATAATACTGACTTAATTCAGCAAAAAATTGATAATCTTTCTCAAGTGTCTATGAAGCTTGGTGAAGCTATGTATGCTGCCTCTCAGCAACAGCAAAATACTGCTTCTAATTCTAAAGCAACAGATGATGAAGGATATCAATCGAGTGATGAGAAAGTAGTTGATTCTGATTATCAAGAGATAAATGATAATGAAAGTAAAAAGTAGTCTAAAAATTTGACCTAAATAGGCTTTTTTATAGAGAAAAGAATAAGGAATAGTAAAGAGCTTGTAATAGAATAAGGAGTTGTACAAAACTCTTGTAGAAGTAGAGGATATTACTTTTTGTTAGATAGTTGCTTTACTGGTTAGTTATAATTGAAAGATCTCTCCGCTAACTTTGTAATTTTCAGATACGAGTTCTAAGAATTTATCGGTAAGTTCTTCTGGTGAAGGTAGTTTAGATGCATCTTGTCCAGGGAATGCCTGTTTGTAAACACCACTATTTATTGTTCCTGGTTGTACTATATTAATACATAATTTTGTGTGTTTTGTTTCTGCTGCATACACTTTTACCATTGCCTCTAAAGCAGCCTTGCTGGCAGCATATGGCCCCCAATATGGATAGGAAGCTGGTGATTGTCCAGTATTTGAGGTAACAAAAATAGCTCTTCCTGCTTCAGCACGTTTAAGTAATAGATCTAAATTCTTAATTAAGTGCCAATTAGCGTTAAAGTTGGTTCCTATAATACTTTCCCATGTATCTGGATCATAATCCTGCACAGGGCATAACTCACCCAATACCCCAGCACTGGCGACTAAAATATCTAAACGTTGATATTGTTTGTCAATTGCTCCTGCAAGCTCTTTGATTTTTTCAAATTCTAAAAGATCAAGCTGTACTAAAGTAGTATTAGATTCTTCTTTTTTATCAGGAATTAATTTTTTTATTTCATCATCTACTTCCCTTAAATCTTCAATATTTCTAGATACTAAAATTACATGCGCGCCTTCCTGTATAAACCTTTTGGCTACCGCTGCTCCTATCCCTTTTGAAGCTCCAGTAATTAAGGCTACTTTACCAGATAATAAATCACTCATTTTGCTAATAAATAACTTTTACTTTATATCTTTTTGCACAGAATTGCAATATTTAAACTTGTAGTTAAATTCCGCTCCATATATAAAAATGAAACTCAAAACGTAAAAGAACAAAAGGGAAATTATAATACCAGCTAAGCTGCCGTATATGATGCTAAGCTGGTGGAAAGTCTGTAAATATTTGGTAAAAGCTATAGCTGACAGAGTCCACAGTATTATAACCATTATGCTACCTGGGATGACATTGATAAATTTCTGTTTTACGTTTGGCAACAAAAAATACAGCCAACAGACTGTAATGAATAATACAAATTCAACTATAATGAATCTAATATAGCTACTAATTTTCCAATTAAAAAAATCTTCTAGTATTGGTATTAAAGTGGCACACATTATGGTGATTATTATAATCAGTGTAATAATTAAGAATTGGATTATACTAAGTAACCTTCGCAATATGTATGATGGTGGAGATGAAACCCTGTATACTTTGTTTAGTATACCTCTTATTCCTTCAACTGCAGAAGATGCAGTCCATATAGCACCAATTATGGCAAGCGTCAGTAGATTTTGTGGGGGACCAGATACAATTTCATTAATGCGAGGCATCAGTGATGACATCATATCACTGGGCATATTTTCGGTAATAAATGACAAGAGTCTTTTGTCAATATCATATTGGTTTAAGAAATTAGTGACAGTTGCAGCTAAGGTTGTAAGAAATACTAAAAAAGGAAAAATGGATAACAAAATAATAAATGCTAAGTACCCTGCATACTCTTCTCCATCATGGGCAATAGTATCTTTAAACGCATAATAGATACATTTAGAAATCTTTTTCATTTTTATACTTTAATATTATTTACTATACATAACACATTATTGATTTAAGTATATATGAGAGAGTTTGAGTATATTAAAAGATATTTAAAACCCTTAGATGTAAACAATTCAATTGGAGATGATGCTGCTACTTTAGCAAATAGCTCATATATTATTACAAAAGATATACTAATTGAAGGTGTACATTTTTTTTCAAACTATTTGCCTTATAACTTAGCAAAAAAATCATTAAGAACCAATTTTTCTGATATTGCAGCGGTAGGAGGAATTCCTTATGGTTATATGTTGGGTCTTGTTTTGCCAAATAACGTAGATGATTTATGGTGGGAAGGTTTTGTAGCTGGGCTCAAGGAGGATAATAAATACTTTCAAGTGAAGCTATTAGGTGGTGATACCACAGCTCACAATGGTAAAGTTATTATCAGTATAACAGCACTTGGAATAAAGAGTGATAGATTTATATGTAGATCAGGTGCGAGGTTAGGCGATTTAGTGTATGTTAGTGGCACAATAGGAGATGCAGCACTTGGCCTTCTTGCATATCAAGGAATTATAAGAGATAGTACAGGACATTTAAAAGGTCGTTATGATGTTCCAGAACCGAGGGTTATTTTAGGGCAGGCAATTTCTGATTTTGCTTCATCCTGTATTGATATTTCTGATGGTTTAATACAGGATGCCCAGCATATATGTGAGTTATCGAACGTAGGTATGGAGCTGCATTCAGATAAAATACCACTATCATTTGCAGCAAGAGAGGTAGTAGAAGAAAAGCCAGATTATATTGATCTAGTGCTTACAGGGGGCGATGATTATGAGTTGTTATTTACAGCAAGCAGTGAGCATAGCAATAAAATTGATGAAATATCGCAAAAGTGTAGAGTTAATATAACAAATATAGGGCAAATTACAGATGGTAAAGAGGTTATTGTAAGGGATAAAGATAATTTGCCAATTACTCTAAAAAGTAAGGGCTTTGTTCATTTTACTTAAACGGGCTTGCGTAATGACAAATCGATTGATTTCTCCAAATTTAAATTCTTTTTAAAGTTATAGACGCAGTAGTTTTAAATCAACAATTTTTATTATCCCAGATTTGGGATTGCTTTCAAGTATATAATAGCTGATGGTAAGTTTGAGGAGATATTACAGGAAAAGCAGCCATTCAGTATATATATCATATAGTATGAAATATCAGTGTTGGTAGAGAACCAAAGATGTAGTACAAGAGGTATGTAGAAGTAGAAATTATCAGGAAATCATGTCCATATATATGTTTCTATATTTAGCAAATTAGTGCAAAGAGAAGAAGTTCAACAACAAAATTTTCCGGAATTGAAGAATGGATTTATGGGCAGTTGGCTATTTTGTAAGGGAAATGTAACTGATCAGATGATAAAATCACTCTAAACGAGAATTGGTAAATTAGCATTCTATGCTTTTTCTCATTCTTTGGATTTCTAATCCATAGTGGTTGAATAGCTACTTTTAACCTGGATCATTTTTAGATGTATACTAAATTTAATTTAAACTAGATAAAAGGTATAATGTTTTACATAAATATTATTTCTTGCTTTTTTCTTACTTTAATAATATAAGAAAATTAACTGGTAAAGAAAAATATGATTTTTGCTCGATTATTTCTTTTATTATATTTTACCTTATATTCAATTGATTCTTTTGCCGCTCCTATGCCTTGGCAAATTGGGTTTCAACCTGCTGCAACAGAGCTGATGGAAGTGACGGATAAGGCGCACTCTTTTGTTATGCTTGTGATGTTTGCAGTATTTGGGTTTGTATGTCTTTTACTTGGCTATATAATGTTGCGCTTTCGCAAGAAAGGAAATATGCAAGTTAGCAAAAAATCACACAGCACTGTTCTTGAAATTACTTGGACAGTTGTCCCTCTATTTATTGTGGCTATATTGACTGTAAGTAACATAAGGCTTGTGAAGCTACAGGAAAAAATTCCTAAAACTGAACTTACACTTAAAGCTATTGGTTATCAGTGGTATTGGGGTTATAGGTACCCTGAGTATGATGGAGTTGCCTTTGATAGTTATATGAAACAAGATTCTGATTTGCTACCTGGAGAGCCAAGGTTACTCACAGTTGATCATTATGCTGTTTTACCAATTGACACAAATATTCGTTTGCAAGTTACAGCTGGTGATGTAATACATAGTTTTGCTGTTCCTGCTTTTGGTATAAAACTTGATGCTGTACCTGGAAGATTAAATGAAGCGTGGTTTAATATTAAAAAAGAAGGAATTTATTATGGACAGTGCTCTGAATTATGCGGCAGGGGTCATGGTTTTATGCCAATTGTTGTTCAAGCCGTAAGTAAGGAAGATTTTAAAAGATGGATTGAATTTCAGTCTATTAGTAAACTGACTAAAGAGGATTTAGCATGAGTGATATACCAAAAGGCTTAAAACGTTGGTTATTTTCAACAAATCATAAAGATATAGGTACTTTATATATTATCTTTTCCATCTTTGCGGGAGTGGTAGGTGGTGCTTTATCTTTGATTTTTCGCATGCAACTTATGCATATCAACATCTTTGGTGATAATTATCAATTATATAATGTAGTAGTTACAGGTCATGCTTTGATTATGGTATTTTTTATGATTATGCCAGCTTTGATGGGTGGTTTTGGTAATTGGTTTGTTCCTCTTATGATTGGTGCACCAGATATGGCTTTTCCACGTATGAATAACTTAAGCTTTTGGCTGCTTGTGTCATCTTTCATTTTACTTATTATGTCTGTATTCGTTGGCGAAGGAGCTGGTACTGGTTGGACCTTATATCCCCCACTATCGCAGGTTAATTCTCACCCCAGTGCCGCTGTTGATTTAGCAATATTTGCACTGCATGTTGCTGGCATTTCTTCAATTGTTGGTGCTATTAACTTTATCGTGACTATATTTAATATGCGCACCCCTGGAATGACTTTACATAAAACGCCTCTATTTGTTTGGTCTATTTTGCTTACAGCTTTTATGCTTATAATTGCTTTACCAGTTTTGGCAGGAGCTATTACTATGCTCCTCACTGATCGCAATTTTGGTACTGCATTTTTTGATCCAGCAGGTGGTGGTGATCCAGTGTTGTTTCAGCATCTATTTTGGTTTTTTGGTCATCCAGAAGTATATGTGGTTATCTTTCCTGCATTTGGTATTATAAGTCAAGTCATATCCACTTTTTCTCATAAGCCTGTTTTTGGTTATTTAGTTATGATCTATGCAATGATTGGTATAGCAACCTTAGGTTTTTTAGTGTGGGCCCATCATATGTTCACTGTTGGTCTGAGCACTGAAACGGTAATATTCTTTAGCACTTCAACGATATTTATAGGTGTGCTAACGGGAATAAAAGTATTTAGCTGGATTGCAACTATGTGGGGTGGTGCAATTGAGTTTAAAACGCCGATGCTTTTTGCACTAGGGTTTTTATTTGTTTTTGTTGGTGGTGGAATAACTGGTATAGTTTTATCGCACGGTAGCATCAATAAGCTAATGCATGATACTTACTACGTTGTGGCTCATTTTCATTACGTTATGTCCTTAGGAGCTTTATTTGCTGCTTATGCCGCGTTTTATTACTGGATTGGAAAAATATCAGGTAAACAATATAGCGAAATTTTAGGTAAAATTCATTTTTGGCTTACTTTTATTGGTACTAACATTACTTTTTTACCTCAGCATTTTTTAGGATTAGCAGGTATGCCAAGGCGTATACCTGATTATCCAGATGCATTCATCCCTTGGAATTATGTATCGTCTATTGGTGCATTTATATCATTTGCATCAGTTTTATTTTTTATCTACATAGTAGTACATCTTTTAGTTAAAGGTAAAAAAGCTCCTAGCAATCCATGGGAGGGTGATACTTTAGAGTGGACAGTTCCATCACCTGCTCCGTTTCATACTTTTGAAAAGCCACCAAAAATAGATTGATGCAAACGAGTGTTTTATCATATAACGTGAATTCTTGCATAACTGATTATTGGCGCTTATTAAAACCAAGAATTATGTATCTGGTAGTTTTTACTGCAGTAGCTGGCATGACTGCTGCTCCTGGTACAATCCATCCTTTTTTGGCGTTTATATCTATACTATCTATAGCTTTAGGTTCAGGTGCAGCTGGGGCAATTAATATGTGGTATGATCGTGATATAGATGGGCTTATGGAAAGAACAAAAAATAGGCCAATACCCTCTGGTAATATTGCTCCAGATAATGCACTTGAATTTGGCATTGCGCTTGGAATTTTATCTGTTTTTATGATGGCACTTGCAATTAATTATATTTCAGCAATTTTGCTTGTAATAAGCATTCTGTTTTATGTTTTTATATATACGATGTGGCTAAAAAGACGTACTCCACATAATATTGTTATAGGTGGGGCTGCTGGTGCTTTTCCTCCTATGATTGGTTGGTCATCTGTAACTGACTCAATAGATCTGGCAAGCGTGATATTGTTTATCATAATATTTATGTGGACACCACCACACTTTTGGTCTTTGTCTTTGATCAGGTGTGAGGAATATAGTAAAGTTCATATTCCAATGTTACCTGTTGTTTATGGTGCTCAAAAAACCAGGATGTATATATTAGTATACAGCGTGCTATTGATCTTAGTAAGCCTGCTTCCTGTATTTTTTCTTAAAAGAGCATTGCTCTATTTGATAAGTGCAACTCTACTAGGATCTGTATTCTTATGGCAAGCAGTTAGAGTTTTAACACTAAAAGATGATTCCTCTTGTAGGCGAATGTTTTCCTACTCGATTTCGTACCTTTTTGCTCTTTTTGGCTCTATAATAATATTCTCAATATTTTAGTTATTGTATGACTTTTTCTCAGCTTCACAAAAAGCAAAAGCGTAAAAACTATTTTTTACTTGTGATTTTAATAGTATTGGTTACATTATTTTTTTTCATTTCTATCGTAAAGATGTAATGTTAAATAGCTTTATAGATCTTAATTTACACAAGAAAGAAGATCTAAGATATATATTGAGTAGTGCAGTTGCAATTAAGAAAAATCCTGAAAAATACAAAAACTCCCTAACTGGCAAACAACTTGCTATGATCTTTGAAAAACCTTCAACACGCACTAGAGTTTCGTTTGAAGTAGGAATTAATCAACTTGGTGGAGATTCGATAGTTTTGCATAGTAATAATATGCAGTTAAGTCGTGGTGAAAGTGTCTACGATACAGCTAAAGTACTTTCTAGATATGTTGATATTATAGCAATCAGGTGTTATCAACATTCTTTTTTGGAGGAATTAGATAAATACTCTGAGGTGCCTGTAATAAATGGTTTAACTGACTATAGTCATCCCTGTCAGATTATGGCTGATATTATGACTTTTGAAGAAAAAAAATGTTCTATTGAAAATAGCATAGTACTTTGGATTGGAGATTGTAATAATGTTTTAACTTCATGGATACACGCTGCTGCTATTTTAGGTTTTAAACTTAGGGTATCTTCTCCGAAGGAAGCCATACTTGACTATCAGCCGTTAACTTGGGCCCAAGAACGAAATAGTAATATTTCTTGGTATGAAGATCCAAAAGAAGCGGTACCTAACGTAGATTTAATTGTTACTGATAGTTGGGTCTCTATGGGTAACGAAAGTAATGAAGACTATGCAAGATTTTCCAATTACCAAGTAAATAAAGAATTAGTATCCTTAGCTAAGAAGAATTTTGTTTTTCTACATTGTCTTCCTGCTTATAGGGGAAAAGAGGTAACAGCTGAAGTTATGGAAGGCCCAAATTCACTTGTATTTGATGAAGCAGAAAATAGACTTCATGTGCAAAAAGCAATAATGTTATGGTGCTTAAAACTTCTCTAGCTTGCTGTGTAAAGAGTTTAAAATTATATAATTTTCGTAACTATCTAAACTCTGAATTGAACTGTGATGGACGCTCTGTTGTAATTGTTGGTAACAATGGTGTAGGTAAAACTAATATACTTGAAGCTGTATCTCTTTTATCAAAAGGCAAAGGAATAAGAAGTGCGAATGCTAGCGAAATGCGTAACAGTAGCACAAATATAGATTGGGTAGCTCATTACGATTTTTTTGATGGTAATAACTTAAATTCCATTGGAATTGCTAGCAAACAAGAGAGAAAATTGATAAGTATAAATGGAAAAATGCAATCAAACTATTCTCTTCTGAGTGAGTTATCGGATGTGATATGGTTTGCTCCGCAAATGGACTATATCCTTCTTAAAGGTCCTGGCACACGATTAAAGTTTTTCGATAGAATAGTTTCTACATTCAAAGAAAAATATGCATTGTATTTTATAAAATACAAACGAGCCAAAAGTGAAAGGAGTAGATTACTTAAAGAAAATATATTAGATGATAGTTGGCTTACTGGTTTAGAGGATATAATGGCTAGCTGTGGCACTCACATTTCACTGATGAGGTTTTCTGTTTTACAGATGCTACAAGAAACAATCAATCAAGATTTATCTACCTCCTTACCAAAGGCAGCTTTACAATTAACCACTCAACTACCTAAGGAAAAAGATTTTGACGAAATTGTATCCCATTATAAAAATTGCCTAAGACAAAATAGAGGAAAGGACTCGTTATATAACCGCGTTAGTTTTGGTGTGCACAATGATAATTTTCAGATTTTTCACCAGCAAAAACAACTAGCATCTAACTTATGCTCCACTGGAGAACAAAAGTTATTATTACTCTCAACAGTAATGGCAAGTGTAAAAGCTAGGCATACATCTCCTATCCTTTTACTTGATGATGTTATGTCTCATTTGGATAAGCGGTACAGAGAAGCAATATTAGAAGAGATATTAAATATAGGTTGTCAAACTTGGGTAAGTGATGTAAACGATCAAAACTTTTTGGGACACAAAGAATCCTTTAAATTTTTTACTGTAAAAGATGACCGGATTCTAAATTATGATTAAAATATATTTAATTTTGCTATTTAGACAGTATATTTTCTAATTTTAGACCATAGCTTTTTTGTAATCGTATGTTACACTTCCTTTGATTTTCTAATATTATAAAATATATGCTCCGAAAATTTAAAAAGTATTTAGGTGGGGTTTTTGCTAATGCTGAACTTTCAGTTCCCAGCCTACTCGGCCATGGATCCTTTGAAGTAAAAAACAATTCAAATAAAAAATATCCCAAATTTCTTGAAAAATCATTTCTACTTGTTGATGCAATAATAAATTTTATTCTAAAGCGAGAAGGCAATAATAAGACAAATGAAGTATTGAATGTAACTTGGGGACCATTAGTTACAGGTTCTATAATTATGCTAATATTTTTTGGAATAGGTGGGCTTTGGTCTTTTACTGCAAAACTTGAAGGAGCTGTAATAGCCCCAGGAGAGGTTGTTTTGTTCTCTCATAAAAAAACCATTCAGCACTTAGAAGGTGGAATAATAGATAAAATACTTGTGCAGGAAGGTCAATCAGTTAAAAAGGGTGACTCTTTAATATATTTTAGTGATATTTCTGCAAAAGCGAACTTAGGTATAATAAGAGAAAAGCTTTTAAATTCGTTGGTTACAGAAGCAAGACTGCTTGCTATACGTGATAATTTAGATAATATAAGTTTTCCAGACGAAATTGCTACCTTATCAGATAAAGAAGCTGTATATAAAATTGTGAATGCTCAAGAAAAACTATTTAATTCCTACAGAAAAACCATACTTGGGCAGATTGATATACTGGATCAGAGGATAAAGCAACTACATAATGAACTGGAAGGTTTATCTTCACAACTAGATGCAGCAAATAAACAGTATGGATTTATAAAAGAGGAGTTAGAAGCAAAAAGAAAATTGCTTGATAGCGGTCACATTAGTAAGCCTTTCATTCTTGCATTGGAAAAACAATTTGCTGAAGCCGAAGGTAGAATTGGTCAATATAATGCTTTGATATCACAAGTTCATCAGAAGGTAGGTGAAAATGAACTTGAAATTATGAACATAAAAAACAAAATTCAGGATAATGCTCATGCTGAATTAAAAGAAGTCAATACTATTATTTCTGATTTAAGAGAAAGATTGATGATGGTAGAAGATATATTAAAGCGTACAGTAATTCGTGCACCAGAAGATGGTACAGTTACTGGTTTAAAATATCATACTGAAGGGGGAGTGGTGCCACCAGGTGCACCAATTATGGATATAGTTCCGATGGATGATGAATTAATTGTAGACTCTAAAATCCAGACAAGGAATATAGAAGAGATACTTTCTGCACAAAGAAAAGGTGATCATACAGTAAATGTAGATGGTGTGCAGGGACTAGAAGTAAAAGTACGTTTAAGTGCTTATAGTAGCCGCCGTGTTGGCTTAATTAAAGGTGTAGTCAGCCAAGTTTCCGCTGATGCTTTAAGCGAACCAAATGGTTTTCGTTATTATTTAGTACGTGTTGCAATACCTAAAAAAGAACTATCGCAACTTAAAAATGTTTATTTATATCCAGGTATGCCAGCTGAAGTTTATATTATAACCCAGTCTCGTACACCTTTTTCATATTTAGCAACGCCAATAATGACATCTTTTGAAAAGGCTTTGAAGGAAAGATAAGTTTTATGTAAAGGAAAAATAATTCCATTAGTTTACTTTATAATAACTTAAAATAGAGGGCTAAAAATATTTTAGCTGTTTTAAAGAAATACCTAAAACTTTTTTGCTGACTTATTTTGTTATAAATTCAAAAACTGTTAGATAGCTAATATCATCTCATCTAGAATTTAATTCTGCCAAAAGCTCATTGAAAAATCGGCTTGAACCGAATATAATTTACAGTTACAAAATTTAATTAATTAATTTTTTAATTTCCTAATGTGTATAAAGTAATTTAATTATTTTTCTGCTCTTTTACATCATGTCCTAAAAGAAATTCTACAATTTCTTTAAACCCTTCTTTAACAGCAATGTGTAAAGGTACGTTCCACTCCTCATCTCTAGCATTAATTTTCTCTACACTTTTATATTTACTAAATAAAGATTCAGATTTTTTACCACTTGCTTAACCACAGCTCTCTCTTTTCATTTAGCTATAAGCATTTTATTCAACGATGCTATATTTTGATATACAAAATTTTTTATAACAGGTAACTTCGCTATTAACAATTATATTCTAGAAAAATTTTATGCACCACTTTTATGCTAAAAATAGCTTAATTTTCTCTCCACTTTCCTAGTAAAGTCATCATTCTTCTTTTATATTACCTTTTCTCCTCTTTTCCAGATAAAGTTAGTGCATTCTATCATTTTTTCTTTTATTATATTTACAATAAACTTATACTTCAAGATTAAGGGCGGTTAGCTCAGTTGGTAGAGCATCTGGTTTACACCCAGGAGGTCGGCAGTTCGAGCCTGTCATCGCCCACCATAGCAACCTGTACGAACTTTTCTCTATTCTAATTTTAGCATAATCTTAAACCTGCCACAATAGCCTGTTTTACCTCACGTACATGTATGCCTTGATGCTCAATTATACTATAAAATAACCACATATTTCACTTTCCATAATGCAACAGTTCCAGCTCTTTTTCTCTAAAACGTAGGTCCTTTTTTACAGTTTTGAGAGTAAAGTAAATAATTGAATTATAGTTGATGCTAGTGAGTATTATACTTTTCTAAATTTATCAATTTGTTTAGCTATATGTTGCTAAGAGTACAAAATGTTAGTGATTTTTAGAAATTAAATGATTTATCTTGTCAAATAATAATAAATTAATATATTAAATTAATCATATTAATAAAGATTTGAGCAGTTACAATAGGGGGAAGTAGATGCAAGGTTCTGGTAAAAAAATATTACAGGCTATAGCACAAAACTCGCAGCAACCAGTAGAACAACAATTTAGTAGTGAAATAGTACTAGAACAACAAAAAAATAATAAATCAAAAAGTAGGAGAAATAAGGAAAATATTGAAAATCATTCTCCTAACCACAATCATAAAACTGTTAGTACTAAAAAGAAAATAAGGAGTCCTCTTTATAAGGAGAAGCATAATCAAAAAACTTTTTCCAATTATGTAATGGATCTTGTTCTTCGATATTTAAAGGAAACATTAAATCCTGAATATGACAAGATATGGGTTATACTTGAAGGAATAGTGCTAGCTAAAAATGAAGAGCTTATAAAAACAGTACTGAACTTGATTAAGGAATCTGAGGAGAATAAGAAAATTAGTGTTGAACCAAATACTAATTTAGCACTATTACATTTTGCCATTCGATTTAATTCTTTGGAATTGGTAAAAGCTCTTCTTAGCTATGGCTTTGATGTTAACGTCAAGGATAATCTTGATCTTACACCATTGCATTACGCTGTTAATGATAGTAATTTACGTGCAGTTGAATTTCTTATTAGCAAAGGTGCAGATTTTAGTGCTCAAGATAAAAACGGAAAAACACCTTTACAGTTAGCAAGAGAGTTAGAAATCAAACGTGATTACTCTCTTTACGAAAGAAAGGAAATAATAGCTTTGCTTGCAAATGCACATAGTAACAAACAATATGAACAAAAACCTTTAACTATAATAGACATAGGCCAATCTAGTAGGAAAAAATCTGAAAATAATAAGTTAGAGTATGATACTATTTCTTCTGGTAAATATGATAAACTGCAAAATTTGCAATTTAAATCTCAATATGCCATAGATCTTGTAGCTTCCTACATGAATAAATCAGCAGATATTATTGATAAATCAGAAAATATTGAAGTATCTTATAATAGCGAAACGCAATTACCACAAATACAAGATAATGAATTATCGGATATTCATAGTACTAAGGCACAATTACTACAGAAAATAAATGATTTGATAGAAACCTACCTTATTGAGGCAAAGCGCTTGCAAGATGAAATAGTTGATAATAGAGTACTTAATCGACTTGCAATAGAAGATATTAGTTTCGTATCAACTACAGATTCTGAATTGCAAATAACTGATGTAAGCAGCTCCACCATCGATGATGATTCCCAAGTTATGGATAGCAAAATAGTGAACAATAATCAGCCACAGGTAGCCAGTTCAATGAAGAAAGCTATATATGCCACCATGATAGCTTCTCCATTTACAGCAGTAGGGATTTACGCTGCAGTAGCTTTATCAGCTGGTATAGTAAAGTTTAATCCTATCGTTGCTGCTGGTATTTTTGTTGGTGTAGCAGTTGCTGCAATTGCATGTTTTGCGATAATGAAAGTTTGTGAAAAAACTGGCAAAGAAAAAGGTGAGAATTCAAGTGTAAGTTCATACGTTACTTTTGAAAATGAGCTTATTCCTGAATATGTTAAAAGTGGTGGAGCAACAGTTTCTTGATTTAATACATATAAATTAATTAGGAATATAGTTTAAGTTATTAAATTTATAAAAATTATCAATTCCTTTAAATTGTCAAAACTGCTACCCCTCATTACACTACCTTTTCTTGAATTTAGAGTTCACATCATACTTTTAGGCTTGCTCATAGATAAAACTCTAAATACTACTTTCAAGTAATGGCTTATTTTGTTGATCAGTCTCAACATCGCTAAGTGCTGTATTTACTTTATATGAACAGTAAAGCCCTGCTACAAGAAAAGTTGATGCAGCTATAGCAAGTGTGATACATGCTGCTAAGTAAGGTATTGTTAAACTTACACCGGTAGTACATACTCCAAACAATATAAAAGAAGCAGAGGTATAATTTACTTTGCCTTTTATTCCTTGAGTATTTACTATTGAGGCTTCTTTGTTTTTCAGCTCTTTATTTTCATTTTGAAGTGCCTTAAGCTGTTGCTGGGCATCATCACGCTCATGTTCTAGCTGTAAAATCTTTTGATTTACATCATCTAACTTTTTACTTACATTTTCAAATTCATCAGTTTTTTTGGTTAATTCTTGCTGCAGCCTTTCAAGTTGAACTTTTGCACTATTTGTTCTACCTTTGAGTTCAATTACTTCGCTAGTCTTCATATCTAAATCTTGTTGCAATTTTGCAAACTGAGCTTTTGTGCCTTCAAGTTCGTTAATTTTTTCAGTCAAGTTTTGCTGTGTATTATCCAATTTTTGCTTCAATTCTTCTTTTTCTTCATACAACTGGGTACGTATGTCTTCAAACTTTTCTGGCATTGTATTCAAATCGTTAGTTGTACTTTTAAGTTCTTCCAGCTCTTGAATTCTGTTTTCTTGAACTTTAATTTCTAGCTCTTTGTTTTTGCTTTCAAATTCTTGCAGCTTTGTTTGCAGTTCATTATTTTCACTTTCATATTTTTGTAGTTGTTGCTGCATATCCTTTAGCCCACCCTGTAATTGAGTATTTTCTTGGGTGATTCGATTATCACTATCAATAGAGTTATCTCTTACATTTTCTAATTGACGTTTTGCTTTTACAAGTTTGCTGTTTTCTTCTGCTAAATTATCGACATCCTTTTGCAAATATTTTATCTGTTCTTTCTTTTCTTCAAGTTCACTTTTTAATCTTTCAACTTCTTCAACTTCCTTATTAGGCTGACTTTTTTTATTAGATAATAGGCTATTTTCCTTTGCCAAATGTTCTATCTTTTTATCCTTTTCTGAAAGTACAATCTCATTTTCCTTAGCTTCTTTTTTAAGCTGTCTATTCTCTTCCTGCATGCATGACATAATATTTTTCATACTTTCCATGTCTGCAAGTTCCTCTTGTAGCTGTGTAATTTTATGTTCTAGCTCATTTTTACTTTTAATATGACTCAGATAAATTAGGTGAATCTGCATTTAATGTTCTTTTGAATCGGCTTGTAAAGCTTATAAAAGATCCAGAAAGGCTGGATTTTGGTGATCCTAAAATTGCTGAAGTGCTGTGTTCAGACATCTCAGAAATACTAGATTTAGGTGAGATTGTATCTAACATTCTCAGTTGAGATGCTTCTGGAATACTAGGTCCAGGTGAGTGTAAGCTAGAAAGTATATTGTGCTTAGATTCTGGTAGATCCATAACAATTAATGGTGACTGTTTTATTTTCTCTGGAGCCGCAAATTCAATAGATGTTTGTTCATGTGTAACTTTTAAAGTTGGATTAGCTCCGTAAGTTAATAATAGTATTTTTATATCTGTGAAATTTTGATGCACTGCCAACATTAATGGGGTATTTTTTTTGTTATCTTCTTGGTTAATATCGGTGTGTTCATACTTTATTAAAAGATCTACTATATTTATCCGATTGTTCCATACCGCTATATGTAGTGACGCATGTCCAAAAATATCTTTCGCATTAGCACTACCTTCCGTAAGCAATATTTTTACTATATTTAAGTTACGTCTTTCTTTGATAGCTATATGAATTGGAAGAACATCTTTACTGTAAGTGGTAGGATTTGCACCATATCTTATTAATGTTTTGATTATGGTTAATCGTTCATTTTGCAACATTTTCCCAACAGAACCATCTTTTAGCACTATTTTACTCAATATTGTGTATCCAGAATCATCCTTTACTTGAAGATCTGCTCCAAGCTCAGCTAGCTTTTTAACCATTGACAGATTATTACACAAAGCAGCCAAAAAAACAGGTGTTTGCCCCAAACTATCTTGTATATTGATGTCTATGCCAAAACCTAATACTCTAATTACTTCCTCTATATTACCATCACACACTGCTTTAAAAAGCTGTCTTTTTGATACCTCTAATGTTTCTTTTGAACCAATCACTTTTCCCCCCAACAACAAAACTACCCTGCTGCAGATCAACAATCCATATCTACTTCCGATACATAGCTTGTTCCTGTTTTAAACTTAAGTTTTATCTATAGAACTTCCACAGAATAACTTTTTCACACTATAAACCTTTTCCACAAAGGAAGATGGTATCTTTCTCTTTCTTTCAGCACTGCTTAATTGTTCTGCGGTTTCTACTAGTTGTATGGGCACATTACCATTTCTTTCAAAACTTCCATCTTTTATAGCTTGTAAAACATTCTTTCCGCCTAAAAAGAAGATTTTATTAATGATACTTTTGTCTTGGAGTTTATCGATTTTATCTTGACTTTCCTTGTCAAGCTTTACCTTAATCTTATTATTATCTGCTGTATCAGGATACAAATAGATTTTAATATTCCCTATTTCAGTAGGAACAGAAATCATTATACTGTTGCCAACCACATCAACATAATTTCTTTTTCTTCCTACTTTTTCAACTCTTACTATATTATCACCAATCTTTAATACACTTTCTTTTGCTCTTAAATCTCTACTTATTTTATTGTTTGTAATTTTTGCAACCTGAACGATGCAATCTTTTGGATATTTTATAAAAATAGAAGTATTATCCATTTCTACTTCTAAATCTTCAGCGTGTTTATTGTCTCCTATTACACTTTCGCATACTACCTTTTTAAGCTCATTTTTAATTCTTGCACATTCTTCGAGAATAGGCCCATCATTCCAGTAATAACTTACTTACAGTACTAATTAAAATATCTATACAATCAGTATCTGTAAGCTCATTTAATGCATCTTCTCCAGTTGATGAATCTATACGTGATATGGTAGTTGGTGTTATTTCTATTACTCTATCAGCAATCTTAATCAGTTCCTCAAATATTAAGTTCGATACGGTATGTTCATAATCTTTTTTAAGTAAATTAAGCTTTATTCCTTTCTTTAAATACTCATCCACTAAGCAGTCTAACCTTTTTAATGCAACTTCCGTACAATTTTCATATTTAGATTCTCTATAATCTTGATAATTTTCTTTAGATATTACTGCCATCTTTTCATAAAACTCATCAATCAAGTCTCTCCCGCTCAATGATAAATATGGAGCAAGTAAATCTTCTATAGTAGGAGGACTATCATCTATATTATTCGTAACGTAAGATTTATCTAAATCATCATTCCAATCATAACTCAAATCAGAGTCTTCATTTTGTTTTTGTGATACTTGATTTTGCAACGCTGCATTATCCTTAGCAGGATTAGAACATTTTAAATACTCTGTATATTGTTTTGCATCAGCTTTAATAAATCCGTACATAACACCCCCTTAAAGTTTTACTTTCACAGTATAATCTAATATGCTCAAATTAATATAACTTTTATTATTAATATTGTATTAACCACCAAAAAGATATTTCTGAAATTGGGTGCATTGATCTTTCAAGTTACTAAAAACATTACTAACTGAAGCTTGTTCTAAAAGAGTAGGTGTGCTAGCTGGGGTAGATGGTTTATAAGACTCATGTTTAGTGAACTCTTTGTCCTGGATAGCTTCTAGTACTTTTTTTCCCCCTAAGAAGCAGTTTTTGCCTAAGCTTGATTTGTCCTTTAATTTATCAAATTTCTTCTGATTCTCTTCATCAAGCTCTACTCTTATTTTGCTACTATTTTCTCCATCAGAGTATAAAAGAATGCTGATTTTCTCAGTTTTACCTTCTACTTCTGCAGTAAAAGACATCTTAATCATGCCTTGTGGAACATCTGTGTAATTTCTTTGCTTTCCTAATTTTTCAACTCTAATTACACTGCTGCCAATCTGTAGTATGCCAACTTTTAAGTCTAACTTATATTCTGAGTTTAAATCTTCTATAATTTTATTGTTTGTAACCTTTGTCAGTTCAACGACGCTATTCTTTTCATACTTTATGTAAAAATAACCATTATCTATTGCTACTTCAAAATCATCTCTGCTCTTATTCTTATTTATAACACTTTTGTATGCTATACTTCTAAGTTTGCTATCAATCTCCTCACACTTTTCATAAAGACCATCATCAATGCTACGAGTTACATGAGCTAACCTGTCATAGTAGAAATAACTGCGTTTTGCTTTCCCGCCCTTTGTCAGCAAATCTCCTATAATACTGCTAACAATTTCTGCACTACTACCTTTAAATAATTCGTACTCATCATCATAATCTTCATCATAATTAGAAACGTCATAGGGCTTAAACTGCCCATATGCTGTAGTGTTACAGGTTACACGTACAATACCATCAAGAACGTATATTATTTTTTCAAATATAAGATTTGTTACAGTGTGACCATCATAAGATGCATTTAACCTTATCCCTCTCTTCAAATATTCATCGACTAAACACTTAATACGTTTTAAAGCGTTCTCAGTACAATTTATACTAGAGTTATGTATATTCTCTTTACGCTCTTGATCATTTTGTGCCTCTACTTCTTTCATCTTTTGATAAAATTCATGGATCAAATTCTCTTCATTTTCAGTTAATGGTACTTCCAACTTCATCAAAAATGAATCTTCTGGAAGAATATCATCTGAACTATAGCTTAAATCTTCCTCTGAACTCCAATCATTAGAGTCAGAATAAGTTTCTTGCAATACAGATTCAATACATGACCTAGCAGTTTTTTTTGCTTCTATATCATATTCATCTTCTTCATTTTTTAGAGCAAATTGATCATCCTTTTGACCCAAGTTTCGTATTTCTTGTAAAAATCGAATATCATCAAGAGCTTTTGGGCTATATTCACTGCCAGTAACACTAGAATTAATAGATTGCTTATCTTCTTCTTGATATTCCTTCACGTTATGAGGAAAGTGTGGCAAGCCATCATCTGTCCCTATACCACTTTCAGGAGTGAGTTGATTATGTTTTTCTGAATGTTCTGGGATTGAAAGATATCTCTCACTTTCACGAAGCTGCTTTTTTGCTACGTCTTCTTCATCATCTAATTCAATCGGTGATATCTTTATATTAATTGGTGTAATTGGCATACTTCTTGTTTAAACGCACTATACAAATAATAGCATAACTCTGATAAAATTAAGATTATTTTAAAAGGAATAGTTGATGCTTTCTTCTAAAACGCAGACAACTGGAGCATGATCTGAAGCATTATCTTTATCACGCAGCTTATTGTTTATATAGCATTTTTCTAACCTGTCTGTTGCTTCTGGAGATAATAAAATGTGGTCTATTCTCATACCCTTATTCTGTTGCCATGAGCCTTCTCGATAATCCCACCAGCTAAACTCTTTACTTTCTGGATTTGCTATTCTAAATGCATCACAGTAACCTGAATGAAGTATAGCAAAAAGCTTTCCTCGCTCATCTATATTAAAACCTATCTTATCTTCATTGGCATAATCATCATGCACATCTATCTTATTTGGTGCAACATTGTAATCGCCACCTACTATGGTTATTTCCTCTTTTTCAAACAAATCATGTAAACGTTGATATAAGCAATCAAGAAAGTGTAACTTATACTTAAATGCTTCAGAATCAATGCTTTGGCCATTTGGCACGTATACACTTGCAACCCTTAGGTTAAAATCATTGCATTCAATCAAACATTCTAAATAACGTGCTTCTTCATTATCAACAATACTTGTGCTTAAACTATCCTCAATTACTGGATATTTTGATAATATCGCCACACCATTCCTAGCTTTTTCTCCATGCACTACACATTTGTATCCTAATTGCTCTATTTGTTCGTAAGGAAACTGCTCATTTGTACACTTTATTTCTTGTAACATTATAATATCAATCTCATCTCCAGTAACAAAGCTGCAGAGTTGATCGATCCGTTTACGTATAGAATTAACATTCCAAGTGGCAATTTTTAGCATAAATTTAGTACAGTTATATCACTATTTATAATAACCCTTTTTCTTTAAAACTAAAATATCTTTTAGGGGCTACTATTACATGATCCAAAAATTCAATCTCCATATAATGGCACGCTAAAGAAAGTTTTTTTGTAATATCTATATCATTCTGCGAAGGTCTTACATTGCTGCTTAAGTGGTTATGACTCACTATAATTGATGTTGCTCTTAAAGATTTTTTATAATATTTCTAATGTAGAGTGGTGCCTGATCTACTGTTCCATATTTTTGTAGCTCATCAGCAATTATGCGATATTTTTTATTTAAGTATATTACACGAAAATTCATCTTGTCATACATTCCCACACTAACTTTTAAATAATCTATTAGCTTGCTCCAATTACTAACAATGGGCAATGTCTCTATCTCTTCCTGTAATATTCGTTTTAAAATTTCTTTCACGCATAATATAGAAGTTACTACTGCATCATTGACACCTTCTACGCTCTTTAAATCATAAATGTTGGCACTAAAGATCTTAGTAATACTACCTAGCTTACCCATTAACCTGTATACCTAACATTTAGTTGTGCCCTATACAATATAAGCTCCATGATTTCACTGTTTGACATACCTTCACTGCTTGCTATAAAAAACTTTGAGTGTAGATACTGCTGTCTTTCATCTTCAGCAACATCTTGCTTAGTATTTGCATTATTGCTCATTTATATTCTATGTATAAAGATATTAACAATTAGATTTATAGGATAAACTGCAATCACTACTACCCATAGAAAATTTCCTCTTGCTCTGACCATAAAAGAGGTATGCTGTTTTTCTTAAAATCCATTAATCTTAAATGTCGTGGTTGGGTGCCGTTTAAAATATCTTCTTTTATTTTTGGTGCCAGAAAGTTGAGGCGTAGAATGTATTGAGCATACTTTAAACCAATGCTCTCATGATTACATAAATCTTGCAAGGTTGCAAATTCTCCATTATTTAGCTTATGCTTCCATAGATCTGCTCTTACCAATGCTTTAAGCAATGTATCATCCACTTCTTCATCCTTTGTCTTAGGATCTACTATGATAGTTCTTGCTCCACACTTTTTAAACGTTACTGGAATAAAGATTGATTCTTTATCGTTATTACTGGTGCATAGTTTGATGCCATCTGTACATATCCATAGGGTTTTAATCAGCTGACGAATAATCTTATGCTGTTCTATCCAAAACAGATTATGCCAAGTTTCCTCACTTATATTTGACAATTCTTTATGGTAATTAGCTGAATTTTTTAGTATCTGAGGAACATGTGTAATCACTATTTGCTCTATCTCGCCTGCTGGAATGGTACGGTTACTAGATGCACAATTTAGCCCTTGAATATGGCTTCTACAAACATAATAACAATAATTTTTATTCCTTTTCTTAGTATAAGTTGGTTGCATTGCTACTTGGCAGCTATGGCAGCGTATAATCCCCTGAAGTAGAGGAATTGTTGTTACTTTGCTTTTGTTATTCTTAGGAGCATTAAAAGTAGCTTTAACTTTATCCCATAATTTATCATCAATTATTGCCTGATGTTGTCCGGGATACAATTTCCCTTTATAGCTTATATAACCATTATAGATTGGATTTGTGAGAATGCTATGTACTGTGGCCTTTTTAAATGGCAATCCTCCATGAAAGCAACCTGATTTGCTTTGATATCTCTTGGTGCAATGTCCTTGTTTATTTAACTCTCTGGCAACTTTGATCGTAGATTTTAAACCTAAAAAACTTGTAAATATATACCTTACTACTTTAGCTTCATTTTCATTGATAATTAGTTTTCTATCTTCAATATCAAAACCAAGAGGTGGAGGACCTCCCATCCATATGCCCTTTTGCTTTGAGGCAGCAAACTTATCTCTAATTCTTTCTCCTGTAAGCTCTCTTTCATATTGAGCAAAGCTTAGGACTATATTGAGCATCAACCTTCCCATTGAATTTGCAGTGTTAAAAGACTGCGTTACTGATACAAATGTTACTTTATGCTTATCAAACAAATCCACTATTTTAGCAAAATCAAGCAACGATCTTGAAAGTCTATCTATTTTATAAACCACAACACAGTCAATCTTAGCATTCTCGATATCCTTAAAGAGTTCTTGCAAAGCTGGTCTCTCTAAAGTACCGCCAGAATAACCACCATCATCATATCTCTTATCCACAACAATCCATCCTTCATGCTGCTGACTTTGAATATAACTTTCTCCCGCTAAACGTTGAGCATCTAAACTATTGAATGCTTGCTCTAATCCTTCCTCACATGATTTTCTCGTATAGATTGCACATTTAACTTGCTTTGACACTCTTCACCCCAAAAAATACTAAGCCATTCCATCTTGTGCCTGTAATTTTATTAGCTATTGCTGAGAGAGATTTAAAAAACTGTCCTTGATAAGTGAATCCTTTTTTTGTTACAGAAACCTCATGATTTACTCCCTGATACTGACGAATAAGAGTTGTGCCAGCTATAGGGCAATTTATAGTTGAGCTACTTATTTTCTTGCCTTGTTCTAACTGATCACGGAGGTAGTCAAGTTTCTTAGCTGCTTTACTACATAGCCCACCATAAGCTATTTCCTGCAAATGATAAGCAAGACGTTTTATCAAATACTTTCTTGAGTATAGTGGAGCATCAGACTTAAATAACCTCCTCCACATCTCTCTCAGTTCTATTAACGTTTTACTTTCTAGAGACATCACTTCTTTAATTGCAGATGCATCCATTTTCTTCTCCTTAAAAATTAGTTTCTTCAGCGACAGAGAATTTTCTAATGTTTACTGCTATACTCAACAGTAGTCCTTAAGCTAAATTAGAAGTCAAGTTGCTTATGGTAATTAGTAGTACTAAAATAGTATATATTGTAATATTCATATATATACTTAATATCTACAGATAATTGGCCTAACATCGGACCATGGCCTATTTAAATGTTTATGTTGATGCCAGGTAATAACACCAAGATAAAACACTGCAATATAATTTTCTAACTCATGAATTGACTCTGCTTGTTTTGAGTCTAAATCACTCTTAAGATAAACATGATATTCTGCTAAGTTATATCTACTAAGCCTATGATCATGAGTATAACTTGCTTCATAGTGATAACTAACACTGAATCTTTCTAAAATTAGCTTATACTTTAAATTCCATACTTGCTCTGAAAGTTTATCATCTCCCAAAGAAAATCTATCACCTACCTCTTCATGGTAACACAGAGGAAAACAAGCATTTACGTCTTCTAAGTGCCAGCTATCTGACAATACTATTTGTGCTTTAGCAAATTTGATCTGTGGTAATAAAGTTTGTGGCAATGGATATAAAGCTTGAAAATTATGCCACTGATGCTGGCGCCTACAGATACTATGATAATTCTTAGTATGTGGCTCTGTCTCTCCAAGTATTGCTACATCTAAACGATATAAATCATTGCTAAAAACTTGTTCATAATGATCACGTAAACAGTCATCGATAATCTTAACAAGTAGACTTTTAGATTCAAAGTAATTAATCCTACCAAATGACAGAACTGGACCATCTATTGCAATCTTTATCCCTGAGTAATCAGAAAGAAGATCTCCCCATAAGCTTGCATCTAATATAAATCTTTGAGCGTTATAGTGATCATTGTACATCCTCATCAGCCGTGATCTTACTGGTAATGCCAGTTTAGTTAGGGCGATCACTGTATCAATAAAGAAATTATTAGGTACATCTTTAATACCTATTTGCAATTCAAAGAAATGCTCTCCTGGTGGTTCTTCTTCAATGGTAATGGTATCAATGTTTGCCCATTTTAATGCCATTTTAAGTGAAGCTGGTGTTCCTCTTAAACGTTGGAACTCTATTCCTTCTTTAATTGCTTTTCTTTTATCAGCTACCCAGTAAAGAATCTCTTCTAGGCCATATTCATCAACCAGAAACGGTAGTATTTCTTCCTTAAAATTAAACTTAAATCCTCCAATGCAACCTATGTCTAAAGGATAATTGATTGCTTCTACTATCGCTTTTTCTGTCGTCGATGAATTAGGAGGTAATAGAGTAGCTTTCATTTGAATTTGTTGGAATAGATTTTATATTATTGTTTCTATTTGATGAGTAAAAAAGAGATAATAGATACTATCTTGCCTGCTCATAGACGTATACGTTTTAGGGACTATAAACCTTCTCAATCTTAAAATTACCTAAAATAGCACTTTCATTGCCTTTAATTATAATATCTTCTTTTGGCTCTATAAGCTCTATATTCTCTACCCCTTCTGTAAAAAGATGAGCAATTATCCATGATCTGGTTACATTCCAACCCAACCTTTTAGTAGATTCAAACTTTTGTATAAACTGCTTTTTTATGTTTTCAATAGTATCTGATAAAGCATCAATTTTGGCAGAGATATCAACTGGAATGATATTACAACCTACCACTGTTACTGTATCAGTTAAAACTCTTATGTCATCTTTGGTTACTCGTTCTTTGACAATACTTAACAATTCCTCAGAGGGTATTCCTTCCGTAGATAATATAGCAATCTCTACATTACCAGGAACAGGCGATCTAACTAAAGCATCTTTAACTCTAATATCAGCTGATAGGGCATGATAGCGATAATGCTCTTTACTTCCTGCAGCTCCCCAACCAACAATCTTAGCTTTAACTCTTTTTCTTAAATGCTCATCATTCTCTGTGTCTTTACGCTCAACTCCATAAAACTCAGCTAAATGCTCAAGATCCGTATCTGTGGCAAAAGCTAGTAAATTAGCACGAGCTGCCTCATTAATTCTCTGTCTCAGCAAAAGCTCTCTCCAAGCAGCAATTTCTAAAATCTTTATCGCTGGGTCACTTTCAACTAATGCAGAAAAATTAGGATCTTTCTTTACTAATTCCGCCTTCATCCGTGATAAGATCTCTTCAAAATTTAATGGTTCAATTACATTTGGTGTTTTTTCCATTCAATAGACCTCCTTCGCTGCTAATTAAATTTTTTGAAAGGAGGTCTAGCTATTTTTAACTAAAGATTGTACCCACAGTGAGGACAATTTGCTACACTTACACTTTCCATTATAGTAAAAGGCAAGTTAGGTTGCTCGCCATTCTTTGCTTTTACAAAACTCTTAGCACCAGCAATAATCTTGGTTAAACGTGGTTCTTTTTCTAACTCTTGACAGTATTTTTCAAAGATCTCACAACTTTTGTCATCCATATGTACTATTATTGCACCAAAATTTAGGGCATTATTGACCTTGTCATCAGCTTTTATGGAAGATAGGTTCATCTCAAGAACTTCCTCTCCAAAGTTAAAAGTCATTTTTACTCTGCCTTTCATATCATGGTACTGTCCTTTATTTAATCTCAGTACATTTTCTCCTTCTCCTACGCGTAATGCACCATATTCTAAATCTTTAAATTCTGGAGCATTAATAAATTTTGCTGGAGTAATAACACTGCTACTTGGATACTTAACGCAATAAAACCTATGATCCCTTTCTACTATAACATATTCTGTTGCACCACTTTCAATACTTTTACGTGCAGCCTCTTCTAACTCTGATAAGTAATCATTACGTTTTCCCATTTGCGTTTGAAGTTCAGGTATAAAACTACTATACGAATCTACTATTTCTTCACCTACATATGTCCCTGTTGCCACTAAGTGTACAATTTCTTGCGCAAGAGAATCTAGTTTGCTCTTTACATTTTCCCCAAGATTCGAAGTCTGCTTTCTGATTAAAGCTACATTCTTTATAAGATGATCTATTAATGATTCTTCCTTTAATGCTTTTTCCCTTTCTTCATCAGATAACATACCATGCATTAAATTAAAAGGCATACCAAACATAATCTTTTCCTTATGTGCCTTTTCTTTAAGCTCTGACAAACTATCTATTATTTCTTCTGCTGTAAAATTGTTTACAGAATTTTTATATTTTTCTTCCACTTTTTTTATATCGTTTAAAATATTTTGCCGCATGAATCTTTCAATTTTTTTATATATCGTCATGCTCAAATTAAACTCTGTTGTATTCTCAGGACGTTTTATATTTACATATGGACGCTTTTGCTGTTCTTTTAATTCTTCAGTATTTGATACTGTAACTAATTCATAAGATGATAACATCATATCCCCCTTATTAAATATGATAAAATTAGAATATTATAGATAATATTCAATTACTAAACTTCTTCAAGCAAATTGTTATATATATCAAAAGAAACATTCTTCCCTTCTGGCAGATATTTTCCTTCAAGTGATAAAGTAACTT
The DNA here is from genome assembly GCF_964020175.1 of Candidatus Mesenet endosymbiont of Phosphuga atrata. NCBI lineage: Bacteria > Pseudomonadati > Pseudomonadota > Alphaproteobacteria > Rickettsiales > Anaplasmataceae > Candidatus Mesenet > Candidatus Mesenet endosymbiont of Phosphuga atrata. Next base: position 157,053 of record NZ_OZ026541.1, on the reverse strand, counting down.
TACCTTCACTTACTTCTGTAATTTTAACTCTATCAAGTTTAAATCTTCTTTCCCATTTGGCTAAAGCATCAGCCACGGCTGCATAGATCTCTAAGTTTTGGTTTGTAGGTCTATCTATAAGCTCAAATAGTCTAGAGCCATAATCTCTTCTCATAACTCTACTGCCAATTGGTGTGGTTAGAATATCAATTATCGATTGCTTTAAATGCTCTAACCCTTCTAATACTTTACCATTACTGACACTCATTCCTTTCATTTCTTAGTCACCTGAGAATACATTATCGCTACCATTTTTTATTTTAAATCCACAAGAGACTAAATCTCCCACTCTTGCCATACCAAGCCCACCGACAAAGACTGTTTCAGATCCTTGTATTATTTTCTTTCCTGCAGTAAAACTATCTGATTTTCTTGCAATAGGTTTGCCATTAACAAATACATTACTACTTCCATGAGTACTAAAATGTGGTACATCTTCTTCACAACTATCTCCTACTCGCACAACTGATTTACTTATAAGCATATTTTCTTCAATTGAGGTTGATTCTCTCAGCATTTAACCTAATACCATCTCGAGTTATCTCCAAACTTGACTGATTAACTTTGAGTGTAATTTTATCCACCACAGAAACTTCAAGATGATTACTGTCTTTGTTATATGATAACTTTGTTCCATCTTGAAACACTAAGCTACTAATCATTTTATCACTCTCCGCTGCTGGATATTTCTGCTGATAAATACTCCCTAGTACAACTCCAAGAGATAACTCTCCTGAGGGTGAAAGTATCACCACTTGTTCATCAATACTTGGTGGCAACCAACTCCTCTCTTCTCCAGCTCTGGAAGTTATCCATGGCAGCCATCCAGTTAAAATCTCATCTACTTTGACCACAACTCTTGCTTGTGAATAATCTACTTCTTTTACAACTCCAATACGGATGATATTGGCTAGTTTCCTCTGCAGCTGCGAGATGGCAAAATTATGCTCCAGCACTTATACTTCCTATACTTATGGAATGTGATTCAATATCACTATCTACCCAGATTGAATGTCCAACATGTATCTCATGCACCCATTCAACTAACCAAACAAGATAAGCATCTAATTCCGGTTTAAACCCATCTCCTTCTGCTGATATAAATTCAGCGGGTGAAATATTCTCCATATTCCAAGTATTCTTGTTTACAACTCTTGCAACTTCAGCTGCCAATGATCTTACAACGAGAAAAGCATTATCTATACTACTATCAATTATCACTCTTGCTTCAAACCTAGCTCTAAGGGCAAGCTCTTCTGTACCTGGGTCTTTTCCTGGCTCTAAACTTGTAAGCTCAATAAATACTGCTGGAGCTAATATCTCTTTACGTACTACTGGATAGTGTTCACAGGTTTGTACTGCTGATATTTCATTTTTAATTGTACGACAAATTTTATCATATAGCTCATCCCAGAACATCTTTATACCTTTTGCAAAATAAAATTAAGTTCGTGCTGAAAGTACTTTTCAAATACCTTATCTACTTCATTACTCACCAGTCCCTTAATGATCTTTGATGCTTCTGGTTCTAATGGTAAGGTCACTTCTTGTATTGGTAGTGCTGTTTTACCTTTACGCTTAAAACTACTTGTATAACCTCTAGGCATAGTGGCAACAAATGCACTGTGAAACATATATTTTCCAACTTTTACCCCAGTTTTTGTCTGTCTCATACTTCCAAGCTTTGCTGCTTTGATTCCGTAAAGGCTTGCTCTTACTAATGCTCTTAAAGAATTTCTATTGGCTTTAATCACCTGTAGCCTATTTCTAATTAGCTTTAATTTTATTTGTTTCTCTGTACTGATTTCCCTACTAGCTTGAGATTTTACCCAAAGCGCTGTTTTATTTAGTGCTCTAACTATTGCTAGTTCTATTTGTGGTTTAGTGCTATTTATCTCTTGGGCTACTTTATTAATATTATTACTTACTTCGATACTAAACATCTTAACCCTCTGTTGCCATAGTTTGAATTTTCCACAACATGCCAGAATTATCTCGAAGTGGTGGTGAGTGGATTTTATACTTTTGCTCATTGATAACAAAGATATCTCCTATAATTGGGTGTAATACATCAAACACACTTACCTCAAGTATTAACATCTCCCCAATGAATTTCCCCTCACCAATCTCATAAAGCCTATCTGGTTGTTGCTTTAATATCTGTATCAAATATGATTTGTTCTTTGACTTGTATAATGCTTGCTGTCCTAGATATAAGAAACAATCTGCAAATAATCTCTGAACATTTTTAAACATATTAAGCGGTGATTTTGATCAATATTCCTGGTCTGTGACACATAGGAAGAGGATTAGACTGAGTATGCAGATCAGTTCCCCGATCAAATCTTCTTGGTTGTTGTTTGGCATAAAGTGGTTGTCCTAAAGTATTTACAGTTTCATTAAAGTCTGCTGGGGCAAAATAAGTAGTAAATGTGTTTGCCGTTTCCATGGGAAAACAATGTCCAATATCTTTTTCAATAAACCTTCTCACATTGCCATCAGGATCAGTTGCTTGTCCTCGATACTCTTCAAAAGTAATACCACAAAAAGTAAATCCTGATCTCATATCATTGCGGAGTGCTGCTCCTTCTTGCCATCTTTCATAGGCTTCTTTTACTTTTTGGTGTGAAGTTAAAGCATCAAAAAACTCAGGACTAACCAGTGCATGAACCTCGGTCATATACTCACCACTTAAGTTATCTTCAATATGACGCAATACTTCCATACACTTACGTTTTACATCTGTGGTTGCAGTGCTAAGAGCAAAATTCACTACCTTTGGTGCAATTTCAAATTCTGTATATAAGTTGAGTAATTCAGAGCCATCAGCATCAAGAATAATGCCCTTTAAAGCTCCCATGCGTAGATGCTCTAGAGTGATTGCATGTTTATTCCTCATCGATTGTAAGTGATCTGTGATAACATCAGCTAACGCTTTAAGTTCATTCTCTGAGCCAAATGCACGTATTCCTTGTACCTCTTCTGGTAATACCACATCATCATGAGGAATATGAGGGATAGTAAAGGTCCTTACTTTTCTTTTTCCACGTTTTCCTACAGTTGCTGGTGCTCCAGGTAGTTGGGTTGGCAGTAAACTTAAAACTCCATTTTGCTCTTCTATGGTGATATGACGGAATCTTACCGCTTTACTAGGAAATAACTTTAAATTTTCCGTACGACCATAATTAATTGGCAAAATATTTATTGCACCAGTGAGTGCTGTCATACTAAATGCTGGATTTGAGAATGGATTTTGCATAAAGTTTATACCCCCTTTCTTATAATAATGCCACGCTCTTCAAGTTGCTTTATGGCTTTACTTTTTTGCTCTTCAGTAATATTTGCTGGCCAAACTAAAATACAATCAGCTAGCAGGGCAATACGTGTAATTATCACAGCTTTGGTATCTGCTGCTTTTGCATCCACGTCACTTATTACTACACCAATAGCAATTTGAGTGCCGTCTGTAGCAGTTGGATTTAAAACCTTAATTAAACCATCATCTGTTTTTTTGCTAACCACAGCTCCTAGACTAAGATTCTGCCCTTTGGCAATTGTTACTTGATCGCGTGAATAGATGTTTGATGCTTCATATTTTAATAGATCACTTAAATTATTGGCCTCTGTTATACAACTCATAAAGATTTTCCTCCTTTTATTATTAACTATGCAGATTGACGAGATTTAGCTACCTGTATCACCAGATCTTCTTGCACATCTGTCTGCAAAGTACTTAAAATCTCAGTTTTTGTTGCTTGTTGGGCAAGGGTGGTCATTAAAATCTCTCTTGCTTCAACCGCACTTATATTCTGCTCAATAAATTCTCCTAACCTCTCTGGCATACGTGATAAGTTACATAAACGTATCATTTCTAAAATTTCATTTCGACACTGCTCGTAACCTATGCGCTTACCTTGATCAATTAAATCTTCGGAATTTATTATTTGTTCTTTAGCTGTAGTTTGTTCTGTCATAGTAAAACTCCTTTGTTTGTTGATAAATATTTTTTCTTTAAGTTCAGAAAACGTTGTTATCCCATCGGCAAGACCAATATCTATTGCACTTTCACTAAAATAAAGTCCGGCTTCAGTATTTTTGATCGCTCCTACAGAAAGGTTGCGATTACGTGCGATAACATTAGCCAACATTTCATATAGACGGTTTACTTCTTCCTGTAAATTTTTAAGACTTTCAGAAGTTATTGGTTGATGTGGATTTAAATCATTCTTTCTTTTACCGGCAAAAACTGTAGTATATTTTAAACCTTTTTTCTCATCAAAACTGCTCTGATCGATATGACTGGCAATAACTCCAATGCTACCAACTCCTGAAGTTCTAGTGATTAAAATCTTCTCACTACTTGCAGCAATAGCATAAGCAGCAGAATAAGCATCACCACTTACAGTTGCGATAATCTCTTTTTTTGACCTAGCATTATAGATAAAATCAGCTAAATCAAACACTCCATTTACTTCTCCCCCAGGACTATCAATATCAAGTAAAATAGTCTCTATACTACTATCTGCTAAAGCTTCTTCTACTTGCTCATAGATTCTTTCATATGAGGTCATTCCTAAAACACTATCAAAAGCTCCAGGTTTTTGAGTTAAAATCCCATAAATGGGGATAATAGCAGCACCCTCTTGCTTGCTCGCCATATGTTTTAAATTCTTAAAGATTGGTAATTTCTTGCTGTGTAATGATAATAATTCAAAACTTCTTGGTTCCAGCATCAGTGGTTTGCTTAGTAATAGAGAACTCTCCATAAATTTAATTTCCTTTTTGCTTAATATCTGCCCGACAATCAGAATCAAAATTCAGGTTAAAGTAATCAGCACGTTTATGATCTTCAGCAATCTCTTGGTCAATTTCTTCTATATCATAGCCAAGTTCTGACACTACCTCTGCTCTACTTTTAAACCCGTTTCTTACTGCCATCTGCTGTGCTTGCTGATCCTTAAGTGGGTCAACCCAATCGAATCCTTGTGGTATCCATTTTACTTCTTTCAACGATTCACTAGTTGTTGTTTCCTTAATTGCACCAGAGAGTAATGCTAACTCTAGCCATCTATTCCATACTGGACGGCAAAATTGAAAGACCATGATATTATGTTGTAACATTGAGCATCGACGACGAAACTCTATTAGCCCTGCTCGAATTGATGAATAATTAACATTAGTTAAATCTCCAGTTAACTGCTCATAAGTAATGCCCATACCAATAGCAATAGCTCGAAGTTGTTGTCTCATGAATGCTTCATAACTACCTCCAACGTCTGACGGTTCAGAAAACTTAATATCTTCTCCCGGATCAAGTAACTGCATAGTTCCAGGTTCCAAACCAGAGAGGGCAATTCCGTGTTCGTTTGTTTCACTTTCTCCCATAATATTAGCTTCAGGATCAAGTCTGGTGATAAAGCCAGCAAACATTGCTGCTGTTTTCTTTCTCACAAGTTCTGCATCATCATATTGATCAAGCTCATAGAGTTTTAGTAGTACATTAGAAAGCCAAGGTTCTCCTCTTATCTGTCCTGGCCTTAAAGGTCTATAAATATGCAAAACATCATTTGCTGGCACACGAACTGATTCTCCTAACGAACCGTCACCTGGATGCTCTCTGAATAAGTAATATGCTTCTCTTTGTCCTAATTTGTTAAATTCAATCCCACTACGAATGATATTACCATTTGCTAACGTTTGGTTACTCTTATTATCTAAATGTTCTGATTCAAGTACTTGCAGCTGCAGTGGTACAGATAAATTATCTTCTGCTCTTCGGACCCGCAAACGAACAAAACATTCTCCCCCCTCTACCATACTTCGACATACTAAAGACTGCAGTCCATAAAAATCATTTACGCCACAGCTATCTGCCTCGTCAGTCCAATTAAGCCATAACTGTTGTAGTTTCTTTCTAAATTCAGCATCTTTAGCTTTTGATTGGGGTTTAATTCCAGTGCCAACACAATTACTGACTATCGTATCAATAATATTTGCTGCATAAGGGTTATTACGTACCATACCACGAGCGCGACTACGTAGAGTTTCAAGGTTATGAGTAAGAAGGCTATTTATGCTTCCTCTTTCTGGTTGAAAATGACATAATCTCCTTCCTGACCCTGCTATATCCCAGGCTGAGCTTTTAATCTTTGGTTTATTGAATAATTGTTTTAGTGATTTGAGTATCATTGAATTTCTTGTTATTAATTATGCAGCAAGTTGTTGCACAAATGAGTTTTTGTATATATCTGTTGACCTTTTGTACAATGCACCTATCTCTTGTAAATAGTGCCTCTATGTCCTATTTCTGTAATAATTACTGTATGCTTTATTTTATCTACTCTATAAAGAATTCGATAATCACCTACTCTTAATCTTCTGTGTCCTTTAAAACTATAACGTAATGGCTCACCAAGATTAATGGGATCAATTGTAAGTCGCTCATCTATGGCTTTTTTTACTCTTGATTCTATTGTTAATGGTAAAGCTGGAAGATCTTTTTCAGTAACATTTTTTAAAAATTTAATTTTATAATGTTTTATTTTCACTGAGTGCCTTTGTAATCAACATCTCCACTTAACGTCTTTATAATTAACTGTCTCTGCGCCATCAACATCACGTTCATTAGCAATTTTAGACAATAAAATATCTTCCATTTCAAGTTCAACAGCTTCTTTTACTAACTTTTCTGTTAACTCTTGTACAGACTGTTTAGTGGCTTCAGCTAGCTCAATAAGATGTTGTGAAGTTTCTAGACCGAAAGTTATATTGACTCTTGACTCTGCCATATGCTAACTAAAATTCATTATTACACTAATTATATAATATTCCTCTTTAATTTTCAATAAATATTCCTTCATACTATCCCCTTACTTGTGGAAAAAACAATTCTTCTCTTTGGCTTTACCCCTGAGATTTTCAGCTCAGCTTTGATTCTCTGTCTTAAATTAAGTAAGTCATTTATCTGCACTTCTGCATATCTAACTACATGGTCACCATAAGCAATTGATACTACTCTTTCCCCACTTTGCAGCTTCTGTATGGCTTGTTCAACTTGAACTAGATACTCACTATTGTACATTTGGCTCTATCCACTTACTCGGTATTACTTTTGCCGATTTCTTTTGACTCTTAGTTTTTTTACCCACTAAACTGTTCCATTTATTCTCTGTCCAGCGATCAATCCCTAGAGCAATGGATGCAGCTCTTGCATAAACTCGACAGTCAAGTGCTTCATTACGTTCTCTAATCTTTTGCCATTCTTGTTTAGTATAGCCTTTAACTACTTTAGTAATTAACTGCTCAGCTGTTAATTGTTTAAAATATTCAGGGCAATACTGAGGGAAGTGACAGTACCCGGGAGGAAACCCTTCTTCATTCTCCAAAAGCTTAAGTAATTGGAATAGCTCGGATTTGAGTATTGATACTCCTATGGGCCAGAGTTTTACGCCCCGACGCAATTTTTGTCCAGCAACAGTAACATCAACTTTACTTGGGCTACTAAGTGGCACTAGAGCTTTGTTTACTCCTTTAACCGCCATTACCTTTCCACATCCTTGATGACTTCTGATCCAATTGTAAACTTCTTGCGTTGCATATCCCGCATCTACTGCCATCATACTGATTGTGTATTCCAAACCATCGTTACCGAGGAAATGATTATTTAGCAGTTCTGATAACTTATTCCACACAGCATCACGTCCAGGATCGCCTTCAAACACTTGATAATCAATTGACCAACTTTCTCTATTTTTACCCCAAGCAACAACTTCTACCTCTATTCGGTCCTTCTGCACATCAACCCCAGCTGTGAGTACTACTTCTCCTTGAGGTACTGTACCAATTAAATAATCTTCTCGACGCTGAAAAAGATGCTTCCAATCTGGTACTTCTCCACGATCAACCCAGGTTTCTCCGAGTGTAGTATTTATCCATACTTTAAGTAGTTGTTCATTATCTTTACTGTGGAGAAAATCTTCTACTGCTTGACTCCAACTATACCAGCCAACCGGGCTATATAGACTCGACAGATGAAACCCTACTGTTTTGTTGTTTGCTGTGATGTTTGTGCCTCGCCATTCCCCTTGACTTAACATTTCTGTTTTTTGATGATTTTCTATTTTGCCACTACATTCACTACAAACATAATGTGCTGAAGCTGGCTCCTTATCTTCCCATTTAATTTGTGACCATTTTAAGATTTGATAATAATTACAATGTGGGCAAGGGACAAAGAAATAACGCTTATCAGAAGCTTCAAACTCTTTCTCTATCCTACTTATTCCATGTACTGTTGGCGTTGACACTAAAAAGATCTTTCTCCTCGTAAAAGTATTAGTACGCGCAATGCTTAAAAGTACTGGATCACCCTCACCCCCAGAATCTCCTGGATAAGCATCAATCTCATCTAAGAATAAGTATTTAACTGGCATGGATCTTAAGCCAACACTACTGTTAGCTCCAGTTATTACCACCATGCCTCCTGGGAACTCTTTACTCTGCACCGTGTTACCTGAATCTCTTGCTCTTGGATTTTTAACCTTACTCTTTAAACATGGTGTACTTTCAATCAGAGGAGCAAATCTTCCTTTAGACCAACGCTTTCCCATCTCGACAGTTGGTTGTACTACCAGCATTGGTCCTGGGGTTTGATCGATGATATAACCTATCCAGTTATTACCAGCCTCTGTTCCCCCAATTTGCGCTCCCTTCATAAAGATTACTTTCTCAACGGCAGATGAAGGAGAGAGACAATCCATGATTTCTTTTAAATAAGGAGTTCTTGCTGTCCGCCACTTCCCTGGTTCTGATGACGCCGTTTGCGAAAGTACCCGATACTCATTTGCCCACTCTGATACTTTAAGCAGTGGATCGGGTTTTAGTCCGGCATAAAAACTACTGCTGTAAATCATTGCATTAGTACCAAATTATTTGATTGCCAGGGATTTTCTCGCTCATCATAATCAACTAAAGTAGCAGGTTCTTTACTGGTTTCTGTTTCTGAAAGCACTTTTAAAACCCCTTGCTGACAGTTGTTATCAATTGATCTTTGCATAAGTTGACTTAAAACGGCTATAGCAACTGCAGTGAATACTCCTACTATGCCAATATACATTCCTACTGCTATAGTAAGAATCACTGTCATTGAACCTATAACTGCAAGAGTGAGAACCGTACAGAGCTTAACCTTTTTATTATGATTATTTCTCTTTTCTATCACTTCTGCACATTTATTAAGCATATAAAACATCACAAGATTTTCTTTCGCATAATCTATAGGAGTTTTGCCTTCATTATCCCTACCAAATAGATCTACATCTTTTCTGATCAGTAAGACCTTAAGTAACTCTAGGTTATTTGCTTTAATTGCACAGTAAAGGGCAACTGCAGGACTTGCTCCTTTTTTAAGCAGTAACTCTACCGCATTTAAATGTCCTTGCTCTGCGGCAAAATATATTGGTGATTGGTTTTTATTATTTAAAACATTAATATCTTCCCCCGTTCTTATTAGAATATCGATAATTTCAGTGTATCCTTTTTGCGCCGCTAAATGTAATAGATGGTTACTATCAATTCCGTATCTATTTTCTCTTAAGACCTTTATTATCTCTTGCTTATTCTCCTCCACTGCATATTCAAATGGAGTCTTACCATTATCATCTTTCATCAGTGGATCTATATCTTTTCTGGTGAGTAAAACGTCTGTGGTACTGAGTCCACCACCATCGACAGCATAGTGCAAAGGAGTTTGGTTCTCATGGTCTTGGGGATTAACTCTACACTCAGGAGTATTTATTAAACACTTAACTATATCAAGGCAGAGATCTCTTTCATCGTAACTGCTATTACTTACTGCAATATGAAGTGGTGATAATCCTGTGGAGCTTTGACCAACACTGACTGCGTTGACATTGGCCTTAAGCTTAATTAACAGCTCTACTATTTTTAATCTCTTATTATTTACAGCGTAATGTAAAGGAGTTTGATTTCTTGCATCAAAAACATCGATTTCTGCTCCCCCTTCCTCTACTAAGATTTCAACAATATTTTTATGTCCTGCTCCTGCGGCTAAGTGTAAGGGAGTATGGTGCGCAGCATTGCGTAAGTTAACATCTACACCTTTTCCAATTAAATATCTTACTGCTTTAACTTCACCAATTGCTGCTGCTAAATGAAGTAGGCTATCGCCATCAGGTCCATACTTACGATCAATTAGAGCTTGTAGTACTCTTGTTTTGCTTTCTTCTTGGGCGTAATCAAGCGGAGCTTTACCTGTATCATCTTTAATGAAAGGATTGACATTTTTCTTGTTAAATAAGAGATCTACTAAAGCTAGATCATCAGATTCTATAGCGTAATGAAGAGCAGTTTTGCCATTTATCCCCTGAGTGTTAACATCTACTTCTGCGTTGCTAATAAAGCATCTGATTATTTCTAAATGGAGGTTTTGTTTGATCATTGGTTCTTCAGCTATAAATAAGGCAGGTAAAGTGTTTGTAGATGTAAAGCCACTCACTCCAATTCTCCTTGTGATAATGTTTCAAGCGCTGTCTTAATTTCTTCAGTTAGCGTTTGGTGAATCTTTTCACTACTATCGAGTGAAGCTAAAAGTGCAGATACTCTATCGGGAATGTTAAGCAGGTTATTTCTTACAACTCTTGCAACATTGAAAGCTGCAGTTTTAACTTCATCTATCGACACAAGTTCACCAATTTCAGCTTTAGCTTTAGCTTCCAGAAGCTTGCCACGTTCTATCTCATTCTTAATGCGAGTTTTAAGGAACATGGCAGCAAGGTCACTATTGCCTCTTTCATTACCGTTAATACCTTTTCTTCTTTGTGGTTGACTGGGATCACGAATGGTAATAAGTGCAGCATCTGCTTGCTGAGAATCAACCATACCGTCTTTAAGCTCAACGATACCATTCTTCACCAAATAACAGACGTACTGTTTAGAAAACCCTTGCTCTTTTGCCCATTCAGTCTGGGTTATAAGTGCCACTTTCCCCCCCTTTTATTATTTTCTTGCTTTAATTATTTTCCTAGGATTTGTTCTTGAATTTGCAGAAAGGTCTTACCACTCGCTGCCAATATTGCTTCCCTATTAGTATACATCTGCCAACGTTTAATCGTTATATCAACATAAGCAGGATCAAGCTCAATTGTTCTACACATTCTTTCTCTACGCTCACAAGCAATAAGTGTACTACCAGAGCCAGCAAAGGGATCAAGAACTATATCTCCTGAGTTACTACTGTTTATTATTGCCTTTTCTATTAGCTCTAAGGGTTTCATGGTTGGATGTAGCGTATTACAGGTAGGTTTGTCGTAATACCATAGATCACTTTGACTTCTTCCTCCATACCATTTACGTTCATTACCTTCCTTCCAACCATAGAGTATTGCTTCATACTGATGTTGATAATCAGCCCTGCCTAAAGTAAAGTGATTCTTAGCCCAAATGATAAACGTTGACCAATGTCCTCCTGCTTCTTTAAATGCTTTCTGTAGGGTTGCAAGTTCGGCTGATGCTGTACAGATATAAATTGCCCCTTTAGTATAGGCTAGAATGTGAGAACAAATGTCATAGAGAAATAACTCAAATTTTTCACCTTGGTCATCATTTAATATTTTCTTATCATCTCTTTCTTGGCTATTACCATAAGCAACATTATATGGAGGATCACAGAAGGTAATATCTGCCACTTGCTCATCTAAAACAGCTTTATAAGCCCTATCTAGTCTACTATCACCACAGTAAATACGATGATTACCTAAAATCCATAAATCCCCTGGTTTTGTTACTACTGGTTTATCTTCATTATCAGTTAAATGAGAAAAATCCTCCTCCTCATTGTCTTCATCAGTAAAGAACTTTTGTACTTTATCTAACTCAAAACCAGTGAGTTTAAGATCAAAGTTTAACTCTTCTAAATCCTTAAATTCAAGCGCTAAAAGATCATTATCCCATTTAGCCCAATTAGCAGATTGATTAGCAAGAAGACGAAAAGCTTTAGTTTGGGCATCATTTAAGTTGTCAGCAAATACTACTGGAACTGTCTCTAATCCTAATTTTCTTGCAGCTTTAAGACGTAAATGACCATCAATTACCATACCATCACTTTTAGCAACAATGGGTATACGAAAGCCAAACTCAGCAATAGCAGCACACATTTTACTCACTACTACGTCATTTTTACGGGGATTGCGCTCGTATTCAATGAGGTTTTCAACTGGATAATAATGGATTTTAAGATTCATATTTTCATTGATTTTAAAGGTTGGTTTAAAAAGTTAATATCTTAAAATATTCTAACGCTAAAGAAGTCCTGGGGTCCCTTTACCCAAAACCCGCCACAGTAGCCAAGGACCCGTTCAACAGGCTTCTAAACTATTTAAGTTATTAATATTATTATTTAAATTCATAGCATAAAATAGTAGTGCTAAACTATCAGCTTCATTATCATCGCTTGGGGTAAAACCCTTATTTTTTATCGCAGCAATCACTGCACTTTTACTGGCATTACCATTACCTGTGATAAAACGCTTAATAGTCTTTACAGCAACACCTTGATAAGGCAGAGAATGACTCTCACACCAAGCAGTAAGATGGGCTAAGAAACCTCCATAGATATGAGCAGCATCAGTTCCTAAATGTCTTCTTACCTCTTCAAAGTAGACAACACTTATATTAGAAAACTTCTGCTTTAAAGAGTTAAGCCAATTACTAAAGTTTAAAAACTGCATTCCTCCACCACTAAAACGACTAACATGAAAACTCTTACTGCCACTTTCAATTACTCCTCCTTCTAAGATTGCCCAACCAGTTTGTTGCCCTAAGTCTAATGTGAGTATCGACATATTTTATTTTTAGGTATAGATTTCTTAGTTGGAGTTAGTTTGGTTAAGATTTTTCTTTTCTTCCACCAATTTATCGAAGTCTGACTTGTACGATTTATCTTGTATTTTTCTGAATTCTTCATACTCCTTTGTAGCTAAGGTAATTGCTACCTCATGAGAAACTTTACCGTGGTCCTTTAATATCTCTTGCTCGTTAAATTTTAAAAATGCGTCAAGCTTTTCCTTCCAATCTTTCATATACATTATTTTACCTCGAGCAGCTTGAAATTCCGCATGGTCTATATACATATTCACTATCTTATTCAATTGAGCAATTTCATTTTCATCTAAGTAGTTTTTTGCTACCTGAGTGTCAGAGAGAAAGATTTTCTCTTTAGGTGCTTTTCGCCAATTTGTTAGGCCCATATTTGGTTTGTTTCTATTTGCTCTATTTGCGATTATTTCTGCTGCTGTATTTCCAGTAATGGCAAAATGTAATTTGTTTTGCACTATAGCAAAGAAATCTTTTGTTTCAATTGCACAACTTGAATAATCTACTGAAGTTGAATAAATATCTGTAATTTTCTGGTAAGCTATACGCTCGCTAGCCCTAATTTCTCTTATTTCTTCTACTAGCTCATCAAAGAATCTAGCATCAAATCTTGTACCATTCTTAAATCTATTACTATCTATTGCAAAGCCTTTAAAAATGTAATTCTTTAGTTTATCAGTTGCCCATGTACGAAAAGCTATGCCACGCTCTGAATTAACACGATAGCCTACTGATATAACAGCTTCTAAATTGTAAAACACTACATTACGTTTTACTTCTCTTTCTCCTTCTTTTTGAACTACCGAGAATTCCTCAGTAGTTGAGCTTTTATCTAATTCTTTACTTAGATAAATATTCTTTAAGTGCAACGAAATATTATCACTTGAACAACCAAATAGCTTAGCCATATGTTTCTGTGTAAGCCATAGATTGTCATTTTCAAACCTGACCTCTATACATACCTTTCCATTGTCTGTTTCATAAAACAAGATTTCATTATTACCTGGGAGCTTATCTTTCATATATCATCTTATTATGTAGCCTTCTTACTATTAAAATAATGGAGTTTCGTATCCCTCTACTATATATATCAAGAAAATTCATCAAAATGTTCAGAAAAAGTTACATTATTTCAACATTTAGTTCATCAAAGGTTTTAATGGTCAAAAAATTTTGAGCTATGAGTGAACAAATTCGTGCGATTTCTTGATTCATTATTGGTAAGGGATCTATTAACGGAAAATTATGGATATCACATGTGACTTTAACACTCTACCAAAGAATGGACATTATAAGCCACTGCTAGAGAAGGAAGAACTAAAAACTCAGCTTTTACTTAACATAAGATCTTGTCTTTCTTACCTCTTTCCTAATGGCACTTTTCATGGCAACGAATATCGCATTGGTAACCTGCAAGGCAGTAAAGGGAAGAGTTTAAGAGTAGAACTAACAGGCAATAAAGCAGGTTTATGGAATGATTTTGCCACTGGAGAAGGAGGGGATATCATAGATCTTTGGGCTGCTGCGCATAGGAAAGATGTTAAGGCTGAGTTTCATGAAGTAATGGCATCTATTGGTGAGTGGCTTGGCTATTACCGGCAACATAAAGTTAATGAAGCTGAGTCCACAATCTCTTGGGATTATCTTGATGAAAATGGTGAAGCTATTGTTAAGGTTTATCGTTATGATACTGCTTTAGGAAAACGATATCTGCCATTTGATGTTAAAAAGTCAAGCTATACCGCACCAGAAGTAAGACCTTTATATAATATCCCAGGTATAATTAAAGCCGATAAGGTCATTATTGTTGAAGGAGAAAAGTGTGCAGAAAGTTTAATAAAACAAGGTATTACAGCAACAACAGCAATGTCTGGAGCAAATGCACCAATTGATAAAACAGACTGGTCACCACTTAAAGGCAAACACATAATAATTTGGCCAGATAATGACGAACCAGGAAAGCAATACGCTGAAAAAGTTGCAAAAAAACTTATCGATCTTGGCGTTATCTCTTTAGCAACCGTTAAAATCCCTCAAGATAAACCAATAGCCTGGGATGCTGCTGATTGTATCCAAGAAGGAACAAATCCTCTAGAATTTATTACAAATAGGAAAAGTCCTTATCATAACAATAATTCCTCTAATAAATTGAAAAAAATTGATACATCAATCTGGACTAATACTGCTCCAGAAAGAAAGTGGATCATAAAAGACTGGCTCCCTGTTGGTAGCGTTACTGCTGTTTATGGCGATGGTGGTGTTGGCAAATCTCTTCTTGCACAACAATTAATGACAGCTGCTGCTATTGGTAAATCTTGGTTAGGCATAGATATTGAACAAATTAAAACATATGGTGTCTTTTGTGAAGATGATGAAGAAGAACTCTGGCGTCGGCAATGTACAATAAATGCATTTTATCAATTGGATATGCAATCCCCTGCTTTCCTAGACAACATTTGTTTATCATCTCGAGTAGGAGAAAATAATCTTCTTATGGTTTTTGATAATAAAGGTATAGGCCAATTAACTCCTTACTTTCAAGAATTGCTTGCAGACATTGAATTGTTTCAACCCAAGCTAGTGATCTTAGACACAGCTGCAGACCTATTTGGCGGTAATGAAAACGATCGCTCTCATGTTAGGCAATTTATTCAAAACTGTTGTGGTCATATAGCAAAGACAATAAAAGGAGCTGTTTTATTATGTGCTCATCCTTCTGATTCAGGAATAATACGAAAAACTGGTACAGGAGGTTCAACAGCATGGAATAATTCTGTAAGGTCTAGGTGGTATTTATCAAAACCAGATAGAG
The DNA here is from genome assembly GCF_964020175.1 of Candidatus Mesenet endosymbiont of Phosphuga atrata. Taxonomy (NCBI): domain Bacteria; kingdom Pseudomonadati; phylum Pseudomonadota; class Alphaproteobacteria; order Rickettsiales; family Anaplasmataceae; genus Candidatus Mesenet; species Candidatus Mesenet endosymbiont of Phosphuga atrata. The sequence continues at coordinate 141,311 of NZ_OZ026541.1, read as the reverse complement.
CTGATGCTTCTGATATTGATCGTGTTCTTTGTCGTAAGAAATCTAATTATTCTGCATCTGAACAAAATCAGATTTCATTTTATTGGCAAAATGGAGCATTTGTAGAGTGTAATGCACATTTTAATTCAGAGAGAATAGTAAGGAATAATTATAACAAGAAACTAGATTTAGAACGTGGAAGAAGACATGACGTTATCTTAGAGTTAATTGCAAGTGAAGCATATAAAGGTAAAGTCTATACTACAGCACAATTTGCTAAATATTTTGAAGGAAAATTAGGTCTTGGTAGTGAACGTAGTATTCGCGAAAGAATAAGTCATCTTGCAACTATTGGTCATATAAAATTTTTCAAGAGAAGTCCTGAGCATGAATTATCAAATACCAGATCAAAGTATGGTTATTTATGTGTTGAGGATATGGAGCTTAAAATTTCTGAAGATCAATATGTATTTATTAAACCAAGCTGTTATCTATCAGCAACAAATGGAGTACTTATGCCAGTTGAAAATCCGAACGTTTGGGTTACTCATAATTTCATTATAAATGACAATTTTAAGTTGGCAGAATAAGTTGGCAAAAATTAAGTTGGCAGTTTAAGAATTTGCCATCTTGCCAACTAGGATTTTTCTCAAACTGACCGCAGTGGCTTGTTTTAAGTTATTTTGTTAATTTTAAGTTGGCAGGATGGCAGAAATGCAGAAAGAAATTGCCAACTAGAAATGCGTCTTAAAATCCCCTTCCATAGCAGGTTTAAGGTAGTTGGCAAGATGGCAAAAAACCTTATATATATAATAATATACTATAGTATTATATAGTATATTATAATCAAATATTACCAACTAGAAATTCTGATCTTTAATAAAAAGTCTATTTTAACAGAAGAATTAAAAATGAATGCAAAGACAAACAATCTATAATAAAGTTTTAAAACTACCCCCATGAAAACATCATATCTACTGAACTTTTAGATTTTTTTTAAATACTATTGCACTCTCAAAGTAATTCTACTAACATTGCTAATGTTTAGCTGGTTTGCTAAGTTACTAAACTAAAAGTATTAAAGATATGAGTAAGTAGAGTTTATGTTGCTTTAAATGTGATGTTTTTAGAGTCATTATGTTATTTCAGCATGAATTGTATACTTTTTATAAACTTACGCTTATAATATAACTTAAAACGTCAGCAAATGGCATATAGCTTGTAATCATTATCTTGCCTTTAGCTTTTAGTTGGTTTGGGTGTGTTTTAAGTTTAACTTCAATGAACAGCACTACTATCTAAATAGATTTTAATATCATTCCATTGTAGCGCTGTTTTGAGCTTATTGCTTCCTTTTACTGAAATATATAATCCAAAAGAATTACTGACTTAATTGCTTGTTGTTTATTTTAGTTATTGTTACTTGATCAAAAGTGGTATTTAAATCAATTAAGTTACTTTTTGCATCCATTTTAGCTGAAGAATTTTCTAGTTTATGTTCTTCCTTTGCAAAATTGAAATCAGTTAAATCATTTAAACTCTTTTCTGGCAGATGACTGATAAAACTACTTTGCTGTTCTTTTGTGCTTTTAAGTTCAACTAATTTTTCTCCATGTTGAAGCTTTCTTATTACTGTTTCAAATATTCTTGTAAACAATGATTTAATTGATCCTGCTTTGCTTGCTTCTGTTTTGTTTAGCTGTTCAATACTCTCTTTTTCATACATTGAAGCAACTTTTTCAAGATACTGTATATCATCTTTTGTAAATTTGTCGGCAAGCTTATAGAGATGATGTACATCTTGTGCATTTATGTTCAATCTATCTTGCTCAATAACCTTATTTATGGCTTTAATGTCATGTTTTGTTAGTTTAAAAGTATCTTTTACTATCTCAAGTAACTTAAGTTTGCAAAGCCTTCTGAATACATCAAATGCTTTATCATCTTGAAATATAGGATAGCTTTTTTTATCCTCTTTCACTGATTTTTGTATACATATTAACTCATCATCAAAAGACTTTTTTAATTCATCGAGATCTTTACCGATATTGTTTAATCCTTCAAAATATTCCTCATATTTATCACAAGTTTTTATATTATTATTCTCTGTCATTTCACCCCCATACTTTATATCTATTAATGATATAAATAAAATTATTAAGCTTAAGTATTAATTAAAGATTAATTATTGGTTAAATAAAACCATCATAAGATATGAGAATAAGTACTATTAAAACAGCATAATAACTTCAATGTCTGAACAAATTTTGCAGATGGGGGATAAACTGGAAAGAAATCCTGAAATATCAAGTGATTAACTTTTACATATGGGGGAAAGAATTTCTCTCGTGCCGTACAAAACCAGGGCAATAGATTTCATCCTTAAACCATATAAATTTATGGAATCGCCATGAAATCAAACAATCGCTATTTAGGCATTAACCCTAAAATTATTAAACAAATAAGGAACCGTGCTAGACGACTTAAATCTTTCAGATGTTTTGCTGATTACAGTATTGAAGATATAGAACAAGAGCTTTTGTGCGAAACTTGGTCTGATTTAAACCAATATAGTGGTGATGAAAGCAGTCAAGATGCATTTATTCATAGCATTATTAAAAATCGTGCTATAAATCTTGTACGCAAGCAATCATGCGCTAAACGTGATAGTAAAGCCGGGATATTATTCATTGATATCACAGAATTAGGTAATGTTATTGACAAAAGTAGTCACTTCGAAAATAAAGTAGCAGCAAATATTGATATAAGCACAACAATTTCAAAATTACCAAAACTTTGGCAGAACATTTGTTATGATCTTCAATCTTATAGCATCTGTGAAATTGCTAAAATGTATAAAATATCAAGAACAACTGTTTATCACATCAGAAGACAAATACGAGCTAAACTTTCTCACTTAAAAATATATTTGTAAAAACAGGTGAACAAATCGTCGTCATTTCTTGATTATATATTATGAGAGGAGAATAAAATTATGACTTTAAAAATTACAAATAGTGAAGAAAGAATAAAAACAATAACAGGGGTGAAGATAGTCATCTTTGGACCTTATGGCATTGGTAAGACTAGTTTACTTAAGACTTTAGATAAGCCAACACTGTGTCTTGATTTTGAAGCTGGTTTACTGGCCGTACAGGATTGGCAGGGAGATTCAATCAATATTCGTACTTGGAATGAAGCAAGAGATATTGCTTGTCTTATCGGTGGTGCAAATCCTGCACTTAAAGCTGATCAAGCTTATAGCCAAAGACACTATGATCACATCTTAGGTAAGTATGGAGATCTTTTAGCAAAACTCTCTGAGTACCGATGCATTTTCATTGATAGCATAACTGTTGCCTCACGCTTAAGTCTTCTATGGGCTAAATTACAACCAGAAGCAATTTCTGAGAGAACAGGTAAACAAGACATGAGAGCAGCATATGGCATACTTGCTCAAGAGATGATGGCTTGGTTGAATCAATTTCAACATATTCCTAGTAAAGACATCATTTTGGTTGGTACTCTTGGACAATACTTAGATGATTTTAATCGTCCAACTTGGTTACCACAGTGTGAAGGAACTAAAACTGCCAGTGAAATTCCCGGTATTGTTGATGAAGTTATCAGCATGGTAGGAATTAAAAAAGAAGATGGCAAGGAAGTACGTTCTTTTATCTGTCATGCTATTAATTCCTGGGGATATCCAGCTAAAGATCGTAGTGGCTGTCTTGATATGGTTGAAGAACCACATTTAGGTAAGCTGCTGAACAAAATTAAGAACAAAACTTTATCCACAATTTCAACTACAAAAGGAGTGTAAACCTTATGAGACAATTTACTGATTTTAATAGACAAAAAATACCATTCTTCACCGTCAAAGAATACTTAAACGATAAGTCACCAATACCAGAAGATATCATCTCGCCAAGAATCTTAACCCAAAGAGGATTATTGGTACTAGGAGGTCCACCTAAGATTGGTAAGAGTGATTTTTTAATTTCTTGGTTAGTACATATGGCCGCTGGAGTTTCTTTTCTTGGAATGACACCAAGTAAACCTTTGAAGATCTTCTATATGCAAACCGAAATTGAATATCCCTACATGAAGGAACGCTTACAACAGCTTAAACTTGATAAGGAACTTTTAGATATAGCTGCTAATAATTTAATTATTACCCCAAAGGTACATCTATCGTTCAATAGTGAAGAGATAACGCAAATAAAGGAAACTGTAAAAGAACACTTTAGACCTGATATTTTGGCGATTGATCCTCTTCGTAATATCTTTAGCAGTGAATATGGCAATGAAAATGATAATAGCGCCATGTTATTCTTCTTGCAAAGAACTCTTGAAAGTTTACGTAGTGCTGTGAGTCCAGATGCCTGTATGATACTGACCCACCACACAAAGAAATTATCTAAGAAAATGCTCGAAGAAGACCCATTTCAAGGGTTAAGTGGAGCTGGATCTTTAAGGGGATTCTACAGTACTGGCATGGTTATGTTTTCTCAGGATGAAGAGAGTAATGTACGTCAGATAGTGTTTGAACTACGTAATGGTGAACGTGTACCAAGTAAGCTTATCGATAAAACCTCTGGCTCTTGGCAGCTTATAGAGCAATGGGATCATTAACCTTTTTTAATTTTAAAATTTAATTCATAGGAGAAATTATATGTTGCAAGATCTTTTAACTGATTTCAATACAGCAAAATCACAAAGCAATCTCATTCCTGCAGGTACAATAGCTAAAGTACAAATAGTCATTCAGCCTGGAGGTTATGATGGCGACTGTTGGTTAACTAAAAGTAGGACCACTGGAAGTGTTTATCTCAATACTGAATTTATTGTAACTGAAGGTCCATATGCGAAACATAGAATCTATCAAATCATTGGAATTAAAAGTAGTAAAGCAGATGGTGAAGATAGATGGGGAGAGATGGGACGCTCTATGATTAGAAGCATTTTAGAGTCTGCACGTAATATTCATCCGCATGACACCTCAGAGAAAGCAGTGCTTGCCCGTAAGATCAACGCTACTGGTGACTTAAATGGCCTAGAATGCTTAGTAAAGATAGGAGTTACAGCTGATGAATATGGAGAAAAGAATAAGATTGCTGCAGTTATAACCCCAGAGCATCGTGCTTACACTGATTTTATCAAAAATTCTCAGGTTAATTGGTAATGAAATATGATGAAGGAAGGTTATGGTCTGCAGTTATTATCCAGGCCATACAAGATCTATTAGGAAAAAATCAAAAGCTAAGAAAAGAAGCGCAAGGATGGATAAATTCTCAATCTTTTGCGGTGGTTTGTGATCTTGCCAATCTCGATTTTGCACGAACAAAGAACATATTGAATAAAATTGGAACAAATAAAGGAGGAATTATAGATTTTTCTTCATCAGAGGTTAAATCATTATTAATTACAATTTAGATAGACTACTTTCTAAAAATGAGAATAAATGGGTTAAGTCTGTAGCCATATTCCTTGCCACTCATTGCTGACCATGGCAAAGTTTGAATAACATCATCTCTTTTTACATTTAACCCTGAGGTTTTAGCTAATTTCTCTGTTATATTTTTCTGCATTCTATTTATTGGTTTACGAATTTGCTGTTCTACATCGAAAATATTTCCTATCCTATTTGCAATTTCCCCAACACTTAAAGCTTTATACTGCTCCTTAGGAATTCCTTCCTTAAAATCTTGCTAAAATTGTTCTAAAAGAATAAAAAATATATTTCCAGATTTTGAGTGTTTATCAATAACTCCTATATTATTAATACAAATGTTATTTCCTTGAATTTGTAGTTGTAAGATTTTCTCTGGTGGAATAGGTTGAGCGTATTGCAGTGGTACATAAGGATAATAATCTAATGCTTGTAAAGAAACGTTAGGTAATAGTTCCGGTATTCCTTTTTCGACTGCTGTGAGTAATATTTCCCTTAAAGTTTCATGCTTGCAAATTAGATCAGCCATAGAGATAGTATACAAATTTAGTAATAATTTAAGATCTCTTGTCCCAAGGGTTATTAAAACAGTAGGGTTAATTCTTAATCTATCTGCAGTTAAATATGATGTATCAGTACATAAAACTGGTATAACAATACTAACTATTCTACTTTGAAAACTAATATGGTAAACTCCTTCTCCAGCTTTTTGCCATATTAGACCAGTTAATAAACTTTCAAAATAACTTACTGTTTTTTCTATATTGAGTTTGATAGAAAGTACAAGAGATCTTTGTTTTTTATAAGTATTAGGCAAAATATAACGACCACAATCTTCACAGCTCAAATCATCACAGTCTTCATTAAAGTCATGGGCAATTATAATCTGATTTTTGCAATCAGAATCATATACATCTGGAAAATCAAGATCCAATTCGTTAGCACAAATAACAAAATATGATATTTCAAACTCAATAAATCCAAGCTTACTTAAGTATTTAGCAGCTTCTAAATAGCCCTTCTTAGGATTTATCCAAGATCCATTCATTAATATAGCATTAACTATTTCTCTATTTTGAAAGTGCTTTTGCTCTTGATAAGACAGTAATACCATAAGTATCCTTAATTAAAGATTTAAAATCATCTCGTTCTTTTTTATTAAGTATATGTTCTGAATAGTTAATTGCTATATAATTTGGATCTTGTATATTTGCTTGAAAAGACAAAGTAACTTTTTTATTTTGAAACACTACTTTTACATGCTGAATCAGAGTAATATCATGTAATACATTCCCAACAGATGGCTCTAATTTTTGCAGCCACTCTTGAACATCATTGGTAGTTAAAGTAAGGTAAGTTTTAGGTTCAGATGAGCTAAATTTTAATTCAAACATACAGACATTAGGTACAGATTTTTGTACACATGCCTTTAAGAATGTAAGTACTTGCATTGCCATATTATGATTGTGTGTATCAATAAATAAGCATTCACGTTCAAAATATTGACTGACAATACTATTTGTTATTTTTAAGCCTTGATTAATACTTTTAGTACATAAATTTACCTGATTAGCATTAAGAGCGAAATCAATTATAATCCAATCTGGCTTATAACCATGTACTACTTGATTTGAATTTAGTATTAAATCTAAGTCCCTAGCACGACGTATAAATACGTAAATACGGTTCTGATAGAAAAAGAAACCCTGGAATTGACTTTCAAAGTTGTCATTTTCAGTAAGATCATGCTGTTTTAGTATTTGCTGCACTTTTTCTTTTGATACAAAGTCTTTAAATGTAGCAGTCTTTTGTCTTGGAGGATTTTTTAAAGTAAAGGATGAAAAACTTCTCTTTTGTACTTTATCGAAGTGAAAGATTTGTTGCAACAAGTTAAAATTAGTTACAAAAAGAGTTAATAATAGAGACTTCTTGTCATACTTCTTATCCTTTAGCAAAAATATTTCCATAAGGTCTTTATCTAATATAGATCTTGCCACTTCAACTACAGCTAATTCTGACTTGGCATGGCTAAAGTAGCTAACTAAATAATAACGAAACAGAAAGTCAAAACCACCGTTGAGTATATTACGTTTTTGTTCAGCTGATCTGCCATCATGATAAAAGCTACCAACAAATAATTGTTGCTGATGATTTAAGTGGTATTGAAAAATGATATTCAATTGCTTACCGGTGAGAGAATTAAGCCAAAGTCTACAGGTATTAGCACTTTGAAAATGAGATAACAAATCAGTAGCAGGGACTTCAAGATCATTTTCCCAGAATTCTCGATTAGGATAAATGTAATCCATTTTAAAAAAACAGAAGAAACATACTTATTATAGTATGAACAATATCTCATAGAAATATTTTTTAAATTTCTATAGAAAAATCTGAACAAATTGCAGAGAAAAGTTGATTATATATAATAGGAGGAATAAAAGTATGTCAATTCTCACCCAGTCAGGTCGAGCAGCAATAGCACTAAGTATAAAAGAACAACCTATACATCTTGCCTGGGGAACAGGTGATGCTTCTTGGGAAAGTAACCACAAAGTTGAGAAAACTTTTTTAAAGGGCGAAATCAAGCTTGACCATTACCCAGTTAAAGATGTTAAGGTTTTTAAAGGAGAAGTAATCTATAAAGCAAGTGTGGATTATCTAGTTGATAGTAGTACTGGGATAGTAAAACGTGGAGAAAATAGCTCCATTTTAGCAGATGATACCATAACCTTAGAATACACCCAAAGCACGCCACCAGAACTAATTAATTCAACAAAATTGATAAATGAGGTGGGTAGACGTACTGCTGATGAAGTTATCTTTTGTAGCGGTGATGAGGAGGGAGAACTAATTACTCCAACTGGGAGATTTAAGCCTTCTTCTTTGCCAACAGGTAGCTTATACCTCAAATTTACTTTTGATTTTACTGATGCTGCAAATCAAGTGATACGGGAACTTGGAGTTATGGTTGGTACCAAAGTGAAAGAAGAATTGCCTCCTGGACAGAGATATTTTGAACCGCAAGATATTATCGATCATGGCATTTTATTGGTTTTAGAGCACACAGTACCACTTATCAGAACTGCTGCTACCAGAGAGACTTTTTCCTTTGTAGTTACTTTTTGAATTCTTTTTGTTTTATGACACTTAATAGCTATTACAATCGTTTCAATCCAGAAAAGAGATATGAACGTAGTCTATTCTTAGCAGGGAGAGGCTTACAGTCAGCAGAACTCAATGAGATTCAAGATTATGCTCTCTTTAAACTTAAAGGTATAGGAGATGCGATTTTCAGTGATGGCGATATTATCTCTGGGGCTAATTGTATTATTGATGAAGAGACTGGTAATGTCACTCTTGAGCTTGGTAAAATTTATCTTCGTGGTTCAGTAAGAGTAGTTGAAGCTGCAGAGTTTATCATTCCCCTAAATACTATAGTGCGTATTGGTATTTACTATACTGAATTAACAGTGACAGAGCTTGAAGATATAAGTCTGCGTGATCCTGCAGTTGGTACAAGAAATTATCAAGAAGTTGGCGCAGCAAGACTAAAAAGCACTATTACTTGGGGATATCAGGCTGATGGCATAACTCAAAGCTCTACTTTGGAATTCTATCCTATTTATCATATTGAAAATGGGGTTCTCATTCAGCATTCTCCCCCACCGCAAGCAAATGTAGTTACCACAGCTCTTGCTCGTTATGATCGTGAAGCTAATGGCTCTTATGTGGTAAATGGCCTTGAGGTAATATTTTTAGCTAGAGAAAATAAGGATGGCAAGAAACAACAAGTATTCATGATCAGTGAAGGTAAAGCTCATGTTGATGGTTATGAAACCCTTCTACCTCATAGTAAACGTGTCTACTTTGATGAAGATCCAGATATTAAAGCTGTTGCCTCAGAGCCTCATACTTTTCAGCCAGATAGTAAAAAAGTAATGGAGCTTGTTTTAAATGATTCACCTATCACTGAAATTAAAAAGGTTGATATTACCGTACAAAAAACCATCACCATGACTCATGGCTCGTATTCAGGAGCAGTAGATCCTATACCCGACTCAGCTGTGCTTGAGATTATTCAAATAAAACAGGGGGACACTGTTTATGAAAATGCTGTAGACTATAAACTTCATGCTGGAGATGTTGATTGGTCATTACCAGGTAAAGAACCAGCACCAGGTAGTAGCTATCAAATCACTTATCGTTGTCGTACTTATGCTACTCCTCATGATTTAAACGAGTTGGGTGGTAAAATAACTGGCGCAGTTGACGGTACTTTAGTTCTAGTTGATTATAGCTGGAAAATGCCAAGATATGATTTAATCACTATCGATAGCAAAGGGATAATTAGAAGAATAAAGGGCATAGCCCATCCTTGGCAACCATCCATTCCCCAGGCTCCAGTAGGACAACTTGCTCTTAGTTATGTTCAGCAAAAATGGCAAGAGGAAGAACAACCTAAGGTAATCAATAATGCTATTTATGCCATACCTATGAATGACTTGGAGGCCATGAAAAAAAGTATCAGTGATCTTTATGCTTTAGTTGCCGAAGAGCGTTTACGTAGTGATGCAAGCTTAAGAGAGCCCACTGCTAAGAAAGGAGTATTTGTTGATCCTTTTTTTGATGATGATATGCGTGATTTAGGCATTGCCCAAACAGCAGCAATTGTAAATAAAGAACTGACTCTACCTATTACTGCTACAGTAGTTAATCTTGAGCAAGCAGCAAAGCCTTATCTTCTTCCCTATGAGCTTGAACCAGTATTAGAACAACTATTACAAACCAAAGAAATGAAAATTAATCCTTATCAAGCTTTTGATCCTGTGCCCGCTAAAGCTACAATTAACTTAAGCGTTGATCATTGGACAGAAGTTAAAACTAATTGGCTTAGTTCTATCACTAGTAGATTTAGTGTTAATAACAGCACAGAATTTGTAAGTAGTAGAAGTAATCAAATCGCCTTTATGCGTCAGGCTACTCAAAGTTTTGAGCTTGAAGGCTTTGTTCCTCATGAAGAACTCAAAGAATTAAGACTCGACTCCATCAGTATTAAACCTGAAATTTAAAAGTATGAATGCAGTTACACCACTTATAGCTGATAACCAAGGAAAAATAACAGGAAGATTTACCGTACCAAGTAATATTCCCGCAGGGACAAAGCTCGTACAATTTTTTGGTAATCAAGGTAGTTACGCTGAAGCAACTTATACCAGCCGAGGAACAATCACTACTGAAGAGCGTAGAAGAGTCATAGCTACCAAACGTATTGATCCTTTAGCTCAAACTTTTACTTTAAGCGAAAGTAGGCACATTGCTGGTGTAGATTTATGGTTTACAAATAGTGGAACAAAGCGGGTTGTTCTACAAATTCGTGAAACTAGTATTGGCACACCATCTCAAACTGTCATTGCTGAAAGTTATATTGAACCACATGATATTAATACTAATGGTAGTGCAACACGTGCTGTTTGGTCCCCAGTATTTTGTGAAGCTGGACAGGAATATGCTTTAGTTGTTCTGACTGATGATGCTAATACTGCGGTGAAAATAGCGGAAGTAGGAAAGTATGATGCAGTAAATAGTCGTTTTGTTGTCAGTCAACCTTATCAGATAGGGGTATTACTTTCTTCTAGTAATGCTAGTACCTGGACTCCCCATCAAAACTTGGATTTAACTTTTAGACTCTTAGCAGCAAGATTTACTGAGAATACCCACACTATTGATCTTGGTAAGGTCACTGTAGACAAAATTTCAGATTTAATAGTTCTAGCCAATATTGAAAGAGTTGCTTTTGATACTAATGCTGAAGTTTTGTTGACTGATGAGAACGGCGAGGCACATCATTTATCTGACAATTTACCTTTAATATTACGCTCAAGACTCTCTGGAGAATTAAAAGTAGAAGTAAGTCTTAAAGGATCAGAGAAGAAAAGTCCGGTTCTTTATCCAGGAGTGCAGTTAGTTCTGGGCAATCTTTTAGAATCTGCAGATTATGTTACTAGAAGTATTCCTGCAGGGATAGATACTAAGGTTACGGTTACTTATGATGCTACTCTTCCAGGCACTGCTGATGTTAAAGTTTATTTGCAAAAAGCTGATGGTGAATGGCAATTGATTGATTTAACTGCTGGTAAACCTATAGGGGAATCTCAAGTGGAGCGAACTCATGTGCTAGAAAACTTTAATGCTCACAGTACTAAAGTGAAGTTAGTTTTAAGTGGTACAGTTCTATATCGCCCTAAAGTTAGAAATCTAAGAATTGTAGTAACTTAAAAGTATGTCAGAAACCAAACGTGGATACCCTTTACCACATCCAGATAATATTACGGTTGAAGACATAGTGCGTATCCGTAAAACCATTGTAAAAGTAGATGAGGATATTAGCTTGCAAGAGAGTGAACATTTAAACCTAAAAGATGCTTTTGCCCGTTTTAGTTTTGAAACTTTTTTAAATTTATGGGGTAATAAATGACCATTGCTAAAGAAGTAGTTTATGCATTACATAAAAGACTTAAAGATTTAGCTGCAGATAGTACAGCAGATCAACTTGCTTATCTTGCTAAATCTCTTGAATCTATAGCAGGACAGAGCACTGTTCTTGATATTGTAAATACAACTGATGAGAAATTAAAAGAACTTCTCGAGAGTGTAACAGGTCATTTAAATAACTTAGATACCACTAAAGATAAGGCTTTAACTGCTATTTCTCAGTTGGAAAAACAATCATTAAAAAACATCGATGATAAAAGTATAGAAGGCTTGTCATTACTTGATACGAGAAAAGATGCAAATATTGCCGCAATTGATAGTAGTGGGAATTTAGATCAAATCAAAGGTGCAGTTGATGATTTAAGCAAGGAAATAAAAAGCCGTAGTATGATTGCATCGGGATCATTACCTTTATTATTTGGAATATTAAATAGATATAATGATAATTGGGGATCAAGTAACTTCTCTAGTGAACTTGGTCAGTGGTACAGCAGTACAACCGGTGCTAATTACATGCTTGCTTTTCTTGCTGGGGCTCATAAGGAAAGTACTAAATATTGTAGTTTTTATAAGCCACCACAACTTTATTTTCTTCAAGGGACAAATGGTACATTTCTTTATAAGGAGATGTATTTGCGTTATGCTGTAAGTACAAACGTGTATCAATATCCATATGCATTACTGGGAGTAATCTTTGTTAAGAACACCAGTAAAGAAGATATAACGCGAACATTAAATTTTACTGGTTCATCGGGATGGAGTTCTGGTTATGAGGGTGCAGGAGTATTTGTTGGTACCCCAGATGCCATCAATCCTAATAAAGAAAAGACTTCAACAGTGACTTGGAAAAATGTGCAAAAGCATAATAGCACAAGTACAGAATTATCAAGCTCAGCTACTATAGTTATTCCGGCAGAGAAGACCGTAGCAATTGTGCTTTATACCTCACCATATTATTACACTAATACTAACAATTATTATACCCAATTTATGTACTTTGGTATTTATAACTTCCGTAGTAACTTTTTAACTACTGGACTTGAGATTGATAAAGAGAGAACACTTCGGGCTTTGCAGTGCCCAGGATTAGAATATGTTTATCAGATTTGGAGCTAGAAAATGCCTATTTATATTCGTTTTGTAAATAATAAACAAGTTGAAGCCACCACCCTTGAAAGTAAGCGAGAAGGTGATGGCTGGTATGAGGCGCCAAGAGATTTTAGCTGGCAGAAAAGCTATTGTTTAACGGAAAATGGAGAAATTACAGAGTGTAGTGATGAAGATGTAAGATTAGAATTATTACAGAATGCTAAATCTGCAGCACTTACGAGTCTTAATATTTATTTCCATAATTATACTGGACCATACGTGGGTTATTCTCATCACAAAGCCAAGTCATATGATATTCAAGCTCAAGCTGCAGGGAATATTCTCAAAGCAGAAGAAGCAAAACAACCTTTAAATAATAAAGATACAGAAATTATCACGCCTTTAGCTCAAGTACGTGACATATCGGTAGTTGAGATGGCTAAACTTATCCAAGAGAAAGCAAACCAAGCGATAAAGGCCATAATAAAATGTGAAGAGTTTGAAAGCCTAGCTAAGAAAAAGATTAATGAGGCTAAAACTGATGAAGAGCTACAAAACATTCTCGATAATTTTGTCAAAGAAATTCAAGTCTCTTTAACTTAATCAGAAGGATAAATATGAATGACCAATTCTTCCATGGAGTCAATGTTGTTGAAATAACTTCAGGTCCAAGGACAATACGTACCAGTAAATCAGCAGTAATTGGCGTTATTGGAACTGCTCCAGACAGCGATAGTAAGATGTTTCCGTTAAATAAACCATCGCTGATAGCAGGAAGCTTAAAAGAAGCAGCTAAACTCGGGAAAAAAGGTACTCTACCTGCAGCGATCAATGCAATCTTTGCCCAAATTGGAGCAACAGTAATAGTTATTAGGGTTGAGGAAGGTAAAAATAGTGATCCTCTTTTAAAAGATGGTGAAACACTTAAAAATATTATCGGAGGAATAGATAAAGAAACTGGAGATTATCAAGGTATTGAAGCTTTCTTAAGTAGTGAAAGTATAGTGCATGTAACTCCAAGAATACTGATTGCTCCTCATTTTACTCAGCAATTACCCAAAACAGAATCAAATACTGAAAAGCCTAAAAATCCAGTAGTTAGCGCTCTAATTCCCATAGCTGAGAAGCTCAGAGCAATTATAGTTGCTGATGGTCCCAATACTAATGATGAAGAAGCAATTAAATATCGTCAAAGCATTGATAGTAGTAGAGTTTATGTAGTTGATCCTTGGGTTAAGGTTTTTATTGAGGGCAAAGAAGAAATTTTACCTGCAAGTCCATTTGTTGCCGGGCTTATTGCTAAAGTTGATAATGAGCATGGCTTTTGGTGGTCACCTTCAAATCAAGAGATAAATGGTACTTTTGGCACGAGTCGAGCTATAGATTTTACTTTAGGTGATTTAAATTCTCGAGCTAATTATTTAAATGAGAATGAAGTTGCAACCATTATTCATCAAAATGGCTATAGATTATGGGGCAATAGAACCTGCTCTTCTGATCCTAAATGGGCATTTTTATCGGTAAGACGAACAGCTGATTTAATCAATGATAGTGTTCTGCGTGCTCATCTTTGGGCAGTTGATCGTAACATTAGTAAAACCTACATTGATGATGTTGTTGATAGTGTTAATTCTTACTTAGCACATTTAAAAGCTAAAGGAGCAATTCTTGCTGGTAAGTGTTATCCTTCACCGGAGCTTAATACTCTCACAAACATTACAAGTGGAAAAGTTTACTTTGATTTTGAGTTTACTCCATCTTATCCAGCTGAACAGATAACGTTCCGTTCGTACTTAGCTGATAGCAATATAAAAGAGATATTTTAAAATTTAAATAGGGGGATAAATTTTATGTTACCAAAAATCTTAAAGAACTTTAATATCTTTGTTGATGGTCGGGGTTATGCTGGTCGTATTGATGAAATCACGTTACCTAAACTCACTATTAAAACAGAAGAATATAGAGCCGGAGGTATGGATATCCCAGTAAGTATTGATATGGGGATGGAAAAGCTTGAAGCTGAGTTTACTTTTGCTGAGTATGATACCGAGCTCTTCAGACTTTTTGGTTTAACAGATGGCAATTCAGTACCTTTAACTCTAAGAGGAGGACTGCAAGGAAATAATAATGTTGAAGCTGTGGTGATCAATTTAAGAGGTACTTTTAGAGAGCTGGACTTTGGTAGTTGGAAACCTGGAGAGAAAGCAACTCTTAAATGTATGGTCAATGCTCATTATTATAAACTTACCATAGGAGGTAAGGAACTCATTGAGATCGATGCTGAAAATATGATGCGTAAGATTAACGGTATTGATCAGATGGCTTTATTGCAAACAGCTTTAGGCATATAGAATTTATTTAAAATTTAAACAATTAAATAAGTCGCAAAGCTTGAAAAAACTTTTTACTAAATTTATAGGAGATAATATGAACATAATAACACTTAACAACCCAATTACAATCGACAGCACTTCTATTTCAGAATTGACTCTCAGACGTCCAAAAGTGCGAGATTACTTAGCTATAGATCGTCTTGATGGTAGTGATCTGGCAAGAGAAGTAGCTTTAACTGCTAACCTTGCTTCTGTGATCAAAGAAACTATTGAAGAATTGGATATTATTGATTATGTCAAAATACAGGAAGTATTAAGAGGTTTTTTTCCATCACAAAGGACTTAAGGTTAAATGTACTGTTACTCAGTTCTGTTGCAGGTGGCGGGATTGAGCAGTTTTTAGATATGGAAATAGAAGAATTCATTCTTTGGCTTAAAGTTGGAGTAGAAATAAAATGTCAACATTATCTATCAAAATAGGTGCTATACTTGATGGTAGTTTTAGTAGTACTATGGCAGGAAGTAGTGCTCAACTTTCTCGTCTTGGTAGTACAATTAGGCAACTTGACTTATCAATGCAATCAGCATCTAAGTTTAAACAATTAACTCGTGACTCACTTATTGCCAAAAAATCCTGGAAAGACTTAGAAGGACAAGTGAAGTCTTTAGCTAAGCAGATTAAGCTCAGTGAAAATCCAAGTAAAGCTCTGCAAACAGAATTTAATAAGGTTAAGTTATCGACATCTAAGGCAAAAGCAGCTTACTTGCAAAAAAGAGAAGCTCTTCACCAATTAAATCTAGAAATAAGAAAAAGTGGCCAAGATACAGAATCTTTGATTCGCAATCAACTTAAACTCGGAGCATCAACTGAAAAGCTAAAGAGTCGTTATCATGCACTTGGTTCAGTTATAAAGAAACAGCAAGAAGTTTTAGCACAAAGAGCAAACCTCAGATCTCAAATGGTAGATGCTGTCGCATTAGGAATAACACTTGCGGCTCCACTTAAAGTTGCTATTGACTTTGAATCTGCTATGGCTGATGTTAAGAAAGTGGTAGAATTCAAGGAGCAAACAAATGAAGCCATCGAATTTGCCAATAAGTTAAAAGAAATGTCACGAACAATACCGTTATCTGCAGCAGAACTTGCTCAAATTGCTGCTAGTGGTGGTCAGCTTGGTATTGCAAAAGAAGATCTTACTCAATTTACAGATACAGTAGCTAAAATGGCCACTGCGTTTGATATGTCAGCAGAAGAAGCGGGTGATGCCATTGCTAAGCTTTCCAATGTTTATAATATTGGCATTGATAAAATGGGTAAAGTTGGTGATGTGATAAACCATTTATCTGACAATACTGCAGCCAAAGCCAGAGAAATGGTGGCAACTTTAAATATGGTTGGTGGTACAGCAAAACAATTTGGCTTGGATATTATTCAGGCAAGTAGTTTAGCTAACAGTTTTATTAGTTTAGGTAAACAACCAGCCAAAGCAGCAACAGCAATAAATGCTATGCTCAGTAAACTCCAAACTGCAGGAGAACAAAGTAGGGAATTCCAAGAGACATTGGAGGAAATGGAGTTAAGCGCAGAAGAGCTTGAAGAAGCCATCAAATCTAGTGCCCAAGGAGCAATGATGAAATTTCTTGCAGCACTAGAAAAAATAGATAGCCAGGAACGTTCTAAAATCTTATACAAGCTCTTTGGACTTGAGTATCAAGATGATATTGCCTTGTTAATTGGTAGTTTAGATAAATATAAAAAAGCTATAGAGCTGGTTGCTCAAGAAAGAGACTATGAAAATTCTATGCAGAAAGAGTTTGACAATCGTGCAAGTACTACAGCCAATAATCTACAATTGCTTAAAAATTCAATAGCAGAAGTGGGAATGAATTTAGGTTCAGTTATGCTTCCCACTTTAAATACAATCACTGGAGCTTTAAAAGCCATATCTACCAGCACAGCTCAATTTGCAGAGAGATATCCCAAAATAACTACAGCAATTATGGGTATTATTACCGCATTGATTAGTTTTAAAATAGTGGTAATAGGACTAGGTTATGCCCTCACTTTTATTAAAGGTGGAGCTTTAGCCTTAGCTGCTATTATGCATGGACCATTAGCTTTAGCATTTACTGCGTTATCTTCATCGGTATTTCCAGCAGTAGTAATGGGACTTAGAGCGATAACTCTAGCAATAATTAGCAATCCTATAGGATTATTAGTGCAGGACTTGTAACTGGTGCAGCTCTGGTGATTAGCAATTGGGAGAAAGTAAAGAGTTTCTTTGCTAGTTTTTGGGAGTATATTAAATCAATTATCAAACCCATTGGTGAGGCTTTTGCTTGGATAGGTAATACTGTTGTTTCTCCACTGAAAAGTGTTGTTGGAAAAAAGCTTTCTGAAAATAGCCCACTCAAAGAGTTTGAAAAAAGGAGAAGCTCATTAAGTGAAAACGATATTTCTAAAAATAGTACTTTAAAAAGTATAAATTCTCCTTTAAACAACAGCGTATTAACGGAATTTTCTAGAAATAAAGATTTTAAAATAAATAGCGTTATTGAAGAGAAAAAGTTTGCTGAGAGTAACTCTAAAGACGATACTGACAAGATATTTAAAGAGTTTATCAAGAGTAAATTTGAAAATAAGGAAGAGAAAACTTTAAATAAAACTCAGCATAATCATTTTAATATCAGCATTCAAGCAGCACCAAATCATGACACTCGTAGTCTTGCTGATGAAGTTATAAGAAGAATAAGAGAACAAGCACGTAGCGCCCTTTTTGATATAGTAGAAGAGGTTTATTAATGCTGTCACTTGGACCATATAAATTCTCACCAATAAGCTTAAGATGCTATAAAGAACAACGCTGGCATACGGTTGAGTGTATTAGTCAAATATCGTTACAAAATATTGGTTCAGGAATAGAACATATTGATTTGGAAGGGGTGATCTATCCGCAGTTGCATTTTAATGATTTGGTTGACATGAGAGAGTCACAGGTAAAGCAAATACCCCATATCTTAGCCCAAGCTTCAGGGTTTATCTTTGGGCATTTTGTTATTACTCATATAGAAGAAAGGCAAAGATTCTTTCTCCCTTCTGGTTTGCCAAGAAAGATTGAATTTAGCTTAAGTTTAAAACGCTATGTATTACCATACTCAGGAGAATGAAATTTTAGATTATATCTGTTATCAGTATTATGGCTTTACTTCTGGAGCTGTGGAAAAAGTATTAGAGGAAAATCCTGGACTTGCAGAATATGGTAGTTTTTTGCCTGCAGGACTTAAAATTAAGTTGCCTAAGCTTGAGAAGATGTCACAAAAGCCCATTGTAAGAATTTTAGATTAAAATGATACCTGATTTTAATATAATCACAGGAGAAAGCTTTGTTATAGAGAATTTGAAAAATAGGTTAATATCGCTGCGTATTACTGATGAACTTGGCACTACCAGTGATGAAGCTGAGATATGTTTTAATTATGAAAATGGTGCTTTAGAGTTTGCAGGTAATTTAAAGGTATTTCTTGGATATAAGGAGACAGGGTTATTTCCCATGGGAGTTTATGTAGTAAATGAAGTGATAATACAAAGTCCACCACAAACAGTAAGAATTAAAGCTCATGCGGCTAATTTAAAGAAGTCTTTAAAAGAACAAGTGTCAAAGCAGTGGCACCAGATTACCTTAAGTGATTTAGTAACACAAATAGCACGAAAGCATGGTTATGGAGCTAAAGTTGCTACAGAGTTCAAAGATACCTTAGTGCAGCATACTTATCAAACCAATGAGAGTGATATGAGTTTTTTAACTAAAATAGCTAGAGAATATGGGGCAACGGTCAAGCCTATAGGTGGATATATAATCTTTATTCCCAAAGGAAAGTCAAAATCAGCAACTGGAAAGGTTTTAGGTACGACATTACTTACTCCTAAAGATGTTTTAAATTGGAAAGCAAATTTTACTGTGCGTAGTAGATATGGCTCTGTAATTGCTAATTGGTATGATTATAACAGAGGAGAAACTATAAAAGAAAAAGCAGGAGATGAAAGTCCAAGTTATACTCTACAGGAGGTTTATTCCAGTGCAGAGTTAGCAATGAGTGCAGCAAGTACAAAGTTAAACCAATTAAAACGTAGTACTGTAACATTAAATATAACAACAGTTGGAAATCCTGAATTTCATGCAGAAACTAAGATTAGCCTTTTAGGGTTTTGTCAGGAAATAGATGGTGAATGGGTAGTAAATAAAGCAGAACATATTTTAGACAACTCAGGCTATAGAACTATGATAGAAGCTGTGATAAATAAATGAGGATTAAAAAGTTTAAATAAACAATAGCCTTAAGGAAAATTAAGTAAATTACTCATCTAATATTAGATAAAAATTTAAGTATGAATAAGCCAAATCAAAATGCAAAGCTCAATCTAAGTTTTCTATGGCTTATGATAACAATAGTATGTGTTGTTATTACTTATTACTGCGTGAAAGTTAAAGCTACTAATAACTATAAGACAATATTACATACTGCTGCTGAGAGTTGTAGTTTAGAAGTAGTAAAATTTATAGTAGAAAATATAGTAGATGTTAATAACACTCAAATATCTGATTTTACAGTACTACATAATGCAGCAGATGTAGGGTGTTTAAAGGTTGTTAAATTTCTATTAGAGAAAGGAGCCAATATCAATACTACTGGCAGGTATGGAGGAACAGCTTTACATTATGCTGCAGGTGAGAGTCATTTAGAAGTTGTTAGATTCTTGTTACAAAATGGTGCAAACCCTAATATCAGGGCCAATGATGGAAGAAATCCAAGAGACGTAGCTGTAGCAAGATCACGACATAATAAAGATAAACCCTATGACGAGATTATAAGTCTGCTTTATA
Source organism: Candidatus Mesenet endosymbiont of Phosphuga atrata (assembly GCF_964020175.1). Taxonomy (NCBI): domain Bacteria; kingdom Pseudomonadati; phylum Pseudomonadota; class Alphaproteobacteria; order Rickettsiales; family Anaplasmataceae; genus Candidatus Mesenet; species Candidatus Mesenet endosymbiont of Phosphuga atrata. The sequence goes on along the minus strand of NZ_OZ026541.1, from coordinate 121,083 downwards.
ACGCGGAAAAGCAAGTGCAATCTGATGCTGCAAAACCATGATGGTTAAACCTACCTGACGTAACATCTGGTTGAAATCATAATTTATATTTTAAGGAATTGGTAGTCTCCTAAAATGCAAGTATGAACCAAAAGAAAGCAATATTAAATCTTATAATAAAATCCTTAAAAGATGACTTTTTCTCCTGAGATGACTGCTATAAGTCTGAATAACAGTCTGCTTAAGCTGAAAGAACTTAAATCTTACCAATTAATCAAAAAACTTTAATTAATGTTTAAACCACTTTAACAACAAGAGGAAGTATGAAAAACCAAATTACAGGGAAGCTCCCTATGGGAGTTATAGTAACTCTAATAATACAAACGGTAGCAACAATATGGTGGTTTGCCAGGCTTGATATGAAAGTTCATTCTCACGATCAACTTATAGAACACAATAATCAGCTCAGAGAAACCGTTTATCGTCTTGAAGAAAGAGTAATAAATCTCACTGAAGAAGTAGATGAGCTGAAGGATTCCATGAAAAGCTGCAGACCTAATAATCACTTATAACTGAGTTTAAAGAATTAATGACCAAGTATATTCTCTCAGTTGACGGTGGTGGAATTAGAGGTATTATCCCTGCCATTATTTTAGCAGAAATAGAAAAGAGAACAAGAAAGCCAATAGCTCAAATATTTGATTTAATTGCTGGTACTTCAACCGGTGGCATTGTTGTTGCTGGCTTATGCAAGAAAGATGAGCAAGGAAAACCTAAATATTCTGCTCAAGATTTAGTCGACCTTTATCAAAAGTATGGGTCTTATATCTTTAGATCCTTTTTTTTAAGAAAAGCAATTGCTTGGTTTAATGGTGCAGAGTACTCACATAAAAATCTTGAATATGTTCTAACTCGGTATTTTGGTGAGGATACTTTGAGCAATACTTTAAGTAATCTCCTGTTAACTAGCTACGATATAGACAATCACTGTCCTTTCTTCTTTAAAAACTGGCGAGAGGATAGAAATCTTATCAAGTTAAAAGATGCTTTAAGAGCCACAACCGCAGCACCCACTTACTTTACTCCTAAATATCTTAAAATTAATCAAATAAACAGAGTGCTGGTTGATGGGGGAATTTTTGCTAACAATCCTGCTGCCTGTGGTTATGCTAGTGGTAAGAGGTTATTCCCAAACGATGATATAACTATTCTATCCATTGGTACAGGTACATCAGAAAGAACTATAAAATATAGTAGTTCAAAAAGACTGGGCAAGATCACTTGGGTTAAGCCTTTACTGGATGTTATGTTTGGCAGTAGCCTTGATGCTGTTGATTATCAACTGGGTGAAGTAATGGGAGATAAGTATATAAGAATACAGTCTCAATTAAAAATTGCATCAGTTGAGATAGACAATACTACTGCCAAAAATATTAAGGACTTAAAGCAAGAAGCCCAGATGATGATTAGTGATAATCAAAGATTAATAGAAGAATTTTGTCAGGTAGTAGCATAAATGTTATAGATTTTTACTAAATCCAGCACTAGAAGTTTTTTAAATATTTACTGAATACTTTCTCGTATAAAGAGTATTTCTCTTAAATATTTCTCTTGCTAAGAGCAATTATATTAATACTATCCTAACCCTGAAGAGTACATGTTTTAGTATATAACGCTCTATAGAGGTCAGTATGGGGATTGATAAGGATTTAAATGCTATCGCGAGAAAGGTTAATAAAGGTAAATATATTAATCTATTATTATACCCTATGGTTAACAGTATACTTGGTTTAAAACTGTTTCATCTGGCTGCTAAACATAACTGGAAAAGTGTGTTAGAATTTTTAGTAAAAAAAGGCATTAAGGTTAATGTTAGAGATAGAAACGGCAACACTGCTTTACATTTTGCGAGTAAAAATGGCCATGAAGAAATCTTAAATATTCTTTTGCTTAATGGTGCTAAAGCTAATGTTAAAAATATTTATAATATAACTCCGCTACACTATTCTATTAAACCTAGCTATGAAGAAATTGTAGAAGCCCTAATAAAAAATGGTGCAGATGTAAATTATGAGGACTGCTGGGGAAATACTCTTATACATTTAGCGGCAAAAGAGTGCCTTAATGAAATTTTGAAGATGCTTATTAAAAATGGAGGGTATACTGATGCGATAGATAAAGATTTAAATACACCTCTGCACATTGCAGTCTTAAATAATTGTGAGAACGTTGTAGAGGTTCTATTACAAAATAATGCTAATGTTAATGTTCAAGGAGAATACGATTGTACACCTCTGCATCTTGCCGTCATTAAAGATAATAAAAGAATTGTTGAGATATTACTAAAAAAGCAAGCAAATATTTATTTAGAGGTTAATTATAATAATATTACTATGACAGCTTTGGATATAGCTCAGGCCAATAAAAATAAAGAGATTGAACAATTACTTTTGAGTTTTATTATAGGAACAGATTACATATCTGAGTAAAAGTTATCTCCGCTCAAAAAGCTTTTCAATGTCAGAGAGTTTCATCTCTATATAGGTAGGTCTACCATGGTTACATTGGCCAGAAAATGAGGTATCTTCCATTTGCCGGAGCATAGCATTCATCTCTTCAAGTTTCATAGCTCTTCCAGCTCTGATTGATCCATGACAGGAGATGGTTGCACAAATTTTTCTCATTTTGTCTTCTATCGGTAAAGTATCTTCCATAGCTATTAGGTTATCGGCTAAATCCAATATCATCTCTTTAACATTAATTGCACCAAAAATTGCTGGAGTTTCTTTGACTGTCACTAGTGTATCTGAGGCAATCTCAAGATTAAAACCCATTTCACCAAGTTTATCTTTATACTTTGCTATAAGTTCTCCAGCATGGCTACTTATCACCACAGTTTCAGGAATAAGTAATTTTTGTCTTTTGACTCCTGATTTTTTTATTACCCCTTTTAAATACTCATAAACAAGTCTCTCATGAGCTGCATGTTGATCGACAACAATTAGCTTATCCTTTGTGAGATAATATAAATATTGTAAATCTGGCAACGTGCAAGCCCCAAAGGATGTTCTTCTACTATATTTATTTGCTCTTTAGTTAATGTTTGCTGAGAAGGCTTTAACTCTTTTTGCAGATTGAAAGAGAGCGGTTTATTTACTAAAAAACTATCCCTTTTTGTTTTTAAATCAGGGAATTTATTCATTTCTAAAGGAGATGGTCTTTTTGGATAGAATTCTTGATTCCTTTGATTATCTCTACTTACTTTACTGTGTTCACTAATCTTATCATCGGCAATAAATTTCTCAAATGGGCTAAGAATAACATCTTTCTTATCGCTTTTCTTATCACTTAATCTTGTTGATAAGGCTTTAATTAATCCTCTGGTAATTACCTCATATATAAGCTTTTTATCTCTAAATCTTACCTCTAGCTTATTGGGATGAACGTTCATATCTACCTGATCGTAAGGTACTTCTAAATGTAGTACGACAATTAGGATATCTGCCGCTGGGAATAAAGTCATTATATGCATATCTTATTGCCCCTATGAGCATATTGTCTTTAATTGGTCTATTGTTAACGAAAGTATAAATTGTAGAGGAGTTACCACGATTTACCGTTGGCTTGCAGATGTAGCCTGTAATGCAAGTACCATCCTCTTCTTCCCTCACCTTAAGAGAATTCTCAGTAAATTCCCTCTCAATCTCACATAATCTAAGCAGTAGTGATTCTTGCTTATTATACTTTAAAAGTCTTTTGTTACTTACGCTAAGAGTAAAACCGATGCTGGGGTTTATCATGGCCAAGTTGTTTATAATGTCAACAATCGCTTGGGTTTCAGCCCTCTCAGTTTTTAAAAATTTAAGCCTATTTGGAGTGGCGAAAAACAAGTCTCTCACCTCAATCTCTGTACCACCTAAAGCAGGAGCAGGGGTAAGATCCATCACCTTTTCCCCACCTTCATAAGCTATACTCCAAGCAGAATCCATTCCTTTTGCTCGCGATGAGAGTTTTATTCTACTTACTGCAGCAATTGAAGGCAGTGCCTCTCCCCGAAACCCTAGGTGTTTAATCTCTATCAAATCATCATCATTTTTAAGTTTAGAAGTTGCATGACGCTTAAATGCTAGCTCAATATCTTCTTTCTCTATGCCAGTACCATCATCTAAAACAGTAATAAGATTACGCCCACCACTTTCTATTTTTACCTCAATTTCAGTGCTACCGGCATCTATGGCATTCTCTACTAATTCTTTTACCACACTAGCTGGACGTTCTACAACCTCACCAGCTGCTATCCGATTAATTGTTTTTGCATCTAATAGAATTATCGCCATGACACTTTAACATCTATTGACGCAGGCTTAGATTGTTCTTTCCTTTTATACCAGTTTTCTGTATATTTTTTAGCTACTTCATCATCATCAATTGTAAGCAAGTTTTCAGCATTCCTATCCTGTGCTGCAGCTGTAAAATTAAATGAACCGGTTATTACTCTTTTGCCATCTACTATCATCACCTTGTTATGCGCAATAGCAGGTTTATTATCAATCCACACCGGTATCTCGTTACTTAATAACTCTTTGACAATGGAAATACTGTATTTATGTTTTACCTGACTTTTATCGAGAATAACTTGCACGTCAATGCCACGCTTTTTAGCTGCTATAACCCCATTCACAATAGGTTTTGAGGTGAATTCATACGCTTGTAGTAGTATAGACTTCTCAGCTTTATCTAACATGCTAACAATTTCTTGGGTACAATTTTCACCAGGAACAAAGCAAACTTCTACACTAGGACAAGTAGAGGCATAACTATGCAATGAGACCAGGACAGATAGAATAAGTACAAGATACTTCATATTATGTTTATTTTTTAATTATAATATGATACCATAAAAGACTAAAAGTCCTATTTTATTTTTACTTCAAATAGTGTATCATTATTAATATTTCATCTATATCCTGAGTATGGCTCTTTCCAAGTTTTTAGATCCAAAATGCGACCTAACCTTTAAGCGAATTTTTGGTACTGAGAAGAATAAAAATATTCTTATTCATTTTCTTAATGATATTTTAGAGTTTCATGGAGAAAGTACAATACAAGAAGTTGAATTCCTTAGCACTATTATGAATCCTGAGATTGCTTCTGACAAACAAAGTATTGTTGATGTTCTTTGTCGAGACTCTGTTGGTAATAGATTTGTTATTGAGATGCAGCTTGCTCGTGATAAAGGTTTTGAAAAACGTGCTCAACTCTATGCTGCTAAGGCTTACTCACGACAATTAGATAAATCTGGTAAATACATCGATCTTAAGAAAGTCTTCTTTATTGCTATTTCCAATTGTACGTTATTCCCCGAAGAAGTTGATTATATTTCTACTCACAACATTCGTGATATTAAAACCAATGGCCATTACTTAAAAGATCTACAATTTATCTTTATAGAACTACCTAAATTTGTAAAGGATAAAGTGGAGCAGCTAACAAGCACAGTAGAAAGGTGGTGTTTCTTTTTTAAGTATGCAGAAGAAACAACTGATGAAGATCTAAGGAAAATTGCAAAACAGGAACCAATAATAAAGCTAGCGTATGATGAGCTTGATAAGTCAGGTTGGACAGAAAAAGATCTAGTAGCATATGAAGAAAGGGTTTTAGATTTTCAGAAGGAAGCTGCTATTTTGGCACAACGCCTTGACGACGCTACTGAAAAAGGCATCCAAATCGGCCAAGAAAAGGGCATCAAAATTGGCGAAGAAAGAGGCATCCAAGTCGGTTCTCAGCAAGGGAAAATTGAAGGCAAAATTGAAGTGGCAAAAACAATGCTAGCTAATAATGTTGATATGGGTACTATTGTCAAGTTTACTGGCTTATCTTTAGATGAGATTAAAAAATTACAAGAATGATAGTTGCTTTATAGGTGTATGTTACTTAAGCAGGTCTGAGATTAATTTTCATAAATCAGTTGGCTCTACCTTTAGTAACCATACACTTTCTTTTTTTATTACATTAAACCCCTAGCTTGAGTTAAACAACCTTGAGTAGCAATATTGTCTAGATAGCTTTCAGGTTTCTTGTTTTCTAAATTAGAATTTCTTCGCTGTTTTTGTACACTATTACCTTTACCTTCTAGTACATTATTTTTACTATTATACAGAATTTGCTGTATTGATTGATCTAAAGATAGATTATTAAATTCAAACATAAATTTATTAAATTTCTTTGGACTTAATCTACCAGGATTTCCAGCTTCTCTACTAGGACAAGCTTTCTCTGCGTATGACTTTAAGATTTGAGAAATTTCATCAAATCTACCTCTTGCAATTTTATTGTTAATCTCTTTTTCCATCTTCTCTATTTCTACAAAATCAATATTTAATCGACGTTCCGATATACCACTTTTTAATGCAGCTTTTTTTATTGCCTCTTTAAATACTCGCCCAATATTCAATGTACTACTCAATGTTTGCGATTGAGATAAACCTTGATCCATTGAAGAAGTATATATTTTTCTTTTACCTCTCTTAGCTAGTAATACATCTGCTAATAATACTGTGCCATTTATATCAGCTTGTGCTAAGTATTTATCTCCCATTCCTAATACAGTCATTTGAGGTTTATGGTTAAATGTTTGCTGCTTTTCATAATTAGTACTATAACCTATTTCATTTACTCTGTTTTTACCATTAATATAGGAATTACTAGTAAAAAACCCTCCTATTGAATCCTTCATCCATGCAATACAACTATTTATCCACGAAGATGGTCTTGCGCCACTGCTTGTTGCTATTTCTAGTTGATCTATGTAGTAACGGTTATTTTGGTAATTATTGTTGTGTTCTTGCACTTTATGATACACACCATCTTCGCGTCTACTGTGATCCGTATGTCTTCTGTGTCTAATAGGATGATTACTACTTGCAGCTTCTGAAGGTTCAGAACTTTCTTGTAACTTAACGATAGAACTAATGTAGTCATTTATATTTAATTTATCACTAATACTATCCGCATTGTTTATTTTATCCATTTCATCACTCAACAATATTTCTTTGTCAGTAAATTTTATAGATAATGTTTCCATTTTAGGTTCCCTATAAAAATCTTTAAGACATATAGTACACAATTTATTTGTCTCCACATCAGCATTAAAAGCGTTGGTAATCATCAAGTCATATTCAGAATGAAGAAAAGTGAGTTGTCCTGCTTCTTTAGATATAATTAACTCATCTTTTTCTTCTACATCCTCAGATGTTACTACAATAATTTCTTCGTCAAATGTTAAAGGTAAAGGACTTAAATCTAAATTATCATCTATTTTCATAGGTGCATTATTGAGAATAATTTGTAACCCTTTATACCAACTGTTTACAAGTGCATCTTTTAGTCTAACTGTTACTACATCTTGCTGTAAACCAGTAGCCGATATAGATAGCTTAATCAATAAATCATTTTTATCTTTGGTAATCTTTGATATTGGTTCTATACTCAAGTCACTATTTACTTGTTGTACCAACTGACGTAAATCTAATGTATCTTTCAAGCTTTCTTTTTTATTGAAATCATCATAAATTATTACTTCTGGGATAGGAAGATTTTCAATATCAAGTGTTTCATGACCTGAAGTAATAATATGTATATTTTCACCACCGCTACCAATTAAATGACTTTTCTGTAAGAAATTATTATTAATTACATCATGATTTCCATGTCCTATAACAACAGTTTCATTATTTGCACTTATAAAAAGAGACATTTTTAAATGATCTGCTACAGTTGGATAGCTTTTCACAATCTCATCAATAGCTTTATTAGTACTATGCATTGCATATGAATTATTTTTTCCTACATTTATCTCAGTATTATCACTCAGTATATAAGAAGCATTAGCTGGAATATCTGAAATGGTTATATCAAATTTTTCATTAATAGACTTACCTTTTAATAAAGGTGAAAGGAAACTAAAAGTAACATTTCTTATTGTATGAGTCATATTTCCATAACCAGCATGCCAATGATTGATATCTTTAATATTTGTAATATCAACACTTGCTAAGTCAAAAAGGGTATAGTTAAATAAAAAATTATGCTTTCTTTGTCTTGTAAAAGTATAATCAGGTTCAATATTAATGTTAGCTTTTCCCTTATCAGGAAGAATAATGTAATCAAAATTTCCGTTACTTGATTGGTCTAAGTTATTTATTTCAGTACTAGGTCTTACTATTATTTTCTTTTCACTAGGTCTATAACAATATGGTATGGTTATATTATCAGGACTATTATTACTTATGCCACCTTGACCATCTACATATCTTACATCGCATCCACAATCTACTATATCCTGTTTTCCTTTCCTACCATAAATTATATTCATATTTTTTATTCTAATGTTATTAGAAGATGAAGATATTGAACTATCATTTTTGTGTGAGTCAGGTTTAATGTTTAGATTCTCGTTCAAAGAAAACTCTGCTAAGCTTAGTGTATTATTTCCACCACCTCCATTTAACCTTCCTGTAACCTCATTGCCTACTAGAATGAATAAGTCATCTTTATCACCTCCAGTAAATTCTTTATTTCCATCATCTATTAAGAAAATATTAGGACTATCTTTAAACCCAATTACTACATCTCTGCCTTTTTCCAACGCAATTAAAGTATAATTTCCTGTCCTATTTGCTGGGTATTGTAAGCCTATTGCATTATGACAAAGATAAGTATTTTCACCTTGACTTTCAGGACGTATTGGATCAGTTGGAAGACAAAACAATTTTCCTTCATTTGGATTATCCGGCTTTGTTCTATCATAAATTACATTATCTACTTTTTTATCAAAAGATGCCGTACTATTTAAATCCACTTGAATTTTAACCTTACATTTTTCATATTTTGATGTAGTATACATACCTGTACCGGTACCAACACAGCTCCGTTTTATATTACTTTTTATTTCAGATTCTATTGGAGACAAATAACCACGCAGACAGGTTTCACTTTCGATAGTAAAAGTGTCACAAGAATCTATCACTGACCTCCCAGTGGGAAAAACATATCTTTGGATATCATTATGTTGCTTTAAATACTCAAGTCCTTGTTTCACTAATTGGTTATTAGCTTGTTTTTTTCCCATCAATTCTTCTACATACTGTTCAGGTTTCATACCTATAAATGCACGTAATCCTTCAATAAATTTTTCTCCTCCAGTTAAGTGAACTACCTTATCAATTTTATCAACCCTTTTTACTGCCATATAAACATCAGTACCAATAAATACTACAGCTCCAATAGTAGTACCAATAGGGCCAGTAACACTTGATACTCCTTCTAAGACTTCAAAAGCCTCAGCAACTTCTATACCAATCTCCGCAGCATCAATTCCCAAATAAACACTATCTCCTATAACCGGTATTAGAGCATCTTTATCACCGCTTTCTAGCTCTTTAATTTGATTTGCTAAATCATAAACAACAAAAGCTGAAGTACTACGAGCAAGAAAAGGTGAGGCTGCCTTTAAAGATCTACCAAGAAGTACCTTACCATCTGTAATGAGACCAACTCCTTTAGTACTAACAGCTTTTGCAATTTTAGTAAGTCCTCGACCTCCAGCAATAAATCCTAAATTAATTGCTACTCCTTTATAATCATCATTTAAAAAATCAGCTAAAGCATTTTTAGCCATCATGCCATACATTAGAGCACCGGAAACTTTCCCTACCTTGTTTAAGTGGCTTATAGCCTCTCGACTACGAACTATCTTATTGACTAAATCTTGGAATTTGCCTGTAACTTCAACTTGACTTGCTAAATCAATTAACTGAACACGTCTACTTTCATCTTCCACATCCTTTATATAATAAACAAATATTTCGCTATTGATTTTAATTTTATTAACGCTTCTTTTCTCACTCTCTTCTTCATTAAATTTGTCTATATCTTTCCATAAAGCTAAACAGCGGTTAGTATCTCTTTTCCCTCTATGACCTAAACAACTACCTAGATTTAACCCATTTTTTGGTTCGCTTAAGGACCTGCCTGAAGTAGCAGCTATATGATGTAAGGAAGTAGATTCTTCAATATTTTTAACCATGGAGGATATTTTACCTACTACTTGCTGATTATTTTCCTCAGCCAATATTAATTTAGAGCACTGATCCACTACATTTTGATCATAACCATTTAATGAAAGATTATTTTGTAACTTTCTTGATAGCGCTGAAATTTGAGTGCTATTCGATTTATCTCTAAACTCGGTAAGTTGCTCTAAACTACAGAAATTTTCAGTAAAGCTAATTTGATCTTGCAGTGAAGAAAAACCTAAACATTGATACGTTGAATTCTTATTTTCACTTTCAAAACTATCAATTGATACTAAACATTTAAAGTCATTTTCTATTTTAGGAGTATATTTATCTTTATTTTTGTAATTCTCTGAAGCTTTTTCAATTAGGTCTTGTATTTTTCTTACCTCAGATAAATTAAACCTATCTAATTTACTAATTATTATTGATTCTAAGTCTAAATCAAATTCCAATGTAGAAATTCTATAAGATTTAACATTATTCCAGCTTTTTATGTTGACTGTATGATTGGACCTCTTATCGCAAAATATCAGATCTACACCATTACTAGAAATTTCAACCCGATCCGGAGTAATATTCTTTAATATTATTACCCCTATACGTTCCTCATCTTGTCCTACAAAAGTAGAGATATCTCTTTCTAATTTTTGATTATGCTTAATAGTACCAGTAGAGTTACTAAAATCTACAACGTATTCTTTTACAATCCTTTCATAATCAGTTCTAAGTTTATCCTTGTAGTCCATTACATCATCAACATTCTCTAATAAGCCGGAAGATGGAAAGAGATCGTTGTTATTCCATAGAGAATAAGAAATATTTTCCCATTTACTTCGATCAGTATAAAACCCTTCCATTCTAATAATAAAAGGTATTTCACTTTCTCTTCTTTCCCTTATTAATAAAAGATCATCTTTATCTTTATATTTCTCAATATCTTCAAGGTGGGAATCAATTACTATATGATCATCTTGAAAATCTTTAGATAACAAAAACATATTCTGAGTTTGTGTAGCTTGTAAAAAAGGAACTAATTTACCCTTCTCTGAAGAAGATGGAGAACATGACATCGACTGTATATTAGGGATAAAGGCTTCTCCTTTGTCATTCATAACTATAAGATGCCTATAATTATGATCTTGAAGGTAGTTTTTTACTTGAATACTAGTGTTATTATAATTTAAATGTAAGTCACATTGCTGGATTGAAAAATCTTTTTCGACTACCGGAATAAGTAGCATATCTAATTTTCCATCATCTGAATTATTATCAATCCTAACTTCTCTATTACCTATACCATCACCAATAACATATACATCATTCCCTTTTCCACCTCTAGCAAACATGGTGCCCTGATCGAAGTTTATTATATCATCTCCTGAAGAACCAAAAATCACGTGTAAAACTGTACTATTACGTTGGTCTTGCACTTCATCTCTAATAATACCAAAGACTGTGTAGTCCTTATTATTGTTTAGAATTTTCTTATAATGATTTTCAACATCATTATCATTAAAATTGTCTAGAGAATATTCTGAATGTAATTCAAATGATTTAATTTCTATAATTGGTGAGTCTGATTTCTCAATCTTAGGAACAATATTACTACCATTTTTGTCTATTAGTGCAAAGTGAGGCTTATTACTGCTCTTCTCAACATAATTTTTTATATCAAGAGTAAATTGATTATTTTGACCAAAATTTACCTTCAAAGATAAAGTGTTACTGTTCACAGAGTAAGTTATTTGATCACAATCACTTAATAAATCGATTTCCGGAAAAACTACAGTTCCTGTCCCATCTACATCAATTTCTGAATATAACCCCCTACCTTTGTAGTCTGCAGTTTTCACGTAAAAAGTATAATGGCTTTTTCTACCCTTGACTGTAGTATACGGAGAAATAATTACTTTTTTGCAATTTTCAACTATATCTTTCTTATTGTTGTTAGAGCCACCACCACTATCTATGATAACGTCACGACCATCGATTCCTGTAAAATGCTCAGAATAACCCATGCACAAGATCTCATCTACTTTGCTCTGCCTTCCAATATAATGGTAATTAAAGAGGTTGTTACTAACATAATCATCAATCAACAAACGATTATTTATTTTCACCTTTAATTGTCCATTGGCACTAGGTTTGAAACGATAGTTAATATTCACTTCGATAACTGTATCTTTTAATTGGCTTAAATCAAGTATATTAGTGGAGTTATTTCCACCAATAATCTTGCCTGAAAAGCTAGGGTTATTTACAAGAACAAACCTATTTACTATAAAGACTAAAAATCCTATTTTATTTTTACTTCAAATAGTGTATCATTATTAATATTTCATCTATATCCTGAGTATGGCTCTTTCTAAGTTTTTAGATCCAAAATGCGACCTAACCTTTAAACGAATTTTCGGTACCGAGAAGAATAAAAATATTCTTATTCATTTTCTTAATGATATTTTAGAGTTTCATGAAGAAAGTGCAATACAAGAAGTTGAATTCCTTAGCACTATTATGAATCCTGAGATTGCCTCTGATAAACAAAGCATTGTTGACGTTCTCTGTAAGGATTCTCATGGTAATAGGTATATTGCGGAGATGCAGGTTGCAAGAGATAAAGGCTTTGAAAAACGTGCTCAACTCTATGCTGCTAAGGCTTACTCACGACAATTAGATAAATCTGGTAAATACATCGATCTTAAGAAAGTTTTCTTTATTGCTATTTCCAATTGTACATTATTTCCCGAAGAAGTTGATTATATTTCTACTCATAATATTCGTGATATTAAAACCAATGGCCATTATTTAAAGGATTTACAATTTATTTTTATAGAGTTACCTAAATTTGCAAAGGATAAAGTGGAGCAGCTAACAAGCACAGTAGAAAGGTGGTGCTTCTTTTTCAAATATGCAGAAGAAACAACAGATGAAGATCTAAGGAAAATTGCAAAACAGGAACCAATAATAAAGCTAGCGTATGATGAATTGGATAAGTCAGGTTGGACAGAAAAAGATCTAGTAGCATATGAAGAAAGAATTTTAGATTTTCAGAAGGAGGCTGCTATTTTGGCACAACGCCTTGATGACGCTACTGAAAAGGGCATCCAAATCGGTACTCAGCAAGGGAAAATTGAAGGGAAAATTGAAGGGAAAATTGAAGGGAAAATTGAAGGGAAAATTGAAGGGAAAATTGAAGGGAAAATTGAAGGGAAAATTGAAGTAGCAAAAACAATGCTGACTAATAATGTTGATGTCAATACTATTGTCAAGTTTACTGGCTTATCTTTAGATGAGATCAAAAAATTACAAGAATGATAGTTGCTTTATAGGTATATGTTACCTAAGTAGGTCTGAGATTAATTTTCATAAATCAGTTGGCTCTACCTTTAGTAATCATACATCTTTTTTTATTAAATTAAACCCATAACCTAATTTAATAACTTTGATAAGCTATTTTATCATTAACAACATAGATTATAAATGCATAACTTGAGTTATATTTTTTATAACAGAAACATCATTTAATTCAGTTGCAGGTATATTTACACTTAAGTTCAAATCATCATTGATCAATTCAGATGGTCTAATACTACTATTATATAAAACACTAGATAAGTTAGCATAATCAGTTGAATGGCTATTCCTTGATGCATTTTGTGCTTTTGGCGTAGTATATGACTCCTTATACCTACTTTCTTTACCTAAATCATAATAATCAATAATTTTTTGAACTATCAGGTATAAAGGATCATCTTCTGAAATTGAAACTATTTCAGAACTACCATATTTATTCGCAAATTCTTTGATTATATTTGATTCTTGCCTTTTACCTTCATTTAATTTTATTTCACTTAAATTTTCTAATGAACTCAGTAAAATATCGTATATTTGATTTTTTGTTAAATATGTGTAGACAACCGCTTCCCCCAAAGCTGAAGTATATATATCATCCTCTGAGATTGAGATATGCATTGACATATTACCTTGACTCATTGCTTGACTTATCATTTTACATATTTCTGTTTTTTTAAGCACTTTATAAGCCAATTCGCGAATTTCATGATGTATATCTTCTTTATCTTTTGATTTTATCTTATTATACCATCCTAATAGATAAGTTAATAATATGATGTTACCATCTTGGTTGCATAAACTTCTTATATACTCACTTTGCTTTTGCATATTATATCGTTTCACGTTATTAATTTGCTTTTTCATGGACTCTAATAACTTGTTAGTACATAAGTTATTTAAATAATTATTATCTACATCACATTTATCCTTTATAAGCTTAGCAACATTCGTTCGGCACGTATATATATCACTGTCTTTATATGATTCAAAACTGGCTTTTATTTCCTTACAAAGATCTTCTACTCTTTTTAAATTTTCTTTATTTAATTCCCCCAATACTTCATCATAAAATCCTACCATATTTTGAGATACTTCATCTCTTCCAAATATCATACTTTTAATTTTTTCAAAAGCACTGCTCTCTGCTATCTTAGGATTGAATTTAATAGGCATCTGCCTTTTATGTGCTTGTTTTAGAGTTACATTGATATCTTGATCATCAATAAACCATCTACTTACAGGACTGACTATGTTTGACGTCAACAAATTACCTTTTGCTTTTATCCAACCAAACAAATTGTTTATCCATGAAGATGCTCTTGTGCCACTACTGACCGCTATCTTAGGTTGATTACTTGAATCTATAGCAAGAGGATTACGTGATAAGTGATTGTGATGACGATTATAATCTCCATGGTGGTGACGGCGCCTGCGCTGTACATGATTTCCCCCTTCTTGATTAGATTTTCCTAAATGTTCTATAGTCTGATCACAATCTTGACTAGAAGTAATATCTAATTGTTTTTGCCAAGAGGCAAGATCTAACGGAGTTTTACCATTCTTGTCTCTAGCATTAACATTAGCTCCCTTTTTTACAAAAGATTGTACTACATTTGAATGACATTTTCTAGCAGCAAGATGCAGAGCAGTACGGTTGATATTATTCTCAACATCAATTTTAGCATCTTTCTCTATAAGAGATTCTACTACATCTAAGCACCCTCTGAATGCAGCCCTGTGTAGAGGTGTCCATTT
Organism: Candidatus Mesenet endosymbiont of Phosphuga atrata; assembly: GCF_964020175.1. Classification (NCBI taxonomy): domain Bacteria; kingdom Pseudomonadati; phylum Pseudomonadota; class Alphaproteobacteria; order Rickettsiales; family Anaplasmataceae; genus Candidatus Mesenet; species Candidatus Mesenet endosymbiont of Phosphuga atrata. The sequence goes on along the minus strand of NZ_OZ026541.1, from coordinate 105,916 downwards.
ACTATTATCCTGAGCATTAACGTCAGCACCTTGATTGACAAGATCTCCAACTTCATTAGGTTTACAGTCTTGTGCTACAGTTAATAATTTTTTATTTAAATCTGATAACTTAATATTAGTTATATCTAAAATGCTATCCGCGTTGTTTATTTTATCCATTTCATTACTTAACAATATTTCTTTGTCAGTAAATTTTATAGATAATGTTTCCATTTTAGATTCTTTATAAAAATCTTTAAGATATATAGTACATAATTTATTTGTTTCTATGTCAGCATTAAAAGCATTGGTAATTATTAAATCATACCCAGAATGAAGAAAAGTGTATTGTCCTGCTTTTTTAGATATAATTAGTTTATCTTTTTCTTCTACATCTTTAGGTGTTACTATAACAATCTCTTCATTAAATGTTAAAGGTAAAGGCTTTAAATCTAAATCATCATCTATTTTCACAGGTACATTATTGAGAATAATTTGTAACTCTTTATACCAATTATTTGCAAATGCATCTTTTAACCTAACTGTTGCTACATCCTGCTGTAAGCCAGTAGCTGATATAGATAGCTTAATCAATATATCATTTTCATCTTTAATAACATTTGATATTGGTTCTATGCTCAAGTCACTATTTACTTGTTGTACCAATTGACGTAAATCTAATGTATCCTTTAAACTCTCTTTTTTATTAAAATCATCATAAACTATTACTTCAGGAATAGGAAGATTTTCAATATCAAGTATTTCATCACCTGAGGTAATGACATATATATTTTCACCTCCACTACCAATTAAATGACTTCTTTGTAAAAAATTATTACTAATTACATCATGATTTCCATGACCTATAACAACAGTTTCATTATTCGTGTTTACAAAAAGAGACATTCTTAAATGATCTGCTACAGCTGGATAACTCTTTACAATTTCATCAATAGTTTTATTAGTATTATGTATTGCATATAAATTGTTTTTTCCTATTTTTATCTCAGTGTTATCACTCAATACATAAGAAGCATTAGCTGGAATATCTGAAATAGTCACATTAAACTTTTCATTAATAGATTTATTTTGTGATAAAGGTGAAGAGAAACTAAATACAGCTTCTCTTATCGTATAATTATAATAGGAAACCAGACTAATATTTCGAATATCGATATTTATAAGATCAGAGAGAGTATAATTAAAAAAAAAGTTGTGTCTATCAGTTGGTGTACCACTTAACAAACTTTGTAGACTGATATTGACTAGAGCTTTCCCTTTATCAGACAAAGTAGTATAGTTAAAATTTCCTACACTAGCATGATTTACAATATTAGTACTAGGCCTTATTATCAGCTGCATTTCGTGGAAATGAGGATTTCTAGGTATAGTTATAACATCAGGATTATCATTACTCTCACCACCCCTACCATCTACATATTTTGTATTATAATCACAGGTTATCGTATCACTCTTATCTTTTCTAGTAGAGATTCTGTTTATGTTCTCGATCCCAAAAGAACTGCTATTATAACTGACATATCCACTTCTACCTAATTTGACTTGTATCGATCTTACTTCTGAAGCAAACTCTTCTAAATCTACTGTGTCAACACCATTACCTCCATTGATATCTCCCTCAATAAAATTCCCCTGTAGAATAAACATATCATCTTTATTTCCACCATAATATTTCTTAAATCCATCATTAACTACAAAGATATTTGAGCTATCTATAAATCCTTTTGCATAATCATCACCTTCTCCTAAGTTAATCAGAGTATGATTTCCTGTTTTGTTAGTAGACAAGTCTGCAATACCAATTGCACTCTTACACAAATAAGATCCATAACTTGGAGCAAGACTGTAATTACTCTGTGGCAAACAAAATAACTGACCTCCTTTTGGATCATCTGGTTTTGCTCTGCTCCATTTTATATCAGCTCTTTTTTTATCCAACACAACTGTATTATCTAAGTCAATTTCAAACTTGGTAGTACATTCTTCAGTGTAACGTGTAACTGTACGTGTCTTGAAGCATCCACCATTCAGTCCACCACTATCACACACACTTGTTTTATATGGCACAGTACGGCAAGAATCCACAACTGACTTACCAGTAGGGAAGACATATCTTTGAATATCGTTATGTTGTTGTAAATACTCAAGTCCTTGTTTCACCAACTGGTTATAAAGCTGCTTTTCTTCCATTAATTCTTCTATATATTGTTCAGGTTGCATACCAACAAATGCACGTAACCCTTCAATAAATTTTTCACTTCCTTTGAGATGAATAATCTGGTCAATTTTATCAACTCTTTTTACTGCCATATAAATATCAGTACCAACAAATACTACAGCTCCAATTGTTGCTCCTATAGGTCCAGTAACACTTGATACTCCTTCTAATACCTCAAAAGCTTCAGCAACCTCTATACCAATTTCTGCAGCATCAACACCAAGATAGATACTATCTCCTATTACACCAGCTAGAGCTTCTTCCGTACCATTTTTAAATGCTTTTACCTGATTTACTAAATCATAGACAACGAATGCAGAAGTCCCACGAGCAAGAAAAGGAGATGCTGCTTTTAAAGATCTACTAAGTAATAACTTTCCTTCTGAAGCTAACTTTAATCCTTTAATAGATGCAACTTCAGCAACCTTGGAGAATCCTTGACTACCGGCAATAAAGCCTAAGTTAATAGCTACACCCTGATAATCACCATTTAAAAAACTAGCTAGAGCACTTTTAGCCATCATACCATGCATTAGAATGCCAGAAACTCTCCTTACCTTGTTTAAATGACTTATAGCCTCTTGACTAGGAACTATCTTATTAGCTAAACCTTGAAACTTACCTGTAACTTCAACTTGATCAGCTAAATCAATTTCAATGCGTCTACTTTCATCTTCTCCTGTGCTAAGATAATTAATAAACTTTACACGACTTATTGGTATTCTTTCAGTTTTTTTTGGTTGACCCTTTCCTGCTTGAACACGTCCACCTTCACCTTCTGTACCTTTTGTATTTATATGGTAAACAGACATTTCGATATCGTTTCCTACTTGTCTTGGAACTCTTACTATATCTGAATGAAACCCAGCATTTGCATTAAATGCATTACTGTACTGAATAGCTGTGTGTAAAGAGGTTTCACCATTATTATCTCTAGCCTTAATATCTGCACTCTGATTAATAACATCTCTTTTTTTCATAGTAAACCCACAATCTTCAATCTTCCATATACCTTGCTTATCATTACCACATGAACCAGAAGGATTATTCTTTTTTGATGGAACCCAAGTAAATACATGCCGTCTATCATTATCATATTTTAAACGGTCAGCAACAGCATATAAATATTCGTTATAATTAACATTCATGATGCAAATGTTATCACCATAAGGCTCAAATTTCCACATACCTTGCTTATCATTACCACATGAACCAGAAGGATTATTCTTTTTTGATGGAACCCAAGTAAATACATGCCGTCTATCATTATCATATTTTAAACGGTCAGCAACAGCATATAAATATTCGTTATAATTAACATTCATGATGCAAATGTTATCACCATAAGGCTCAAATTTCCACATACCTTGCTTATCATTACCACATGAACCGGGAAGATTATTCTTTTTCGATGGAACCCAAGTAAATACGCTCCGTCTATCATTATCATATTTTAAACGATCAGCAACAGCATATAAATATTCGTTATAAGCAACATTTTTAATACACACTTTTGACGAAAATACTGTATTTTTTACTGACTCTGGTAATCTATTTTTTAGACTTTCAAGATCGGATCTCTTTTCTGAATCAATAATTTCCTTCACATAGTAAGCCAGCTTAAACACCGCATTATCATTAAGATTATTTTTGCTTTCCATTTTGTCAAACACAGCTACATAACCATAAACTTTCTGCTCAATCTGATCATGGTAATGTATAAAGCTTAATATTTTTTCTGTATCAACCTTCCCATATACATCATTTATAACTTCTTTTATTACATCACTGAACAGCTTATTCTCAAAAATGTAAGTTTCTTTAGCAAGCTCAATAGTCGCAGTATAACGATCATTCAGCATACCATCTTTCAATCTTTCTACTACAATGTCTTTTATTGAATTTCTTAAATCACTAATGCGAGACTCTGCCCATTCTTTTACATCAGCTTGAATATTTGCTTGACTAATAATTTCCTCTTTTAAACTTCTAGTTAGTTTCATCATCTTAGATGGATCATTACTTCTAGCCTCAATCCTATTATAAATAAGCTTAGTCATATTTAAATTACCATTGCAAGCAGCTATGTTTAGAAGTGCTCTATCATTGTTACCTTTAATCTCAACGTTAGCGCCATTATCAAGAAGAAATTCTACTCCAGGCAAATCATTCATCTCAGCAACTAAGTACAATAGCTTAGATATTTCGGATTTTGAAGTTATCATTGAATAATTACACTTATCTATTGTATTTTTATCATAACCACTCAATAGAAGATCATTGTGTAATTTAATTAATAATGATAGGACTTGAATATTGCTTGGTATTTTACCCATAAACTCTTCAATCTGCTCTGCACTACAAACACTTTTAGCAAAATTAATTTGATCCTGCAGCGAGGAAAAACCTAAGCATTGATATGTTGGTTCCTTGCTTTCACTTTCAAAACCATCAATTGATATTAAACATTTAAAATCATTTTCTACTTCAAGTGTATATTTACTTCTATTTTGGTAATTTTCTGAAGCTTTATTAATTAAATTCTGTATTTCTCTTACTTCAGATGAACTAAACCTATCTAATCTACGAATTATTATCGGTTCTAAACCTGAATCAAATTCCAATGTAGAAATTCTATAAGATTCATCGTTGTTCCAACCTTTTATGTTGATTGTATGATTGGATCTCTTATCGCGAAATATCATATCTTCACCACTGCTAAAAACTTCAACCTGACCAGGAGTAGTATTCTTTAATATCATTACTCCTATGCGTTCCTCGTCTTGTTCTACAGAAGTATAGATATTTTTTTCTAGCTTTTGATTATGTTGAATACTACTAGTAGAGTTACTAAAATCTTCAATATATTCTTTTACAATTCTTTCGTAATCACCTCTAAGTTTGTCCTTATATTCCACTATATTGTCGACATTCTCTAATAAGCCAAGAGATGGGGAAAAATCATTATTATTCCATAAAGAATAAGAAATATTATTCCACTTACTTCGATCATTATAAAAATCTTCTATTCTAATAATAAAAGGAATTTTACTTTCTCTTATCAATAAGAGATCATCTCTATCTTTATATTTCTGAATATCTTCAAGGTTAGAATCAATCACCACATGATCATCTTGAAAATCTTTAGGTAATAAAAACATATTTTGAGTTTGAGTTGCATGAAAAAAAGGAACTAATTTACCATTTTCCGTAGAAGAACTAATACACGACATTGATGGCATATAAGGAATAAAAGTTTCTCCTTTGTTATTCATAACTATAAGGTGTCTATAGCTATTTTTGGAGATAATTTTCTATCTGGATGTTAGTACCATTATAATTTAAACGTAGATTACATTTTTGCATCCAAAACTCTTTTGGTGCTTCTTGTATAAATATTGTATCTAATTCTTTATCGTTCGAATTGTTATCAATTATAATTTCTCTTTTTCCTACTTTACCGTCGACGATATACATATCACTTCCATCCCCACCTTTAGCAATCATGGTACCTTGATCAAAGTTTATTATATCATCTCCTGAAGAACCAAAAACCACGTGTAAAACTGTACTATTACGCTGGTCTTGCACTTCATCTCTAATAACACCAAAGACTTTATAGTCCTTATTATTGTTTAGAATTTTCTTATAATGATTTTCAACATCATTAAAATTGTCTAGAGAATATTCTGAATGTAATTCAAATGATTTAATTTCTATAGTTGATGAGCCTGATCTTTCAATCTTAGGAATAATATTACTACCATTTTTATCTATTAGTACAAAATGAGGCTTATTACTGCTCTTCTCAACATAATTTTTTATATCAAGAGTAAATTGATTATTTTGACCAAAATTTACCTTTAAAGATAAAGTGTTACTGTTTACAGAGTAAGTTATTTGATCACAATCACCTAATAAATCGATTTCCGGAAAAACTACAGTTCCTGTCCCATCTACATCAATTTCTGAATATAACCCCCTACCTTTGTAGTCTGCAGTTTTCACGTAAAAAGTATAATGGCTTTTTCTACCCTTGACTATAGTATACGGCGAAATAATTACTTTTTTGCAATTTTCAACTATATCTTTCTCATTGTTGTTAGAGCCACCACCACTATCTATAATAACGTCACGATCATCGGTTCCTGTAAAATGTTCAGAGTAGCCCATGCATAAAACCTCATCTACTTTGTTTTTCCTTCCAACATAATAATAATTAAAGATGCCATTATTATCAATGCTGTCATTGATTAGCAAACGATTATTTACTATTGCCTTTAATGGTCCAGAGGCATTAGGCTTAAAACGATAGTTAAATTTTACTCCTACAACTGTATCTTTCAGTTGGCTTAAATCAAGTATATTAGTAGAGTTGTTTCCACCAATAATTTCACCTGAGAAGTCAATGTTATCTATAAGAACAAACCTATTTACTACATTATTGCCACCAGTTATTCTTTCTGTACCTGAGTAAATTAAAAAATTATTATTCCACACATTACTTCCAGCAACGACACCGCTGTTTACATTTTGTAGATCGTAAACGATTGTTTTGTCTTTTTGCTTCATACTTACTCTACTATTATGGCTAATAACCATTGCATTTTCACAGTAGTATACAGCAGACTTAACTGAGCTTTTAATACCTTTTTCATAATCTTGATTAGTAATCTGTGGTAAACAAATCATGCTAGCACCTTCAGTATTATCAGGTATAACACGCGAAAGATTGCTTGTATTGGCATTTTTCCTATTCATCATAATCGTTGCATAATCTGGACGAAGAGTATTACTGCTCACTTTCCCAAGACCAACACCATAAGCAACAACACTATTAGGAGCATTATTTAAAGCCTTCCATACTCCTTTAGCTAGACTATTAACTGTATTTTTTCTATCTGCAAGGTGTTGCACATCAGATGCCATAGGTTGAAAAAGAAGTGTACGCCAAAAAATACTCCAATTCTCTCCATGGGTTGTATCATACTTTTTCTCATACTCTATGATATTGCTGACACCACTATAGATTCCATAACCTACCATGAGCCCAAATCCAACTGCAATACCAACCACCGGCATACTAGCTGCTGTAAGAGCAACACCAGAAATAAACGATACAGTAGAAAAAGATATGGATGCTATATTATCCCTTATCTCTTTTTCTTCGCATGGATTATCACTATTCTCTCTTTTTTTACAATCAACAAGATTACTTGCTGACATACCTATATCAACAATATCAAAGACACCAACTATAACTCCTGCTGTACCTCTTGCTATAGTTCTTCCAAACTTTGCACCTGCAATTCGAATAGCAAATTTTGTCTGCTTACCCAAAGTACCTGATAAAATCTTCCCTGCAACCTTTTCAGCTGATGCTACAACCTTTGGAGTAATTTTAACCATTACATTCTCAATTGGTTGAGATGCAAAAGACCATGCTATTCCACCTAAATTTAATCCACAGTCTGTTGCTGTTCCATCTTTACAAGATACAACAGCCCCATGAATTCCTCTTATTAATTGTATTCCACCTGCAGCATTCATTAACCTGCCTTTTAATTTCGAATTTTTTGTTGAACTACTAACTTGCTGCGAGACATCACCATGTAAATCCTTAATACGTTCATTCTGAACATAATGTTCATATCCTCGATCTTCAATTACCTTATCAAGTAAGTACTTACGATCACCTTCAATACTTTTGTCTCCAATGAACTCTATTAGTTGAGCATTTTTCTTTTCATCTTGACTATTTTTGACATAAGTTAGGAACTTTTCGCTATCAATTATAATCTTATCTATATTATTTTCATCTACCTTCCCCTTACTAAACTTTTCTACATCACTCTTTGAAAATAAACAAGGATTAATACTTCTTCTACTTCTGCCACCTCTTCCTACACAAATATTTGGGTCGAATTTTTTTCTAGGCTGCTGCTGATCAATTTGCATAATAGAACTGTGAACCACTTTAACAGGAGTAAATTCATCTTTACTTACTAAAATAAGAGAATTTGCATTATTTGCTCCTTTATCAAATACAATACCCATAAAAGCTACTTTGTTGCCATCTGTGAGCGTTTTATAAGTAACACCTTTTGTATACTCTTTAATTATTTGATCATTTGCTTCTGTTATTAATGCATCAGTTGTCTTACCTTTCCTTGGTCCCTTGAGCTCTAATCCTACTGGTATATACTCTTTAGCACTGTTAGCTTGGTTTGCAAACTTAATACCATGAACTAGCATATCAATGCGTTTTCCCCTACCTGTTTGAAACTCTGTTAATATTAACGCTCTATCTTCTTGTCGTGGTTCTCCTAGCTTGATATCACTATAATGGTCAAATGCTCCATGCAATACTGCCTGAGTATGTGCCTCTTTTTCTATTAAACCTCTAAAAGGTAACATTGCCTCGCCTACTTTGCCAAATAACTTCTTGTACTTACCTATTGATGAAGATTGATCTTGTAAAGAAGCAAGCTGAGATACTAGTACTTCATCAAATGTTTTCTTAAAATCCTTAGGGTAAGGAACATTCTTAAAATCACCTTTAAACTTATCAGATCTTTTACTATTATACTCTCCTAGAGAAATAGGCTCATTAACTTCAACACTAAAATATTTTTTAAAATCTGATTTTTGTTCTTTTATATTAAAATTAAGATTTAATTCTACTATCTTTCTATTTCCTATTTTTTGTTCAAGTTTATTAAGAGAAATGCCTTTTTTTAATATTTCAGCTCTTCCATTTGATTCAACAATATTTATTACATAAGCTGATTTTTTATCACTTTCTGGAATAAATACCATTGTTACAACTGCATGACTTTCATCAAACCTAGATGACTCAGCTGACTTTTCATCTGCCTTCTTGGCTGCTTGGCGTTGAGGAACACCTCTACCTTTACTTTCTAAACGAACTTCAGTAGGTACGTTTTCTTCATAAACAAAAATATGTTTTTCAAAACTCGTCTTTAAATCCTTAACTTCATTTAACAATAGTGATTGTCCTAACAAAAACCTACTAAAATAATGATTATCTCCCTTCTCTCCCGTGCCAGGAAATGTATGATATATACGTTCTATATTATTTTGAATTTGCTTTTTTAACTCTCCTTCATCAATTTTACCACTGTTTCGTTCATCAATAGATCCCAATATATCATTAAAAGAGGTATAATTTTTTGATCACGTGACTTAGCAACGATATCTGAAATGGGAGATGGATGATCAAGGTTTACACCAACACATAAAATATCATCTGCAGTAGTTAAAACTCTCATCACGTTTGGTTGAAAACCTTTAGTATAATCTTCTGCCTGTTTTAAAGCAGCAGCTGGTGTAGTTTTACTATTCTCTTTTATTTTACCTCCTTTCTTTAATTTTTCTAACTCTTCGGCAGTAGCAGCCTTCAGCTCTATGATAATAGGAATAGCATCTAATACTCGTTTTTCACCACGTGGCACTAAAACAATATCAGCATAACCTCTTTCTGCAAACTGCTCTAGATAAACCCTAAGATTATGTCTATAGCGGAAATTCACAAGAGCTCCTGCTATAAACCCATGATGTGCTGCTTCTCGTGCTCCTTCAGTATAGATGAGTGAACCTTTATATTTTGAATGAACTTCACTAATTTTCTTAAGAATGTTTTCGATAGATCCTCTAACTTTGTCTGTGTTAGAGTCAGTCAGCTTCACTATATCATTTTCCGGATTATCCCATAACCCTTTTTCTATCTCACAAAACTTGTGACTGGTAGCAGAATCATCTATTTTCTTACTTTTTATTCCTACAATAATACCTTCTTTGCCTATATTATCTTTAGAAATCTGTATCAACTTAGATTCAATTCTATTTTTGAGTCTATCTTTCATATTTTTGGCTTCGACTGGACCCACAAAGTTTTTTAATATGTCTTCCAACTCACCAGAAGTAAATTTGCAACTTTGATGATCAGAACCATGTTCAGAAATAGAAAATAATTTTATGTTCTTAATAGCATCTATATCACGTTTAATTTCGCCACTCTTAATGACAACCACTTTTAACGTATCCGGAGTATCAAATCTAAAATAAATCTTTTCAACACCCAATTTTCCTGCAGCTTGTGTATCTAGAAAGGTAGATAAGCTTCCTAAAAAGAAGTGAGGAAAGAACCCTGATTTTCCTGCAGAGTGTAAATACGATGGAATCTGATCTATATATGACTGAAACCTTGCCTTGAAAGATTCAAAATCATTCCCTTGTTGAGTTGAAGTACTTGGACTAGCTCCTACGTTTAAACCTGCTTCTCGAATTAATAGTTCTATTAACTCAAAATCTTGTGGTTTTTCTTGATTTAGCATAAAACCTCCCTATTGATGTATAATTTTTTCTATTTACCCAATCCTAAATTGGACTGGCCATGTATTTTTTTAACTTCTACTTTACCTAGGTCACCACTTGGGCAAGGCATGTTATCTTGATTAACATCTTTACTAACAGATTTGCCATAGGCTAAAAATCTATTTAATAAATTATGATCTCCTTGCTCTAATACAGAACGTATATGATCCGCTTGCTTATAGGTTATAAATTCCTTTATTTGATCAGAATCTAGTTTGTCTAGCACCGCCCACACAGGCTCCATACAACCCTTCTCTACCCAACGTACCAATAGAATTTTGTGAAAAAAGGCAGATTTATCCATCACTTCTTTATTTATTACAAAAGCACGATGGCTGTCAAATCCCTCTCTTGTCCATATGTGTAGGAAAAACTTTTCAGCTGCATTTGTATAATATTTTTGATAATTTTGTATTTCTATATATTTTAACCAAATATGGTAATCATCTTCTGAAATATTACCTGGTTTTAAACAACTAAATAATTTTTGAAACTCATCAAAGTTAAGCATATCCTTCATCTTATTTAAAGACCCATAATGACGATTTTTTTCCAAATCTCTTTTCAAAAGCTCTGGATATCTATTAGGATTTATTTGGTTAAAGAAAAATTCAAATATATCAGGATAAATACGGAAATTACCTCCTGCTGCATATACTGCATTTTTCATTAAGATTTCATCTTTCTTTTGTGCACTTAACTCATCTTCAGGCAATGATTTTATTTTACTCCAAAAGAACTCAACTGCTTGAACTTGTCTGCAATCTATAGCACAGTCAAGCCCATACTCATATATATGACGACCTTTCAAATTTAGTCTAGAAGTATAGCCACCAACAAAATGTGACCAAAACTCCCCTAAAGCACCTTCTCCGAAACACCCAATTAAATGCTCATACTCTAACAAGCTACTTTTACCTTGAGCTAATAATTCTTCCTTTCTTTCCTCAAACAAAGCTCTCACATCCTCTTCTAAGCAACACTCACATGCAATTTTATACCTTTTCGCATCAGTAAATGGATTATCTGAGTCTGGTGGCAAAATAAGTTTCTTACCTACCATTTGTCTATTGAGCTTCACCCCATGTAAATTATTAACTTTCTCCCAACATTCTTCATCAGACAATACTTGTGCAATAAAATTATGTTGTTTTTTGCCACCTCTTTGATGCAAATGCCAATTTACATAACACCAACGTTCAATTTGAAGAAGTTTAGATGCTCTATAAGGATCATCTTCTCTAATACAAGAAAATAAAACCTCTGGAATATCTCCACGGTCCATAATTACCTCCTTTAAAATGAATATTAAGAATATAATTTTGTTTATGTTAGCATAAATTTGAAAAGGCTATACTAATCTTAGTATAGTGAAGTACTTTTATAACAACATGTCAACCAATTTAGATGGAAAAAATTGTCTAATTTAGCTTTAGAAAGAGAAAGCAATAAAATATTATAAATGGAAAATTTTGAATTAAGGATCTAGTTAATTTTTCAATTCTTCTTTTAGTTAATTATTATCTATCAAGATTAAATTTCGACTGAAGTTAGTGCTAGCTGAAAATATTATATTTACTGAACTTCATCTGTTACCTATTCTTCTTCTCATTCTCAAAAGGATGGATACTTTTATTACTTTATACTATTACTAGAATATACTACTATAGGCTATTTTACAGAATTGAAGGAAGAAACAGAGAAAAAGTTTAGAGAGGCTGGAATGCTCCACCATAACAACCTATACGAACTTTTCTCTATTCAATTTTAGCATAATCTAAAACCTGCCACGGCAGCCTATTTTACTTGATATACATGTATACTTTGGTATTCAATTATACTTCAAATAATCCTATGTTTTGTTTTCCATAATGTAGCATTTCTTACCTTTTTTCTCTAAAATATGGGTACTTCTATATGGTTTTGAGAGAATGAAGTAAGAGTAAATAAATAAAATGCTGTTAATGCTAAAGAGGACAATATTTTTTATAAATTTGTTTAGCTATATGTTGCTAAGAGTACAAAATGATTTATCTTGTCAAATAATATTAAATTAATTATATTAATAAAGATTTGAGCAGTTACAATAGGGGGAAGTAGATGCAAGGTTCTGGTAAAAAAATATTACAGGCTATAGCGCTAAACTCACAGCAACCAGTAGAACAACAATCTAGTAGGAAAATAGTACGAAAACAGCAAGAAAGTAATACATCAAAAAGTAGGAGAAATAAGGAAAATATTGAAAATCATTCTCCTAACCACAATCATAAAACTGTTAGTACTAAATCAAAAAAGAAGGTAAATAGCCCTTCCTATAAGGAAAAATATAACCAACAAGCTCTTCATAGTAATGTAACACATAATAGTGTTGTAAATCTAAACACTACTCCTTCTGCAGAGATTACAGATTATACTCATGTACCAAATCTTGAAAGAGTAGAAGCTGTAAGCAAAGCAGTGGAAGGTGGCTTAAATGAAAGAACTCATATAGTTAAAGTTTCTCTCTGTAATGATTTTGATATTAACACAAAAGATGAGTTTGGTTTTACGCAGTTGCATCATGCTGTTGATGAAGGTGATTTGCGTGCAGTGAAACTTCTCATTAGCAAAGGTGCTAATATCTATGTTAAAGATAAATGTGGTCAAACACCTTTTCAGTTAGCAAAAGAGTTAATGGTTAAAAATAGTAACCGTAATCGTAGAGAAATAGCAACTTTGCTTACTAGTGTACGTGATAAAAATAAAAAGCAAATTAATCATCTTACTAAAAAGGTAAATGAACTGAGTTTAACGAATTATAATAATCAAAAACTCGCATCAGTAGCTCAAGATATCAAAGAAGGTTTTTCAACTGAGGGTGATACTTGCTTAAGTGAGTCAAAAATTTTTAAGGGGGGATCTATGGGAAATAATGTAATTCAAGACGGTGATCTAAATAATAAAAGTTTAGAATTTGAAGCTGATAATAGTGAGCTTATATCTGATGAGAAGCTACAAGCAACCATTACACGCTTTGATGAAGCTTTGCCACAATTAACAAAACTTCAAGAGCTTTATAGAAAATATAGTAAATCATTAACAAAAACACCTACTGAAAAAAGATTAATTGATAATTATAGAGAATTTATAACAAATCATCCAGACATTAACTTAGGAAGAAGCAATATAGCTAATTTAAAAACCATTTGTGCTCATGGTACTAATGCATGGACAGTATTCTCAGCATTTGCATTCACTAACTTGCAGTTATTACCCAAATTTGCAATGAAAGTAAGGGGAATACCTATAGGTGCGGGTGAATTAATATCTGAAAAAGAAAAAGCAAAATTCTATAGACATACTTCTTATCCAAATACTATAAGCCAAAACTTTGTATCAACTGTTTGGTTAGGGTCTAAAGACTCAGCATTAGCAGAGATATTTGATTATGCGGATAAATCAACAAAATTATATAAACATGATTATGATAAGTTCAAAGAAAAGCTGTTAAAAAAATGTAAGGATCAAAATATAGTACAAGAATTGAAAGAAGTTTTAGAATCCGATTCAATGAATCTGATATATGAAGATTTATCCAGTATTCCAGTAGTGATTATTGGAAATGGAATTGGAGGGGTGGGAGTAGGTTCAAGTATTAGTGGAGAAACTGGATATGAAAGAGTGGATATTAGAATAATAGCAATTTCAAAAGTATTGCAAGTATTCATTCAAAAGTTAATTGAAAAAATTAATCCTAAAAAATCTAAAGATGTAGCTTTGCTTACCATAGAAGAGTTAGATGATTTTGAAAGGAATAGACCAAAAAAAGGAAAACCCACGTGTTATATGCAAGGACTAGGAAGTAGATCAATTCCTATAGGTGTACATGAAAATACTTTTACACACGATTTTTTAAATACATTTGGTGATAAGTTACCTTTTAATACCTCTGATAAATTTGATCGAATACCTATCGAAAGAACAATTTTAAGAAAAGAAACGATTCAAGGTAAGCTTAGTAGTTACAGCGCTAGTGAAGTGGGTTATTACAAAGCTAGTCCTAACATTAGTGTAACATATGATGAAGAAGATAGTAGTTATCTAAACGCTGAAGTAGCTAGCAATTTGCATCCCATCAACGAGCAAAAATGCGATGAAATAGAAGATATACAACAACCTAAGATACAATCTCTAACAATAGAGAATTTTAATTCTGCAGAAGATTTAAGCTTCAAACCAACATCATACATAGAACCATTAATATTTGATGTAAGCAGCTCTACTATCGATGATGATTCCCAAGTTATGGATAGCAAAATAGTGAACAGTAATCAGCCACAGGTAGCCAGTTCAATGAAGAAAGCTGTATATGCCACTATGATAATTTCTCCATTTATAGCAGTAGGGATTTACACTGCAGTAGCTTTATCAGCTGGTATAGTAAAGTTTAATCCTATCGTTGCTGCTGGTATTTTTGTTGGTGTAATAGCACTTTCAGCTATATGTTTCGCTACAGCAAAAGCTTGTGGAAAAGTTAGCGAAGAAAAAAGTGAGAATTCAGGTGTAAGATCATATATTGCTTCTAATAATGGAATTTTTTCTGAATGCTTTAAAAGCAGTGGGGCAACAGTTTCTTGATTTAATATATGTAAATTAATTAGCAGTACAGTTTAAGTTATTAAACTTAATAATATCTTAAAATAACATACTACTTAATTAATAAATAGCCTGATTAGCATTATCCATAATATGTACCAGACGCCACTATACTTTTATTTTCTCAATTTGACGCCTATGGTTTGTTGAACGCTCTCTATTTTAGCTGTAAATTTTGCATTATGAAAAATAGAGCATTTTAAATTTTTGCTAAATTTTGATTTTAGCGTTTTTAATTGTTTATATCAATCGGGTAATTGCCTGTAAAGCATGCATCGCAATACTGAGGGCTTCCATCATTGCGCTTTATTTTTTTGACTGCACGATAAAGCCCTTCTATACTCAAAAAGCTTAAGCTACTTACATCCATTATTTTAATCATCTCCTCTACTGAGAAGTTGTTAGCCATTAGCTTTTCACATTGCGGAGTATCTATTCCATAAAAACAGGAATGCTTAATGGGAGGGCTAGAAATTCTTAAATGGATTTCTTTCACTCCCGCATTTAAAAGTAAAAATACTATTTTTTTTAACGTTGTTCCGCGCACTATGCTATCATCGATAAGCACTATGCTTTTATTTTTTAAAATATGGTTGTTTGTATTATGTTTTAGTCTTACTCCTATGTTACGTATCTGTTCAGTAGGCTGAATGAAAGTTCTACCGATATAATGATTCCTTATAATACCGAATTCAAGCGGTAATCCTGACTGATTGGCGTATCCAATTGCTGCTGGTATTCCAGAATCAGGTACAGGAACTATCATATCTGCATCTTGTGGTGGAGGGCTCTCTTGTGCTAGCACGCTTCCAATTTCCTTCCTTACTTCATATACAGACTGATTTTCAATTACGCTATCTGGTCTAGAAAAATAGATATATTCAAAAATACAAAAGCTTGATTTTTCTCTCACAAAAGGAAAAAGGCTTTTTAATTTTCCATCTTTACTGATAGTTATTACTTCCCCCGCTTCCAATTCCCTAATAAGGCTAGCACCAATAATATCAAGTGCACACGTTTCAGAGGTAAGTACATATGCATCGTCTGTTTTCCCAAGAACAAGTGGTCTAATTCCTGCAGGATCGCGTAGTCCTACTATTTCATCCATTGTCATAGCAACAAATGAATAGGCTCCTTTTACTTGATTTAAAGCATCTACTAAATTGTCTAAGAACGTTTCTTTATTACTAATTTTAATGAGATGAGAGATAACTTCTGTATCAACACTGGACTTAAAAACGCAACCCTTTTTAGTTAATTCTGCAGCAAGATTTGTAGCATTAGTTAAATTGCCATTATGTGCTATTGCCATCTTGCCGGATCTACAGTCACTTACTATTGGTTGTATAGTACTTTTGTCTCCACTCGTTGAATAACGCACGTGACCTATTGCATACCTACCATGAAGTTTTTCCACCTCTTCCATATTATCGAATATGCTATTTACTTGCCCATGAATATGGAGAGAGAAAAAATTCTGATTATCGTTTGTAACAATACCAAATGACTCTTGCCCTCTATGTTGTAGAGCATGAAGACCTAAAGCACAATTAAACGCAGCTTTGTCATTACAAGCTATAGCAAATATTCCACATTCTTCATGCATGCTATATGAAAATATTAATTATAAGTTTAGTTTAGCTCAGCTACAAGTAAAAATCTATTTTAAGATGATTTTGAAATTAACCTTTCAAGTTATACGATAATATATTTGCACTAATTCTAATATTAAGAGTATTTTAATATCTAATATCTATTATCCAATTCAACTTATAGTTGAAGGTAATAGAATGACCAACAATCCTAAAATAAATGTAAAATTTGATGAAAAAATAAACGCAGAAGCATTAGCGGATAATGCTATATATAATTTTAAAACTGCTTTTTGTAAAACACAGGAATGCAGTTTTCCTGAAGAGATTAATCTCAATCTATTTACAACTAAATCTGAATATGAGAACTATTTCAAAAAAAACAATATTGATCCTATAAAACAAGCTGGGCACTTTACTCTTGCGAAAAGCGGGGATGAGTTTGATGTGTATTCTTATTTAGATAGACAAAAATCAGAATATTCTGATTTAAGTATAAAACGAGGGGTTGCCCACGCTTTAATTGAAAACAACGAGAAGTGGGGAAAAGTTTTACCTACATCATTTAAGGTAGGAATAGCAGACTATGTTGCAGGTTTGAATGAGTATGGTTTTGTTCAGAATAACAATGATGATAAGCGTGACTTTGAAGCAATAAAAGAAGATTCTTTAAGTTTAGAAGAAATATTAGCTAGAAATAGTGATCATGGTGGCTTAGCAGAGCAAGTTGTGAAATTTCTTGAATCAGAACATAAAGAAGATCTTAAGTGGTTATTGCATAAGATCGATACCGAAACAGTAAAAGAAGGTAGAAGCTCTGTGAATCAGTTCATCAAAGATGTAGGAGAATATAATGGCGAATTCTCAGACTGGATAGCAGGACAATATAGCGATTTTATCTTATAGTTTTGCTAAAAAATTTTAAATTACTTTTCTAGTATTAAGAGTATATCTTAATACCATTTCTAATATTTATAATTATAATGGAGTACAATATGTATAATAATATGAGAAAATTTAATGTTGATGATATAGAGATAGAAGTATTTGGTAAAAACCCAAGTAATGATCAGATAGAGAGTATAGGAAAATCAATTGATAAGGCTTTTAATAATTTCAACGCTGCTTTCTGTAATGATCTGGGGTGTGGTGGTGCACAGAAGATTAACATCTATGCGGCAAATACTGAAGGTGAATATAAAGAGCTTTTAAATGAAAAAGAAATTGATAATAGCATAAAAAACCATAAATTCTCTGCTTTAAAAGATTATGGTAACAAAGAATTTGATATTTATTTTTACCTAAATAGATCAGGAGATTTCGCTTACTCAACTTTAGAGAGAGCAGTAGCTCGTGTTTTAATTGAGGGTAATGACGTATTTAAAAGCGCTTTACCTCAAGCACTAAAAACAGGAATGGTAGATTATGTTGCAGGTTTAGATGAGAATGGTGATGTTCAAGACAATAATGAAGATTGTCGTGATTTCAATAAAATTATAGGCAAGAATCTAAGTCTATACAAAATATTAAGCAGTAAAAATAGTGAAGCCCAAGCAGAACAAGTAATAAAGTATCTTAAGCAAGAAAATCCTGACAAAATTAATCAATTATTTAAAGATCTTACTAATACACAAAATCAGCAAGATAAGAAAACGATAGCTGATAATTTTTTAAATGAACTAAAAAATGATGATGAAGGTCTTAACTCAAAATTTTCAGAGTGGATAAGTAAGCAATTAGAGCAATTCCAGCAAAAGTTGGCAGAGAAGTTTGTTCCAGAGATGGAATCTGTAACAATGAAAGATGGTACTGAGATAGTAGTAAGATATCATCAAGATAGTAAAATGAAGGATGTAAAGACATCAGTTGCTGATACTTTAACAAATTTTAAAGACGCCTTTTGCAGTAATGGAGAGTGTAATATTCCTCAAAAATTAAATATTTTTTCATTTAATAGCGAAACTGACTACAGCCAATATTTATGCAGTAATAATAAAAAATCCGATAAATTCTTTGTCTCAAATGATAAAAATGGTGGCGCTAGTATTTACTTATATCTAAAAGGGAAAGGTGACAATAAGGAAAGTAATAATATTGACACTTTAAACGCACGAGTTATTGAAGCCATAATGAAAAATAATGATTGGGATCACCTGCCTCAGAAATTTAGAGAAGGAGTGCAAAATTATATTTTAGATTTAAATGATGATGGTTATAAAAACAGTAACTTAAATGATACTAAAAATTCTAATCTCGCTCCAGGTTACATAATGAGTGAGTTTGGTACTGAAGGCTATCTATCAGGACAAGTAGTGAGGTTTTTGATGGAAAATAAATCTGATGATGCGCATCAGTTGCTTAAAAGCTTTAACGAACTACAAGTAAAGGACAAAACAAAGGTTGAAAAGATAGTTAGCAGTTTTATGGGGAAGTTAGATGGTTATGAGCAAGGGTTTTCAGATTGGGTAAAAGGACAACTAAGTCAGGTTAACAATGCGAGATCAGAAGAAGAGCTCAATCCGTTAATACAAATCCAAGAAAGAGAGTCTACTTCAATGGATCAAATTCAAGAGCAATCAACTGAGGGTAAGCAAGATTTTATAGACCAAGTAATGAATTCCTCATGTATTACTGATTTAGGTATTAAACCAGAGTGTAAAGATAAACTTGAAGATTTAATTAAGGCATTGAAAGAGTGTAATGAAGAGTCTGAGAAAGTAGTAGAACCTAATGAACCTGAAGAAGAAACAGGAGAAAAACCTGAAGAAGAAACAAGAGAAAAACCTGAAGAAGAAACAAGAGAAAAACCTGAAGAGGAAATAACAAAACAACCTGAAGAGGAAATAACAGAACAACCTGAAGAAGGAGTAGTAAAAGAATCTAAGGAAAGCATATCTGATATTTTTAACAACTTCAGGAAGGCTTTGTGTAATAGCCAAGAATGTCATGGTATTCAAAAAGTAAACATAAGTACTATCAGTGGAGATGAATTCAGAGATCTAGTAGATGAGCCACATTATAATAAAGTAGGTTACTTTATAATCTCAGATGACCATAATATAGTTGATATTAAATTATATATTGATCACGAAAAAGATTCTTCAGCCTTAAATTTTGGATCTGGAACGTTTATAAATCCACATTGTAATAGCTATGTTCCGTCAGATCTCAATATAGGTAATGAATATGAGTCTAATTGTGCTAAAGCAGCACAGGTTATGTCATTCCTCATCCAAAGACATCCTGATCACCTTGTTTATCTTTTTGAAGATCTTGCTAAATCTGGGTGTGAGAACGGAGATCGAATCATGCAAGAGTTAGATAATTACTACAACTCCGAACTACAAACGTGATTGGAAAGTAATCCTATTGCGTAAGGAAGATTTTAATCTTACGAAAAAATGGTTGGAAGGTTTATAAAAAAAATATAAACCTTCCATATCAATAGACATACTGTAATAGCTATTGAAAAAAGGAGATAGAATATTTTAGAGAGAAGTAAGAAATTCAATAGAATTAGTTCTTCAAAAATAATTTAAACTTTTAAAGTAGGAGTAGTCTCATAAAATATTATATCGAGTTAGATGTCTCACTCAAAGAAACTTTTATAAGTATCGTTGATGAGAAAGGAAAAGTTGTTAAGGAAGAAGTTGTTGCAAGAAAAAGTAAAGCAATAGCAGAGAACTTGCTAAGTCAAGGCAAAAAATAAGAATCCATAGGGATAGAAAGTTGTCAATATCAATGTGTAAAGAGTTAAGGGATTTTGGATTACCAGTGATTTGTGTAGATGCAAGGGGTATAGCTCAAATGATGAGGGTTGGGTTGTACAGAGAAGTATTAGTAAAATCAGATAAATCTTACCAAATCAACTTGGAAGCAGAAGACAGTTAACATGTAGCAAACAGCAGATTATTGGAACAATAAATTGAAGATATACGGTTGGTCGAGGATTAAAATTTGAAAGCTTTTCTTTAAAAATAGAAGAAATGATCTAGATGAAGTTAGCAAAAACTCAATTGAAGCATTAGTACATAGCTTAGAAACAATAGAAGAATCAATTTGATAAATTACTTTCAGAAAAGTGCAAAAAAGATGAAAATTATTAGCCCAGGGGTTGGTATTATAGTAGCAATGACATACAAAGCTGCAATACACATAGGTTTGAAACATCTTATACAGTTGGAGCATATATGGGATTGAGCCCAAGACAGTATGCTTCTGGGGAGATTGATCGACATGGAAGTATATCAAACAATGGAGTGCAGAAGTATGCTATATGAGGCTGCGCAATCCTTGCTGACAAGATGTAAGAGAAAATTTAAGTTAAAAAGCTGGGGATTAGCAAAAAAGAAAGGTATGAAGAAAGCAATTGTTGCTGTAGCGCGGAAGTTGTCAGTAATTATGCATAGGATGCTAATTGATAGAAAAGAATTTTGTTATCAATAAACACTAAAGGAATATAGGTATAATTTTATTGAAAGTAAAGATAGTAATGCCGATGGAAGCGATAAGCAAGAACAGAGGATGAAGCTAAGACTTCGTATTAGTTGTATTAAATAAGATTTGAACTGACACTTAGAACAAAAAATAAGAGAAATGAATACAATACAAAAAAATACTAAAACTAGGATTTTAGCAAGACAACTAGGAAATGTGTCACAAGCGTATGGGATATTCAAATTTTATCGCTTCAAGGAGTTATACGAAAATGGAGATGAGATAAGTAAGAAAGTTTGCAAACAGAGTTTCGGAAGACATAGAAAGATCTGTATAGCAACAGAATTTCCAGCATATAAAAAATGAGCTGAGAAAAAAATAATATCTGAAGGTGGATAGTTGAGATTTTTAAGAAAAGACTTAAAGCACTAGAAGCAAAAAGATGGAATAATTCTAACAGCTTTAGAAAAAGTGAAAGAACAAAGATGATAAAATTGAAACACAGGTTATCTGGGTGCTCAAGATACCTATTATGTAGGTAATATCAAAGGTATAGGACGAATCTACCAGCAATTGATACTTATTCTCGAAGTTGCATTTGCTAAGTCGATAAGACAGCAATTACCTCTTGTTAAATGATAGCCATTCTTTGATATTGCGTATTTTGACTGATAGAGGTACAGAATATTGCGTGAAATTATCAGCTTTATTTAGGCATATCGATCATTCTAGAACCAAAACCCACTCTCCACAGACCAATGCTTCACAAAACTATGCAAATCATCTTTAGAAATATAGTTCTTTGGAAGACATGCAGAGAACGTTCAACAAACCATGTCAAACAAGAAAAATATTAATATAAAACATGGAATGAACGAAAAAACATCGAATAAAAACAGTGGATTAATAAAGAGTTAATATATTATCGTCCATCCGAGAAACTAACTGGAAAAGGAGGAACTGCTAATCAAAAAGTTACTAGAGGCTAGTTTAGAAGGTGAAATACCTATCAAATGAAGATGAAGAAAATAATCGTAGGAATGGCAAAAGTTCAAAGACTATATATACAGATTCAGACTCGTTTGAGCTTATAACGCCTCGAGATGGAGATTTGAGCCACAAAAAAAAGACAGACTAATTTACATCCTGAACTTGAAGCAAAAATTCTTAGTATGTTTGCAAGAGTTATAAAATCGCATATCGAAGAAATTATAAGATATCAGCAGCAGCAATATTACCGATAAATTATTACCAATGAGTGGCGCAGTCGGTCATATTTACCCAATAATTTGTATGATTTTTCAAAGTAAGCAAATTTGGCATAGATCAAAAAAAGAGGTTTTTATTTGGCTGAAAGCGAGGGTTTTGGTTAGGAGTATTGAATGATCTCAAAGTGTAGAATAATTGCCAGCATAGATGGGCTCAAAAGCTTTCCATAAACAACGTATTTCCCAACGCAGAAGTGCAATTGTGTATAATGCATCAGATAAACTAAAATATGTATCCAGCAAAATGAATGATTTGAAGAAAAGCTTCAAATAGAGAAATAGCTGAAAATTTGAGCTGGAAGAAAAATGGGAATTTCCATGGTAGTGGCAAAATAATTGGGAAACTGGCTATTTTAAGTACTCAGATCCTGTTAGGCGGATAGTTTACACTACCAATCCCATAGAGGGACTGCACAGGCAAATCAGGAAAAAACCAATTTACCAGTACAAATGCCTTCTGTGCTATAAAAAAGATAGAGCAAAATTGGACTATACCAAATTGGGCTTTAACCATCTCTCAACTTGATATTTTCTTTCCTAATAGATTAAAAATTCAGTTGAGTTTTTGACACAGTTTGTTGAATACTCCCGAATTTAAATATACTATCAGAATCCTGATTTAATATTTTTCTAAAAAGCAATATATCAAGAAAAGTTTGCATTGGCGTTTTATCATAGCAATATTTGTCTGATTGTTTCGTTGTAAGAACGCAACCAACATCAATTTGCAGATCTTCTAAAGAACTATATTTCTAAAGATGATTTGCATAGTTTTGTGAAGCATTGGTCTGTGGAGAGTGGGTTTTGGTTCTAGAATGATCGATATGCCTAAATAAAGCTGATAATTTCACGCAATATTCTGTACCTCTATCAGTCAAAATGCGCAATATCAAAGAATGCTATCATTTAGCAAGAGGTAATTGCTGTCTTATCGACTTAGCAAACGAGAATAAGTATCAATAAAAGTCTAGCTGGTAAATTCGCCCATTATATTACCCACGTAATATGTATCCTGAGAACCCAGATAACCTGAGTATCAATTTCACTATCTTTGTTCTTTCACTTTTTCTAAAGCTGTTAGAATTATTCCATCTTTTTGCTTCTAGTGCTTTAAGTCTTTTCTTAAAAGTCTCAACTATCCACCTTCAGATATTATTTTTTTCTCAGCTCATTTTTTATATGCTGGAAATTCTGTTGCTATACAGATCTTTCTATGTCTTCCGAAACTCTGTTTGCAAACTTTCTTACTTATCTCATCTCCATTTTCGTATAACTCCTTGAAGCGATAAAATTTGAATATCCCATACGCTTGTGACACATTTCCTAGTTGTCTTGCTAAAATCCTAATTTTAGTATTTTTTTTGTATTGTATTCATTTCTCTTATTTTTTTGTTCTAAGTGTCAGTTCAAATCTTATTTAATACAAGTAGTTGATAACATGTAAATTTTCGATTCTTTAAAAATCCTAAAGTCATGTCGTTTACCGTGAGCAAAATACAATTTTCTTACTTTCTTTTGCTATAACTACTTGTGTTTTTATCGTATGTTTCTTTTTCTTTCCAGAATAAAATCTCTTCTGCTTTTTTTTGGTCTCTCTATGGGAGTTTCTGTTCCGTCTACTACCAGAATCTCATATTGCACATCTGACTTTAATAGCTCTTTTTTCCAGGTAATGCAAAATCTTGGTGCTTTATTATTCCACCCACTTTACTGTTTTATATCTCCCATAGTTTTGTGCAATATGGAAATAGGTCCACGAATAATGCCATTAATTTCCTCATTTAGCTTATTTCCTCCTTTAGCCTTCTTCTTTTTTCCTGTAGAACTTTCACTATCTTATTGAATTTTTAGCCCTTGCGAAATTTCTCATCCTCCAACTCTTTTACTATTTTATATTTTTTTGAAACCTTCCCCTTTTCTGATTTTAGGCTAGTTTCGATAGAGGTCTATTGAAGATGATGAAGTTCTTGAGAACATTAAATATCATATGACAAATTGGCCACGTGGTTATCTTATGTGTGTATATGAGTTTTTATATAAAAAGCGAGACATCGAAGCACTACTTAAAATAATAAGCGACAAAAACAAATTTCAGGAAGACATTATCTATAAATTTTCAAATTATAAAAATCTACATACAGCTAATAGACAATATTTAAGAGAAAATTTTAAAGAGTGCATTGAATATAATACTTTTGCTTCTGACTCATCTGTCCCTTGCCATTTCAGAGAAGGACCCACCTTTCAAAATTGGATGCTGGCTTACAGTAATGTAATAATATTAAAGGAATTAGATTACATGATCTCTGCTTTTCATTCTTTACAGCACTATCACATAGAAGATACTTCTTCATTTGGGTATCATCTCAGTATGATAGACAAAAGAGTAAATAATTATATTGAAGGTAAAGGATATGACACTGGACTTGGAGTTAACGTAATAAATTATCAGTATGATAAAAGGGATAAAAAACAGATGAGTAAACAAGAGCTATATAGTCTATTACAGCTTGCAAAGGTTGCAGTTGTTAAGGCTGCTATTAAAAATAGTAGAGAGTAAATTTTACAAATAAGACCTTAAATACTTACCAGTCATACTTTCTGAAATATTAACTACCTTATCTGGAGGGCAAGCAGCAACGACCTTCCCTCCTCTTATCCCTCCTCCCGGGCCGATATCTATAATATGATCTGCAGTTTTAATCACATGCAAATTATGTTCAATCACTATAACTGTGTTACCTAGGTCAGCTAATTTATGTAATATTTTAAGGAGATTACTTATATCTTCAAAATGCAAGCCAGTTGTCGGTTCATCAAGAATGTATAAGGTCTTACCGGTAGCACGTTTTGACAATTCTTTAGATAGCTTTATTCTCTGTGCTTCACCTCCAGATAAAGTGGTTGATGGTTGGCCAAGTTTTATGTAGCCTATGCCTACCTCCTGAAGCGAAACTAGTTTCTCTTTGATGATCTGCATATTTGCAAAAAAGTCACATGCTTGATCAACTGTCATATTTAAAATATCAGCTATTGACTTACCTTTATACACAATTTCTAAAGTCTCACGATTATACCTAAACCCTTTGCATTGCTCACATTTAACATAAACATCAGGCAGAAAATGCATCTCAATTGTTAGATATCCATCTCCTTTGCATGCTTCACATCTTCCGCCTTTTGTATTAAAAGAAAATCTACCTACTTTATATCCACGAGCCCTAGATTCCTGCAAATTTGCAAACCAATTTCTCATGTGAGTAAATAAACCAACATAAGTTGCTGGGTTTGATGCCGGTGTTCTTCCTATTGGAGATTGATCTATTTCTATAACTTTATCTATATATTCAAGTCCTTTAATAGCAGTGCATTTCCCATATGGCTGGGAAGAGCTGTATATTCTATGCGCTGCATATTTATACAACGTTTCAATAACTAAACTTGACTTTCCTCCACCTGATACTCCAGTAACACAAATGAAATTACCAAGAGGGAATTTGACATTTATATCGCGCAAATTGTTCTCACACGCACCAATTACCTCAATGTATTTATCTGAACTTTTGCGCCTTTTTGGTATGGGAATTACTTTATTTTTACTTAAATATTGACCTGTTATGCTACTTGGATTCTTTTTAATTTCCTCTGGTGTACCTTGAGCAATTATCTTACCACCATTTACTCCAGCTCCTGGACCAATATCAATTACATAATCTGCATTCATAATTGTATCTTCATCATGCTCAACCACTATAACTGTATTGCCGACATCTCTTAAATCTTTTAAAGTTTTTATCAGCAAATCATTGTCGCATTGATGCAAACCAATAGACGGTTCATCTAGAACGTATAATATGCCAGTAAGACCTGAGCCAATTTGTGATGCAAGCCTAATCCTTTGACTTTCACCACCAGATAGCGTGCCTGATTCACGCTCAAGTGTTAAATAATCTAGTCCTACATTCTTAAGAAAACTCAGGCGTTTTGTTATCTCATCTAATATTTTTTCTGATATTTGATTTTGTTGCTCAGTTAGCACTGTAGGCAATTTTTGAAACCACAGTAAAGCCTCATCTATAGAAAGCTTTGTCACTTCACCTATATGTTTTTCATGTATTTTTATTGATAGCGCTTCTTTTTTTAACCTAAACCCTTGGCAACTATTGCAGTAAACAGTGCCATAATATTTTTCTATATCTTGCTCATTTTTTAGCAAGGTAATTAGGCCAGGAAAGGGCTTCTTTGCAGTAAATCTATAGCTAATTTCCTGATTACCAGAGCCAAAAAGAATTGCGTTTTTTGCATCTTGACTAAGCTCACTCCATGGCTGATTGAAATCAAAATTATATAATTTTGCTAGTGCTGATATTGCATCCTCTACTATATATGAGTAAGGATGTATAGCGGAACCTTTTATAGGACCTATCAGTTTTAAAGCACCATCGGCAATAGATAAGTTTTCATCCGGCACGATAAGCTTGATATCAATATCTGATTTTTTCCCCAGTCCATCACATACGCTACATGCACCATAAGGACTATTAAAGGAAAAAAGCCGTGGCTCTATTTCTTCAATTGTAAAACCAGATTCAGGGCAGGCAAGATTTTCTGAAAAAGCCAGTATTTGTCCGCAATTATAATCTAAGTTGTCATCATCAGGTAGACCTACAATTTCAACATGCATGAGGCCGCAACCAAGCTTCAGTGCTGCTTCAACACTACTGGGCAGACGATTATCTAAATCAGCCGTTACAGATACCCTATCTACTACAACAAATACATCATGTTTTTTATTTTTATCCAGTTGTGGTAGATCATCGATACTATATATTTTTTTATTAATTTTTAGTCTAGTATATCCTTGCTTTTTTACCTCTAATATTTCTTTTTGATGCTCGCCTTTGCGACCACGCACAATCCCTGCAAGGATATATATTTTTGTTTCCATAGGTAGAGCCTGTATTACATCTACTATTTGAGTTGTAGTTTGTTTTGTAATTGGCTTACCTGTTGCTGGAGAATATGCAGTGCCAATGCGAGCGTACAAAAGGCGTAAGTAATCATAAATTTCAGTTGCTGTACCTACAGTTGATCTTGGATTTTTAATTATCGATTTTTGATTGATTGATATTGCTGGTGATAGACCAGTGATTGATTCAACATCAGGTTTATCATGCATGTTTAAAAATTGACGAGCATAAGCTGAAAGGCTTTCCACATAGCGGCGCTGTCCTTCTGCATATATTGTATCAAAAGCAAGCGTAGATTTTCCAGAACCACTCAGCCCACTGATTACAACCAATTTATTTTTTGGTATGTCAACGTCAATATTGCATAAATTGTGTTCTCTAGCACCTTTTATTCGAATAAAGTCATCCATAATTCAAACATCTAAAGAGATTCATTATATACTCAATACCTAATCCTGGCCTATAATTTTGTTGCAAACATTCTATCAAACAACTTTATATTGATTTTTTAATATATAGATATAATATATTTATGTCTTAGTAGTAAATAGTTGTTAATGAGAAACCTATATTTTATTATCTTGATTTTGTACATATCGTACGGACATAACTGCCATGCTACTAAGACAATCATAAGCAGTGAAGATAAATATGCGGAGCTAGAAGGAAGCACTAGCTTTAGTATGGGACATATAAAAAATAATGAAGAACGCTTTAGTGATGGCAAGAATGGTACAATTTTACTAGATTCAAATATTGGTTTTCTTTATATACGTAAAAAAGACAGTGAAGATAATCTTGGTGCCAAGATCAAACTATCAACGAAATTCACATCTTTTAAGCCTAAACCTCTGGAAATAAATATAGATGAAATGCATATCTTTTTTGCAACGCAAAATAGAGGTATAATGAAACTCGGCTTTGATGATACTATAAGTAGAAGCATGGGTTCGAAAATGTACTTTGGAGCTGGAGGAATAAATGGGAGATGGGCAGATCTTGCAAATCTTAGAGGGTTTAATAAGGCAGATGATGGTTCAGGGTATGACACAGGTGGCATATTTTGGGTAAAACCAGATTTATATATTGACTATAAGGGACTTAAATCTCTAAGAGTGAGTTATTATTCTCCCAAAATACGTGGAGTACAAATAGGTTTAAACTATCTTCCTAAAGATGATGATGCAGGATATCAAAGAATAGTAAGTGGAGGAATTACTTATAGTAATTGTGCTTTTAAAATCATCAATTATTCATTATCTCTAACTGGTGAATTGGCTAATGAGAATTCAGCTAAAAAATTGAATAAACTACAGACATGGAATGCTGGCTTAGATCTGCAGTATAAGAACATAAGATATGTAATTGCATATGGTAATATTGGTACATCTGGACGCAAAAACTCTCCTGAAACTTACTATGTAAATACTGGCATTGCTTACTATCATAATAACTGGCGCGGTAGTTTTATGCATTTTATAAGTACTAAGGGGAATAACAATTTTCTTTCATGGTCTATAAATTGGGAGAAATATTTAGCAAAAAATGCTTCATATTATATAGACTTTGTAAAATTCAACACTCAAGAACCTGCAGATAGTAGCAATTCAGGGCATGTATTTTTAGTTGGTTTGAAATCTAATTTCTAATACCATATTAATTTTAAGCACTAGAAATGATCGATAAGCAAAAAAATCTAGCATCAGAATGGTTTGTGAGTTTAAGAGATTCAATAGTGGATGAGTTTCTAGCTATTGAAAAGGAATTTTCGGCTGAGCCTCTAAAGATAAATAGAAAAAAGTGGGATCGCCCAGGAGGTGGCGGTGGGGAGATGACTATAATGTATGGTAAAGTGTTTGAAAAAGTTGGTGTCAATATATCAACGGTTCATGGAAAGATTGCAGAAAAACTTATGGATGAAGTTCCTGGAGCAAAAGAAAATGATGGCAAGTTTTGGGCTAGTGGAATTTCCATAGTTTCGCACATGCATTCACCGCTGGTACCTGCAGCTCATATGAACACAAGGTTTATAGTTACTGCAAAATCGTGGTTTGGTGGCGGGATTGACTTTACTCCCACCTACTGCAATGATGAAGATTATCGATTTCTCCATGGCAAAATAGAAAAAATGTGCAATGAGTTTAATCCCAACTATTATCCACAATTTAAAAAACAGTGTGATGACTATTTCTTTCTTCATCACAGAAAAGAGCCAAGAGGAATAGGTGGGATATTTTACGATAACTTAAGCTCTGATAGTTGGGAAGGTGACTTTGCATATACACAAGCTGTTGGCAGAACTTTTCTTGAGATTTACCCTTCTGTAATACGTAAGCATATGAGTAAATCATGGACAGAAGAGCAAAAGGAATATCAACTAATTAAACGTGGTAGATACGTAGAATTTAATTTGCTATATGATCGTGGGACAAAATTTGGTATTTTAACAAATGGTAATCCAGATGCTATAATGATGTCTATGCCACCTTTGGTGAAGTGGAAGTAAAAAATCTTATGTCCGGCAATATCCGTATGCTCTCTATACCGGATTCATCAATATAAACAAATGGTTTTTTGTTCCCAGAATCTTTAAGAATTCAGCTCTTCGTCCTTTTTTTTGTATCCGTAGGTCTTTTTTTACGCGTAAATCCAATCTTTTTAAATGCTCGTTCGAAAATTAATATTACCCCAGATTTCCGATAGAGTTTTCTCTCTGTGCTTTTCAGCAAATTCAGCAAACAGTCGGTAATTTTATGATTATAGTTCCAATGACTGAAAATCTCCTGTTTCTTTTGCTGCCATTCATACAGTTAAACCTCCGAGCCACATCCTTCATCCAATTGCTTTTTTCCTTAAATAGATGCTGGCCTCCTAAATCTTTATCTTATCTCGTTCAGATCTTTAAAGGAATGGCTATACTACCATTTTGTCGAATCCGCTCAATCATCGAAACCTTTCTTTATATATTATTATGTAGGATAATATAGCTAATACTTCCAAGCTATTCCAAAACTTAATTTATTTTTTAATGCTTCTCTAAATTCCACTGCTTCTTTAGCGAACCTAAAATCCAATTTTTTACTAATTTCTATTCTATAATTCCTATATTGCCAAAAAAAATCTTCCTATTGCTTTAGCATTTATAATCAGGATGCTTTGAGTTTATTTTTTGTTGTTTAGTTATCAAAACTTTCAGGTAACTGTATAGCTTTTTTAAATTCTATTTCTTCATTAATGAAGAAATAGCTTTGTCGACTAATTTACTTATGCCCATATCAGATTGAGTGTTTTCAATGATACCACCACTTGTAACCACATCATCCTCTGCTCCAGGATATATATTAATAAATTTATTTTCTAAAAGATTGCTATTAGTTACTCTAGCAATACTATCAACTGGTAATAATATGTTTTCGTTGATGCACATACTAACTTCAACTACATAACCTTCCTTTTTAAGAGATATATTAGTAACTACTCCAGCCTTAACCCCAGAAATTTTGACGCTACTACCAACATCCAAACCTGTCACATCAGAAAACATGGCATTTACTTGATAACAATCATCATGATTTGTCTTTAAATTATCAAAAATAAAAAAAGCTATAACAGCAACAAAAACTAAAACAAATAGTCCTATTATTGCTTCAGTAATATTAGATTTAGTCATTTGGACTCCAATTTTTATAAGTGATATTACTATTTGAGAGATAGTGATTAGTGTCACTATGTATTTCTATAGGATCAATTATACATCTTATCAAACTGTCTTGTGTTTTTGGAACATTATCACTAGTATAATGAAGCCAAAGATGCCATTTGGGTGGGATTCTAACCGGATCTTCAATTTTATTATATATAACCCATCTCTTTTTAGTTTTTTTATCATTCACCTCATAGTAAGCATTACCATACTCATCCTTTCCCACTAGTGTCTTGTTTTTTCTAAAGAAAAATTTTATCTGATCAGAAAATGCCATATTCTTCCTTAACTTACAAAAATATTTGCTATAAGCAAAATTATTTTACACTTTTACACTTTAAAAGTATATTTTTAGTTTAAAATAGTTTCTAAAACGTGATATTGCCTATTTTGCAAGTTATAATACCTTTAACTTCTGCAATCCTTTGTTTTTTGTTCAATAATCACAAATTATCTTGGATTTTATCTTTAATTACAACTTCTACTACCCTACTTATCTCATCATTACTTTTATGCAAGACATACAATGGGGAAATTATAAATTACAACGTAGGTGGATGGATAGCTCCGTATGGAATAGAGCTGAGAATTGACCTATTTAATGCGGTAATGTTATGCCTCATTAACTTTATATCTCTAATGAGCATACTGTATGGATTTTACATAAATAAAAAAGAGATAGATGAAGATAAAATAGCAGGTTTATATTCTATATTTTTATTTTGTTTAAGTGGATTTATAGGGATTTTAGTCACAAATGACGTTTTTAATATTTACGTGTTTCTTGAGATATCATCTCTTTCATCATATATATTAGTTGCAATGGGTAGATCAAAATCGTCTTTAACTGCAGCGTTTGAATATTTGATAAATGGGACAATAGGTGCAACTTTTTACTTAATTGGGGTGGGATTACTTTATTCAGTAACTGGAACACTTAACATATCTGATTTAGCATTAAAAATCTCATATCTACACGATAGTCTTATCATACAATCGGGGTTAATTTTTATCGTTATTGGTTTATTAATTAAAATAGCACTTTTTCCTTTAAACCGTTGGCTAGTTAATGCTTATAGCGCATCTCCTAGTTTTGTTACTATCTTTTTCTCCGGTACTGCAACTAAAGTTATGATTTATGTTCTGCTTAGAATTTATTATTCAATTTTTTATGCAAACTCGTTATTCATTGAATCATATCTGACTCATTTGTTATTAATCCTGGCTTTGTGCGGAATAGTTTTTGGTGGTCTGCTAGCAATTGTAGAAAAAGATTTGAAAAAGCTGCTTGCTTATTCAAGTGTAGCTCAAATTGGTTATATCATCTTGGGGGTTAGTTTGAATTCTAAGGCAGGCCTTACTGCTGCTATAATCCACATGATAAGCCACAGTATAGTAAAGTCTGCACTATTTATGGTAGCCGGTTGTGCCTCTTATACAACGGGCACAACAAATATAGAAAACTTAAATAAATCTTCTATAACACCTATATTTATCATATTAGGTATGGGTCTTATAGGCGTGCCAATTACCTTTGGTTTTGTTGCTAAGTGGTATTTACTTAAGTCAATTATTGACTCCATCTTGTGGGTACCTCTTGTCATTTTTGTCTTAGGGTCATTTTTGTCAGTGATATATGTTTGGAAAGTAATTGAAAAAATGTATCTAAAAGCTAACCAAGAAATGAAAATTACCCAAATTCCAATTACAATGCTTTTATGCTCATGGTTTATGGTTATACCAATAGTAGTATTTGGTATATACAGCAAACCAATTGTAGATATTGCAGATAAGATTTCTGCTTTGCTTCAATAATCCTTTAGAATCACAAAAATCTTGAATTAATAAAATATACCTTTAATTTAGAGTATTATTTATTTAACATTTACATGACGCATTTTGTTACGGAAAAATGCATAAAATGCAAATATACAGATTGTGTTGAAGTTTGCCCTGTTGACTGTTTTTATGAGGGGGAAAATATGTTGGTTATAGATCCAGACCAATGTATTGACTGTGGGGTATGTATCCCAGAGTGCCCAATAGATGCAATTGTTACTGACGATGGAGTAAAAGATATTTTAGACCGAGCTGATGATCTGCTAGCAAAAGAACAAAGAATGCTCAAGTTATTTTATAATCTCAATACTGAGTACGCAAAAAAATGGCCTAATATTACAGCTAAAAAGAAAGAAATGGATACAGCTGAAGAATATAAAAATAAGCAAGATAAATTAGATCATTTTATAGAAAATCTGCAAGATCAAGAGGAAATTGAAAATTTTAAAAGCTTTAAAAAACAACGGATTTAGAACTTTAAATAAATTGTATTTTTACTGGTTGAAGTACACAGTTTTCTCAATTAACTGATAGCGCATATTGAATTATTTGCTCTTACACTTGTGACTTTTGCTGCTTCCAAAAATGTATTCTTATTTTGCAAACATTCCACAACTTTAGCTAAGGCAAGAGTTTGCAACGATTGTACCCCTTTTTTAGTGTATGAAAAACCATCTAATTGAACTGGTGACAATTCTAGTTGTTCTTGGTTTTTGCTTATCTTTTCTTTAGTTAATGTTTCTATTTTTTGTGTAATTTCTTCGATAGACTTGTTTTGTAATTCTGAAATTGTAATATCACCTAAGCTAAATATTGATAGATAATTAACAATAAAATCCTGCTTATCTTCATCCAAAGTTATTAATTTTCCTATATCTTCAATCATTTTATTCTTCATAGCGAAATAAAATAGTCTTGGATTTTCTCTATATCTATCTATTGCTACAACTTCTACAGAGGATATAAATTCCCACGCGCTTTTAAGCATCTCTGAAGATTGAAATAAAGAAGAAAATTTTGAAGTGATTTTTTTGCGATTAACAAAACAATCATATACTTCAGTGGCTATGTTAATCTCTCTACAATGCCCCATAAAATTTGTTGTGATAACAGGAAAACATTTCTCAAGCAAGTTTCTTATACGATGAGGTTTAGTATTATATTTCACAAGATCATATACGCATTCTATGCTTTTTAGTTCACACTTATTTTCCAATAACAAAATAATAAATTCTTTGTATTTCACAAAGGTATTATATACTTCATCATTCTTTTGACAAAATACACTTTTAAAAGCTTCACTACCATACCCATTTTCTATCAACGCAGTTAGTAAATCAGATTGATCCTTAATTCTGCTTAAAAGTAAGTTAAAATCTCGATTATTAAATTTTAATATTCCATTAATAATTTCTTCTGGACAATTATATTTTTTTAACAAACATATAAAATTCTCATTATCTTGTGATCTACTATTAAGCATTTATCCCCCCATACTAAGTAAACTTATATTATGATAATTTATTTTAGATAAATAGTAAAGATATTAATCCTAAATAGATTTTTATATATTAGAATATAGTTTTTTTATATATTTTATCTTTTTCTAGTTTAGAAAATGAAAATTGGAAATTTTATACTTGATGCTCCTGTTATTTTAGCACCTATGTCTGGGGTAACTGATCTACCATTTCGTTCTTTAGTTAAAAAATTGGGCGCAGGGCTTTTAGTTTCAGAGATGATAGCAAGCAGGGCAATGATAATGCAAACTAAGCAAAGTCTGCAGAAAGCACAAGTTGATGAAAATACCTCTGTGCAACTTGCAGGATGCGAGCCAGAAGTTATGGCAGAAGCGGCAAAGCTTAATGAGGATATGGGAGCCAAAATTATAGATATGAACTTTGGCTGTCCAGTGAAAAAAGTAGTGAATGGTTATGCAGGATCAGCACTTATGCGTGATGAAAAGAAGGCTGCAGAGATAATTGAGGCAGTGGTTAGAGCTGTTAAAATTCCTGTTACGCTTAAAATGCGCACAGGTTGGGACTACGAGCATCGAAACGCAGATCGCCTAGCTAAAACTGCTGAAGAGCTTGGAGTGCAAATGATTACAATACATGGACGCACAAGAGCTCAAATGTATCAAGGTAAGGCTGACTGGCAATTTGTCAAGCAAGTTAAGGAAAAAGTCAAAATTCCAGTAATAGTAAACGGTGATATTAAAACTACTGATGATATCAAGCAAGCACTGCAAGACTCTGGTGCAGATGGAGTGATGATAGGGCGCGGAGTATACGGTAGGCCGTGGTTTATAAATCAAGCAATAAATTTTTTAATAAAAGGTATAGAATTACCAGAACCGACAGCAAAAGAAAAAATAGAACTAATAATTAAACATTATGATGATAACATTAATTATTATGGAGAGGACGCAGGAGTTAAAATTTCAAGAAAGCATATAGGCTGGTATAGTAGTGGACTTATTGGCTCTGCAGAATTTCGTGCTGCAATCAATCGCTTAACTGATGCAAAAGAAGTAAGAGAGAGATCAATAGAGTTTTTTAGTCGAGTTATGAATTTTATTTAAAGAAAGCTAAAACTTACTTTTATTTGTTAAGTATCAGTGGAAATATAGGCTTGAGATATTTATACTACAAGCTTACTATATCCTTTTAATTAGAGTTTTGCCTAAAAAAAATAAAACAACATCAGACATTCTAGAAGAAGTTGCAAATACTAATGTTCAAGATGCTGATAAAATTACATTATTTGAACTTAAAACCGTGATACATGAACGTGGCTTTGGCATATTCATGTTAATTTTTTCCCTGCCGCCATTTATTCCTGTACCTATTCCTGGTTATACTACTATATTTGCAATACCACTTATTTTGTTTTCAATACAGCTTTTTATTGGGCTTGATTCACCATGGATGCCGAAATGGTTAGAAAGAAAGTCTATTAAGCGCTCAGCACTGGTGTTTATAGTAGAGAAGACCTCTCCTATCCTTAAGAGGATAGAAAAAATTATGCAGCCAAGAATGGCATTTGTTTTTTGCAAATTTGGTGAAAAATTCTTAGCTTTAATTATATTTCTCTGTTCCATATCAATTGCGGTTCCTCTACCATTTACCCATTTTTTTCCATCTGCGGGAGTAGCATTTATTTCCCTTGGAATTATAAGTAAAGATGGGCTTATTTCGCTTTTTGGAGTAGTTATATCGCTTATTGGAATAACTATTACTTCAGTTGTGCTCATAGCCGGGCCTAAATTTTTGATTGGGATGTTTTCTTTTTTAAAAAATTTTGTATGATTAGCTTATACAATACCCTTAGCAATAAAAAAGAAACTTTCACTCCTTTAGACCCAAGTAATATCAAGATGTACGTATGCGGCCCAACCGTATATGACTGGGCACATATCGGCAATGCTAGATCTGCTGTTGTCTATGATGTGTTGTTTCGGCTACTAACTCATACTTACAGTAACGTCACTTACGTGCGCAATATTACCGACATTGATGACAAAATTATAGATTCCGCAAAGCAAAAAAAGCGTAGCATTGAGGATATAACCTCGTATTATGCCGCAGCGTTTCAGCAAGATATGGACGATTTAAACTGCATAAAACCTACATTTGAGCCGAGGGCAACACATAACATTAAAGAAATCATTGATTTAATAGAGAGGCTAATAAAAAACGGTAATGCTTACATAGTGGATCAGAATGTATATTTTAATATTGAGTCATACTCAAAGTATGGGCAGCTATCTGGACGCAAGACTGCTGAGCTGATACATGGAAGTAGGGTTGAGGTTGAAACCCATAAAAAACATCCGGGAGATTTTATCTTATGGAAACCAGCAACTGATGTTGATCTTGAACTGCGAAGCTTTTGGCCAAGTCCATGGGGCAATGGCAGGCCAGGTTGGCATATAGAGTGTTCAGCTATGAGCCATAGCTATCTTGGAGAAAATTTTGATATTCACGGCGGTGGTGCAGATTTGCAATTTCCTCATCATGAAAATGAAATAGCGCAAAGCTGCTGTGCATTTCCCGGCTCACAATTTGCAAGATATTGGGTGCACAACGGCTTTGTAACTGTGGATGGTGAAAAAATGAGCAAATCTTTGGGCAACATAGTAAAAGTTAGAGATTTATTGCAAAACGGAGTAAAGGGTGAAGTAATTCGCTATACATTCCTTAAAACTCACTATAGAAAGCCTTTAGATTGGACTGACGAAACACTAGCTACTTCTAAAGAAGCCCTAGATAGATTTTACGGCGTCTTAAGTAACGCTTCAGAGATAGAGGGAGGTGCAGATGTTGCTAAAGACATTACTTATGCTTTAAAAAATGATTTAAATACGCCAGAGGCAGTCTCAGTCCTGCATGAGATGGCAACAGAGATCAATAAAACACATAATAATAAACAGAAAGTGCATTTGACTGCTACTTTCCTTAAAAGCGCAAATTTCCTTGGCATCTTAACTCACAGCTGGCAAGAGTGGTTTAGAATTTATGATGAAGAAACAGATAAATTGATAGAGCAAAGAACACAAGCCAAAAAAAATGGTGATTTTGCCGCTGCTGATGCCATACGCGCTGAACTCCTCAAAAAAAACATACTACTATCTGACCAAAAGGATGGCACCACAAAGTGGTATAGGAAGTAATTATATTTCATATATATCTTTGCTTTTTTCTAAAAAAGTCATAGTTTAAAATTATTAGTGGTAGGGGGAATATGCATAGTAGTTTTATAGAGTGGTTAAAAGAACATAAATGTCCAGATGAAATTATTCGTAATATATTTGAAGAAGGTTCTAAGTGGGATGATAGTACGTTTAAAGAGCGTATTAAAAGTTGTCCAACATTATTTACTGCATTGCTAGATAATGGATACAAATATGAAGCTATTGAATGGATATTCTACGTAGATAGATATTGGAATAGCTTAGCAAAGCAAGAAGATATTGCCATTGAACTGGTAAAAAACAAATGTGAGTACAATGATATTTCCTCAATGTGCAAGTTTAAAGATGTTGATAGTAAAAAGTTTTTTGACCATAAAGAATTTTATGTCGGACTTCTTAAAAAACTCTCTCCACTTCCAAGTAGCCAAATGAGTGATATTTTAGATTTCTTTGTAGTTGATTGTAATGAGCAACAGCTAAAAAGATGTATGAGCAATCAAAAATTGCTTAATTTGTTGATAGAAAACTACCTGCCAAGTGAAATGCTAGAGGGCATCCTTCAAAAAGATGATTACAGAACATTAAATATTAAAAACAATAAAGAATTATTGGATCTCTTGCTAAGAGAGGAATTAATATTTTCCGATAAGAGTAATCAATTTGACAGAGATAGGAAGGATTTAGTTACTAAAGATACATTGATACATGAGTTGTTACAAATAAATGATCTTACAATTCATGATTTACTATGCCCTAATGGTATGCTAATCACACCCACAGCATCACGTGTTAGGAAGAAAGCAGAAAAAAAAGCAGCAAAATCAATTAAACTGAGAATAAAAAGAGCTCAAAGCAATTTACCGGATGAACACCCTGCTAAAGCAGAAGGGTTAGCAGAACAAGTGTTTGAGAAAATTGAGTGTAATAAAGATCACGTAAAACAAGTGTTAAAGCGATTTAAGTCTGATCAAGATCTAATAAGGCTATTTAACTATATTCAAGATACAGAAAGGCTGCTTAACTATAATCAAGATGAAGTGCCATCATTACTAGTTCTTTCTGTAAATGCAATACCTGCTTTACAAATAGAAGAAATAAAAGTCCTTCAGGAAAAACAACAAAAAGGATGTTGCAATATCTTATAATTTCTCAAGCAAACGTTGAGTTTAAATTGTTAGTGTAGATTTTATAATGTAAAATTACCTAAAATAAATGCAGTGTGAAGGTAGGTTCTAGCTTGATGAATAAGAACAAAATTTTTACAACAAACGAACCTTTCTTACCAGCATTGGTAGATTATATATTTGCTAAATACGAGCTGCTGGAGATTGCAAACCTTAAGATAGTTGTACCTTATAAAGCAGATATACTAATACTGTTTGACGCATTTAAAAAACATAAAAAAACTGTTATTTTGCCAAATGTCGTTTCATTTGAAAATATAGATGAGGAGTATCTAATATTAAATATTGATAAGGTAAAAGTTACCTCTCCTACAAGGCGAATTCTTTTACTCACTGAATTTATAATAAAATGGAATAGGGATAATAAAGAAAATTTGCCAATTAGTGTTGTGCATAATCTCACCTCACTGCTAGATGAACTTCAGCATAACCAAATACCAATATCTGCTTTAAATTTAAATGATCCTACTGAGCACTGGCAAAGCAGGTTTTTATCTGAATTCACGCAAGTTTGGGGTAGTATTTTACAAGATGAAATTGATCCCTTAGAGCACAAAAATAACTATATAAATAACATAATATATAGTAAGGATGAGCATGTTATCTTTGCTGGCATCCACCCCTCTAAAATCTGTCATGCCTTAATTAAAACCATCTATAATTTAGAGTTTGGCTTAATTGTGCTGCCAAATTTAGATTTACATATGAAAGAAGAAGAGTGGAGTAGAATAAATGAAGAACATCATCAGTACTGCTTAAAGGGGCTTTTGGACTACATTGGTGCCAGTAGAAGAGACGTACAACACCTTACTGCTGCACCTAAAATAGGCAATGAGTTGATTGAATATGTGTTTAACTTAAGCAAAAATCTATACGATTTCAATGCAAAAGAAGACAGTAATTTTGAAATTATCACTTGTAAATCGCAAGAGGAGGAAGCGCAAGTTATTTCAATGATAATCAAAAATGAAGAAAACGTATCGTTATTTATTAGTGATGGACTATTATCTAAACGTGTTAACTCTTTGCTGAATGAGGAATCAGCTACTGACAATTATTATCTTTATATAACTTTTTTATTATATATTTTAGATATACTTACATCGAATTGGGGTAGTGTAGAGCTACTTTCGTTACTCAAACACCCATTTATTGACCTAGGATATCCTAAAGATGAATACAATAAAATTTTAGCTGATTTTGAAATTAAAATTCTGCGCAATCTTAATCAACTAGGGATTGAAGCAATAAAGAAAGGTATTGATAGTTATAATGATTCAGAAATATCTTCTTTTTTCAGTAAAGTAGAACTGAGTCTTACGCCTTTAATTAGCAATATAAATAATAATATCTCGGAGATAGCAAAAGCTCACGTTGAATGCTCACAGAAATTATCAAAATTTCTGCAGTTAGGTAATGAGATTAGCGATTTCATGGTTGCTCTAATAAGAGAATGTGAAAAAGCAGAAATAAGCACATTAGAGCTATATCAAAAAATACTGAATTTACTTCTGCAAAACAAATTTTCTTCTATGTCAAATCATCTGCATAGATTCAGTTTGCATAAGAATAAAGTTGTAATACTGACAAACTTCAATGAGGGACATTTTCCCCCAGATTTTCAAAATCCATTACTAAGTCCATCTATGCGCAAACAAATAGGGCTGTCTTCTACTCAGATTGGTTATTTTCAATATATTCTTCATAACCTGATGCATGCAGAAAAAGTCTATATTACCAGATCCGTAAAGGGGATAAGTGGAGTAAACAGAAAACCTTTGTTTCTACAACGGTTAGAGATGTTAATAAGAAAAAATGATAATACTTTAAGTAAGCAACCGTTTAGGGAATGGCTCAAGTTATTAACTAAGCCTGATTTTATCATTCCGTGCAGTAGGCCAAAACCTAGCCCATCTATAGATGTTAGATTAAAAAAATTACAAACGCTCTCATCCACTGCGGTAGAGAAGTTAATTCGCAACCCATATTCATTTTACGCTGAATATATCTTAGACCTTAAGCCACTGAGAGAATTAAATTTTAGACCAACGATAATGCATTTTGGCATTACTATTCATAAAATTTTTGAAAAATATCTATTATCTCAAAATAATAGTTATGAGATACTACTCAACATCGCCCATAAATATATGAACTTTCCTAGCATACAGTCGATATGGTGGCCAAAATTTCAAAAAATAGCTAAAGATTTTTTTAAATTAGATGTGGAAAGAAGGAAAAACTCTAGTGTTGTAGAAGTAGAAAAGGCTTTTTCTTGGCCACTGTCTGAAAAAATTACTATCAGAGCAAAATGTGATAGAATAGAACATTTATTAGATGGCAGTATTGCAATTATAGACTATAAAACCGGTTCCCTGCCGACACAAAGCGATGTAGAAATGTGTTTTTCACCACAGCTAATACTTCAAGCTATAACGGCAATGCATTCGATGAATAAGGAAATCAAAGAGCTAATGTACTGGAAGTTTGATGGCAAGCAAGCAGAAATTTTTACTATTGAAAACCATAAAGAAATCGTGCTATTTCTTTCTACTAATATAAAAGGCTTCCTTTCCAACTTCTTAAATGAAAACGTACCATTTACTGCATCTTATAGTTTAAATTTAAAAAGGTCTTCAAACTATAAACATTTAGAACGTACTGAAGAATGGTTATAAGGGTATATCTCAATATTTGTAGATTAATACTAGAATTTAAGCTATCTTCGTATGAGAAAATGTGATCTTCAAATATTAATTGATTAATGTAATTAAATATGTAATAATTTTAATTATTCAAAGAGGGGGAAAAATGTTTAATTGGATTAAAAAAATTTTATTACATTGGGCCGCTCGCAAAGGATATACAACTATAGCAAGATTGCTCATAAGATTGGGAGCAGATATTGATAATATATTGAGTACAGATTCGCAAGCTGCTGATTACAACAATCATATGGAGACTCTAAAGTCGATTTTAAACAAAGGGGTAGATGCTGACTCTAAAGGAAAAGCTTTACTCTTCGCTGCTGCAAATGATCATAAAGAAATTGTACGGTTGCTTTTAGACAAAGCTTTATTCACTGCTGCCGGCCACGGTCATAAAAAAACTGTAGAGTTGCTTTTAAACCAAGAGGTAGATGCTAGCCATATAGGACAAGCTTTGCTCGTTGCTACCTTACTCGGTCATAAAGAAACTGTAGAGCTGCTTTTAGGCAAAGAGGTATAGTAAATTCACTTTAAATCAGGACTATTGGAAAGCGCGATAGATAGCTAAATTTATGTTTTGTGCATCAGTTTTCTAATTCTAGACTTTAAAAAAAATGCTCAATTGGATTAAGATCTGGTGAATATGGAGGAAGATAGAGTAAATTGCCTTTTCAATTAATTCTCTTGTTTTAGCGGTTTTATTGCATTATCCATAACTACAGTTGTATTAACAGGCAGCTCCGGTAGTGTTCTAACCATGTATTAAGTACTTCTTTATCACAACCTCCAGTAAAGGTCAGAGGTGCAACAAATCTTCTTCCATCCTATTATGTTCTCGTCTTTTGCCAGTGCATGTATTTTCTCTCCTCTTGTCCATATTCTCTATATAATCTTTCATCTATATATACGATTGGTCTATTTCGGCAATTTTTTCGATAAATCTTTTTCATCTCTTGATAAATTTTTTTTAATGTGATTTTTAGCTGTTGTACCAAATTGCGCTTATTCCGAAACCAATTTCATCTCTGCCAGCTGGATGCTTTTTTACATATTCTTCTAGGGGTCTATTTTTCGATAAAATTACCATTTTTTGCTGGTTTTAACCAACAGCTTTCTTTTCTAGCCATCATCGCTATTCCTATTTCTAAAAGCTCCTCAACTTCAGCCTTTCTTTTTCAACCAAAGATACTGCTTTTTTCAGTAAATCTAAGCTATCTCTTTATATACTAATAATTTCATTATACCTTTATCACTTGTTTTTGAAAGTACTATAGTTTTCTTATAAAGCTATTGGTAAATGACGCACGATTAAATTGCAAACAGCCTTTTCGAAACCTCTAATCAGACAACTAT
This sequence comes from Candidatus Mesenet endosymbiont of Phosphuga atrata, assembly GCF_964020175.1. Lineage (NCBI taxonomy): Bacteria > Pseudomonadati > Pseudomonadota > Alphaproteobacteria > Rickettsiales > Anaplasmataceae > Candidatus Mesenet > Candidatus Mesenet endosymbiont of Phosphuga atrata. The sequence goes on along the minus strand of NZ_OZ026541.1, from coordinate 62,916 downwards.
CTGCTACACAGTACTAACTGTTAAGTAACCCTCTTACTCTGTAAAATGCATCTTTATAGGGTTTGTATATTTACTATTGCCATTCTTAATGTTATCTTCAGTAAATGGTTCTATATTTTTCAGGTTAGAGCGAATTTCATCTTTAATTATTCCAGACGCTTCGTTCATAAATGGAATTTTCTCTTTGTTTGCAATAAATTCTAGTTCATTACAAGCAGAAATTTGTTTATTAAAAATTATAGATCTAAATTTTTCTGGACAACCAAAAACAAAAGCCATGAGTGGAATGCAGATTACAATGGTACTTACGGCTGACGCTATTTTTACATTATCCGTGCACAAATATGGAATCTGTGGAAAGACTACAAGTAGTGGAAACCATTTTATGAAAAATATAAATGTCTGTAATCCTGCATTACCATAATTTTTTCTATATTCCTTTCCTTCTTCGTTATTTAAACTAAACTTTCCATCGCTACGGTAAAGAAAATTCGAAAAAAACTTCCCTGCATTACCTACATTTCTAATATAAAATATCTCATTGTCATTTTTTAACCTTGGCAACTCAACACCAATTACATTATGAGAGTCATGATACCAAGCTTGAGCTGCTGCAATTTCTTTGCTGACTTCTAATATAGAATTAATCGTTTCTTTATCAGTTTTTACCTCTTCCTTATTTTTTATTTTATCAAAAAGCGATCGTATCTTTCTTACTTTGTCATCATTATTCTCACTTGGATAAATAGAATTTAATATTGTTAAAATATACTCATCCTGCAGTGGCGAGATGATGTTCTTAAGCGCTTTTTTACATATTGAACTGTTTAGAAGTTTATTGAACAAATCATTTTTATCTTGTGACAATTCTAGAAACTTCTTTATTATTTTTTGATTTTCAATACTGTCTGCAAAGGTATAATTTTTAACTATATGAACATATGTTGCCTCTGCACTTGCAACATTGTTTATTACTTTACTGTTACCTATAGTTCTAAGAGAAAACGTTATATAACTCGGTACTGTCCATGGATAGTAGAGGATCTTACTAAAGATATAAGCAATATAATATGGAACTGCATATAATGCGCTTGGTTTGCCTTGATTTTTTACATTTTTTTCATAAGAAATTAGGTTTTTCTTCACGTTTTTCAAGATGCGAGAAGACTCTTTTTTTGTTTTTTTTAAATCGTGGTCATTTCTGTTGTATAGATCTACAAGTTTTCTTATTGTAAAAGCTTCAATGTGTTCTTTCTCTTTTTCACTAAATTCATCATTTTTCTCTTTTTTATTATCTACATAATTGCTGATATACTGAATTACTTCTTCTGAAATTTCTGTGCTAATTGTCTTTAATGATTCTTTATTGTATTTTTCCCTGGCTTTAAATAGCAGTGAAGTAACACCTTTTGCCATCAAGCTTTTTACATCAAAGCACAATTTTATGCCTTTGCGTGCAATCATTCTAAAAAATGGTTGTTGAGTTACATCTAACCCCCTATTTCTACCATAGCCTTGATAAATCTTATCTGGATTATTAATTTCATCGTCATTTTCATTAATGAGAATAGCAACGTTCTGCAAAGTAGGATCGCTAAATCCTATAGATTTTGATGGATCCACAAGTGTACCTATCCAGCCTTCAGTAAATAACTTTGTTACTTCCTTTGACGTATATTTATGTGTCTTGGATTCTCCTTCTTCATCTTTGTATAACAATTCATACTTTTTAGGATTTCCTTCTTCATCAAAGTCAATAAACGGTCCATCTATTTTTAAAGTACCTAAATTATCAAAAACAATTTTGTTCTTTTTACATATTTCTCTTAGTTTATATAAAGGGAATTTTCTTTCATTATTATTCCTCATCTGCATAAGATTATTGTCTTTAAGCAATGAATACAAAGCTGGATAATCTTGAGATTTCAACAAGCTATATATCTTTTTTGTGGATTTACTGACTTCTGATCCAAATTCCTTTTCTAAGTACCGTTCTAGCTGAGTTTTGTACACATCATCAAAATAATCATCAGAAAGATTATGGAATTTAGAACTGTTGTTTTTAAATCGAGCCAAAAAATTGGTGTAACCTGGTGTACTCTCTGTTATCTTTTTAAATTCACCACACAAATCATCTAATACCTGATACTCATCTCCTATTTTCATCATATTGTGAAGTTTTCTATCAAGTTCCCAATTTTCTATTATGATATGTGATCTTGTTTCTAAAGCTTCTACTACGCACTTAATACCTTCAGCCATTTCGGTCTGTAGGTCACATTGAAATCCTTTATCTTTAAGATATTTTCTTATACATTCTTTACTTCCTTTATTATCTTTAAGTGCATTTTCAACATCTTTATATAGATCTTCTAGTTTTTCTGCTCTTGCTTTGTTTAGCGCAATAACATCACCATATTTCCTATTACCTTGATCATCATGACACTTCTGTAGTAACGCTAAAAGAGCGCTATTAATTATGCCATGCATTACTCTATATTCTGAGTAAGTTGAAGTATTGCTAAAATCTATTTTGTTTATCAGTTCATCTGCCTTACCTTTAGTTAAACTTCTTCCTATTTCTTCCCTGCATTTTGCTATACAGTAATTCCTCTGTGACTCTTTATAAGAGAAATCATATTTTTCACCAAAATCTTTTCCCAGTTTGTATTGATCATGAGCCTTACTTGAGCTCAATAACTTGCCATTTTTATATATTTCATTTTTTTCATCTCGATAGATGAGATTTAAGTTTCTAATCATATCATCGTTGCATGCCAAAACTAAGGATTTTTTACCTCTAGGGCTTTGAATATTTATATCCTTATAGTTGAGATCTGTTTTTTTATATATGAAAGTCTCTTCAGTTTTGCAGATATCCTCATGAGCTGGACTAGAAGCTCCTACATCTACCAAGTTTGCTATAAGCCTACCAGATATATCTCTATCAGCTATTTTATTTACTATTAGATTAACAAGCGATACGATAGGAAAAGCAATGATAGCAAGTGAAATCTGCCCTATGATAGGGTGATATATAAACGTATTAAGATAAAAATTATAAAAATTGTATAAAGTAGAGAAATAAGTAAACCCTTCTATAGTATAGGAGTTTAAATAGATTTTAAATAATAAAGTTAACAGGTACGATGTGACTATAATGCAAGCATATGGCAGGAAACCAGACCTCTTATTGGTTCTTTTCATAACACTGTTTGCGGTAGCATTTATCGAATGTGCTGGGATAATTCCCATCTCCTTTATTTTCTCTTCTAAAGAAATACTGATAACCTTGCCTTGAGCCTTTTCAATGCTCTTATACAACCACTCTTGTGATGTTGCGCTAAGACTTATACATGAACACTTATTTCTTAAAAATTCAAAACGTTGTCTGTATAGATCTTCTTTTGTTGCCGAGTCTACTTCATCAATCATTAAAAATGTTGATTTTGGTATTTTTCTTGTCTCTTGCCAATTTTTTATAAAGAACTCTTTGTGCCCTTTTATTTTACTTTTTATTTGTTCAGCAGTTTTGCCAGAAAAGAACTTGTCAACATCATTTTTAAACTGCGATATTAAATTATCAGGAACTACTATCCTATAATCGGTTTTGGCATTTTCTAAAATGCCAGCGAATGATATTTGAATAAATGACTTGCCAAACCCCGTAGCTATATCAAGTAGTATATTAGGATTTTGACCATCTTTTATATGTTCTAGCATTCTTTTAAAAACGCTCTTTTGAATTGAATATAATTTTTGATCTAATTCTTTAATCTCTGCAATTACACCATTACTATCTTTTTTACCAAGATCAGGAAATAATGATTTGGCAGCGTTTAAAATGCCCTTTACATCTAGGTTTAGCTCTTGTGTATTTATGGCTGAATCTAACATAATATTACTATCTAGTATTAAATTACTTAAAGTTATGCTTTTGGCTTCAGCAATATACTTGCTTTTCTCTCCCCCAAAAGAATGAATCTTTTTATTAAATTTTATTAAGAATTTAACTTAATGTCAATAATTTCTTTTAAAGGAATTTTTGTTGTCTCAAATTTTATTAGTATTAAGTTGCAGTAACTTAAACCTGATCTAATAAAAAATTATATAGCCAATAAAAGTTACTGCTCTTTATAGCATTATCTGAAAAGCATCTATAGTCTGCTTATCTTCTATGTGCACATGCGCCATCTTGCAAAGATGCCTCTTCTACATCACTGCTTGGTGAGGGTTGGTATTTTTTCATTAATCTTTCTATTACTTCATCTACTTTTGCTTTGTAGCCATGTTCTTTCATGATCTTTCCTAAAAGTTCACTTGTGTTTTTTCTACCATTTATACAATCATCGAATACGATTTGATCGAATAAGGAGTCATTCCCTATTTCATCACTGCACACACTATGAAATTGTCCATTAACTTGTAACATTACGTGTTTTTTTTGGTTTAGTCCTGTCAATAAATTTTTATATAGATCAGGTAGCTCTTTCACTAAATTATTTTCAATATCCTTAATATTTTCAATATATGGTATATAATCTAAATAATCTGATGCAGTAATCCCTAATTTAAATATTGTATCTTTTATTTTTTGAAACAATACGGTTATTTTGTCACCACACATTGTAGCACTTTTAGATATGTTAAAATCGCTATTTTTGTACTTTTGTAAATCAACAGTTATACAATCCTTCTTTAGTAGCTGATTTAATATTGTAACAAAATTATAGGCTTTAATATGTTCTGTTAATACCTTATTAAACTTTTTATAATTTTTCTCAGAAATATATGTTGTTTCAGGCAAATTATTTTTCTTATTATATACTTCTTTTATATCATAAAACAAAGAAAATATTATTTGACAGTTAGTGATTCTTAGATAATCGGTCAACTTTGCTTTAAAATCAGGATAACATTTTTCTCTTTCTTTCTGTAATTTTTCAGCCTCATGTTTAGCTCTTAGTTCTTTTGTTTTCTCACGTTCTTTCCTTTGCTCTTTTTGCCCTTGTGAAGATTGTTCATGTCTTTTCTCTTTTGGCACTGCACCAGTTTCTTTTATTGAAGATTGATCTTGGCTCGCTTCGCTACTACTTGTACTCGGTGGTTCTTTTTGTGCTTGAGTTCTCTCTCTTTCCTCTTTGAGTTTATTCCTCTCCTGATTTAATTTTTCTTGTTTAAGTTTCTTTTGTTCTAGTTCTTTTTTAATCTCTTCATTTATCTTTCTGTTCCAACCTATGAGTTTTAGTGCTACTTCAGGATTGTCATTTTTCCATCGTTGCCTTATTGATTCTTCAAAATCTGTTTGAGTAAATTGTTTTTGCTTAGGCATACTAAATTTCCCTCTGCTTTATTTAATATTATATTAACATATTTGGTAAATTCTATCAATATAAAACTAATAAATTTAGTATATTAATCAATGATTTGATAATTATTCATATAACTTTGTAGAACTTTTGGAACTTCAATTGAACCGTCAGCGTTTTGATAATTTTCTATAATAGCAGCTATGGTTCTGCCTATAGCTAGTGCAGAGCCATTGAGAGTATGAACGAATTTCTTTATCTTCTTATCCTGCGTAACATAATACCTCGCTTTCATTCTTCTTGCTTGAAAAGTACCACAATTTGAGCAACTTGAAATTTCTCTATATTTGTCTTGCTCTGGAAACCAAACCTCTAAATCATAAGTCATCTGTGCAGCAAAACCCATATCACCGCTGCACAAGAGCATCACGCGATATGGTAATTCTAGACGTTTTAGTACTTCTTCTGCAATGCTTAGCATACGCTCAAGCTCTTTTTGAGATTGTTCCTCAGTTGTAATACTTACAAGTTCAACTTTACTGAATTGATGCTGCCTAATCATTCCACGTGTATCACGACCTGCACTACCTGCTTCTCGACGAAAGCATGGAGAAACAGCAGTAAACCTCATAGGCAGATCTTCAGCATTTACTATGCTATCTGCTACTAGGTTTGTCAGTGGTACTTCACTTGTTGGGATCAGTCTAAATCCATCTGTTGTTACAAAAGAATCTTCGGCGAATTTTGGTAATTGACATGCTCCATACATTGTTTTCTCAAGCACAAGGGCAGGATGTGATACTTCAGTATAACCAAATTCCTGCGTATGAATGTCTAGCATAAAATTAATTAATGTTCGTTCTAATTTTGCCAATTTATCTTTTAGTATTACAAACCTTGAGCCAGAAATTGCTGCTGCTTGTTTAAAATCCATAAAGCCTAATTTCTCTCCTAATTCATAGTGTGGTAAAGGCTTAAAGCTAAACTCTTTTGGCTTTCCAACTTTTCTTATTTCTACATTTTGATTCTCATCTTCTCCTATTGGAACTCTCTCTAATGGAAGATTTGGCAGAGAAGAAAGTAAAATAAATAATTCGTCTTCTAGTTTTAGTATTTCAGGATTAATTGCATTAATTTCGTTTGTAATGTTCTTTGACTCTTCCACTTCACTTATGCATTCAACTCCATCCTTCTTTAACTTTGCAATTCTATCAGTTACTTCATTACGTCTCATCTGTAAATCTTGAATGCTTGTGGTTAAAGCTCTTTTTTTTGTATCAAGCTCAAGTATTTTTCCAACTACTGATTTTTCTATCCCTCTTTTTTCAATCATTTGAGAGAAAGTTTCAGGATCTTTACGTATGAGTTCTATATCATGCATAAGCACTACAAAAAATTGATGATAATATAGAACTAAAACAACTTCAAAACTATTCTTGTTTACCGGGTTTTTCTGGTGGAGCTTGAGAAAGCATTTTACTTAGAATTTCATCCCTCGGTCCCATAGCAGTAACTGTACCATCATGCATAACTATTATCTTCTCTACCACAGATAATAAAGGAATTTTGTGAGTAATTATCAAAGTTGTAATTTTATTATTTCGTGCATGCTCAATCGCTTTTATCAAACGAGCCTCACCTGTACCATCTAAGTTGGCATTTGGCTCATCTAAAACTAAAAGTTTTATGTTACCATAAAAAGCTCTTGCTAAACCGAGTAATTGTTTTTGACCACCAGAAAGTGTGACTCCTGAGCCACCGATCAATGTATCATATCCATTTGGCAAACTTAATATCAGCTCATGTATTCCAGCAACCTTTGCAGCTTTTATAACTCCTTCAGGGTTCGGATTTGGATCCATTCTTGCAATATTTACCTTAATGCTAGTATTAAATAATTCAATATCTTGTGGAAGGTAGCCTACATAATGACCAAAATCTGTGCGATCCCAAGAATAGACATCAGCTCCATCAAGCCTTACAACCCCTGCAATAGGTTTCCAAACACCAACAGTTAATTTTGCTATCGTTGATTTTCCCGATGCACTAGCACCAATGACGCCAACTACATCTCCTGGATTTATGGCAAACGATATACCCTTGATAGTTGGTTTATTGCTGCCGTATGGAGTAAAAAATACTCGATCAAATAACAACTGCCCCTCAGGTTCTGGTAAAGACATGGTTTGCTCTCTTTTGGGACTGGTGAGTATTAAAAGTTGCAGCCTTTTATAAGATAGCCTTGCCGATGTAAGCATTTTCCAGGTATTAATTGAAGCTTCAAAAGGTGCTAAAACTCTCCCCATCAAAATCGAGGCAGCAATAATGCTTCCGGCAGTTTTATGAGCAACAATTGCAAGCAAAGCACCTGTACCAATCACTGATATCTGTAGGGTCGAGCGTAAAAATTTTGTTACACCCATAATAACATTAGAACGACCTTGAGCTTTAGTTTGCAAAGTGCGATTTTGATCATTTTTTTCGCACCACTCAGTAACTATATGTTCAGCCATACTCATAGCTTCAACTACTTCAGCATTTCTAGTTGCAACATCTATTGCATTTATATTTCTGATCGACTCTTCATTAGTTTCTTTTATTATTCTTTTAGTGGCAAATTCATTCCATATAGCCATCGATAGCAATACAACCACACCAATTACAGCAATAAAGCCAGTGGAAGGGTGAATCATAAATATGGCAATTAAGTAAATTATTGACCAAGGAGTGTCAAATAAAGAAAATACCCCATAACCAGTGATAAAACCCTTAATCACTCCAAGATCTCTAAGTGCTTCTCCGCTTGATGTAGAGCTTCTAACTGACGTGAGCCTTATTGATTTAATTATGAGATCTGGGGTCATTACTTTATCTAACCAATCGCCAATTTTTGCCATTGCCAAATAACGACATGTCTCAAGCATTGAAGAACAAGCAAATGCACTTAGGCTGATAATTGAAAGCATAACAAGAGTAGGAACGCTACCACTTGAGATAACACGGTCTAATACTTGCGAAGTATAAAGTGGCAAAAAAAGTACTAAGAAATTGATGCCAGAACTAAACCAAAAGATAAACCAGAACGCACTTTTGCATTTCTCTAAGCATATATATAAAAGACTTTCTTTTAATTCTTTTGCTACTGCTGGTTGTAAATTTACTCCTTCCACTTCTTATTACCCTTTATAATCTTCTGTCTATTTATAATATATTATTTAAAAAAATATTAATATGAATTATTGATTGTATATTACTATACTTATTCAACTTTTTCTATTTTTACTTTTGTAAATAATTCAAAAAAATTATTAGTAGTAATTACTTCTACTTCCTGAGAACTCTTATCCCATAATTTTGCCAGACAATTGACAACGTATTTTGTCATTGCTGGTTCATTTTTTTTACCTCTATGCGGCTCTGGTGATAGATATGGTGAATCTGTCTCAACCAAAACACGCTCGTGGGGAATATAAGTAGCAATATCTCTAATGACTTGAGCATTTTTAAAAGTGATTATTCCAGAAAATGATATATAAAACCCAAGTTCAATTGCCTTTTGTGCAAGTTTGTCAGATGAGGCAAAGCAATGCATAACAGCAGTGAAAGGACCTTTTTTCATCTCTGATTCTAAAACATTTATCATCTCTTCATCCGCTGCGCGCGCATGAATAATCAGTGGTAGGCCTGTCTTTCTTGCTGCTTCTATATGTGCTAAAAAACTTTTCATCTGCTTTTCAGCGTTACCTTGCTTATAAAAATCTAAACCTGTCTCTCCAATACCTATGACTTTTTTATCCGTAGTAAGTTTGATTAGGTCTTCTGCGCTTATATATTCATCATCAGTGTTTGATGGATGTACACCAACTGAGGTATAAATTTGCGCATAAGAGTGAGCAATTTTTAGCAAATCGGCAAATTCACTTATGGTAGTGCAGATAGTTTGCATTATGCCAACACCACTTTCCTTTGCATTTGTAATAACTTTTTCCACTTCTTTTTGTGAAAAATGGTTTAAATGACAATGAGAATCAACTATCATGGCCAGAAATACACTAATGTAAACTCTAACCGTAAATTGTCAACTGCAGCCAATCAAAATGGGAAGTTTGATTAGTGAAGCAGGTTTTAAACCTCAGAAAGTTATTCATTATTAATAGCTTTTGGTACCACAAAATATCCATGTTCAGATTGAGCACAAGATAAGATATCATCTTTTGTGTTTTCACAATTTACAACATCCAACCGCATGTGTAACGTATCTACAATACCGCCATAACGCATTGGTAATATGTTATCAGTGTTTAAATGTGATAAAATTTTATTTACCCAGTTTAGCATGGCTAACTCTCCTGCATAATATTCAACTTCATCTTGGGAGAGTTTTATTTTCACAAGTTTTGCAATCTTTTCTACTTCAGAAGTGTCAATAGCGTTTGCTTCTTTGTTATTTGCAAATTTGATTAAAGATAATATGATATCTTCTGTTGATTTATGTTTCAATTTTACCTCTATAAGAATTTATTGCTTTAACTAAAATGTCTGTAATAGAGATAATTTCAATCTTATCACATAAATCATTATCATGAGATATGGTATCAGTTATAACTAACTTATTTAAAGCAGAAGATGAAATTTTATCTAATGCATTACCTGATAATACTCCATGAGTTATATATGCTACTACAGATTTAGCTCCACGTTCCCTTAATGCAAAGGCAGCGTTACATAACGTGCCTGCAGAATCCACTATATCATCTACAATAATGCAATCTTTATCACGTACTTCCCCTATGACTTGCATCACCTCAGATATACCAGCTTTTTCTCTATATTTATCAATTACTACAACTTCATTAATTAGATTAACTTTATGCTGATTTAACAAAACTTTTGCAAAATTACGTGCTCTACTTAATGCTCCAACATCAGGTGCTACAATTACTGCATTTTCAAGCTCCACACTTCTAGTAGCAAATACCTCAAGTGTACTTAAGTTGTTTATAGGGATATCAAAAAAACCCTCTATCTGATGAGAGTGTAGATCTACTGCAATGACACTATCCACACCTGCTGCTTTAATTAAGTTTGCAACCAGCTTAGCACTTAATGCTGAGTGCATTTTGCCATTTTTGATTACTCTATCTTGACGACTATATCCATAATAAGGCACAACTAAAATTGCTCTTTTTGTTCCTACTCTCTTTACCGCATCAGCTGTTAGCAGCACTTCTATTAGGTTGTCATTTGCAGGAGGTGAAATTGCTTGGATAATGAAAACTTCATAACCACTTAAATCACTTACTACTTCTACGTTTGTTTCTCCATCGGAATATTTAGTAATATTTACATTGCTTATATCTATCCTAAGCTTTAAAGCAACTAACTTCCCTAAGTTTTCACTTGCACTTCCTGCAATAACCTTCATAAACTCTTTTTAGAGAAAGAGGTAATTATAGACGTATTTTTTTATAGATCAAATCTAAAGTATTAATTAGTTTACGTTGTATGAAAGATGCTAATATGTAAGTAAAAGATGTGATAAATGAAGAGACAGTCAAGCTATCCCTAAAAAAAGTAATTGATCAAGATATTGGTAAAGATGTTGTTACGCTTGGTATGGTATCTTCAATAGTAATTAAAGAAGGACATGTTGGTTTTGTTCTGCAATTTTTAAGCAGAGGGCATGCTGTAAAGAAAGCGAATCTTAAAATAGAATGTGAGAATACTTTAAAAGCCATACCAGATGTAACAAAAGTAACTGTAGTAGAAGCAATAGTAGGTACTACAAATCAAAAAATTAATAATAAAATATCAATTGAAGGAGTAAAAAATACTATTGTAGTTATATCAGGAAAGGGTGGAGTTGGAAAATCTACAGTAGCATTAAATATTGCAGTATCGCTTTTAAAGCTTGGCTACAGAACTGCTATTGCTGATGTGGATATATATGGTCCATCATTACCACAAATGCTAGGCAGTCAAGATCTCACTCCACAAATAGAAAACAAAAAAATGCTCCCTGTGGAAAGATATGGACTGCAAACAATGTCTATCGGTTATGTCATAGATAAAAATCGCGCTGTCATATGGCGAGGACCGATGATTACCAAGGCATTACACAATTTATTACTTGGAACCAAGTGGCAAGATGTAGAATATCTAATTATCGATACACCTCCTGGCACCGGTGATGTGCATTTAAGTCTTGCAGAAAAATTTAATCTAACAGGGGCAGTGATAGTTTCCACTCCTCAAGAACTTGCTTTAATTGATGCTAGAAAGACCTTTGATATGCTGAGAAAATTGGATATACCTATAATTGGTATTGTTGAAAATATGAGTTACTTTAGCTATCAAGGTTCACAAATTCACATTTTTGGAGAAAATGGCGCAGAAAAAATGGCAAAAGAATTAAATATGAAATTTTTAGGAAAAATTCCTCTTGATCCACAAATATGTAAGGCATCTGATAGTGGTTTGCTACCTGAAACATTAATGAAAGTCTATAATGATATTATCAAGCAGATTCTAGTGAATGATTAGAGAGAATTTTTATTTTTTAATCAATTAATTTATTATTAAATAATATTGTGTATAATTAAATCTATACCCAAGTCTAATACTATGAAAATATTTTATTGTTTAGTAATTCTACTATTTAGTACTAACTTAAGTTATGCAGATGAATTTTTATTAAACAGCAGTGATAAGAAAGATGAGATAAATAAAATTGAGGCTGAAGAGAATGAACTACCTATAGCTTCTCAAAATTATGTTTTAAACTTGGATAACAAACAAGTTTTAATAGATGAGAATTTGTCAGCTGATCAGGAGAATATGGCATCAGAAGATTTTGTGCGGTTATTACCTGACAAGAACTTTGAGGAAGATAAAAATTCTAGTTTTCAGGAAGAAAAAGATATTGAGGTTTTTGATTTAGAAGGCCGAAAAAACGATCAAAAAGAAAAATTAGACGATAACATTAAACTAAACAAAAATCCTTTACCTCAAATACAGCAAGGTCCAGATACAAGTATAATTGATAAACCAGATAAAGATAATAAAACTTCTAAAAAAGGTAATGATACTTCTCGTAACTCAGATAGTGATAAAATCAAGGAATCTGATGAAGAAAATGCTGAAGCCTTTGAGTTCTCACAATTGGAAGATCTATTTAAAGATGAAATTGCTGTATGGAAATATAAGAAAGTACCTAACATGGCTATATATAGTAAGTTAAGTAAAAATAACAACAATCACCTGCCAAGAGCAGTTTATTTACAAGACTATAATCAACAGATTTATTACTGTATAATGAAAAATGATTTATCTGGTTTAAGAGCCATAATGAACAAGCTTGAAGATATTGGTATGGACGATATATTTGCACTTCAACCAGACTCAGTAGATGACTTGTTAACTTTTGCTATGAAAACTGGTAAACGCGATATAGTTGATTTTCTTTTATATAAAGGAGCGGTTTTTAACGCTAACAATAGTAGTGAGCTTCTTTCTATTGCAATTCGACATGGTTATTTTGATCTAGCAGAATCAATTAAAAAGATAAGAGATTCTTCTTTTAAAAAGATAAATAATAATCCAAATTCTGATATGTATAAATGGGCAATGGAAACGAAATATAATAACTACTATATTAATAAATAGCATATTTGCAAAATATTTACTCTTTGAATGATCTGTGATATCTTATCAGTAGGTTAAGCTAAGAAGATAAAGTGAATGTTTTAAAACCTAAAGATTTAATGCAAATTACAAGATCAAGCTTACCATGGCTACTTGTTTTTTGTTTTATTTTTTTTATATGTGGGATATGTCTTGCACTCTTATTTTCACCTGATGATTATAAACAAGGAGAAATCGTCCGTATTATGTACATTCATGTACCAACTGCGTGGATGTCACTTGCAATATATATGCTGATTGCACTTTTGAGTTTTGCATTTTTAGTTTGGAATAATGTTATCTGCAGCGTACTTGCACGTGCTGCATCTTCTGTTGGAATGGTTTTTGCTGCTGTATGTTTAATTACTGGTAGTATATGGGGAAAGGGAACTTGGGGCACATGGTGGGTGTGGGATGCAAGACTTACTTCAATGCTCATTTTATTCTTTTCCTATGTTGGTTATCTTATGCTGTGGAATTTTTTTAGTGATGAAGCAAGAGCTATGAAATCCGCTTCAGTATTTGCGATATTTAGCGCGATTAATGTGCCAATAGTTAAATTCTCTGTTAATTTATGGTCAACATTGCATCAACCAGCTAGTATCCTACGTGCAGGAGGGGTAGCAATAGATAGTTCTATGTTAATACCACTTATTGCAATGTTCATATTCTTTATATTCTTATTTCTTGTCTTATGGGTATTAAATTCCCACAAATTGATAGATACATATAAGATAAAAAAAGAGATTGTTCTTAGGTTTTAAATGATAGGAAGCTTAACTGGTATAATTGATGAAATTAATAGTGACCATGTTATTTTAAATGTAAATGGTATTGGGTATATTGTTTACCTCTCAGTAAAAAGCTTAAATTCATGTTATTTAGAAAGTAGCATTAGACTTTTTATTGAAACTCACCATAGCAGAGACAATATAATTCAACTATATGGCTTTATTACAAGGGAAGAGCAATCTTGCTTACGTTTGTTAGTTAAAGTCAACGGTATCAGCTACAGAACTGCAATTACAATCTTGAGTAAATTAGAACCGATTGAAGTTTTATCAGCAATTGCTAGTGGTGATAAAGTAGCATTTAAATTAAGTGGCATGGGGCCAAAATTAACAGCAAGAATCATAACTGAACTACAAAATGAAGTAAACAAACTTAATATAAGTTATTCTCCTATTGTTCAAGAAGATGCTACTCTTGCTTTGATTAATCTGGGGTATGATAGATCAAGGGTATACAATATTGTCCAAGATATAAAAAAGGATTCACCGAATTTAAAGACTGAAGACATTATTAGCAGAGCCCTTAAGGATCTATCTATAAGTTAAAGTATGAAAGTTTAAGAACATATGTCTCAAATAGCAATTTAGATTAAATAAAATTTTTCATTTAATAACGCAGTAGAACAGAAGCCCAGGTCATACCAGCGCCGATGGATGCTAGTAAAACTAAATTCTTAGCTTTGATTTTACTTTTTACAGAATCCAGTGCAAGTGGTATTGAAGCAGCAGAAGTGTTTGCATGCTGATTGACCGTGATAACTGTTTTATCCAGTGGAAGACTTATCTTTTTAGCAACTGCTTCGATAATGCGCACATTTGCCTGATGAGGAATGAGCCAGTCAATGTCACTAATTTGTAAATCATTCTGCTTTAGAGTTTCCAAAATGACATCTGCTAATTTTTCTATACCATGCTTAAATACAGCTTGGCCACTCATACAAATATAACCAGAATTACCTGTTGTTCCAACTCCACCATTAGTACATAAAATGTCCACCTTTCCATCTGAATAAAGGTGGGTTGATAGTATTCCATGCTCTGGATCAGAGCCAACCACTACAGCACCAGCTCCATCCCCAAACAGCACACATGTTGATCTATCTTGCCAATCTATAATTTTGGACATAGCATCTGCACCGATAACTAATGCATACTTTGCCTTACCAGATTTTATAAATTCATCTGCCACCGCCACAGCATATAAAAAACCAGAGCATGCAGCTTGCACATCAAACGCAAATGCATTTTTGCATCCTAGTTTTGCTTGCACAATAGTAGCACAACTAGGAAAAGTCTTATCAGCAGTTGTTGTAGCAACAATAATAAGATCTATATCTTCTGCTAGTATTTTTGCATCTTTTAAAGCATTACTAGCCGCATGCCTGGCCATATCTGAAGTGAGTTCACCTTCACTTATAATATGTCTATATTTAATTCCCGTCCTTTGATAAATCCACTCGTCACTAGTATCAAGTGACCATTTAGCAGCAACTTCATCATTACTTAATTTTTCTTTTGGTAAGTGGGAGCCAATACCTAAAAAGCGGCTTTTATTCGACACTGCTAATACCACTTATTATTTTAGCATTAAGGTTATTACGTATTGCATCAACAGCAAACTTAATTGCATGACCAAAAGCTATATTATCAGCATTACCATGACTTTTTATCACAACACCATTTAGTCCCAAAAACATAGCACCGTTTCTTGTTTTAGGGTTAAAATGACCTAAACTGCTGCTTAACTTTTTTTTTATAAAAAAACCAAATAATTTCGTTATAAAGGAACTAGATATTTCATCTTTAACGAGAGATATTATTGTATTTACCATAGTTTCAGCTGCTTTTAACATGACATTACCCACAAAACCATCAGCAACAATAACATCTATATCACCGTTTAAAAACTCACTTGCTTCTATATATCCTTTAAAGTTTAAAATGTCTGTTGCACATTTGAGCAAATCAAAAGCCTTACGTATTGCATCAGTACCTTTAATCTCTTCAGTTCCTATATTGAGCAGAGCAACTTTTGGGTTATCTCTTCCTAAAACAGTCTTTGCAAAAGCACTACCCATTACAGCAAATTGAAAGAGTGAATCAGCATTGCAATCTACATTTGCACCTAAATCAAGCAAGATAAAATCCTTTGATTTGGTTGGAAAAACAGAAGCAATAGCAGGACGATAAATATTTGGCAGGGTACCGAGCACAAAGCGAGCAATAGCCATAAGCGCTCCAGTATTGCCAGAAGAAACTACACCAGCCACTGTTCCATCTTTAATTGCTTCAATGGCGCTATACATGCTAGATTTTTTGCGCTGTCTTAAGGCAAAAGAAGGCTTATCATCTGATAAAATTACATCCATACAATCCACAAAAGTGCTATTGCCTAATACTCTTTTATATTTTGACAATATAGGTAAAACCTTCTCCTCCTGCCCATAGATATGAAAAGAAACGTTAGTATTAGAACCTATAAGATTATTAAAAAAGAAATCTACACCTTTTATCACCGAAAGCGGAGCAAAATCCCCACCCATTGCGTCAATAGCGATAACTATATCATTTACATTCACTTGCTTTCATTTTTTACAATTACTTGTCTGCCACGATAATAGCCATCAAGAGATATATGGTGTGGCAGCATATACTCCCCTGTTGTTGAATTGATAACAATATTTTTAGGTTTAATCGCATGGTGAGAGCGGTGCATGTCACGACGCGATTTAGACTTTTTTCTTTTAGGTACTGCCAAGATACTCCTCCATATATAAGTAATTTTAACTAAAGAATTATAGTTAGCATTTTCTTTAAAGTAAATGATCTCTTAAATTTCTTAAAAAGTCTATTGTAAAACATTACTTTAATTATCTATGGTTCTAGTGAGGAACTAATAATGCCTCGTCAATGTTTAACACCATACTTAATTCCTTTCTCTACTGTTACAGGGCCAATCTTTTGATTTATTTCCATACTATCGTTAGTATAATCCCTAGTTATTGAACCATCATTTGATTTTACCTTGCCAAAGTTCTGTCTAACCACAGCGCCTTTACAATTTCCCTCTATTCCATCACGATTTATTATTACAATTCCATAATTTTTCTTTATTTGGCCATAGTTTATTTCTACTGTACCAAAATTTTTCTCTACCACATCTCCTATTTCTACTACTCCTAATTCCTCATAAGTATTTATTACTTTGCGCATAAAACCCCCTTTACTAATATGAGCTATCTAATATAAAAATTACAATAGTTATATTCTTATTGAGACATAGATACTATACTATAAAAGATATAGTAAAGCGAATTTTATGTTTTTTCTACTTTAGTCTAAAAATCACAGATATTGATAATTTTGAGATCGGGAAATGGTGTTTCCTTATTGTGTCCGGTGATCACAACTATACCGTTTTGCTTGGCACGCACTAGTATCAGCTCAGAGATTAAATAAGTTGCATTGTCATCAAGATTTGCAAATGGCTCATCAATAAGCCATAAATTTGCGTTGGCTATAAGTAGCTGAGAAAGGGATGCTCGCCTCTTCCAACCTTCTGAAAGCTCGCTATATCTAATATCTAGTACAGGCTGCAATTCAAGATAATGCGCAGCAGCCATTATAAGTCCTGTTGTTTTTCTCATCTTCGCCCAAAATCTGATGTTTTGCATAACTGTGAGATCATCCTTAAAAGCATTTTTATGCCCTATGTAGATCATGGAAGATAGGTACAAGTTGCGATCTTCATCTATATCATTTCCGTTATAACTAATACTGCCACAAGCAGCTGGGGATAGGCCAGCAATAGTGCGTATTAATGTTGTTTTGCCACTACCATTGGGACCAACAATTAAAGCTATAGAACCTGATTCAACTTCAAATTCAAGATTAGAGAATAACTCTCTATTGCCACGTATACATGATATATTTTTACATTTGAGCATAGTCTAAAATCTCACATTTGGAGCTTAAGTATAACAATAAATTTTCATTGTCTCCAGTTTACGCATGAGATAGAACTTTATTACACAATAAATGGTACTGAAAGCTATGAACCCTATTATATGCGCTTTAGATACGCAAGATATAGATCAAGCAGTTTCACTTGCAAAGAAACTTAAGAGCACGGTTTCTATGTTCAAATTGGGCTTAGAGTTTTTTGTGGCCAATGGCATATCTGGAGTGCAAAGGATAATGGATTTAGGCATGCCAATTTTCCTTGATCTTAAGCTCTATGATATACCGAACACTATCGCTAAGACAGTTGAAGTTATCAAATCAATGAATATTGCAATGCTAACTTTGCATTTAAGCGGAGGTGCAAAAATGCTCAAAAGTGCATTAGATGCTGTTTCTGATTCAGGTATAAGTTTAGTTGGTGTCACTGTTTTAACTAGTATGGATAATAATGATCTATTAGAAGTAGGAATAAACAAAACTGCAAAAGAACAAGTAGCCATTCTTGCCAAAATTGCAAAAGAGGTAAATCTATATGGAGTAGTGTGTTCAGCATGGGAGATTGCAGAAGTGCGTAAGATATGTGGAAATAGCATTAAAATAATAACACCAGGTATACGCTTGAAGAGTAGCACTGACGACCAAAAAAGAACCGTAACTCCAAAAGAAGCAATAGAGCTTGGTGCAGACTATATCGTAATTGGCAGGCCTATAACTGAAAACTGCGATCCAAAGCATACTGTAGAGTTGGTACTAGATTCACTGCAAAGAAAGACATAAATTATTATTAATATATTAATTGGTATTAGTGACTTCTCTCTTAAGATGCATTATTCCATTTGACATAATTCATATTTTTATCTACTTGACTACTATCTTTAAATTATAAATATGAAAAATCTACTATATCTAGTATTAATTATTCTGCTTACTGCCACAAATAGCTATAGTATTGAGCTGCAAGAAGCAATAGATAAAGCAATTGCAAATAGCATAAAGATTAAAGCTCAAAGCTATGCTCTTCAAGGGGCTAAAAAACAGCTAAAGATGAATGGAGTTTCTAATTTCTTGCCAATGGTTACTTATGACTTTCAAATTGCAAATGTTAATGAACCAGAAAAAGATATGTTTGGTCATATTAATCCAAATAATCCAAGCATTGATTATACATCAAAAGTAGGGCAACTCTCTATCAGTGAAAGAATAGATGGAAGTTGGCTTGCTGCTCCAAGCCAAGCAAAGTATCAAATTGCTGTAGAAAAATTAAATTTTCTTCAAATCAAGCAAAAGGTTTTACTCGATGCTGTAGGTGCTTACGTTAAAGTTTTAACTGCTATGGGAGTTGAGGACTTGAGCAAACGCAATGAAAACGTTCTTAAGCAATATTTGGATATGGCGCAAAAGCGTTTTGCTGTTGGCGAAGTAACCAAAACAGACGTCTTTCAAGCAGAAGCAAGACTTGCCTTTGCAATGTCTGAGCAAATAAAAGCAGATGGTAATCTAAGAATTGCCAACGCCTCTTATTCTCATATAGTAGGTGAAGAGCCAAAAGATCTTCTACAACCAGCTGATTTGCCTGCTATACCAAACTCTTTAGAAGAATGTTTAGAAATTGCAAAAAAGAATAATCCTATTTTGAAATCAGTGTTTTACAGACACAAAGCTGCAGATCAGGCGGTTATAATTGCGCTATCGAAATCTTTACCATCTCTTGATATTTCAGCTAAAATTAAAAATATCTATAAGTCAAGCAATCAAAGAGATTACAGTTTGTCATTTAATTTATCTGTTCCTATTTTTCAAAAAGGTATGAATTTTGCTGGAATAGATCAAGCAAATTTCACTGCAAAACAATACATGCACGATTATTATGAAGCTATTAAAAACATAGAGGAAGAAGTTATTACTAGATGGGAAAATGTTTTAACTGTTCGTTCTATACTTGCTTCATCGAAAGAAGCTGTTAAAGCTGCAGAAGTTGTAGTAGATGGAATAAAGCAGGAAGCAGAATTAAATCTTAGAACTACAATTGATGTTCTTGATGCTGAACGAGAATTATTTAAAGCTAAAATAAATTTTACAGAGGCAGAAGGGAATCATGTAATTAGTATATACAACTTGCTCTTTACAATTGGCAGTTTAAACATTACTTAACAAATATTGTTTATCATATAGGTATTATATCCAATAAGGTATTTTACTTATGATGCACGATAAAAATGATCAACAATCTGCTAGGGATGTACTGGAAGATATTAAAAAAGTGATGCATAATAATGGTTACAATAAATCTTCTATAATAAGCCAAAAATTAGATGACGAAATACCGCATCTTCAATATGATAATGATGAAGATGATGATGAATCTTTAGATTTTGAAGAAGAGAATGAAGAGTTTGAAACTTCAAATGATGCTTCTGAGCCACTTATAGATATTGCAAATACAGAAGATAGAAGCATACGAGAACAAGAAAATAGAAGCCTTCTTTCAAAAGAAAATATCGATGCTACATCTGCAGAGATTCAACATTTAGTTGAAAAAGTACATAAAACACGTGAATTGTCTAAGGGATATAGCCTCACTCTTGAGGAACTTGCAATTAAACTTTTGGAGCCTCAGTTAAAAGAATGGTTAAATAGTCACCTACATAATATTACTAAGGAAATTGTTGAAAGAGAAATCAAGTATATCACAGGTAAGTAATTTTGTATAATTGAAGATTAAGCTTGTAACTACTATTAGGATGTTACAGCTATACTTAAAATTTAAAAATCTATAAGAGAAAATTTATATCTTTATTAAGCAATCCTTTTTAAAAGACTATTATATAGTATAAGCTCTTAAATCAAATCTCAATTAGCCCTTTTTTTATAAACCACTGAATTTTTTCAGTTGCTTGCGCACCAACACTCAACCAATACTTTAATCTATCAATACTTTTTACCTTTACACGCTCCTTATTATCTTCAGATAACATTGGATCATAATGTCCTAATCTCTCTATAAAAGAACCATCTCTTGGTGCTCTTGCATCAGCAACAACAATTCTATAAAAAGGACGTTTTTTAGCTCCATGCCTTGCTAATCTTATCTTTACTGCCATAATATAACTGTTTTATTAACTAACTTTTGATTCATTATAGGTTAGTAAGTTTACAATATCAATATAAATAAAGCTGTATAAAAATAAGAAAAGGGCTAAACTTGAAGTAGCTTTATTAACAGATAATATTTATGAAAATTACTATATTAGGGTGTGGTCCTTCCGTTGGTATTCCAACAATTGGATGCAAGTGTGATATTTGTAAATCAGCTTTATCTGATAGTAAAAATAAAAGAACACGTACGTCAGCTCTAATTGAACATGAAGGAACTACTATACTCATAGACTCATCTCCTGATTTTAAAATGCAGGCAATTGCAAATCAGATAGGTAGCATAGATGCAGTGATATATACTCATCCTCATGCTGATCACTGCGCAGGCATAACTGAACTATCTGCAATAGAACCAAAAGGAGAGCAAAAAACTATGCCAGTATACGGAAGTATAAACACTTTAACTAGTGTAATATCTAGTTATCCTCAACTTTTCATTCCCAATACTCCAAGTAATCCATGGAATAAATGTCATTATCTTACTATTAATAGGATTGACTATTATAAAGAATGGGAAATAGGAAGCTGTAAAATAGTTGCTTTTCCACAAGTTCATGGAAATATAATATCTACTGGTTTTATTTTTAATGATCTAGTTGCATATTGTACTGACGTGAAAGAGTTTCCACAAAAGTCTTGGGAAATACTAAAAAGCAAGAAAAACTTAACCTTAATACTGGGATGCATAGGATATCAAGAAGCTACTGCCCATGCTCATCTTGATTTATGTCTTAATTGGGTTGAGCAGTTAAATACAAAACAGGTGATACTCACTCATATGAGTCATTATATTGATTATTATAAAATTAACAACGAACTTAAAACAACACCAAAAATTAAAGCAGCGTATGATGGCCTTGTTATAGAAATATAAAAGCAGTTTTTAGGCATTTAAAATAACTAGATTTGTATTAATGAGTATAAATAAAATATATGATGAATAAGAGGTACGTTGATAATAGTGGTAAAGAAAACAGAATAGATTTCGTATTTAGGGATTACGGTACATCAGTCTTAGTTACTTTAGTACTTATGTCTATTCCTCTTGTTTTAATATCAATACTTTATTTTTCTGATATATATAGCAGGCACTTTAATATCGAAATTAATGTGTTAATTATAATAGTAACTACTGCATTTTTTATCTTTAGAATAAAAGTCTACAAAGATGTAATAAATAAAGTAGAATTTCAAAATGCGGTGTTTGCAAATGCATTAAATCATAACACTGAATTTTGTCTTATTATACATAAAAATGGCAATGTCATTTATGCAGATGCTAGGTTTTACGAAAGATTTAAAACCTATGGCCAAAACATTGATTTAAGTAGTATATTAACAATGGGAGGAGTTGTAGAGAGGGAGCAGAAAGCTTTTTATAAAGCCCTAAGAAATAACTCTTCTATACAGACTTACTTTTCCTTTTATAAAAACAATAAAACATCAAATTTTCTTTTAACTCTTGATCCTGTCAGTACTAATCCAGAAGTTGCTACTGATAAGTGTCATGAAATATATAATTTATCATTTGCTCCCATAGCTAGACCCCAAGAATATTTTGTTTTAAAAGCAACTAAAATAAGCAAAGAACAATTATATGAAAGATTGATGGAAGCTCATGATATAGGAGTTTATTGGCTTAATCCCAATGGAATTGTTATATATGCTAACAAAAGTTTTTTAAGAATGTTTGAACTAGAAAATTTAAAAAAGGATACTTTATTTACCGATTTTATTGCAAAAGTTAAAGATAAAGTACAAATGAAAAATGGGGAAGTCACGCTATGCACTGCCAATGGCATACCATTTAACGCGCACATAAGTAATGCTATATTTTATGATAAATATAATAATCGATACAGATGTGGATTAGTTACGCCAGTTACATCAAATATAGATGATTATCAACTTAATCCATGTTTTATCAATGCACCAGTTGCTATTGCATTGTGTGATAGCAAAGGCAATTTTGTTAAAAAAAATCAAGCACTATTAAAATTTGCAAAACAACAAAACATAGACTCAATTTTTACTCTGATAGCAATAACAGATCACAAAAAGATCAAAGAATATCTTGAAAGCAGTAATATTAATAATATGACCGAAGATCTGCAATTACAGAATAACCATAATATAAAAATATATTTTAATAAATTTATTCATAATAATAATATATTTATTATTTGCTACTTTATTGATAATACAGAGCATAAGAACTTGGAAATGAAGTTTGAGCATTATCAAAAAATGCAAGCAATAGGTCAGTTAGCTGGGGGCATAGCGCATGATTTCAATAATATTTTAACTGCAATAATAGGTTTCTGTGACTTGCTTTTAATAAGACATACAGGAGGTGATCAATCGTTCTCAGATATAATGCAAATTCAGCAAAATGCGAAACGAGGATCAAATTTAGTAAAGCAGCTTCTAGCTTTTTCAAGGAGACAAACTCTGCAATTTGAAATACTTGATGTGAATAGTATTATAGCTGATCTTTCACAGATGATAAAAAGGCTTATCGGGGAGAATATAGAATTTATACTGGATTACAAGCAAGATGATGGCCTGGTAAAGGCAGATCAAGGACAACTAGAACAAGTAATAATTAATCTTGTCGTTAACTCTGGTGCTGCTATGGAAAAAGGTGGCAAATTGATTATCAGAACGCTCAAGGTAAAAATAGATCATAAAACTACCATAGCGCAAAACATGTTCTTACCCGATAAAGAGCTTATAGAACATGGTGAATATATTGTTATAGAAGTGATCGATAATGGATGTGGTATTAAAAAAACCGTCATTGAGAAAATATTTGAACCTTTTTTCTCCACTAAAGATGTAAAGTCTGGTACTGGTCTTGGATTATCAACAGTGTATGGAATAGTAAAACAAACAGGTGGATATGTTATGGTTGACAGTAAAGAGGGAATTGGTAGCAAATTTAGCGTATTTCTGCCAGCAATACATGTATTGAAAAATAATGAAGCTTACAAAGGTGAATCAGTAAAAAATACAGCTGCAATCGATGTGCATCATAGTGGTACAGTTTTACTAATTGAAGATGAGGATTCAGTTAGGATTTTCAGTAGCAGAGCGTTAACGAAAAAAGGTTACAATGTTATAGAAGCAGATTCTGGCAAGCATGCTATAGCAATTATAAAGGAGAAAATTGACAAAATAGATATTATAGTAACTGATGTAGTAATGCCAGAAATTAGTGGTCCGGAAATAGCAAAAGAAGCAATCAAAATTAAACCGGATATTAAAATTATTTTTATTTCAGGATATGCTGAAGATGTCTTTCTAAAAAATGAGGACATTAATATAAAGAAGTTTCATTTTTTACCGAAACCTTTTACTCTAAATGAAATAACAATGAAAATCAAAAAAGTATTGGAATCAAATAATTAATTTACACGATTTTAGTTTTAATTTAGACTAAACATAATTTCTTAATTTAGCGTAATGTCAGTACCAATTACAGTAGCATATGGTGATGGAATAGGTCCAGAAATTATGGAGGCTGTACTTTCCATATTAAAAGAAGCGAAAGCAGATGTAAGTATAGAAAGTATAGAACTTGGTGAGCGTCTTTATGAAAAGGAATGGAAAACTGGTATCTCTGATAGTAGTTGGGAGTCCATTGAAAGGACAAAAATACTTTTAAAATCTCCAACTACAACACCGCAGGGAAAAGGTCATAAAAGCTTAAATGTTGCCTTAAGAAAAAGATTAGGGTTATATGCAAATATTAGACCGTGTATATCATATCATCCTGTCATAGAAACAAAATTTAGTCACTTCAACATAGTAGTGGTGCGAGAGAATGAAGAAGATGTATATGCAGGAGTAGAACACAGATTGACTGAAGATTCTTATCAATGCACAAAAATCATCACAAAATCTGCATCGCAGAGAATATGTAATTATGCTTTTGAATATGCACTAAAGAACAATAGAAAAAAAGTTACTTGCTTAATAAAAGATAATATCATGAAAATGACAGATGGTATTTTTCATGAAGCCTTCAGAGAAGTTGCTAAAAATTATGAAGCAATACAAGCTGATCATTATCTTGTTGATATTGGAATGGCAAAAGTTGCAACTAATCCAGAAGCTTTTGATATCATTGTAACTGAAAATTTATATGGTGATATACTATCAGACATTGTTGCTCAAATTTCTGGCTCTATAGGGCTTGCAGGTAGCGCAAATATAGGAGATGAGTACGCAATGTTTGAAGCAGTGCATGGGTCTGCTCCTGATATTGCTGCAAAAAATATAGCAAACCCTTCAGGGCTTTTAAATGCTGCTGTACAAATGCTTGTTCATATAGGGCAAGTTGAGATAGCTCAATTAGTCTCTAATGCATGGCTTAAAACGCTTGAGGATGGCATCCATACTGCTGATCTCTATAAAAAGGGAAAAAGCAGCAAAAAAATTGGTACCACTGAATTTGCACAATCTGTGATTGATAATTTGGGACAAAAGCCAAAATTTTTACCTGAGTTTTTAGCAAGTAAAAATATTCAAACCAATAGGAAAGTATTTCATTTAGAAGAAAGTACAAAACAGAGTATTAGGGAATTGGTAGGTGCTGATATATCAATTAGGTGGGATAATTCTGCTAATTTTGATAAGTTAACTGATCTTTTTTCCAAAGGATCAAGTAGGATAAATCTTACTACTATATATTCTAAGGGATTAATTGTATGGCCACAGTCTAGCAAGTTTGTTGGTGATCAAATAACTTGTAGGTTTCATGCAAGCCAGAATGATGATATTAATGAATTATTGGTTACTCTTGAAAAAGAAGGTTTGGATGTTGTAAAATTAGAAAAACTTTATTACTTTGATGATAAACCAGGGTTTTTCTCTTAATTATTCTATAAAGAACTTATCTACTCTTAGATAAAAACCTTCTTAATAACCTCGTTTTGGTTCATAAGATCCAATACAGTTTGCTAGTTTTAAACATGGAGATTCAGCATATTTAATACTGCTGCTTCTTCGCGTTTTTTTATTCCCTAGTTGATTCATAGGTAAATCCCTATCTGCGTTTTCGTTTCTATGCAAAAGTTTATTTCCATGTTTACAATATAATAGCGAAATTATAGAGAATATGAATAAAATAATTACCATAAATATTGTTGAGTAATTATTATCTTGATTTGGATTAGGCAAAGGTTTAAGGTAACTTGAGTTAGATGAAGGTGCCAATGGCCTTAAATTTTTTGAAGTATTTTTTATAGGTTGATAATATTGATCAAAGCACTCTTTCATGTCTGGAAAACTATATCTTATTAATGTACTACAGCTTTCTGATGTACTATATTTTTCTTTGGAAACTAGGCAACGATAAAGATCCAATTCCTTGTTGTATTCTATTTTTTCTTTTCTAGTATGGGGTTTCTCAGTACTTAAATATCTACCAAATAAAGCATAAATTTTTTTTGCGTCATCAAAGTCTATATTACGGCGCCTAACGCATTTAGAAAATTCTCTAATGCCTAATGCATTAGTTTTCATGTTTCGTTTAGCATGTTGTTTCATAAAAACATCTACGCGAGGATCATAGTCACCATAATAACAAAAGTTGAGTATAGTATATCCTTTTAAAAAATCAGTTGCACTTAGGTTATTAGGAGATTCAATAGTTGGAATCTGACTACAATTATGTGGATATATCAGATCCCGATAACTTAACATACGAGATGATACTTCACTCTCGATAAAATTATTGCGCATGATTTTCATTTTTCTTGCTTTATGTTTTCTCACACTTTAATTCCTAACTTAAGTAGACAGATTTGCTAAATTTAGCATAATAATCTTAGCCTGCAATAGCTAAATCTGAAACCATTGCTACTTATTTAGTTTGTTAATATAATTAAAGAAGTTTGATTAAAGTTTAAGTTTTTATGCTAGCTCTTGCACAAAAGGTATTTGGATCAGCGGGTCAAAGGTTAGTTAAGTCGTTCTATAAGATAGTTGAGCAAATTAATTCACTAGAGCCGGAAATTCAGAAGCTCTCAGATCAGATGCTATCTGATAAGACAAAAGAGTTTAAGGAACAACTAAAGGGTGGTAAAACCTTAGATGACTTGCTAATTGAAGCATTTGCAATTGTGCGTGAAGCCTCAAAGAGGTCTTTAGGCATGCGGCATTTTGATGTGCAATTAATTGGTGGTATAGCACTGCATCATGGAATGATTGCCGAGATGAAAACTGGTGAAGGTAAAACTCTAGTTGCTACTTTAGCTACATATTTAAATTCATTAACAGGGAAAGGAGTACACGTAGTCACTGTTAATGATTACCTAGCAAAACGCGACTCAGAATGGATGAGAAGGCTATATGATGCTCTGGATTTATCTGTTGGTTGTATAACACATAATATGACTGATGAGGAAAGAAGGGTTGTATATAGCAAAGATATTGTCTACTCAACAAATAATGAACTTGGATTCGATTATCTACGTGATAACATGAAATTTTCCCGTAGTGATGTAGTTCAAAGAGGGTTTAATTATGCTATAGTAGATGAAGTTGATTCGATTTTAATAGATGAAGCTCGTACTCCCTTAATCATATCTGGTCCAATAAGTGAAGATAATAAGATATATACAAAGATAGATAAAATAACAACTAAACTTCAATCTTCAGATTATGAGCTAGATGAAAAAAATAGATCAGCTCTTTTAACTGAAGATGGGATGTCAAAAGTAGAGGAATTGCTAAAAATTAATAACTTAATTGCAGCAGATTCTTCTTTATATGACGCAGGTAATATAATAATAACTCACTACATAGATCAGGCTTTACGTGCCCACAAATTATTTACTGTAGATAAAGATTATATAATTAAAAATGGCAAAGTAGTAATTATTGATGAATTTACAGGGCGTATGATGGAAAGTAGAAGATATTCTGACGGTCTGCATCAAGCACTGGAAGCAAAGGAAGGGCTAGAAATACAGAATGAAAGCCAAACTCTTGCTTCAATAACATTTCAAAATTACTTTCGCCTATATAAAAAATTAGCAGGAATGACAGGTACAGCAGCAACTGAATCAGCAGAATTTTGGGATATATATAAACTTAAGGTTATGCAAATACCAACAAATGCTCCTGTTAAAAGAAAAGATTTAGACGATGAAATTTATTGTACGGAAGAGGAAAAGTATAATGCAGTAGTAAAGTTTATAATTGAATGTCATAATCGCCATCAGCCCATTCTTGTTGGCACAACAAGCATTGAAAAATCAGAGAAACTTTCACAGCTTTTAACTAAAAACTCACTGAAGCATTCGGTTTTAAATGCGCGTTATCATGAACAAGAAGCTCATATAATTGCCCAAGCTGGAATGCCAGGAAAAATTACAATAGCAACTAATATGGCAGGACGTGGTACTGATATTCAACTTGGTGGAAATGCTAAAATGTTAGCAAGAATAGAGCTTAAAAATCCAAATCAAGATCAAGAAATAATCCAAAAGGTAGAGAAAGATAAAGAGATCGCAATTAATGCTGGTGGGTTATGTGTGATTGGAACTGAGAGACATGAAAGTCGTCGTATAGACAATCAGTTAAGAGGACGTTCTGGTAGACAGGGTGATCCAGGATTATCAAAGTTCTTTTTATCTCTTGAAGATGATTTACTTAGGATATTCGGCTCAGATAAAATAAAAATTTTTCTTAAAAAACTAGGTCTTAAAAAAGATGAGGCAATACATCATCCATGGATCAATAGCGCACTTGAAAAAGCACAAAGAAAAGTTGAATCTAAGAATTTTGACGTACGCAAGTCATTACTAAAGTTTGATGATGTTATAAATGAGCAGCGCAAGGTAATATTTAAGCGAAGAAATGATATTCTAAACACTGAAGATAATGATATATCTTCAGTGTATAAGAACATTAACTACTTTATTGTCAATAAAATTATTTTGGATAAGTATTGTGATGAAGAAAGTTATGAATCTATTATTGATGAAATTAGTCGAATATATAGATTAAAACTAAATTTTTCTGAATTTGATTTAGATAAAGACAGTATCTTAGATTATGTAAATGGGGAAGTAGATAAGCTCTTTTGTAAAAAAGAACAATCATTTAACCAATACAGAGATGATTTATGGAATACTGTAGTTAAACAAATTATGATTATGACACTTGATCATCTGTGGAGAGAGCACTTATTAGCTTTAGAGAATTTAAAACACAGTGTTAATTTGCGTGCAATAGGACAAAAAGATCCTTTAAACGAATTTAAAAAAGAAGCATTCATTATGCTGCAAAGAATGTTAAATGAATGGCAAGAATTGATTCTACATCGTCTGGTACGCTTTAACATCAAAGATGAGCAACAATATATAGATCAAAAATTTAGTAAAATAAATGACTTTCCATATACATCGAGAAACGATAAATGTCCATGTGGTTCAGGCAAAAAATATAAACATTGTCATGGATAAAATTATAAATAAAAATTTGCAACTAATCCAATTTAAGGCCTTGGTTTTTGCAGTATAGAATTGATAGTTCATTTTTTCATACTGCACACATATCTTATTGATCGAGCAAAAATAATTATTATCCACTCTAGGTAAGAAAAAATAAATATATTGAATATAACCTACTAAGAGGTACTTATATTAATTGATGATTAAATATGGCAGAGTTTACAGAACAACGAGCAGTAAACAAGTTATGTTCATATTGGAACTTACTTAGAGAAAATAGGGATTATCCAAAAAAGGATGATATAGAATTTGAAGAAATAAAAGATATATTACAATACTGCTTTATTATCAAGGTTAATAAAATAGATGATGAGATAAAAAAGTACAACTTTATACATTTAGGAGGTGAAGCTGCTGAAATTTATAATATTGATATAGATATAACGTTTGTGCCAACTACGGTTGAGCATTTGTATCAATATCTAGATTCAGTAATAATAGATGGAGAGCCAATAATTGAAGATCTTGATCTTCAAGATTCTGTCGGTCATCATCTTATAGGAAGGCAATGTCTTCTTCCCTTAAGTGATAATGATCAAGAAGTTAATTATATATTAGGTGCAGTTAGCTGCAGAAAAGAAAAATACGATTACTTTTACGATGTAAATACTTGACAAAAAAACATAAAGATCTAATTTATTATAGTTATGTTTAGCAAGTGATGGTTATGCCAAAGTTGAAAACGAAATCATCAGTAAAGAAGCGTTTTTCCCTTACAGCAAGTGGTAAAGTACGTACAACTCAGTCTGGTAAAAGGCATGGTATGACTAAAAGGAGCAAAAGAGCAATTCGTAACCAGCGTGGTACTGCTATATTAAATAAATCTGATTCACGTATTGTTAAACTTTATATACCATACGGTCTTTAAAAGGTGGAGGATTAATAATGGCTAGAGTTAAACGTGGGGTTAGAGTTCATGCTCGTCATAAAAAAATACTGAAGCTAGCAAAGGGGTATAGAGGGCGTGCAAAAAATTGTTATAGAATTGCATTGCAGCGTGTTGAAAAAGCTTTAAGTTATGCTTATAAAGATAGGAGAGTTCGTAAGCGTGATTTTCGTGGCTTATGGATAATGCGTATTAATGCTGCTGTCCGGCAATATGGACTTACTTATTCCCAATTTGTTCATGGTCTTATAGTTGCTAATATTAAACTGAATAGAAAGATACTTGCTGATATGGCAGTCAACCATAAATATATTTTTACTGAGCTTATTCAAACTGTAAAAAGTAAATTGAACAACTGTGCCGCTTAACAAAATATCTTTGATCAAAGTAGAGGCTTTATCCAAGATTTCTGCTTCCTCCTCAGAACGTGAGCTGAAAGAGGTATATACATTATATTTGGGAAAAAAGGGCATTTTAAAATCATATTTAACGGAATTAAAAAACATAAGTGACCTAAAAGCAAAGCGTGGTAGTGGTAGTGTTATCAATGAGCTATGCAATGAACTAGAGAAGCTAATTACTCACAAGAAATATGAGTTGAAGCAAAAAGAAATTAATTTAAATTTAGATAAGGAAAAAGTAGATTTAACTACTCCAGAGAGGCCAGAAAAAGTAGGTAAAATTCATCCTATAGCCAAAGTTATCAACGAGATAAGTGTTATATTCTCCTATATGGGGTTTAAATTAGCTGATGGTCCAGACATAGAGGATGAGTTTCATGTGTTTGATGCACTTAATACACCAAAATATCATCCAGCAAGGGAAGAAAGCGATACCTTTTACTTAAATAAAGTACAAAGAATGGTTCTTCGTCCTCATACTACCTCAGTGCAAATTAGAGTAATGGAAAATAATCGAGATTTTCCGATAAAAGTTATAGCGCCAGGCAGGGTTTATCGTCATGATTTTGATAAGACTCATACGCCAATGTTTCATCAAATAGATGGTTTTTATGTCGATAAAAATATCAACATGGGACATTTAAAATTTTGTTTAAATCATTTTTTAAGTAAATTTTTTAACTCAAGTGAAGTAAAAATAAGATTCCGCCCTAGCTTTTTTCCATTTACTGAACCTTCAGCAGAAATAGATATTAGCTATAATGGTAGTGATTGGATAGAAGTTTTAGGCAGCGGCATAATTCATCCAAACGTTTTAGAAAATGTTGGTATAAATCCAAAAGAATACAGTGGTTTTGCATTTGGTATGGGTATTGAAAGGCTAGCAATGCTAAAATATAGTATTAGCGATCTTCGAGATTTTTATAATAATAATATGATGTGGCTGAACCATTATGGGTTTAACTTTTTGTCATTAACCATTTGATGTCTATCATAAGGAAAAAAGCAGCAATTATAACTGGCGCAGCAAAAAGATTAGGTAGAGCTATTGCTCTTACTTTTGCTAGTTATGGTTATGATATTGTAGTGCATTATCACAATTCTCATAATGAAGCGGTTTTTCTTAAGTATGTAATTGAAAAGCTTTATCAAAAAAAATGCTTAATTGTAAAAGCAGACTTCAATAATTTTTATTCCTTAAAGGATTTAGTAGAAAAAGCTTTTAAAATTATGCCATATTCTAATGTTTTGATTAATAATGCTTCAATATTTCACCGCAAAACTTTTTTAGAGATAGAAAATGAAGATCTTACATATAATTACAACGTTCACGTAAGAGCACCGTTTTTCTTAACTCAATATTTCGCTAAAAAATGTCAAGATAAGGGATCTATAGTTAATGTTATAGACTACGGCATTATAAAACAGTCAAGTAACTATTATGCCTATATGTTAACAAAGAAATCACTAGCAAATTTAACGCAAATGTCCGCCTTTGAGCTTGCTCCTAGAATTACTGTCAGTGCTATTTGTCCAGAGTTTATACCTGATGATGCATTTCTTTCCGGTTCTAGTCGAGATAGCACCTTAAGCAAAGTGCTAAGAAAAATCATCGATCTGCTGGATGCAACAGGACAATTTTATTTTTTATTTAAATAACTTGTTGATATAAAAAGTATTTAAGTTAAAATTAAAACTTACTAATTTAAAGATATAAAAAAATATAACGTAAATAATGAAGGGGGAACTAAGCCAAATTATGGAAGGAAAATTATCTGCTGCTAGTACAACGTTATCAACTGAAGATTGCCGTGGTGCTATTAGAATGGCAGCTCAGTTTTTTCCAATAGATAATCAATATCTTACTTCAATATATGATAGGGAAGTATTAAGCTATCCCTTTTTGATTCAGCACTTTCTCATGAAAGATATTACTTGTAGGGTGGTCGAAAGAATACTTGATAGACGATTGAAATCTGATCAGGAAGAACTAAAGTCGCTTAAAGAAGAATCGGACGGACAAAAATCCAAAGGAAAAGATTTTATCGATAGCGAAATTGAATGTACTGAAGATATGATTGATCAATATGATTTTGATATAGAAAGACAAAAAAAAGTTTTATATAGTTGGCAAAAAGGTAATTTTTCGCAATATGCTGAAGAAATAAAAGCAAGAGTTTTCAAGTATAAAAAAGGAGCAATTTTTCAAGAAGAGGTAGAAAAGGAGCTTGCTAGATACATAATTTCATTAAGTGATAAGAATGTTCAGGGTATATTTAAAAGGTTTGAAGATATTTTACCTATAAGTAGGGAAGCTAAGGTAGGCTATACTGATTACAATACAAGAGATTTAAGTAGAGAACATTCTATGCCATTTAAAATATTATCGAGCATGTCCATGATTATTTTTGTTCCTTTATCTTTCTCGTATTACACATTTGCACTGGCTATTACTCATATTTATAATACATATGCAAACTCTCAATGTAGTGGTCCTATACGTGAAAAAGTGCAAGGTATTGCTGCCGAACTAGATACTAACCACAAAAACTACTTCAAGAAAAATACTGAAGAAAGCCCAAGCAATAAGCTGAAGAAACAAGAAGTGCAAGAAATTGCAAACAATAACCCAAAGTTATAGCTGATAATTTAAAAAAATATGAAAATTGCAGAAAAAAATGCATTATACTATCATAAAGACTTTAAGTGTTTTATGGATATAAACAATACAGAAGAAAAAATTTATCAGACAAAACGTGTCACAGTCAAAGAGATAGATGACATTCTATATAAGGAGCATAAGATTTTAGACCATGGTTTTATTCGTGTAATAGATTACATGGGTTCCGATAGCGCTGTAGTGCAAGCAGCTCGAGTTTCTTATGGAGAAGGAACCAAACATATTAGCCAAGATGCAGCTTTAATTAATTATCTAATAAGACACTCTCACACTACGCCATTTGAGATGTGTGAGATAAAATTTCACATAAAGCTTCCTATATTTGTTGCTAGGCAATGGGTTAGACATAGGACTGCAAATATCAATGAATATTCAGCAAGATATTCTATACTTAGCCGTGAATTTTATATACCAAAAACCACTCAGGTTGCTGAGCAATCTAAAAATAATGCACAAGGTAGAGGAAAAGAGTTAGATTATGAAACTGCTAAAAACATAACAGAAGTTTTAAGTAAAAATTCTGACCTAGTATACTCCAGCTATGATAAATTTCTTGAAGATGGCCTAGCAAGAGAAATTGCAAGAATAAATTTAACGCTTAATTACTATACTGAACTTTACTGGAAGATTGATTTGCACAATCTTCTTCACTTTTTAAAACTCAGAAGTGACCATCATGCTCAATATGAAATCAGAGTTTATGCTGAAGAGATGATTAAAATAATAAAAAAGTGGGTGCCTTTAACTTATAATGCCTTTATTGAGTATTGTTTAGAATCAGTTTCTATTTCAAAAAGTGGGCTGGATGTAGTGCGCAAGCTAATTAAAGGAGAAGAAGTAAAAAGAGAGGAAAGTGGTGTTGGCAAAAGAGAATGGAACGAGCTTATGTCCGTATTACAAATAGATGATAAAAATGGGTGATACAATCTTTGCTTTATCTACAGCGTTTAGTAAATCAGGAATAGCAGTTATAAGAATATCAGGCCCTAGTTCTTTAAAAGCGTTAGAGTATTTCAGTATACGAAAAGAAATTAAGCCAAGAGTTGCAACTTTTGCAAAACTATATGATAAATACCATCAGTTAATAGATGAAGGCATAATTCTCTATTTTCCTGCTTCAAACAGTTTCACTGGTGAAGATGTTATAGAGCTACAGCTGCATGGAAGCAAAGCTGTGATTAAAACAGTGCTGGAGGAGCTATCAGAAATTTTTGTTATGGCCAAACCAGGAGAATTTTCCTTAAGGGCTTTTCTTAATGATAAGTTAAGTTTAATTGCAGCTGAAGGGCTTGCTGATCTCATAGATGCCGAGACAAAAGTGCAAGCAAAGCAGGCACTAAGACAAATGTCAGGAGAGCTAGACGCATTATATCAAGAGTGGCGACAAAGACTGATTAATTTGCAATCGAATATTGAGGCATATATCGATTTTCCTGAAGATATTGAAGATTCTGTACTGAAAGAATTAAGTAAGGAAATACAAGATTTAATCAGCTCCTTAGAAAATCACCTAAATGATGAGAGAAAAGGTGAAAGGCTGCGTGAAGGGTTGCATGTGGTGATAATAGGTGAGCCAAATGTTGGTAAATCTACCTTATTTAATTGTCTAGCAAAGCGTGATATCGCTATAACTTCACAGTATGCAGGTACAACTAGAGATGTTTTGGAAGCACATATTGATATTGGTGGATATCCAATTATTATTTTAGACACCGCCGGCATCCGAAGTAGCTCTGATCCGATAGAATGCGAAGGAATTGCAAGAGCAAAAAAAAGGGCCAGTGCAGCTGATATTAAAATTGCACTATTTGATAAAATAAGTAACTTGGATTGTGAAACCTTATCATTAGTTGATGAGCAAACAATTTGTGTGATAAGCAAAGCTGACAGTCAAGATAGTGGTTTTCTTTCTACAAGCAGCATGAATTTTTTGCCAATTTCTGTCCATAAAAATAAAGGGATTAGTAGATTGATAGAGTTAATTAAGGATAAAGCGCAAGCAATGCTAACCTGCAGCAATGAACCAGTTATCACACGCCAAAGGCATCGGAACTGCGTACAAAAAGCTTTAGAATACTTGCTGCTTTTTGATAATAAAAAGCCAATAGAACTCATATCAGAAGATTTGAGATTGGCTACTAGAGAACTTAGCAAAATAGTTGGGGCAATCAATGCTAATGAAATATTAGATAGCATATTTAGCAAGTTCTGTCTTGGAAAGTGATAATAAATTTAAATATCTATTTAACCTTTCCTCTAATTTTTATATAATTAACTAACTTGAGTTATTATAAATGCATAAAGATTTAAAAGAGTGTGATGCAGTTTTAGTTTTGCAGGATGGTAAATCCTTTTGGGGAAAATCAATAGGTAAAAAGGGAGAAGCTGTAGGAGAGGTTTGTTTTACCACTTCAATGACTGGTTATCAACATACTATCACAGATCCATCTTTTGCTGAACAAATAATCACATTCACATTTCCTCATATAGGTAATGTTGGCATTAATGATAAAGATTACGAAAGGCAAAAAATCTTTGCCAGCGGAATAGTAGTACGAGAAATATCCCAGGCTTACCATTCTTCCTGCAAAATGGACTTAGATGATTGGTTAAAACAGAACGAAATAGTTGGAATATCTGGGATTGACACCAGAGCGCTAACTAATCACTTAAGACGTTACGGGCACCAAAGTGGTGTTATCTGCTCACCTGATAATCTACAAAACATAAAATTTTTACCATCAGAAGGGCTAGATTTAGCAAGTAAAGTAAGTAAGCATAATGGTTACATGGTAAAGGAAGGAGATGGCAATTTAGATTATAATGTGGTTGTAGTCGATTTTGGCGTAAAAAGTAGTATAATTAACTGCTTAGTAAATTTAGGCTGCAAAGTGACAGTGATTGCAGCAAAGGAAAATTTTGCTAAAGAAGTATTAAGCTTAAAACCAGATGGTATAGTGCTTTCCAATGGTCCAGGTGATCCATTAGCTACAGCAAAGTATGCTACAAGAGAAATAGATATTCTTATAAAATCCAATTTACCTATTTTTGGTATATGTTTAGGGCATCAGTTGCTTGCTATTACGCTTGGGGCTAGGACAATAAAAATGAATCTAGGTCATAGAGGTAACAATCATCCAGTATATGAAGTAGGTAATGCAAAAGTGGAGATAACAACTCAGAATCATGGTTTTGTGGTTGATCCTAAAACTTTGCCAAATAGTGTTGAAATAACTCATATTTCTCTCTTTGACAACAGCATAGAAGGGATAAAACTAAAGGGATATCCGGTTTTTTCTGTACAGTATCATCCAGAGGGATCTCCTGGTCCTTATGATTCACATTATTTGTTTAAACGCTTTGTTGATAGTATGAAGAAATTGAGGAATTTTCATTAAGCTAACCTCTTAAATTCGTGAATTAGACCTTCTTTATAAGTTGGATATTGCAAAACTACGTTAAGGTTCGTTTTTATTTTTGCATTGCTTATGCGTTTTGTTCCATTATAAAAGCTTCTGATAGATTTTGGCAGTTTTGAAAAATGAATTGGTGCTGGTGGTTCAATCTTAAGGAGGTTTGCAGCATAAGTTATCACTTCAATTTGTGGTGACGGCAGATCATCAGCGCAGTTGTATACCTCTCCTGGATCTGGACTGTTTATTGAGCTAAACAGTATGCTAGCTATATCTTCAACATGAATACGCGAGAAAACATGACCTTCTTTTATCACACTTTTTGCTTTACCTAACTTTAGATCAACTAAAGCATTTCTATCTGGACCATATATTGCTGCCAAACGAAAAAAGTGCACTGGCAAATTACTCTGCCTCCACTTCTTTTCACATTCAAGCCGCTTTATTCCCCTTTCTTCAATTGGTTTTGTTTCTGAATCTTCTGTTACCCAGTGGCCATAATGTTCACCGTAGACACTCGTTGCTGATAGGTACCCTATCCATTTAACATTTTTAAAATAACTGCTGTATTTTTCCAATACATTATCACCGTTTGGGGGTATTGAAATTAAAACATGAGTTGCATCTAGCAGTGAGCTTTGTACAAGATTGGAGTTATAATTCAATATGTTAATATCTGCATTTTCATTAGTTTTGCTTGAAGTCCCACTGATTTTCCAATCTAAATTAGCCAATTTTTGTGCTAGAAACTTAGCTACATATCCGTAACCAAAACAAAATAAATGCATACTAAATAGAAATTTAAAACTATATATTATAGGTCTATTTATTTCTTAGCAAATGTTTGAAAGTAGTGATTTAGTAAGTGAAGATTTAAAAATCTTGGAGAATTTCTTAAATAATAGCAGCGAAAATAGCAACATATCTCTTGTCAGTAGTGTTATATCACACCTAATTAAAGCTGGAGGTAAAAGACTGCGCCCTGCATTAGTATTTATAGTATGCAAAATGCTCAGTTGTCAGGATGAAGAAGGTAAAAGAATACGTGTAGCTGCGGCAATAGAATTTATACACAATGCCACTTTACTACATGATGACGTACTTGATGAAAGTGATCTCAGAAGAGGAATAAGCACTGCAAACAAAATCTGGGGAAACAAAACTAGTATTTTAGTAGGTGATTTTTTACTGACAATGGCATTCCAGTGGCTGATAGAATGCGAAAATTTCGATGTACTATCTATTTTATCGCAGTCTTCTGCTACTATAGTAAGTGGAGAGATAAAGCAAATGCTAATTTGTAGCAATATTACTATGACAGAACAAGACTATATTGATGTCGTATCAGCAAAGACAGCAGCTCTATTTGCTGCTTCTTGTGAAGCTGCAGCTGCCTTAGCTAAGGTATCGGTACAACAAAGAGAAGCTTTAAAGAGCTTTGGGGTTAATTTTGGTATTGCGTTTCAGATAATTGATGATGTTTTAGATTATAGTGGAGAGCAGTCTGGTAAAAATTTAGGTAATGATTTCTACAATAGAAAAGTAACTCTACCTGTTATTATTTCCTATAGCCTTGCAGATGAAACAGAGAAGGAATTTTGGCAAAGTTCTTTTAGCGCAGTAGAAAATTGCAGCAACTTCCAAAAAGCTATATCTTATATTAAAAACCACAAAGCTATAGAGCTAGCTAAAGAAAAAGCAGAATCTTATATCAAAATAGCTAAAGAAAGTTTAGATATTTTCCCTAGCTCTCTATACAAAACTGCCCTTATCAATTTATTAGATTTTACCTTACATCGTAAATTATGATAAAACTATATTTTGGTTTTGCAAATTGATTTATGTTATTATACTATACTGTGTAGCTAAAAATTTTTTATTTACTAAAATTACAATATCGCTTAAAAATTTATAGCATAAAAGTTTTTAAAGTAATGAATATTAGATATTATATTACACTGTTTATTTTATGGATTATTTTATCCGGTCACTTTGAGTGTTTTTTTATAGTATCGGGTGCCTTCAGTTGTCTATTTACTATATTGCTTTGCCGACGTTTAAGTAGTGCTTACTCAAATATTTGGAATAAATTGGATAGAGTGTTTCTTTTTCGTTTTATTGCCTATATTGGCTGGTTAATGTTGCAAGTGGTTCTATCATCTGCATATATAGCAAAAAGAATATGGCAATCATCATTTAATCCTCAGATCACTGTTTTTGAATCACAACAAAGAAACAGCATAAGCCTGGCTTTATTTGCCAATTCTGTCACGCTAACCCCTGGTACTATAAGTGTTGATGTAATACAAAAAGATCCATATAAAATTATAATATCTGCAATAGATAAAAAACTTATAGATGATTTAAATGATATAGATCATAAAGTAGCACAACTTTTTTTAGATTTTAAATAAGCTTGCAGCATCTTTATACTCTTTAATAAAATTTTCTTCCATATCTTTAGGTAATGTAGCATTTAGTGTATAGCATAGGTGGCTATATAAATCTTGCAAATGCAATATATTACTTCTTTTTTTACTATTGTTATTGAACATATCAGGAAATATTCCCTT
This sequence comes from Candidatus Mesenet endosymbiont of Phosphuga atrata, assembly GCF_964020175.1. NCBI lineage: Bacteria > Pseudomonadati > Pseudomonadota > Alphaproteobacteria > Rickettsiales > Anaplasmataceae > Candidatus Mesenet > Candidatus Mesenet endosymbiont of Phosphuga atrata. The sequence goes on along the minus strand of NZ_OZ026541.1, from coordinate 23,536 downwards.
CATTATTTCAATTGTTAATAGTTTTTTTGCAAGGATATTTTCTCTTGTAATAGTAATTCTTATTAAAAGAGTGTTAAAATGATGCTTATTTCCTAAAAGAAATTCATTATTTTGCGGTTCATAGATCTTAATTATATATAAATTAATTATTTTTGATAAACTATTATTGTGATATTCACGGTTTTTTATGACTTCCCAGTTAATTACCTGTGAATCTTCAGGTTTAGAATTACTGTTGACGTTAGCTAAAAATTTGCTCATTTAACTGTCCCCTATGATGATTAACTTATGTATTATATGTTCCTTTGGTTAAGTAACTTATAACTTAGCTAATACAGTTTTTTAAACAACGGAAACTTCATGAATTAAACGATATAAGAAAATATTGAATAAATAAGTTAAATATGTTAATATATTAAAATAACTATTATTAATGGGGGTAAGAAATGATAGAAGAAACACAAAACAAAATCAATGATGGGAGTGCTTTAGAAGAGATTATAAAGAAAAAATCAGACCTTAGTGATAAGAAATTAAAAAATTACAATAATGCCTTTAAATTAGTTTCTGAGTTTTTACCTACAAGAGATAGCTTTATTATTGCCTCAACATTAAAAGACAGTGCTTTAAGTTATCCATTTTTAATTCAGCATAGCCTTGTTGATGATATTTTTAGGAGAGCAATAAAAAGTCAAATACATGAAGAACTTAAAAAAATAAATGGAGAACTTGATTCACTCAATAGTGAAAAAGAAGAAAAAATTACTCTGTTTAAGAATGCTGCTTCTAGTGAAACAAAACTTGAAAATAAGTTAGATGAACAATACTCACTGTATAATAATCTTAATCAACAAATAAAAGAGTTAAATGCAAGAAAAGCACAGCTTGAAGCTATCAATAATGATAAATACATAGAATTAATAAGATTAACAAAAATCGAATATAATACAATTTCAATTGTGGATACAGAAACAGGAATTAAGATTTGTGATTTAAAACCTATTGAAGAAAAATTCAAAGAAGAGCTTATAAGGCATATTGAACAGTTAGATGATAATTATGCTCAGAATGCATATTCGAAATTCGTTGATGAGAATCTTCAAAAGAAAATGAAGAGAGCTGGTCTTGCTTATCGTATTGAGTCTGGAATTTTAGGATGGTTTGTAGGAATTGGTTCAGCTACAATGGTATGTACCTTATTTTATCAATTAGGTTGCATAATGTTTAGAAAGTTGTCAATAGATGAAATACTAGCTAGAAGAGAGGTTCCCTTTTTCCAAAGCCCAGAAACTATAGCATTGTTATGTGGCATATCTGCTATATTATTAGGGGCATTACTCTCTGCTTCTCCAGCCCTATATCGGTGTTATCAAAGCAGTTCTGCACGCAAAGAATTGAAAGATATAGAAGAAAAACTAAATTTCGATTACGAAGATAATCATAAATTAAAGTTAGATGTTGAAGAAAAGGCACAGAACGAACGAACAAAACAAGTACAGCCTATACATCATAATTTACAACAAGAAGCTCCTAAAGAAGATCTAGCTGCTATAACGACGGTGTTTCAAGTTCAAACCTCTCTAGAGTATTCTCCTTCACCTCAGTAGTAATTCAATTATAATTAAATTGGTTATAAGTTTATATATTTTTAATGGATGATTTTTGAAAAGATAAAAGAGGAATTTTTAGATCTAAAGGCAAAGGTAAAACATTATGATGCTCTTTATTATACAAATGATAAGCCAGCAGTTACTGATGCTGAATATGATGATTTGCGTGCAAGGTTAATAGAGATAGAAGAGCAATTTCCTCAATTGAAATTAACAGGTAGCGTGCAAGAAAGCGTAGGTTCAGAACCTGACAGTAGGTTTAAAAAAATCCAGCATAAAAAACCTATGCTTTCTTTAGACAATGCTTTAAGTTTGCAAGACATAGAGAAATTTTTTGCAAAAGTAAAACGCTTTTTAAATATAGATGAAATAGAGCTACTGTGTGAGCTAAAAATAGATGGGCTATCGTTTGCTATAACTTATGAAAACGGAGCTTTAGCTTATGCTGCAACACGTGGTGATGGTTATTTTGGTGAGGATATTACAGCAAATATTGCAACTCTAAAAGAATTACCAAAAGTTTTAAATACAAATGATACTTTGGAAATTAGAGGAGAAATATATATAGATCGGGATGATTTTATAGATTTAAATAAAGATAATGAGTTTGCAAATCCCAGAAATGCAGCAGCAGGGTCTATAAGACAGCTTGATCCTAAAATTACAGCAAGCAGATCTCTTAAATATTCCGCTTATTCTATAACCAATTGTAAAGAAGAAGCGCAATATGAAATGTTGAGAAAATTAAAAGAGCTTGGATTTTGCGTGAGTAATAATATAGCAGTAGTTAAAACTATAGATGAAATTGCTGATTTTTATAACAAAATTTACAGCAGCCGTCATAGCATTAATTATGACATTGATGGGCTTGTCTATAAGGTAAATAATCTAAAATTGCAAGAGCGCCTTGGCAGTACAAGTCGTGCACCGCGTTGGGCCATAGCACATAAATTTCCTGCTATGGTAGCCAAAACAAGGTTGAATAAAATATCAATTCAAATAGGTAGGACAGGTGTTTTAACACCAGTTGCGGAATTGGTTCCTGTAAATATTGGCGGGGTTTTAGTGAGCAGAGCGAGCTTGCATAACAAAAATGAAATTGAGCGCAAAGATATAAGAGAAGGTGATATTGTTACAGTGCAAAGAGCAGGTGACGTGATCCCACAAGTTGTAGAAGTAGATAAAAGCTTACGCTCCTCTGAGGTACAAAAATTTGTTTTCCCTAGCTCTTGCCCAGAATGCGGCAGTAGTATCTGTAAAACCGAAGGTGAAGTTGCATTAAGGTGTATGGGAGAGTTTTATTGCAAAGCCCAATTAATAGAAAAGCTTAGGCACTTTGTTTCTAAGGATGCTTTTGATATTGTTGGCCTTGGTAAAAAACAAATAGAATTTTTTTATAGTAATGGCTTAATTACAAAAATTTCTGACGTCTTTTTCTTGGAAGAGAAGATTAAAGATCTTAATTTTCCTCTAGAAACCAGCAGCGGTTGCGGAAAAAAGTCAATAAATAATTTATTTAACGCAATAAGAAGTAGGGAAAAAATAGATTTATATAGACTAATATTTGCACTTGGCATTAAGTTTGTTGGGCAAAAAGCAGCTAAATTGTTGGCTAACTATTACAATTCATATACTAATTGGTATAGTGCTATGAGAGAATTGGCTATAGATGATCTGATGAGTATTGATGGTATAGGAGAAAAAACAGTTAGTTCAATTAAGTCTTTCTTTTCTGAAAAACATAACATTGAGGTATTAGATAGGCTTACATCCCGCTTGAAAATTTTAGATTCTGATTGTGGCAACTTAGATAACAAATCTGAGCTAAATGGCAAAACAATAGTATTTACTGGTTCACTGCTGCATATGACAAGAAGTGAAGCCAAAGCAAAAGCTGAATCGCTTGGGGCCAAAGTGAGCTCAAGTTTATCAACAAAAACTGACTACTTAGTTATTGGTAAAAAACCAGGATCGAAGTATAAAAAAGCTGTAGAACTTAGTGTAACTATTTTAGATGAAGATAAGTGGCTACTTTTGAGTTCTAAGTAATATATAAAGACAGTAAAAATATATGTATAAAAGTTAACAGCTACGAGCTGTCTGTGATTGATGTTGACCTGCTACAGTACTTTGGTGGCGGTTATTTAATTTTTCTTTTGTTCCAACAGCCATAGTTGATTGTTCTATATTACTTAACCCTTGACCGGCTTCTTTTATTTTATTTTTATCTATCTTGTCTAAACTATTACACTTTTGATTTTGTTTACTTGCTTTATCATCGGTATCTTTATTAGTATTGATACCTTTTATTTCTTGCAGTTTCTCTACGTCACCATTTATGCGTGCTGTGCAAGCTTGCAATGAATTTGTAGTATGTTTTTTTATGCTGGATAAATCATGATAGGTATTAGTAATTGAAGATTTAATATTAGCCCAAGTGGCTTTACGGTCTAAATCATCGTGATGGAACATGAGGTTTGGAGTTCTAAGCAGTGCATCTGCAGTACGCCCAGTACCTTCAACTACACTACCAGTTGCAATAAAGAGTGAAGCTAAAGATTCAAAAATAAAAGCAACAGCAGAACGTGTTTTAAGTAATCTTTGATTTGATTTAAGAACATCATTCTTATTTGCGCTAATCTCATCATCAAGGCCTTTCGATATATGCTTAGCAATATTTAAAAATAATCCACCTCCTATTTTGTTTAAAATCCCACCAATGAACCCACACACAAAATTACATGCAGCACCACCTAAATTAAATGGTAGCATTATAAGTGATGGTAACCATCTTGTCTCATTAGTTTTGCGATCAACAACTCGAAAAGAAGTGGGTTTTATACCACCAGAAAAAGAGTAGTATAAAGCTTCACCAAGTTTTGGTGATACAGCTTCACCATTTTTATCAACTTCAATTACTATAGTTTTATTTTTTAACTCTTCTTTGTTGAAGCCAAAAATCTTCTGCTGCTCTGAAGAAATTGCCATATCTACAAAAGGCATTGCATATATAGTGTTGCCATTATAAGATTGGCCATAACGTCCTGGTAGTTCAATAGGGTGTCTATGTTTTCCATCCCAAAAATAATTATATTTTAATGGCTGAAAATCGTTTGGAATTTCTTTAGGGAAATAGCATTCTTTTCCATTATAAAGAATTTCACGTCTTCCATCATCAACGTAAATTTCTTCAGCTTCATCATAGTTACGTATAAAATATCTGTAAGAAAAGAATTTATTCCTATGAAGACTAAATTTTTTATATCCACCGTATAAGGATGAAAGAGTATCCCCTATTTTTGACATAATTAATTGATATAAATTATATTAATTTTACATAATACTTGATTAATAATCAATTAATACTGATTCCTATAAAGAAAGTAAGTGCAAGCAACTAATACTGCTAGAAACGTAATGATAGAAATTACCTTACTAGAAAGGTTAAGTAAAGATCTTACTTTTATATTATAAACATAATCTTCAAAAATAACTTGCACCCCTAAAACAGCATGCCAAAGTACTAAGAATAATAACATAAAAAAAATTAAAACTTGCAATGGATGAGATAAAATGAAGTGAGCAATTTGCTGTTCATCTTGAATGGTAAATAGATGAGTAAAAATGTATATAAACCATGGAAATAAAAACAGCATGACAACAGCTGACAAGCGTTGAAACCACCAATGAAGAACTGGATTTTTCATAAAAAAATTAAAAAAGCTGAAGAAAGGGCAGAAAGCAAAAATAAAATTACTACTATTATACCTGTAATCGATACTCCTTTATTGGTAATATTTACACCAAAATCCCATAGTAAATGGCGAATACCATTAAAAAAATGGTAGGTAAAAGAAGATAGAAATAGAAAAGCAAAAGCCTTATTAATTAAAATAAAATATTGATGAGAAGAAAATGCAATCACAAAATCAGTAAAAAAAACATACAATGCAAAGCACCAAGAATAAAATAAGACGCCAAGGAATAAAAATACACCACTTACTCTATGAGATATAGAAAGCAAATTAGTGACTTGCATCTTACATATTATTTGAAGATATGGAGAAAGAGGCTTTACCATAACATATTGATTTTACAACAAAATAGAAAAAAAGACAGTGGCACATTGTATAATTTATATTATTAATAAAATAATAAATAAACTATACATAAAGCTAAGGAGGTAATCCAGCCGCAGGTTCACCTACGGCTACCTTGTTACGACTTAACCCTAGTCATCAGCCCTACTTTAGATAGCTGCTTCCTTTAAAGGTTAGCACACTAGCTTCGAGTAAAACCAACTTCCATGGCTTGACGGGCAGTGTGTACAAGACCCGAGAACGTATTCACCGTGGCGTGCTGATCCACGATTACTAGCGATTCCAACTTCATGCTCTCGAGTTGCAGAGAGCAATCCGAACTGAGACGATTTTTAAGGATTAGCTCAACTTTGCAGTTTCGCAGCCCATTGTAATCGCCATTGTAGCACGTGTGTAGCCCACCCCATAAGGGCCATGATGACTTGACGTCGTCCTCTCCTTCCTCCAATTTATCATTGGCAGTTTCCTTAAAGTACCCAGCTTGACCTGTTGGTAACAAAGGATAAGGGTTGCGCTCGTTATGGGACTTAACCCAACATCTCACGACACGAGCTGACGACAGCCATGCAACACCTGTGTGAGGCCCAGCCGAACTGAATCCTTCTGTTAAGAAGGAGATAGCCTCCATGTCAAGGAGTGGTAAGGTTTTTCGCGTAGCATCGAATTAAACCACATGCTCCACCGCTTGTGCGGGTCCCCGTCAATTCCTTTGAGTTTTAATCTTGCGATCGTAGTCCCCAGGCGGAATGCTTAACGCGTTAGCTACAACACAGAAATAAAAATTCCTACATTTAGCATTCACCATTTACAGCGTGGACTACCAGGGTATCTAATCCTGTTTGCTCCCCACGCTTTCGTACATCAGCGTCAGAATCGAACCAGATAGCCGCCTTCGCCACCGGTGTTCCTCCTAATGTCTATGAATTTTACCTCTACATTAGGAATTCCACTATCCTCTTTCGATCTCTAGTATAGTAGTTTTAAAAGCAATTCTGAGGTTAAGCCCCAGGATTTCACCTCTAACTTACTAAACCGCCTACGTACCCTTTACGCCCAGTAATTCCGAACAACGCTAGCCCTCTCCGTATTACCGCGGCTGCTGGCACGGAGTTAGCCAGGGCTTTTTCTGTAGGTACCGTCATTATCTTCCCTACTAAAAGAGCTTTACAATCCTAAGACCTTAATCACTCACGCGGCATAGCTGGGTCAGGCTTTCGCCCATTGCCCAATATTCCCCACTGCTGCCTCCCGTAGGAGTCTGGACCGTATCTCAATTCCAGTGTGGCTGATCATCCTCTCAAACCAGCTATAGATCACTGCCTTGGTAAGCCATTACCTTACCAACTAGCTAATCCAATATAGGCTCATCTAATAGCGATAAATCTTTCCCTCATAAGGAATATATGGTATTAGCTGTCATTTCTAACAATTATCCCATACTATTAGGTAGATTCCTATATATTACTCACCCGTCTGCCACTAAAGCATATTATAGTAAACTACAATATAACTCTCGTCCGACTTGCATGTGTTAAGCTTGCCGCCAGCGTTTGTTCTGAGCCAGGATCAAACTCTCAAGTTAAACTTAAATCAAAATGACTTAAGTACTGTACTCAAACCAAAACTAAAATAATAGCATTGGTGTACAAAAAAAATTTTGCTTTGCACCACTGCCTTTATTTCTATTCTCAAATTTACTAATCAAACAACAAAATTACTTTTTTAAGTAAATAAATAATATTAATTTATGTCAATATATTTAATTATATTTTTTTATATTTCAGAAATTGACTACATCAGAACGATATATTATAAGATTATAAAATTTTTGAAATTAATTATGATAAATCTAAGAAAGATTATATCCATTGCAATTTTTCTCATACTAATCACCCTTTTATCAACCTTATCACTTTTATGAGGTTCTAACAGACTGAAATTAAATATGCAATCGACATATTAAATTCAATAATGAATGATAAAAATTCCCTTCTACCTGTGAAGGAAAATGCTAAAACAAATAGCCCTTGCAAACTACTAACATATGCAAAATTCTATTAAATAATCATAGAAGGAATTAAAAATTTATATACTATAAATAACATATAAGTTTTTATAGTAGATTGGGATGTTTTCAAATATAGATGCAATTAATTATGTCAATGAAGGTATAAAAAAAAATGATATCGACAAAATAAGAGAAGCATTAGCTAACGGTAACGTAATAATTAATGACGCAAATCAAATAGAAGATACAAGTTTAGGGTTAGCAATAATACGTAATTGTAGTATACAATTAATAAATTTTCTATTGGAAAAAGGAGCTCAAATAAAAACAGAATATAAATTCAATAAATCTTATCTCCATCCCTCTTACTCCTTAATAATACATGAATATAACCACCTACATTTAGCTATTGCTTATAAACGTGTTGATATTGTTAATTTGCTTCTAAAACATGGTGCAGCAATTGTAGATAATATACCTTTTTTAGAGATATTAAATAATCTTAATAAAAAGATGGAATTACATAGTACTTGTTCATTTATTAAAGATAATGAAAATCGCATAATTTATGCTGAAATTGAGTCATATTCAAGTAGTATATTAACTACTCTAAATATTGCATTTGGCGTTGGTGATCCAAAGATTATTCATTTAATATTAAAACACAACAAAGCTTCTTTTATAAAAGATATTGAAGATGATGGTACTGTATCGCACTATGAGTATGGTACTCAACAAGAGTGGCAAGAGTATTATACATATCATCCATATAGTGATTCTTATGCTTCTAATAAGCGCCTTAATCGTAAATGCTATATACATTATATACAAAATTTGGATATGGGAGGTGCAGGTTGTTTAAATCATTACATTATTTCTAACAATACTGAAGCCATATTAGATAAACGAATAGGGCTATTGAAGCCTTATATTAGTACACCTAGCAGAATTGCATACATCATTATTCAACATGCTTTAAAAAGTATACAACCTGAGCAAAGCACTGAATCACAAGATTTATATAAAATAAATATACTAGATTTAATTACAAGATGCATATGTTATTATCAATTAAAGCTAGAGGACATTACTAAATCGACTTATGTTTTAATACAAGATGGTGTTGTTAATCAATTGCAACATAATATGAAATGTTGTAAACGTTTAAAAAGCAAAGAGATAGCAGATATAATTTATAACTATACAGAAATACTTTTTAATTGTGCAAAAGACATATCTTGTAGTATAGCGGTTTGTAGAGAGGAAGAAGAAAAGATTAAGAAATCAATTAGTACTACTTTTTCAAATACTACTATTCAAGATCTTTCAGTACAAGTAGATATATGGATAGGAAAACATAGGTGAATTCACTGTGTTTTAAGGCATCTAAACATCAGATTACCAATCAATATTCTTATCGCTTTTTTTAATTTGTAATACAGATATTAAACTGATCATTGCAGAGAAGATTATATAAAATCCTGGGGAAATCTTAATTCCTGTTGCCATCACAAGCCAAGTGCATATTAAAGGCGAGAATCCACCAAAAACTCCTGCTGAAATATTATGTGCCAAACTCAAACCAGTGTATCTAACTTTTGTTGGGAATAATTCACACACAATTGCGTTATATATGCCAAATGATGCTGCACTAGGCACAGCAAACATCAAATACGCAAATATAATAGCTAGATAGCTATTAGAGTGTAGCATAAGAAAAGCTGGAAAACTGGTTATAGCTAGTGTAACACAAGATAATACCATTATAGCTTTTTTTCCTATCTTATCAGATAAAATAGCAAAGGATACAGCAAGTATTCCATACAGTAGATTGCCAAAAATTTCTATTATGTAGGTAATATCAAAATTTACTGATGATACTTCCCTTATATAAGTTTTAAAAAATACTAAAAGAGCGTAAACAGAAGCATTTTGAGCAATGCCAATTCCTATGGATATAAGGAGTGGTCTTTTATAGTACTTAATAAACTCTAAGATTGGTGATTTTGATAAGTTTTTTTTATTTACTTGATATGCATAACTTTCATCAAAGATAAATCTTGTACATATAGCAACAAATCCCATAAATAGGGAAAATATAAACGGTAATCTCCATCCCCAAGAGTCAAAATCAGATGTTTTTTTACAGATTACTATTACTATTAAACAAATAATAGAACCAAGCATGCCACTTAAAACTTTGATGCTACCGAGAAAACTTAGATTTTTTTTATTATCTGCATTTTCAATTAAAAAAACTGAGCTACCTGCTTCTCCTCCCATTGCCATTCCTTGTAATAAACGAAGTATTGCTATAAGCAGTGATGCAAATATCCCTATACTACTATAACTCGGTACAAATGCAATAAATGCAGATGAAGCAGACATAAGTAGCGTTGAGATAAGTAGGGCAATTCTTCTGCCGTATTTATCACCAATGTGCCCAAATACAACTGCGCCAAATGGTCTTGCTAAAAAACCAATAGCAAAAACACTAAGGGCTTTTATTAAACTTATGTAATAGCCTTCTGACGAGAAAAAAACATCACTTATTATATAAATTAAAACGCCAAATAAAGTATAACCATACCATAAAATTACGTTGCAGATTACACTTGAGATTATTGCTTTCTTAATGTTTTTCATTTTTATAAGATTTTTGTCAACAATTGTAATTATGTTTTAGAAAATACTTTATAGAATTCTTTTTGTAAAACTTCATCAACTGCACTTAGGGAGGGTTTAATTCCTAATTTTTTCATAGAAGTGATTCCATATTCACTAATGCCACAAGGGATTATGCTGTTATAGTGGGATAGATCAGGGTGAACATTTAAGGCAATACCATGATAAGTGATCCACTTTCTTATCTTTATGCCAAAAGCTGCAATCTTTTCTTCTTTTCCATTTGTATTTACCCACACTCCTATTAAGTCACTTTTAAACTCTCCATAGATTGAAAAATGGCGTAGGCTGTTTATTATCCAGGTACTTAAATTTTTGATATACAGCCTTACATCGCATTTATTTCTTTTTTTAAGATCAAGCATTGCATAGATTACCCGTTGCCCTGGACCATGATAGGTATACTTACCTCCACGACCAGTTTGAAAAACAGGAATGGTGACATTTGTACTTATCTCTGCTGCATCTGCGCTGATACCTGCTGTATATATTGCTGGATGTTCAAGTAGCCAAATTAGCTCTGGTTTTATTCCACCAGAGATCAGCTTAATCCTCTCTTCCATAAATTCTACAGCATTTAAATATTCAATAGGTTCATCTGATTTGAGCCATTCTACCATAAGTGTATAGAGATAGGAGCTATTAATTTTTTACAGGCTGAAATAAAAACAAGCAATATATAAAATTATATTTATTAATAAATTAACATTATTTTAATATAAAATAAGTACAATTTGTAAATTAATTAATAAATAAGATTATGGCTACAGACCACTATACACGTCTTGGAATTAAAAAGGAAGAGTTTGATAAACTTGATAAGAAGGAAAAAGAAGAATTAGTGGAGAAGCAATTCAAGAAGATAGCACCTAAAGGATTGGTTGCTACGCTTCTTACTAAATTTCTTGCTCCAAAAAAATTTCAATAGACCTCTATCGAAACTAGCCTAAAATCAGAAAAGGGGAAGGTTTCAAAAAAATATAAAATAGTAAAAGAGTTGGAGGATGAGAAATTTCGCAAGGGCTAAAAATTCAATAAGATAGTGAAAGTTCTACAGGAAAAAAGAGGAAGGCTAAATGAGGAAATTAATGGCATTATTCGTGGACCTATTTCCATGTTGCACAAAGCTATGGGAGATATAAAACAGTAAAGTGGGTAGAATAATAGAGCACCCAGATTTTGCGTTACCGAATCGAAAAGAATTATTAAAAAGTGATATGGAATATGAAGTTTTAGTGATAGATAGTACAGAAACACCGATAGAAAGACCCAAAAAAAGCAACGAATTCAGGTAAGAAATACATTCAAAACTCAGTTAATTGTAGAAAAACAGAGCAAATCATTTGCAAACGGCAGAATTTTCGAATATTCAAGGAATCAAAAATTGTTAAAGTTTTAGCGGATAGTGGATACAGAGGGATGAGAAAAATTCATGAGAGCTGCCACATAGAAAAACAAAAAATTGACTAACGAACAAAAGAAAGAAAATCGGGAACCCATGAGCAAAAGAGTGGTAATAGAGAATGTGATTGGGTTAGATTCAAAATTATCGCAGAGTTTTGCTCTGAGATTCAATTTGATTGCTGCTATTTATAATTTTCTATATGAGTTTCGAAAGAGGTCTATTGTTGTTCGAATAGGAGATTATTGCGTAACCACATATTTGTACTAAAGGAAGCAATGATATGTTTGTAAATGGAAATCCTGTTGCAAGAAAGTCTGATAATTTCACAGAAAATAAAGTGTTAATTCAGCTACTGTTTTTGCTTTGGTATAGCAAGAGTGGGAGATTTAGTCTCATGTGGATTTGAAGTAATAAGTATAATGTATTTTGTAATTAAAACATGAGGGGAATGAGTGTCAGTAATGGTAAGGTATTAGAAGGGTTAGAGCATTTAAAGCAATCGATAGTTGATATTCTAACCACACCAATTGGCAGTAGAGTTATGAGATGGCTCTAGACTATTTGAACTTATAGATAAATCGAAACTTGGAGATCTATGCAGCAGTTGCTGAAGCTTTAGCCAAATGGGAAAGAAGATTTAAACTTGATAGAGTTAAAATTACAGAAGTGAGTGAAGGTTTTATCACTCGAAGGAAAGTATCTGCCAGAAGGGAAGAATGTTTCTTTTGATAATATAACAATTTGCTTGAAGAAGTTTATTGATTGAATATTATCTATAATATTCTAATTTTATCATATTCAATAAGGGGGGATATGATGTTATCATCTTATGAATCAGTTAAAATATCAAATGTTGAAGAACTAAAAAAGCAAGGCCAACAAAAGCGTTCATACATAGATATGAAACGTCCTGAAGACGTAGGAGAGTTTAATTTGAGCATGACAATATATAAACGAATTGAATTGGAAGAGCGGCGTGTTATTTTAAATCGTATAAAAGAAATAGAGGAAGAGTATAAAGGTTCTGTAAATCATTCTACTACAGAGAAAATAATAGATAGTTTGTCAGAGCTTAATGAAAGCTTTTTACAGCATAACCTAAACTATATAAGCATGATGTTTCCTTTAGTTGCAAGTAATGTAAGGAAAAAAAGTACTCTAATGTTATCTATTTAGCTAATTCCTTAAAATCTTCAGATGTCCTTTAAGAGAAAATTTAACTTACGTCTATAAACTAAATATAGCATACAAAACAGGTAGAGGGGAAAAATATGGCTGCGGAGGAAAGTTCTTTAAGTAGAGAGGATATACCGGAAGATTTATGGGAAGAGCAAATAGCTAAGTGGTCTAGTGAAGAGCTAAAACTAACAAAGAATCAAAGAAAATTAAATAGTGAATTTTTGAACAAATTGAAAAATTTAAGATTATATTTAGGAGTTTATGATTTCAACACAGATTTTGAATATGATCGTCCTGGTACTGTAGAACTTAAGAAATTTTTAGAAGCTTATAAGAATGATCGAGACTTAAAAGTAGTATTTGATCTTAAAAGAGGAGAATCAAAAATAACAGTACTACATGAAGTAGTTAACTTTAATATTGATGTCCTAGATCTATTATTGAAAGCTGGTGCTAATCCAAATGTGCAAGACAAATATGGAAAAACACCACTGCATTATGTTGCCGATAATAGTGGATCCCATGAATGTGATGAGAGTATAAGTTGTCTTTTGGAGCAAGGAGCAAGAGTTGATATTCAAGATAATTATGGCAATACACCACTACATTACGCAGCTGATCGTGGATATGTTGAGGGGACAGAGCTTCTTGTAGAAAAAAATCAAGGAATTAACATTACAAATAAGGATCAAAACACAGCATTACATCTTGCCCTTTCTAATAAAGACGTGCGTGTTGCAGAATCTATTCTAGATCAAGGTAAAAATGTAAATGTCAATATAGAAAACCAGAATGGATGGGTTCCATTATCACTTGCTGCATTTTCAAATTCTACAGAAGTAATACATAGAATATTAGCAAGAGGAGCAAATATTAAGTATACAGACAGTAAAGGTAACAGTGCTTTACATTATGCTGCGTGTAATGACTATACAGGAGATAATCTAAAAACTACTAAATGTGATTTACTTTCGCCAGATAATGATCCGTTAAATAGTAATAGTAACGATTATTCTGAAGATACAGCAGTGAAAAATGTAAATGAACTTATTGCTGCAGGTATGGATGTTAATATTCGTAATAAAAATGGTAACACACCGTTGTTTTTTGCTGTCGAAGATATGAAACCTGAAGTAGTTAAACAGCTTATATGGCAAGGAGCAAATATAGAAGCAGAAGATGGGTATGGCTATACAGCGCTTCACTATGCAGTAAAAATAAGAAGTTTGAGAATGTTAAAAACATTACTTCCTCATCAGGTAGATAGTGATGGAATTGAGAGTGATGAAGAGATAGATGGTGAAAAAGCTAGAGTTCTACTTTCCAGCGCTGTGGATAAAAAAGGAAACACACTTTTGCATCACGCAGTTAAACTAGGATGTAGTAGGGAAATGCTTAACTTTCTTGTAGGAAACGGAATAGATATTAATGCAAAAAATAAAAATGGAATAGCACCTATTCATATAGCTGCTAAATATGGCCACGAACACCTCATGGATTTTTTTATAGAAAATAAAGCAGATATTAATGTTCAATGTGGAAATTTTACAGAATCGGAAGTTGGGTCTGGAGAAGAAAAGTTTATCAACATGCAAGATGGCAGTGCTGATGAAAGCAGTGTTATATATGTTGAAAATGATGCTAATTACAAAAAAGCAACACCCATGTCAATAGCCACTAGCAATAGTCACAAAGATGCTGTGAAAAGGTTATTGTTGCAAGGAGCAAAGCCAAGTATTGGTAATGATAAGGGCTGGACACCTATACATATAGCGATTAGAAAAGCATGTGATAAGAATTGTGAAGAAGAGGAAAGAGAAAGAGCATATAAAATCATAGAAAGGTTAGCAGTATTTTCTAGTGTTGAATATTTCAGACCAAAGGGTCTCATTAATAAAATGATTGCAAAAACAAAAGAGGTACTGACTGGTGGGACTCAAGGGTTACCAAACCTTATGCAAATGGTAAATGAAGATAGAAGAATTAGAGATATAATAGAAAGTGCCTTAAAAAGCAGAGAAAACAACCAATCATCAACTGCTCCAGTGGATGAATATGCTCCTAGTGCTCCGCTTGATGATAGTTTTTATGATAAATTAGGATCTTATGTGGAAGAGATACCTGATCTTTATCCCGATTTTGTACAGGAATTTGATCAAGAGCTAGAAGAAAGCACTAATATAGATATTGTAGAATTTTCTGAACAAAAAGATATAGAAGAAATACCTGACAACAAATCAGATAAGTTCTCAGATGGAATAGCTAAAGATATTATTGGACTAAATAAAGCTGTAAATGAAGCGTTAGAGTTGGGAATAAAAATAAAACACGGTTTTGTCAATCTAGTTATGGCAGAAATTGAACAATTAAATGGAGTAAAGGAGAACCCTGAAATTGCAAGTGATATAATTTGTAAGCTGATATCAAAAGGAGCTGATATTAGTAAGTATCAGAAAATGAATGAAGAATTAGAAGTATTATTAAAAAATCACAAGGTTAAAATGCTAAAGGCTAATTCTGAATTTTTCAACCTTACTAGAGATTTGCATGACGTTGCAACAAAAGCAACATATGAAGGTGAAGTCAGTCGCGTAGAGATAGACAATACTACTTTTTACTTAGAATATTTACCAAACAGTATAATAGATACTGCTAAAATTATAGATGGAACAAGGGATTTAAGGTTAAATCAAGGAAACATAGTACTTGGTGGCAATGTGATTAAAATAGGCAGTAGTAAAGTAGAAATTGAGATAAAGGACAAAGTAAGAAATTATACAAACCTTTCAGACAATAGTAACATTATGCTCACTTTTCGTACTAGCATAGGAGAATTAAAAGTTAAGTTATGTCATAGTATGCAAAATGAGGATGTGATTGAAGTAAAGGTATGTGATCGAGAAAAATTTGAGCAATTAGTTAGAAATCAGGAAGAAATAGGAAAGAATTGCTTATTAGGAGGATTAGCTGTTTGCGATGCTGTTAAGAAAGGATATTTTATAAGATCAGAAAAGTATCAATCCTCTGAAATAATACAGGATATATCTCAAGATACCGAGGAAAGGGTGGATTATATAGCTCAAGGAAACAATAAAGTAAATACAAAAAATATCTGGCAAAATATGTTAGAAACAAAAAGAGAAAGCAGTTGTGAAAGAGGGATGTAAATTATATTTTACATTCTGTTTGAAGAAGCTATTTTTAAAGAGAGCGTTCAACAAACCATGTCAAACCGAATATAAATAATATAAAAAAGGAGGAATGAACGAAAAAACACCGAATAAAACCAGTGGAATAGTAGACTATAAAGAGTTAACATATTATCGCCCATCCGAGAAACTAACTGGAAAAGGAGGAACTGCTAATCAAAAAGTTACTAGAGGCAAGTTTAGAAAGAAAATAAATGAGAATGAAATCGTAGAAAAGCTCAAAGACTGTATACACAGATACAGACTCATTTGAGCTTTCGAGATAGAGATGGAAGTTTTGAACCACAAAAAGAGGCAGACTAATTTACATCCTGAACTTGAAAATTAGCACAGCGGTATGAGTTACAAAATCGCATATTGAAGAAATTATAAGATATCAGCTGCAACAATATCCAGCATTACAGATAAATTGCTACCAATAAGTGGCGTATTTGCAAACCATTTATTCAATATGGATGGAATGTTTTTCAAGGTTAAAGTAAGCAAATTCGGCATAGATCAAAAAAAGAGGTATTAGGCTTTTATAGTACTTTCAAAAATAAGTGATAAAGGTATAATGAAATTTTTAATATATAAAGAGATAGCTTAGATTTACGGGAGAAAGCGGTATCTATGGTTGAGAAAGGGAAGTCGAAAGCTGAGGTTGTGGAGCTGTTGGAATAGCAATACTATACAGATGGCTGAAAAAGAAAGCTGTTGGTTAAAACCAGCAAAAAATGGTAATTTTATCCGAAAAATAGACCCCTAGAAGAATATGTAAAAAAGCATCCAGCTGGCAGAGATGAAAAAGATTTATCGAAAAAATTGCCAAAATAGACCAATCGTATATATAGATGAAAGATTATATAGAGAATATGGACAAGAGGAGAGAAAATACATGCACTGGCAAAAGACGAGAACATAATAGGATGGAGGAAGATTTCAATGACTGTTTACTGGAGGTTATGATAAAGAAGTATTTAATACATGGTTAGAACACTACCGGAGCTGCCTGTTAATACAACTGTAGTTATCGATAATGCAATAAAACCGCTAAAACAAGAGAATTAATTGAAAAGGCAATTTACTCTATCTTCCTCCATATTCTCCTGATTTGAACCCCATTGAGCATTGCTCGCACACCATCAAAAGTTACCTCAAATGCATCAACATTTCTTCTTCTTGTTGGTAACGCTATTATTGAGGTTTATCGTTTCTTTTAGGAAAGACTATATGTAGAGAAGTTTTTATGCTTCGAAAAAACGAAGTTATAGTCTGTGATAATGCTTCATTTCACAAATCCATAAAAACGAAAAATTTGATTAAAAATTCAAATTGATATTTTTGCCACCATATTCACCAGATCTGAATCCAATTGAGCATTTTTTTTAAAGTCTAGAATTAGAAAACTGATGCAAAAACATAAATTTAGCTATCTATCGCGCTTTCCAATAGTCCTGATTTAAAGTGAATTTACTATTACAGATACAATAGATAAAATTATTGGTTATGAACTTAGTTCGGAATATAGGTCTAATACTTTACACAAATCAACTAATAATATAGTTGGAAAAGTAATTAATGGCAATGAGCAAATAAATGATACTCCTAGTCGTGTAATTAAAGTTCAAGATATAATTAATTATGTTATTGATCATACTCCTTTGCATCAAAAAGGTTCTATTGATTTCCACTAAACAATTAACACTTTTTATAAATTAGAAACTGAAGAATCACTAATTATAAAGTAATTAGTGATTCTTATACGCAAAGTATAAATAAATCGCGCTACTTATAGGTATTGTTAATATGTATACTATCCCTACTATTGGTAGTGTTATCCAAGGTTTAGTTATAAGAGAGATAATTAGTATGCCAAAAATTAGCATGAATATATAAGACAGGCTTTTTGGTATGTATAAATGCTTAGCAGAAAAAGTTGGAATATTACTTACCAAAAGAAGGGCTATTACTCCAGAATATATAGCTATATTGTTTTTAGTTAGAAACTTTTCTGCAATAAAAACATATTCGCTTTCATAAAGTTGAAAGGTAATAATTACAGGTAAGAGCAACAACAAGGCACCTAAAGGTGCAGGTACACCAGCAAAAAAGAAATTTTGCCATGGTAATTTTTTTTCATTTAGTGAAATATTAAAACGTGCAAGCCTTATCGACATACAAGTTACGTATATCATAACAAGCATCCACCCAATGACCCTTATTTCTTTAAGTACCCAAAAATAAAGCAAAAATGCTGGTGCTACACCAAAGCTAAGAAAATCAGCAAAGGAATCAAGCTCTGCACCAAAATGACTTGTAGACCCAAACAAACGTGCTATTCTACCATCTATTCCGTCAACAATTGCAGCAATTAGTATAAAAATGATAGATAATTCATATTGCTTTATAAATGTAAATTTAATTGCAGTAAGCCCACAACATAAACCCAATAGAGTTACAACATTAGGAAATAATTTAGTAATTGGTAAGAACTTAAGATTACTATCTTCGTCCATACTATATAATGTTAAAGCTTAATTTCTTTTGAGAACTGTCCTTTAAATTTGCAATTACGGTCTCACCACCTACTACAGTTTGCCCCTCTACCACACTTAACTTAATGCTATGCTGAAAATATATATTAACACGGCTACCAAATCTTATTATGCCAAATCTTTCTCCCGCTTTAACTTGCTGATCAACTTTTAAATTGCAAACTATGCGGCGAGCAATCAATCCTGCAATTTGGTCAACAATAATCTCCTTGCCGTCTTTACAAGTAATTAAAGTTACTTGTTTTTCGTTTTCATAGCAAGACTTATCCAGCATTGCAGAAAAAAATCTTCCTTTTTTATATACTAAATTCCTTACTATACCAGAAATTGGTACGCGATTTACATGAACGTCCGTAACACTTAAAAATATGCTGACACACGTAAATTTTTCTTGTTTACCATCTTGCTTCTGATCTAACAAGGGATGATCGATCTCCATAATTTTATCTATTACACCGTCAGCTGGACTCAATATTAAATTTTCATCATTTAATACAACCCTTGCCGGATCACGGAAGAAATAAATACAGATTAAAGTTAAAAATAAAAAAGTGATACCAATTCCCCAAGAAAGGGCAAACGCTATACAAGACACAATAAAGGAGATCGCTATAAAGATATAACCTTCTCTGTTTATGTTAGGTATAAATTTGCACATCTGTAAAACTTCAATAAATAGTAAATAATAGTAAATTATGAAAAGTATTTTAACAAGGGTTATAATTCTTGTGTACTAAAAATAGATGAATTAACAATATAGTTTATAAAAATTTAAGAAATGTATTATTAATATACGCAGAATTATAGAGCATAAATGGTGAGAACTGTTAACTACAAGAAAATTCTATTGTTCATAGTCATTATTACCATGACTTTTATTTTTGTTTCTTTTACAGGAGGGTTTGCTCTGTTAAAATTAATTAAAATGAGTAAACCACTTGTTACTTATCCAGAAAACACTACCGGTTATGACTTTTCTGTAGACTGGTTTAGCCATAATTTAGAGAGCTGGAATAAATATAAAGCTTTTTTTGAAGGTAATGAGAATTCTCAATGCCTTGAGATTGGTGCCCTTGAGGGTAGATCAACACTGTATACTGTTCAGAATTACTGTAACTCAAAAAATAGTAAGACTTATGTTATAGATACGTGGGAGTGGCCGATATCATATTACACACCACAAGAACAGAAAGATTTATTCGCTATATTTTCTTATAATTTAAGAGACTACATAAAAAATAAAAAAGTTGTTCCCCTTAGGTAGTGTCGACAATTATTGCAACCAAAGATAAATGCCAGCAAAAAAGATAAGAAAGCGATGACTAATTTGTCATAACAACTCTGCGGAAATGCTTGATTTTATTGAATCGATTAGATTTCTCTCTTTGTACAGCTCTTTATCGTATTCTCTCGGTTGTTGGAACGCGGTGGCATAACTGGCTCTGCATTTACAGCTTCTGCGGCCTCAATCATGTAGTTTGCATCTTATCAGCGATTCCATATTCTTACCTTCTATCAGATCTAAAGCTTTTGCATAATCCGATCTGCAGTAACAAAAAATCTCAATGAAGCATGTAATTTGCTTGAAATTTAGAACGCCCCAACTCTTGCCCTTGCACTTTACATTTTTTTCTTGCACCAGCTGCGTGTTGATATGATTGTTGAATCTATCATTCTGTATCTTCATTAACTGCTAAAGTATTGAAAATCATTTGCCATATACCGGATATCTCATGAATCTCTTATTGACCATTTTCCATATTCTGCTGGCAAAGCTCTCCACTGTTCTACCTATCCACATTACTGCAGCTATAAATTTTCTGTTATCTTTTGCACTCCTGCCACTTCTTTTCCTGGCAAGCTGTCTTTTATCCTATCCCATTCCCCATCTTTCATGTCTTGCTTCTCTCACTTTTTAAAAGAAATATTATACCATTATCATTTTTTATTGTCGACACTACCTAGGAAAAAGAATGCCTTTCCATTGCCAAAGAATTCAAACTGATAGAAGACAGGAATTTTTTGCTTATGAGGTACAAGAACGTTTTAGAGAATGGAAAATTAAATTTCGTCCTATTAAGCCGTTTTCCCCGCATCTATAGTACTTTCAAAAATAAGTGATAAAGGTATAATGAAATTTTTAGTATATAAAGAGATAGCTTAGATTTACGGGAGAAAGCGGTATCTATGGTTGAGAAAGGGAAGTCGAAAGCTGAGGTTGCGGAGCTTTTAGAAATAGGAATTGTACAGATGGCTAAAAAAGAAAGCTGTTGGTTAAAACCAGCAAAAAATGGTAATTTTATCCGAAAAATAGATCCCTAGAAGAATATGTAAAAAAGCATCCAGCTGGCAGAGATGAAATTGGTTTCGGAATAAGCGCAATTTGGTACAACAGCTAAAAATCACATTAAAAAAAATTTATCAAGAGATGAAAGATTATATAGAGAATATGGACAAGAGGAGAGAAAATACATGCACTGGCAAAAGACGAGAACATAATAGGATGGAAGAAGATTTCAATGACTTTTACTGGAGGTTGTGATAAAGAAGTATTTAATACATGGTTAGAACACTACCGGAGCTGCCTGTTAATACAACTGTAGTTATCGATAATGCAATAAAACCGCTAAAACAAGAGAATTAATTGAAAAGGCAATTTACTCTATCTTCCTCCATATTCTCCTGATTTGAACCCCATTGAACATTGCTCGCATACCATCAAAAGTTACCTCAAATGCATCAACATTTCTTCTTGTTGTTGGTAACGCTATTATTGAGGTTTATCATTCAGTTTAGGAAAGACTATAGTTGAACGAGCTTTTGCTCATCTTTGCTTTGTTTACTCTTTTTTTACGCTCAAGTTTCTTAGCTTCTTTAACCACTCGAAAATAGTGCTTCTTCCAATTTTAAAAACCCTACAAGCTTCAGCTTTCGAATATCCAGAGTTTATAAATTCTATTACTTTTTTTCTTAAGTCTAACGAATGTCATATCTTTTATTCTCACAAATCTATTATTTTTAATAATAGTCCTTTTGTATAGTGAATTTACTATATCTAAAAAATGGTTTTTTTCATTTTCTAAACTTTATAATTAAATCAAATATACAAATAATTAACTGAATGTAAATAAGGGTAAGAATTTCCTCGTAACATGTCTATTTTTTAATCAATTCTACAAGTACTATAGCAAAAAATGATCTTACAATAATTCTTGAAATTTTAAAGATTATTCCATTCGTTTATCAAATTGCTGACCCTTTTGTCTATAAAATAATCAGATCCAATTTTAAGCCTAATCCCTTCTTTTTTTGGAATGCATATTTCTTTGCAAACAGCATATTCAACTGTTAACAAAAATTCAGCACCATTACTGTTTTTTAGTAAATCAATTGTCATTGGAAATACAACAATGCCTTCATATATAAAACTTATAAATGCATCTTCCTCTATTCTGTATATATGCAATTTTGGTTTTGGCCAATGTGTTTTGACAATAAACATTTTATCATCAAAGCTAAATGACGTTGGTATACCAAAATCCCCATTATCTTTGTAGTATATATGCCACCCAGTTTCAATTTTTGCTTTTAAAGCTGCTTCAATTTTTGAATCTTCCACTTTGCCAACTAGCAATTCGAACTCTACAATCCTATCTCTGCTTATTACAACATAAGGACACAATAGCAGCAAAATCAATAATATAAGAAATCTTGATTTCATAAGTATTTCACTATTTTTGCACAAGAATACAACTAAAACGATAATAATCTATTAAAATATAAATTAATAGTTGTTAATAAATTTAACCAACTCTTCAACATGCTCAACTGGAGTATCTGGTATTATACCATGACCTAGATTAAATATAAACGGCTTATCTACAAAACAATCCATTATCTTCTTTGCTTGCTCAATTGCTCCTGCTTTATCATATGCTAGCAAATACGGGTCCAAATTTCCTTGTACTGGTAGTTCTATGTTATCCCTAATCCAATTTATAGGCATACTATAATCTACGCTTACAGCAGAGATACCAGTTTGCGTAGCGTATTTTTTATAAAACAAACCTGCATTTCTTGGAAATCCTATTATTGGAAATTCTGGATATTTACTCCTAATACTAGATACTATTTTTCTTGTAGGCTTTATTACCCATTTATCAAAAATCTCTTCTGTAAGTAACCCTGCATTACTCTCAAAAAGCTGTATAATGTCCACTCCACTTTCTATTTTCCTTATAAGGTAAGCAGTAGTTACATCTACTAACCTTCCTATAATAAACTCAAAATCAGACTTATTTGTGTAACACATCTTTTTTATTTGTAGCAGCTGTTTACTACTTCCTCCTTCTACTATGTACGATGCAACTGTCCAAGGGCCACCTGCAAAGCCAATTAGTGCTTTTTCTTTTTGTAATTTCTCTCTTACCAGCTTTACTGCTTTAAATACTGGTGAGAGCTTATCTAGCGCCTCTTCTTTACTTTTTAGTGCTAAATAGTTATTTATTGGGTGAATCTTTGGTCCAAAATCCTTAATAAATTCAACATTAAAACCAAGCGCATCTGCTATTACTAAAATATCCGAAAAGATTATAGCAGCATCTAAGCCAAATCTTTCTATTGGTTGTAATGTGAGCTCTTTTACCAAATCTGGCGTATAACAAAGACTAATAAAGTTAGCTGATTTTTGTACTACTTTGTGATACTCTGGGAGATACCTCCCAGCCTGGCGCATTAGCCATATACTTTTTCTTCTGCCTTTTGTTCTTTCTTTTATTACTTTTACTAAACCTTCCTTTTCCA